>NZ_BMOT01000005.1 GCF_014647215.1 Shewanella aestuarii
TCAATGCCTTGCCTAAACGCGTGTAAATTCTTGCTGAAATCGAGCATCTTCAGGTTGTTTGGGTATAGAGCTTTATAAATAACACGTAAACTAAGGATTAATCATGTCTGTTACTGCAAAAAGCATTAATGATTCTGTTGTGGTGCCGTTTATTAAAGGCGCAGCCGTAATATCTACACTATTTGTCGGTGCGACGCTGTTTAGCGCCACGGCTTTTGCGGCAAGTTGTCCAGATTATTTAAATGTTGAGGCGCGCAAATTACATTCACAAGAAAATGTAAACCTGTGTGAACTCACCCAAGGTAAATCGGTATTAATCGTCAATACCGCCTCCAATTGCGGCTTTACACCGCAATTCAAAGCACTTGAAGCGCTACACCAAAATTATAAAGATAAAGGCTTAGTGGTAATAGGCTTTCCATCGGATGACTTTTTCCAAGAGGAAAAAGATGAAGCTAAAACCGCCGACGTTTGTTTTTTAAATTATGGCGTGACCTTTACCATGGTAGCCACATCACCAGTACGAGGTAGCGATGCTAATTCAGTATTCGAACATTTAAACGCCAAAACTAGCGCGCCAAAATGGAACTTCTACAAATACCTTGTTTCGAGTGATGGTGAAACCGTAACCCAGTTTAACTCTCGAGTAAAACCTGACAGCGAAGAGCTTAAAAAGGCGATTGAAAAACAGTTAAGCCTATAATCCCGATAGCTTAATCGTCATTTTATCAAAACGGAATAAGTGGTTTTTCAAGTCATTCAAACCTTAATAACGGCAATATTTCGGGTTAAGCTAACGCCGTTTTTAAGGTAAAAGGTTATTTGATAGGCCGTTTATTAATCTCTAGTGATATTTTTGGCCAGTTGAGTCGCATTTTTAACAAGATATTGGGACAACAAGACGTAAAAATAATATTCTTTTCACATCAAAATAGTACGATACAAAACAATAAAAACTAGGAGCGAGTTTTGGCGCGATTCTCAGGGTTAGACAAAGAAACAGGTCATAGTGCACGTGGAAAAACCGGCGTGTTATTAGTTAACTTAGGTACGCCAGATGAACCTACAGCATCGGCAGTTAGGCGTTATCTTGCAGAGTTTTTAGCAGATCCGCGCGTGGTTGAAATTCCAAAGTTAATTTGGATGATGATTTTACACGGTATTATTTTACGTGTTCGTCCGGCAAAATCAGCGGCTCTGTACAAAGAAATTTGGACAGAAGAAGGCTCACCGCTTTTAGCGATTAGCAGACAACAGCAATCGAAACTATCTGAATTATTATCATCAACGGGCACCAATGCGTCTGTTCATCTTGCAATGCGTTATGGCTCGCCATCGGTCGCATCAACTTTACAAGATATGCATAAGCAAGGTATTGATAAATTAGTGGTATTACCGCTTTATCCTCAGTACGCCGCGCCAACAACGGCATCCGCTTTTGATGCAATAGCCAAAGAGTTATGCAAATGGCGCTACTTACCAGCATTACACTTTATTAATACTTATCACGATCACCCTGATTTGATCAGCGCATTAGCAAATTCGATTCAGCAAGATTTTGATAAAAACGGTAAGCCGCAAAAATTAGTGTTGTCATATCACGGTATGCCAGAGCGCAATTTACATTTGGGTGATCCATATTACTGTTTTTGTATGAAAACCACCCGCTTAGTGGTTGAAAAACTGGGATTAACTGAAGACGATTATATCACCACATTCCAATCGCGTTTTGGTAAAGCTAAATGGTTACAACCCTATACCGATGCAACAATTGAAGCATTACCAGCAAAAGGGATTAATGATATTGCGGTAATTTGCCCCGCCTTTAGTGCCGACTGTTTAGAAACCCTAGAAGAAATTCAGGGTGAAAATCGTCACGTGTTTGAAGGCGCTGGTGGCAAAAACTTTAGATACATTGAATGTTTGAATGCCAATGATGACCATATCAAAATGATGGCTAATATCGTTAAACCTTATCTATAAAGCGATTAAAGGATGAAGCAGGGCTCTAGAATCTAGAATCTAGCTCTTATCTCGCTTCATCTATATCAATTTGTTAGACTCAACATAACAATGGTTAACACATATAAGTTATGAGAATAGATCCCAACATAGCCCTAGTTTTCAGTACCGATAAAGGCAGAATTGAACCCGATAAAATAGTAGATGCTGTGCCAGAAGGCGATGGTATTGTGCGTATTCATAAAGACAGTAAAGGCCGCAAAGGTAAAGGCGTGAGTGTCATTAAAGGCTTAGGTTTGGATCAAACTGAACTAAAAGCATTGGCACAAAAGCTTAAAAAGCAATGCGGCTGCGGTGGTACGGTCAAAGACTTTACCATTGAAGTACAAACCGACAATCGTGAACAATTGAAAACCTTGCTAGAAAAAATGAATTATACGGTAAAGTTAGCAGGCGGTTAATCAGCTTGGTTTGTTATAGCTAGAGCCAGTAGTGAAAAGTGATGCATTTAGACTCATTATTTAGCAAGAGAAATTAATTATGGATGAATCTAAAACTAACCTACAAAAAGCAGACAAAAACGCTTCGAAAGGCGATAACTTGCAAGGTTATCTATTAATAGCTATGCCTTCACTAGAAGATACGTTTTTTGAACGCAGCGTAATTTATGTGTGTGAGCATGATGAAAAAGGTGCAATGGGGTTGATCATCAATCGTCCTATTGGGATTGAACTTGAAGACTTGTTAGATCAAATGGGCCTAAATCCACCACCTGAAGCGGCGTTTTATATCAATTCACAGGTATTAATCGGTGGTCCAGTTTCACCAGACAGAGGTTTTGTGCTTCATAGTCCGCAATCCAATTGGATCAATAGCCATCAGATCAGCGATTATTGCATGCTAACATCATCTAGAGATGTGCTTTCTGCTATCGGTACTGCTAAATCGCCTGAGGATTATATTGTGGCGTTAGGTTATGCAGGTTGGGGCAAAGATCAATTAGAACAAGAGTTAGCCGATAATACCTGGCTGACAATAAAAGCAAGCCCAGAACTACTTTATAGCAAAGACCCTGAGCATTTATGGGATATCGCCTCAAAGCAACTTGGCTTTGATATGTGGCAAATATCATCACAAATTGGCCATGCTTAATGACGGCATCTAGAATCTAGAATCTAGCTTCTATTTATAACGAGAAAAATATGCATCCACAAACCGTATTAGGTTTTGACTATGGCACCAAAAGTATTGGTATTGCAATTGGCCAAGCGGTCACTGGCAGCGCAAACCCACTATTATCAATAAAAGCCGTTGACGGCATTCCTAACTGGGATGAAATCGGTAAATTAATTCAAGAATGGCAACCCGATCTGGTTGTTGTGGGACTGCCGTTGAATATGGATGGTACTGAGCAAGAAATGACTCAACGTGCGCGTAAGTTTGCCAACCGCATTAGTGGCCGTTTTGGTGTTAAGGTTGCAACCCAAGATGAGCGTTTAACAACCGCAGATGCCAAAGCAAGATTATTTGAGTTAGGTGGATTTAAAGCGCTGACTAAAGGGCAGGTTGATGCGGTATCGGCAGTATTAATTATTGAAAGCTACTTTGAAAACCAGTTTTCATAAGAGTCTCTAGATTCTAGATTCTAGATTCTAGCTTCTCGCCTCTCGCCTCGTGCCTTTAATCGGCTTTCAAATCGAACTTGACAATCATTTAGCTGTCTATAAGCTAAGAATGAATTAACGTGTTGTATTTGGAGTATTTATGAAGAAGTTGTTTTTAGCCGCAGCGGTATTAGCCTTAAGTGCATGCAGCACATTAAAAACCGATACAGATTTTGATCCTGCAGTATCATTTAATCAATTTAAAACATTTGCTTGGGTTGAAACCAAAGCGACCGAAGAAGGCTATCATTTAGATGGTTTAATTGACCAACGCGTTAGAGATGCAGTTGACAGCCAAATGGCTGCCAAAGGGTTAACCAAAGTATCCGTTGAAGAGGCTGATTTACTTGTTAATTATCTCACTAAAGTGGATAAAAAAATCAATGTCGATACCTTTAATAACAACTTCGGCTACAACCCATATTACGGTCCAGGTTGGGGATGGAGCGGTTCAATGCACACTCAAACCACAGTGCGTGAATACGAAGTGGGTACCTTAATAATTGATTTAGTCGATAACAAGACTGACAAATTAGTGTGGCGCGGTAGTGTTGCCGATACCATTCGTGAAAAAAATACCCCACAAGAACGAGTTGACGCAATTAACAACGCCATTAGTCAAGTGATGCTAGCGTATCCTCCGCAACCAAAGCAATAAAGCGGTTTCAAGATGCTGCGCTATACTGGCGCAGCATCTTTATATTCAAATAACAATTACTACTTAACTAGTTTAATGTGGCTCTAAAAATACGGCATATCATCTGTAACCCATCTCTGTTTACCGACTAACAACCCGATATTCTCGTTTTTTTAACAGTACTGGGCTCATACCTATTAAAGTTACACTCTAGCCTCTAGAATTCTAGTCTAGCTTCTAAATTCTAAATTCTAAATTCTAAATTCTAGATTCTATTTTTAATGCATTTTAGCTTTACCCCCCATACCCTGTTTGCTAGAATCCTCAGCCGTGATAAGGACCTTCACATCTTTAGTTAAGTGAGCCCCAATGAAATCTTGGTATCTTTTGTACTGTAAGCCGCGCGAAGAGTTACGTGCGCAACAAAATCTAGCGCTTCAACAAGTTGAAAGCTACTTGCCAATGATTAAAGAGTCTAAAAAAGTTAAATCAATCACAAAAATGGTTGAAACGCCTCTATTCCCTAATTATCTATTTATTCATTTTGACCCAACAGAGTTCAGTGTCAGTAAGATCCATTCAACCCGGGGTGCAAGCCGCATTATTGGTTGCAAAGAGGTCATGACGCCGATTGACGATCGAATAATCAATGAGATCAAACGCCGCGTGAATGCACATATTCCTAAACAGGAAAAAGGCATACAAAAAGGCGACAAGGTGAAGTTTACTGAAGGCCCATTCATTGATTTAGAAGCCATTTTTGAAGAGCGAAATGCCGAAAAGCGTTGTTATGTGTTGTTCAATATTATGGGGCAACAAAAACGCATTTTAGTTGATGAAACCAGCATTCAGAAATGCATAAATACTGAACATGACTAAGCTAGTATTTTCATATTTAAACTGATACTTGTAGATATCTATTGATACGCTTGTAGGATATTGTCCATAGTGCAAAAGTTTAATAGGCATCTTTTACGTCTATGATGGTTGTAAACATAGCTTTTAAATATTAAAAATCAGTGCTTTGTGTTAATTAATTGGCGCTACTGCTAACTAGCACTAATGTAGTAATGTAACAAATTAGTAATTAAATTTTAAGTGAGCAAAAAGTGTGCATATTTAAGCACCCAGTTAAGATATAATACGGCGCACTTTTAAGATTGGTTCAGTTTTAGACTAATCATTCTATCTAGAACAAAATCAGATATTTCGCAGCGCGAAGGGCAATATAGAAGCCGAAATCTATGGGCGGTAGCGTGCCTGAAAGGCAAAAGACAGAAAAGTTTCTGTCTTTTAGTGAACGCCGAAGGGCGTCTCGCCCGCCACGCGGATCGGTAGCAAAGATCTTCAAAGCAAGGTCGTGACCTTTTAGATAATTTAGGTCTTTAGTCTTTTAGTGGACGCCGAAAATAATTGTCTGGAACAATGATTAACAGCTTTAGCTGGCTCGAAGAGTGAAATACAGGACGTATTTCATCAGGGCGCCTCGCCCGCCACGCGGATCGGTAGCAAAGATCTTCAAGCAAGGTCGTGACCTTTTAGATAATTTAGGTCTTTAGTCTTTTAGTGGACGCCGAAAATAATTGTCTGGAACAATGATTAACAGCTTTAGCTGGCTCGAAGAGTGAAATACAGGAGGTATTTCATCAGGGCGTCTCGACATCCATGCGGGTCAGTAGCAAAGTTCTTCAAAGCTAGGCAAACCTTACGACCTGATTATTTGATTAGAATTTATTACCTAATTAAAGTTTATCGATAACATGAATAGACTCTAATAACAGCTTTAGCATGACGAAATGCTAAAATACACGAAAACGGACTGAATCAAACCAGAACCAATATCACCGTAAGCGAAGCGTTCCGTTATCTGTAATCCGTATTTTGTTATCCGTTATCCGTATACCGTAATCCATAAGCGAAGCGTTCCGTTATCTGTAAACCGTATTCCGTTATCCGTAATCCGTAATCCGTAATCCATAATCCGTAAGCGAAGCGCTCTATCAATCTAGAATCTAGAATCTAGAATCTAGAATCTAATCTTAGAACCTAATTCAAAACCAATAATATCGGAGATACCTGGTGTTCCATAAAACCAAAAACATGTTCATTGCAGGCTTATCTGCCCTTATTATCATTAGCTCACAAGCGTTGGCTATTACTCCATCACCGCAAATGATCGAGCAGTTTAAACAACTGCCAAAATCAGAGCAGCAACGTATTGCTAAACAGTATGGAATTGACCCGTCAGTGCTTGCTGGTGGCCAGCAAGCCGCTGTGGTAACTAATCCAGAGGTGGTTGCTCAACGCAGCGCCGAGCAAGATATTGTTAACGCTAAGAAACAAGCTGATGATTTTGATTTTTCTGACGATAGCCAAAAAAATGAATTAAAGCGTTTTGGTTATGACATGTTTGCAGGTGAGCCATCTACTTTTGCCCCTGTGACAGATGTGCCAGTACCGAGTGATTATAAAGTGGGCCCTGGTGATACAATCAATGTACAACTCTTTGGTAAAGATAACCAAGAATACACTTTAAATATCAATCGAGACGGCACAATTCAATTTCCTGAGTTAGGCCCTATATCGGTTAATGGATTAAGTTTTTCTGAACTTCGCGAACAATTACAACAACGCATTAAGCAACAAATGATTGGTATTGAATCCAATATCTCTATGGGTGAATTACGCTCTATTAGAATATTTGTGGCAGGGGATGCGTATAAATCAGGCTCATATACGGTTTCTAGCTTATCAACTATTACTCAAGCTTTGTTTGTTGCCGGTGGTGTAAATGAAATTGGTAGCCTCAGAAATATTCAAGTAAAACGCAGTGGCAAACTAGTCGGGACCTTTGATTTGTACGACTTATTGTTACGTGGTGATGCCTCTGGCGATATTGGCCTTCGCTCAGGTGACGTGGTATTTATTCCATCTGTCGGTGGCTTGGTTTCAGTAACTGGTGAAGTGCGTCGTCCTGCTATTTATGAACTAAAAGCCGGTGAAACTATTGCTGATATTGTCAACATGGCCGCTGGTGTGACTCAAGCGGCTTATTCAAAATCAACCAGCATAGAACGCTACAACGCGAATGGCTTAAAAACCATTGTTAATGTTGATTTAACCACGAGTAAAGGCACCCAAGTTAAAGCTAAAGCAGGTGACTTCGTTCGAGTAAAAAATGCGTCATTGCAATATGAAGATGCGGTAACGGTTGTTGGCGCGGTAGTGCGCCCTGGTAAATACCAGTGGCAAGCAGGGCAAAGGGTTAGCCATTTATTACCTTCTATTTGGGGCGATTTATCTGCAAATGTTGATTTAGAATATGCTCTATTAGTGCGTGAAACCAACAAGTATGGCGAAATAAAAGTTTTTCAATTCTCACTAGGCAAAGCACTGAATGAGCCTCAATCGAATGAAAACTTATTGTTACAACCTCGCGATAAAGTGATTGTGTTTAATTTCAATGATATAACCCTGAATCGTTATGAATTAAACAAGTTAGTTCAGGCGAGAGTGAAGAAAATATCTTCATTAAGAGGTGAAGCTTTAGTGAGCGATGACACCTTTGACAGTGGCTTTAACTCATTAAACACCTCATTGGATAACCGTTATAAAAGTTCAATCGCTGGCGTTGCGATAACAGGCAGTGTTGAAGAAAAAGATGATCTAGTCAGAAACGAAGTCGAAAAAATGCTGACTAATCTGTTTGATGACCGCGATTTGATCAAACTCAGTCAGTCAATGCGCAGAACAGAATTGCTTTATCCAATACTGAATCAACTTTCACTGCAGCGTAAAGTCAACCAGGGGCTAAATATTGTTGCGATTGGTGGCAAAGTTCGACACCCTGGTATTTATCCACTGACTCAAAATGCGCATGTGGCAGAGTTGATTATTGCTGCAGGTGGTTTAGTTGAAGGTGCTTACGTAGAGAGAGCCGAACTAACCAGAGCAAATGATACCGATGCACTAGCAGATATTACCCACACCAATGTCAACATTAATGGCGTTTTACTGGGTATGCCTGAAGATAATGTCGCCCTACAAGCACGCGATATGTTAACAGTTCTGACCACACCTGAATGGCAAGAACGCAAAGTTATTGAAATTAGGGGTGAAGTTAAATTCCCTGGAACATACAACATTCGTCGTGGTGAGCGCCTATCCGATGTACTTGCCCGAGCGGGTGGATTTACTGATTATGCCTTCCCAAGTGCCGCAGTGTTTGTTCGCGATTCAATAAAAAATCAAGAACAACTAGAGATTAAAAAGTTAGCCAACCAATTACGCCGAGATATTGCCACCCGCGGCGTATCTAAAGATGGCACAGTGGTTAACTATGCCGATGCACAACTAATGTTAACTGACTTAGAGAATATTAAAGCTGTTGGTCGTTTGGTGGTCGATTTAAATGCCATTAGCTTAGGGATCCCTGAAGCCGACATTCAATTAGAAAATAGCGATATTTTATATGTGCCAACCGTTAAGCAAACGATTTCGGTCATGGGTGAAGTACAGCATCAGGCAACCCACAGATTTAAAGATGGCCTAACATTAGATAACTACTTAGATATGTCTGGTGGCCCAAGAGAGCGTGCTGACGATGACCGCACTTATATCATTAAAGCCGATGGTTCTGTCATGCTACCAGTAGCAAGTTTATGGTTCAGTGATAATGCAACCCTTTCGCCAGGCGACACTATTATTGTGCCACTGGATACTGAATACAAAGATAACCTCACGCTATGGACACAAGTAACAGGCATCATCTACAACACAGCAGTAGCCATCTCCGCAATATCGGGACTCTAGCGCGGAGCGCTAGATAGAATGCTGCTAGGACGTGACTTCGTTACTGCGAGAGCGCTTAGCTTCTAGATCTTAAAAGCAGAATGTTTGGCTCCACTCTAGCAGGCCAAAGGCCGTTCTAGCTTCGAAGCGTCAGATACTCTGCTTTAATCAAGGATTGATTATGCGATTTGAAAAGCTAGATGCATGGAAAAGAGCCTCACGTTTATCTTGTCAAATATACAAAGAGAGCGAGGCCATTCAAAACTGGGGTTTCAAAGATCAAATTACACGTTCAGGATTATCAGTTCCTTCAAACATAGCGGAGGGAGAAGAACGTGAAACCCCAAAAGAGAAGATTAGATTTCTCTATTATGCCAAAGGTTCATTAGGTGAGTTGGTTACTCAGTTATATATCGGTATTGAGATCGGCTACCTGAGTAAGCAATCTTCAATGGAATTGATAAAAGAAGCCAAAGAGATTGCAAAAATCATCGGCGCGTTAATTAGAAATAAAGAATCACAGATAAAAGAAGATAATGCTGATTACAATATTGAGTAATTTAACTAAGCGTTATTCTTACACTGTTGCTTTCTGTTATAGCTGCGCAGCGCTCTAGCCGCGAAGCGCATTAGAATCAAGAATCAAGAATCCATGCACTTGCTTTTAATGCAGCCAGTAACAACATATACACTTAGCAGATTTCTGCTAGCATCTTTTGACTTTATAGCAGCGCAGCGCTCTAGCCGCGAAGCGCATTAGAAACAAGAATCTATGCACTTGCTTTTAATGCAGCCAATAACAACATATACACTTAGCAGATTTCTGCTAGCATCTTTTGACTTTATAGCAGCGCAGCGCTCTAGCCGCGAAGCGTCCTAGAATCTAGAATCTAACAATAATATGAACAAACAAATACAACAAAATTACACCGATGCACAATTTCCACAGCGTCAAGACGATGAAATAGATCTTCGTGAGCTATTCTCAGTTATCTGGCAGGGCAAGTGGCTCATTATTGCCATCACAGCAGTCTTCGCCATTGGCTCAGTGCTTTTTGCACTAAGCCAACCAAATACCTACAAATCTGAAGCATTATTAGCGCCGGCAGATGCCGAGCAAGGCGGTGGTGGCTTAGCCGCGCTTGCAGGACAATTTGGCGGATTAGCATCAATGGCAGGTATCAACCTTGGCGGTAAAGGCGGCGTGGATAAAACCCAGATGGCCATCGAGGTGATGAAGTCACGTCAATTCACTAGCGATTTTATTCAAAGTCATAACCTACTACCTGATTTGATGGCCGTTAAAAGCTGGAATATGACTGACAATACCGTAACGTATAATGACGAAATGTACCTTGCTGCTGACAATAAATGGATCCGCGAGGTACAAGCACCCTTTAAACCTGAACCTTCAATGCAAGCTGCATTTAAAGTTTTTAGAAATAAGGTTGTAATTAATAATGACAAAGAAACCGGCTTGATAAAAATATCAGTCGAGCATTTATCGCCATTCATCGCCCAGCAGTGGGTGAATTGGCTAATTCAAGACATCAACAAAGTCATGAAGGAACGCGATGTGGCAGAAGCCATTAAAAGCACGGCATTTTTAGAAAGTCAAATCGAACAAACCAACGTAGCAGATATTCGCTCACTTCTTTACAAGTTAATCGAAGAGCAAGCTAAAATTATAATGTTTGCCGAAGTACGTGAAGAATATGTCTTTAAAACCATCGACCCAGCATTAGTACCAGAAGAAAAAGCAGGCCCTAAACGCGCACTTATCTGTGTATTAGGCACCATGCTTGGCGGCATGTTGGCAGTAATGTTGGTATTAATCAGACATTTTGTTAGGAAAGAGAATTAAGAGTCTTTAGTTTTATCATTTCTAGCAGCGAAGCGCTCTAGTAATCTAGAATTAACTCTTTTAAGAGCCTATTGGGATTGTTTAAAGAAAAAGAGCAAAAAAAATGCGAAACCCAAGGCTTACAAGAGATAGCGCTTACTTAGAAATAAGAGGTGCTGTCTTAAAGTGGATTGAAAGTGTCTCAGAGAGTTTTAAAAGGCTGAGATGTAGAAGTGATTTTTTAACATCGAATTTTATTTTTTTAGTTGGGATATCTATTAATGAACAATAATCTTGAAAATTTGAATATTGGTATTATTGGTTTAGGCTATGTTGGCTTGCCTTTAGCGGTTGAGTTCGGTAAGCAATATAATACTATAGGCTTTGATATTAATGAACCTCGAGTAAACGAGTTAACTTTAGGTAAAGACTCCACCTTAGAATGTACAAGCGAAGAGTTAGCCGAAGCAAGCTTGTTAAAATACACATGTTCACTAGATGATATTAAACAGTGTAATTTTTATATTGTTACCGTACCAACTCCCATTGATAGTAGTAATGCTCCAGATCTTACTCCATTGAAAAAAGCTTCAGAAGCGTTAGGCAAGGTCATATCTGTAAATGATATCGTTGTATTTGAGTCAACTGTCTATCCTGGTGCGACGGAAGAGGTTTGCCTCCCTATTATCGAACGTGTGTCTGGTTTGAAGTTTAACAAGGACTTTTTTGCTGGTTATAGTCCTGAGCGAATTAATCCGGGTGATAAAGTTAATCGTTTAACAACAATTGTAAAAATCACATCAGGTTCTACTCCTGAAATTGCCGATTTTGTTGATAACGTTTATCGTTCAATTGTTACAGCAGGTACTCACAAAGCATCTTCCATAAAAGTAGCCGAGGCCGCAAAAGTAATTGAAAATACCCAGCGTGATCTGAATATTGCCATTATTAATGAGTTCGCAAAAATCTTTAATCGACTAGATATTGATACTGAAGAAGTATTAAAAGCAGCTGGTACAAAATGGAATTTTTTACCATTTAAGCCTGGTTTAGTAGGTGGTCACTGCATCAGTGTTGATCCATATTATCTTACTCATAAGGCAAAAGAAGTTGGCTATATGCCAGAAGTTATTCTAGCAGGTAGACGTATTAATGATGGTATGGGCAGTTACGTAGCTACTCAAATGGTTAAAAAGCTTGCCAGCAAGAAAATTCATATAGATGAAGCTAATGTACTTGTAATGGGGTTCACTTTTAAAGGTGATTGCCCAGATGTCCGTAATACAAAAGTTATTGAAATTATTAAAGAGCTTAAAAGCTTTAATATTAATGTCGATGTACATGATACCTGGGCGGAACCTGAAGAGGTTAAACACGAGTACGGTATTGAGTTAACAAACGAGCTAAAAGAAAACTACTACGACGGCATTATTTTAGCGGTTGATCATAGTGAATTAAAAGACATGGGTATAGAAAAAGTAAGAGCTTTGGGTAAACAAAATCATGTTGTTTATGATGTAAAATATGTTTTCCCGCTTGAAGCTGCTGATATTCGTTTATAAGGATTAGCGTGATGAAAAAATTTGCTTTAATTGGAACTGGTGGATACATTGCGCCTCGTCATTTGAATGCCATTAAAGATACAGGTAATGATTTAGTTGTTGCAATGGATATCAATGATTCAGTTGGTATTATGGATATGCATTTTCCAGAATCTGAATTCTTTACTGAGTTTGAAGATTTTGCTGCTTATGTAGAAGATGAAGCCTTGAAGGGGAACAAACTCGATTATATTTCAATTTGTTCACCTAATTATCTACACGCACCTCAAATGAAGTTCGCATTAAAAAATGGTATTGATGTAATATGCGAAAAACCGCTGGTTTTAAGCTCTAAAGAAATTGATACATTAAAGCTATATGAAGAAAAATATGGTGCTAAAGTTAACAGCATTCTGCAGTTACGACTTCATCCTTCAATTATTGCACTACGTGAAAAAGTATTAAACAGTCCAGCAGATGAAGTATTTGATGTAGAACTTACCTACATGACTTCACGTGGAAAATGGTACTTAAAGTCATGGAAAGGTGTAGATGAAAAATCAGGTGGTGTGGCGACAAATGTTGGCGTACATTTCTTTGATATGCTTCATTTCATTTTCGGTGATATTAAGTTTAATGAAGTGCATTATAAAGATGAGCAAACGGTTGCGGGTTATTTGGAATATGATAGAGCGCGTGTTAAATGGTTCCTGTCAATTGATGCGAATAATCTACCTGAAAATGCAATTCAAGGTGAAAAGAAAACTTACCGTAGCATTATGATTGGTGACGAAGAACTTGAGTTTTCTGGTGGCTTTACAGATCTGCACACCCAAAGCTACCAGAATGTACTAGCAGGAAATGGTTACGGGCTAGAAGAAAATCGCACGGCTATTGAAACTGTAGAACGCATTCGCGAGCAAGCTGTTGTTTCTAATCCTGAACACTATCACCCATTAATGTCAAAACTACTTTAACCAAATATTGGAACCTACAAAAATGAATTTTATGAAGCATGAAACCGCAATTATTGACGATGGTGCGGTAATTGGCGAAAACTCAAGGGTTTGGCATTGGGCTCATGTTTGCGCTGGTGCTAAAATTGGTAAAGGCGTTTCGCTAGGCCAAAACGTTTTTGTAGGTAACAAAGTTACGATTGGCGATAAATGTAAAGTCCAGAATAATGTTTCAGTATACGACAATGTGCACCTAGAAGAAGGTGTGTTCTGTGGGCCGAGTATGGTTTTCACAAATGTCTATAATCCTCGTTCACTTGTCGAAAGAAAGGATGAATACCGAGATACATTAGTAAAAAAAGGGGCAACTTTAGGCGCGAATTGTACAGTTGTTTGTGGTATTACCATTGGTGAATATGCTTTTATTGGAGCTGGTACGGTAGTTAATAAAAATGTAAAGCCTTTTGCTCTAATGGTTGGCGTACCAGCAAAGCAAATTGGTTGGATGAGTGCATATGGTGAGAAATTAGATTTACCACTTACAGGTAATGCTAAAACAACTTGTAGCCACACTAATGATGTTTATACCTTAATGAACGATGCACTTTTTCGTGAAGAATCAAAATAATTGTGAGTGATAATATGCAATTTATCGACCTTGAAGCACAGTACAAACATTTAAAAGAAAAAATTGATGCCAGAATTCATAAGGTATTAGACCATGGTCAATATATTATGGGGCCAGAGGTACAAGAATTAGAAGAAAAATTAGCTGAGTATGTTGGTGTCAAGCATGCTATTACTTGCGCTAATGGAACAGATGCATTGACTTTAGCTATGATGGTGCTTGATATTAAACCCGGCGATGCAGTTTTTTGCCCGACATTTACATTTTTTGCAACGGCAGAGGTTATCGCTTATGAAGGGGCTACACCAGTTTTTGTAGATTCTGATGAAGCGACATTTAACATTTGCCCTGTAGATCTAGAAAAGCGAATTCAAGCAACTATTGCTGATGGTAAATTATCCCCTAAAGCGATTATTGCGGTAGATTTATTTGGCTTACCAGCGAATTATCCTGAAATTCAAAAAATAGCGGATAAATATAATTTAAAACTTGTTGAGGATGCAGCACAAGGCTTCGGTGGCGAAATAAATGGCAAGCGTGCTGGAAGTTTTGGTGATATAGCAACCACTAGCTTTTTCCCTGCCAAACCTTTGGGGTGTTATGGCGATGGTGGGGCGATATTTACAAATAATGATGAGTATGCAGAGTTACTTAAGTCATACCGTGTGCATGGCAAAGGCAAAGATAAATACGACAATGTTCGCATTGGTATGAACTCTAGATTAGATACAATTCAAGCTGCAATATTGCTTGAAAAGTTAGCAGCGTTCCCGACTGAACTTATTAATCGTAATAAAGCCGCTGACAATTACGAAAGAACACTAACTGGTAAATATAAAACTCCTCAAGTACCAGAAGGCTATGTTAGCTCTTGGGCTCAATATACATTAGTTTCTGATAATAGAAGCGCAGAAATGGAAAAGTATAAAGAACAAGGTATCCCAACAATGATTTACTACGGTACTTGTATGCATCAGCAAACTGCTTTTAAGCAATTAAACTACACCGATGAAGCTTTTCCTGTTGCATCGAAATTAGCGGGTAATGTTTTTAGCTTACCCATGCATCCGTATCTTTAATGTTTAAAAGTAAGTATGTAAGAAATATTCTTACTTTAGTTAGTAGTGCTTTTTTTGCTCAGATTTTGGCACTATTACTTACACCAATATTAACTCGACTTTATAGTCCAGAGGAATTTGGTGTATTTACTGCATTTATTGGTTACTCAGGGACACTTGCTGCTTTTATATTTTTAAGCTTAGAGCTTGCTATTGTAAAAAGTAAGAGCGCTAGAGAATTATCAAGTGTATTAGGTTTAATGCTTGTAATTTCAATCTTTTTGCTCTCAATACTATCCATCACAATATATTTAGAAAGCTCTTTTTATACACTTATTGGTTTTGATAAGTTATTTGATATTAAGACTATTGTTCTTTTAGGAGTGTTATGTTCAGCAACTAACTTAGTTTTAAATCAATTTATTAGTAGAAAAGAACAGTTTTCAGTTTACGCAACGTCTCAGATATCTTTTGTTGCCTTGAGATTTGTGTTTAGTTATCTATTTTTCTATTTTGGTTATACCCAATATGGATTGGTTTTTGGCTTCATCCTTGCAACTATATTGATAATTATCTATCTGTATCAAAGAGCTGAGATTTATAAGGAAAGGATAACTTTGAAAAAAGTATATTTTTTCGCGGCTTTAAGGAAGCATAAACAGTTAGTTATATTTAACACACCTTCAAATATTATTAATATATTAATAATAAATTTTCCTATTTTTTTTATACTCAAAAATTTTGGGCTAGAAGCTGCTGGTTTATTTGGTTTGGCATATAGAATGGTTATGTTGCCCGTAACTTTAGTAAACAAGGCAATTGGACAAGTCATTTATAAGCGATTTTCTGTAATGTCTATTACAGATAAAACAATGCTTGCATTTATTATTAAAAATATGTTGTTTTTAACTTTATCCTTTCCCGGTTTTGTATTGCTTTATTTATTTGGTGAAGAAATGTTCTCATTTGTTTTTGGTATGGAATGGCGAATTGCAGGAGAGTTCGCAGCCTTAATGTCTCCATTTATATTTTTAAGCTTTTTAATTTCACCTTTGTCATATTATTTTGTTGCTTACGATAAATCAGATATATTGATGATGATAAGTATTTTGTTTTTAGGAGGGCTTATTGTTGCCTCTTTGCTGTTCGAGTTCAATGATACAAATGACTTTATTAAATCTTATACATTAATTAATGTCGCCTATTATATAACCGTTTTGTTTGCGGTGCTAATTGGTATAAAAAGGGCTCAATGAAATGCAAAAAATTAAGAATATACTTAAAGGGACATCCATATTTAAATGGTATCTTTTTACTCGTTCAATAGGATTTGGAGTTAGCTTTGTAAACTTTTTATTCCAAAATATTTTCAGAATCGATGCTTGTAAGTATAGCAAAAACTATACAAGCAGATTAATAGCTCCTAGTAAATTCATCATACAAGATGATTGTATAGAGGTCAAAAAAAGTCTTGCTGTCAGTGGTGGTTGTTATTTTCAAGCAACTCATGGCATCTCAATAGGTCCTAAGACAATTTGGTCATTTAACGTTATTATGGTTACTTCTGATCATGATTTTAGTGATTACAGATTAGAGAATCCAGCGCGAAGTGGCCCTATTTCAATAGGCGAAAATTGTTGGCTGGGAGCTGGGGTCGTTGTTTTGCCAAAAGTTAAATTAGGACCAAATACTGTTGTCGGAGCAAATTCAGTAGTAACTAAATCGTTTCCTGCTGGTAATGTGGTTATAGCAGGAATTCCTGCTCGTATTATTAGGGAATTATAAGTATATGTGTGGTTTTTCTGCGCTTTATTCAACAACTGGATTAGAATTTAAAAATTTAGTAAAAATGAATGACGCTATTTCTCATCGGGGGCCTGATGGGGAAGGTTTTTATCTTTTTGATACTAAAAATAAAGTCAGCCACATAATGAAAAGTTCGTCTCTAGTTGATGATAATTATGACATTTTAAACGAAAAATTCAGCGTGTTAATTGGTCATCGTCGTCTTGCCATAGTTGATTTATCTGAGTCTGGATTTCAACCGATGGAAAGTGATGATAAGCGCTACGTGATTGCTTTTAATGGTGAAATTTACAATCATCATGAATTAAAAGAAGAGTTGTTAAAAATAGGTCATACATTTAACTCTAACTGTGATACTGAGGTTTTATTAAAAGCATATCTTGAGTGGGGAGAATCTTGCCTCGAAAAATTCAATGGTATGTTTGCGTTCCAAATACTAGACACCGAACTTGCCTGTGTGTTTGGTGCCAGAGATCGCTTTGGTGTAAAGCCATTATATTACTGGAAAACTGCCAGTTCACTCGCATTGGGATCGGAAATCAAACAGTTTACGACTCTACCGCACTGGCAATCAAAAATGAATTCGTCCAGAGTTTACGACTTTTTGCAATATGGGCAAACAGATCATACATCGCAGACTTTATTCGCAGGAGTGCACCAAGTTCCTCCTGGACATAAATTCAAGATTGATTTGAATGATGCCAATAATCTGGTTATATCTAAATGGTATTTTAGACCGCAAGCAAGAGTAAAAGATAAATTAAAAGAGGCTACAACTAAGTTTCATAAGTTATTTAAAGATTCCGTTCGATTGCGATTACAAGCTGATGTGCCGTTAGGGACAGGACTTTCAGGTGGTATGGATTCATCTTCTATAGCCTGTGAAATTAATGCAGTGTTGAAAGGGCAAGGTAAAGACGATTTGCAAAAAACTTTTTCTGCCTACACTGAAGTAAAAAAATATGATGAACGAAATTATATAAATGATGTTTTAGAAACGATTACTGCTGAATCTCACTTTGTTGAGCTGATATGTCCTGATAAAAGATCGATGCTAGAAGAAGTTGTTTGGCATCAAGATGAGCCATTTGGCACTACAAGTATATTTGCTGAGTGGTCTGTTTTTAAATTAGCTAAAAGCAAAAATGTTAAAGTCACTTTAGATGGACATGGTGCTGATGAAACTTTAGCAGGCTATCATAGATTTTTCTTTGTCTACCTGATCGAGTTGTTAAAATCTGGCAAGATATTCAGCTTTTTCAATGAAGTGAAAGCTTTGAAAAAACTTCATAACTATAATGGTTTGAGAGTTGTAAAAACATTATTATTTTTGTTGAAATCAGCCATTTTTACTAGCGAGAAAAGTAATGATTGGTGGAAAGTTTCTAAAGATTCAATTGAAGTCAGTAAAATGCACTTTTCAATACTTGATGAATCAAATTATGAATTATTCAATACAAGCGTGCCCATGCAGTTACACTGGTGCGACCGAGATTCAATGGCTCATTCAGTCGAAAGCAGAGCACCATTCTTAGATTTTAGATTAGTAGAGTATATTTTATCTTGTCCTTCTGAATTAAAAATTAAAGAAGGAAAAACAAAGTTCTTATTAAGGGAGTCGCTCAAAGGAATACTACCAAAAACAGTATATGAGCGAATTAGTAAAATTGGTTTTGCAACACCGGAAGAGAATTGGATGTCGGATAACCAAGCATTATTTTTAGAATTACTAGAAGCAGCTAAGTTAAATTTGAGCTCGGTAGTAAATCCTATCGCTTTTGAAAAGGCTGAAAATATAATACTTGGGAATAGCAGGTATGAAGGCTTTGCATGGCGCATCATTTGTTTGTCTATTTGGGTTCAAGTCTTTAATGTTGAAACTGGGGGGGAGGTAGTTGAATCATTCTAGTGAAGATACAATTGTCATTATCGATTATGGGGTCGGTAATTTAGGTTCTGTCGCCAATATGCTTAAGAAAGTTGGTGCAAAAAAAGTTATTTTTTCTAGTGACCCTTATGAAATAGAATCAGCTAATAAAGTATTACTGCCCGGAGTGGGGTCTTTTGATCATGGAATGAAGAGGTTAAATGATCTTGGAATATCGGACGCATTAAAAACGTTAGTCAAACGAGATGATTCACTTCTTATGGGGATTTGTCTCGGCATGCAGCTGCTAACAGAAGGAAGTGCTGAAGGTAAAATGCCAGGTTTAGGCTTAGTTCCTGGAAAAGCGTCTTTATTTCCAAATCAGCAGGGCCTTAGGGTTCCTCATATGGGGTGGAATGTCGTCAATCCTCAAAAGCTTAGTTTCTTACTACAAGATTTACCTGCTGAATCTAGGTTTTATTTTGTTCATTCTTATTATGTAAGTTGTTCAGATAACAAAGATGTTTTATGTAGCACTCATTATGGTCATGAATTTGTCTCTGCTTTTCAACGACGGAATGTAATAGGGTGTCAATTTCACCCAGAAAAAAGCCATCGCTTTGGCATTCAATTGTTTAAAAACTTCGTGAACTATGAGGGTGCCAACTAAATGTTAAGTACGCGTGTTATACCTTGTTTGCTGTTGCAAGAAGGCGGAATAGTCAAAACGAAAAAGTTTAAAAAGCCCAGATACATAGGTGATCCTATAAATGTAGTTAAAATATTGAATGAAAAGGAAGTTGATGAATTAATCTTTTTAGATATTGATGCGTCACCCAATAAAAGTGAGCCTGATTATGAATTAATTAAAACAATTACTAATGAGTGTTTTATGCCTTTTTCTTATGGCGGTGGTATTACTTCATTAGAACAGGCATCGAATTTATTTAATTTAGGTGTTGAAAAAGTCATTATTGGTAGTCATGCAATAAATAATAAAAAATTAATTACCGATATCGCATCACAATATGGCAACCAAAGTGTTGTAGCTACAATAAATATCAAAAGAGATATATTCAATAAACCTCGTTTATATGATCCTAGCAATAAGAAACTGCTTAAAATTGACTTGAGCAACTATTGCAAAGAATTAGTTAATGCTGGTGCGGGTGAAATCTTTTTAAACTTTGTAGATCGTGATGGTACGAAAAATGGTTACGATGGAGAGAATATTAGAACACTTTCAGCTCTAGTAACAGTTCCTATAACTGTTTGTGGTGGTGCAGGCTGTTTAGAAGACATGCGTATTGCCGTTAAAGACTTTGGAGCTTCAGCGGTAGCAGCAGGTAGCTTATTTGTTTACCACGGTAAGCGTGACGCAGTATTAGTCAATTACCCAGACTATTCAAAATTATTAGAACTTTTTAAATAAGAAGACTCATGCGAAAAGAATATCAAATTTGTACAAAATGTATTTTAGACACATCAGACTCGGGCATTACATTTGATGATAAAGGAGTGTGTCATTACTGTAATAATTTTGCAGAGTTGATGGAGAAATCAATTGATGGAGATGAAGCCAATAATTACCTTTTAGAGACTGTGAAAAAAATAAAAGCTTCAAGTGAAGGTGAATATAACTGTATCGTGGGAATGAGTGGTGGGGTCGATTCAACTTATGTAGCCTATTTGGCAAAAAAGTACGGATTAAAACCACTAGCCGTGCACATTGATGCCGGTTGGAATTCTGAGATTGCCGTCAAAAACATTGAGTCAGCTACAAATAAACTTGGCATTGATCTAGAAACAATTGTTGTAAACTGGAAAGAAGTACGAGACTTACAGAGGGCTTATTTTAAAGCTTCTGTTCCAAATTGTGACGTACCTCAAGATCATGCTTTTGTGGCTGGAGTTTACAATCTTGCAGCTAAATATGGTATTCAGTATATGATAAGTGGCCATAATAATGTAACTGAATTTATATTACCCCCTTCTTGGGGTTATGATAGTGGCGATTTAGATAATTTAATTGATATTCATAATAAATTTGGTGAAGTCAAGTTAAAAGGTTACCCCAAGTTATCATTGTTTAAGAAAGTTATCTATTATAGGTATTTTAAGAAGCTGCAGTCATTCAGGATCTTAAATTATGTTCCCTATAATAAAGAAGAAGTAAAACATTTTATTACTGAAAACCTTGATTGGAAAGATTATGGGGGCAAGCATTTTGAATCTCGATTTACAAAATTTTTCCAGTCTTATTATTTACCGACAAAGTTTGGTTTCGATAAACGCCGTGCTCATTTATCAAATTTAATTGCATCTGGACAAATGACTCGAGACGATGCTCAACGTGAAATGGAAATCTCGCCTTATAATAAAGACGAATTACCAGAAGATACTGAATATTTTATAAAAAAATTGGGTTTTTCTATAGATGAGTGGCAAGAAATAATGAAAAGCAATCCGCGGAAACATACTGATTTTAAGTCTGATTATGATCAGTTGTGGTTTAAATTATTAAAAAATCTTAAAAGAAAGTAGCGCTAATGAAAGTTGTAATAAAGTTATTTTTTCATTCATACGTATCTGTATTGGTTTTGTTTTTTTCTTTATTAACAAAATTTGTTGGCTTTGAAACCGTTGCTATCAGAATCAGTCAAATTCCTTATAAGTTAGGCAATAAAGTTAGATATGCGTTTTATAAGAAACACTTAAAAAGCCTTGGTGAAAATGTAACATTTTCTTTCGGTTGTTTAGTAACCAATATAAATACTGTGATAGGCAGTAATGTTAGGTTTGGACCATATAATACAGTAGGGCTAGCTAATTTAGGTGATGATATTATTACAGCTCAACATGTGCACATTTTAAGTGGTTCTAAGCAACATTCATTTGAATATAGAAATGCCCCAATTTGGAAGCAAACAGGTACCATTCAATGTATTGAGTTAAAAGGTGATAATTGGGTAGGGGCAAATGTCGTAATAATGGCAAATGTTGGTTATGGGACAGTTTTAGGTTCTGGTTCTGTTGTCGTGAAGAATATTCCAGAAATGTGTATTGCAGCAGGTAATCCGTGTGAAAAGCTGAAGGAACGTCCATGAAAAAAATACTTTTTATTTCCTATTATTTTTCTCCGGAAAAAACTGTCGCAGCCCAACGTGTTAGTTACTGGGCAAAAAATATAAAAGAACATATTGATGTTGAAGTCGATGTCATCACTGCATCAGAGCAATGTATCGAAGAAACCTCTAGAATAGATAACATTTTTCATGTATCTAATTCTAGAACCGGCCTCCTAGGACATCTGTTTAAAAGTGATTTAGGAGCAACATGGTTTTATGATTTAAAAAAACATTTTTCAAAAAATAAAAAAAAATATGATGTTGTTGTTATTACTGGGAATCCATTTCTTCATTTTTTTATAGCTAAAATACTTAAGCACACAATGGGGTGCAAAATTGTTTTAGACTTTAGAGATCCTTTCGCTAAAAATGAACGAAATGTGAGCACTGTTCTCTCGGTAAAGTTTAAGCGTAAAATGTTGGTTTTATTTGAGTACTTTTTTTGCGAGTTTGCCGACAAAATTATTGTTATGAATGAAGGTTGTAAAAAATTACTCTGTAGTAGGCAGAAAGAAATTATAGAAATTATTGATAACGGCTATGACGAAAAAAGCTTAAACAATGCGACTAAAAAGCTTGCTGTCGGTAATAATTCAAAAAAAACAATAGTATATTTAGGTAGTTTTGCTGTAGATAGAAATATAGATAATTTACTTACTTCAAATAAAGCTTTAGGTTTTGCGTTTGATATATTACATATAGGTAAGCCATTAGAAGGTTTGGATAAGCACAAAGGTGTAACTTGTACTGGTTTAGTTTCATACTCTGATGCTGTAGGGTATGCAAAGGGTGCTGATATTGGATTAATTTTAGCCTCAGGCAAGGCATTTGAGTCGACAACGAAGATATTTGATTACATTGGATTAGGGTTGCCAATTTTGATAATTACAAATGGGGAAGTTCAAACTGGTAATATTCACGAGGTGACCAAAGATTATCCTGCAGTCTGGTGGGCTTCGAATAATGAGCAATCAATTATCGATGCATTGAAAGATATAATGACCTTTGAACTAAACTATAAAGCAAATGGCTTCTCAAAAGAGAAATTTTCAAGGAAGCACGGTTTAGGTGCGTTAGTAAATTTTATCGACTTAAAAAAGACGCTTTAACCAAAATGAAGATTTTAATAATTCCATATAATTACCCAACAAAAGAAAATTCAAATCGTGCTATTTTTATACAAGATCAAGTGGAAATGTTAAGAAACCAAGGTCATTGTGTGGCTGTTTTAGGTGGAATACCTAAAACTCTTAATGATATTTTTAATAGTCGTAATTTAAAGTTTGGCAGGTTATCTTCAGAAAATTGGTTGCTATCGTTACCAGCAATTCGCGGTGTGGGTTTTTTAAATAATATAATTCAATTGGTTATAGGTAAGTGCATATTTAAGCGATACCTTTCGAGAAACTCAATTCCAGACGTCGTTCATGTACATAACTCATCTTCTGCAGAGCTAGCTCTTTGGGTTAAGAAAAAGTATAAAATTCCATTTGTAGTTACTGAGCACTCTAGTCTTATGTGGAGTGGACATAACAAATTAAGTAGTTTAGTTTTCAAAGAAAGTAAGGCTAATATTGCGGTAAGTAAGAAGTTTGCTCAGCATTTATCAAAACAATATAATAAAAAGTTTTATTACATTCCCAATGTAGTTGATACTAGCTATTTTCAACCAATTAAAGTCTCGGAAGAAATACGTCGCAGCAATTTTAATGTTGATGATGCAATTTTTTTATCCGTGGGGAATTTAACTGAAAATAAAAACCATAGACTAGCTATTAAAGCGTTAAAAATTCTAGTTGCTAGATTTAAGAATATAAAATTATTCATTGCTGGTGAGGGTCCTGAGAGACAAAGTCTAGAAAGGCTAATTAGTGAATTAGGGCTTTGTAATAATGTTTTTTTATTAGGGAAATTACCTAGAAATGAAGTAAGAGAGTTACTATGGAAATCAGACTTTTTTGTACTCCCAAGTAAAAGTGAAACATTTGGTGTTGTTCTTATTGAAGCTATGGCTGCAGGGTTGCCTGTACTTTCATTACAAAATGGCGGTAGCGAATCTATTGTTAATAGTAGCGTTGGATTTATTGCTAAAGATGATAGGGAGTTCACTGATAATATGGCAAAGCTCCTTGTGACACCATTTAATAAAGAAGAAATTATAGAGTATGCTCGTCTAAACTTTTCTCAAAGTGTTGTCTCTCAGTTACTTAAGCAAGTCTACACTTTATAAATAAGGTTTAATGTGCAAAAGCTTAATATTTTAAGGAAATTGACTGTGTTTTTTACAGTCTTTTTTTTATTAACCCCAACTTTTAAGGTTCCAGGTTTTATTGGGATTAGGTTTGATGATTTACTGGCATTTTTAATAATTTTTTTATTTTTTCTATTATCTAAATCTGTAACTATCAGTGTTAAAGTTCCAGTACGTGCAGGCTTAATAATCATATTTTGTTTACTAATGCTAATTTCTATTTCATGGGGTTCAACCTATGGTCTTCCTTCTAGTATTCTTGATTTGACAAAGTATATTTGGCTTGCGAAGCTATTTGTTATTTATTTAGTTTTTTATAATTATATTTATTTTGATACTTCAGTTGATAACGTTATAGAGAGAAGAAATGCCTCTTTATCATTCATAGTAACTATAGCTTCTGTGTCAGCTTTAATTTGTATTAGTCAGTTTTTTAATCCATTAAATATTAATAAGTATTATGTCCCATTTATTGCGCCAACTCAATTTACTACGCTTATTGAGGGGTATGGCACACCTAGAGTTGTGGGGATGATAGGTAATCCCAATGCTCAAGGTTATCTAATGGCTTTAACTTTGTTATCAGGCTTGTATCTTATGTTAACAAAAACATCTAAGCTTTTAAGCATTAAACTATTTTTGATATTTATAGCTATGCTAATGACTCTTTCAAGATCTTCATTGGCTGTTTTTGTTATTGGAGCTTTATTGTTATTTGTTTTTTATAAAAAGAATAAAATTTTTTCTTATTATAAATATTTAACATTATCAGTAATTGGTGTGTTTTTATTTGGAGCTTTTATTTTTTTGAAAGAAAATGAAGTTATTTATAATTTAATCTTATGGCGATTTGAAGGCCTGGGTAATATCATGGAGGATAAAAGCTTCATTACACGTTTTCATGGGTGGATTATAAATTTCGAATATTTTACTTTAAGTCCCGTTTTTGGTGTAGGCCCCCTACCCAGAGGGGGGGAAGTATTTGGTACATCGGATAATGAATGGATGTTTTTTTTAAGGTCTTATGGAGCAGTTGGCACAGCTTGGCTGTTACTCTTTCTTTATTCCTCTTTTATTTTTACTAATAAGATTAAGGCGATATATATGAGAAATTTTAATTACTTCACTTTATCGGTTGTTATTATGACTTCTATATATATGATCCCAGCAGGAGTTATTACTAGCAGTAGTCTTAGCTCGCTTTTTGTTGCTATCTTGGCTTTTAATGATAAGCAACTTTTTGTTTTTACAAATAAGTAAAAGTTACCTTTTAGAATACTCATTGAGCATAAAGTTATTCTGCTTTTTACACTCTTAACAATGCTATATGTGGAGTTGCATTTAAGTTTATAATATTAATAATTACAACAAGTGGTAATGGTATGAAGTATAAAGTAACTCACTTAACATCAGCACATCCCAGATATGACATTCGGATTTTTTTGAAAATGTGTAGTTCATTAGCAAAAGAAGGCTATATTGTCAATTTAGTTGTTGCTGATGGTGACGGAGATGAAGTTTGTAATGAGGTAAACATATTCGACACTGGCGTAAAAGCTAAAGGTCGAATTGAGCGAATGACTAAAACAGTTCATTGTGTTTACGAAAAAGCAAAAGAATTAGATTCTGATATATATCATTTGCATGATCCTGAGTTAATCCCTATAGGCGTACGATTAAAAAAATTAGGGAAAGTTGTTATATTTGATGCACATGAAGATTTACCTAAGCAATTAAAATCAAAACCATATTTAAATGTATTCTTTAGGAAAACCCTCCCTGTGGTGTTTAGTCTTTATGAACAGTTTGTATTCAGAAAGTTTGATGCATTAATCGGAGCAACACCCTCGATTACTAATAAATTAAAAAAAATAAACTCAAATTCGTTTACAGTTAATAATTATCCAATTTTGGGTGAGTTAAGTTCAGCTTCAAGCACAACATGGGACGTTAGGGCTAATGAAGTCTGTTATTTAGGTGGGATCGCCGAAATAAGAGGAATTAAACAAGTTATAGCTTCTCTCGCTGAAACCCCAAATATAAAGCTTAATCTCGCTGGGCGCTTTTCTGAAAAACATGTAGAAGAAGAGGTTAAATCTTGGGAAGTTTGGAATCAAGTAAATGAGCTTGGTTTTATTAACCGCGAAGAGGCTGCAAAAGTTTTAGGACGTTCAAAAGCTGGCGTTGTTACCTTTCATGATTATCCCAATCATATTGATGCACAACCAAATAAAATGTTTGAATACATGTCAGCAGGTTTGCCAATTATTACTTCAAATTTCCCAATGTGGAAGGACGTTGTCGAAGGTAATAATTGTGGTATTTGTGTTGATCCAATGGATTCTCATGCTATTGCTGAAGCTGTTAACTATATAATCAATAATCCTAAAGAGGCTGAGCTTATGGGAAGCAATGCTTTGTCTGCAATCAAACATAAATATAATTGGTCTGTGGAAGAGCAGACTCTGTTCAAATTATATAAGGAACTATTATAATGACTAAAGTTGTAACCATATTAGGTGCGAGGCCTCAATTTATCAAAGCGGGTAGTGTAAGCCGAGAGTTTGCAAAATATGATAATTTTAAAGAAATTATCGTTCATACTGGGCAGCATTATGATGCGAATATGAGTGATGTGTTTTTTGATGAAATGAAAATTCCAAAGCCAGATTATTTCTTAGGCATTGGCGGTAAGTCTCATGGCGCTATGACTGGCCAAATGATCGAAAAAATTGAAGAAGTACTTTTGAACGAAAAACCGGACTGGGTACTGGTATATGGTGATACTAATTCAACATTAGCCGGCGCTATCGCTGCCTCTAAGCTTCATATTAAAGTTGCTCATATTGAAGCTGGTTTACGCTCATTTAATATGAAAATGCCAGAGGAGGTTAATCGAATACTTACAGATCGTATTAGTTCAATTTTATTCTGCCCAACACAAACTGCAATAGATAATCTGCAAAGTGAAGGCGTTGATAAATGGAATACTCAAGTTGAGCTATCAGGTGATGTAATGCAAGATGGTGCCATTTTTTATAGAGACCTTGCTGAAAAACCACCAGGCCTCACTTTAGATAGGGAATTTATATTATCTACCATTCATCGAGCTGAAAATACAGATTCGGAAAAAAGACTAACTGCAATTGTAGAATCATTAAATGAGATCGCAGAGCAGATTGCTGTTGTATTGCCTCTACATCCACGTACAAAAATTAAGCTTGAAGCTTTATCTGTTAAGTTATCTTCAAAAGTTACATTAATTGATCCTGTAGGCTATTTAAATATGGTGTGGTTAATTGATAACTGTAAGCTAGTCATGACGGATAGCGGTGGATTACAAAAAGAGGCTTTCTTTTTTGAAAAACCTTGTATCACTCTCAGAGATGAGACTGAATGGGTCGAGTTAGTTATAAATAACTTTAATACTTTAGTAGGCGCAGATAAAGCTGCGATAATTAGTGCTTTTAAAGAACATACATTTTCTAATGATTTTAGTATTGATTTATATGGAAATGGGTTTGCTTCTAACAATATTGCAAATGCATTAATTAACTATGAAAAGTAACATTTGGTACATATCAAAATATGCCAATATAAAAAAGTACGGAGCAGATACCAGACATGCCAGCTTTTGCGAAGAATTTGCAAAAGCTGGGCATAAAGTGAGGCTGATTACATCGAACTCTTCTCATTTATATAATAACTTACCAAAATTTAAAAATCGTTATTACGACGTGAAAAGTAATAACTTTAATGTTACTTGGGTAAACACTTTGAAATACTCCAAAGCTACAAGTATTAAACGAATTTTTAGTTGGTTATGGTTTGATTTTTTTGTGTTTTTGATGGCTTTTAACAATAAGTATGAAAAGCCAGATGTTGTTATTGCTTCCTCGCTATCTTTGTTTACTGTTTTAACAGGTTGTTTTTATAAGAAATTTTATAAAGCTAAGTTTATATTTGAAGTTAGAGATATTTGGCCTCAAACGTTAATAGATTTAAAAGGGTTTAGCTCAAACCATCCTTTAATTTGGCTTTTAAATAAAATAGAACGATTAGGTTATAAATATTCTGACGCCATTGTTGGTACTATGCCGGGTTTAAAGCTCCATGTTGAAAATGAGGTAGGTCTTGGCTCTAAAGTGCATTGCATTCCACAAGGTGTAAACTTAGCTTTTTATGACAATAGTCAAGAAAAATTATGCGAAGAGTATGTTGAACAGTACATACCCAAGAATAAGTTTATTGTGACTTACACCGGAACTTTTGGGGAAGCTAATGCTTTAGAGTATATAATTGAAGCCGCAAAAAAATTGAAGCATACAAGTCAAATACATTTTTTATTAGTTGGGGAAGGTTATTTAAAAGAGGAGCTGAAAGATAATGCTAGCGAGCTTACGAATATAACTTTTGCTCCTAAAGTAGTAAAAGAGCAAGTACAACATTTACTTAGCTTATCAGATCTACTTGTTGCCTCTGTTCGAGATGAAAAAATTTATAAATACGGAATGTCTTTGAATAAGTTTATCGATTACATGTATGCAAAAAAGCCTATTGTTTGTATGTACTCTGGTTACCCATCTATGATAAATGAAGCTAAATGTGGGGAGTTTACGCCTGCTGAAAACAGTAATTATTTTGCTAGTGCAATCAAGAAATACCAACTAATGACTTCATTAGATAGACAGCAGATTGGTGGTTTGGGTTATAAGTTTCTTATAAGCGAAAGAAGCTTTGGCGTGTTAAGTAAAAGGTATATGGAATTATTCAATGAAGCGTCTCTTTGACTTTATAGTTGCTCTTTGCGCATTAATTACTTTATTACCAGTAATAATCGTTGTTGCGGCACTTATCCGTTTTAAATTAGGTTCGTCTATATTATTCATTCAAAATCGTCCTGGTTTAAATGGCGATATTTTTAAAATGATGAAGTTTAGAACCATGTTAGATGCTAAAGATAAACAGGGGAATTTATTACCTGATGAACAACGTATGACTAAGTTTGGCTCATTTTTACGCTCTACTAGCTTGGATGAGCTGCCTGGATTATTTAATGTTTTAAAAGGGGACATGAGCATAGTAGGGCCCAGACCTTTATTGGTACAATATTTACCACTTTATAGCCCAGAGCAATCTCGTCGCCACAATATACGCCCAGGTATTACAGGTTGGGCACAAGTTAATGGCCGTAATGCAATTAGCTGGGATCAAAAATTTAAACTTGATGTTTGGTATGTAGATAATCAAAGTTTTTTCCTCGATTTTAAAATAATATTACTTACGGTTAAGAAAGTCTTAGTCCGTGAAGGGATAAGCGCTGACGGGTATGTGACTATAGAGCCATTTAAAGGCAATAAATCGTCATGAAATCCTTAGCTATTTTAGGCGCTAGTGGTCATGGCAAAGTATTGGCAGACATAGCATTACTAAATGGTTACGAATGCATTCAATTTTTCGATGACCGTTATCCCGAATTAAAAAAAATTGGGTGTTGGGCAGTCTTAGGTAACACCAGTAATTTATTATCTTGTTGTGCAGATTACTCATCTGTGATTATAGGCATAGGGCATAACTCAACTCGGTTGCGTAAACAAATCGAATTGGAAAAAGTGGGTGCTCACTTAGCGACGTTAGTACACCCTACTGCAGTAATAAGCACATTTTCGACCATTCAGCCGGGGAGTGCAGTGATGGCTGGAGCGGTGGTTAACGCGTTCGCTACTGTTGGCAAAGCGGCTATCGTGAATACTGCAGCCACGGTCGATCACGATTGCCAATTAGGCGATGCTATTCACATTAGCCCTGGTGCACACTTAGCTGGTTCGGTTAATGTGGGGGATTGTACTTGGATTGGCATCGGAGCTTGCGTAATTCAGTGTCTTACATTAGGCGCGAATGTCGTGGTTGGAGCCGGTTCTACGGTAATTAATTCTGTTTGTAACGATACAACGGTTGTGGGTTCCCCCGCGAAACCTATCAGCCACACTCTTTAATTTTTGACATATAATCTAGGACTACCTTGTGCTCAATATCCCATTTTCTCCATGGCCTTCTTTTACACAACAAGAAGCCGACGCGGTTAGCCGTGTTATTTTATCGAACAAAGTCAATTATTGGACTGGCACAGAGTGTCGTGAATTTGAAAAAGAGTTTGCGGCTTGGACTGGGTCTGAACATGCCATTGCTGTTGCAAATGGCACACTAGCCTTAGATTTAGCCTTAAAAGTGTTAGGTGTTGCTGATGGTGATGAAGTTATCTGCACTCCGCGCACATTTTTAGCTTCTGCCTCCTCAATAGTTACAGCTGGTGCGACTCCCGTTTTTGCCGATGTTGATTTAAATAGTCAAAATATAACTGCAGAAAGTATTGAAGCTGTTTTAACTCCAAAAACAAAAGCGGTTATTGTGGTTCATCTTGCCGGTATGCCTGCAGAGATGGATGCCATAATGAAGCTTTCTGCAAAACATGGTTTTTATGTGATTGAAGATTGTGCTCAAGCACATGGAGCTAAATATAAAGGGCGCTGTGTCGGAACAATAGGTCACATTGGTGCTTGGTCTTTTTGTCAGGATAAAATCATGACTACCGGCGGAGAAGGTGGCATGGTGACAACCAATGACAAAGCCCTATGGTCTGCAATGTGGTCTTATAAAGATCATGGCAAAAGTTTTGATGCTATTTATAACCGTGAGCATCCACCAGGGTTCCGTTGGTTACATGAAAGCTTTGGTACTAACTGGCGTATGACTGAAATGCAGGGGGCGATTGGTCGTATTCAGTTAACTCGTATGCAAGATTGGACGGCTAAACGTCAAACCAATGGGCAAGCGCTAGATGAAGCTGTAGCGGATCTTAATGTTGTTCGAACGGTCAAAGTACCCAATTATATAGAACATGCTGAATACAAGCATTATATGTTCGTCAATCTTGAAAACTTAGCGGAAGGTTGGACGCGTGATAGCATTATTGATGAAATAATGGCAGCGGGTGTGCCTGCTTATCAAGGTAGTTGTTCTGAGGTTTATCTTGAAAAAGCCTTTGATAACACGACATGGCGTCCAAAAGACCGTTTATCAAATGCGGTTGAACTTGGTGAAACCAGTTTAATGTTTTTAGTACATCCTACATTGACTCAAGCAGAAATAGATAAAACATGTGACGTTATTCGCCGAGTGTTGATGTCTGCACAAAAGTAGAACATTCAGTACTATCTATTGCTTTTTTGGCGTTAGGGTGTTGTTTTACAAGTCTTAACGTTTTTCTATTTAGTCCCAATATTTAAAAAGGGCGAAAAAAACTGTCTCAGACCTTTAAATCTGAGTGTTTAATTATCCTTGTTCTATCGCTTTTTTTAGGGGGATATTTACCCTCACACTTTAGTTTCACGTATAATGGACAAACCATAATTTGTGCAATGATCACTTTGTTTGTCTAAAATGAACGCGGTGATCCTGTCAGTATTTTAAGTTGTAATACATTATGATTTTTATCAATTTGGAGCGGAAAATGGATTTTTTGCAAACATTATTTGGGCTTAAACGCTCACATAAACGTGTTGTCAGTTTGGTCATTGATTCAATCTTTCTTTGCTTTGCCTTTTGGGCGGCATTGTTAGTTCGTGTTGATGACATTAGTGTATTAGCCGATGCTAGCTACTGGTTGTTAGTGGCTATTGTGGTGCCTTTTAGTTTAGTGGCCTTTACTAAGCTGGGGTTGTACCGCGCAGTGTTACGCTATATGAGCCTACAAGCCTTGACGGCTATTTTTTTAGGCGTGGTGGTATCAACGATTACATTAGTGATTGCGTCCTATTTCACTGATGCGTTGCTTCCTCGTACTGTGCCCATTATTTATGCTGCTTTTGCCATTGTGTTTATTGGTGGCACTCGCGCGATTGTGCGTTCGCTTGTTGGCTCAGGCGTGAAGCGGATCGGTGAGCCTGTGATTATTTATGGCGCAGGTGTGAGTGGGCGCCAACTACTCACCTCTTTAGTGCTGAGTCATGAATATTATCCCTTTGCTTTTGTTGATGATGATGAAGCATTACATGGCACGGTTATTCAGGGGGTGCATGTTCATTCACCGTCGATTATTCGTAAATTGATCAAACAAAGAAAAGCGACCAAAGTATTGTTGGCTATTCCTAGTGCGACCAGAAGTAAGCGCCAGGATATTTTAAATCGACTGGAACCTTTATCTGTTCAGGTATTAACTATTCCAGCAATGTCAGATTTAGTTAATGGCACTAAACTTTACAGTGACATTAAAGAAGTTGAGATTGACGATCTATTAGGGCGTGATTCGGTTGCACCTCGACAAGATCTCTTATCTGCCAATATTAAAGATAAAGTGGTTATGGTCACAGGGGCCGGTGGCTCAATTGGTTCTGAACTTTGTCGTCAAATTTTAAAACGAGCACCGAAGAAGTTAGTATTATTTGAGTTATCAGAATACTCACTTTATGCCATAGAAAGAGAGCTGAGCGCTACCGCTAGTGAACTGGGTTTAAATGTGCGCATTTTCCCTATGATGGGCTCAGTGCAACGTGAAAACCGTATTCAAGCCATCATGGAGTCTTTTGGTGTTCAGACAGTTTACCATGCTGCAGCCTATAAACATGTGCCTCTTGTTGAGCATAATGTGGTAGAAGGTGTGCGTAACAACGTATTTGGCACCCTTTATACAGCAAGAGCGGCTATTGCAGCAAAAGTTGAAACCTTTGTTTTAGTGTCTACCGATAAAGCGGTTCGCCCGACCAATGTGATGGGCACTACAAAGCGTATGGCCGAATTAGTTTTACAAGCCTTTGCTAAAGAAAAGCACAGCACGCGTTTTTGTATGGTGCGATTTGGTAATGTGTTAGGTTCATCTGGTTCTGTGGTGCCTTTATTTCGCAGTCAAATTGCTAATGGCGGCCCTGTTACCGTAACCCACCCTGAAATCACTCGTTTCTTTATGACCATTCCTGAAGCATCTCAGCTGGTTATTCAAGCTGGCGCTATGGGTAAAGGCGGCGATGTATTTGTTTTAGACATGGGGAAATCGGTTAAAATCGTCGATTTAGCGGCTAAGATGATCCGTTTAAGTGGTTTTGAAGTGCGTGATGAAACCAATCCTGAAGGTGATATTGCCATTGAGTTTACTGGTCTTCGTCCAGGTGAGAAGCTTTACGAAGAACTACTGATTGGCGATGATGTTACTGGTACTGAACACGAGCGTATCATGACCGCTAACGAGTTACATTTAACCTGGAATGAGTACGCTAAGATTCTCGAGCGTTTAGATACCGCATGTCATAACTTTGATCATGAAGCTATACGCGATATTTTATTAAAAACCCCAACGGGATTTGCGCCTACAGATGGTATCTGCGATTTGCTTTATCAGCAAACAGAGAAGAACTTACTCTCAAGAAAGAATGTGGTTAAGTTGGCTTAAGCTTCTTAATAATATATAAATTTTTTCAGTTCAGTTTTATAAAGACCAACTTTATTGAGTTGGTTTTTTATTTTTTATCAAGGTTTTTTATGACTCGTAAATATTTCGGCACCGATGGCGTTCGCGGTAAAGTGGGTTCATTTCCTATTACGCCAGATTTTGCAATGAAGCTAGGTTGGGCTGCTGGTAAGGTGTTAGCATCTTCTGGCACAAAAGAAGTGTTAATAGGCAAAGATACGCGAAGTAGTGGTTATATGCTTGAGTCAGCGATTGAGGCGGGTTTATCAGCTGCAGGCATCAATGTTGCTTTAATTGGCCCAATGCCAACTCCTGCTGTTGCTTATCTTGCTTCTACCTTCAGAGCGGATGCTGGAGTGGTGATTAGCGCCTCTCACAATCCTTTTTATGATAACGGTATTAAGTTCTTCTCAAACTCGGGTACTAAGCTGAATGATGAACAAGAATTGCAAATTGAAGCTTTATTAGACCAAGCGCTTAATCATAATGCGATGGAATGTGTTTCATCAGAATTACTAGGTAAAGTTCGCCGTATTAATGATGCGGCTGGTCGCTACGTAGAATTTTGTAAGGGGACCTTTCCTAAGCATTTATCGCTGGCCGGTTTAAAGATTGTTGTCGATAGTGCCAATGGTGCCGCGTATCAAGTAGCTCCAAGTGTGTATAGGGAACTTGGCGCTGAGGTGATTAGCATAAATGACACACCTAATGGCGTGAATATTAATGATCATTGCGGCGCAACGCATTTAGATAGTTTACAAACCGCAGTGATGGTGCATGAAGCCGATTTAGGGATTGCGTTAGATGGTGATGCCGATCGCGTGATGTTTGTTGATCATAATGGCCATATAGTAGATGGTGATGAAATTTTATTTATTCTCGCACAAGCTGCACACGTTAAAGGCGAGATGCAAGGTGGGGTAGTGGGCACCTTAATGGCTAACTTAGGTTTAGAGTTAGCGTTAAAGAAAATGGATATTCCTTTTATTCGCGCGAAAGTTGGCGATCGCTATGTGGTTGAGCAGCTAAAAGAAACCGGTTGGACATTAGGTGGTGAAGGCTCTGGCCATATTCTTGACATGAACCATGCCACAACCGGAGATGGTATTGTTGCATCACTGCAAGTGCTTAAAGCAGTGATTGAATCAGGCCAAACGCTCGCTGAAGTTAAATCTGGCATGACCAAATTGCCACAAGTACTATTAAATATCCGCCTGACAGCCAATAATGCAGATGAAATTATCGTATCGGATGCAGTAAAACAGGCTGTGATTGAAGCTGAAACAGTTTTAGGTGATAACGGACGTGTATTATTGCGTAAGTCTGGTACTGAGCCACTTATCCGCGTGATGGTTGAATCAATAGACCCTAATATGTCACAAGCGCAAGCTGAACATATTGCCAACGCGGTTAAAAATTTTAATTAACTAGCAATCAATTGTATTTAAGGCTTTAAGTGAAAACTTAAGGCCTTTTGTGTTTTTAGATGAGTAGAAACTGGTCGATATCATTTATTGCCGCATTCGTTTGTCGTTTAGGCTGTTTTTTGTGCTAGGTTAAGGTATCTAAATTATAAAAAGGATTTTTTATGCGGATACTTCATCATGGCGCGGTTAATGGCGTAACGGGCTCATGTCATCAATTAGATGTGAATGAATCAGGTGCTATTTCAAGTTATCTTATTGATTGTGGCTTGTTTCAAGGTGCGGAAACTGCCGGTAATGCTTCGGCTAAACAACTGCAAATTGATTTTGATATCAGCACTATTCAAGCGCTTGTCGTAACTCATTGTCATATTGATCATGTTGGTCGTATTCCCTATTTAATTGCCGCAGGTTTTGATAAACCCATTTATGCCACTGAAGCGACTGCGGCGTTATTGCCTTTAGTGATAGAGGATGCGCTAAAAATTGGGGTGACACGGGATAAGGCGTTAATTGCCGCCTTTTTAGCTAAACTTGCATCACTGATTGTGCCCGTTAAATATCATCAATGGATAGCATTGCCGTTAAACTTAACGGTTAAACATAAACAGGACGTTAGTGCGGTTAAACTTAAGTTTAAGCCCGCAGGTCATATTTTAGGATCTGCCTATATTGAGTTTGACCTGATAGGTAAAGCAAAACACAGGGTGGTGTTTTCAGGTGATTTAGGCGCCACTTATGCGCCTTTGTTAGCCAGTCCGCGCAGTCCTTATCGTGCCGATACGTTAGTTATTGAATCAACCTATGGTGATAAAAATCACCAAGGCAGAAAACATCGCAGTAAACTGCTGAAACAGCTTATTGAAAAGTGCGTTGCCGATAAGGGGGTTGTGCTTATTCCCGCTTTTAGCATTGGGCGAACGCAAGAGTTACTTTATGAGTTTGAGCAGATTATTGCTAAAAATCAGCATAATGCTATTTGGCAGCAGATTGATATTATTGTTGATTCGCCAATGGCCGCTAAATTTACCCAGAAGTATCTTGAGTTTCAGGCGTTATGGGATAGCGAAGCCAAGCGAGTTGTCAATAAAGGTCGCCATCCTTTGGATTTTGAGCAGCTGTATACCATTGATTCGCACCAAGATCATTTGGCCGTTATCAATTATCTTAGCTCTCGTAATAAACCTGCCATTGTTATTGCGGCTTCGGGGATGTGTAGTGGTGGCCGTATGATGAACTATTTAAAGCGCTTTTTGACTGAGCCAACGGCAGATGTCTTGTTTGTAGGTTATCAAGCTAACGGGACACCGGGCAGAGACATTCAAACTTACGGCCCGAAAGGGGGTTATGTTGTATTAGATGAAGAACGTATTGATATCAAAGCTGGCATTCATACCATTAGTGGTTATTCCGCCCATGCTGATCAAACTAATTTAGTGAATTTTGTTAAACGGATGCATCACAAGCCCAAGCATATTCGCATCGTGCATGGCGATGAAGACGCAAAGCTTGCATTGGCTGATAAATACAGACAATTATTACCCGAATGTGAGGTGGTAATAGGAAAGGCCTGATGATGTTTTGTTATCGCCAGTGACTGTAACTATTACATCTTCACCAAGGTCAGTTCTCGTTGCTTCATAGTCGAGGTTTGTTTCTCTTTCGTCATTAATGTGCTGGTGTTTATATGCTGTTTTTTGCCATCAACAAGGTCTGCTATTTGCGCTGTGGTGTTTATTTATCGGATATCTTCACTTGCAAACCTTGGTAGACTTTGTTTTGTCATTTACAATTACAATTAATATTTTATCCATGCTGGATAATTGCCTTTGAACATTTTGGTAACAGGCGGAGCGGGTTTTATTGGCTCAGCATTGATTCGTTTTTTGATTAAAAATACACAAAATTCTGTCGTTAATGTCGATAAGTTAACCTATGCCGGCAACTTGACCTCATTAGTGTCTGTTAGTGATAGCCCACGATATCATTTTGAACACATTGATATTTGCAATCGTGCGGAAATGGCACGTATTTTTACCCAATATCAGCCCGATGCGGTAATGCATCTGGCAGCTGAAAGCCATGTCGATCGTTCGATAACTGGTTCTAGTGATTTTATTCAAACCAATATCGTCGGCACGTTTACGCTACTTGAGGCGGCGCGTGAATACTGGCAAACACTTTCCCCCGTCAAGCAGAAGCTGTTTTGCTTTCAGCATATTTCAACCGATGAAGTCTTCGGTGATTTACTTCATCCTGATGATGCACCAAACCAGGTATTGCCTTCATTTACCGAGCAATCACCTTATGCACCCAGTAGTCCGTATTCGGCGTCTAAAGCTTCGAGTGATCACCTTGTTCGCGCCTGGCAGCGCACTTATGGTTTGCCCGTTATTGTGACTAATTGTTCAAACAATTATGGTCCTTATCAGCATGTTGAGAAGTTCATCCCCTTAATGATTGCCAATGCATTAGCGGGTAAAGCTTTACCTGTTTATGGTAAAGGCGATCAAATTCGTGATTGGTTATATGTCGAAGACCACGTCAAGGCGCTTTATAAGGTGCTAACCGAAGGCGAAGTAGGTGAAACCTATAATATTGGTGGCAACAACGAAAAACGTAATATTGATGTGGTATTCACCATTTGCGCTATGTTGGAAGAACTTGCGCCCTCGACCCCTTATTCCCTGGCAAGTGGTCATGTGGGTGGGTTTAGATCATTAATCACCTATGTTGCTGATCGCCCCGGACACGATAGGCGCTATGCTATTGATGCCAGTAAAATGCAGCAAAAACTCAATTGGCAACCAGAGGAAACATTCGAATCGGGGATGCGAAAAACCGTACAGTGGTTCCTCAAATCCTCTAGCTAAAGAGCGCCTGTTTCAGTGAACTTTTTACCTTGTGTGTCTTTGGCTGATAACTTAGGTGCTATACCATTCAATGGCCATTGGATATTCAATGTAGGATCATTCCACTGGATACATTCTTCCGATTGTGGGTGGTAATAGTCGGTGCATTTATACAGGCATTCGGCTTTGTCGCTTAATACAAAAAAACCGTGGGCAAAGCCTGCAGGAACCCACAATTGACGTTGGTTTTCAGCGGACAATATTTCTCCCACCCATTGACCATAAGTCGTTGAACCAGATCTTAAATCAACTGCGACATCAAAAACTTGCCCAGAGGTGACTCTTATTAACTTGCCTTGAGTCTGTTGCCGTTGAAAATGTAAACCGCGCAGCGTGCCTTTTACTGACATGGAATGGTTGTCTTGAACAAATACACAAGGCTTAGCTGTAACTAAATGTTCAAACCGTTGCTGGTGCCAGGTTTCGCAAAAGTAGCCCCTATCATCACCAAACACGGTTGGTTCGATAATTTTTACCACGTCAATATGAGTATTTATTACTTTCATGCATTGCAAACCGTTAATTGAGTTTTGTGAATGTTTTATTGATCATGACTTTTGCTCATTGCTTTCAGTTGTCATGGGTACCAGTCAATGGGTTGAACATTTTAGCTAACCCTGCTTGCCAATCACTTGGCGCGATGCCGAATGTGTTGGTTATTTTACTACAGGCTAACATTGAATGTGTAGGTCTTATGGCTTTGCTGGCAAATGTAGCAGATGCCACAGGCAATAAAGTGGGTGTTGCTAACTCTGGTTGGCTCTGCTTAAGATTAGCGTAAATAGCTTCAACATACTGATAGCGATTCGCATACGGGTAACCGCAAAAATGATAGGTGTCATAAAGTGCTGTGTTATCTGCTTGTTGATGCGATTTTGCTGTTAACTGACTCATTATATTGATAATCGCTGCGGCTAAATCACCGGCATAAGTGGGGCAGCCTAATTGATCGTTGACAATATTCAGTGAGTGATTGTTAGCGGCTAAATTCACCATAGACTTAACGAAATTATTGCCCCATTCACTAAAGACCCATGCTGTGCGAATAATAATATGCTTTGAGCAGATATCCTGTACTGATTGTTCTCCCGCTAACTTACTTTTTCCATATTGATTTAATGGCAGGGGCGTATCATCTTCAACATATGCCGCGGCTTGATGACCATCAAACACATAATCGGTTGAAATTTGAATTAAGGTGGCGGCCATTGTTTGCGCGGCTTTGGCGAGATTTTTAGGCCCAAGCTGATTGACCTTAAAAGCTTGCTCGGTTTCTGTTTCAGCCAGTTCAACATTATTATAGGCGGCTGTATTGATAATGAAGTCTGGTTGGCATTGCATTACAGCATCTAATACCGCCTGTTCATCTGCAATATCGAGTTCGCCATGTGAAAATGGCATGAGGGTGAATGTGCTTTTTTGCAGACTCATATAATGGCGAAGTGCTTGGCCTAATTGTCCATTTGCACCGGTCAACATTACTTTTATCATTGTGGTTCTCGTGGGTGAAATTGCCATTATTTGGCAAGTAATCTTACTAAATATTGCCCGTATTCATTTTTAAGCAACGGTTTAGCGATGCGTAATACGTCATCGTTTGTTAGCCATTTGTTTCGCCAGGCAATTTCTTCTAAGCAGGCAACTTTTAAACCTTGAACCGTTTCAATCGTTTGTACAAATGAAGAGGCTTGATGCAAACTTTCATGTGTTCCGGTATCGAGCCATGCAAAGCCGCGTCCTAATAATGATAAATGTAATTGCCCTTGATGAAGGTAATGGCTAATGACATCACTGATTTCTAATTCGCCACGGGCAGAAGGGGCTAACTGTTTGGCAAATTGTACTGCTTGATGATCAAAAAAATACAGTCCAGTTACCGCATAATTTGATTTCGGCTTAGCAGGTTTTTCTTCAACAGAAAGCACATTTAACTGACTATCAAACTCCACTACACCAAATCGCTCTGGCGCATTCACTTGATAGGCAAATATTGTGGCACCGTCTTGCTGCTTCGCTTGCTGTAGCATTAGGCTAAAAGATTGGCCATAAAATATATTATCCCCTAGGACTAAGCACACTTTGGACTTACCGATAAAATCCTCGGCGATAATTAGTGCTTGAGCAATTCCCTCAGGAGCAGGCTGTACTGCGTAAGATAAGCGCACGCCAAAATCACTACCGTCGCCCAGCAAACGTTTAAAGCTGTCGCTATCATCAAGGGTTGTAATAATTAAAATGTCACGAATACCCGCCAACATCAGGGTTGAAATAGGGTAGTAAATCATAGGTTTGTCATAAACTGGCAACAGCTGTTTAGATACACTTCGTGTTAGAGGATATAACCGTGTACCTGAACCGCCCGCTAACACAATACCTTTCATAAAACCTCGATGTAAAAATTGGATGCGCAACGCTTAGGTGCTAAATGCCAGATTCTAGATTCTAGATTCTAGATATTAGCATTCTGGCTTGGCCTTTACTTAGTCCATACCCAAGAACCCACCGGTTTGATGTGCCCATAACTGGCTATAAATACCGCCTGAGGCGATTAATTCTTGGTGGCTGCCTTGTTCAACAATTTTGCCTTCATCGAGTACGATTAAACGGTCCATGGCTGCAATAGTTGATAATCGATGCGCAATTGCAATCACCGTTTTGCCTTGCATTAGCTCATATAATGACTCTTGAATTGCGGCTTCTACTTCTGAGTCGAGTGCTGATGTCGCTTCATCTAAAATTAAAATTGGGGCGTTTTTAAGTAATACTCGCGCAATGGCGATGCGTTGTCGCTGGCCGCCAGAAAGTTTTACGCCTCGTTCACCCACTTGCGCATCTAAGCCCTGATTACCATGCGGATCGGTTAATCGTTCAATAAATTCGCTGGCTTGCGCTTGCTGAATAGCAGCCTGTAGTTGCTCTTCAGAAGCCGTCGGATCGCCGTAAAGAATGTTTTCACGAATCGAGCGATGCAGTAGTGACGTATCTTGAGTCACCATGCCAATATGGGCGCGAAGTGAGTCTTGGGTAACTTCTTTTAGCCCTTGTTGATCAATGAGGATTTCACCTTTTTCAACATCATGAAAACGCATCAATAGGTTTACTAGGGTGGATTTTCCCGCGCCAGAACGACCAACTAAACCGACTTTCTCGCCAGCTTTTATCTGTAAATCTAAGCCTTCAATCACGCCTTTTTGCTCACCGTAATGAAAGCTGACTTGATTAAAATCGATTTGACCTTTGCTTACCACCAAAGGTTTTGCCTGGGGTTTATCTTCAATCAAAATGGGTTTTGATAAGGTGTTCATTCCATCGGTCACAGTGCCGATATTTTCAAAGAGTGAGCTAATTTCCCACATGATCCACTGCGACATGCCATTTAATCTCAGAGCCAAGCTGACTGCAATGGCAATCGCGCCAACGGTAATCGCATCATCTGCCCATAACCAAATTGATACTGCAGCAATGGTAAATGCCAAGATATAGTTGATGATTTGCACCGAAACGTTAATCACTGTGACTAAACGCATTTGTCCATACACGGTTTTTAAGAAGGTCATCATACTGGCTTGAGCATAATCGGCTTCTTGCTGAGTATGAGAGAATAATTTTACTGTTGAAATATTTGTGTAGCTGTCCACTATCCGGCCGGTCATGGTTGAGCGCGCATCGGCTTGCTCGGCAGATATGGCTTTGAGCTTAGGCACCAATTTCCATTGAATCGCTACGTAAGCCGCTAGCCAAATGAGCATCGGCAGCATTAAACGCACATCGGCGCTGGCGATCATCACCAGCATTGAGGTGAAGTAAATCAGAATATACATCAACACATCTAACAGCTTCATCACGGTTTCACGCACCGCTAATGCTGTTTGCATCACTTTAGTCGCGACTCGGCCGGCAAAATCATCCTGATAAAAAGAAATGCTTTGTTTGAGTAAATAGCGGTGCGCCATCCAACGGATGGCCATAGGATAGTTACCCAGCAAGGTTTGATACACAATTGAAGCGTGTAACCATACCAATACGGGAATGATCACTAACACAATCACTGACATGGTAATTAAGGTGTCACCTTCTTCTTGCCACAAGGTATCAGGATTTTTTGTGACTAGCCAATCGACAAGTTGCCCCATAAAACCAAATAATGACACTTCTAACATGGCTAATAATGCGGTCAGAATTGACATGATGATCAGTGGTGCCCCAAACCCTTTGGTGTAATGGCGACAAAAAGCATATAAACCTGTTGGCGGCTGGGTTGGTTCTTCTGGGGGTAAGGGTTTTACTAATGACTCGAAAAAATTAAACATGCAGGGCTCTAATTATTCATCACAAAAATTCACCCTTAGGATACCTGAACTGTTGGCGCTTGTTTATCTTTGATCTTGAGTAAATGCTAATTTGCAACATAATGCCTATCGCAGGGTTCACCTTGAGTTCCGATTTTCGCTAGTGCTTCTAAACGGGCTATCGTAAAGTAGTCGTCAATATCACCTGTGTTGGATTTGCTGTGGCTAGATTACCTGAACATGATTGTGCGCTGTTGGCTGATGTCTGTCGTCAAGCAAGGCTGAGCCGAGATGCGCGATTTGATGGGCAGTTTTTCACTGGGGTGTTTACTACGGGGATTTATTGCCGCTCAATTTGTCCAGCATCGCCGCCCCATGAAAAAAATGTGCGCTATTTTGATACCAGTATTAAAGCGGCTAATCATGGGCTTAGACCGTGTTTACGTTGCCGCCCCGACAGTGCGCCGCATTCCTATGCCTGGATGGGGACTAAAACGACATTGCAACGTGCCGTTAAGTTGATCGATGCAGGCGCAATGGCGGGGGATAACGCCTTAAGTGTTGAGCAGCTGTCTGAAAAATTAGGGATCAGTAGCCGTTATCTGGTGAAGTTGTTTAATCAATATCTGGGCACATCCCCCAAACGTTATGCGATATATCAACAAGTGATGTTTGCAAAAAAACTGCTGCATCAAACCAGTATGCCTATCACTGAAGTCGCCTTCGCGGCTGGATTTAATAGCGTTCGCAGTTTTAATGATGCCTTTAAACAAGCATTGTTATTAACCCCTAGCGCATTAAGAAAATCAGTCAATACCCAACAAAATGATTCTGGCTCTGCCCGCCAGTTTGCTGCTGGCTCGGTTAACTTGCCTATTACCTTAACCTTAAGTTACCGTCCACCACTTAATTGGCAGGCTATGTATGATTTTTATCATTTAAGGCAAGTCAGCCAAATGGAGTGGATAAGGGATCATAGTTATGGTCGCAGCTTTGATTTGGATGGGGTGCAAGGCATCTTTGAGCTTAAACATATCGACAGTAAAGCGCAGTTTGAATTAAGCGTCATTTTTGTTCGTCCAACTGATAGCCGTTATTTGGCAAATGTCGTCAATGCTGTGCGTAAGCTTCTTGATCTTGATGCTGATATGGCGACCATAGAGCTTCAACTGCAACAGGTTAAGGTGCCGCTGTTAAATAACACACAGCGACAAAACTTGCTTAGTGATTCAAGTATAAAAACGGGCCTACGCATTCCGGCGACCTTTTCTGTGTTTGAGGCTGCATGTCGTGCTGTACTCGGCCAGCAGGTGAGTGTGGTTCAAGCAACCAAATTACTCAATACGCTGGTGGCACATTATGGTGAATTAATGGTGGTTAATCAGCAAGCATACCGGTTATTTCCAACACCTAAGGCGATTGCTTCAGCCAGTTTAGATGAGTTGAAAATGCCAGGTGCGCGAAAGCTGGCATTGAATGCTCTAGGTCAGTTTGTGGCGGATAACCCACAATCTGTGCCCGTTGACTGGTTAAACGTAAAAGGCATTGGTCCTTGGACAGTGGCCTATGCGCAAATGCGAGGTCAAAGCGACCCGAACATCTTTTTATCAGGCGATTTAGTGATTAAAAATCGCTTGAAAGTCTTTTGTCTGCAATGTGGTGTCACGCTTGATACTGCAAAACAATATGGCGAGTTAGTTGATGACATTGCCCTGCAAATTGCCCCATGGGGCAGCTATTTAACATTCCAACTGTGGGCAAACACTTAAGGCTTAACAGGTTTATCAAGGAAATAAAGATGACAAATGAATATCAGCCACCTGTTTTAGAAGCTCAACTTACTAGCCCCGTAGGGATGTTATTGGTAAAAGCGTCAGCGATAGGCTTAACCCATTTAACGGTTGCGGATCTCAAGCACCAATCTGAGCAAGTTGAGGTGTGTACTGTAATTGAACTGATAACCGCGCCATGCCCTGAAGAGAGTAAAGTTAATGCATTGCAACATATTAATGCGGTTCATCGGCAACTAAGCGAATATTTTGTCGGTCAGCGTCAAATATTTGAATTAGCATTAGCGCCAAAAGGCACTGTGTTTCAGCACCAAGTATGGCAAGCATTAGCGGCTATGCATTTTGGTGAAGTTTGTAGCTATGGTGAAATTGCTAATCGCATTGAACGACCCAAAGCCGTCAGGGCCGTTGGCGCGGCAAATGGTGCTAACCCGATAGCGATTATCGTGCCGTGTCATCGGGTCATAGGTAAAAATGGTAAGTTAACTGGCTACGCCTATGGCTTGGAGATGAAACAGTTTTTATTGGCGCTAGAAGCCAGAAGCCAGAAGCCAGAAGCTAGAGGCTAGAGGCTAGAGGCTAGAGGCTAGAGGCTAGAGGCATCAAATGAGCTGGATAACGTCTGTCTTGTTGAGATCTTCTATCAGAGATCTTGCTGTCATTTTTCATTTTCAATATTGTTGATAATGCAGTGGCTTGCTGGAGACTTTACCTTGGTATTATCGGCTCACAAAATGACACACCACTGAGTGATTTTTTTCAGACTTTAGTGACAAATTAAGGTAAAATTATCCCTTTATTTTAATTGACTGAATTGATACATGACCCAAGCGGCTACTTTTACTGATTTTGGTTTGTCGGCACCTTTGCTTGCACGACTCATTGAGCTGAACTATACCACTGCCACGCCTGTGCAGGCAGCCACCATACCCGCCTTATTGCAAGGTAAAGATGTGCTAGCGGGGGCGAATACCGGTTCAGGTAAAACGGCAGCGTTTGCGTTACCCATCATTCAGCATTTAAGTATCAATACCCAACGCGGCACTTCTAAACAGAATAATGTCAGTTGTTTAGTGCTAGTGCCTACCCGTGAATTGGCCAAGCAGGTTGCTGATAGTTTCCAGTCCTATGCCAGTCATTTAAACGGCTTGATTAAAACCGTAGCAGTATTCGGTGGCGTGTCGATTAATACCCAAATGTTGGCATTACGTGGTGGTGCTGATGTGGTTGTTGCCACACCGGGTCGATTGTTGGATTTATTATCTTCCAATGCGCTTAAGTTAAACAAAGTGTCACATTTAGTGTTAGATGAAGCTGATCGTATGTTAAGCCTTGGCTTTACCGACGAGCTCAATCAAGTGCTTGAGTTAATGCCAAAGAAAAAGCAAACCTTGCTGTTTTCTGCGACGTTCCCTGAAGATGTGCAAGTGTTAGCCTCGTCTTTATTAACAAATCCTCTTGAAATTCAAATGCAAAGTGCCGATGCTAGCACTTTAGTGCAGCGAGTTTTTACCGTAAATCGTGAAAGTAAAACCGCATTATTGGCCCATTTAATTAATGAAAACCATTGGCGACAAGCGCTTATTTTCGTTAATGCAAAAAACACTTGTGAACATTTAGCGCAAAAATTAGCTAAAAGAGGCATTAATGCTGAGGTGTTTCACGGAGATAAAGCACAAGGTGCAAGAAATCGTGTATTAGAGGCTTTTAAATCGTCTGAAATTGATGTATTAATTGCCACCGATATTGCGTCACGTGGTATTGATATTGAAAAATTACCTGTGGTAATTAATTTTGATTTACCAAGAAGTCCAGCTGATTATATGCATCGTATCGGTCGAAGTGGCCGTGCGGGTGAAGTCGGTTTGGCAATTAGTTTGTTATGTCATGACGATTATCATCATTTCTCTGTGATTGAGAAAAAGAATAAGATCCGTCTTGAACGCGAGCAAGTTGCAGGCTTTGAGGCTGATGATGAAATGCCTTTAAGCGCGCAAATAGTTAAACCAATGGCCAAGCCCGCTGGTACGGGTAAAAAGAAGCGTAAAAACCTTCCTCCTGTAAATGTGGATATTTGGTCAACAAAACCAGATTAAGTAGTAGGTATATGAAACAAGTTTTTTGGTTGATTGATGGGCAACTTGCAGGACGCAGTGGTCCCAATAAAGATGCATGGGATTTAGCAGAACTTAAACACGCCGGATTCGGCGCCATAGCCTCACTGAATGATGGCGCTATGTGTGATACACAACAGATGGCTGATTTGGGCATCGAACATCAAATATTTAACTTGCCGGATAATATTCCGCCCGTTGATGGTGATGTTGAAATTTGTGCTGAAATAATGCCAAAAGTATTGGCTTTTATTCGCCAAGCCGAAGCGCAAAATAAAGCAGTATTGTTACATTGTCGTTCAGGTATCAACCGTACTGAGCTAATGATGGCTTATTATTTAATGGAAAATGGCGCGGCTCCAGTGCACGCGGTTAGCCAGGTTCGTAATGCCAGTGGTTTAGCCTTTGATGCTGAAGGCTGGGATCAGTTTGTATACGATGTACTTTACCGCTTGCAAGCTGCATCAAACTAATGTGTTAACCACAGAGGGGAAGGAATGCTAACAAGCAGAATACTGAGTCAATATATTGGTTACTTTGTTCTTAGCGGGCTAGCGTTTCTTTCTTTAGTGGGTTGTGCTTCATATCATGTGTATCCCACAGCACCACTAGAATACCAATTACCTTCGCCATCCGATTCTCCTCTTGCTTTATATCTCACAAAGCTTCCGCAAATTAACGATCAAACCGGTGTATATCCCTTAGGTGATGGTGTCGATGCTTTTGTTGCCCGTTTGGCGTTAATTGATGCAGCGAGAGTGTCAATAGACTTACAGTATTATCTCTATCATGATGATGAAACAGGCAAATTACTGACATTATATTTGTATCGTGCCGCTGAACGTGGTGTTCGGGTGCGTTTACTGATTGATGACATGGCCACTAAAGGTAAAGACCAACAGCTGTTTCGGTTAGTGCAACACCCTAATATTAGTGTGCGCATATTCAACCCCGATCTTGAACGTCAGTTTCGCACACTTTCTTTTGCACAAAACTTCAGTCGCCTGAATCATCGCATGCACAATAAATCCTTTACTGTCGACAATTTAGTCTCGATCGTCGGTGGGCGTAATATTGGAGATGAGTATTACTCTGCTCACCGCAGTGTTGAATTTGGTGATTTAGATATGTTGCTGATCGGCCAGCTTATTCCTGAGGTGTCAAACCAATTTGATCTTTATTGGAACGCATCACAAGTGCAACCGATTGAACAACTGTTAGGTAAAAAGATTGAGTTTGATGATGTTGCGAATGTAAGGGAACAGCTTGATAGTTATGAGTTGTCCGTCAAAGAGCATCCATATCTGTTAAGGCTAATACAATCGCAATTATTGTCGAGAATAATAGAACAACAAATTGGCTGGTTTTGGTCATCGAGCGAATTGTTTTACGATCCGCCTAATAAGTTGAATACCGCGGTTAATCACACATTGTTACTTGATGATTTATCGACATTTTTTAACCGAACAAAGAACGAGTTAATTATCATTTCGCCTTACTTTGTGCCAACAAATGCCGGCACAGATGCGTTGATTAATGCGGTTAAAAACGGACTCAAGGTAACGATAATTACCAATACATTGGCCGCGACAGATGTGCTTGCGGTACATGCTGGGTATATTAACTATCGCGAACGGTTAATTGATGGTGGTGTACTCATTTATGAAATGAAGTCCTCCCCTGAATGGCAAAAGGATAAGTCTCAAAGCCAATGGAAAGGCAGCTCTCGCAGTAGTTTGCATGCCAAACTTTTTATTATTGATCGTAAAATGATGTTTGTTGGCTCATTTAATTTTGACCCTCGCTCAGCTTGGCTAAATACTGAAATGGGCGTGATAGTTGAGCAGCAAGCTTTAACAACGCTTATCGCTGAAGATGTCTTAAGTCAGTTAAATGTCAATGCGTATCAAGTCATCAAAAAAGAAGGGCAGATACAATGGCTCGACTTACAGCATCAAACTTATTTGACCACCGAGCCCGATAGTAGCTGGTGGCAACGTTTTACTGCCAATGCTTTATCATGGTTACCCGTAGAATCACAGTTATAACATTAATTTTTTATCGTTATTTGAATCAGTTGCACAATAATGTTCAAGATTTGCTGCTATATTTAGCGTAGGCGATTATTTTATTTTCAGTAAGGAATTTCAATGGCATCAAAGGGCAGTAAAGCCAGTCAATCTCAAGGGCTACTCTTATTTCATTTGAATCAGAGTCAGTTGTTTGCGCTTGGCACATTGAAAATTCGTGAGCTAGTGCCTTTTACCGAATTGACTAAAATTCCTAATTCTCATCCTAGTATTATGGGGGCCGCGACCGTTCGTGGTGGCACTATTCCTGTTATCGATATGGCGGCAGCAATTGGTTTTCGGCCGATTGAACAAAGTGAGTTGAAAAATTGTTTTATCATCATCACCGATTGTCAGCGGATGGTTATTGGTTTTGTGGTACGCGCCATTGATAAAATCATTGAATGTAATTGGCGTGATATTGAACCACCATCAAGTAGTTTAGGTAAAAATGCTTACTTAACCGGAGTCACCCGTTTTGATGGCCGCTTGGTACAGTTACTCGACGTTGAGTTGCTTTTATCTAAAATATTCCCCAATGATCCAACGGTTAACCGTGCTATTTTGACCGACGTACAGCGTGAAAAACTCAAACCGTTACGGATTTTAATTGTCGATGACTCTAAAGTTGCCCGCAAGCAGTTATCCGATGCGCTCGATTCAATCAATATTCCTTATGAAGTAACCTCTAATGGCCATGAAGCATTAATGATGATGGTGGAGGCGGCAAAGGAGCGTAAGCCTGTTGACCTGTTAGTCAGCGATATTGAAATGCCAGGGTTAGACGGTTATGAGTTGTCATTTGAAGTAAAAGATAACCCTGAAATCGCCAAGGCGTATATTATTTTGCATACCTCGCTTTCAAGTGAGATTAGCTTAAGCCAGGCCAAGCAGGTTGGCGCGAATGAAGCTTTAACCAAGTTTGATGCTAAAGAACTGATAGAAGCTATGCTTCGGGGCGCACAATTCTTAGCAAATTTGCAGTAAATCCTCACCTATCGGGCGGGGATATTAAGGTGAATATGCGATAGCATTTTAACTATAGTGATGGCCTAATCATAGCTGTGTGGTTAGTTACCTTCATAAATTTAAATCTGAACCTATACTTCTCATTCTTTTAAGGTGTTTTTCAGGAGCCATTTGATTAGATAAAAATCCGACAAAAACAACATCATTTTCTCTCTTCAAATAATAGAAAACATGCTTATCATCTGAAAATCTATAACTATCTCTCGATACCTCATCAATAGACAATCCCAGATTTGGATTATTGGCTAAAGCTTGCATTCTTTTTCGCAAAATCTCTTTATATTTTAACCATTGTGGATTACCCCACTTTTTGATTGTGTACTTGCGAATAGACTCTAAATCTTTTCTTGCATGGCCTCTTATTAAGAATGGTGTATTCTTCATTAATCATACTTTCCAGAGTCTAACTCATCCAAAAAGTCATTTCCGTCCACAAGATCATTTTCATCAATATTTTCAAAGCGTGATCGAACAAGCTCCATTTTCAATTCTTCAAAACGGTTGTATTCTTCACTTGAGACAATTACAGCGACAGGGGTTCCGTTCTTTTTAATTTGAATAGGTTCCGATTGAACTTTCAAAAGCATCTTACCGAAATTGGTTTTTGCTTCGTTTGCATTTAGTGTAAACATCTAAAGTCCCTCAACTTGATTACATACACATTAATAGAATCGACCAAAACAGTCAAATCGAACGATTTTTACGGTTGTCAATTCAACAGCCCTTTTTAATGACTTCAATTGCTGTTTGTTATCACTTCAATGACTTTTGTTCAGATCAGTTTTTCACTGAACATGTTGCCGCCTAATAGAGCGGTTATCCCTTTGCATGTTTAATAAATGTGGTCAGCTTGCAAATTTTGCGTAATTTTCAGTTTAAATATCAGCCTTTGCTAGACTTTGCCCATAGCATCCTGATATACAACCTCTATATCTGAATAACAGATAAAAAATAATAAAATAAATTTGAAGGTTAAGTCATGAATCAAAACACATCGCTGTTTGCGCGCATTGTGAACGGTAGCCTAGTGCTACAAATTATTGGCGGGATTATTTTAGGGGTGATCCTCGCATCTGTTTCAACATCGGCAGCCGGGCAAGTTGCTTTTTTAGGTGATTTATTTGTTGGTGCATTAAAAGCTATTGCGCCGATTTTAGTATTTGTACTCGTGGCATCTTCTATCGCGAATCAGAAGAAAGATAGTCACACTAATATGCGTCCTATCATTGTGTTGTATTTACTCGGCACACTTGCAGCAGCGATTACCGCTGTTATTTTTAGTTTTATGTTCCCAACCACATTATTACTCGCCACGGGGATTGAAGGTTCCAATCCACCGCAGGGGATTGGTGAAGTATTGAATACTTTATTGTTTAAAGTGGTCGATAACCCAGTCAATGCCTTAATGACCGGCAACTACATTGGCATTTTAGCTTGGGGTGTCGGTTTGGGGATTGCGATGCATCATGCCAGTGATTCGACTAAGCAAATGCTAGCTGATGTCAGTGATGCGGTGTCGAGCATTGTGCGTTTTGTTATTCGCCTTGCGCCTATTGGTATCTTTGGTTTAGTTGCCGCCACGTTTGCGACAACAGGTTTTGCCGCGTTGGCCGGTTACGCTCAGTTATTATTGGTATTAGTCGGTGCAATGTTATTTATTGCACTTGTGGTTAATCCATTGATTGTTTATATCAAAATTAAGCGTAACCCGTATCCTTTGGTACTAAAGTGCCTACGTGAAAGTGGCGTGACGGCGTTTTTTACCCGTTCAAGTGCCGCTAACATTCCGGTTAACATGGCCTTATGTGAAGAGTTAAAACTACATAAAGATACCTATTCAGTTTCTATTCCTTTAGGTGCAACGGTCAACATGGGCGGGGCGGCGATCACTATCACAGTGTTAACTTTGGCGGCGGCGCACACCTTAGGAATTCAAGTTGATTTTATGACGGCGATTTTATTAAGCGTAGTTGCTGCCGTATCGGCTTGTGGTGCTTCTGGTGTTGCTGGTGGTTCATTACTACTGATCCCATTGGCCTGTAGTTTATTTGGCATTTCAAATGATGTCGCCATGCAAGTGGTTGCGGTGGGGTTCATCATTGGCGTTATCCAGGATTCTGCTGAAACTGCACTGAACAGTTCAACAGACGTGGTCTTTACGGCAGCAGCCTGTGAAGCAGCTGAAAATAAAGCTAAATCTGTATAAATATTTATGCAGCAGGAGTGAGCTAAGCTCAACATCTATCTAGCTAAATTACTCATAAATCGATAAAAATGCCGACACCTTGCAGTGTCGGCATTTTTTATGACTGATATCAGGCTGCTAATCTCAGGCTGCTAATATTGATTTGATTTGTAACTGAAACTTGGGTTTGTTTGAAATTGACTTTAGAAATGCTCAGGGCTAACAAAGGTCATTTGTGTCAGTTTATATGGGTGAATAATCGATAACGATTTAGCGTGCAGCTTTAATCTTGGGCTGGCGTTAATCGCTGCTTTATCGGCGTAAAAAGTATCACCTAGAATGGGGTGACCTAAGGCAAGCATGTGAACCCGTAACTGATGTGTTCTGCCAGTGTGAGGGCGGAGTTCAATCAAGGTGCTGTTATCACGCAGTTTGAGCACCTGGTAATCGGTTATCGCCGCTTTCCCCTGTGTGCTAACTTGCTGAAAAGGCGGGTTATCAGCTATTGGGCCTAAGGCTAAATCAATTTGTCCTGAAAGTGGTGATACATGGCCTGCAACCTCGGCTATATACACCTTTTTCGCTTCACGGTTTTGAAATTGGGTTTTCAAATGTGATTCGGCTTTTTTGTTGCGGGCAAAAATTAAAATGCCTGAAGTGTCACAATCTAATCGGTGCACTAAAATGGCATCGGGATAACGCTCAATCACGCGACTAATCGCGCAGTCATGGGTCTCTGGCGCTCGTCCTGGGTTCGATAATAATCCCGATGGCTTATTAATAACGATGATGTCTTTGTCTACATGTCGAATATCTAACCAAGGAATGCTAGGCGGTTGATAACTAAAAATATGCATTGGTTCACTCAGAAGAAATTAACACGGATGATGAGGGGGAGTTTAGCAAATTTGTCGTCAAATAATTATAAAAAAGTGCTTAGCCATAATCGAAGTTTGAGGCCCCATTGGGTGGTGATACCTGATGTTACAAAGCGAATTTGTTGCTGATTATCGATAATATAAATAGCCGGAAAAGCATTCGCTCCCCATTGCTGTGAAAGGCTTTGTTGGTGTGGCACTAAAGTCATGTTAGCCTCGTTAATCACAGGAAACTGTAAGTCATTGTTGTACATGAATTGGATGATATCTTGATCACTTCCCGATGCGACTGCAATAGAAATGACTTGGTATTCATTATGTGAAGCAAGGCTATTTACCATTGGTGAGGTGACTTTGCAGGCCGGGCACCATGTTCCCCAAAAATACACCAATGTCGGTTTGGTTGAGGTGGCAAGTATAAATGGCTGTTGCTGAACGGTAACGGCCGAAAGTTGCGGCGCTTGACCGTCTATCATGTCACGTTGCATATAGCTGGCAATCGCAAAAAGAGCCACTGACAAAATACCCAGATCGCGAATTTGCTTTATCCAAAAAGCGCGGCTGTTAATCCGTTGGCGCAAGGTCATGTTATCAGTCATTTTTTCTCATTGTCTTATATTGAGTCTAAATATTCTGTTGGTGTCTTTCTGCTATAAATGCGGCTATAAGCCATCAGTTGCGGATAAAAGGTACGAAAAGCGATTTCAATATCAATATAGAGTTTATCTACATCTTTAATGGCACTGTTGAATAATTCGGGTTTAGATAAACGCTGACTAATGCCTGTAATTGCTTGATTTAAGCCTTGTTTAGTTTGATAACTGCTTAGCCAATCCTGCTGCACAATCTTGGGGATGATGTGTTGCAGCTTTTCTGGTAACTGCTCAGTTGTTTGCATACATTGATAAGCTTTTTGAGTGAAATCTTGCAGCGATTGATGATGATATTCTTCCCAGTAATAAGCTAGGTAATGATCAAAGGCTAAATCAATTAAAATTGGTGCCACTCTGCGGGATGATTTGGGAAATTGCTTTAATAAATCGATAATAATCTCATGACTGTCGGTCACCACATCTATTTGTCTATGTAACCAAATGCCCTGTTGCAAATGTTTTGGGTGGTTAATGATGCTGCCTTTGGCAAAATCACCCGCTAGATTTGCCGTTAAGTGAGTGCCACTGATGTCAGCAAGGTGTAGATGTGCAAGAAAGTTCATGATTTTATGCTTCTTTTTTAAAGGTTTTACAGTATGATAACAACTAAAGAAAAAAGGGTATTTGTCAGTAAAGCAATCATTACGTCTGCTAACTGTATCATAAACAAGTAAAATGCTGCACAAATAAGCCTCACAACAACGACATAAGCAATATTAACTACCGCTTTAAACTCTTAAGTAACGTTTGTTTTTAGGATCATGGACGATGAAAAACTGGCTGAACAAAATTATTGGGCGCACATCTGCGCCTACCCGCAATAAAGTGAAGTTTGATTTACACTATCATTCGCACAGTTTCACAATGGAAGACTTTAAAAACGCCAGTGAAGAGATAGAAATGGCCACAAGAGATAATCTTGAAGCTACCGTAGATGTCTCGAATGAAGTCAATAGCGCTGCAAGTAATAACTCAGATAATGATAACCTAACAAAATGATCGTCTTAACTTGATCTTCATTCACGGTCACCATAGACTAGCGGCCGTTTTTTAGACTTGTTGAGATCCCACTATGCGCGTCACCGACTTTTCGTTTGAGCTTCCAGATGAATTAATTGCCCGTTATCCTACGGCGCAACGCAATGCATCGCGTTTACTAACTCTTGATGGCCAAAATGGCGCCTTAGCTGATAAAAAATTCACCGATTTACTGCAAATGATCAACCCTGGTGACTTGATGGTATTTAATAATACCCGAGTGATCCCAGCACGTTTGTTTGGCCAAAAATCAACTGGCGGTAAGTTAGAGATTCTCGTTGAGCGCATGCTTGATGATAAGCGGATTCTCGCCCATGTTCGCAGCTCTAAATCTCCTAAAGTTGATAGTCTGATTGATTTAGATTCTGACTCAGGATGCGGTTACCAAATGAAAATGGTTGCTCGCCACGATACTCTTTTCGAGCTTGAGTTATTATCAGAGCTCACCATTCTAGAAGTATTAGAACAAATCGGTCATATGCCGTTACCGCCTTATATTGACCGCCCAGATGAAGACGCAGATAAAGAACGCTATCAAACCGTTTATAACCAAAAACCAGGTGCGGTAGCTGCACCAACGGCAGGTTTGCATTTTGATGATGCCATGTTGGCAGCGTTAAAAGACAAAGGCGTTAATATTGCGTTTGTTACATTGCACGTAGGTGCGGGCACTTTTCAGCCAGTGCGTGTTGATAATGTGCTTGAGCATAAAATGCACTCAGAGTGGGCCGATGTGCCACAGGATGTGGTTGATTTAATCGGCCAAACTAAAGCAGCCGGTAATCGTGTTATTGCCGTTGGTACCACCTCGGTTCGCTCGTTAGAAAGTGCCGCCAAAGCCTGTGGAGATAATCCATTAACGGCGTTTTGTGGTGATACTGATATCTTCATCTACCCAGGTTTTACTTTCAAAGTTGTCGATGCCATGGTGACTAATTTCCACCTGCCAGAGTCAACATTAATCATGTTGTTGAGTGCTTTTGCCGGTTATGACGAGGTCATGCACGCCTATCATCACGCGATAAAGCAAAAATATCGCTTTTTTAGCTATGGCGATGCGATGTTTGTGACGAAAAAAGCCCCCTAAAAGCAAAATATGATTTAAAATAAGCGCCCACTGATATGTGGGCTTTTTTTACACATTTTTTGGCAATGTGAAGGTTCAACACTTGAACTTATCACAATTGCCCTCATTACTATTGAAACAACAACGAGTCAGACTGTTTATCTGGCAAGGTGATTTATGAAATTTGAATTAGATACAACTGATGGCCGTGCCCGTCGTGGTCGTTTAGTATTTGAACGCGGTACCGTTGAAACGCCGGCATTTATGCCAGTAGGTACCTACGGTACGGTGAAAGGCATGACGCCTGAAGAAGTTCGCGCAACCGGTGCTGACATTCTTTTAGGTAATACCTTCCATTTATGGTTACGTCCAGGTGAAGAAATCATGCGTAAGCATGGTGATTTGCATGATTTTATGAATTGGCAGCGTCCAATTTTAACTGACTCGGGCGGATTCCAAGTATTCAGTTTAGGTGATATTCGTAAAATCACTGAAGAAGGTGTGCATTTTCGTTCACCCATTAATGGTGAGAAGATTTTCTTAGACCCTGAAAAGTCGATGCAAATTCAAGACTCGCTCGGCAGTGATGTGGTGATGATTTTTGACGAATGTACTCCGTACCCCGCGACACATGATGAAGCGCGTAAGTCGATGCAGATGTCGTTACGTTGGGCGAAACGTTCGCGTGATGAGTTTGATCGCTTAGAAAACCCAAATTCACTCTTTGGTATTATCCAAGGTGGTGTCTATGAAGATTTGCGTGATGAGTCTATTGCTGGGCTAACCAATATTGGTTTTGATGGTTATGCCGTGGGTGGTTTAGCGGTGGGTGAGCCCAAAGAAGATATGCACCGCATTCTTGAGCACGTTTGTCCGCAGTTACCTGAAGATAAGCCTCGCTATTTAATGGGTGTTGGTAAACCAGAAGATTTAGTTGAAGGTGTTCGCCGTGGTGTTGACATGTTTGACTGTGTAATGCCGACGCGAAATGCCCGTAATGGCCATTTGTTTACCAGCGAAGGCGTGATTAAAATCCGTAATGCGCGTCACCGTGATGACACGTCAACACTGGATGCCAAGTGTGATTGTTACACCTGTAAAAACTATTCACGTGCCTATTTGTATCACTTAGATCGTTGTAATGAGATTTTAGGTGCGCGTTTAAACACCATTCATAACCTACGTTACTATCAAATGTTGATGGAAGGTTTGCGTGGTGCGATTCAGACAGGTACATTAGACGCCTTTGTGAAGGACTTCTACACCGGTTTGGGACGTGAAGTTCCAGAAGTACCTGAGTTAAAAGATTAATTACAGTTTGTTTAGACTTATTATTGTTCATTTAATTGTTTATTTATAAGAAGAGAGAACTATGTTTATTTCAAATGCATATGCAAACGCAGCGGGCGCTCCACAAGGTGGCGGTACAATGGAATTAGTGTTCATGCTAGTCATGTTCGGCTTAATCTTTTATTTCATGATTTTCCGTCCGCAATCTAAGCGTGTTAAAGAACATAAAAACCTGATGTCTTCGATTTCAAAAGGTGATGAGGTGCTAACAAGTGGCGGTATTTTGGGTAAAGTAACCAAAATCAGCGACGAGAATGATTACGTGTTATTAGCCATTAATGACAACAATCAAATCACCATTAAAAAGGATTATATTGCGGCAGTATTACCTAAAGGTTCTATTGCGTCGCTATAAGCCAAGAGGGCGTCAGAGTGTTAAATAAATACCCTATGTGGAAAAACCTGATGGTGATAATTATTATCGCCATTGGGGCTTTTTATGCTACTCCGAACCTTTTTGGTGAAGACCATGCCGTTCAAGTTGTGGCAACCCGCGGTGCTGAAGTCACTGTTTCCACACAATCAACAGTAACAGACGTACTGGAAAGCAAAGGCATAGCGGTAAAGCGCTCTGAGCTTGAAAATGGTCAGTTGTTGGTGCGTGTGAATAACCCAGACCAGCAGTTATTGGCCAAAGAAGCCATTGCTCAGGTGCTAGGGAATAATTACACAGTTGCATTGAACTTAGCCCCAGCAACTCCAGAATGGCTTGAGTCTCTAGGTGGTTCACCTATGAAACTGGGTCTTGATTTACGTGGTGGTGTGCACTTCTTAATGGAAGTGGATATGGGCGAAGCCCTGCGTAAAATGGAAGAAGCAAAAATTGCTGATTTTCGTAGCCAACTGCGTGAAGAAAAAATTCGTTATGCCGGTATTCGTAAAACAGCTAAAGGCATCGAAATTAAATTTCGTGATGCTGAAACTGTTGGCGTAGCGGAACGTTTTCTGAAAACCAAAAGCAATGACATGGTGTTTTCTGATGGCAGTCGTGATGGCAACTTCTTCTTATTAGCCGATATGAGCGAAGCTTATATCAAGCAAGTAAAAGAAGAAGCGTTACAACAAAACATCACCACCATTCGTAACCGTGTTAACGAGTTAGGTGTTGCTGAGCCGGTTGTTCAACGTCAAGGCGCTGAGCGCATTATTGTTGAATTACCTGGTGTGCAAGATACCGCTCGTGCTAAAGAAATTTTAGGCGCAACGGCTTCAATTGAATTCCGTATGGTGGATGATAAAGCGGATCCGGAAGCGGCGGCTAGTGGTCGAGTATCAGCGGCATCAGAAGTCTATCAACGCCGTGGCGGTGGTATTGCTGTATTACGTAAAGAAGTGATGTTAACGGGTGATCATATCACTGGAGCACAACCTACTTTTGACGAATATAGCCGTCCACAGGTTGCCATTAACTTAGACGCTAAAGGTGGCTCAATTTTCTCAAACGTGACCAAAGATAACATTGGTAACCCAATGGCGACTTTGTTTATTGAATATAAGGATAGTGGTTTACGCAATCCGGATGGCACGGTGAAAATGACTAAGATTGAAGAAGTCATTTCAGTTGCCACGATTCAAGCACGTTTAGGACGTAATTTTGTTATTACAGGTCTTGAGCATAAAGAAGCGCAAAGCTTAGCTTTACTGTTACGTGCGGGTGCTTTGATTGCACCGGTGACGATTGTTGAAGAACGTACTATCGGTCCTAGCTTAGGTAAAGAAAACATCGAAAACGGTATGCAAGCCATGATCTTTGGTTTAGCCATCGTTTTAGTCTTCATGCTTGTTTATTACCGCGCATTTGGTTTTATCGCTAACTTAGCATTGCTAGCCAACCTAGTGATGGTTGTGGGTGTGATGTCGATGATCCCTGGAGCGGTATTAACGCTGCCTGGTATTGCGGGCATGGTATTAACTGTCGGTATGGCTGTTGATGGTAACGTACTTATTTATGAGCGTATTCGTGAAGAGTTACTTGCTGGACGCAGTGTTCAACAAGCGATTCATGAAGGTTATGCTAATGCGTTTTCAACCATTGCGGATGCTAACATTACTACCTTTATGACAGCGTTAATCTTGTTCGCTGTAGGTACGGGGGCTGTGAAAGGTTTTGCTGTGACCTTAATGATAGGTATTGCAACATCGATGTTTACTGCCATTGTTGGTACTCGTTCAATCGTGAATGCGCTTTGGGGCGGCAAACGTCTTAAAACGTTGTCAATTTAAGGAAGAGGTTGAACATGTTTCAGTTATTTTCAGTAAAAAACACCGTTGACTTCCTGCGTCATGCTGCACCGATCAGTATTATTTCGGTTATCTTAGTGATTGCCTCGTTTGTTTCTTTAGGCACCAAAGGCATTAACTGGGGATTAGACTTTACCGGTGGTACGGTTGTTGAAGTTGAGTTTTCTAGCCCTGTTGACTTGAATGAGTTGCGCAGCAAGCTAACCTCAGTAGAAACAGAAGGCGCATTAGTACAGAACTTTGGTTCAAGCACTGACGTGCTATTCCGTTTGCCTGTTCGTGAAAACATTAAAAGCGATCTACAAGCTATGGGGATTATGACCGTTGTTAATTCAATGGATCAAAACGCCATTCAAAAGCGTGTAGAGTTTGTTGGCCCTCAAGTGGGTAAACAGCTTGCTGAGCAAGGCGGTTTAGCGGTTATTGTCGCATTAATCTGTATTTTGATTTATGTGTCATTTCGTTTTGAATGGCGTCTCGCTGCGGGTTCTGTTGCGGCACTTGCCCATGACGTCATTGTAACACTTGGGGTATTTTCAATACTGCAACTTGAGTTTGATCTAACGGTACTTGCAGGTTTGTTAACGGTTGTCGGTTACTCACTCAACGATACGATTGTGGTATATGACCGTATTCGTGAGAATTTCCTCAAGATGCGTAAAGGCACTCCTGAAGAAATTGTTAACCAGTCAATTACACAGACCATGAGCCGTACTGTGATCACGACAGGTACTACGTTAATTGTGGTTATCGCGTTATTCTTGAAAGGTGGCACAATGATCCATGGTTTCGCAACCGCGTTACTGTGTGGTATTTTTGTGGGTACTTATTCATCTATCTATGTTGCAAGTTATCTTGCGATTAGATTGGGAATTAACCGCGAACACATGTTGCCGGTTGAAATTGAAAAAGAAGGGGCTGATCAGCCTCCAATGATGCCTTAATCGCACATGTTTTTCGAAGAAAACGCCACTTTAGCCTGCTAAAGTGGCGTTTTTATTTGTTAATTGATGAGCTTTAGCCAAACCAGTCTTTAACTTGATCCCAAATTCCTAATGACGTGTCTGGGAATAGGTCGATACCTAACGCTGATTTTAAAATATACAGAGACAACAGCCCGAACAACATCCCCACCAATATTACCGCTGTGATGCTGAGCATTAACATGGCCACTGACATTTTCTTTTCTGTGCGAGTATAAGCACGCTTGTTTTTGCCTAACAGAAACACATAATAAAATCGCCATTTGATAAAAGGAAACTTAAACGTACCTCTGTTATCAATAAAGTGGCCACCCCATGTGTTCGGACCTAGCGCACTTTTAATGCCTTGTAGTTGCTCATCCGTATATGTTTGGGCTAAAGATGACGGTAAGCGCCTGAGTAACTTTACAATCAGGTCATCTTGACGAATATCGGACACAATCGGCGACATGGTGATGTGGTTATTTTCATCCGGTTGCGGCTGCGACATGCAAAAACCTCGAAGTAGGGCGTGTAAGGGTTATTGTTTAACCATAGTCAATTAAAACCTATTTGGTTGAGATTTTAGATGCCAATGAGTTTTAAGTCATTAAACGCAAATTGCGCCATTCAATGAAATGTAGCGTATTAACAGTTAGCTAGCTGGAATTGATAATGATAACTGGTAATTAGCTTGACCATTATCAGCCGTTTTAAAGAAGCCTTCGCCTGTGGTGCTTTTAAAATCACCCGTTCCAGCCCCCACGACCAGGGTAAAATTACTTGAAGCAACATGATTATGATATTCGCCACTGTGTTGTAAAGTAATAGTGCCTGTTAATGGCCCGATGGCCATATTGATGACTTCAAAGCCAACAAAAAATGCGTGAGTATCATTGAGGTATGTCATCAGGTAATTGACATTGGCATCGCCTGTGACCTCACCATCATATTGCTGGGTTATCTTGGCATGGGTTTGTTTACCTCCGCCGATAAAGGTGTTGTAGGTGTTTTCATCCCAAGAGGTGATCTGAAAGCGGCCTGTGTAGATGTCATTGTCACTCATTGTTAAGCCTCGTTGTTTTAAGCCGATTTAACGGTGAAGGTGATTATTTATATCGGAAACAGTAGTTGTTGTCTAATTGTTAACCATGGCACAGTTCTCAACTCGACAGCAAATAGCTTTAGCAGTAGGATGAATAAAAATTTTGCTAAAGTGATAAAGGCATAAGCGGCATTTTACCGTAAATAACGCCCTAGGATAATAATAATGGAACAACGCAAAGTCTTGTTAACAGGTGGCAATTTACTTCAGGCCCACACTTGGAAAGGTTTATTAGAAACCAGCGGCATTGATGTTGATTTACGAGGTGAAGCTTTAATGGGCGGTGTGGGTGAATTACCCGTTGACATGCAAACTGTTGAGCTATGGATTGATCCTGAACAGTTAAATGCCGCCCAAACACTGTTAGCCAGTCTAGATGTCGAGCAACCTCAATGGCAATGTGTTCAATGCCATGAGCAAAATGAAGGCAGCTTTGAACTCTGTTGGCAATGCAGTTCGCCACGAAGTGAATCGCATAATTAAAATGTCATTGTGATACCGAGATAAATTTATTTTAAGGAGTTGCTATGCAACCAACTTCCGCATTTGCTCAACTTGTTGATTCAATTAAAGACAATGTTACCCATATCAGTATTGAACAATTTCAAGCAGACGATAGCTGGGTGTTAATTGACGTTCGTGAAGACCATGAATGGCTTCAAGGCCATTTACCCAATGCCAAACATTTAGGTAAAGGTATTATCGAACGTGATATCGAAACGCGCTTTCCTGATAAGGCGATACCTTTATTGCTTTATTGTGGTGGCGGCCATCGTTCATCACTTGCTGCGCATAATATTCAGCTGATGGGATATACCCATGTCGGGTCATTAGTGGGTGGGTTTAAAACCTGGGTTCAACATCAATTTCCAGTGGTGCAAGATTAAGTGCAATATTTTCCGTTATTTGTAGATACACAAGAACTTTTTGTTCTCATCGTTGGTGCTGGTGAGGTCGCGAGTCGCAAGCTTGATTTGTTAGCCCGCACAGATGCCAACATTCATGTTATTGCGCCGCAAGTTGCAGCAGATGTTGAAGCTTATGCTAGAAAAGGCAGAATAAAGCTCTCACGACGAGAAGTCTCTGTTGCCGATATGACATGTTATGACCTGATTTATTTAGCCACCGCCAATGAAACCCTCAACACGGATTTAGCGGTGATTGCCACGCAAAATGGTATTTGGGTTAATGTGGTCGACAACCCCAAATTTTGTCGTTTTATCACCCCATCAATTGTTGATAGAGGCCGGTTAGTGGTTGCCATCAGCACCGCAGGTGCCGCACCAGTATTTGCCCGAACTATTCGCTCTCGCCTTGAAACTTTACTGCCGAACTCGTTAGCGCCCTTGTTTGATTACGTGGCAACTAAGCGTGAAGATGTGCAGTTAAAACTGACAAATGGCAAAGACAGACGTTTGTTTTGGGAGCGTTTTTTTAATTTAAACCAAGATAGATTCGATGCTGCCACTGAGTCTCATTATCAGCAGGCTTTTGATAGCTATGCGAGTCGGGGAGAAATTTTATTGCTTGATGAAAATACCCCCGCAGGCCTGTTACCTATTGCAGTGATGCCATTACTGCAAAAATTGGATGTAGTATTCAGTGAACGTGAGCTTGATGATCAAACCAATGAGTTATTAAGGCGTGATGCTTCGCGTGAGTCACTACCGCTATTAAGTGTTATTTCAAAGCAGTTTGAACTTGGCGATAGAATGTTATTGGTTGCCCCTGCTGAAAAAATTACTCAGTTTAAAGCCCATTTTCCGATGGCAAAACATTTAAGACCTGGCGCAATTTAAGCTAATTTCCTTTATGATATAGCTATCTTTAATAACCGAGTTTACTCGGTTTTTTCTTTTGTGGACTCAATATGGCCCCTAAATCTACCGTTTATAAAGTTAACTTACAGATTGCTGACATGGACAGGCACTACTATGCCGAGCATCCACTAACGATTGCGCAGCACCCATCTGAAACGGATACCCGAATGATGGTGCGATTATTAGCATTTGCATTAAACGCCAGTGAATCATTGCAGTTTAGCAAAGGCTTGTGTGTTGATGATGAGGCAGAGCTGTGGGACGTTGATTTATCTGGTGTGGTCGATTTATGGGTAGAGTTTGGTCAAGCGGATGAAAAATGGCTTCGTAAAGCCAGCGGCAGAGCCAAACAAGTTGTTTTATATACCTATGGTGGTCGCAGTGTGCCAATTTGGTGGCAGCAAAACCAGTCGATATTAAGCCGTTTTAAAAACCTTAAAGTGGTTAATATTCCTGAACAAGCTGTAGAGCAGTTAGCGGGTTTTGTAGGACGTAATATGGCAATACAGGTCAATATTAATGAAGGTCAGGTATGGTTATCTAATGCGGATATGAGTGTGTTGGTTGAGCCTGAAGTGTTGCAGTAATCCTGTTTGTGATCTTACCGTGGGTTAACAAGCGATTGTTTCTTTGAGCTCGTTAACCCATTTTTATTGTGCATCTTATGGTTCAATTCCTCTTGATTTACTGACATTACCTTGATGATTTGACTGCCTTGTTGGCGGCGTTCTTACGGCCGACTGGCGAGCATTATTCACGTGTTTTGCACTGTTAACCTGCCTGTTACTCTCTTGTCTCGATGACTGCTTCGCTTGATAACTTGCCTGCCCATAACCCTGCTTATTGATACTCGGTTGTGTATTCGCAATATGGCTCGCAGTTTGTCGTGATTTCACTGCTGACATTTTGGGCTGCTGACGCGGCGTTATGACTTGGTTTTTTTGCAGTTGTGTTGTCCGATCATAGTTTTTATTTTGCACAGGTAATTTATGATCTTTTAATTGATTCTTGACACTGCCTTGTCTATCCAATTTATGGTTGTTGAACGCTTTCTCGCGATCATTACTGGCCATTTTATCGCGTGACGCTTGGTTGAACCGCGTGTCTTTACTGCTATGTTTGTTGCTGTCATATTGATGTGATCTTGTGCCATTTTGTAAAGATTGATTCACTCTGTGCTGCGCCGATTTATCTATTTTATGAATAGCTTGGCTGCTGTTTAGGCGCGGCTGTTGATGCATATCTTTACGCATACTTTTGGCTTGCTGGTGGTGTTGATAACGCTCTGGCGAATCATAACGTTTACTGACTACGCTGCTGCGGTATGCGACACCATGACGATGTGATGGTTGGTGTTTCCAACGCTTGGCACCGCTACTGTAAGCTATTTTACGAGAGGGCTTGTAGTAATGGCTATGGTGATGGTTTATCACCACGACTTTACGATGTGACCAATGTACTGAGCCAAAGAAGTAGTTAAAGTTAATATAAACACTCGGCCCCCAATAAATCGGGCGATGATAAGCATAAACTGGGCGTGTGTACCAATATACTGGCGGATACGCATGCCAGTACCAATTACCATAAACCACACGGCTATCGTAATAAGGTACATAAATGACTTCAGGTTTAGCCGGCTCAATAATAATCTGTTTTTCAACTTTGGTGACTTTCATATTGTCCAGATCATCAAAGCTGTTGGCATCATCCGCTTGTCGACGCAGCGTTTGCACCATAGCCAATACACTTTCCTCATCTTGCAAAAAAGCATCACCTAAATTTTGCGTCCATTCTAAATCATCATTGAGCTTTTCTAACACAGTGGGAAAAGCCGTTAAGGCAATTACACTAGGATCCCATGACTGTTGTTCAGCAAGTTGCATTCGGGTTTCAACATCCACGTTGGCTTGCTTTTTAAGCCAACGATTAGCTTGTACCAGTTCTAATGGGTAGGTTGATGCAATAAGAATATGGGTTAACAAACTGTCTGGGTATAACGCAATTGGCGCAAGCGTTTGTGCCAATTGCGCTTCTGTTAGTTGCTCAGAATATGGTGCAATTTGCTGACGTTCAGATGTTGTTTGCGCATGCACATGAAATGGTGAAACGGCTATGCCAGCAACAAACATCACAGCACATGTGCGTAATAGTAATGACGGTAAAAAGTGAGTGTGTTTCATATCATCTCCAACACTTTTGCTAAGTTAGGCTGATCATACAAAACTGAAAATGAACATAAGCTGAAAGTAAAATGCTTATGTTGAGAAGATAAGGCTAAATTTTGCTCCGGTTAACTCCACTGAATCACTAACGGTTAATTTACCCTGATAGCTGTTGACCAAATCACTGACAATGGCTAAACCGATACCATGGCCTTGTTGGTAGGTATCAGCCCTTGCGCCGCGTTCAAATATTAAGGCTTGTTGTGCAGCCGTTAAGCCTGGACCATCATCTTCAACCGTGATAATTAATTCACTTGCCGTGGTTTCTACGCTTAACAGCACCTGATGTTTGGCGGCTTTGCAGGCGTTATCAAGCAAGTTACCTATCATTTCACTTAAGTCGGCGCTGTCGCCCTTAAAAATAGCGGCTTGATTTTGGTAAAGCGTTTGCTGGTAATCAATATCTTTATGGCTGCTATGATAGATTTTGGTCAAGGTGCGAATAAGCTTAGTGGCGGTGTCATCAACATTAATACCCAAGTGCCAGGCATTACCCGCAACACTTTGCGCCTTTTTTAGTTGATAGCCAATAATGTGATTAATATGATCCAGTTGCTCATGGCTGTCTTGGGTAAGTTGCGGCTGTGATTTGATCACAGCCAGTGGGGTTTTTAAACTGTGAGCTAGATCTGAAAGCGCATTACGATAACGATTGCGCTGTTGTTTTTCAGTGTGCAGTAAGGTGTTGAGTTGTTTGGCTAAAATAGATAATTCGCTGGGGTATGACTGGCTTAATTCGGCCAGTTTTCCTTGCTCAACTAAGGTGATTTCATTACTGAACTGACTTAATGGTTTAAGTGTCCATGCCAACCACACCACTTGAATGATGATTAATACCAACATCAAAACACCTATCCATACCCAAAGGGTACGGTTAAACTCGTCTGCTTGAGTTTGATAATCGGACTCATCTTTAATGATGTGTAGCGTTAGCGGAATAAGTTGTTTTTGATGAGAAAAACTCACGGTAAAGCTAAAAACCACATGCTTAACTTTACCTATTTTTACTCGATAAAACTGGCTTTGGCCCACCAAGGGGTGATTGAGATTCGGTGTGTTAATGCCAAAAAAAGAGCCTGAAGACCAAACTATTTTATGTTGTTGATCACTAATTAGCGCATATAAGCCCGAACCTATGACGTTAAATTGATTTTCAACTAGGTGCGGCGGCATATTGATATCACCGTTATCGACATCAGCCACCGCCAACACACTGTACATGTAGGCGTTAAGTTGGTTTTCTATCGACAGGGCTATTTGTCGTTCAAAGGCTTTATTAACGGTAAAACCAATCGCAGGCAATAACACCATAATCAGTAATAAGCCGCTGACAACAAACCGGGCTTTTAATGAATGATGCCATGGCTTGCTTTGGATCATTTTGCGTTATCTTCAAGAGTTCGAAGACGATAACCCTGTCCACGCAGGGTTTCAATTAATTGATATTGATTATCTGGGTCTAGTTTTTTGCGTAAGCGACGAATAAACACTTCAATCACATTCGAGTCTAGGTCGAAATCTTGATCGTAAATATGCTCAATTAATGTGGATTTAGAAATCACCGCATTTTGGTGCATCATCAAATATTCGAATAATTTAAATTCTGAGCTGCTTAAGGTGATAGGTTGCTGATGCAAACTTAGCGCGAGGGTGCGGGTATTGAGTTGCAAAGGCCCGTTAGTGATAACCGGACTGGCTTGGCCTGCTGAGCGGCGTATTAAAGCATTTAAGCGTGCTGATAACTCTTCAACTTGAAAAGGTTTAGTTAAATAATCATCGGCACCAGCATCTAAGCCTTTGACTTTATCTTGCCAACCATCACGGGCGGTTAAAATTAAAATGGGATAGCTGATCCCTTGTTGGCGCAGTTGTTCAATTAAACTAATACCATCAATTTTAGGTAAGCCAACATCAATAATGGCGGCATCAAATAGGGTTTCTTGAGCTTGAAAAAGGCCATCCTCGCCATCAGATGCGACATCCACACTGTATTGGGCCTGCTGTAAATGCTGGGCAAGGTTAGTTTGTAAACTTAAATCATCTTCAACAATCAGTATGCGCATGGTTAGTTCCTCGATACCGCTCCAGTTACCGCATTGACGCTGGCATAAAAAACCACACCATCATTACTTAACAATTTAACTTGGTAACCAGGGTTGCCATTTACTTGACTAGATTGCACCCGCAATACTTTACCACCATATTGGCTTTGGGCGCGGCTTGAGGCTTGTTGGGCGCTTTTTATGACTAGATTTTGCTGCTTTTGCTTTTGTGGACCAGGATGTTGTAGGCCATTAAATGGAAATACCGCCATGCTTGCTGCCGCAGATGAACTTTGGGCAGTGCTAGGCAAAATGATGCTGCATAAACTACACATCAGTGAAGCCGATAAAATGACGCTTTTTAATGAAGCACGATTCATGTGTTATTCCATTTAACTAAAATGTTCACAGCGAAGTTATCACAAACTATGTGAGTAATATTAGGCAAAATCAGCTATCAGTGTAAAAGATCCTCTTCACTTTATAAACACTTAACAAGCAACTGTGATGATTATCTCGTAATCAAAATGAATAGAGTCTGAATAAAAAAATTTTCTGTTCAGCTTGGATTCATTTTGAATCGTTTCTAATGCACTCAAGCGTAAAGCCATTAAGGAATGATTATGAAATCGCATAATGTGTCGTTATTAAGTCAAACAAAACAAGCCGCTTTTGCCACTTTGATGATGGCTGGATTAACCATCTCTCCTTTAGTCACTGCCCAGGAGGCTGTAGCGACAATACAGGCCGTGAGTGAAGGTCGTATGATGAAGGGACAACTAGACGGTTTTAGTAATGAAGATAAACACAAACAAATTGAAAAGCTTAAATTAAATGCTAAGCAGCAGATTATTACCAAAAAAGATTTTGTGTCGCGTGATGATCGCATTGCCGCCTATCAACAAGGTCAGCTGTCGCCGCCAGATTTATCTGTAGTGAAGCCGCAAACAATGACGGCGAATACTAAGGTGACTATTGATAGAACGCAGGTGCAACAGGCTCAGCAAAGTGTGATTGGCTACCGTGACTTTGCAATCTTCGAAGCTTATAGCCGTTTATTTGATGACTTAGATCAGGATGGATTTTATCAAACTTTCAGTGTGACATTTGATGCCGATGTTTATGGCTACACCCTAAATGAGCCGGCAAATGTTTATGCTGAAATGTATCTAAGCCGTAATGGTGGTCCGTGGGAACATTATTACACTACGGATGTTTTCACCATTTATGGCCAATCAGAAGATGATGACTTTGAGGTGTTAACCACTTTGAGCCAAGGCTATCAAACGGATTTTTACGATGTGCTTATCGACCTTTATGAATATGGTTATCCTGAAGTGGTGGCGACATTAAGTGCCGATGAATCCGATGGTTTATATGCTTTAGCACTGGAAAGTCATGATCGAGATGTGGTGTATGAACAAGAAATTGTTGAAGAAGTGGTTATCGTAGGGGGAGGAAGTTTGTCATGGGGGGCATTATTCCTTCTGATTGCTGGCTTATTCAGCAGACGGGCAACAAACGGAAAATAGATTAACCCAAAAGCTTAAGTTATCGATACAATCATCAATTATCGTTTTCACTTGCTCGCCATAGTTTATGGCACTGCGAAACAAGTGTGTAATGAAGAGTAATGTATAAGTGAGTGTTAAAATCATGCAAAACAAATATAAAGTGCTTTTCGTCTCTGGGGCGATACTTTTATCAGGTTGTCAGTTACCTAATCCATATACTGGCGAAGCGGAAAACAGCAAAGCCACAAACGGTGCCATTATTGGTGCTATTGGTGGCGCTGCTATTGGCGTAGCCTCATCAAGTAAAAAAGATCGCGGTAAAGGTGCATTAATTGGCGCGGCATCGGGCGCAGCAGTGGGCGGCGGTATTGGTTATTACATGGATGTGCAAGAATCTAAACTGCGTCAGCAATTAAAATCAACGGGTGTTGGCGTAACGCGTAATGGCGACAATATTATTTTGAATATGCCTAATGATGTTACCTTTGATGTCGATCAGACTGTACTTAGTCAACGTGCTAAATCAGTTTTGGACAGTGTTGTGCTGGTAGCCAAAGAGTATGATAAAACCCGTCTTAATGTGATTGGCCATACTGACAGTTCAGGTTCAGATTCTTATAACCTACGTTTATCACAGGTGCGTGCCAGCGAAGTGGCGCAGTACATTACCAGTCAAAAGGTCAGTGGTGGTCGAGTTTCTTCAACGGGAATGGGTGAAAGCCAGCCGATAGCATCGAATGTTGACGCTGCGGGTAGAGCACAAAACCGTCGTGTAGAAATTATGCTTACACCAATCGGCTAAAACTAAGTGATTGAAAAACAATCAAGCCACCGCAAGGTGGCTTTTTGTTATTCAACGTTCAGCGAATAAGATACTGTCAGTCAATAAGAAAGGGGGGTTATTATCAGTACATCATAAAACAACCTATACTTTGACGCTGGAGGCTGTTTTGCTGTCAGGGGTATGGATATCATTTTTAAGTGCCAACATGATCATCATCCCGATACTGATAAGGGGAATAAAACTGGCGATAAAACCAATTACAGTCACCAATATGGGGCTTTGAGTTTTACGCTTTGCCAGCACGGCAATGATGATAGTTGCGATAGCTAGCCAGACAATAAACAGTTGGCCAAACACAGTTGCATTTATGCTCATAGATAGAAGTCCTTCTCTAATAATTCGTTTCAGTCATATACAGTTGCGTACCATTTACAGCAAACTCATTAAGTGAAGCACTGCGGCATTAAATGACGCTTGATCGCACACTCCCTTGTTTCAACTGGGTTGTTAGTACATCGCCCTTGCTCACTTTTGAAGAATCTGTAACAACGCAGTCATTCAGTTTGGTAATCGAATAGCCCCGAGTTAAGGTTGATAATGGGCTGACCGTTTCCAGTTGATGTACCGCATGTTGCAAGCGCAAATCAGCCTGACGAAAGTAACTTTTACTGGCATCGTCGAATCGTGATGCTAAAAACTGCAATCGATTACGTTCTACTTTTAAGCTATTTACCGGTGAGCACTGCTGTAGTCGGCTATGCAATTGTTGCTGTTGCATTGCTAATCGATTCAGGCGATGTTGCAAGGCATTGTCTAGGCGCATTTGCATTTCATCAAAACCTTGTTCAAATTGTTGTAAGCGCCTAGCGGGATCGTGGCGTTGTAATTGATGGTGTAAATCCACCAGTTGACTGGTTTGATGAAGTTGGTAGTGACGTATGCTTTGTTGCAATCTTGATAACATCAAGGCTAGCTTTTCGGTTTTATTGCCTTTGTCTTTGGATAATAACTCTGCCCCAGCAGAGGGCGTAGGTGCACGTACATCGGCAACGTAATCACTAATAGTGGTGTCAATTTCGTGTCCTACCGCGCTGACAATGGGTATCGCACTGTTATAAATGGCATGGGCAAGTAATTCATTATTAAAGCACCATAGGTCTTCTAAAGAGCCACCACCACGGGTTAGAAGTAATACATCTACCTCAAGACGACGATTAGCTTGTTGAATCGCATTACAAATTAATTGGCTAGCAGCTCCACCTTGCACTTGAGTGGGGTAAACTATTACCTCGATAGAGGGGTCACGCCTTGCTAATACATGTAATACATCTCGAAGCGCTGCGCCTGTTGCAGAGGTGATCACACCAATTCGTTGGATATTATCCGGTAACGGGCGTTTGGTTTCAGCGGCAAATAATCCTTCCGCTGCCAATTTCATTTTTAGGGCTTCGTACTCTTGGGCTAATAAACCGTCACCGGCTGGCAACATCGACTCAATGAGTAATTGATAGTCACCGCGAGGCTCATAAACGCTAATTGCGCCTTTGACTAACACCTGCTGACCATTGACCGGCCGAAAGCGCACAGATTGGTTACGACCTTTAAACATGGCGCAACGTATTTGGGAAAAGTTATCTTTAAGGGTGAGATACCAATGGCCAGAAGAAGGCGAAGAAAAATTGGATATTTCGGCATTAAGCCAAATCTTACCCAATTGACCTTCCAGAATTTGCCTTACTTCACCGTTTAATTTGGACACGGTATAAACATTGTCTTTTGTGGCACTCATGTCTTTTCTTATTCTAAAGGTAATAAAATCCTATTTTCCATTTACCAACCCCAATATGCAAGGTATAATCCCGCCGCAATATTTCACCTCAAATCCTACTTAAATAGGGAGATGTTGCCATGCTACGTTTACTGAAAGATGCACTAACCTTTGATGATGTGTTGTTGGTTCCTGCCCACTCGACCGTACTCCCTAATACCGCTGTTCTCAAAACGCGTTTAACGAATAAAATCGAACTCAATATCCCACTTGTTTCAGCTGCCATGGATACAGTGACAGAGTCACGTCTTGCAATTGCTATCGCACAAGAAGGTGGTTTAGGTTTTGTTCACAAAAACATGAGTATTGAGCAACAAGCCGAAGAAGTTCGTAAAGTTAAAAGTTATGAAGCTGGTATTGTTCAAGATCCAGTGACTGTTACTCCATCTACTAGCCTGACAGATTTACGTCTATTAACCGAGAAAAACGGTTTTGCTGGCTACCCAGTGGTTAATGATGCCCATGAACTTGTGGGTATTATTACTGGTCGTGACGTGCGTTTTGTGACTGATTGGAGCAAAAACGTATCACACATGATGACGCCAAAAGAGCGTCTAGTGACTGTTGCTGAAGGCACTAAGTTAGATGAAGTACAAAAACTGATGCACTCACACCGTATTGAAAAAGTGTTAGTGGTTGATGATAACTTCAAGCTAAAAGGCTTAATCACAGTAAAAGACTTCGAAAAAGCAGAACGTAAACCTAATGCCTGTAAAGATGAATTAGGTCGTTTACGCGTGGGTGCGGCTGTGGGTGCGGGTCCTGGTAATGAAGAGCGTGTTGATGCGTTAGTCAAAGCGGGTGTTGACGTGTTATTGATTGACTCATCGCATGGTCATTCTGAAGGCGTATTACAACGTATTCGTGATACCCGTGCAAAATACCCAGATTTACAAATTGTTGGCGGTAACGTAGCTACAGCAAGTGGCGCATTAGCGTTAGTTGAAGCGGGTGTTAATGCGGTTAAAGTGGGTATTGGCCCTGGTTCAATTTGTACGACACGTATTGTTACTGGTGTAGGTGTGCCGCAAATTACCGCGGTATCAGATGCCGCTGAAGCTGTTAAAGCACTGGGTATTCCAGTCATCGCCGATGGTGGTGTACGTTTTTCTGGTGACTTAGCAAAAGCTTTAGCCGCTGGTGCATCATGCATCATGGCCGGTTCAATGTTTGCTGGTACTGATGAAGCACCAGGTGAAACCGAACTGTATAAAGGCCGTGCTTATAAATCATACCGTGGTATGGGATCGCTAGGGGCAATGGGTCAAACTCAAGGCTCATCAGATCGTTACTTCCAAAGTGACAACGCCGCTGACAAATTAGTACCAGAGGGTATTGAAGGTCGCGTGCCATATAAAGGTAAACTCAAAGAAATTATCCATCAGCACATGGGCGGCTTGCGTTCATGTATGGGCTTAACAGGTTGTGCGACCATTAAAGATCTTAATGAAAAAGCGCAATTTGTAAAAGTAACCTCAGCAGGTATGGGTGAGTCACACGTTCATGACGTGACGATTACCAAAGAAGCGCCGAACTACCGTTCAGGTTCTTAGTGTGAATTAGGGCGGCGTAAGCCGCTCTTGTTTATCTATTTAATGACTTAAACACAGTTTAAGTTAGTGCATTAATCATTATTTGAAGGTACTCCATGAGTAATATCCACGAGCATAAGATACTGATCCTTGATTTTGGTTCTCAGTACACCCAACTTATTGCCCGCCGTATTCGCGAAATTGGCGTTTATTGTGAACTTTGGGCATGGGATGTCACCGAAGAGCAAATTCGCGGCTTTGCCCCAAATGGTATTATTTTAGCCGGTGGCCCAGAAAGCGTAACTGCTGACAATTCTCCACGTGCCCCTGAATATGTGTTTAACGCGGGTGTACCTGTTTTAGGTATCTGTTATGGCATGCAGACCATGTCAGAGCAACTTGGCGGTAAAGTGATTCAAGGTGTGGGAGAAGGTGAATTTGGTTACGCCCAAATTGAATTACAAACTACCTCAGCTTTATTCAAAAGCATTGAAGATGCCATTAGCGCTGACGGCAAGCCATTACTTGATGTATGGATGAGTCACGGAGATAAAGTCTCTGCCATCCCTGAAGGGTTTGTGGCCGTTGCAAAAACTGAGACTTGTCCTTATGCGGCTATGGCGAATGAAGACAAGCAATTCTATGGCGTGCAATTCCACCCTGAAGTAACCCATACCCGTCAAGGTAAGCGTATGCTTGAGCATTTTGCGCTTGAAATATGTGGTTGCCCAGCAAACTGGAAACCCTCTTCAATTATTGAAGATGCGATTGAACGTTTGAAAAAACAAATTGGTGATGACGAAGTTATCCTTGGTTTATCGGGTGGTGTTGACTCATCAGTAGTGGCAATGTTGTTACATCGCGCGATTGGCAGCAAGTTGACTTGTGTGTTTGTGGATAACGGTTTATTGCGTTTAAACGAAGCCGCTCAAGTGATGGAAATGTTTGGCGATCACTTCGGACTGAATATCATCCATGTTGATGCAGAAAATCGCTTCTTAGATGCAATGGCCGGTGTTGCCGATCCTGAAGCTAAGCGTAAAATCATTGGCCGCGTGTTTGTTGAAATTTTTGATGAAGAATCGAAAAAGTGTGCCAACGCAAAATGGTTAGCACAGGGCACCATTTACCCTGATGTGATTGAATCTGCGGGTAGTGCAACAGGTAAAGCGCATGTGATTAAGTCGCACCACAATGTGGGTGGCTTACCAGATGACATGGAACTCGGTCTCGTTGAGCCATTACGTGAATTATTTAAAGATGAAGTACGTAAAATCGGCTTAGAACTAGGTCTACCATACAATATGCTTTATCGTCATCCGTTCCCTGGACCTGGTCTTGGGGTACGTGTTCTTGGTGAAGTTAAGAAAGAATACTGTGATTTATTGCGCCGTGCAGATGCTATCTTCATTGAAGAATTGCATAAAGCCGATTTGTACAACAAAGTTAGCCAGGCATTTACCGTGTTTTTACCTGTTCGCTCCGTTGGCGTAATGGGTGATGGCCGTAAATATGATTGGGTTGTATCACTTCGTGCCGTAGAAACAATCGACTTTATGACCGCGCATTGGGCACACTTACCTTATGATTTCTTAGGTCGTGTCTCTAATCGTATTATCAATGAAGTAGATGGTATTTCACGTGTGGTTTACGATATTTCGGGTAAACCACCTGCGACGATTGAATGGGAATAATCTCATTGAGTGTCAGCTGATACTTTGAAAAAAAGACGCTTCGGCGTCTTTTTTATTTGTTAGAATATAACCATTATTGATTTTGTTAGGTTAGGTAAGTGACTCAAAGCGAACATGTGATAGATCCCCTTGATTTACAACAGCAAGCAACCGACCAAAAGTGGATGACCCTTGCGATGCAATTAGCACAGCAGGCAGAGCTTAAAGGTGAGGTGCCTGTGGGAGCGGTACTTGTAAAAGATGATGTGATGATCGCAAGTGGCTTTAACTTAAGTATCCTAAATCATGATCCAACTGCCCATGCTGAAATGGAATGTATTCGCCAAGCGGGGCAAGTGTTAGAGAATTATCGTATGCTCGACACCACTTTATACGTCACTTTAGAACCTTGCGCTATGTGTGCGGGTGCCATAGTTCACGGGCGCATTAAACGTGTGGTGTATGGCGCGGACGATTTAAAAACAGGCGCCGCAGGCAGTGTGATTAATTTATTGCAACATGCTCAGTTTAACCATCAGTTAGAAGTGACATCAGGAGTGATGGCAGATGAATGCGGCGCACAATTAAGTGCTTTTTTTAAACGCCGCAGACAGGAAATTAAAGCTTTAAAGCAGGCGAGGGCATTAAATAACCCCAGCGCGGATTAATCTGTCAATAGTAAACCGCCGTTTGCATTGCTAACTGTGTTGAATTTACTTCTCGTCCATGTGCGGCGAAATAACAGAATAAAAACGGATGCCTAAGCATCCGTTGTTTGGAAAGAAAAGAAAGAGTGCTGCCTGTTCTTAATGCGTCTTTTTTGCAGCTTTAACATCACGCGTCTGCGAGAACTGATATTGCTGATCAAACGTCTTCTCATAATTACTCCATAATCTTAACTCACGATTAGCCTTTAGGCGTGAGTGTGCTTTGCGTTAAGTTGCTATTAACTTCTGCCACGGCTTCTGTTTCATCTTCTGGGGTCAGTTGTTCCATTTGCTTAGATTGATTATCAACCCACACAAGAGTGTCATAGTAACGGCGGATACTATCAACATAATGCACAGCTTCACTACCGCGAGCATAACCATAACGTGTCTGTTTATAATATTTAGATTGCTGAAGTAATGGCAATACTTTTTTTACATCTCGCCAAGAACTGGGATCCATACCCATTGATTCAGTTAATCGTCGCGCATCTTCAACGTGACCCATTCCAATATTATAGGACGCTAGCGCAAACCAGATACGTTGACTATCAGGGATCGATTCCGGTAAACGATCTATCATGTCTTTAAGGTAAATCGCACCACCACGAATACTTTGTTCAGCATCAAGGCGATCATTCACACCAACATATTCAGCCGTTGGGCGTGTCAGCATCATCATGCCTCTGACGCCAGTAGGTGAGCGAGCTGATGGGTTCCAATGTGACTCCTGGTAGCTGGTGGCGGCAAGTTTGCGCCAATCGAAATCACCAGCGTACTGCTCGAACATCGTCCGATATTCAGGTAACACGTTATCAATTGCGCGAATAAAGGCACGGGTGTCGACATAATCAAAACGTTTTACATGGCCAAAATATTTTTCATTTAAATGCTCTAAGGTGCCAGCACGTTTTTCTTTATGCCAAAACGCCAGCAGTTTGCTCATTAAACGATCGCTTTCATCTGCGGGTAAAAGCCAAACGACTTCTAGTTTCTCTTCTAAAATCATCCCCGCGCGTAATTCAGGTAAAAAACGCTGGTTTATCAATAGGCTGTTAGAGTCTGAAATGGTGTAATTGATGTCACCATTAGCCACTAATGCAAACAAATCATCATAATCTTGATCGTTAACCTGATTCCAAGCGAGATCTGGATGGTTTTTTTGTAATTGAGTCAAGGTATGAACCGATGACGAATGTGAAGCTACTGTAATTTCACCTGGTAAAGTCGCGATATCTTTTGGCTCAGGCGTACCTTCTTTGTAAACCAACACCTGGTTTACTTTGTACATGGTAGGACCCAGTTTAAATTGTTGAGAACGGTTGGGGGTTTTGGCGATGCCTGCGGCAATGATATCAATTTTACCGTCTTTAAGGGCTTGAAACAGTTGTTTGCGGTTAGTGAAAGGAACCATTTGTAATGGTAACCCTAGGTAATCAGCAAATTTATTGGCCATTTCAAAGTCAAAGCCGGACTCTCCTAACTCTTCAGAGTTAAGATAAATTTGCGGTCCATAAAGCGTGCCGACGCGAAGTTCGGTACGTTCAGACACTGGAGATATAATGTCTTCTGATTGTGGTATTTCAACTGGCTGACAAGCGATCAGTGTAACCGCAAACAAAATGACAAATAATTTTTTTATCATAATTATTAATCAATTACTTTCTAGAATAACGTTAAGAATCGAAATGAATTGCTGTTATAAAGCTAAGTAAGAAAGAACAAATAGCTGAGCTGTAGGGCTTGTTATCGGACCTATTTTAACAGGTGTTATTGAAATCGCATAGCTGTGGTTAAAAAGTAGGCTGCTTGGTGGTTTTACATTGAACAATAATTTTTATTTATACTGATGTTTGGCAGCATAACAACAATGATATTTTTTCGTCTGTGCGTTTTTAAATCGTAAATTGATGCTTTTGTCTGGTGAGAAAATATTGCAAATCAACCATGATATTTTGCCTAAAAGGAAACACTGTTTTCAAACTGTATGGCAGGTGATTTGTACGGTGCAATTCCCTATAATAGCGCCAATTCTGACCCTCCTATATAATTTATAAGGTGAATAGACGTAATGGAAATCATTCGCGGAGCCCCTGCACTTTCTGCATTTAGAGTTCAAAAACTCATGGAGGCCTGCGACAGCGCAGATCTTCCTGTGAAAAGTATCTACGCTGAATATATACATTTAGCAGATTTAACTGAACAACTAGATGATAATGAGCGTGTTCAGCTTGAACGGATCTTGACCTATGGCCCAGCCATTGAGTCACACGCCCCGCAAGGTCAATTAGTTTTTATCACCCCTCGTCCTGGTACTATTTCACCTTGGTCTTCTAAAGCCACTGACATCGCACGTAATTGTGGCTTAGGTAAAGTAAAGCGTTTAGAACGCGGTATTGCTTATTACGTGGGATCTGCTGAGCTATCAAATGAGCAACAACAGCAATTATTAGCGTTATTACATGACCGCATGATGGAAGTGGTGTTAACTGATTTCGCTGGTGCTGAAGTGTTATTTAAACGCACTGAACCTGCCAAATTTAACAGTGTCAACATTCTTGCCGAAGGTCGCCGTGCTCTTGAAGTGGCTAACGTTAAGTTAGGGCTTGCTCTAGCTGAAGACGAAATTGATTATTTAGTTGAGAACTTTGTTCGTTTAAAGCGTAATCCAAATGACATCGAACTGATGATGTTTGCTCAGGCTAACTCTGAACATTGTCGCCATAAAATTTTTAATGCTGATTGGACAATTGATGGTGAAGTTCAGCCAAAATCATTGTTCAAAATGATTAAAAACACCTTTGAAGTGACCCCAGATAACGTGTTATCAGCCTATAAAGATAACGCAGCGGTTATGACGGGCCCTGTTGCTGGTCGTTTCTTCCCAGATCCCGATGGCGTTTACAATTATCACACTGAGCCAATGCACGTGTTGATGAAAGTGGAAACCCACAATCACCCAACAGCGATTAGCCCATATCCTGGCGCAGCTACCGGTTCTGGTGGTGAAATTCGTGATGAAGGTGCAACGGGACGTGGCTCAAAACCTAAAGCGGGTTTAACGGGCTTTACTGTGTCTAACTTAAAGATCCCTGGCTTTGTTCAGCCGTGGGAAGGTGACTACGGCAAGCCAGATCGTATCGTGACTCCGCTAGAAATTATGTTAGAAGGCCCATTGGGCGGCGCTGCATTTAACAACGAATTCGGTCGTCCTGCTTTAACCGGATATTTCCGTACTTATGAGCAACAAGTGTCGAGTCACAACGGCGTTGAAGTACGTGGTTACCACAAGCCAATTATGATTGCCGGTGGTTTAGGTAACATTCGTGATGAGCATGTGCAGAAAGGTGAAATTACCGTTGGCGCCAAACTTATTGTGCTTGGTGGTCCGGCAATGAACATAGGTTTAGGTGGTGGTGCTGCATCATCTATGGCATCGGGTCAGTCTAGTGAAGATCTCGATTTTGCTTCAGTACAACGTGAAAACCCAGAAATGGAACGTCGTTGTCAGGAAGTGATCGACCGTTGTTGGCAGTTAGGTGCCGCCAACCCAATCCAATTTATTCACGACGTTGGCGCGGGTGGGTTATCGAATGCGTTCCCTGAGTTAGTTAACGATGGCGACCGTGGCGGGGTGTTCAATTTACGTAACGTGCCTTCAGATGAGCCAGGCATGAGTCCGCTTGAGATCTGGTGTAACGAGTCACAAGAACGTTATGTGTTATCAGTGGCGCCAGAAAACTTACAACAATTTGCAGATATTTGTGCCCGCGAACGTGCTCCTTTTGCCGTTGTGGGTGAAGCAACTGAAGAAATGCACTTAACGCTTGCCGACAGCCACTTTAACAACAAGCCTATCGATTTACCGCTTGAAGTGTTATTGGGTAAAGCGCCTAAAATGAGCCGTGATGTAGTTTCGGCCAAAGCGGTATCACCAGCGTTAGATCAATCTAAAATTGATTTAGCTGAGGCAGTTAAGCGTATTCTTACGCTACCTACGGTTGCTGATAAAACGTTCTTAATCACCATTGGTGACCGTTCAGTAACAGGCTTAGTGAATCGCGATCAATTAGTCGGCCCTTGGCAGGTTCCTGTTGCTGACTGTGCGGTTACTGCATCAAGTTATGACAGCTATTGTGGTGAAGCCATGTCAATGGGTGAGCGTACGCCGCTAGCCTTACTTGATTTTGATGCTTCTGCCCGTATGGCGGTGGCTGAATCTATTATGAACATTGCTGGTACTGATATTGGCTCATTCAAGCGTATTAAGCTATCTGCAAACTGGATGTCGCCAGCAGGCCATCCTGGTGAGGATGCTGGTCTTTATCAAGCGGTTAAAGCGATTGGCGAAGATTTATGTCCAGAGCTAGGGATTACCATTCCTGTTGGCAAAGATTCAATGTCAATGAAAACGGCATGGGAAGAGAACGGCAGCCAAAAAACCGTCACTTCACCTATGTCATTGGTGATCACCGCTTTTGGTGTGGTGCAAGATATTCGTAAAACTGTGACGCCTGAACTTCGCACTGATAAAGGTGATACTGCCTTATTAATGTTGGATTTAAGCAATGGTCTAAATCGTTTAGGTGGTTCTTGTTTAGCGCAGGTTTATAGTGAATTAGGTGATATTGCCCCTACTTTAGATAAAACGGCTAACCTTGCAGGCTTCTTTGAAGTGATGCAAACATTAGTTGCAGACCAATCTGTTATTGCTTATCACGACCGCAGTGACGGTGGTTTATTCACCACTTTAGTTGAAATGGCATTTGCTGGTAACAGTGGATTAAACATCGATTTAGCCTCACTAAACGGTACTGATTTAGAGCGTTTATTTAACGAAGAATTAGGCGCTGTGATTCAGGTTAGTCAAGCCGATGCGGCAAACATTGCCGCACAGTTTGAAGCGAAAGGCGTGACATGTCATCACATCGGTGGTTTACACTCTGCTGATAACATCAAGATTACTGATGGTGAGCGGATTATCTATCAAAATAGCCGCACAGCACTGCGTACTTTATGGTCAGAAACGACTTACCGCATGCAGTCTCTGCGTGATAATCCATCATGTGCACAAGAAGAGTATGAGCTTAAGCAACAAGCTGATGCGCCGGGCTTAACCGTTAAATTAGGATTTGACCCAAGTGAAGATGTTGCCGCCCCTTATATATTGAAGGGCGCTGCACCTAAAATGGCTATTTTACGTGAGCAAGGTGTTAACTCTCATATTGAAATGGCTGCAGCATTTGACCGGGCGGGTTTTGAAAGTCGTGACGTGCATATGTCTGACATTCTTTCGGGTCGTATTAGCTTAGAAGAGTTCCAGGGCTTAGTCGCTTGTGGTGGATTCTCTTACGGTGACGTATTAGGTGCTGGTGAAGGTTGGGCTAAGTCCATTCTATTTAATGCCCGTGCCCGTGATGAGTTCAGTCGTTTCTTTGAACGTGATTCAAGCATTGCATTAGGTGTGTGTAACGGTTGCCAAATGTTGTCGAACCTGAAAGAAATTATTCCAGGCAGCGAGCATTGGCCTCACTTTGTGCGTAACCGCTCTGAGCGTTTTGAAGCACGCTTCAGTCTAGTTGAAGTACAGCAAACACCATCAGTATTTTTTGAAGGAATGGTTGGCTCGCGTATGCCTATTGCCGTTTCGCATGGTGAAGGTTTAGCTGAGTTTGCCACTGCAGATGCATTAGCAAAAGCAGAAGCTTCTGGCACAATTGCACTGCGCTACGTGGATGGTCATGGTCAAATTGCAACTCAATATCCATTAAACCCTAATGGTTCACCAAATGGATTAACGGGCATTTGTACTACAGATGGTCGTGTGACAATCATGATGCCGCATCCTGAGCGAGTATTTAGAACTGTTGCCAACTCATGGCATCCTGAAGAGTGGGGCGAAGATAGCCCATGGATGCGTATGTTCCGCAATGCGCGCGTTAAAATTGGTTAGTAAACAATTTTAACCCGATATAAAAGGCGACTGTAAAGTCGCCTTTTTTGTTAACAAATATCCTGTATTGGAAGGTGTCTGCTCTGAAATGTGTTTGAACAGATTGGCTGGAATATGCCTGAACCACTTTAACCCGTTAAAAATCATTCAGTGCGAATATATTTAACTTAAGTTCGGGATAATAAATGCGTAACAAACAGCCCTTTGCACCGCTAACTGGGGTGAATTGCAATAGACCTGCCATTACGCTTAAATGCACCTTGTTATCAGTACCAAGCTCAAGTTTGACTGTAAGCTATAGAGTATTTTAAATCTCATCTATTCATCTCTTAACTCGAGTTGAGGTTACTTAGCTGTTTCGTCAAAGCATTATCAGACAATACAACAGGCACAGACGTAAAAAAGCCCATTCATAATAGAATGGGCTTTTTTGTGTCAATTATCGTATTGGTTAATCACAACATTGACTGTTTTGCGCTAACAAAACGTAAACTGGGGCAGTGATTTACTTCACTTCTTTAGCTGTGTACATCTCAACAAAAGCACGTTTGTACAAGTTGACAACGTTTTCAAATATTTTAGTCATAGCAACATCTCTCAATAGTTTGGTTCATCAAAGAACGTTAAATACCTTAGGGTTAAGTCAACGGCTCCCTGGCATAAATGCTACTCGTTTTCTTAATGTGTGTATGATACCGAGCTTAATGAAGACTTTCAAACTAGTAAAAATGATATTTGCGATTAGTTTTTCTAATCTTTAATATTTTCATTTTGCTGGGTATTTTGTTTATCTTGTTGTTTTATATTCTTTTTTGTTATTGGTTGTAGTTAGTATATCTATGGTTTTATTTGTTAATGCTTTGGTGTTGTCGCTTTGGTTGTTGTTACTGGTTAATTGTCTACATTAGTAATGAATGTTATAAATTTATGATAATTTCCCTAACAATGAATTGTGTGATTGTCAATATCTCAAGTTTGGTATTATGCGCGCATACTCAAAACCCACTAAAAGCTGCAACTTAGATTGATTTAGGTCAATTTTCAATGGTATAAAATCAGCGTATTCTGAATTTATTCTAAATATAAGTAGCTGATAGTAATGCTTAAATTCATATTTGAATAAGTTTGCACAAAGCAAGCTCACGCTTTTGCTTTAAATGAGATGTTGAGCGGGTTATTTGTTCAGGTTTCATGTTGTAATCACACGAGTAATTTATTGCAGTAACCTTGTGCTTTAACACTTTATTAACGATTGGTGTTAACCCCGTTGGTTAGATGTAAATAAGTAAACACCTATATTGGCAACAGGTATGTTGTTTAATTTGCATTTGGTTGTACTGAAGTAAGGAGTCGCCAATGATTATCGAAGAGGTAGTTGAGCTATCGCGTTTACAATTCGCGCTGACAGCCATGTATCACTTTTTATTTGTTCCCCTCACATTAGGTCTAGCTTTTATTCTGGCGATCATGGAGTCACTTTATGTGATGACAGATAAGCAGATATATAAAGATATGACTAAGTTTTGGGGTAAATTATTCGGAATTAACTTTGCCTTAGGTGTCACCACCGGTTTGGCAATGGAATTCCAGTTTGGTACCAACTGGTCATATTTTTCACACTATGTAGGTGATATTTTTGGGGCGCCATTGGCGATTGAAGGCCTGATGGCGTTCTTCCTAGAATCAACCTTAGTGGGTATGTTCTTTTTTGGTTGGGACCGATTCAGTAAACGTCAGCATTTAGCGGTAACCTGGTTGGTTGCGCTGGGTTCAAATATGTCTGCGTTGTGGATTTTGGTTGCTAATGGTTGGATGCAAAACCCAGTGGGTTCTGTATTTAACTATGAAACCATGCGCATGGAAATGACCAGTTTTGCTGAAGTTATTTTCAACCCAGTTGCGCAGGTTAAATTTGTTCATACCGTAGCATCGGGCTATGTGGCTGGTGCCATGTTCGTTCTGGCAATCAGTTCATATTACATTCTAAAAGGTCGTGACTTACCTTTTGCTCGTCGCTCGTTTGCGATTGCAGCAAGCTTTGGTATGGCGTCCATTCTGTCTGTTATCGTACTGGGTGATGAATCTGGCTATAAAGTCGGTGAAGTACAGCGAGTAAAACTAGCCGCCATTGAGGCTGAGTGGCACACAGAGCCAGCTCCAGCAGCCTTTACTGCGGTAGGTTTCCCTAATCAAGAAACCATGCACACTGATTATGCGATTAAAATTCCATTTGCTATGGGTATCATAGCAACGCGTTCTTTAGATGAACAAGTTACCGGAATTATTGATTTAATCGACGAGCATGAAGTGCGTATTCGTAACGGTATGATTGCTTATTCATTCTTAACACAACTGCGTGCTGGCGATACCAGTCAGGAGCTGCGTGATAATTTTGAAGCCACTAAGCACGATTTAGGCTATGGCTTATTACTGAAGCGTTATACCGAAAATGTGGTTGATGCAACTGAAGCGCAAATCAAAGCCGCTGCGAAAGATTCTATTCCTAATGTCGCACCTATGTTCTGGTCATTCCGTATTATGGTTGGCGCAGGTATATTGATGCTGTTTATCTTTGCTGCTGCATTTTGGCAAAGTACGCGCCATCAAATTGCTGAGAAAAAATGGGTGCTTAAAGCGGCATTGTACGGCTTACCATTACCTTGGATTGCCATTGAGTGTGGTTGGTTTGTGGCTGAATATGGTCGTCAACCTTGGACGATTTCAGAAGTGTTGCCTACCTTCATGTCGGCATCTAGCTTAACGACATCTGACTTATGGTTCAGTATTATTTCAATTACTTTGTTCTACTCAGTATTACTGGTAATCGAGATGTTCTTAATGTTTAAGTATGCTCGTCTTGGCCCTAGCAGCATGAAGACTGGCCGTTATCATTTTGAAAACCAAGATGCTTAATCAGAGGACCTAATTATGTTTGATTATGAAGTATTACGATTTATCTGGTGGGCATTAATAGGTGTGTTGTTTGTCGGCTTCGCCGTCACTGACGGCTTTGATATGGGGGTAGGAGCCTTATTACCCATCATAGGTAAAGATGACACAGAACGCCGTATTATGATTAACACCATTGCGCCGCATTGGGATGGTAACCAAGTTTGGTTAATTACCGCTGGTGGCGCGTTATTCGCAGCCTGGCCTATGGTATATGCCGTGTCATTTTCTGGCTTCTATGTGGCGATGATGCTGGTGTTGTTCGCCTTGTTTTTGCGTCCAGTCGGTTTTGATTATCGTTCGAAAATTGAAGATCCAAAATGGCGTAAGTCATGGGATTGGGCACTGTTTGTAGGTGGTTTTGTACCACCACTGATCATTGGTGTGGCGTTTGGTAACTTGTTGCAAGGCGTTCCGTTTAACTTTGATGAGTTTTTACGTGCGAAATACCATGGTGGCTTCTTTGGATTGCTCAATCCATTCGGACTACTGACGGGGCTAGTGTGTGTCAGCATGATCATGATGCAAGGTGCAGCATGGTTGCAAATGAAGACCGAAGGTGAGTTACGTGTGCGCGCAGCCAACATGACCCAAATTTGTGCAGGTTTGTTGGTAGTACTATTTGCTGCCGCTGGCGTGTGGTTGGCAAAGGGGATTGATGGCTATGTCATTACCTCAACACTTGATTTAGCGGGTCCATCTAATCCAACAACAAAAACGGTTGCGATTGAAGCAGGTGCCTGGTTGGCGAATTATGACAAGTATCCTGTCACTATGTTATTCCCTGTTTTAGGGTTATTAATGCCAGTACTCGCGATATTTGCTAGTCGATTTAACCGCAGTGGTTTCGCATTCTTATTTAGCTCATTAGCCATTGCTGGCGTAATTTTAACTTGTGGTGCAGCGATGTTCCCATTTGTTATGCCATCGTCGCTTGAGCCAAATGTGAGCTTAACTATGTGGGATGCGACAGCAAGTCAAATGACCTTAAAAGTGATGACTTTCGCAGCGATTATCTTTGTACCAACGGTATTAAGTTATACCATTTGGACTTACTACAAGATGTATGGTCGTTTGAACCGTAGTTTTATTGAAGACAATAAAACCTCACTTTATTAATAGGAGTCATCATCTATGTGGTATTTTGCGTGGATATTAGGTGTATTACTGGCTTGCTCATTCGGCATTATTAATGCTCTGTGGTTAGAAAACACTGAAAACATGGACCGCCAAGAAAATAGTGAAAGTTAACTAGTTTGGTTGGTTAAACCTGAAAGCCCCGCTGATATTGCGGGGTTTTTTATGCGTAAAGAAAAATGACTTATGCTTCTATTGCTCAACTGAATCGTTTCGCTGGCATTCTGTTTTAGCGCGTGACTTGTTGCTGATATTTATGATTGTTTTCTGCTTTAGGTTGTTCGAACGTGCTTCAATACTATAATCCACACGCGTCTTAATGCTTCATGCCCATATCTATGGCCAAGAAGGACGCAGAGAAATCTATGCTGAGTACTTGTCTGGTTTATGCAGCATGAAATGAATACATTCAAACAACTGGGGCTAAATTACAGGGCTGAAGCTTGATGCGTTAAGCTGATATAGCGTTCCAATTCACTTATTTGGTCTGGTTGACTGCAATCTGGGATAGATGTTGTTTATCCGCTGTACGCATACAGGCGTATTCAATAACGCATTGTTGTTGCTGTATGCCTAATGTTATATACCCAAACAACTTGAAGATACGTGTTTCAGAGCTTCACCGTGTTTTCAATACTAGGCGCGTTAATGCGGTAATGTAGGTACCTTATAAATTAGCGCAACAACGCTCTTGATTTAAAAATCAGGGGAACACGGTGAAACTCCCTGAGGGCAAGTTTTACACGCGTTTATCCTGCGTTATTGATTTTGAAAAGGGAATAACCATTACCCGCAATCAATGCCTTGCCTAAACGCGTGTAAATTCTTGCTGAAATCGAGCATCTTCAGGTTGTTTGGGTATATATCAAGCGTAGGTCGAGTTATCACAGTTTAAGCCTGCGTTAATTTAAGTCCCTGCCTATTGCAGTCACTAGTTGTTTAAGTCGCACCTATCTAAGTCCCGTCATGCACGTTATTGAACATTAGTGCTAAATCATTGCGATAAAATCAGTGATGTGAACGAAAATGGCCTGAAGCATAATGCCTCAAGCCATTTGATTACTGGTTGCCAATGTAAAGGGTTAACCTCAATTCGAACAAAAAGTGTCAATTAACATTCAGCTTAATCCACTTTAAATACGCCAATCTGTTGTTTAATATTGCCAGCTAATTGGGTTAACACATCCGCATCATCAACCGCTTCTATTGCCCTTTGTTGACTATTTTGTGCCAAAGAGGAAATTGAATGTAAGCTATTGGACACTTCATCTGCCACAGTGGTTTGCTGCTTGGTGGCACTGGCAATACTGGATGAGAACATCGCCATTTCAGCAATACTGCTGTTAATTTGGCTTAGCTGAGTATTGGCATCATTGCCTTGTTCTGCAGAGTTAATGCCCAATTGCTGGCACTGGTTCATTTGTGCTGCAGTCAGTTTTACCTGCTGTTGCAATTTATTGATGGTGGCACTGATTTCACTAATCGATTGTTGGGTTCTTTGTGCTAAAGAGCGCACTTCATCTGCAACGACCGCAAATCCTCTACCTTGTTCACCCGCTCTAGCTGCCTCAATCGCGGCGTTTAATGCCAATAGGTTAGTTTGTTCGGCAATTCCGTTAATGACTTCGGTAACCTGACTAATAGCCTGACTTTCAGAACTAACCCCTTCAATATTTTGTTGGGTTTGGGTGAGTTGCTCGCTTAATGATTGTAAAGCATTCACGACTTGCGTTAATTGAGCGTGGCCATCGCTTGAGGCTTTATCAATTTCTTGCGCTTGAATCGCACCTTGTCCGGCATTTTGTGCCACATCCTTAATCGATGCTGACATTTCTTCGATTGCGGTGGCAATTTGCTCGGTTTGATTCAGTAATGACTTAGCTTCATTACCATTAGCTGTTGCTGTTTGTTGGCTGGAATTCGCATGGTTTTCTAAACTAAAAACAGACTGCTGTAATGATTTTATTAAGCCCGCTAGGTTGTTAGCCATTTGAGTAACACTAATGGTGATTTGATCGACCTCATTTAAACTGTGCGATTCGCAAGCCATGAATGTTTGTGATAAATCACCTTCGCCAAGTTTGGCGATTTTGGCTTGTAATAACTGTAATGGTTTAACAGCGCGAGTAATTAACGTACTTAACAATATGAAAATCAGCACAATGCCAATAACCGCAATCAGAAGATTTTGCTGCAACATAGTCACGCTTTCGTTATTTAACTCTTGCTGCGGCACAAACCCTACTAGAGTCCAATTCCAACCTTTAATGGCAACCGAATACGAAAACATATCATCGTTATTCAATGATGTATAAAACCAGCTTTGCTCGTCTGTTAAGGCTTGGTCAATGGTTAATCCATCAAGTAGGGCTGCGTCAAAGGGGGCATCCGCGGATAATTTCGGGTGAGCAATGATTTGTTTGTCTGAATTGCGAATAATGACATAAGAGCCCGATTCTTCTAAGGTCATTTTTTTCATCGTTTGTTGAATTTGCTGAACCGATTGGGTGATATCAAAACCAACAAATAAAATACCAATGACCTTGTCATTTTGATCTTTGATCGGACGATAAATGGTCATATAGTCGCGGTCGAATAATTTGGCATACCCTTCATATTCCTCACCGTTAATCAGCTTTTTGTACCCAGGATGACTGGTTCCCAGATTAGTACCAATTGCGCGTTTACCATCGGCTTTTTTTAATGAGGTTGAAATACGGGTAAAGTCATCTTGATCGCGAACAAAAATGGTCGCCACTCCACCGGTAAGTTTGGAAAATCGGTCCACTTTACTGCGTGATGCATTAATTTGCTCATTACCATGTTTTAGTGAGGGAGAACTGACACTCAGTACTTTTACGTTTCGCCCACCTAAATAAAAGGTACTTGGATATAAAGTCCGCAGGATATCTGCATTTCTTCTGGCGAGGGTAAGCATGCTCTCATACTGTAATTCAATCAGTTCAGCATTACTGTGCATTTGTGCACCAATGGCTTGAACCGCTTTGTCATTTAATGAATTAGATGCTGATTGATACGAAAATAAAGACATCGCAACAAATATTGCAATTGAGGACAGTAGGGCAAGCGAGCTTATCTGTTTTGCAATTGGCCAGTTTTTATAATTCATGACAATATTTCCGGTGAGTTATTATCTGGCTAATTTATATCAAGTTAGTGGTTAAGTTATTGACTAAAATCACATTAGTTAACCCCCAGTAGGATGGAATATGAATAAATGTGATTGAAACCGCGAACATTCATTTGCTTAGTGTCAAACTAGCATTTGATCCAGATAATAAGCGGGATTTACCTGACAAAAGCCAGTCTGGTGCAAGTGAATTAAGCACAGATAACAGTTGTGGTAGTTTCTTTATAGGAATGGATTTACAGCATTGAGATTGGAGAGTTTGGTTTTTATCGCAATGAAACAAGAGCGATATGTTGCCATATCACTCTTGTTAGCATGCTCAGTGCACCGTAGCTAAATGGGCACCATTTGTTGTTGCAACGACTGATTATTCGGTTTCATTATTAAATGATACATCACAGGCACCCACACTAAAGACAACATAGTGGTTAATAAAGTGCCGCCAGCAATGGCGATTGCAAAAGGAGGCCAAAATCCACCGCCGGCAATGATCAGCGGTAAAAATCCGCCAATTGTGGTAATGGTGGTAGAGCCAATATGTCGGCCGCAGCTGCTGACGGTGCTGACGATAAGCGCTCTGTTACCTTGCCTTGCCTCGGGTAAATCTTCTAATTCAGCCAAGATAACAATGGCCGCATTAATTGCTAGCCCCATTAACCCTAATAATCCGATAATCACCGTAAAACCAAAAGGGTAGCCAAATACAAATACGGCTAATAACCCTAATCCGGCAGATTGTATCGCGCTAAAAAGAATAATGCCGGTGAGACGGAATGAGTTGAATGACAGCACTACAGTCGCCAGTAATAGGGTAATGACAACCACTAAGTTAGACATCAGATTACCCACGGCCTCATTACGTTTGGCGCTTTCACCGCCAACCTCAATATGATATCCCGAGGGTAAGTCAATGTTACTGAGTTTTGATTTTACATCATCAAGCACCTGGGCTGGTAATACGCCACTGGTGATATACGCTTCAATGGTGTTCACTCTTTCACCATTACGACGGGGGATCGCACCACGGCTGACGCTCACTTCATTATACGATAATGCCGATAAAGGAATGCCCGTACCTGTCGGCGAGACTAAGTTAAGTTCCGCTAATCGCGTGGCTTGTTCACGGCTGGTATCACCTAAACGCACACGAATAGGTAGCGACTCTGTTTGCTCTAAAATGCTACCGCCGATAATGCCTGTGGTGGCCATTTGTACTTGATTGGCGATATCGGTCAAGCTTAAGCCGCTCATTAAACTGGCGTCTTCATTCACTTGTAACCATAGTTTAGGCGCACCTGGTGAAAGAGTTGCTCTTGTGTGGATCACATCGGGGGTGGCAATTAACAACGCCCGAGCTTGATCGCCTATCTCTTTTAAAGTGTCTAGATTGGGCCCGTATATGAGCAATTCGACAGGCGCATTAAAAGGAGGGCCTTGTTCCAGTTTTCTTACCAGAATCTGCGCTTGCGGAAATTCGACATCAAGTGATTGTTGTAACCGGGGAATAAGCTTGTTTGCGGTTTCAAAATCAGTCACTTTCACCATCGCCTGAGCATAGTTAGTTGCTCCTTGCTGGCGTTGAGTCAGATTGTAATAAAATGAAGGGGTATTTCCGCCAACAACCCAGGTGACTTCAGTGATTTCAGCAAGGTTTTGAAGCTTTTGATCAATCAAGGCAACCTGCTGGCGAGTATTTTCAATGCTTACCTGCGAGGCAAGATGCACCTCGATTTGGAACATATCCCTATCTGATGGTGGGAAAAATTGCTCTGTCATCTTGCCCGCCACCATAAAGCCACTCATGGGCAGAATACCTACCACAAGTGCCGTTAATAAGGGGCGTTTAAGGGCGAACTCTAAACTGGCTTTAAAGGCACTGCCTATTCGAGGAAAAGCCATACCCTGCTGATACCAAGCGCTAGCTTGCTCACTTCGGCTAAAGCGTCCTGCAAGCCCTGCTATAAGAGTATGGGAAATAATATAAGAGCCTAAGAGGGCAAACATGACTGAAATTGCAATGCCGCCTACAAACTCACCTGCAGCGCCAGGCATTAATACAATGGGCGCAAAGGCTAGCATGGTTGTAATCGTCGAGCCGGCAAGGGGGAGCCATAGATGATGTAGCGTCTTGGAGACGGCTTCAAATTTACTCATACCTTGTTGGCGACGTTGTGCAATGGCGTCAACAATTACAATGGCGTTATCGACCATAATACCCAATGCCACTACAAGTCCTGTAACCGACATTTGATGAATGGGTAAACCTGTGTATTTCATACAGGCTAAAGTGAACAGGGCAGTAAGCGGCAGTGATAACGCGACGATTAATGCATTACGCAGGCCTAATGTCAGCATTAATACCGCGACAATAATCACAAAACCTTGGAGCAAGTTAATGACTAAATCCCCAAGACGGACACTGGTGTAACCCTGCTGATCAAATAGCCACTGCACTTTGATGTTGGCTGGTAAGTTTTGTGAAAAGGTGGCAATAGTTTGTTCTATTTGATGCTGCCATATATCAACCCGATTACTGTTCAGCATGGTTGCGCCAATCAGCACGCCTTGTTGACTATTGATAAGTGCAATGCTGTTAGCGGGTGTTTTAGGTTGGCGGCTAATGGTGGCCACATCTCCTAGGCGAATAATTTGCCCGTATTCATCTACTTTCAACGGCACACGTCGAATACGGCTTTGTGAATCAAGCTCACCAGAAACTTCAACTAACGCGCGAAATTGCTGATTATTGATTTCACCGGCAGAAATTTTACTGTCAGCATTAGTTAAAATCTGCGCAATCACCCCCGGGGTGAGTTTGAGCTGACTGATTTTATTGCCATCAAGCTCGACGAGAATTTCTTCTTCTGGCGCGCCATAAAGTTTTGCGAAATCAGTGCCAGATAATAGCCTGATCCGGCTTTGTAACTCCTTGGCGTAACGATTTAGAATATCACTTCTTACCGGCGAATCATCCGCCCATACCACACCTAAAATCGCGGTGCTGGCATAGCCAACTTGGTCATCTAGTGTGCTATTTTGTGCTTGAGCGGGTAGCAAGTGTTTACCATCGGCGACTAAATCACGCGCCCTAGACCAAACCGGCTCTGTTTCTGTGATGGTGTCTTTTAGCTCTAGCTGAATAACTGAAATGCCTGGGCGGGAAGTCGATTGAACCAGTTTTATTTCTTCTAAACGGCGCAACTGTGTTTCTAAAACCTCGGTTACCAAGGCTTCCACTCTTTCAGCTGAAGCGCCCGGATAGTGGGTAATAACTGAGGCAAATCTATTGGTAATGTGTGGATCTTCAGTGCGCGGTAAACTCGAAATAGCCCCAAAACCGGCAACAATTAACAGCGCGATAAATAAACTGGTTAGGCGGCCGTTTTCTAAAAATGCCTTAATCATATCGCCCCCGCCACAGCGGTGGTCGCAGGTGTCACAACTTGTCCGACTACCAGTTTATGTAATCCCTCGACGATAATTGTGTCATCACTGCTTAACGCCCCTTTAATATAGGCTTTATCCTGATTAGTATAAATAATTTCAACATCACGGCGTTGAATACTGAAGTGATTTGTACCACTGATATCAGCCTGCTTGTCTAATACGTACACATTCCACAACCCTCTTACACCATCGGTTAAGGCGGAAATTGGCACCCAATATCCAGCAATCGGAATGTTCTGTTGGTATTCAAGATAGGCGATTTCACCATTTAATACGTCAGCATCAGTGGGTAGGCTAATTCTTAACTGTACAGTGCGAGTAATCGCATCAACTTCGGCGCTGATCCCGGCAATACTGCCGTTAAGGGTTTTATCACCGATACGAATTGCTACCTGCTGATTGTTTTTTAAGCTGGATGCAACTTGGACAGGCACACCAATATAGGCAAGCTGTTGATCATTACCGATTAAGGTAAATACCGGACTACCTAAGCCAATCACCTCACCTAGGTTATGGTGGCGTTTACTGATTTTTCCATTAAAGGGTGCGACTAATATCGACTTTTCAAGTTTTAAATTTGTGGCGTACAAACTGGCGTTGAGTCGCTGGCTATTGGCAATTAATCCTGTGACTTGCTGTTTAGTTTCATCTAGTTGCTGTTCAGAAACGTAGTTTTTGTCTTTTAAGCTCAGGGTACGCTTTAATGTATTTTCCGCTAAATCTAAGTCTGCTTTTGTTTGTTGCAAACTTGCTTCAAGCTGTTGTTTTTCGGCCTGTAAAAGATCGGTGTCTAACGATGCCAACGTTTGGCCTAGGGTCACACTGTCGCCGCTATCAACTTGAATGCTATTCAATTTCCCTGCTAACTCAAAACCAATGCCTGTGGTATTGGCGGAGCGAATTGTGCCGGTATAGGTTTGTTGGTGCTGATAATATGCAGAGGGCGTTAAGCTAGTGGTTGCTACGGTTTGATAGCTAACCGATTCCGAGTGCTGTTTTACTTCAGATCCACAACCGCTAACTACCAGTAAGCTGAATAGGCCTACCATAAATAGTCGCACTTGGCCGATCGATTGATATTCCATTTTTGTACCCCAATAGGATAGTAATTTATACGTAATGCAAACAACTTATTAATCCATAGCTGAATATCTTCATTCGGCTAGGTAACGTCGCTTTGTAACGCCAATGTTAAACTAGACTGTCTAGTCTAATTATATGAAACTGGACTGTCTAGTCTATTTTGTGATTAAATAGTATTAAATGTTGAACCTAAGTAAAAACAATACGAGTAAAAGATGACAGAAGACCATGCGCTTGCCCTAAATTTGGATGCGACATTATCGAAAAGTGAACAAAAACGCGTGCAAATCCTGCATTCGGCTATCTATCTTTTTTGCCATCAAGGTTTTTCAAACACAAGTATGGATGAAGTCGCCAAGCATGCTGGGGTATCTAAGCAAACGGTTTACTCTCATTTCGGCTCCAAAGACGATCTCTTTGTAGCATCAATAGAATCAAAATGTGTAGTACATCAACTGACTGAAAATCTATTAGTGGATGCCGCACAACCTGAAGTGGTACTGACGGTATTTGCACAACAGTTTGGCGCAATGATTGTTTCTGAAGAGGCGATTAGGGTATTTACTACCTGTGTCGCTCAGTCAGACACTCATCCAGAGGTGTCGGAGTTATTTTATAATGCGGGTCCTAAACATATTCTTAACTTAGTAAAAGGGTATTTAGCTAAGGTTAATCAGCATGGTAAGTATTATTTCGATAACCCACATGACAGCGCAGTCAGATTGAGCTTGATGTTGTTTGGTGAATTGCGAATGCGTTTAGAGTTGGGCTTATCGACGGCAGATATTCTGCCTAAAAGACAGGACTATTTGAAAGAGACAGCCTTGATGTTTTTAAGAGCACACCAAGTATAGCGGGTGACATTTTGTTAAATTAAACGCCATTTTTAATAAAACTTTATAATAATGAACTAGTTTGTGTAGTATGACGTATTGATTAATCATAAATAATCATCATCAATCAAGCTGAAAGGACGCCATTCATGACAAGCGCTTTTTATCGACGCCCTCAAAAATATAATCTTTTATCCAAAGTCCAATATGTGCCAATCATTTTAGTTGCCGTCGGTTTAACCAGCATGGATGCGCAGGCAAGTAAACGCTCACCTTTTGAGTTGAGTGTTGCTCGCACTACAGTGCAGTCAGCCGATGTGGGTGAAGCGGGGAATGAGCTTAAAAGAGATGTTTGGCTCACCAAGCTTTCTGCAGCAATGCCATTAAATAAACAATGGATGATTGGTGCCAATGTCGGTTACGACAATCTTGATTATGGCTGGCGAGTTAATCAACAAAGCCCATTGAGGAACAACAGTGTACCTTGGTCATCCATTAATCAATACAGCGCGGGTTTATCGTTAATTTATCGACCAGATAATCAATGGACTTTCTTATTTGCCCCCAAACTGCAATATGCGTATGCCAATACCGCTTCTTCATCGAATGCCGAAAGTTACGGTGTGGTCGCCTCGGGTATGTACCGATTTGAATCGGGTAACATGCTAGGCGTTGGTGTAGCCTATTTGAATGATATAAACGAAGTTCGTACTGTGCCTTATTTAGCTGTACGCTGGCAAGTTGCCGACAAGTGGGTACTTGCTAACCCTTTCCAAGCCGGATTTAGTGGCCCTGCGGGCTTAGAGCTAACTTATGAGTTATCTTCAAATTGGAATTTTGGCGTTGGCAGTTCTCGTCGAACCGAGAGTTTTTTAATTGAAAATGACGACAAAGCCATCAAGATTGAAGAGTGGGTAGGCTTTGCGCGTGCAGGATGGAAAATCAGCGAGAGTGTTAGCTTAAATGCCTATGCTGGCTATTATTTTAGCGGCGAAATGGAACTCAGCGAACCAGAGTTTAGCGAAGACCTCAGTAATCAAGCTGCTGCAGCCCTTGCATTTAAAGTCAACTTCTAATCTTACTAGTCAATCAGATATTCATCGCTGATTGAGCTGCGAAGATACAAAAACGCCGCGAATTATCGCGGCGTTATTTTTAGGTTTTAAACCTAAAAATAAGTGACATCCTTAATTCGTTTTGAGCGATTTTGTTGTTGATACAAATGCCAAACTTGTTCGAAATCTAGCTCAAGTTCTGTGACATAAAAATCGCCAGAAGGATAGGTTTTAACCACTTTAGCGCCACGAATAATCCCGCTTACCGATGACTTAACACTGTCATTAGTCAATAGCCATTCACTCACGCTACTTGCCGCATCAATCTTTTGACCATATACCTGTTCTGCCAATTCACGATATGCCGCAACCTTTGAAGCTTGCATCGCCATGAGCATTTTATGCGATTGAATATCGCTTGGCTGAGTGGCTAAAGGCGCATAGCCTACGGCAGTAATTTTAGGAAAATGACTCGGTGGCTCGGTTTCCCACTGCACGTATTTGTCATTAGTGGAACACCCTAATATTAATAAGCTTAATGCGATAAAAAGCATTATATTTTTCATTGCTCATCTCCTAAAACGGTATAGCGACTTTCTTTCGTGTTTTCAGTGCGGTAGATAATACCGCCACGGGTTTGCACTTTATTGGCTGGTAATACATACCCTGATAGGCTTTGACCAGCAACAAACGATTGCACCGCAGAAACCACTCGATTATTTGTCACATCAACCACACGGCCGTTAAAGCTCACACCTTCGTTGGTAAAACTGAGTGTTGAAACCAGCACATGTGACACAGGCAAATCGGTTGGCAGTAACTCCCAATTGCGACTTAATATCAGTTCACCGTGATCCGTTGCGCGTAGCGAATTAGCGACGTTCAAGTCAACCAAGTTAAACTCATGGGCATGAAAAGCCGCTTGTAAGCTTTGTTGTAATTGAAAGGCTAATTCATTGGTTTGATTAAAGTCATCACTCAGTACAGGCGTTGTTATCAATAAAGGCTGATCAGGTCTTAATGCATCATTTTGCAATACCAGTTCATTGACTAATTTTTCGGCCCAAACATTAACTTGGCCTTTTGGCGCTAACCCTGAAGCATTAATATCATAAACCAGTTTTTCCTGGTACATGTCATTTTGGTCTTGATAGCCAATGCGTTGGCCATCTTGAACATAGTCCAAGTTTTGCGCTTGATTGACGGTATTACTGCATCCAGCAAGACCCATTGTGGTTAGTATCAGCGCGAGAATAGGGTACTTTTGCTGCATGAGTTATTCCTTCGCTTGAGTTTAAAAAGCAATGCAATTCGATTGATAACAATGTATCGGCATTGAAGTGATTTTCTTTACAGCGATTATGCGACTACTTTAAATCTTTGGCTTGGTTGAAATGAAATCTAACACTCACCTTGTTGTTATCGTTTAGGCATAGTTATTGCTTGATTCTAAGTTATAGCGCGACCAATCGCTGTAATATAGCGTTTTTGCAATACGACGACAGATATCTGACGCAGGGTGAATTATGTTTTATGCATTAAAAAATCAAAATAGCACACCAACTTGGCTTAATTGGGCACGAGTAATAATGCTATTAGCTGTTTTTATCAGCTTTTATGGTATTGCAGAGCAGGTTGAAGTGACAGGCACAGCTAAAATCGTTAATGGCAATATGGATAAAGCCCGTGAAGACGCAATTAATCAAGCATTAAACTATGCCAGTTTGCGAGCTGGGGTTAATTTTTCAAGCCAACAGCAAATCAGCCAAGGGGCGTTAACCCAAGATACCTTTTTGATGCAGCGCATGGGCGCGGCCAATAATATCGAACTGCTAAGTGAGATGGTTAGCGGTGATACGCTAACCGTGATGCTGTCACTCTATGTTGATGACACGAGTCAAACTGATCAATGTAAAGCCCAATCTTTAAAGGCTGCCATTTTATTGCCGCAAATCGAAGTAGCCGATAGAAGCCAGCTTAATCATGGCCATCTATTAGGCTTCAATCAAGCGCTAACATTCCAATTTGGAAAGTTGATTAATAGCCAATCTGTGACCAGTTTTGCAAGAGTGCATGCAGATGAACGTTTAGACGACACAAATGAACTCGTCAACTTTAAAGGTTATGGCATTCCAAGTTGGTTAGGTGAAATTACCGATAGTCAGTACATTCTAAAAACCAAAGTGATTGATATGTCGACAGAGCCTTACACTACCAGTTTTCTGGGGTTTGTGGATGATACGCCTTTAAGGCAATTTAACTTCGAGTTAACCCTGTTTCACGGGATCAGTGGTGAAGTTGTTTGGAGTGAGGCTTTTGCTACCAATGCTCCGTGGGAGTTTGAACGTCAAGAAACCGTGGTACCTAATAGTCAACGCTTCTGGTCTTCCTCCTATGGCGCAGCAATTAGTCAGCAGCTGCAACAAAGTATTATTTCATTGGATAATACTTTGAATTGCCGTCCATTATTAGGACAAATTATTGCGAGACAGGGTGATCGTATCATTATCAATTTAGGCCGTAAAAACGGGGTTAAATTAGGCGACAAATTTCAAATTGTTTTACAAAAGAATATTCCAGATCGCTTGAATAACATGCGCGCGTTAGTTACAAAGAACCGTGCTGAAATTGTTATCGATCAAGTTAGTGAAGACACAGCAACTGCTATGATTGAAAATATTGATGCCGCAGATAATATCCAGGTGCAAGATATTGCCATTAAACTCTAGTGATTTTAAAGCCTGTAGCAGCAAATGTTGAACCTATTTGCTGGTTCAATATTTGCTGCTATTTATCTAATAGCGTTTGTTTATTAACCAATTAAATCTAAACAGTTTTAAACCCAAATAAGCCCTTTTCATCAAGGCAAAAAACAGTATAATTGTTTTCGTCTTCCTATAGCTCAACAGGATAGAGCAGCCGCCTCCTAAGCGGCCGATCGGGGTTCGAGTCCCTGTGGGGAGACCATAACACCTATTTTTACTTTAAAAATCAATAGCTTAATAAAATCGTCAAAAGTTGTGCCGCCTATGTGCCGCCTCTGGAAACCACTTTTTTGGAATTTTTTTTTAAGCATTCTTCAAAAATCCGCTTTTTGATGGTTTGAACTCAATCATGGACATTTAGGCGTATTTCCAATAGTTTTCTATTAAAGCTAAAACATGGAAGTATTGTGTAATGAACCCCAAGAAAGAGTCTAACCTACAAACTAAACCTCACAAGTCTGAAATCGATAATCAGCTAGATGAACTTCTACCCGAAATGCCAGAAGCATTGAAATCGCCGTTGGTTAACATGCTGGATTCCCCCGAATATGCTAATCAAAATTTGAAAGCCGATTTTTTAGCAAGCTTGCAGTCATTCGAGATGCTCACTCAAAAAGATTCAGCCGTTAAATCTTTTCTTCCAGAAGGCACAAATCAAGAGTCTTTAGCCAAAGCGCTTTCGAAAGTGGATGATAGTCAGTCAATACTTGAGACTGAGCAGCTTGAAGGTGCTGCTGTTTTTAATGCTTTATTTGAATCGATTGCCGAAGACCCTCTGGACGATATTCAAGAGATAAGACGGTTTGCGAATGCTTCCAACTTATATGAAGCATTTGGTGAAGAGGAGGGGAGTGAAGCTCTTGCATTCCTAAATGTGATTCCACAAGACAGTGCAGAGCTTCTTCATGCCGCGATTGCCTGCAAGATTGCTGGTATGCCCAAGCAAGCCAATTTATTGTTTCAAATATTTGCTAAACGTCAATTTGTTGATGCTAATGAAAGGTATCAGTCACTTCAAACTGATATAACCAAATTCAAAGGTTATGCAGAAGCTTCATCGAAAGCTGGAAAAGCAGGCCGAGATAAACGTTATGCCACAAAAGATAAAGTAGAAGCTTTTGCTATACAGTTTTATACTCAGAAAAATTATGCTAATCCCCACCAAGCAGCGCAAGCTATGGTTAACCATGTTATGGAATATGCAAAAAGCGTCGATTACGCTTTTACTTCATCATATCAAGCGATCAGGACAATCAATTCTTGGCTGAGCAAGCATATTAAATCAACTAAATAAAATGGATTTTTACTGTGATTAATAAACAGATCTCTCAAGCTCAACAGTTATTTCCAAAGCTTCAATACCCAACTCATAGAGCATATATTGATCTATTTGTAAGTATGCTTAATCAAGATGAGATGGGCGTACTTGAACGAGATATAGAGATACTGTCTATTGGATTAGGTTATACCACTCATAAGCTATTCCAATCAGTGGCTGAAAAAGGAATATTATCTGAACGAACTGATGCTTTACTATTCGGTGCACTTAAATTAAAAATTGAAGTAAAAAAAAGAGTGGCTGAATTTGGTGTTGAGCTATTGAATGATTCAAATCACGCAGTTGTTGATTTGGTTTTTACACAGTACAACGTCAAGCCTGAACCGATTAAAGCCCCTAAGCACAAAACTATCATTAATACCAAATTAGAAACGGTTGAAAAAACAAAAGTTATCGCCGAAGAGATAAAAAAACGGTTATTAGACAAAGCTTTGCAAAGCAGTAAACAACAAAGTGAGATTAATCTAACTGACATAGTTAAAGCAAAAACTATTCAAGCTAGAGCATTATTCCCTGAAGATATTTACCCCAATTATCGAAAATTTATAGATTTTCTACTTCAACAGGTTACGAGTGATCCACTACGAATTTCATTTGTCGATATGGAAAAGCTATCAAGCGCACTTGGTTCTGAAGAATTAGCTTTGTTTGCAAATCTTAATAATCATAAAACAATTGAAGAGAAGCTAAAACACATTGTGTTCGGTGGGCTTCAGTTAAAAATTTCAGTGAAAAAAAGGCTTAAGGATACGGGTAACGAGCTGACCACAAATAGTGATTTGTTTGTTATTAAAGAGATTGAAGCACAATATCAATCAAAACTTGAAGCTATTGAAGCTCAAAAACAGCGTGAATTAGAAATTAAAAGACAAGCCATTGAGGTTGAGAGACGAGCTGTAGCGGCTGCAAAATTAAAAGCTGAACAAGAAGCGGAAGTTGAAAGGAAAAAACATTTTTCTGACTTTCCTAAATTGGGCTTAAAAAATATTCCGAAACACTCGCGTACTGAAGAACTTTTACAGAAATTAATGGCAAGACCAATCAGAATTGATGAGAAAAAATGGCTAGATTGTGAAGGTATTGTTTCAGATCTTATCGACAAAAAATATCACCTTCAGCTAGCTCATCAGCATTTTCAAAACTGGAAACAGAAAAGCTTACCTTGGGAGTTGGTTAATGCCAGTGCTGCCTATCGTAAAGCAGAAGAGCTGGCCAAGATTAAAAAAGCACTGGATGATTCATATCCGTTCAACATTCCTAAGAATGAAAAGAAGTTAAAATCCGCTTTGCTAACCACATACGGTGGCGTTTGTAGAGACTTAAAGGATTATATGAATTCAATTAAACTTGGTTTAGAAGCACATAAAGTGACACCGTTAAGTTTTAGGCCATGTACTTTGCTAGGCGCTGTTTACCTTTCAACGGGTGAATTTGATTTAGGCCATGAGTGGTATGACAAAGCAAAAGAACGAGGGTTTAGCCAAGACGCTTACGACAATGATATTAAATCTGTTTATTTCAGGGCGAGTGATGAGATGAAAAATAGATTAAAGCAAAACCTAATAGCTACTGGTCACAAATATAAATGGTTATAAATCTATACCGTCACACCCTGTGACGGTACTTTTACACCCCTAGTAATACTTTCACAGCCTATGGCGTGAATACTTCAAAAGCTTCCAATCATATTATTCACTTCGACATACACAATCTAATCGGAGTTAATATGAATACACTACTCACCCCTGCGGAAGTGGCGAGACATTTAGGCATTACAATCGGTACGCTTTCTGTGTGGCGTTGTACAGGCCGCTATCCTCTCAGTTTTATTAAAGTTGGTCGTCGTGTGATGTACCGCCAAAGCGATGTTGAAAACTTCGTTAACGGGAGGGTGTATGAACACACTCTTTAAATACGTGATTTTAAAATTAATGCCCTTGGTCATCATCACACAGCTTGTTTATTTATCAGGGCAACTTGATGCAACGAGTACCATGCTTCACTGGCAAATTAAAAAGCCGTTACCAAGCGCAATTGATAAAGACGTTAAACCAATACCTAAAATGGCGTTGTACCCGTTAACGGGTACAAAGGCCAATATTGAGTCAATGTACCCGTTAAGAGACCAATACCCCGTTAACGAAGCTGTACCTGTTAACAAGTTTGTTCTTATAGGTAATCAGACTTTGAATGATGTTCCGTTACATAAGGTAACGGGCAACACCATAAAAGGAGGCAAATAATGGCCGCCTTTACTCAAGATCAAATCACATTCATTGAATGGTTATCGCAGGATAACCATATTGAAGTGTGTGTTGAAATTTGTCCTGATTTAAGCACGATGTCAGGTTACGAAACCTATTCAGGTCACTTTCAAAAAAGAACATTATTTAAGCTTAAGCAGCAAGGCTTTTTGGCTGAATGTTCTCATTTTTATACAGGGGTAAAATGGCAGCGTTGTACACTAAATCAACGTGGGCGTGATTGGTTAAAACAGCATGGAGGACAGAGCCATGCCTAATATTCATCCACATGACGTTGACTGGGTTAGCAAAAAATTACATGGATTACCGAGTATTCACAAAAATGCTATTCAGTACCGCTATAAGCAGTTTGGTAATAGGCGTGATGCAAATTTACACCTATTACGAACAACTTCCGCTATCAGTAAAGTGTTAGGTCACAATAGTAGCAGAATGAGTTGTGTTAGCGTTGATGACCGTGATTTTAAGGCAATGTCTACAAATCACGTTCGGCAATGTATCAAAATAGCATCGCGGATGAATTCCCAAAGTTTATTCAAAACATACTCAGCCATAGTGCGTTACGTTACCTGCAATCAGATAAAACCACACCCGTTAACGGATTCCGTCTTAACCAATCTACAAAACGATTGTTTAACTGATGATGAACACTCCAAAGTGATGGGAATGATTAAACGTGCTTGTGATGAGTCATGGTGGAAACCAAAACTAAGACGACTTCATAATCGGCAAATCGAAACTATTTCACGTTTATTAAATCAAGTGAGTGAACATCGCGGTATTTATGCCAGTAACATTACCGTTGAGAATTTTAAATCTCAGTGGAAAAGTAACCGTGAATTACTTGAAAATACCTTAGCCACTAATGAGCTTGATTACAGTGTTAGCCTTGCTGAACTATCAGATTTAAATGTCTCTAATCCTAAGATTCGTAAAGCAGAATTGATGGTACGTATTCGTGGATTTGAAGATTACGCCACAAAGATGGGCTACGCTGCTGTATTTCTTACAATGACAACTCCGTCTAAGTATCACAGATGTTTTGCTAAATCAGGCGCAGACAACCCTAAATGGCAAGGCGCTACGCCGTTAGATGGTCAAGATTACCTAAACCGAACTTTTCAACGAATACGCGCATCGCTTAACCGTGACAAGATCATCCCATTTGGTTTTCGAATTGCCGAACCACACCATGACGGAACACCACATTGGCACTTGTTATTATTTGTGCCCACCGAGCAACAAGAAGCATTAGTACAAACCTTTCAAGAATATTGCTTGCAAGAAGATGGCGATGAAAATGGTGCAAAAGATCGCCGCTTTAAGGTTGAATACATCGACCCTAATAAAGGTTCAGCAACCGGATATATTGCTAAATATGTATTCAAAGGGATTGATGGAGAGGGTCTAGGGCATGACCTTTACGGAACAGAGTCAGAAACTGCGGCAACACGTATTCGCGTTTGGGCTTCATGCTGGGGTATTCGTCAATTTCAACAAATTGGCGGGGTAGGTGTTACGCCTTGGCGTGAGTTAAGACGGTTAAGTAAAATAACCGATGAAAGTCTCGAGTGGGTTGAGGATATTCGACAAGCCGCAGATGACTCCGATTGGGGCCGTTACACAGAGCTGATGGGCGGCGTATTTTGTAAGCGTGATGATCAGTTAATTAGACCTCTATACGAACATAAAAAACAAAAGCCTTTAAATCATACTTCTGATGACAATTGCCGCAATGCATATAAAGACTCTAGGGATGCAGTGGCTCAACCTACGTTGAGTTCAATCAGTGTGCCCATACCAAGTTCGGGAAATGCTAAGTGTCATCAGGGATTGAACACTAATGGCATTGCTGAATATCCTGAAAAATTCCAAGATGCCAATGCGGAAATTAATGAGGGAATAGCTTTTGATAGAAGCGATGTATTACCTAAGCAATCCAGTAATTCAGTTCATGATAATGCTGCGTCTAGTATCTATAAACTTAATCGTTATGGTGACGAGCTTATCGTGCAGTTAAAAGGCATTGTGGCTTTAGGCTTTGAGATCGTCACTAGAGTACATGAGTGGACGTTAAGCTATTCACAAGCTAATGGCAAAATTGAGCCAAATTGCTCTAACTTGGAGTTCTGTCAATAACTGTACGTAGAAGTTGAACTCTCAATAGAAAACCTCAGATAAACAGTATATTATTGAGTAATGTGAATTTAAGGTAGGTTAGTATGTATTCCAAATTAGCTGAAAAGATCTGTGAAATATTTGCTACAGATCAAGGATACTTTGTAGAGCAGATGGATGATGGCTCGTATCGAAAAAAGTCAGGACTAGTTAATAGTGAACTTATCGAAACACAATTAAAAAATAGTGCTTCTATTGCTATCTACCAAAGAAATCTAAACCTCACAATAAAATGGATCTGTTTTGACTTCGATATACTTAAATCTAATTTAGAAAATGACTTAAGAAGTAAAGCATCTGATGAGTTAGTAAGAGCAGTAACGGCATTCTGTAATCAACTTGATGAAATAGAACTACCATATTTATTAGAATTCTCTGGAAACAGAGGATACCATGTATGGATCACATTTAATGAACCTACTAATTACAGGACCGGATATGATATTCAGCAGGAAATATTAGGCAAAACAGCACTAGACTATGATGAAAATTTAATCGGAATTGATTTGTTTCCTCATACAGCAACCCCGTCAGGCGGTGTTGGTTCAGGCGTAAAAATGCCACTCTCTAAACATAAGAAGTCTGGTATTTATTCATATTTAATATCTTCCACTGCTGAAATAAAAAATCCAGTAAATCACAAAGAATTATCAATAGAACTAATTAATGACAGTTTAAAAATCCTTACACGACATAAACCAACGAACAAATCAAATATAGAAAAAATTCTAGGGGTTTTTTTTGAAGATTATTTCATTGAAAATGATAATCACAATAGAATAAAAAATATTCAAGTACAAAAGAGTGGGTTTAGCCTAGATGAATTATTGTCACATTGGAGTGAAAGTGAGATTCTATCTAAGCTTTCATCTAAGATAATTAATAAAACACCAATAAGCCACAAAGAAAGGATGTTAATAGTAGGTATATTATGCAACGTATACAGCAATAATAACAAAGAACTAAGTAATATTCTATTACATGAGATATTCAAAACCACAGAAAACTACAATAAAGAAATAACTACAAAAGCAATTAACTCTCTAAGAAGCTTTAACTTCCCATCTCAAGATTTAATTGAAAGAATTTTAAAAGTAAAATTTGAAAAAAAACTTTCGATTGAAGATGTTATAAAACAATGTATTCCAAAATATTTATCATATACAGATGCTAGGTTTGATTTCTCAACCCAGGATGTTGAAATCACCAGAATAGCAGAAGTTAACTACCTGTTTATGAATGATGAAGTCCAAGTAAAAACAATAATTGAAGAGCTAGATAATAAAAACAGTAAAGAGTTATTGAGTTATATAATAAATTTTATTTCAGGCTCTAAAGGATACAAATATTATAAACACATTAGAAATGAAAATAAAAAAACAAGAGAACTGATTAGTTTAGGTTCTAATTTAAGAGTGGCCACATCCTGTATCTTGAAGCAAATATCGTATTTCTTAGACATAAAAATAAATAACAACTCTCACGGTTACCAAATAAACAAGGGTTTTTCAGGCGGTTACATCTATAAGCCTTGGTTGTACCTGTGGTTGAAATTCATATCAAATATCAATAGCTCCCTAGAAAATCCTTTAGAGCGAAATTATTACATAGTAAAAACAGACATAAATAGTTTTTATAACAACATTCCTCATGATAACCTTAAGAGATTATTACTTGGCGATGGTAACGAAGACATATCAGCAAAATATGCCTCACTAGAAGAAGAAGCCAAAGATAGTTATAAGAAATGCCTAGATGCATTGTTTTTTTTAACAGAAGATATTGTTGGTTCTAAAATAGGCTTACCTCAAGGACCGGCTTATGCTAGATATCTTGCTGAAATTTACTTGAATGACATAGACAATGAATTCCAAAAAAAATTAGCATCAGGTGAAATATCATTATACCAACGATATGTTGATGATATATTCTTTATAACTAAAACAGAAGAGAGTGCTAATTCTTTATTAAAAGAACTAGAAGAAAAATTATCCTTGATGAAATTAGAAATAAATATAGAGAAAACTACAATTTCTAGTATATCGAGGTTTCATGATGATTTTGAATCATATAGATCTCAATCAAAATATTCTGTAGATCAAGTTTCAAAAAGATTTGTTACATCTAGTGACAAACAAAAAGAAATGGCTGTTGAAGAGTTTGTTAACTTGATACAGTCTGACTCTTGCCAAGATGATTTATCATTTATATTTTCTCATTTAAGTGGAGTAAAGGAGCTCACACTATTAAAAAATGAACAGGTTAAACCAGCGATAAAATCAGAAATAGGTAGAGGTAGCTTATTCAAGAACATATTTAACTTCATATTAGAAATGAATGATGGCTGGGAACTAATCTTCGAGATAGATTCTTTCACTCCGCTTCAGTCTGAAGTATTAACTAGCTCTATAATTTCAGCTATGGAGATAAATAGATCAAATATTTCATCGTTAAAAGTCATTGTTGAAAGAATAGAAAACAAGTTATCTACTTCTGATATTGTTTTTGAACACTTGGCCTACATGAAAATATTTTTCAACTGTAAAATGACAACAAAAAACATACCAGCTAAATACTACATATCTGTTCTTGAGTCCTGTTCTAATACACGAGAAGCCTTTATTGATGATGAATTACTGTCCCACTTAAACACTTCTATAAACGAAATAAAGTCTTTGACAACTTTCATAAAGGTTATTTTCACCATCACCTTCAATGACCATGTCTCTAAAAAACAGATAAATGACATATCCAATCTATTTTATGCAAAATTATCTATAGAAAAAGATGAAGGTCGTCTAGATATTCACAAGGAAAGTGAAATAGAGTTTATAGATCCATCGACTGCATACAAGTTTTATTTTTTAATCTGTTTATTCACGATTTCTGATAAAAATAACTCTACTGATTTAGTTGAGTCTATGTGGGAGTTTTGCGTTAACATTTTTAACTCTAACTCAGATGGTAACATTAAAGCGCCTTCAATCAACTGGTTGAATAAATTAAATTTATTAAACATTGATAATAGGAAAGCAAATTGGGTAATATCATCAATAGTTGATGGGAATTTATTTCGAGGGATAAGCGATGATAATGGTATTTTTGAAAAATATCATAACACTCTATTAGTTTATCTAACACTAGATAACCCCGATAAAGACAATGTTGATATTTCTGAAAAATTACAAGAGTTAAAAGGACGATCAGAATTTTATAATTGGTTAATTGATAATGAAAAAGTATCAATATTCCCTCACTCAAATAAAAAGTGGTTTGAAAGAAATATAATTGAAAACGATGTTATTTGCCTTAAAAAAGAAAATACAGTTTTATTAAGAAAACCTAGCAACTTGTTTATAAAAAAAAGCGCGCCACCTTTAATTATTGATGATTATTATGAAAGGTTAGTTGAACATTCGAATGAAAATCTGGTTTCACTTAAAAATAAATTATCAAGAAAAATGTTTTCAGAAAAGATAAGGTTTTTACTTGAAATAATAGATGAGCATAAAGGTGTTAGTGTGTACCCAAGTATATACTGTGCGGAAAGAGTATTTTATGTAGATGAATCATCAGTTTTTTCAATTGACTTTTGTTATCATTCTAAAATAATATTCGAAGACGAATTTAATAATGTTACCTCATTTGAAAATACAAGTGACAACTTTATAGATTGTTATTTTAAACACATATCTTCTTATGATAAAAATGCCAAGCTAGTTTATGAGAAATATTTAAATAATTTATTAAAGATAATTGATAAAGACACTTTCATAATCAAACTTTATTCACAAATCTGCGACGCCAAATTTGATGAAACAGAGTTTAGTTACGATATAGCATTAGCCGCATCGCTTTACCTTTGCCTCTCAAACGTCGAGCCAACTAAGCGAATTGATATTTTTACAGAGCAATACGCTAAATTCAATAAAGACTTTTGTGATAAACATATCTTTGCTGTGAATGACTCAATACATTTAAGTAAAGCAACTCCATGCTCACTAATTAAAACAATAGTTGAGTCTTTACAGCTTATAATAAATGAGTCATCTGAATCTTTAGCATTCTTTCTGTATAAAGACTTTGTTCACTATCAACATACGCTGGAAGATATTTTATTTAACAGTGAGCTTGGAAATGCAAACATCACGCTCTCTGATTTCGAATTGAACGAAATAAACAGTTCACCTCTATCTAGACGGGTGAATTTAAAATCTATTTATTTCGACTTTGATAACACCAGAATAATTAACCCTACATCGCAAGAAATAACACTTTTTGAATTAAAACACATAAATTTACTTCGTTCTACAGATCACACCTACACTTATATACATAATAAGTCTCTCTATATTTTATCAGTTAACAGTTCAATAAGTTCAATTTTCATTGACATAGAGAAAAGGTATGAAAAAATAATAAATTCGGATGGTTGTACCTCTAGTTACCCTGTATCTTTAAAAGATGAATCAAATATATCATCATTAAGTAACTTTGATTTGGCCGCCGAGGTAATACAGCATCACAGAGGAATAGAAATATTTGAAGCCGAAAAAATACTAACCGACTGGCTAATAAGGTTACCGCATAAATTCCACCAACCTTTGACTACATTAATTAGTGCGCACGAAGTAATGAAATCGTCTGAAATATCAAGCTTCATAGAGAAAATAAAACAGATGGATGCTAGTGGCAGTAATTTATTTCTTATCAAGAAAATAGATGATTTTAATGGTACTCATAGAATTCTATTTAAAGACAATGAACTAGGTAGATGCGTGTCATCTTTTAGCCCTTTAGCTATTGATAGCTCTAAAAACGAAGCGACTTTAATTACGGATGTAATTATTTCAGGAAGTCAGATAATAACAGCTTTAAAACACTATTTGTCAGGGACAAAACCAGCTAAAAATTCAAATTACTTCGAATGCAGTGATAGTGACCACAAAGCATTACTAGAAACCTTTAAAAAAATAAAAAAATTAAATATTTGCACAGTCCTTTATTCAGAGCAAGCAATTGACAGAATAAAGTCTGAGTTAGTCAATATTGTTAATCTCGAAATAAAGCTGGAAGTTATACATGGAAGGGATATGTCTCAGAATGCCTTTTTTGGAACTACAAGAAAACTATCAGATAGAGATAAAACGTTATTAAGAACCATGTTAAAGGATAAGATTTCAATAGAGGCATTATATGAACACTTATCATACAAGGGTAAGTTGCAAAGTTTTGACGATATAGATTTAGAAGGCATGAACCTTATTACTAGATATTGTTCACTTCCCAAAAAAACTTTTAGATTTTTAAATTGTGGATTAAAAACTAATAAGGATTGTAAGCCTTTTAATAGGGTTCTAGAGCTCTCAGACAGGTAGTGCATTGTTATTCAATTTATCATGCAGCTCTCTCTTTTCCACCTCAGAGAGCTGTTCTATTTCCCTAACCAATCTATCCACCTTCGATTCATGTTGAAAAGTTCCAAGTAAATGAGCTGTGGTGATCCCTAGTTCCTGCCTAACATGCTCAATATCTAAATGAGCATAGGTGCTGGCAGTGATACTGATATCGCTATGGCCTAGCAGTTTACTGGTGGTTTGAATATTACCGCCTCGCATGACGCTCCAGCTCGCTATAGTTCGCCTTAAATCGTGAATGGTAACGTTTTCACCTTTTTCAGTGCCACGAAGCTCGGCACGTTCTGTAATGCGATGCCAGAAGCTACCTTTACCTGCCTTTTCGATAATGTGACCTGATTGACTGCGCTCGCTAGGAAATACGAAGCGTTCACCTTTAGCTGCTTCTTGGCTGCGTCGGGTGAGAATGTCCATCGCTTCTTTAGTGAGTGGCACTGCATGAGGTTTTTTAACTTTCATTTTGCTTGTGGGGATAAGCCAAATACCACGTTGATGATCTATCTCACGCCATTCCATGCTAAACACACAGCTTTTGCGCTGGCCTGTTAGTAGTAACATCATTACCACATCACGGTAAATGGGTAGTTCAAGTTCTAGGGCTTCAAGTAGTCGCTTAACTTCATGCTCTGCTAAAATACGCTCTCGTTTAGTACCTGCCAGTTTTTTGATATGCACAAACGGGTTTAGCGGTTGGTCGTTGAACATAGATTTGAGCAAAGTTAGGCACTTGTTTCTAATCGCGGCGGAATTTTTGGTGATAATGAGTTTAATGAAATTGTCAGCATCGTTTTTAGAAATGCTTTCAACTTTTAAATGACCAATGCGCGGTTTGATATGTTTGTTCCAAATAGAGTGAACATCATCTAATGACTTTTGGCGGCGTTCACCTGACTTAATCTTACTGCTGAACTCGGCAACATAGGCGTCAAATAATTGTTGAACTGAAATGGATAGGGCATCTTCAAGCGCTACGGCTTCTTTTGCTTGTCGTTTAGATTCGTTCGGATTCACACCTTGAGCAATGTCTACCGCGATTAATTTAGCCTGCTTTCGTGCCTGCTCAATGGTCAAACTTGGGAAGAGGCCAATAGTAACAGCAACGTCTTTACCTAAGTACTTGCGTCTAAAGCGAAAATACTTTTGGCCTGATGGCATAACTTCTAAAATTAGGCCTTTAACTGACTCTCTTTGGTCTAAATCGGCAATTCTATAGCGTTTTGGGGCACTTTTTAGCTGTTCAAAACAGCGTTTATTGAAAGTAAATTCTTTATCCATAATCACTTAGCCTCGAAAGTTGTGCCGCCTATGTGCCGCCTCTGGGAACTATTTTGACTAATTTACAGTAATTTTGGTTAATGTCAAAAACGTGATTTTAGATTTAAGATGTTGATAAATAACATTTAGTTAAATTTAGTTAACTTTGGTTAAAGTCAACCAAACTCACCTGTGGGGAGACCATATATTTTCCTTTCTCATTTTTTCAAGCTTCACCTTCGATTTGTTTTTTAGTCGACTTTTCCAGCCTCATTAGTTATCTGGTTTATACTCAGTGATAAGCGATATATTTACTTTACAATCAAGTAGTAAATTGCTTTCTAGTCTCTTATAGTAGCTTTATGTCCATCTATTAATTTCTTGGAATAATTATTGCTTTATTTCAAATGTGATAATTTTTTGGCAGTGAACGGTATCGAAATGTGTCTGCTATTGATTTACAGAAGGAACTCAACTAATGCAATTGTTTGATTTATCGTTAATTGGAAGAGAGTTTCCTCTATTAGATAGCGATGTGACTAACTTAGCTACCCAGCTAAACGATATGGTTGCAAACTCACGTTTTCTGGTTTTAGGTGCTGCAGGTACTATTGGCCAGGCTGTGACTAAAGAAATTTTTAAAAGACAACCAAATAAATTGCATGTTGTTGATATTAGTGAAAATAATTTAGCTGAATTGGTGAGGGATATTCGAAGTACTTTTGGCTACATTGCGGGAGACTTTCAAAGCTTTGCGCTTGATATTGGTTCTATTGAGTATGATGCTTTTATCAAGGCTGATGGACAGTATGATTATGTACTCAACTTATCAGCCTTAAAGCATGTCCGCAGCGAAAAAGATCCCTTTACCTTGATGCGGATGATTGATGTGAATGTGTTTAATACAGATAAAACCATTGAGCAGTCAATTCACTCTGGTGTCAAAAAATATTTCTGCGTTTCAACAGATAAGGCCACCAATCCAGTGAATATGATGGGTGCCTCAAAAAGAATTATGGAAATGTTTTTAATGCGCCGCAGCCATCAAATAAACATTTCTACCGCCCGATTTGCCAATGTTGCCTTTTCTGATGGGTCACTGCTGCATAGTTTCAATCAGCGTATTTTAAAGCAGCAGCCTATTGTTGCCCCTAATGATGTTCAACGCTATTTTGTGACGCCGCAAGAGTCGGGTGAGCTTTGTTTAATGTCTTGTCTTTTGGGTGATAATCGCGACATATTTTTTCCCAAACAAACCCAGGCTTTACCATTAGTGTCGTTCGCCGATATCGCGGTTAAATATTTAGTTCAGCTGGGTTATGAGCCTCATATTTGCCAAAGTGAAACCGAGGCAAGAGAGCTAGTTCACTCATTACCTAGTCAAGGGAAGTGGCCTTGTTTGTTTACTCAAAGCGACACCACAGGTGAGAAAGATATTGAAGAGTTTTTTACCTGCAATGATGAGCTTGATATGACACGTTTTACCAATTTAGGGGTGATAAAACCGCCTGTTGATTTTGATGAGCCACTTTTGCAGATGTTTGAGCAGGAGATTTACGCGATGAAAACTAAACAAGCCTGGACTAAAACCCAAATTGTGGCCCTGTTTAACAAAATGATGCCTGAGTTTGAACATAAAGAAACGGGTAAATATTTAGATGGCAAAATGTAGGGTGCGCAGATGAAATCAGCTCATATTTGTCAGTTTATTCGTGATATTTATAAAACAGATCAGTTTATTCCTTTGCATGCACCTATTTTTGTCGGCAATGAAAAACGTTATGTATCAGAAACAATTGACAGCACTTTTGTTTCAAGCGTTGGCAAGTATGTGGATGAGTTTGAAACTAAAATTGAGCAATATACAGGTGCTGTAAAAGCCGTTGCAGTTGTAAATGGAACAGCGGCATTACATACCGCGTTATATATGGCCGGAGTTGAACGCGGTGATTTAGTTTTTACTCAGGCGTTAACGTTTGTTGCTACCTGTAATGTTATTTACCACCTAGGTGCAGAGCCAATATTTATCGATGTTTCAAAGACTAGTTTAAGTTTATGCCCTGATGCGTTAGAAAAATATCTTAACCAGTATGCCAGTTTAACGGATAAAGGCTGTGTTCATAAACAGACAGGGCAACGGATAAGAGCAATTATGCCAATGCATACATTTGGTCATCCTGCTGAAATGGATGAGTTGCTGCTTATTTGTCATCAATGGCAGTTGATTATGGTTGAGGATGCCGCTGAAAGTTTAGGTTCGGTTTATAAAGATAAACACACTGGTACTATGGGTGAATACGGCGCCATTAGCTTTAATGGCAATAAGATTATTACTACCGGTGGCGGAGGCGTGGTGCTTTGCGCTAGTCAGCCAAGTGGCAAACGAGTAAAGCATATTACCACGACAGCCAAAGTACCTCATGCTTATGAGTTTTATCATGATGAACCAGGGTTTAATCATCGAATGCCTAATCTGAATGCCGCTTTAGGATGTGCTCAGATGGAAGTTATTGATGACTTTCTAGCAAGTAAGCGGTTACTTGCGACTCAATACCGTGAGTTTTTTGCTGGTTCTGATATACAGTTTGTTGAAGAACCTCGCTATGCAAAGTCTAATTATTGGCTCAATGCGGTGATATGCAAAAGCCTTGAGTCTAGAAATACATTACTCAATGAGACTAATGATAGCGGAGTGATGACCCGTCCTGTTTGGACGTTAATGCATCATCTGCCTATGTTTAAGAATGCCCATAGAGGCGACTTAAGTTATTCGGAATGGGTTTCTCAGCGTCTTGTTAATATTCCTAGTAGTGCCTTAATTTTAGATAAATAGTATTTGATAAATCCAAATGACGTTGAGACTAATGTTAAACCAGAAGGGTAGAGAAAATGATGAGTCATGATTTTAAAATTGTTGATGTCACCGATAAAGATGAATTGATCAATTATTATGATGCCATTGCTGAGTTGTTTTTGGAGTCTTTCGAAAAACCTTTGTCAAAAGAGTTATGGCAATGGGCTTATTTAGATAACCCATTTGGTGATCCTATAGTGTCGATGGCTTTTGATGGTAAAAAGTTGATTGGTCATTATGCAGTTGTCCCAATGAACTTAGAGTCTGAAAGTGGATCTATTTTGGGCTTTTTATCCATGACAACAATGGTGGGGGTTAATTACCGAAAACACGGACTGTTTCAAGAGTTAGCTGAGCGTGTATATGACTATATTCAAGCATTTAATCAACCAGCAATGGTATTTGGCTTTCCCAATGAAAATTCGACACCTGGATTTATAAGGCGACTACAGTGGGTCATTTCGGATGAATACCGAGTGATGCAAATTACTAAACCATCAATTGATTTTGCTTCCGAAAAACTTGCCCGAGTGAAAACTGCTGATTCTTTAACGCTAAATATGGAAAAGCAGGATATTAGATACTGGAGAACCCATAAACCTAATCAGAAATGGAATTATATCAATGGATTAGGAGTGAAATCTTTGGAGGGTGTTGCAGATATAATGCACTTAGGTGCAGGAGGAAGTTTGCACGATTTATCATTTGAACAAGATTACAATATTATTTTACCTATCCAAGAAGATGACATGTTACCTGAAGGCGTGAATACTTCATTTTCGTACCGCTTTGGGTATCGAACTTTTAATTTGGCAACCGCGCCAAATATCTTTGTACAGATGTCGATGTCGGATATATTTTGATGAAAATTTTAGCACTGACGTCTATTCGGTCTGATTATGATTTGTTAAGTCCTTTATATACTCGACTGCATAATGATGTTGATATTGAATTGAAATTATTAGTTGGTGGCACACATAATTCGGCAGTACATGGCTATACGGTTAATGATATTCATAGTGATGGTTTTGATGTGCTTCTTGAGATTGATAGCTTAATTAATAGTGATACGGCTAAATCTAGACTTAAAAGCGCATCCATTTTATTGTTATCGGCTGTCGATGCTGTTGCCGCTTTTTCGCCTGATTTAATTATTTATGCCGGTGATAGAGAAGATGTCATGGTTGGGGCATTACTAGGTGGTTATTTATCTATTCCTACCTTGCATTTTTATGGTGGAGACCATGCTAGTGATGGTTATATAGACAATCCTATCCGTCATGCTGTAAGTAAGTTATCAACGGTGCACTTTGTCAGTACAGCTGTGCACAAAGCACGTTTATTGGCGTTAAAAGAGCCTTCAAATCGAATTTTTGATGTGGGAAGCATTGCACTTGATAAGTTTAAAAATATTGTACCGATAGTGGGTGTAAAAGATCTCATTGCGGGGAGAATTGTCGACAAACCTGCGGCGTTGGTTATTTTTCACCCTATAAAAGATGAAGTAATAGAAGCCCCTGAGATTATCACCAACATGCTAATGACTTTGATAAAAAATGGTTATCATTGTTTTATCGGCTCGCCAAATAGTGATCCTGGCAACGCTAGAATTATTTCAACATTGTCAGGTTTAGCGGCCAAATACTCTGAAATAACACTATATGGAAATTTACCTCGAGATCAGTTTCTTAATCTTTTTAGTGCATGCAATGTCATTGTAGGTAATTCATCAGCGGGTTTGCTTGAATCTGCGAGCATCCCAATACCTTGTATAAATGTCGGGTTACGCCAAAGAGGGCGTGATTGTTCGGATAATGTTTTGTTTGTGGACACATCAATAGAGGCTATTCAAGCTGGATTAAATGAAATCGCTTCAGCTGAGTTCTCTGTGAAAATGCAGCGTGTTATTAATATTTATGGTGATGGCCATTCAGCGGAGAAAGCTCATAAGTTCATAAAATCAATAGATTTTAAATCGCTTCTGAATAAACCTGAGGACCCTTTATATGTTGAATAAAAGCGTTTTAGTAGTTGCTCCTCATGCGGATGACGAATCGCTTGGCTGTGGTGGAACTTTATTAAAGCACAAACAAAATGGTGATGAAATTCATTGGCTAATCGTAACTCAGATGTCCTCTGCTTGCGGTTATTCAGAAGAAGTGATACTAACGCGCCAAGATGAAGTGTTGGCAGTTACTCAGCAATATGGTTTTAAATCGGTCCATCAATTATCATTTTCGCCAGCATTGTTAGACACTGAATCAAAAAGTAATTTAGTTGATGCTTTTTCTGCGGTAATGACTCAAGTAAAACCGCAAATAGTCTACACCCCATTTCGAAATGATGTTCACAGTGACCATGAAGTGGTATTTGATGTTGTTGCTTCGACTACTAAATCTTTTAGATACCCCTTCATTGAAAAAATATTAGCTTATGAAACTTTGTCTGAAACTGATTTCAATATCAAGCCAGGGAACACAATGTTTAGTCCTAATATATTTGTGGATATTTCTGCTTATGTGGAAGAGAAAATATCAATTTTGAATCTGTATAAATCTGAGATTGGTGAATTTCCATTTCCGCGAAGTATAAAGGCTATTAAGTCTTTGGGACACATAAGGGGTGTACAAGCTGGTTGTGACTCAGCAGAAGCGTTTATGTTGTTAAAAGAGATTATAAAATGAAGCCAGTATTAGTCATTGCAGAAGCAGGTGTTAATCATAATGGCTCACTTGAAATGGCGTTTAAGCTCGTTGATGTGGCTGTTGATGCTGGTGCTGATATCGTAAAGTTTCAAACATTTAAAGCGAAAAACCTCGTGACCGCCGATGCATGTAAAGCTCAGTATCAAATAGAGGCTACCGGTAATCAAGAGTCGCAGTTAGCTATGTTAACGCGCCTTGAATTAAGTTACGACGCTCACCATCAATTACTTGAATATTGCGCTTCAAAAAATATTGAATTTTTATCAACTGCATTTGATTCAGAAAGCTTAGCATTTTTAGTTAACGATATTAAGGTTAAAAGGCTAAAGATCCCGTCAGGCGAACTGACAAATAGTCCATTTGTATTAGACCATGCCCGGAGTGGTCTAGATATTATTTTGTCTACAGGAATGGCAACCCTAGAAGAAGTAAAAAATGCGCTCAGTGTTATTGCCTTTGGTTATGTTTCGCCATTAGATATGCCACCTTCGCTGGCAAATTTTGAGCTTGCGTTTAGCTCAGATGAAGGTCAAAAAGCCTTATCGAGTAAAGTGACCATTTTACACTGCACCACAGAATATCCAGCACCATTTGAAGAAGTTAACTTAAATGTTATGGATACATTAAAACGCAGTTTCGGTTTGCCGGTAGGTTATTCAGATCATACCCAAGGGATTGCGATTCCGATTGCGGCAGTGGCTAAAGAGGCTGTTGTTATTGAGAAACACTTTACCTTAGATTGTTCATTGCCTGGGCCCGATCATCTAGCTTCAATTGAGCCTTTGCAGTTAAAAGTGATGGTGGAGTCAATTAGGCATGTTGAGCAAGCATTAGGTCATGGCATTAAAAAGCCGAGTCTTTCAGAAGTTAAAAACATTCCGATAGCGCGAAAAAGTATTGTGGCTCAAACCGATATTAAACAAGGCGAACCTTTTAATGTCAGAAATTTGACAATAAAAAGACCCGGAACGGGAATGTCACCTGATTTATTTTGGCAGCTTACATCAGGGCAAGTCGCATCAAAGAGTTATCTTGTTGGGGATCTTATTGATGAATAAGCCATTAATCATGATTGGTTCAGGAGGCCATGCAAGTGTATTAATGGATTCGCTGAAATTAAGTGGTGAACGGGTTATTGCTTATATCTCTCCGAACAAAAACACTCGTAATCAAATGTTTGAAAAGATTCAACATTTGAGTAATGATGAAGATATCAATCAATTTAATCCCGATGAGGTGTTATTGGTTAATGGTATTGGTAGTATGCCGAAACATCATAATCGGGAAAATGTGGCAACATTCTTTACTAAATTGGGTTTTAGCTTCACATCAGTTATATCACCATTGGCTATAGTGTCTCCATCTTCCAGATTGGCACGGGGTGTGCAGGTTATGCATGGTGCGATTATTCAAGCGGGTGCCTGTATTGGTGAGGGTAGTATCATAAATACCGGCGCAATAATTGAGCATGATTGCGTTGTAGGTTCCAATAACCATATTGCTCCAAGGGCGACACTTTGTGGCGGAGTGCAAACCCACAATAATGTTCATGTTGGTGTACATGCTTGTGTGATCCAGGGAGTGAATATTGGTGACAATGTCATTGTTGGCGCTGGCGCTACAGTTACAAAAAATATTGAAGATAAAACCATTGTTTATGGGCACAGAGCGTTAATCATAAAAAAGGAATGAAATGTTATGAAAAAGCATTGGAAAGATGTTGCTTTAGCACCTAAGCAGTCCATTCGTGATGCTTTAGAAATCATTAACCTTCATGCATTACAAGTGGCTTTGGTTGTCGATGAAAATGAACAATTAAAAGGTGTTGTTACCGATGGCGATATAAGACGTGCGTTATTAAACAACCTTACCTTAGATCAACCCGTGGATTTGGTGATGAACCATAATCCTATTACTGCTCAATTCGACACGCCGAAGCAAAAACTCATTCGTTTAATGGAACAGAAAAGCATTTTAGCCATACCATTGATTAAAGATGGCAGAGTGGCTGGTTTGCAAACGCTTAAACAGGCGTTGAACCAACCCTTTTATGATAATCCTGTGCTCATTATGGCCGGTGGCTTTGGTACTAGGTTGCGTCCTCTGACTGATAATTGTCCTAAACCTATGTTAAAAGTCGGTAATAAACCACTTTTGGAAATGACAATACTTAATTTTGCCAAAGCCGGTTTTGTGAATTTTTATATTTCTACTCACTTTATGCCTGATCAAATCAAAGATTATTTTGGTGATGGCAATCGCTTGAATGTCAACATTACCTATCTTCATGAAGATTCCCCTTTAGGCACAGGTGGCGCTTTGGGTTTATTGCCAAATGACATCCCTGATTTACCGCTTATTATGATGAATGGTGATGTGCTAACAAAAGTCGACGTTCAGCGTTTACTTGAGTTTCACAATGAGAACCAAGCCCACGCTACTATGTGCGTGAGGGAGTATGAGTACCAAATTCCCTATGGCGTGATTAATGGTAATGGTAATACCGTCGTGAGTATGGAAGAAAAACCGACACAACGATTTTTTGTCAATGCTGGTATTTATGTCGTTTCGCCAGAAATCATTAAGCAAGTAAGCGAAAACCAAGTGATTGATATGCCTACGCTACTAGATAACAAGATCCAAGTGGGTGGAAAAGTGCTTATGTTTCCATTGCATGAGTATTGGTTAGATATAGGGCGGTTAGATGATTTTAATCGAGCACAAGCTGATATTTGCGCTTTAGGTATGAGTGAATGAAAACCGTTGTTGTCATTGGTTTGGGTGCTATTGCGGCGCGCCATCGAAAAAACGTTAAACAATTATTTCCCGAGGCAAAAATTTTTGCGCTTTCTGCTAGTGGGCGAGCTCTGGCTCAACCGATAGACGATGTAGAAGCGATTTTATTGAATTTAGATGAGATTATTCCGTTACAGCCGGATTTTGTGATTATCGCCTCTCCATCTTCGTTACATGCAAAGCACGCTATCACTTTAATTAATGCCAATATTCCGGTACTGGTTGAAAAGCCGATTGCTGCCACAACGGATCAAGCTGATGTTTTATTGGCAGTTTCAATGCAAAATCACACGCCTGTTGCTATCGGATATTGTTTACGTTTTATGCCAGCGGCATTAACGCTTAAACGCATTGTAGAAAGCAACTTGATTGGTGATATTTATCATTGCACTTGTAACGTAGGGCAGTACTTACCTGATTGGCGCCCTAATAAAGATTACCAAACCACTGTGTCTGCGAATGCTGAATTAGGCGGTGGCGTATTATTAGAACTGAGTCATGAGCTGGACTACTTGCAATGGTTGCTTGGAGATTTGCAATTTGAACATGCGATATTAAGAGGTTCAAAGGATCTTCATTTGGATGTTGAAGAGATTGCAGATATTACCTTATCAACAGTTTCAGGCACGATATGCCAACTGCATATGGATTTTCTGCAACATGTACCGCAGCGTAAATGCCAGTTGATAGGGCATAAAGGTCGAGTTGAGTGGGATTTGGTACAAAACACTGTCACTGTTTTTAATCATTGCGGTATTGAAGTGATTTATTCTGATCCAACATGGGATAGAAATCTAATGTATGTCGATATGCTCAAGTCATTTATGACCCAAATTAACAATCAATCACATGATAACCTAAGCGTTTTGCAAGCAGCAAAAACCATTGCTTTAATCGATACCATAAAAGATCGCGCGTGTTATAGAGGGCGAATATGAAAACATTTGCGTTTATTTTTGCTCGTGGTGGGTCAAAAGGGTTACCAAGAAAAAATATTAAGTTATTACAGGGGAAGCCACTTATCAATTATTCAATTGAAAGCGCAATATTGTCTCCTTTAATTGATAGAGTTTTTGTTTCTACAGAAGATGAAGAGATTGCAAAGATAGCAACTCAAGCTGGCGCAGAAGTGATTATTCGACCTGCTGAGTTAGCCAGTGATACCAGTGCAGAATGGCTGTCTTGGCAGCATGCGTGCCTTTGGGTAAAAGAAAAATATGGTGACTTCGATTACTTTGTTAGTTTACCGGCGACAAGTCCGCTACGAAGTCATGAAGATATTAATGCGGCGATAGTTGCAATATCTGTAGAGTCTTCTAATTGTGCTAAGCATTTTGATGCCTGCATTTCAGTAACACCAGCCAATCGTAGTCCGTTTTTTAACATGGTTGTTGTGGATGATGCAGGGCAAGTTTCAGTAGTTAACTCGATACAAGGTCACGTTACTCGAAGACAAGATGTGCCTGTGGTTTTTGATATCACAACCGTTGTTTACAGCACTACACCAGAATATATTTTATCGAGTGAAAGCTTATTTAGTGGCAGGGTAACTAGTATTGAAGTGCCAAAGGAAAGGGCGATTGATATTGATGATATTTATGATTTTATGATGGCAGAAACCATTTTGATCGAAAGGGCAAAAAATGCATTCTAATAATCGATTTCTAGTTCTAGGTGCCGGCGGTTTGTTGGGTAAAACAGTGGTCGAAGCACTTTTAGCAAATAAGGCAGAAGTCATTGCGACAGATATTAATACTGACACCTTACTCGCTCATTTCGGTCTTGATAATGACCAACTTTCAATCGAGCATCTTGATGTAAATAACGAAGTTGAAGTTGTCTCATTTTTCCAAAATCTAGAGCCTATCGATGGTGTGGTTAACTGCAGCTATCCGCGTAATAAAGATTATGGCAAGAAGTTATTTGACGTTAGTTTAGCCAGTTTTAACGATAATATTTCTCTGCATTTAGGCGCGGCATTTTTAATCATGCAACAAAGTGCCGCGTTGTTCTTAAGGCAAAACGCCCCGTTATCCATAGTAAATGTGTCTTCAATTTATGGCGTAGTTGCACCTAAATTTGAGATTTATGACGATACAAACATGACTATGCCAGTCGAATATGCGGCAATAAAATCTGCAATTGTGCACTTGAATAAATACTTTGCCAGTTACATACACGATAGCCGTTTTAGAGTGAATAGTATTAGTCCTGGCGGCTTGTTTGACGCTCAACCTGATGCATTTTTAGATAAATATAAGCAATTAACCATGGGCGCAGGGATGTTAAACGCCACGGATATGACCGGATCTATTCTGTTTCTTCTTTCCGAACAATCAAAATACATTACTGGTCAGAATTTGATTATTGATGATGGATTTTCACTTTAATTATGCTGAATAAAGTAAAGTTTTGGTTAACCAGTTATCGTATCGGCCCAGATATACCACTGACGCATTTTTTGCTGCATTCAAGGCGACTGGGTTATTGGCTTTGTAAAAAAAAGTTCGCTAACTTCGATGAAGGCAGTGAAATGCGATATGGCAGTTATGCTATTTGCACTCAGCATATCACGATAGGTAAAAAGGTTATTATTCGCCCCTCCACTATGTTGTTCGCTTCAGGTCATGGTGCTCATACGCCTAATATTATTATTGAAGATTATGTTTTGATGGGATCTGGTGTCCATATTTATACTGCAAATCATGCTTATTCAGATCCATCTGTGGCGATATATTTTCAAGGCCATGAAAAAATAAAGCCTGTAAAAATATCCTATGGAGCTTGGCTGGGGGCTAATTGCATCATTTTACCTGGGGTGACGGTTGGGCGAAATAGTGTGGTTGGCGCAGGAAGCATTGTGACCAAAGATGTGCCTGACAATACTGTTGTAGCAGGACAGCCTGCTAAATTTATTAAGAAAATTGAATGACTTTAATTTTTTTAATAGCAGTGTTTTTTGTCAAAATTACATAATGGCAGACATACCAGTAAACTATTTTACAGGGAATAAAGATAATTATGCAGCTAGATACTGAAATCTTAAACATATTTGCGATCAGTGCATTTGATGAATATTACTTACCGAGTATTAACCGATCAATGTTTGAGAAGTTGGATTCTAAGAGTTTGTTTGACAAACACTTTAAACAAAATTTCCAACAAGAAGACACACTGCATTTTATCATCGGATTAGATTCAGGCTTACTTGCTAATTATGTTTTATCAATGCCATTAGCAAAAGGTTCACAATATGTTTTTGTTGAAATAGATGAAGCGTTAGCTTTGTTAAATATCGATATTCCTCCAGAGAAAAACCAAGTTTCCGTTTGCAGTGCAGCTGAATTTGAAGAGATTATAAATGATAATCGAACCAGTGTTTTTCTTTCAAAGCGCCAATATGCCATTCATCGCTCTTTAGCTGCATCAGGCGATTATTTACCTCAATATGCCATATTGGCTACCTATATTGAAAAGTTGATTAATGATGCTGTTTATCAAGAAAGTATCGGCTTCTCACAAAAAGTCTTTTTTAGAGAACAGTTAAGAAATATTTGTGAAAATCATACTCAAGCATCTGAGTTAATTGGTGCTTTTGAAAATATGACTGCAATTGTTGTTGCTGGTGGGCCATCATTGGATGAAACCATTGGTTGGATAAAAGAAAATCAATCTAAATTGATTGTGTTTGCGGCATCTAGAGTGGCAGGGAAACTTTATACCGCAGGGATTACACCGCATATAATTGTGTCAGTTGACCCTGAGGATTTTAGTTTTGAAGTTAACCGAGGCATGTTGGAGTTAGCGAATAAGAGCTTGTTTGTTAATTCCTACCATGTAAGTTCAAGGCTTCTCTCTCAATGGCAAGGACACTCTTTATATATGGGGTCAAGGTTACCTTGGTCACAAAAAGTCGATCGCAATAATATTCAAACAATGGGGCCAACTGTAACCAACTCATCGGTTCATTTAGCAATAAAACTGGGTTTTAAACAGATATTACTAACAGGATCTGATTTTTGTTTTTCACCTACTGGTTATACTCATGCGAAAGGCTCGCTTGAAACAAGTTTAGGTCCAAATTTGGGCTTTATTGGAGAATGGGTCAAAACCTATGCAGGTCAGTCTGCTGAGACTGTCGTACAGTTAAAGATGGCTTCTGAGTCACTGGCTGTCGATGTTGAAAATCACCCACATGTTTCAATTGTTAACCTTTCAAAAAATGCCACCGCAATAAATAATATCCCTTATCGCAACCATGATGAAATTGTCTTAACTGAGTGTAATTTAACCCCCGAAATGCTGTTAAATAAAGCCATTAAGCTTGGTTCTCAAGACAAGTTAACCGCTGATATTGAGGATGTATTAAGCCAAACCATAGCTGCTAATAAAGTCTTCAAAGAAATCGCTGATAAAACCTCTGAAGCGATACTATTACTTAAGTCTGTTTCTTCTGTCGATGCAGAGTTGCCAGAAATTACTCGGGTAACAAACTCAGTAGAGTCTATAGAATCTCATATCAATACTCAGTTTGCTGACTTTGCCAAGCTGATAAAGTTTTATGGTTATTTAGAATTTTCAAAATTTTTAACCACCAAGAAAACTGAAGATTGGGATCAAAAGCACTTATTCGATATGTCATCAAATTATTATTTTGCTTTTAACACCATCGCGGTTGATTTATATCAACAAACACTCAACACCATTACTAGGATTAATTCGAGACTAGAAGAGATCGCGGTTAATAGTTCTATTGATTTACTTGCGAAGCAATGGCGAGAGGATGCTCAACCTGGAAGGGTCTTTATTTGGTTAAAGTTTAATGCCCTATCTCATTTTGATGAGCGTGAACTATCAATTATTTCAGAGTTAAAAGCTGAGTATAAAGATCAATTTGAACGAAAACCTCAGGTATATATCGATGTTGTTAAAAATCAGTCAGCACCAAGAAAAATTCTTGAAAAAATAATCCATCTAGTGCAAATCAAGCATTTAGAGGGGCTGCAATATATGGTGCGTAATTTAAAGTCGCTTGCTGAGTCAGACAGCGATGCTGATTACTTGTATCATTTAGCATATTCGAATTTACTTCTACTACAGAATCAACATCGTGAAGCGTTGACGTTTCTGCAAGCTTATAAAGGCGCTTATGACGAATTGATGTTAAAGCTGGTTTTGAAGTTAGCATTGGTATTATTAGAACTTGATTTAGCCAGTCAAACCTTAGAAAAAGTCATTAGATACAGTGACCAATATATGCCGCAATATGCTCATGTGTTGAGATTGCAAGGTCAGTTTAACTTAGCGCTAAATGTCTACCTTGATTACTTAGATAAATATCCGGCAGATGTAGCAACTTGGTTGAAGTTAGGCATTTTTATGGTTGATGTTAATCAGCTTGATGCTGCAGAAACGGCATTTATGAGTGCGTTAAATGCTGATCCTGAAAACCAAGTTGCACAAGATTTTTTAAATAAAATCAAACAAGCACACAATCCAAAATAAAATTTTTGATTAATTACTGATGCCTTATATCGATGTATAAGGCTATTTAGCTGTATAATCTTTTGTTTACTGCCTATTCGCCGGAGCGCTATTTTTGTCTCATTCCTATATCCCTTTTGAATCCTATAAACGTAAATGGATTTTTAACCATAAAGATTTACCCGTTAGCGAAGATGACAAAGCATTGATCATGCCTTTGTCTGATAAAAGTGCCATGGAAGTTTGGAACAAATGGATTAGCAACAAAAGTAGTCGAGCTGAACAATTTGCTAAAGGTGATTGGCCGGCAAAGCAAGATGCTTGGCGCGCAACAGAGCATTGGCAATCAGCTTGGGATTCAAATGAAAACATGTTACCAGAAGCCATTATTGAACATATTCAATGGCCTGATGATGCTAAAGTGTATTTTTGCTATGAAAAATACCAAGTGATTGAAACCCGTTGGGATGTCTTTGTACGTAATTGGAAATGTTTTCTGTTTTTTGATGATGGCCCATTATTGATTTCACCTAATCATAAACAAGCTTTGATTTTCGAGCAAAATGGCCAGTACAAATTAGGCATTCGTGGTTAATGTAAATTATTTGATGGTTATAGATTTTCTTCCGTTTGTCATGCTTTATTAAAAGAATAATTAACATGAAAGTATTATCTGCTTCAACGTTAGCCGCGGCATTGCTTGCTTGTCCCTTCGTACATGCAAAAACAGTTTCGAGTGTTGATGTGCAAGAGTCACTAACAATCCAGTCACAAGTACTTGAATTAAATGGTGCAGGTATTCGAAGTAAGTTTTTCATTGATTTATATGTTGGTAGTTTATATTTACCGACAACTCAGCATAGTTTAGTCGAGGTTCTTGAACAATCGGTTGCGGTTATTCGTTTGAATATTACCTCGGGCATGATCTCTTCAGATAAAATGGTCGATGCCATTACCGACGGATTTGAGTCTGCAACAGATGGTGATGTTTCGACTATAGAAGCTGAAATCAGCCAGTTTATGGGGCTATTCAATGCTGAAATTAACCAAGGAGATCAGTTTACGTTTATCTTAACTAAGAATGAAGGTACTGCCAGTTTCAAGAACGGGCAGCCGCAGGGGGAGATAAAAGGAGAGCGCTTTCGCCAAGCTTTACTAAAAATTTGGTTAGGTGATAAACCCGCACAGGACAGTTTGAAAAAAAGTCTTTTAGGGCTTTAATGCTTAATCAGTTACTTGAGCGCATCTGCCCAGATCATTTCTGTTTCAATCGTTGCCTTAATAATGGCAATGTTACCATTAGGCAGTAAGTATTTATCGCTACACTCATAAGTTATTGTTATGAGATTTTTTACTAATAATAATGGTTTAGAATAAATACTTATGCTTTGAAATCATTGCCAAGTGTCGAGATAGTCGAGGTTTTACCTTTGTCATTATAGGTTAAGCTGGATGAGTTACGACTAGCCTGCAGTGCCTGAGAGAATCTATTCAAGGTTGCGAGATTTAATTCAATTAAGCTGGCATTTTGCTGATTGATATCTTTGCAATCGGCTAAAATTGCTTTTGCAGCGATGACCTTTTCAATTAGCTCTGCATCAGATGTGAGTAAAGAGTGTTCAGGATGATTTGCTAGAGATTCATCATTGGTTTTTAATGCAATCAGGCATTGTTGTTTTTCTTGGGCAAGTTTAAGCAGTTTATCTGCATCTTGATCTTGCAATGCTTTTTTTTCGGCACAAATAAGTGACCTCAGCGAGGTAAGAATCCCATGCTGATGTGAAAGTAATGTTGAAAGTGCTGTCATACTGATACTCAGATTATTTTGCTTTGGAAACACCTGTCTATGACACCAAAAGGTGCCGCATTCTTATACTGTAACGTTCAGAAGAATAGACTAAAGCAAAACTGTCTTTGTAGGCAGTTTTAGTAAAGCCTAGGCTATTCTTCTTGGAACTTAAGTCCGCTAAGTTCTGCTTCAAAGCTTGCAATGTTGGCAGCAAGTTTTTCAGGATCAACTTTATAGCGACCTTCAGAAATGGCTTGTTTGATTTCAGCCACTTTCTTTTGATCTATTTCAGGTAAGCTTGCCATTTTTGCCTGTGCACTTTGTAATTCTTGTGCTTGTGGCGTTATGCTTACAGAATCGGTTTTTACCTGTGCAGTTGTTGCCTGTGGTGCGGCTTTAGCTGCATTGTTTGTGGTTTTTGCATCACGCGCAGTAACTGGCGTAGGCGTAGCTGTTTTAAGCTTGTTAATGTCAATTGCCATGGTAGGCTCCAGCGTTAATTTCGGTTTTCCAAACAGGCTATCGGCACTGTGGGAAAAAACTTTAGCTTATTTTACATTCTAACTTCGACTTCGCCAACGCCAATAACTCTAGCTTCTAGTTCTCTGTTTGAATTAGCATTCTTAACTCTTATAGACTCGCCTACATTTCCATCTTGCATCGCTTCACCTAATGTTTTTATCTGAAGATTTTGGCTGTTAGCATAGATAGATACAGCATCACCTTTACAGACAAAACATAAGTGACTATTTAAAATTGGAGTCCCTTTATTAATTCGACGTTTAGTTTTACTGCCTAAAACGTCGTTAAGATCAGCATAGAACTGACCGCGTAAACTGTATTGATCAATGTATTCTATTTGCAGTTGTAATTCTGTGAGTAACGTATCAGGGGAGAGTATTTCACTGCTGACGACTACAGGAAACATTATCTCGACCCGAACGGATAAGTAAATCTGCCAAGGATAGTCATAGTCTGGACTATTACAGCTGATTTTTACGGTGTTGTTTCGGCCTATTTCACGCTCACTGGCTAATTCAACGGTAATAGGGGGAAAACAACGAGGTGGTGTCAGTCGTCCCTCTAAATTTTGTGGCGTAATGAGTAACTTAGCATTCGGGGACGACTTAATTTTTTTTCTTACAACCTCTTCAGCCAATTGGCTTATGGTCGATAAGGTAGGTACGCTAGCATCTTCATTCGCAAAAACTGCTAATGAATTGAACAATAAATAGAAAAAACACAATAAATATACTTTCATAGTCGAGATACTAGCTTGTTTTGCCAGATTGCACCTATACTTAATTTTGAGTTAGAGCGTGAATATAAAGCTAGGCTTTGTTCATCTGTGGTGAACAGCGACAATTGATTGACTACCTTAGCGGATTATTCGTGCTATATGGTCTACAGATAAGAGTTAGCAAATATTATGCCGATATAAAAATTGCAGCATAATAAAGTACATTGATGGCTTGGGTTACTTTTCGGTTTGAGCAATTTAAATCTTCATATCCGTTAAGATAATCACTTTAAATTTATGTTTTGAAGCAAAACAGGCTAGTATCTATTTATTTGGATATTTTAATAAAAAAAGGCAGTGTTATGTCGAGTATCATGGAATCCGTCAACAAACGAACTCAATTAGTTGGTCAAAACCGATTAGAGTTACTGTTGTTTAAACTTAATGGGCGTCAACGTTTTGGTATTAACGTTTTTAAAGTAAAAGAAGTACTTCAGTGTCCACCGTTAACGACTTTACCCAAATTGAATCCGTTTGTTAAAGGGGTGGCACATATTCGTGGTGCTACTATTTCTGTTATCGATTTAAGTGCTGCGACTGGCGGTAGGCCTTTAACGTCAACTGAAAATTGTTTCATTATTATTTCTGAATATAACCGAAGTGTTCAGGGGTTCTTAGTGAGTTCGGTTGAGCGGATTATCAATATGAACTGGGCGGCAATTATGCCGCCACCTCAGGGTGCTGGACGATACTCATACTTAACCGCAGTAACCGAAATTGAAGGTGAATTAGTCGAGATTTTAGACGTTGAAAAAATTCTTGATGAGATATCACCTGTTAAAACGGCTATTAGTGAAGAAGTGAATCAGCAATTAACCATTGATAGAGAACAACATTTTCACATTATGGTGATTGATGATTCAGCGGTTGCTCGTAAGCAGATTATTCGCTCTTTGGAATCACTAAAACTGCAGATTGATACTGCTAAAGACGGCCGTGAAGCTTTAGAAAAGCTAAAAAGTATTGCCAAGGAGATGGATGATGTCTCTGTTGAAATTCCTTTGATTATTTCAGATATTGAAATGCCAGAAATGGATGGCTATACCCTCACAGCTGAAATTAGAGATGATCCTAAGTTAAAAAATATTAAAGTGGTGCTGCATACATCGTTAAGTGGTGTGTTTAATCAGGCCATGGTACAAAAAGTTGGCGCAAATGACTTTATTGCAAAATTTAATCCGGATGAGTTAGCCGCTGCAGTTAACAAGCATTTAAGTTTATAATAATTGTGTATTGTTCGCAGTAGACAACATGGCAAGTTCATGAGTATTGGTAATGCGTAAAAGCCCAGTCTAATAGGGCAACAATCACTCATAATACTAGGATGTGAATGTGACAGATAAATCACTCGCAGAAGCAGAATATAATCAATTTAGGTTGTTTTTAGAACAACATAGCGGCATCGTGTTAGGTGAAAATAAACAATACCTTGTACGTAGTCGTCTTGCGCCACTAATGGGTAAACACAATTTACCTTCACTTTCTGAAGTGGTTAAACATTCGATGAAACCGACAGAGCGCCAGTTGCGAGCTGAGGTTATTGATGCCATGACCACAAATGAAACCCTATGGTTTCGTGACCGTTACCCTTTTGATTTACTTCATAACACGTTATTACCTGAATATTCTAAATTAGGTCGTTCATTGCGTATATGGTCTGCAGCTTGCTCTTCTGGTCAAGAGCCTTATTCATTAGCTATGACAGCCTTAGAATACCAGCAACGTAAGCCGGGAACACTTCCAGGTGGGGTCACTATTCAAGCGACGGATTTATCTCCATCTATGTTAGAACGCTGTAAAAATGCAGAATATGATGGATTAGCCTTAGCTAGGGGACTATCTGAGGAGCGTAAACGTCAGTTTTTTGATGCTTTGCCAAATGGCAACATGAAAATCAAAGATAATGTGAAGCGTTTGGTTAACTTCAGAGCACATAACTTACTTGAAAGTTATACCCTTCTTGGTAAGTACGACATTATATTTTGCCGTAATGTACTGATCTATTTTGCTCCAGAGGCAAAGGCGAAAATATTGCGGCAATTTGCTGCCGCATTAAATCCCAAAGGGATTCTTTTCCTTGGTGCGTCAGAATCTATTGCCGGATTAACAGATGAATTTGACATGGTTCGTTGTAATCCTGGTATTTATTATCAAAAGAAAACTTAGTTAATTTGTTGAAAAGCATGCGTTATTGTTAGCGCATGCTTTCCTCTCTACATTTCCCCTCTATTAGCAAATAATTGGCATAACCTTTGCTTCATATCTATCAGTTAGCTGATGGAGGCAATTTTATGGCGATTAATTTTGATAATGCACTTGGGGTACATCAATACTCTCTGGGTGTTAGGGCGCAACGCGCTGAAGTATTATCAAGCAACATAGCAAATGCGAATACCCCTGGGTATAAAGCTCGCGATGTCGATTTTGCCTCTGCGATGCAAGCAGCAAGTTCTCGTCAAAAAGGTTTGACGATGAGTACATCCAACGAAAAACATTTCGATTTAACAGCACTCAGCCAACAGCATGTAAAGTTTCGTGTTCCAAATCAGCCTGATACTGGCGATGGTAATACTGTAGATATGCAGCAAGAACAATCAGCCTTTATGCAAAACTCTCTTGAATACCAAATGTCATTGGGGTTTTTAGAAAGTAAGTTTTCTGGAATGCGTAAAGCATTGCGAGGTGATTAACTATGAGCTTATTTAATATTTTTGATGTAGCGGGTTCCGGTATGACGGCTCAGTCGGTGAGACTGAACACGACAGCAAGTAACATCGCCAACGCTGACTCTGTATCAAGTAGCATTGATAAAACATATCGAGCACGTCATCCCGTTTTTGAAGCTGAAATGGCAAAAGCGAATCACCAGCAATCTGGTGCCCACCGCGTTAATGTCAGTGGCATTGTTGAAAGTGATAAGCCTCTGATGAAAGAATTTGCGCCAGATCATCCTATGGCAGATGGTGATGGTTTTATTTATAAGCCAAACGTGAATGTCATGGAAGAGATGGCCGATATGATTTCAGCATCACGTTCGTATCAAATGAATGTTCAAGTGGCTGATGCAACTAAATCTATGTTGCAACAAACACTTAGAATGGGTAAGTAGCATGAATATTGTTGGAGGTAAGTTGTGAGCCTCGTTAATCCTTATAGCAGTCAGTCTTTGCCGCAACAGGCATCGACATCAACGAATACCGGTACGGTAAGCAAAAATACTGTGCAGTCGAATTCGACTACCACAAGTACAGGTAATCCTTTTTTAGACGGTATTCGCTTACCTGATGCGCCGGAAACGCCTGAAGCGAATGATCAAATGCTTAAGCAGGAAGATTTTTTTGCTTTGCTCAGTCAACAGCTTTCGATGCAAGATCCATTTAAGCCCGTTGATAATGATCAGATGATTGCACAAATGGCATCGTTTTCAACGGTTGATGGTATTGCCAATTTAAATAAAGAAATTCTGAATTTAAATGGGGTAATGAGTTCAAGCCAAGCACTGCAGGCATCTAGTTTAGTGGGACGTAAAGTATTAATCCCATCAGACACAGGAGCCATTAGTGCAGGTAATACTGAAATTAAAGGTGTGGTAAGTACACCTGCAGCGATTGATACCATAACAATCCGAATTGAAGATGAAGCTGGACAATTAATTAAAACCTATGAAATTGATGGCAGTGCTGGTGGCAATGTGGATGTTGCTTGGGATGGATTAGATAAAAATGGTCAACCTGTAGCTGAAGGCAGTTATGCCATAAAAGCGAGCGGTAAAGTTGATGGTCAATCACAAGATTTACCCGTATCAACTTATGCTCATGTGACGAGTGTTTCACTCGGTACCGCAGCAACAGGAGCCATTTTAAACTTACGTGGTATTGGCGGTATTAAGTTGACCGACGTACTCGCGGTATCTGAATCTTAATAAATTTAACTTGTGACAGAAATTTGTCATTAAAGAAAAGCTGATTATTCGAGGTGAAATATGTCTTTTAACATCGCATTAAGTGGTATCGCAGCCGCTCAAAAAGATTTGAATACCACGGCCAACAATATTGCCAACGTCAATACTATTGGTTTTAAAGAATCACGAGCTGAATTTGCGGATGTATACGCCAATTCAATTTTCTCAAACAGTAAAACGGCGGTGGGTGGTGGTACAACCACGACTCAAGTGGCGCAACAATTTCACCAAGGTAGCTTGCAATTCACGAGCAACTCACTGGATATGGCGATCAGTGGCGGCGGTTTTTTTGTTACTTCATCAGAAATCGGTACCCGTGATCAGTCTTTTTCTCGTGCTGGTGCATTTAAGGTTGATTCGGCAAATTATATGGTTGATTCGGCAGGTAATTTTTTACAAGGTTTCCCTGTTGATAAAGAGGGGAACTCAACCTCAGTTAGCTTAACGACCACTCAACCTATTAAAATCCCAGATACAGCTGGTAGCCCAGTAATGTCAGGTAAAGTTGGTTTACAAATGAACCTAAATGTAGGGGAGTCAGCCTTAGACCCTGCCGCTTTTGACCCGACAAATCCCGATACATTCAACAATTCAACCTCTGTGACAATCTATGACTCATTGGGTGAATCACATATTATGACGACTTACTTCATTAAACCTGAAGAAGGGTCATATACCGGAGAAAGCAACTGGGTTGCTTACTACGCTGTTGATGGTAAACCGGTAAATTTAGATGGCGCAGCTGGGCAATACAGTGTTGACACCACAGGTGATGGTATTATTGATGGTACACGAAACGCACAAACTGCTGGCGGATGGACTGGTGCAGTAATTAAATTCAATGATGCAGGTGCGTATACAGGTAGCTCACCTGCGGTAATCAACACTGAAGTCTTGGGGGTTGGTGGTGCTAACGTATTAGGTCCTGGTGCCGATGGTTCTCAAGCGGTTACCGTGAACTTTAATAATCCAACTCAATATGCATCACCTTTTGAAGTGACTGAGTTAACTCAAAATGGTACTACAGTCGGTCGTTTAACGAATGTGGGGATTGGCGCTGATGGTCTAGTAACCGCAAGTTACAGTAATGGCTCAACCGTGCCACTTTCAAGAGTTGCGCTAGTGCGATTTGCCAATGAACAAGGCTTAACTCAAGTGGGTAATACTTCTTGGAAAGCGAGCTTGGATTCTGGTCCAGCTTTAGCTGGTGAAGCTAATAGTGGTACTTTTGGTAGTATTCGTTCTTCAGCGCTTGAGCAGTCAAATGTTGATTTAACCACCGAGTTAGTGGATTTGATTTCTGCGCAACGTAACTTCCAGGCTAACTCTAGAACGCTTGAAGTGAACAACACCTTAAATCAAACCGTGTTACAGATTAGATAATTTAAGACTATTTAAACATCCAATATAGATAGAGGTGTTGCCATAAGCGGCAACACCTTGCCTATTTAAGTGGCCGAGGTTCAAAGATTAATCCGAAAGATGTTTTTTTGACACACTCAATTATCACTCCCGCAGTGCAACTCCTATCTTAAACATAAAATCAATACCTTACACATTATAAAATTGTTGGCATGTTGCTTGCTTTAACTAGTTAATATCTTTATTTGAAGCATTATTGACGGAGCGGCAGATGGACAAATTTTTGTATGTTGCAATGAGCGGCGCAAAACAAGGCATGAATGCTTTGGCTGTTCGTGCGAACAACCTAGCCAATGCCAACACTGATGGTTTTAAGTCAGACATGACGCAAGCTAGAGCAATGCAAGCGTTTGGTGAAGGCTTACCAACTCGAGTGTTTTCGATGATTGAAAGCCCCGGAACGAATTTTTCTTCAGGTCCAATTAAAAGTACCGGACGCGATTTAGACATTGCCATAAAAGGCGATGGTTGGATTGCGGTTCAGGCCGCCGATGGCTCAGAGGCTTATACCCGAGCTGGTGGTTTGAAATTTGATAATACGGGGCTGCTTATCAATAGCCGCAACACACCCATTATGGGTGATGCTGGGCCAATTGTGTTACCGCTGCCTATTGATAAAGTGCAAATTTCACCAGATGGGATTATTTCAGTAAGACCACAAGGTGCAACCGCGGAAGTGATTGAAGAAGTGGCTAGGATAAAGTTTGTTAATCCTGGTAATGATCAAATGATGCGCGGCGAAGATGGGCTATTCCGTTTGATGTCAGGCTTACCTGCCCCCAAAGATCCTATGGTTCAAGTAGAAAGCGGTGCCATCGAGGGCAGTAATGTTAATCCGGTGCATGAAATGGTGGCGATGATTGACATTCAACGCCAGTACGAAATGCAAGTCAAAATGATGAAAAATGCGGAAGAAGCCGATCGTTCTTCTTCGTCGTTATTAAGAATTGGTTAGGAGTCTTAATTATGCATCCAGCTCTGTGGATTAGTAAAACGGGTTTAGACGCCCAACAAACCGATATAGCGGTGATCTCTAATAACGTCGCCAATGCCAGCACTATCGGCTACAAAAAAAGCCGTGCGGTGTTTGAGGATTTGCTTTATCAAACTATCAACCAGGCAGGTGGGATCAGTGCCGACAATACTAAATTACCTAATGGCTTAAATTTAGGCGCGGGTACTAAAGTGGTTGCAACGCAAAAAATGTTTACCCAAGGCAACATGCTAACGACGGATAACTCGTTAGATTTAATGATTGAAGGCCCTGGATTTTTTGAAGTTCAAATGCCTGATGGCACAGCGGCTTATACTCGTAATGGCCAATTTAGCTTAGACGATACCGGACAGATTGTAACACCGGGCTCGGGTTATGTATTGCAGCCTCCCATCACTATTCCTGAAGACGCGATGAGCATTACCGTATCAGCAGAAGGTGAAGTGTCAGTTAAGTTAGCGGGGACGACTGAAAGTCAAACCATTGGCCAGCTCACGATGACAGATTTCATTAATCCATCAGGGCTAGACCCATTAGGTCAAAATCTTTATACCGAAACGGGTGCAAGTGGTACACCTATTCAAGGAACGGCATCGTTAGATGGTTTAGGGGCTATTCGTCAGGGAGCGTTAGAAACATCTAACGTGAATGTGACCGAAGAGTTGGTGAATTTAATTCAAAGTCAGCGGATTTACGAAATGAACTCAAAAGTGATTTCAGCGGTAGATCAAATGCTGTCCTATGTAAACCAAAACCTATAAGGGGGCGGTGATGAGTAAATACCTAGCGTTAGCAGCCATGTTGCTGTTGGTCGGTTGCAGTTCTACTCAAAAGAAGCCGATCCCTGATGATCCGTTTTATGCGCCAGTTTATCCAGAGGAACCACGGACTCAAACTGTAGCAACAGGTTCAATTTATATGGACTCGCAAGCGTCAAGTTTGTACTCAGATATCCGAGCTCATAAAGTTGGCGACATTATTACAGTGGTATTAAAGGAGTCTACTCAAGCCTCTAAAAGTGCGAATAATGAGCTTAAAAAAGGCAGTGATTTGAGTGTAGATCCACTTTATGCCGGAGGTGGCAATGTCACGATTAAAGGGGTGCCGTTAGATTTACGATACTCAGACAGTATGAACACCAAGCGTGAAGCGGATGCCGATCAATCTAACAGTTTAGATGGCAGTATTTCAGCAAACGTGATGCAAGTTTTAGGAAACGGCAATTTAGTTATTCGGGGCGAAAAATGGATATCGATTAACAATGGTGACGAATTTATTCGTGTTACTGGCATTGTACGTAGTCAAGATATCACCCCCGACAACACCATTGAGTCTACGCGCGTTGCAAATGCCCGAATTCAATATAGCGGTACAGGCACTTTTGCCGACACTCAAAAAGTGGGCTGGTTAAGCTCGTTCTTTATGGGTGAGTGGTGGCCTTTCTAAGGGGTATGACATGAACATTAAACCTATTTTAACCATGTTATTTACAGCATGTATGGTGATTGCTGCACCTGTTGATGCACAGCGAATCAAAGATATTGCCAATGTACAGGGTGTGCGTAATAACCAGTTAGTGGGTTACGGTATTGTCGTGGGTTTACCGGGTACCGGCGAAAAAACACGATACACAGAACAAACGTTTAAAACCATGCTGAAAAATTTCGGCATTAATCTACCAGATTCAGTCAGACCCAAAGTTAAAAACGTAGCTGTGGTTGCTGTGCATGCTGATATGCCTGCATTTATTAAACCGGGTCAAACACTTGACGTTACCGTATCGAGTATCGGTGAAGCTAAAAGTTTACGCGGGGGCACTTTACTGCAAACTTTTTTGAAAGGGGTTGATGGTAATGTTTATGCTATCGCTCAGGGTAGCTTGGTTGTCAGTGGTTTTAGTGCTGAAGGATTAGATGGCTCTCAGGTGATTCAAAATACCCCCACAGTGGGACGTATTCCCAGTGGTGCGATTGTCGAACGTAGTGTGTTGTCACCATTTGCCAGCGGTGATCACCTAACCTTTAACTTACGTCGTGCCGATTTTTCGACAGCCAAAAGAATGGCTGATGCCATTAATGATTTACTTGGTCCTGGTATGGCCCGTGCTTTAGATGCGAGTTCTATTCAGGTCAGTGCCCCAAGAGATGCTTCGCAGCGAGTGTCTTTTTTAGCGACCCTTGAAAATGTTGAAGTTGAGCCCGCTGATGAATCAGCTAAGGTCATCGTGAATTCTCGTACAGGTACGATTGTTGTCGGTAAAAATGTTCAATTATTACCAGCCGCGGTAACGCATGGTGGTTTGACCGTTACCATAGCCGAAGCCACTCAAGTCTCTCAGCCTAATGCATTAGCTGGGGGGCAAACCGTTGTGACTACTAATAGCACGATAGATGTAGAACAAAGCGATCGCCGCATGTTTATGTTTAATCCTGGTACCACCCTTGATGAGTTAGTGCGTGCGGTAAATCTAGTAGGCGCGGCCCCTTCAGACGTATTAGCCATTCTCGAAGCGTTAAAGATGGCAGGCGCTTTGCATGGTGAACTCATCATCATCTAAAAATTGTCACTTTTTATGCGGTAGACAATTTAATAAGCCGACATCTGTAACGGGATTACTATGGAAAAGCTGTCAAATTCTTCGCACTTTCTGGATCTAGGAGGACTGGATTCACTTCGTGTTCAGGCCCAGAAAGACGAGAAGGGCGCGCTTAAAGAAGTTGCCAAACAGTTTGAAGGTATCTTTATTCAAATGCTGATGAAAAGCATGCGCGATGCTAATGAAGCCTTTAAATCCGACAGTCCATTTAACAGCGACGCAACTGCGTTTTATGAGCAAATGCGTGATCAGCAAATGTCGATGGATTTATCTAACAAAGGCATGCTGGGCTTGGCTGAATTAATGGTGCATCAGCTATCGCCTAACGATAGCCCTATGACACCCGCTTCAGTATTGCGGGGTAACAGCGACAATCGCGTTAATCCATCGATGTTTGTCAATAACCCAAGTGGATCAGAAGCTGTACCAACATTGCTTGCAGCGAATTCAGATGTTAATCCATCAGCCATTCCAGTATCTGACCATGCGGCATTTTCAGTGACTTCGGCATCTTCTAAACAGATGATGGATTTAATCTTAGCTGGCAAAGCGCCAGCAAGTCAGATTGACAAGGTTAACGGCAAGGACTTGCCGACGGCAGTGGTTTCTCGCGATGTGGTAAAACCTACGCAGCGCAAAAGTGAGCCGTTCAGTCAATTTAATGACCCGCAGCATTTTATTTCAGTTCTTTATCCTCACGCAGAAAAAGCCGCGAAGCAACTGGGCACCACACCTGAAGTGTTAATTGCACAATCTGCACTAGAAACAGGCTGGGGACAAAAAGTGATCCGCAAGCAAGACGGCACTATGAGTAACAATTTATTCAATATTAAAGCGGATAAACGTTGGGATGGCGACAAAACCACAGTTAATACGCTTGAATTTGAAAAAGGAATCGCGGTTCAACAACGCGCCGATTTCAGAATGTATGAAAATTTAGAGCAAAGCTTTACTGATTTTGTGTCGTTTATTTCACAAAACGATCGGTATCAAGATGCGCGCAAAGTGGCTGCTGAACCACGTCAATTTATAAACGCGTTACAAAAAGCGGGTTACGCCACAGACCCTCAATATGCCAAGAAGGTGATCAGGGTTATGCAATCAGTTACTGAAGGACTTAAGTCAGTCATCCCTGGGGAGGCTAAATAATGGCTATTGATTTATTAAACATTGCTCGCCAAGGCGTACTTGCATCTCAGTCTCAACTTGGGGTCACCAGTAATAATATTGCCAACGCCAATACCTTAGGTTATCACCGTCAAGTGGCGACTCAAGCCACTACGGAATCACAAAGATTAGGCAATAGTTTCTACGGAACTGGCACTTATGTTTCAGACGTCAAAAGGGTGTACAACGAGTTTGCGGCACGTGAGTTACGTATCGGACAAACCAGCTTAAGTGCGGCTGAAACTTCATATACAAAAATGAGTGAGTTAGATCAACTTTATTCACAAATTGGTAAAATGGTACCTGCAGGTTTAAATGATTTTTTTGCGAGCATGAATAGCATCGCTGATTTACCTACCGACATGGCCATTAGAAGTAGCGCGCTCGGTTCGGCTCAAAACTTAGCAAAAACGCTAAATCAAATGCAGTCTCATTTAGATAATCAAACCAAACAGACCAATAGCCAAATTGAGTCAATGACTACCCGCATCAATGAAATTAGCAAAGAGCTGGGTAACATCAATTTAGAGCTAATGAAGACGAATGGTCAGGATAGTCAGTTACTCGATAAACAAGATGCGTTGATTCAAGAGCTCAGTCAATATTCACAAGTTAATGTTATTCCGTTAGATACCGGTGCTAAATCCATCATGTTAGGTGGATCGGTGATGTTGGTGTCGGGTGAAGTGTCGATGTCAGTCGGTGTTACCACTGGCGACCCATATCCAAATGAACCGCGCATTACGGCAACCACAGGTAATCAATCACTTGTTATTGACCCTTCTAAATTAGGCGGCCAATTAGGGGCATTATTTGATTTTCGCAGCGATACTTTGGTGCCTGCAAGCCAAGAGTTAGGTCAACTTGCACTGGGTATTGCCGATGCATTTAATGAAATGCAATCCAAAGGTTTTGATTTAAACGGCAACATTGGCCAAAACATCTTTCGCGATATTAATGACCCATTAATGTCATCCGGTCGAGTGGGTGAATATTCAACCAATACTGGCAATGCAAAGTTAAGTGTGAATATTGACGATGTGGGGGAGTTGAGCGGTGGTGGATATGAATTGTCATTCACAGCGCCTGGTACATATGAGTTGAAAGATACCCAAACGGGAAAAATCACTCCACTAACACTTAATCCACCAGGCGAGTTGGTTGGCGGCGATGGCTTTACGATCAACATAGGTAGTGGTGCTATGGCAGATGGAGATAAATTTGAAATCCGTCCCACCTCGGGAGCGGCATCAGGATTAACGACTGTGATGACCGACCCCAAAGGAATAGCGGCTGCGGCACCTAAAATTACCGCTGACTCAGCCAACTCTGGTGAGATGGATGTCAAAGTGAATAGTATTAATCGCAACGCGGCGGGATTTCCGACAACGGGCGGCGAGCTGACAGTAAGAATTGACAGTGCCACTAATACCTTTGAAGTTTTTGATGCTGCAGGCACCTCTGTCGCTGGACCAAGCGCATTTACGCCACCGCAAATAAATACAACCTTTGGATTCAGCTTTGAAATTGATGATACGTCAACCGCTGGGGTGACTGACAGCTTTACTTTTGACCTCTCTTTTGCCGAAGGGGACAACACCAATGCCGTTGCCATGGCAGAGCTTGCTGATACTAAATTAATGAACGGTGGCACAACCACATTAACGGGGGTATTTGAAAATACCAAACTGGATGTGGGTAATAAAACCAAAGCGGCAGAAGTACGTGTAGGTTCAGCCGATGCCATTTATCAACAAGCTTATAACCGAGTGCAAAGTGAATCTGGTGTAAACCTTGACGAAGAAGCGGCTAACTTAATGCGTTTTCAACAATCTTATCAAGCATCTGCGCGAATAATGACTACTGCGCAACAATTATTTGACACTTTAATTAGTTCTGTTCGATAGGAGAATTAAATTATGCGTATTTCTACCGGGCAAATGTTTCATCAAAATACGACCAGTATTTTACAAAAGCAAACATCAACCAATAAAATTTTGGAACAGTTATCTACGGGTAAAAAAATAAATACTGCAGGTGATGATCCTGTGGCTGCAATTGTTATTGATAATTTGAAGCAAAAAAATGCATTGGTTGGACAGTATGTTAAAAATATTGACTACGCCACTAATCATCTTTCTATGGCTGAAAGCAAACTTGGCAGCGCAGAAACACTGGTTACAACTATGCGTGAGCAGCTATTACGCGGCGCAAACGGCAGTTTGAGTTCGGTTGAGCGGCAAATGGTTGCCGATGAAATGAAGGCCAGCTTAGAAGAGTTAATGTCGATTGCTAATACCAAAGATGAATCTGGTAATTACCTATTTGCAGGATTTAAAACGAATGAACGCCCTTTTGCTTTTGATAGTGCAGGAGAAGTGGTTTACAGCGGTGATTCAGGTGTAAGGCACAGTATTGTATCGCAAAACATTAATGTTGCTACTAATGTTGCTGGCGACACTGCTTTCATGTCTGCACCAAATCCACTGGGCGACTACGGTGTCAACTATTTGTCATCACAGCAAGGCGACTTCAAGCTTACTGGCGCAAACATTGTAAACCCAGGTACCCATGTGGAAGATACATACACTTTCAACTTTGTTGCCAATGGTACGGGTGTCGATTTGCAAGTGATTGATTCATTTGGCGCAAATGTAACAACTGTGCCCAATTTTGACTCCAATAATCCAGTTACTTTCAATGGTATAGAAGTGACTTTATCTGGTGCTCCTATGGCGGGAGATAGTTTTACCCTTGAGCCACAATCCGAAGTCAGCATTTTAGATACGCTACAGCAAGCTATATCGCTGCTTGAAACACCTGATGCGACAAATACCCCTCAAGGAAAGTCAAAGTTGGCACAGCTCTTGAATGATATTGATAGTGGTCAAAATCAAGTCAGTTCTGCGAGAGGGATTGCAGGAAACAACTTAAAGGCGCTTGAGAATATCACCAGCAATCATGACGAAGAGCTCATTATTAATAATAGTGCGTTAGCTAAGTTAGAAGATTTAGACATGGCAGCTGCGATCACTGAATTTGAAAAGCAACAATTAGCACTTAATGCAGTATCGAGTGTTTTTGGAAGAGTAGGTACGCTTTCATTGTTTGATTACTTATAAGTAGTTGTCATTAAGAAAGCTCCATTAAAGAAATCGTTAAATTGTAAAATTTAGCCAAGCTCCACAGTCTTGGCAGCACAACTAGGAATGAGGAAATATTTATGGCTATTACAGTAAATACAAACGTAACTTCGATGAAGGCGCAAAAAAACCTAAACATGTCAACCGGCGCGTTAAATACCTCCATGGAACGTTTATCCAGTGGTTTACGTATTAACAGTGCTAAAGATGACGCTGCTGGTTTAGCTATTTCTAACCGCTTGAACTCTCAAGTTCGTGGTTTAGAAGTAGGTATGCGTAATGCGAACGATGCAATTTCAATCGCTCAGATCGCTGAAGGTGCAATGCAAGAACAAACCAACATGTTGCAACGTATGCGCGACTTGACCATCCAATCTGAAAATGGTGCAAACAGCGCTGACGATTTAATTGCGTTAAAAGCTGAGATGGATCAGCTAGCAACAGAGATCACTGCGATTGGTAACAGTACGGCTTTTGGTAACACCAAATTAATGACAGGTGGCTTCTCTGGCGGCAAATTATTCCAAGTTGGCCATCAAGAGGGCGAGGATGTCACAGTTAAAGTGAACACCAACAATGCAAGTTCACTTTCAGTTGGGGCGTTAACTGTATTGACATCAGCGGGTCGTAATTCTGCTTTAGGTAAAATTGACAGTGCAATTAATAAAATTGACACCCAACGCGCAGCATTAGGTGCGGTGCAAAACCGTTTAGCACATAACATTGCTAACAGTGCTAATACCCAAGCTAACGTTGCAGATGCAAAAAGCCGTATCGTAGATGTGGATTTTGCAAAAGAAACCTCAACCATGACTAAGAACCAGGTTCTGCAGCAAACAGGTTCTGCAATGCTTGCTCAAGCGAACCAATTACCTCAAGTTGCATTATCTCTATTAGGATAATTTGATAAAGAGATATTAATCAGCCTCAACATAGAGGCTGATTTTGTTTCTGAAAGTCTCTAAATAGCTTCTGTACAGCTGATTCTTTAAAAATTTATTATTCTGTTAAATATTGTTTTCCCAGAAATTTTTTTATTCAATCGACTTTGAACAAAAAAAAGTCAAAAAAAGACTAAAGAATAAAACTGACTTGCCGTTACATATATTGTAACGAGCAAGACCTGTCTGACTTGAGCAAAGCAAACAGGCATATCTCAAGTCAGAATAAATATGAGGAAGCAATCATGGCTATCACAGTAAACACTAATGTTACATCATTAAAAGCACAGAAAAATTTGAATTCATCTTCTGGTGCACTTGCGACTTCTATGGAACGTTTGTCAAGTGGTTTGCGTATTAACAGCGCAAAAGACGATGCGGCAGGTCTGGCTATTTCTAACCGATTAAACTCTCAGGTTCGTGGTTTAGAGGTTGGTATGCGAAATGCGAACGATGCAATCTCTATTGCACAGATTGCTGAAGGCGCAATGCAAGAACAAACTAACATGTTGCAACGTATGCGTGACTTAGCAATTCAAGCTGAAAACGGTGCAAACAGTGCAGACGATTTAGGTGCATTAGAAGCAGAGATGGATCAGTTAGCATTAGAAATAACTGCGATTGGTACAACTACAGCATTTGGTAACACCAAGTTGATGACTGGTACTTTCTCTGCAGGTTCTAAATTCCAAGTAGGCCATCAAGAAGGTGAAGATGTCACCATTAAAGTGAAGAAAACTGATGCTGGTACGCTATCTGTTGGCTCACTTTCAGTCGCGACATCTACTGGTCGTAACGCTGCTCTTGGTAAAATTGACGCTGCGATTAAGAATATCGATACTCAACGTGCTGACTTAGGTGCGATACAAAACCGTTTAGCACACAACATCAGCAACAGTGCGAATACTCAAGCAAACGTTGCCGATGCTAAATCTCGTATTGTAGATGTCGATTTCGCCAAAGAAACGTCAGCTATGACGAAGAACCAAGTACTTCAACAAACGGGTTCTGCGATGTTGGCTCAGGCTAACCAGTTACCACAAGTCGCGTTATCTTTACTATAATATAAGATAAGTCTGTAAGTATTAATAGGGAGATTCGCTGGCGGATCTCCCTTTGTTGTCTCATAGATATATCTGTTTTAACAATGGACTGTGCTGCAAGAACAGTATGAGTTGAGGTGAAACATGGAGATTCAAACAAATAATAGTGCAAGTTTTATTGCCAGAGCCGAAACAACAAAATCTAATTTAAACAGTGTTCCTTTAAATACTAAGAACTCTGAGACTAAGCAAGTTGAATTAGATAGAGTTTCAACAGTTCAAGCTGTAAAACAGCAAGAAGAGACGGCGACAGATAATCGAAAATCAAACGAGTCTTTAGACGTTGTTGCGAAAGAATTGACCGATATGGTAGCAATGATGCAAAAAGGGCTAAAATTCTCTGTTGATGAAGAATCCGGAAAACAAGTTATCAAGGTGCAGGATATTGACTCTGGTGATATTATTCGTCAGATACCCAGTGAAGAAGCGCTGCAACTTGCCGAGAAGTTAAGCGAAGTGTCTGGGATTTTAATGAAAATAGAAGTGTAACTTTTTACGCTTATTAACTATGTTAACTTGTTGAATCGAGTTTTGGAGGTTGTATGGCATTAACAGCGACAGGAATAGGCTCAGGCTTAGATATTTCTACTATTGTTAAGGTACTTGTTGATGCTGAAAAACTCCCCAAAGAAGCAATATTCAACAGAACCGAAGATAAAATTAACGCGAAACTTTCCGCCATCGGAACATTAAAAAGTGCGTTATCCAACTTCCAAGATGCTGCAAAAAAGTTGCAGTCAGGCGAGTTACTTAGCCAGCGGAAAGTGTCAACGGGTGATAGCCCATTTTTTACCGCAAAAGCATCAAGTATTGCTCAGTCAGGCTCATACTCTATTATGGTTGAACAACTTGCTCAAGCGCATAAAGTGGGAGGGGCTCGTGTTGTTGATCCTAAAGCGGCTGTCGGAGAGGGAAGTTTAGATTTTTCGATAAATGGTGAAAGCTTTTCTGTCGCAGTAGATCCTGCTGATGATTTGTATGCTATAGCGTCAAAAGTAAACAGTGCATCAGATAACTCTGGTGTTGTTGCTACTGTGGTAAAAAGCGATGCAGGTAGTCAAATTGTATTTAGCTCTGCAAAAACAGGATTAGATAATCAAATATCTGTTGTCGCAACAGACACCAGTGGTACTGGTTTGAATGATATGTTCAATGGTACCAATTTGAATACCTTAGTCGATGCTAAAAACTCAATCATTCACGTCGATGGCCAAAAACTGACCTCTCAAAGTAATTCTGTTAGCGATGCAATTGCCGGCATAACGTTAGACCTTACCAAAGCAGATTTAAACTCAACTTCTACTCTTACTGTCGAACAAGACAATGAAGCTGTAAAGGAAAACCTAAAAAGCTTCGTTGAAACCTATAATTCATTACTGACATCTATAGAAAAATTATCTTCGTATGATGCAGATAAGAAAACTGCTGCAGCGTTACAAGGAGACTCAATGATACGTTCCCTTGAGTCGCAGTTAAGAAATATGGTCAGTGAAAGGGTCTCTGTTGATGGCAGTGACGTCGCGCTTTACGATATCGGTTTATCGACGGACCGCTATGGTAAACTGAATATAGATGAAGCTAAACTTGATGACAGTATTGCCAATAATATGTCGTCTATTGAAGGTTTGTTTTCAACACCCAGTACAGGGTTAGCGAATAGGTTTGATCAACTGGCCAATAACTATGTGAAAACTGGCGGCGTTATTGATAACCGAAAAAACTCGTACACTGAAGAGACCAAAAGGCTGACACTACAGCGTGAATCATTTAGCCTTAAAATGGCGCAATTAGAATCAAGGTTACTAAAACAGTTTAATGCCATGGATCTTGTCGTCGCTCAATTAAATCAACAAAGTGCCGGTCTCGTTGACCGCCTTAACTCCTTACCTGGGGCTGTTGCTAAAAACTAATCGTTAGATTAGTTCTTGAAGATTATTGAGTTTAGAATTCATTTTTACGCTGAATAGAGGATGTTATTTTGTTCGATGAACTGAAGTTGATTAACGATAGAATAACTGAGTTATTGTCAAATTTAGAGCAATTACCAGCTGAAAATGAGAAAACGGATGAGTTGGTTCATTTATTGCAGGTAGCTGTTAGAGAGCGTCAAGTTTACGTTGAACGTTTGACTAACTTGCCATTTGATATCAATTTACGGGATAAACTTAGTGAACAAGTTGAATTATCTAATCGATTTAGTTTGGTCTCAGCTAAAGTTATGAATAATCGTAAAGAGTTGTTAAGTCTTAGACGCTCAACGAAGAAAAAAATTAATATGTATGAGTATGTAGATTCAAACAGGTAGGTAATTATGAGAGGATCTTTAAAGTCTTACAGAAAAGTTTCACTTGAGAGTGAAATTGCAGTGGCTTCTCCGCATAAAATTATTCAAATGATGTTTGCTGGCACGCTTGAGCGCTTGGCCCAATGTCGTTATGCCATCGAGCATAGTGATCTTGAGAAAAAAGGCATTCTAATTGGAAAGTCGATTGGTTTAATTAATGGTTTAAATAACAGCTTAAATATGGATGAGGGTGGAGAGATTTCCGTCAATTTAAGTCGCTTATATGATTTTATGTTAGTAAGGCTATCCGAAGCTAATATAAATAATGATGTTCAAGCGGTTGATGATGTAACCGCTATTTTGAAAACAATTAAAGAGGGCTGGGATGCCATTCCGCAAGACAAGCATCATATAACTTCTGAAGCAAGCTAGTTGCTTTAGATTTTTCGATGTTAAAGCGCTAATTAGTCAACACTAATTAGCGCTTTTTCTTTTATACAGATGGCTAATTTCAAAATACTGTTTGTATCTCAATTGTGTTTACTAGCAAAACGGACATACTGAATCATGAACGTAGCGAACATTAGAAAAATCTGAGATTATGTTGTTGGTGAGAAATTTTAGATAAAAATGTGATAGTTGCATGCAATAGAAGCGATTATACACTAAAATTAGCGCGAGTATTAATTTGGCTATTGTTCTACTTGCTTCTTGAAGTTGGTTAATACAATATTACTCTTTGCAAATATCTTTATACTGATAAGTTGTAATCGTAAAAATTGATAAGTGATTTATTTTGCTAGTTATATAACGAGTTATCACAAATGTGATGATCGATTTCTTAGGCTTTTCCTGAGAAAATGAATAATTGCAGCGGAATATGTACCTATAAACAAGCTTTTGGCCCCTAAATGATGCAAATTGAACAACGAATTTTAATTGTCGGTACCGTTTCTGAGCGTGTAACACGCCTGTGCTGCATTTTTGAATTCTTAGGTGAGCAATGCGACATTGTTTCGGTTGACGCCTTAATACCATTAATTGAAGAGTCTAGATACCGTGCAATTGTGCTTGTATCTGATGGTATAACGACAGAAAGCATAAAAAACATTTCAACAATCGCGCCATGGCAACCTTTGTTGTTGTTAGGCACTGCGCAAGTCGATACATCTAATATTTTGGGTGTTATTGAAGAGCCTCTCAACTATCCCCAACTGACTGAGCTATTACATTTTTGTCAGGTATTTGGGCAAGCTAAAAAAGAGCAAGTTCCTACCAGCGGCAATCAAACTAAGCTGTTTAGAAGTCTTGTAGGTCGAAGCCAAGGGATTGCTAATGTTCGCCATTTAATAAGCCAAGTGGCGAGTTCTGATGCCACTGTGTTGGTATTAGGACAATCTGGAACAGGTAAAGAGGTGGTTGCGCGCAATATTCATTATATTTCTGAGCGCAGAGATGGCCCATTTATCCCCGTTAACTGTGGAGCTATCCCGCCAGAATTACTTGAAAGTGAATTGTTTGGTCACGAGAAAGGATCTTTTACCGGTGCGATATCTTCCCGTAAAGGTCGGTTTGAACTTGCGGAAGGTGGTACGTTATTTCTTGATGAAATCGGTGATATGCCTTTGCAAATGCAAGTTAAATTACTCCGAGTCTTGCAAGAGCGAGTTTTCGAGCGAGTAGGTGGCAGTAAAACAATTCAAACTGATGTGCGTGTTGTTGCCGCAACCCACCGTGATTTAGAAACCATGATCGCTGAAAATGAGTTTCGTGAGGACTTGTACTATCGTTTGAATGTTTTTCCTATCGAAATGCCTGCATTATGTGAGCGACGTGATGATGTACCATTACTGCTGCAAGAGTTAGTCAGCCGTGTTTTTAACGAAGGACGAGGTAAGGTTAGATTCACGCAGCGTGCAATAGAGTCGCTTAAAGAACATGCGTGGTCTGGTAATGTGCGTGAATTATCTAATTTAGTTGAGCGTCTTACTATTTTGTATCCGGGCGGTTTAGTTGATGTTAATGATTTACCGCAAAAATATCGTCATATTGATGTCCCTGAATATTGTGTAGAAATTAGTGAAGAACAGTTAGAAAGGGATGCTCTCGCTTCAATTTTTAATGATGATGAACCTATTGATATTCCAGAAAGCCGTTTTCCATCAGAGCTTCCGCCAGAGGGAGTAAATCTTAAAGATTTATTGGCTGAGCTAGAAATTGATATGATTAGACAAGCCTTAGAACTGCAGGATAATGTCGTTGCCCGAGCAGCTGAAATGTTAGGCATTCGTCGAACTACCTTAGTTGAAAAAATGCGTAAATATGGCATGAGTAAAGAATAAACTTTTTAATACTGGCTATAATACTTTGAAAGCATACCGATTCGGTATGCTTTCTTTTTTTGGCACACTTAATGCAGTAACCCGTTAAATGTAATTCTTTTGACGGAGTCGTTATGCTAAGCGCACACGCTGTAACTCAGCATCAACAAACAGATTTTCAGCTAAATACCTTTTCGCTGGAATCTTCTGCTGTGTCTTCATTGCGAGTCAATAGCTCTCCTGAATTTCCACATGACAGTAAATTGACTTATCGTCAGTTTGCGAAAGTGCAAGAGGCCGCGAATATGTCAAATCAAATGGCGCATATTCTTCAAGCTCTCCCTTCTGGAGTCGTGATTATTAATGGCGATGGTGTCATCACGTTAGCTAATCCAATGGCTGCAGAACTGCTAGGCCGACCTTTACAAGGATTGCGTTGGTTTGAAATTATTAACCGAGCATTTTCTCCACAAGATGATGATGGACATGAAGTGTCATTAAAAAATGGCCGAAGAGTTAAGTTAGCCATTTCACCCTTAACGCCTGAACCTGGCCAGCTAATCGTGTTAACAGATTTAACCGAAACCCGCTTACTGCAGAAAAATTTATCCCATCTTCAGCGTTTGTCTGCATTGGGGAAAATGGTCGCAACTTTAGCACATCAAATTAGAACGCCATTATCGGCGGCACTACTTTATGCTTCTAATTTGGGTAACCCTAAACTGGCAGATACCTCAAAGACGCGCTTTCAAACGAAACTCGTTGACCGCCTTAATGAGCTTGAACGTCAAGTCAACGATATGCTGTTAATGGCCAAAGGACGTCAAGACGCGAAAGCGGATAACGTTGCTATAGCGCAAATCATTGACACTGTGATGGCAAACTGTGAGGTTATCGCCCAACGAAAATCCTGTGATATTTACCAAGAGTGCTTAACTGATGCACGTTTATTGGCTAATGGTGATGCGCTAAGTTCTGCGGTAAATAATTTAGTGATGAACAGCATTGAAGCTGGTGCGACAAAAATTAAAATTTGTGCATTTGAAGATAAAGAACATGTGATTTTAGATGTTATCGATAATGGCAAAGGCCTTGAACCACATATTCAACAACAGGTATTAGAGCCATTTTTTACCACAAAAGCTCAGGGTACAGGCTTAGGCTTAGCTGTTGTGCAGTCTGTTGTGCGAAATCATGGTGGAAAAATTCAATTATCCTGTAAACCACAAATGGGTTGCCAGGTGAGGTTAAGCTTTCCTATGTTGAAAGCGGCAGATATCCAGGGTAACACGCAGGAGGTTAATCATGTCTGAAGCAAAGTTACTGTTAGTTGAAGATGATGCAGATTTGCGTGAAGCATTACTCGATACCTTATTGTTAGCCCATTATGAGTGTGTTGATGTAGGCAGCGCTGAAGAAGCGATAGTGGCGTTAAAAAAGCATGATTTTGATTTGGTGATCAGCGATGTTCAAATGGACGGGATCGGTGGCATTGGATTATTAAATTACTTACAACAGGCTCAGCCTAAATTACCGTTATTGTTAATGACCGCTTATGCCACCATCGACAGTGCTGTCAGCGCAATAAAGCTAGGCGCGGTTGATTATTTAGCGAAACCTTTTGCGCCTGAAGTATTGTTAAATCAAGTTTCGCGATATTTACCTCAAAAGCACAATACCGATCAACCTGTTGTTGCTGATGAGAAAAGTTTAGCTTTATTAGCATTGGCTCAACGAGTGGCTAACTCTGATGCTTCAGTCATGATCATGGGGCCAAGTGGTTCAGGAAAAGAAGTATTAGCGCGTTATATTCATCAACACAGTAGTCGTAAAGATGAACCCTTTATTGCGATTAATTGTGCGGCAATTCCTGAAAACATGTTGGAAGCTACCTTATTTGGTTATGAAAAAGGTGCCTTTACCGGGGCCTATCAAGCATGTCCTGGCAAATTTGAACAAGCCCAAGGTGGTACGTTATTACTTGATGAAATTTCAGAAATGGAATTAGGCTTGCAGGCTAAATTACTACGAGTGCTGCAAGAGCGAGAGGTTGAGCGATTAGGTGGCCGTAAAACGATTAAGCTTGATGTGAGAGTGTTAGCGACGTCAAACAGAGACTTAAAAGCCATTGCTAGCGCGGGTGAGTTTAGAGAAGATTTATATTATCGCATTAATGTGTTCCCACTTACCTGGCCTGCACTTAATCAACGTCCTGCTGATATTTTACCCTTAGCAAGACACTTATTAGTGAAACATGCCAAAGCATTTAATATCAAACCTGTGCCTGCGTTAGGTGAGGTGGCCACACGAAGATTACTGGCGCATCGCTGGCCAGGCAATGTGCGTGAACTTGATAATGTCATTCAACGAGCACTCATTTTAAATGCTGGTGGAGATATCAGTGAACAAGATATTATTATTGATTCCGCCGATGTTGGTATGCATTTAGATGTTCAACATCAAGATAAGCCAATAGAAGCTGAAGGTTTGGGTGGTGAATTACAAGCACAAGAGCATGTGATTATTCTTGAAACGCTTAATCAATGTAATGGTAGTCGGAAACTTGTCGCAGAAAAACTTGGGATCAGTGCCAGAACCCTTCGATATAAAATGGCTAAAATGCGTGATGCGGGGATCCAATTACCAGCATAAGCCTCAAACTGCTTAATTAATCCGCTTTTTTATTGTTTTATCAATAAAGCTACGCGTAAAACGTAGCTTTTTTGCTTTCATCTCCATATTGGCACTCAACTTGCTTTATCCCTGTTAAGAGATCTAGTTATCGTCAAATAATCGACGAATGGGAGTACAGCATGCAGATTAACGCCAATCCATTACTTCAAGAAATGCAGTCGCTTCGTGGCGCAATTACGCCTTCTAATGGTTCGAGTATGGACTCGATCATTCGTCCTAACTTAACCCAGCAAATTAATAACACCAGCGGTGCGGATTTTGGCCAACTACTGTCTGAAGCTGTAGGCCATGTTAGCGGCTTGCAGCAAACATCTTCAAATTTAGCGACACGCTTGGATATGGGCGACTCAACAGTGACCTTGTCTGATACGGTCATTGCCCGCGAAAAATCGGGTGTGGCATTTGAGGCGACAGTGCAAGTGAGAAATAAACTTGTTGAAGCCTATAAAGAAATTATGAGTATGCCGGTTTAATAGACTGCAAATACCGGTTAGCTGATGAAAAAGAATAAAAGTAGGGGCATATTGTGAGCACAGACATAATGGTAGGTTCAGATGCAGCACTTGATGCTGGCATTCAGCAAGAGAATAAATCTGGCTTGCTGAGCAATATGGGTGGTGCTGATATGATGCGTCAGGTGACGATGATATTGGCGCTTGCGGTATGTTTAGCATTAGCCGTCATCATTATGATGTGGGCGCAAGAACCTGAATATCGCCCCTTGGGTAAGATGGAAACTACCGAAATGATCCAGGTATTGGACGTTTTGGATAAAAATAAAATCAAATACGAAATCAGTGTCGATGTTGTTAAGGTGCCCGAAGATCAGTATCAAGATGTGAAATTATTACTCAGTCGAGCAGGTATCGAAAGCAGTAGCCAAAATGATGATTATTTGAGTAAAGACAGTGGTTTTGGTGTTAGCCAGCGTATGGAGCAAGCCCGCTTAAAACATAGCCAAGAATTAAATCTTGCTCGTGCAATTGAAGAACTAAAAAGTATTAGTCGCGCTAAAGTTATTCTGGCGTTACCTAAAGAAAATGTTTTCGCAAGAAATGCTTCAAAGCCAAGTGCAACGGTAGTAGTGAGCGTAAGACGTGGTGGCTTAGGTCAAGAAGAAGTTGACGCCATCGTAGATATTGTTGGCTCTGCGGTACAAGGTCTTGAACCTGCTCGAGTGACTGTGACAGATTCAAATGGACGTTTATTAAATTCAGGTAGTCAAGATGGTGCATCTGCTCGAGCTCGTCGCGAGCTAGAAATTGTGCAACAGAAAGAAGCGGAATATCGTAAAAAAATTGACTCGATTTTGATGCCTATTCTTGGGCCTGAAAATTATACCTCGCAAGTTGATGTGAATATGGATTTTACCGCCGTAGAGCAGACATCAAAACGTTTCGATCCAGATTTACCTGCACTTAGAAGTGAAATGACCATTGAAAGTAATTCTTCTGGTGGCAGTACCGGTGGTATTCCAGGGGCTCTGACGAACCAACCTCCAATGGAGTCTGATATTCCTATGGAAGCTGGTGGTGCTTCTGAAACCACCAAATCTTCTGATACACATCGCGAAGCAACCCGTAATTTTGATCATGACACAACTATTAGCCATACACGTCAACAAGTTGGCCAAGTGCGTAGAGTTAGTGTTTCTGTTGCCCTAGACTATAAACCAGGCCCAGCAGGTGAAGACGGTGCAGTTACCCGAGTACCACGGACCGAACAAGAGTTGACCAATATTCGTAGATTATTAGAGGGCGCGGTTGGCTTTAGTAGTCAACGTGGTGATGCACTAGAGGTTGTAACAGTACCCTTTATGGATCAGTTAATGGAAGAGTTACCTGAGCCTGATATGTGGGAACAACCTTGGTTTTGGCGAGCCATTAAATTAGTGTTAGGTGCGTTGGTGGTATTAGTGCTGATTTTAACCGTTGTGCGCCCTATGCTTAAACGCCTTATTAACCCAGATGGTGTTAATATGCCTGAAGATGTACGTTTAGGGCATGAACTTGCAGAAATTGAAGATCAATATGCAGCAGATACTTTAGGGATGTTAAACAGTAAAGAAGCCGAATACAGCTATGCAGATGATGGTTCGATTCTTATCCCTAACTTACATAAAGATGATGATATGATTAAGGCTATCCGTGCTCTCGTTGCAAATGAGCCTGAATTATCCACTCAAGTAGTTAAAAACTGGTTACAAGACAATGGCTAATGAAAAAGTAGAGAAACTAGATAAAGCTGAAAAAGGCGCCTTTGATCCTGAGTCTTTATCTGGGATAGAAAAGACGGCTATTTTGTTGCTCAGTTTGAGCGAAGCTGATGCCGCGTCAATTTTAAAGCACCTCGAACCTAAGCAAGTGCAAAAGGTCGGCATGTCTATGGCGGCAATGCAAGATTTCGGTCAAGAAAAAGTGATTGGGGTGCATAAGCTCTTTTTAGACGACATTCAAAAGTTTTCTTCAATCGGTTTTAATAGTGAAGAGTTTGTGCGTAAAGCATTAACCGCTGCGCTGGGTGAAGATAAAGCGGGTAATTTGATCGAACAGATTATCATGGGCAGTGGTGCCAAAGGCTTAGATTCATTGAAGTGGATGGATGCACGTCAAGTAGCAACCATTATCCAAAACGAGCATCCGCAAATCCAAACCATCGTTTTATCCTATTTAGAGCCCGATCAAGCAGCAGAGATTTTTAGCCAATTTCCTGAAAATACTCGTCTTGACTTAATGATGCGGATTGCCAATCTTGAAGAGGTGCAACCAGCAGCGTTACAGGAGTTAAACGATATCATGGAGAAACAGTTTGCTGGTCAGGGCGGCGCGCAGGCAGCCAAAATGGGTGGCTTAAAAGCTGCGGCTAACATCATGAACTACCTTGATACAGGGGTTGAAAGTCAGATAATGGAAACAATGCGTGAGTCTGACGAAGAAATGGCGCAGCAAATTCAAGATCTGATGTTTGTATTCGAGAATCTCATTGATGTTGATGACAGAGGTATTCAAGCGCTTCTACGTGATGTTCAGCAAGACGTATTAATGAAAGCACTAAAAGGTGCTGATGAAGCCTTAAAAGAGAAAATTTTAGGCAACATGTCTAAACGTGCTGCAGAATTACTTCGTGATGATCTTGAAGCAATGGGCCCTATTCGTATCAGTGAAGTTGAAGTGGCACAAAAAGAAATCTTATCGATTGCTCGACGATTATCCGATAGCGGTGAAATTATGCTTGGCGGCGGTGGTGGAGAAGAATTCCTCTAATCGCAGTGATAGTATCATTACATAAGTCTTTTAAATTGGTTGAACTATGACAGACTCAAAAATATCCAAAAAAGTGTTAAATGTTGAGGATGAACATGAGTTCAGCCATTGGCAGCTGCCGGATGTGACTCTTGATAATGCCGATAAGCCTTCAAATTTATACGGTAAAAAAGCCGGCGCTTATCAATCATCAATACCTGTGGTTGAACAAGCTGTCAAAATGCCGACTATGGCGCAGATTGAAGAGATCAGAGCCGATGCTGAGCGAGAAGGTTATGAACAAGGAAAGCAAGATGGTTTTCAACAAGGATTAGAGCAAGGTCGATTAGACGGTTTAGCTCAGGGGCATGAAGAAGGCTTTGCTCAGGGAGAGCAGCAAGGTTATGAAACGGGTACGACAAAAGCGGCGCAATTAATTGCTCAATTTACGCAATTAATAAATCAATTTGAACAGCCTTTAGCTGTATTAGATGCCGAGGTCGAAGCCGAGTTACTCGCGATGACACTATCACTCGCTAAGGCTGTTGTGCAGCAAGAATTAAAAATGCATCCAGAACATATTGCCGCGACAATTCGCCAAGGCGTTGATGCATTGCCAATAAAAGAGCAACGAGTCAAGGTGAGGTTACATCCTGAAGATGTTAGTTTAGTGACAACCTTATATGGCCAACCTCAATTAATTCAAAATGATTGGGTGTTAGAAAGCGATCCAAGTTTATCCCAAGGTGATGTGTTTATTGAAAGCCTACGTTCCACGGTCAATTTAACCTTAGCGCAGCGCATTGAACAGATCTTCACTCATTTGGACGCACAGTCATTGCAGCTCAGTCACCAAGTCAATTTAGCAAAACAAGAAGATAGCGTTTACCGCTCAACGGCAGTGGACGACTTAGCAAATGCACTTACTAAAACAGCAAGTCAAGATGAGCAAGCGAATAAGGTGAATACGCCTGAAGACGTGGACATGGCTGATGACCAAAGCGATATGTCAACTATGAGCCCTGAAACAGCACATGCTGAGACCCAGAGCGAACAACTTAATCTAACCTCTGATAAGAGCCTTATGTTCAATAGCAATAATGCTGTGGATGCAGATGAGCAAGGTGAGGTCGATGATAAACCGTCAACATCAATTACTGAATAAGCTTAAAGTTCATCATCAAAGTGTTGTACCACTGAGGCCCATTGCCAGTGGTCAATTAGTGCGTGTTGTCGGCTTAACGTTAGAAGCAACCGGATGCAGAGCCCCCGTTGGCAGTTTGTGTTCGATAGAAACCATGGTTGGTGAATTGATTGCCGAAGTCGTTGGTTTTGATGATAAGTTACTTTATTTAATGCCCGTCGAAGAACTCCGTGGCGTATTACCAGGAGCACGTGTGCAGCCTCTAGGTGAGCAATCTGGTTTAAGTGTCGGATTAAGTTTATTAGGCCGAGTGTTAGATGGCAGCGGCCAACCCTTAGATGGTCTCGGTCCGCTAACAACCAATGAGCAAGCATCTCGCCATCCCCCTTATATCAACCCACTTTCTCGCCGCGCGATAACAGAGCCCTTAGATGTTGGCGTTCGTGCTATTAATGCCATGCTAACCGTCGGTAAAGGTCAGCGCATGGGATTATTTGCCGGTTCTGGTGTCGGTAAAAGTGTGCTGTTAGGCATGATGACCCGTGGTTCTAATGCCGATGTGATTGTTGTTGGTCTCGTGGGTGAGCGTGGCCGCGAAGTAAAAGAGTTTATTGAAGAGATTTTGGGTGAAGATGGTCGTGCGCGTTCCGTCGTTGTGGCGGCTCCCGCTGATACCTCGCCACTTATGCGTCTTAGAGCATGCGAAACGTCTACACGAATAGCCGAATATTTCCGTGACTTAGGCTATAACGTACTGTTATTGATGGATAGCTTAACCCGTTATGCCCAGGCACAGCGTGAAGTGGCCTTAGCTATCGGTGAGCCGCCAGCAACCAAAGGCTATCCGCCTTCGGTATTTGCTAAATTGCCTAGATTAGTAGAACGAGCGGGTAATGGCGGTCCTGGACAAGGTTCAATTACCGCATTTTACACCGTGTTAACGGAAGGTGATGATCAACAAGATCCGATAGCTGACGCATCGCGCGCAATTTTAGACGGTCACGTAGTATTATCGCGTCGTTTGGCTGATTCAGGCCATTACCCAGCTATCGACATCGAGCAATCAATTAGCCGAGTTGCGCCTATGGTGATTAGTGCTGAACATCTAGAAGCCATGCGCCGTGTAAAACAAATGTATTCTTTATATCAACAAAATCGTGATTTGATTTCAATAGGTGCCTATTCACAAGGCAGCGATCCTAGAATTGATAATGCTATTAGGTTGCAGCCCGCAATGAATGCATTTTTACGTCAAGGCTTTAAAGAAGCCATTAACTTTGAAAACAGCGCCTTGATGATGAGCCAAATAGCGGGTCAATGTCAGAATTAATCTTTTCATTGTTCAATGGTATTAGGGAAAGAGCATGGCAAGCGATCCATTAATCACAGTACTTAAATTAGCGACCGAAGCTGAAGAGCAAGCAGCAATGCAGCTGAAATCAGCACAGTTTGAAAAGCAAAAGAGGCAAGGTCAGTTAGATGCTTTAAATAATTATCGCCTTGATTACATGAAACAGATGAAAGGCCAACAAGGTCAAAGTTTAAGTGCCAATCAATATCACCAATTTCATCAATTTATTAAGCAAGTCGATAACGCCATTACTCAGCAGGTTGCTGCGGTAAAAGATGCTGAACAACAGGTGGGATATCGTCAATCCCATTGGTTGGAAAAACAACAGAAACGTAAAGCCATCGAGATGTTGTTAGCGCAAAAAGCGCAGAAAGCACAAATTGCCGAATCCAGACGTGAACAAAAAATGTCCGATGAATTTGCCATGCAGCAATACATTCGCCAACGCAGAGACAAATAACACCTTACCTTCTCAATATTTAATTGGCATCTATTTTGCTTAATACTACTTATATTACAATTAATCGTCATTGAAGTGACGTTTCTCATTTTAGTTTGCTGTGTTTTCCTACTAAAAATCTTATACGAAACGATGATTAATTTTTTCTTTAGGTTGAGTTTGCGGAGCATGTATTATGCAACAGATGAGCAATATTCTTTTAGCAGGCAATGGTTCAAATAAGTCCTCGCAGGTAAAAGATACTATGCAAGTGTCTGATAACCATTCATTCCTTTCTGTTTTTAACCAAGCTAACCAAACATCATCATTTCAACATTCCGAGTTAGCTGACACTAAGAAAACCTCAGAGCTATCGGGTGTCATGGGGGCTGAACTTGACCTTTCAGAACCCATCGATGAAAGCGATGTCGCCCTCATTTTTGCACAGCTAGATATGGCGCTGTCATTTGATAAAAGTAAACTTGGCGGAAAAATATTGCCGCACGACGATATCGTATCTAGTGAAAATATCCTAACGTCAGATTTAGACATCATCTCTGCCGAAGATATTCACATAATTGACGAAGATGCTGTTAGCACTACGCTGCCAATCTTTGATGAGTCATTGCTAGCAACTGAGTTGGATGCAAGCAGTAAAACAAGTCTAGATGAATCATTTGTTGAAACCATTTCAGTGCCCAAAGAAGCTGAGCCAAATAGCGTATATTTAACGTCTTTACCTCTTACTCAAATGGAACAATTAATCATATTTTCATCACTAACTGAGACAGAACTGGCTTCATTATCACATGATGATTTAGCCAAAATAGTCGATGACTTTAACCTGCAATCTTCTATGGTTGATGGATACGATCTTGACTTGGCTGATGCGGATTTAGCGGATGTTACGCTAAAGCCGATGAATGATGCAGATAAAACAATACCAGTTGCTCAGTTTGCAGCAGGGTTAACTGCGGCAAAAGATGTCAGTAAAGAGTCGGCTACCGATAAGTTACCCGCAGATATGTTCGCACAGCAAAGTAAACCATCTATCTCAGCCTCTTCAACGGCTGATAAAGTCAATATTTTAGGTACTGCAACCGAGTTGTCGAGCGCTGCAACCGTTGCTTCACCAGATAGCAGTAATAAAACTCAGCTCTCGGTTGAACTTATTAAACCTAACGCTGTTTTAGTGGGTGGGGGTACCGATACCACAGATAAAACAATAAATTTTGACGGTTTTTCTTCATTAGATAATGCTTTGGAAACAAAACCTTTGCAAAATCAGAGTAGTTTTACGCCGATTCATAAAAGTGACGTACCTCAGTTTCAATTAGCATTGAAACAACATGGCGAGTCTCAAGTGCAGATGCAGGAGATGATCCAGCGTTTTTCTCCTGTAATGAAGCAGCAATTAATTACTATGGTGAGTAATGGTATTCAGCAGGCGGAGATCCGCCTTGATCCACCAGAGTTAGGGCATTTAATGGTTAAAATTCAGGTGAATGGTGATCAAACTCAAGTGCAATTTCACGTAGCTCAAGCCCAAACCAGAGATTTAATTGAACAAGCGATCCCTAGATTAAGGGACATGTTAGCCCAAGAGGGGTTGCAACTTGCAGATAGTCATGTTTCTCAAGGGGGCGGTGGTCGTGACGGTCAATCACAAGAATCTTCACAAGGTGCTGGCCAACCGCATGATTTGGACGAAAATTCAGCATTAGAGCAATCAATGTTTCAAAATCATTCAGAGAGTTTGCAATCAGGTATAGATTATTACGCTTAAGTCGGTAACCTATAGAGATATTGTTATGTATTCGGTTAATACTAAATATAATTAGCTAATATTACCCACGGATATACCGTTTAAATATACTAGGAAGTGCAATGGCTGAAGAATTAGAACTTAATGAGACAAATACCGAGCCTAAAAAGGGTAATAAATTAATTCTTTTTGGTGGTATTGGCATTGTTGTCGCAATCCTTATTGGTGTTGGTGCATGGTTGTTTCTGGGTTCTGACGACCAACCAGTTGCCACAGACTCAGCTGATCCTGGTGCTGTGACCTCTGAACAAATCGATCCAAAATCTTCTGCTCTTGAAGCTAATTATGTCGGTATGCCAAGGCCATTTTTATTTAATTTGCCAGGCGTTGACCGCGCTCGTTTAGTTGAAATTAAAGTGCAGTTGATGGTACGTGGCTCCGATGATGAAACAACCGTCAAAAAACACATTCCATTAATTGAAGATGCTTTATTAACAACCTTTAGTGGCGCAGATGTGCAGAAGTTAAGCACGCAAGCAGGCAAAGATGAAATGCGTCAATTAGCTTTATTGAGCGTACAAAATACATTGCAATCAGTAACCGGTAAAACAGTGGTTGAAAAAGTGTTGTTTACTGGTTTTGTAATGCAATAATCCTGACTGGGTAGTTAAGGTGATGATGTGAGTGATTTATTAAGCCAAGACGAAATTGATGCGCTGCTTCATGGCGTCGATGATGTTGATGAAGATGACATAGACTCAGGTGGAGACGATGCTAGGTCGTATGACTTTTCATCTCAAGATCGAATTGTCCGTGGGCGCATGCCAACGTTGGAAATCGTCAATGAACGTTTTGCGCGTCATTTGCGGATCAGTATGTTTAATATGATGCGTCGTGCTGCAGAGGTGTCTATTAATGGTGTGCAAATGCTCAAGTTTGGCGAATATGTGCACACACTTTTTGTTCCAACAAGTTTAAATATGGTGCGTTTTAGTCCATTAAAAGGAACAGCCTTAATCACGATGGAAGCTCGGTTAGTCTTTATCTTGGTGGATAATTTCTTTGGTGGTGACGGACGTTTTCATGCAAAAATTGAAGGTCGAGAGTTCACTCCAACAGAGCGCCGTATTGTTCAGTTACTATTAAAAATTATTTTTGAAGATTATAAAGATGCTTGGGCTCCAGTAATGGATGTCGAATTCGAATATTTGGATTCAGAAGTTAACCCCGCTATGGCGAACATTGTTAGTCCTACTGAAGTCGTAGTCATTAACTCTTTTCATATTGAAGTCGATGGCGGTGGTGGCGATTTTCACATTACCTTGCCTTATTCCATGATTGAGCCTATTCGTGAGCTGCTAGATGCTGGGGTACAAAGCGATAAACAAGATACTGATATGCGCTGGTCTCAGGCTTTACGTGATGAAATAATGGATGTGCAAGTGGGTTTTGACGCTAATATTATTGAACATGAATTAAAACTTCGAGATGTGATGGATTTTAAAGCGGGGGATATTATTCCAATTGAATTACCTGAACATATTATGATGCGCATTGAAGATCTACCCACTTATCGTTGTAAGTTAGGCAAATCACGCGATAATTTGGCATTAAAAATTAGTGAAAAAATACCAAGACCAGAAACGGTTAAGTCAGAATTACAATTGGTAACACGCAAAGGTAAGTCGCGTGATATTTCAGATTTATAAGGTGAAGTGATGAGTACTGAAGATACTGGTGATGATTGGGCAGCAGCCATGGCTGAACAAGCTATTGAAGAGGCTCAGCAAGTTGAACTTGATGAATTGGTTGATGATTCAAAGCCTATTTCAAAAGAGGATGCGGCTAAATTAGATTCAATTCTCGATATTCCTGTAACTATTTCAATGGAAGTGGGTAGAAGCTTTATTAGCATTCGTAATTTACTGCAATTAAACCAAGGTTCAGTGGTTGAGCTAGACCGCGTTGCAGGTGAGCCATTAGATGTGATGGTCAACGGCACTTTAATTGCTCATGGCGAAGTCGTTGTTGTGAATGATAAGTTTGGTATTCGACTTACCGATGTGATTAGCCAAACAGAGCGTATCAAGAAACTCAAATAAGACCCGTTCCTTGCGGTATTGGTCTTGACTTAGCAATGATCACTTAAGGGTTTTACCTCATGTTAATGGTGAAACATTTAAGTGATTACTGGTTCAAGGATTAACTGTGTCGTACCTTACTGTTGTTTTATCTAACGCTGCTGTGGTTATTGACGATACAACAGCGTCGCAAATTCTCTCGTCTAATAGCAACAATACGAGTTATGTGTCTACTTTAGCAAACATGTTGGGTGGATTAATTGTCGTTATAGCGTTAATCTTTTTGCTTGCTTATATTGTCAAAAAACTAAATCTTGTACCGAGTCAAAATGCAATAATCAAAACTATCGCAATGACTCAAGTGGGACAGAAAGAAAAATTGATAGTAGTTGAAATTAATCAACAACAATACCTCTTGGGCGTGACGCCGCATCAAATAAACCTACTCGATAAATTAGCTAAACCGATTGAAGAATCAAACCATTCATTTGCGAAAAATTTACAGCAAGCTAAGGAAAATCATCATGAGTAAAGGGTTGCAAGGTTTATTCTGGGGCTTGATTGCCAGCGCCTTTATTTGGTCTTCAGGCGCAGTTGCTCAAGATGGAGTTTTACCTGCATTAACTGTCACAACAGGTGCCGATGGTGCTACCGAATACTCAGTGACTATGCAGATTTTGCTGTTAATGACAGCAATGAGCTTTATTCCTGCCATGGTGATTATGTTGACGTCTTTCACCCGTATCATCGTGGTGCTATCTATTCTTCGTCAAGCTTTAGGTTTACAGCAAACCCCATCTAATCAGGTGTTGATAGGCATAAGCATGTTCATGACTTTTTTTATCATGGCGCCGGTATTTGATAAAATTTATGCCGAAGCGGTTGAACCTTACATGAATGAATCTATGACGTTAAATCAGGCCTATGATGTCGGTAAAGAGCCAATTAAAGCCTTCATGCTATCTCAGGTTAGAACGACAGATTTAAAAACTTTTATTGAAATATCGGGCTATAAAGATATTAAATCTCCAGAGCAAGCGCCAATGAGCGTCATTATTCCCGCATTTATTACCAGTGAGTTAAAAACCGCATTTCAAATTGGTTTCATGTTGTTCGTGCCATTTTTGGTATTAGATTTGGTGGTTGCGAGTATTTTGATGGCAATGGGTATGATGATGTTATCACCCATGATTGTGTCATTACCCTTTAAGATAATGCTATTTGTATTGGTAGATGGTTGGAGTTTAGTGATGGGAACCTTAGCCAATAGCTTTGGGATATAGGAGGAAATATGTCTCCTGAATCCTTAATTGATATTTTTCGTGAAGCGCTATCAATCATTGTATTGATTGTGTCGGCGATCATTTTACCTGGCTTAGCTATTGGCCTCGTTGTTGCCGTGTTCCAAGCTGCAACCTCAATTAACGAACAAACCCTGAGCTTTTTACCACGTCTATTAGTTACCTTGTTCGCACTGATGTTTTTAGGGCACTGGTTGGTACAAACTATGGTCGATTTCTTTCTGGAAATGGTAAATCTTATTCCCGTAGTGATAGGTTAAGTTGATGGACATTTTGTTTGATGAAATCAGTCAGACAATTGCCATGTATCTTTGGCCACTTTTTCGTATTTCAGCAATGTTAATGACCATGACTGTTTTTGGTGCTAATACGACACCATCACGAGTTAGGTTAATGTTGTCCGTCGCTTTTACTTTTGCAATAGTGCCTGTACTTCCCCCTGTTGAAAACGTTGAGCTATTTGCATTGAGCTCGGTGTTTATTACCCTGCAGCAAATCTTGATTGGTACAGCCATGGGGTTTGTCAGTTTGATGATGATGCAAACATTTGTGCTAACCGGCCAAATTATTGGTATGCAAACCAGTTTAGGTTTCGCTTCCATGGTTGACCCAGGCTCTGGTGAGCAGACGCCCGTGGTGAGTAATACATTCTTGTTACTTGCAACCCTCATTTTTTTAGCTGTCGACGGGCATTTATTAATGTTTCGTATGATGGTTGCCAGCTTTGAAACGATCCCGGTTTCTAATCAAGGAATAAACATTGCTACTTACCGAAGTTTGGCGGAGTGGGGCGGTTACATGTTTGGCGCAGCCTTAACTATGTCCATATCAGCTATTGTTGCGTTATTGTTGATTAACTTATCCTTTGGCGTGATGACCCGAGCATCGCCTCAGTTAAATATTTTCTCTATTGGTTTTCCTGTCACCATGGTCAGTGGTTTGCTAATTCTATGGTTAACCCTAGGACCAATTATGGCGCATTTTGATGAGGTCTGGTTAGCCGCACAATTATTGATGTGTGATATTTTACAACTACAATGCCAAATTGATGGCAGTGTGACTTTCTAGGGGCGAAACATGGCAGAAAATGATAGTAGCCAAGAACGCACGGAGGAGCCCACCAGTAAGCGCCTTGAGCAGGCGCGTGAAAAAGGTCAGGTTGCTCGCTCAAAAGAGTTAGGTACGGCAGCAGTGCTATTGGCAGCTTCGGTAGGCTTTGCTATGACGGGGCCTGCAATCGCCAAGAGTTTATACGCCATGATGAAACAAATTTTTACCATGGAGCGTGCGCAAATTTTTGATACTAACTCTATGTTTCGTGTTTGGGGCGTGGTTGGTAGTGAGTTAGCATGGCCATTACTAAGCTTTATTGCCTTGTTAGCATTGGTGTCTTTTTTGGGCAACATTGTTCTTGGTGGCATGTCTTTTTCAGTAAAAGCCTTTATGCCAAAGGGCAGTAAAATGAATCCTTTGAATGGCTTTAAGCGAATGTTTGGGACTCAAGCTTTAGTTGAATTAACTAAAGGCATTGCCAAGTTTTCTGTTGTTGCTATTGCAGCCTATCTATTACTGGATATTTATTTTTACGACATTTTAACCCTCTCAAGCGATCACCTTCCTGGTAATGTCTACCATGCCTTAGATTTGCTGGTTTGGATGTTTATTTTACTGTGTTCTTCTATGTTGTTCATCGTTGTAATAGATGTGCCATTTCAAATTTGGAATCACAACAAGCAACTTAAAATGACCAAACAAGAAATTAAAGATGAATATAAGGACTCAGAAGGCCAGCCAGAGATTAAAGGCCGTGTAAGGCAGATGCAGCGAGAGATAGCCCAGCGAAGAATGATGGCTGAAGTGCCTAATGCAGATGTCATCGTGGTCAATCCTGAACATTATGCCGTGGCTGTTAAATATGATATCAGCCGTTCATCAGCGCCATTTTTAATCGCTAAAGGTGTGGATGATGTCGCCTTTAAAATTCGTGAAATCGCCCGTGAGCATAATGTTGCCATTGTTTCTGCTCCGCCCTTAGCGCGGGCGATATATCACACGACCAAAGTCGATCAGCAAGTGCCTGAGGGCTTATTTACCGCAGTCGCGCAAGTATTAGCTTATGTTTTTCAATTAAAACAATATCAAAAAGGTAAAGGTCGTCGACCCACACCCGTTCCATTAAAACAACCTATTCCAGATGATTTAAAGTACTAACCCAACTTGTATTGGCTAGGGTTGGCTTATTTCTTGCTTTTACTGTTTGAACGCGTCAAAAACTCATCGGTAAAAGGCCTTCATTAATGGATGCAAAAGCAGCTTTCGGGCAATTCAAACAAATTAGACTATCAACCTTCAAGGGTATAGGCACACCGTTATTGGTGTTGGCTGCTTTAGGAATGGTTGTTTTACCCATTCCCCCTTTCTTATTAGATATACTCTTTTCATTCAATATCGCCCTCGCGTTAGTGGTTCTCTTAGTGGCTATTTATACCGATAGACCCCTTGATTTTGCAGCATTTCCAACCGTGTTACTGGTTGCCACCTTATTAAGGTTAGCGTTAAACGTGGCCTCGACCCGTGTGGTATTACTGGAAGGTCACAATGGTGCAGATGCTGCGGGTAAAGTAATTGAAGCGTTCGGTTCTGTGGTGATAGGCGGTAATTATGCTGTCGGTTTGGTGGTGTTTTTAATCCTAATTATTATTAACTTTGCAGTTGTTACTAAAGGTGCGGGGCGAATATCAGAAGTTAGCGCACGTTTTACGTTAGATGCGATGCCCGGTAAGCAAATGGCAATCGATGCCGATTTAAATGCAGGTATTTTGAACCAAGAACAAGCCAGAATCCGCCGTGAAGAAGTGACTCGTGAAGCAGACTTCTACGGTGCGATGGACGGTGCGTCAAAGTTTGTAAAAGGTGACGCGGTAGCGGGGATCATGATTTTAGTCATCAATATACTTGGTGGTTTTATGATCGGTATGGTTCAGCATGGACTTGATTTTTCGAGTGCTGTGGAAATTTATACCTTACTGACTATCGGTGATGGCTTGGTTGCTCAAATACCCGGCTTATTACTATCAATTGCTGCAGCCTTAATGGTGACCCGTCAAAATGAATCTGGTGATATGGGCCAGATGATGATGAGCCAAATGTTTGACAATCCGAAGTCATTATCTATCGCTGCTGGTTTGTTGTTTGTGATGGGTATAGTACCTGGTATGCCACACGTTGCTTTTTTAAGTTTTGCAGCAATTACCGCTGGCGCCGCTTATTTTGTGCATAAACGCATAAAAGACAAAAAAGCTCAGGCGTTAGAGTTAGTCAAGAAAGGCCCGGTTGATGTTAAAGATAAAGAGCCAAAAGAGCTGAGTTGGGATGATGTGCGCCATGTTGATACGATAGGTTTAGAAGTTGGCTACAGACTGATCCCCTTGGTTGATAAGGGGCAGGGTGGCGAATTATTAAGCAGAATTAAAGGTGTACGTAAAAAGTTATCACAAGAACTCGGATTTTTAGTGCCCGCAGTACATATTCGTGACAATCTAGACCTGTCACCTAACTCTTATCGGATCCAGTTAATGGGTGTGGTAGTTGGTGAAGCCGAAGTGAGACATGACTGTGAACTTGCTATAAACCCTGGTCAGGTTTACGGTAAATTAGATGGTATTGAAACAACCGACCCCGCATTTGGCCTAGAAGCGGTATGGATAGCGCCAGAGCAGCGTGAACATGCCCAAACACTTGGTTACACTGTGGTTGACACCGCCACTGTCGTGGCCACACATATTAGCCAACTACTGAGTAACAATGCTGCCAAGTTATTAGGCTACGAAGAAGTTCAGCAATTGATGGACATGCTAGCGAAACAGTCACCTAAGTTAGTCGATGGTTTTATTCCTGATATTATGTCGCTAGGTAATGTCGTTAAGGTGATGCAAAATCTATTAAATGAAGGAGTATCGGTTAGAGATTTACGCACTATCGTGCAAACATTGTTAGAGTATGGCACTAAGAGCAATGATACCGAAGTCCTTACCGCAGCGGTTCGTATCGCGTTAAAGCGCATGATAGTACAAGAAATATCAGGCCCAGAGTTAGAAATTCCAGTCATAACTTTGGCGCCAGAGTTGGAACAGATGTTGCATAAGTCTATGCAGGCGACAGGAGGCGAAGGACCAAATATTGAACCAGGCCTTGCAGAACGTATGCAGCAGTCATTGTTAGATGCTTCACAGAAGCAAGAAATGGTCGGTCAACCAGCCATTTTATTGACATCAGGTATGCTACGTTCAACCCTGTCAAGATTTGTTAAATACACTATTCCAAATTTGCGGGTGATTTCGTACCAAGAAATCCCTGATGAGAAACAGATACGCATTGTTTCAGCCGTCGGCCAATAGTGATAACGTCAGATAAAAGAGGTGCGTAGTGAAAATTAAACGATTTTTTGCCAAAGATATGCGTGCAGCATTAGCGCAAGTAAAAGAAACCCTTGGCTCTGACGCTGTGATTATGTCTAACAAGAAAGTGGCTGGTGGCATTGAGATTGTTGCTGCTGTTGATTACGATGAACCCAAAGCGAATGTTGCCATGAAAGCACCCTCATCAGGCTATATGGATTTAAGTGAAGATAAAGTCTCATTGGCAACAAAGCCTGCAATCAAAGCACAAACTAAAGTAAGCCCTCCACCAGTGGCTGATTCTTTACAAGCGTTATTAGAAAAGCAGCAAAGTCGTTTGAGCCAGCAAGCTCCTTCGCAACAAGTTGATCCTGAATTACCAGAATGGGCTCGTCAATTGCAGGGGGCAACAGCAGAGTCGAAACCAGCTAAGCCCCAATACCAACAAGCCCCATTTGATAAACCAGCTAAAAATAATAAAGTGAATTCAGCTGAGGTTGATGCGCTTCGTGAAGAGATGGCTTCATTACGTAACTTGCTGACACATCAAGTATCTTCATTAATGAGCGATCAAAAAAAGCGTAAAGATCCTGTCGGTGCTATGCTTGAAAGTAAATTACTTGCAGCTGAATTTTCTGCACCCGTTGCGGCAAGACTTTCATCGCTCAGTCAGCACTATAATCCCGCTGAATTAGTGAGATCTTTACCACAAAGTTTAGCTAACTTATTAGATAACCAAGGCGATGATATTGTTAAACGTGGCGGTGTGGTCGCTTTTGTTGGCCCCACGGGTGTGGGAAAAACAACTTCGCTGGCTAAAATAGCTGCACGCTTTGCCGCACATCATGGTGCAGAACAAGTGGCGTTGATTACAACTGACCATTATCGCATTGGAGCCTATGAGCAATTGGCAACTTATGGCAAAATAATGGGATGCCCAGTAAAGCAAGCACATGATCTTGCAGAACTTGAACAAATTTTATATCAATTTAGAAATCGTAAATTAGTATTGATTGACACCGCCGGAATGGGACAACGTGACATGCGTCTTTATCAACAACTTGATAATTTGACAGCAAACAGTAGGATCCCAATTCGCAGTTATTTGGTGATGTCAGCCACAGGACAGCGTAGAGTGTTACAAGATGCAGTTAATCACTTTAAGCGGATCCCTTTAGCGGGTGCGATACTCACTAAGTTGGATGAATCGGTATCAATTGCAGGAGCATTGAGCGTTCTTATCCAAAATGAGTTACCATTAAGCTATGTGACTGATGGCCAACGTGTTCCTGAGGACATGAAAGTAGCAGATACCTTGGCTCTGGCTAAACAAGCTTTGGCCGCATTGAACGAAACAGAACAACAAACGTCTGAAGACACAACCGCATGGTCTAATGAAATGGCTTATGCATTCGAGTAAGAATATGACCCGTGATCAAGCAAGTGGTTTACGTATGATGAATCAACCAAATAACGAAAAAGTTAAAGTAATTGCCGTATCCGGTGGTAAAGGTGGGGTGGGCAAGACCAGTGTTTCAATTAACACGGCCGTTGCCTTAGCAGAAAAAGGGAAACGTGTTTTAGTACTAGATGCGGATCTTGGCTTAGCTAATGTCGATGTGATGTTAGGTATTCGTGCTGAGAAAAACCTATCCCATGTATTATCGGGTGATGCTGAATTAGACGATATTATTGTAAGAGGCCCTAAAGGGGTCGGTATTGTGCCAGCAACATCTGGTACTCAAGCAATGGTAGAGTTAACTCAAGCTCAGCATGCCGGATTAATTAGAGCATTCAGTGAGATGCGAACTCAATTCGATATATTAATTGTCGATACAGCGGCTGGTATCTCTGATATGGTATTAAGCTTCTCTAGAGCATCACAGGACGTATTGATTGTGGTGTGCGATGAGCCAACATCAATTACTGATGCCTACGCATTAATAAAAATATTAAGCCGAGAGCACGGTGTATTTCATTTTAAAATTGTGGCTAATATGGTGCGCAGTTTACGTGAAGGAATGGAATTGTTTGCTAAACTAAGTAAAGTCACAGATAGATTTTTAGATGTTGCGCTAGAACTGGTTGCTACAGTGCCATTTGATGAAAATTTACGTAAATCAGTTCGCAAACAAAAATTAGTTGTTGAGGCATATCCTAAATCACCAGCAGCAATTGCGTACCATGGTCTAGCCAATAAAATAATGAGTTGGCCTGTGCCGCAACAACCTGGTGGTCATTTAGAGTTTTTTGTTGAACGTTTAGTTCAGCGTAAAGAAAAACAAGAGGATAGAGTGAGTGAATAAAGCCACTGCGTATACTCAGTTCGATAATAAAACATCCGTTGTTGAACAGTATGCTCCACTGGTAAAAAGAATTGCACATCATATGTTGGCAAGATTACCTGCTTCTGTTCAGTTAGATGACTTGTTACAGTCTGGTATGATTGGTTTACTTGAAGCATCATCAAAATTCGATGGCAGTAAAGGTGCTAAGTTTGAAACCTTTGCTGGAATAAGAATTCGCGGTGCTATGATTGATGAAATTCGGCGCGGAGACTGGGTTCCACGTTCCGTTCATCGAAATAATCGCCGTGTTGCTCAAGTGATTGATGAGTTAGAGCAATCACTTGGACGGGATGCTCGTGACACAGAAATTGCAGAAAAACTTGATATGTCGCTAAATGAGTACCATCATATTTTAAACGATGTTTCTGTTGGGAAAATCATAGGCATAGAAGATTTGGGTGTTTCGCAAGATGTGCTTGTCACAGATGATGAAACACCAGATGAAAATTTTGAAGCATTAGCTGATACGCAATTTAGATCGGCACTGGTGGAAGCAATTAAAACCTTACCAGAAAGAGATGCATTAGTACTGTCGTTGTATTATGACGAAGCGTTAAACTTAAAAGAAATTGGTGCAATTCTTGAAGTAAGCGAATCTAGGGTTAGCCAGATATTAAGTCAGGCGATGCTTAGATTGAAAGGCAAGCTCAAGCATTGGACACAACAACAATAATTATTAATTTGAGCACTAGAGTATCAGCTCACCGGAGGAAACCTTGGACAAGAATATGAAGATTCTTATTGTTGACGACTTTTCAACAATGAGACGTATCATCAAGAACTTGTTGCGAGACTTGGGGTTCAATAATACCCAAGAAGCAGATGATGGCTCAACAGCCCTACCCATGTTACAAAAAGGCGATTTTGATTTTGTTGTAACAGACTGGAATATGCCCGGTATGCAAGGCATTGACTTGCTAAAGGCTATTCGAGCTGACGACTCGTTAAAGCATTTACCAGTATTAATGGTAACTGCCGAAGCAAAGCGAGAGCAGATTATTGCTGCCGCTCAAGCAGGTGTGAATGGTTATGTGGTAAAGCCTTTTACAGCGGCTACTCTTAAAGAGAAGTTAGATAAAATCTTCGAACGTCTCGCTTAAGCAAAGGATAAGTTATGCAGCCAACAATCTCGGGACTCATTAATCTCGAACAGGCACAGCGACTTGTTGAACTGCTTAAAGCGGGAGAGCAAGACCAAGCTGATGAAGTTGTTAGAGAGCTAGCTACACCATTACAGCGTGAATTATTTGAAGAAGTGGGTAAGTTAACCCGACAACTTCATAGTGCTCTTCAAGACTTCCAATTAGATAATCGTTTATCGGAATTAGCGAACACCGAAATTCCTGATGCGAAAGAGCGATTAAACTACGTTATTGATATGACAGAACAAGCTGCAAACAAAACCATGGATGCAGTTGAAGAATGTCTACCTTTGGCCGATACAATAATTAGCAACATACAGTCTGTTACTCCTATGTGGGATAAATTAATGCGTCGTGACATTGAATTGGGTGAATTCAAAACGCTGTGTCACGATGTTCAACAATTTATGTTACACAGTGAACATGATTCAAACCGTTTGCGGCAATTACTGAATGAAATACTGATGGCACAAGATTTCCAAGACTTAACGGGACAAATGATCCGTCGAGTCATCGACTTAGTTCGTGAAGTTGAAAATAATCTTGTTTCAATGTTAACGGTATTTGGTGATTACAAACCACAGTCGGTACCTGTTGAAAAAGAGAATAAAATAGAGGCAGAGGGCCCAATTATGCACGCCGAGCTGCGTGACGACGTGGTAGCTGGTCAAGATGAAGTTGATGATTTGCTATCAAGTCTGGGTTTCTAATTAGGAGTCAATTGAATGTCATTTGATGTTGATGAAGAGATACTCCAGGACTTTTTAATAGAAGCTGGCGAGATTTTAGAGCTTCTTCAAGAGCAGTTAGTCGCACTTGAGAATAATCCTGATGACAGTGATTTGTTAAACGCAATTTTCCGTGGTTTCCACACGGTAAAAGGCGGTGCAGGCTTTTTAAGTTTAACGCCGATGGTTGATGTCTGTCATGAAGCTGAAAATACCTTCGATTTGCTCCGAACGGGCAAGCGAAGTGTTAATTCTGAATTGATGGATATTATTTTACAAGCCGTTGATGCGATTAATACTATGTTTGCGCAAACACAACAGGGTGAGCAACAAGACCCAGTTGAGCCAGCATTGCTCGATAAGTTAAAACTGCTAAGTTCTGGCGCGCCTTTGCCATCAGAGCTTGGAGATGCAGTGACTGCACCTGTGGAGGAAGTCATTGAAGAACTTGTCGAAGATATCGCGCCTCAAGCTGAATATATCGAAGATGTTGTTAGTGATAGCAGTATCGATGAAATCAATGAATCAGAATTTGAAGCTTTATTAGATGCACTTCATGGTCAAGGTAAAAGTCCGACAACTTCCACTCAATCAACACCAAATCAAGCACCTCCAAAGTCGGAATCCGCACCTGTTGCTGGGGATGAAATAACCGATGATGAGTTTGAAGCATTACTAGACGAATTACATGGTTCTGGCAAGTTTAAGGGTGAAGCCGAAGCGGTTAAACCTGCTCCAGCGGCTGTTGTTGATTCGCCTGCGCAATTAGTCGATGCAGATGACATTACAGATGATGAATTTGAAAAACTACTTGATGAATTACACGGCAAGGGGACTGCGCCAACTAAATCTGTTGAAACAGCCGCTTCTCCAGCTGCAGCCATTAAGTCAGTCGCAGCAGAAAAAGTAGTGCCAGCCGCGCCAGCTAAAACGGCCGCCGTTGTTCAACCCAAAGCACCTGCTCCTGTTGTGAAACCTGCTGAGGTCATTGCCAAAGATAAAGCTCCTGCAAAAGCGGCATCTTCTGTACCTCAAGGCGAGACGACAGTTCGTGTAGATACTGCACGACTCGATCAAATCATGAACATGGTTGGTGAGCTCGTTTTGGTTCGAAATCGCCTTGTGAGTCTTGGAATTACCCGTGAAGATGAGGAAATGTCCAAGGCGCTGGCCAATTTAGATTTAGTGACTGCAGATTTACAGGGTGCAGTGATGAAAACCCGTATGCAGCCAATTAAGAAAGTATTTGGCCGTTTCCCAAGGGTTGTGCGTGATTTAGCTCGAACACTTAATAAAGAAATTGATTTAGTCATGATTGGTGAAGAAACCGATCTTGATAAGAATCTAGTGGAGGCTCTAGCCGATCCGTTAGTCCATTTGGTGCGCAACTCAGTTGATCATGGTATTGAGATGCCGATCACTCGTGAAGCAAATGGTAAATCTAGAACGGGTACCATTACACTATCAGCAAGCCAAGAAGGTGATCACATCCTGCTCAAAATTGAGGATGATGGTGCTGGTATGGATCCACAAAAACTGAAAGAAATTGCCATATCTCGTGGTGTGCTAGATGAAGATGCTGCTGCGCGAATGACAGACACTGAAGCATATAATCTAATTTTTGCTCCGGGTTTTTCAACAAAAGTAGAAATCTCTGATATTTCAGGCCGCGGTGTGGGAATGGATGTGGTGAAAACCCGAATTACCCAACTAAATGGTACTGTTCATATTGATTCAATGAAAGGTAAAGGCACAGTTTTAGAGATTAAAGTGCCACTGACATTAGCGATCATGCCAACATTGATGGTTGATGTATCTAAGCAAGTGTTTGCCTTACCTCTTTCTAGCGTGAATGAGATTTTCCATCTTGACCTGACCAAGACCAATATCGTCGATGGCCAATTGACTGTGATTGTCCGTAATAAAGCCGTACCATTATTTTATTTGGAGCATTGGTTACATCGCAATAAAACCAAATTTAAACATGGTGATAAAAAGCATGGGCATGTCGTTATTGTACAGCTAGGTACAACCCAGATTGGATTTGTGGTTGATGCGCTAATTGGCCAAGAAGAAGTTGTGATAAAACCCCTTGGAAGCATGCTACAAGGCACACCAGGTATGGCAGGGGCAACCATTACTTCTGATGGTGGTATAGCGCTGATTTTAGATGTGCCTGGTTTATTAAAACATTACGCCAAAAATAAAAAATAAAAGTTCCATTATTTAAGGAATGAAATGGCTATAAAAGTATTAGTTGTTGACGATTCAAGCTTTTTTCGACGTCGAGTCAGTGAGATTGTTAATCAAGATCCTGAACTCGAAGTCGTAGGTGTTGCGGTCAATGGCGAAGAAGCTGTGAAAATGGCTGCAGCATTAAATCCGCAAGTTATTACAATGGATATCGAAATGCCTGTAATGGATGGGATTAGTGCTGTGCGCGCCATCATGGCAAGCAATCCTATCCCTATTTTGATGTTTTCATCATTAACTCACGATGGAGCTAAATCTACATTAGATGCCCTTGAAGCAGGCGCTTTAGATTTTTTACCAAAAAGATTTGAAGATATTGCCACTAACAAAGATGAAGCAATAAGTTTATTACAGCAACGCATTAAAGCGTTAGGGCGCAGAAGAGTCTATCGTCCTATAACCAGAATGACTTCAAGTTCAGCTTCTTTAACCAGTTCATCAACTAGGACATCTACGTCAGCGTCTTCAACTCAAGGTGCTCAAACTCAGACCTCTAGCTTATCAAGGCCTTTTGGTGCAAGAGCGAGTTTGGTTGAAGGCATTGACCGCAATACCTCAGTTACTAATAGTGGTACTCAACAGTCGTCTGTACCTACCCGTGCCAGTGGTAAGGCTTACAAGCTATTACTGATAGGTACATCAACTGGCGGCCCGGTTGCATTACAGAAAGTGTTGACCCAATTTCCTGAAAATTATCCTCATCCCATTTTATTGATCCAGCATATGCCTGCGGCTTTTACACCTGCATTTGCCGCACGTTTAGACAGTTTGTGTAAAATCAGTGTCAAAGAAGCGGTTAATGGAGATGTGCTAAAGCCTGGATGTGCTTATTTGGCCCCTGGTGGAATGCAAATGCTAGTTGAAAAGACTGGCATGACAGGCCGTTTGAAAGTGATGGCGGGTAACAGCGACATGAATTACAAGCCGAGCGTTGATATCACCTTTGCTTCAGCATCAAAAGCTTATGGCGGTGATATTTTGGCTGTTGTATTAACTGGTATGGGGGCTGATGGTCGAGAAGGTGCAAGAATGCTCAAAACAGCCGGAGCGAATATCTGGGCTCAGGATGAAGCAAGTTGTGTTGTTTATGGCATGCCTCAAGCCGTTGCTGCAGCTGGAATATCAAGTCATTCCATCAGTTTAGATAACATGGCTGAGTCAATCTTAAAAGAAACCGCTCGTGGCTAACTCAGCAAGAACTAAAAATAATCAATTCAGTGTCGGTATTAATTTGATACTGTTTTTATTGTTATTGGCTGTCATTGTTTTTGCTAGTTTATATTTCGAACTGTTAAAAAAAAATGATTTATTAAAAGCAGATATTAAGAGGTTAGAGTCATCGCAGGTGCTATTAATGGTGCCTGATGAGCAAGCGGAAGATATCGCTAACTGGCTATCTCAACATCCCGATCAAACAGAAACGATTATTGAGTTTGCAAGGCAGAATAATAAGAGCATCGATAGCCAAAGTGATATCGATACTTCGCCCAAGAGTGTCTTACTTACTCCTCAACCCTTGAGTGACAAATCGGTAGAGAAAAACAGTATTCAAAGTACAGAAGGTGTACCTGAAAACTTATCTGAAGATGTGCTGGTTTCTGAAAATGAACAAGGCGTAAAAGTGATCCGTTTACCCCATGGTGGCATCCGGGTTACAACACGAGAGCTACCTAAGAAAAATGAGTCACAATAATAAGTAAACTTAATGCGACACACATCATTGCACACTGAGGGATGAATACTTGAAAGTTTGGACTGTAGCAAATCAAAAAGGCGGGGTAGGTAAAACCACTACCGTAGCAAGTTTGGCTGGCGCTTTTGTAAAGCGAGGTCAGCGCGTTTTGATGATAGATACTGACCCCCATGCTTCTCTTGGTTATTATTTAGGGATTGATTCCGAAGAAGTTCCTGGCTCGCTGTATGATGTGTTTGTGAATCACAAATCATTAACTCAAGAGTTTATTAAGCAATATATATTGCCCACTCAAATCGAGGGGCTTGACCTTATCCCTGCAACCATGGCGTTAGCGACACTAGACCGTGCGCTTGGGCATCAGGAAGGAATGGGGTTGGTATTACGTAATTTGTTGGTATTATTAGAAGACAGTTATGATGTGGCGATTATTGATTGCCCCCCCGTGTTAGGGGTATTAATGGTAAATGCTTTAGCGGCGAGCCAGCACATCATTATTCCTGTCCAAACTGAATTTCTAGCGATTAAAGGGCTAGATAGGATGATAAAAACAATGGAGTTGATGGGGAGGTCAAAAAAAACTCGTTACAGTTATACTGTGGTGCCGACTATGTATGACAAACGTACCAAAGCCTCTCCAATTGCACTGGCTTATATGCAAGAAAAATATAATAAGAATCTATGGCCAGATAATATTATTCCCGTCGATACAAAATTCAGAGATGCCAGTTTAGCTCATTTGCCAGCATCGCATTATTCACCATCAAGTCGGGGTGTCAAAGCATACAGTTTGTTATTAGATTATCTTGAACAGCAGGAGTTCGCACATGTCAAAATCGGTTGATGAAACTGTTTTTGATTATTTTGCATTGCTTCTCAAAGAGCCTGCTGAGGAAACTGTTGAGAAACCAAACATTGCGCAATCTAGTTCAAAGACGCAAGGATCTGTTGCGACTCATAATGATGTTACAGCGGCATTAGTGACAAAAAAATCCTCCCAAGTAAATACTTTTGATATTGAAGCTGAACCATTAAAAGCGATTGAGGATTCGATTAAATCAATATCTGCAGAATCACACAGAGATTTTCCTCAGGATAAAGATAAACCACCATCAGATCACTCGGTTAAATCAACTCCAATTAGCCAGTATCAGCCAGCGACAAAAGTGTCTTCTGAGCGAAGTTTTGCCGAACCGATTGAAAATATCGATAAACAATCTTTGGAAAAATTACTTTCGGCAGTGTCAAAACCTGAATATCAAACGACAGTTGATACGCAGGCTAAACCTGCTCCGACGGTGGCTGAAATTAAAGCCAGTGCAGATAAAGTCAGGCAAGCCTTAGGTCTAGCAACCGATGTTGTGGTCAATAAAGCACCTGTTGCTTCAGCTTTAACGCAAAAAAATCTTGTTGCAGATAAAGAAATCAAGCCGTTAGTCGATATAAAGTTAGCAGAAACAACCCCAAGCCCGATAAATCAGGCTATTATTAATGATGAAGAACAACTTGGTCACCAACCTAAAACTCAGTTAGGAGCGGCACCACCAAGTGTTACTGAAGATCTTCAACAAGTCCTAGATGAAGAGTTTCAAGTATTGTTTTTTAAAGTTGCAGGGTTAACACTCGCAGTTCCATTGGTTAGTTTAGGTGGCATAGTGAAGGTTGAACGGATTAATCATTTAATTGGACGACCTAAGTGGTTTCTAGGTGTTCAGCCTCACAGAGAAGAAAAAATTAATGTGGTCGATACATGTGCATGGGTTATGCCTGAAAAGTATTCACCGCAGATGGCAGAATCTATAGATTATCAGTATCTTGTAATGTTAGAGGGCAGTCGATGGGGACTGGCTTGTGAATCATTAGTCAATGCTGTAAAAATTGATAAATCACACGTCAACTGGCGTGAAAAGCCCGGAAAGCGTCCATGGCTTGCTGGGGTAGTAAAACAACAAATGTGTGGCATATTGCATGTACAAGCGTTAATTGACATGCTTGATGCAGGTTTAGGTTGTCAGGATTCGATTGACCGAGGTTAACTATGAGTGATTCTAGAAGTGTAGCAGCTGTCGCTGCAGGTTCAGACGATGCAGTATTACAGTGGGTTACATTTAAATTAGATAATGAAACCTATGGTATTAATGTAATGCAAGTGCAAGAAGTATTGCGTTACACGGAAATAGCGCCTGTGCCGGGTGCGCCTAATTATGTATTAGGGATTATCAATCTTCGTGGCAATGTTGTTACGGTTATTGATACCCGATCAAGATTTGGTCTTCAATCTGCTGATGTCGATGACTCAACGCGTATTGTGATTATCGAAGCGGAAAAGCAAGTGATTGGTATTCTAGTTGATAGCGTGGCTGAAGTCGTTTATCTTCGCCGTTCTGAAATTGATAACGCACCTAATGTCGGTACTGAAGAAAGTGCCAAGTTTATCCAAGGTGTAAGCAACCGTGATAATGAGTTATTGATCTTAGTCGACCTTGATAAGTTATTGTCAGATGATGAATGGGCTGAATTAAGCGACATTTAAATACCTTTTTCAGTGACAAAGCGCCAGCTCATTCAGTATGCTGGCTTTTTTGTTATAGGCCTTTTTGAGAATCAAACATGGGTAATGAATATTTAATTGCAGCCTTAGTGTATGTTGTTTCGAGCGTTGGATTAATGTTTTACTTGCAGCAGCAATCAAGTAAGTTGAAAAGTAAAGTCGATGCGTTAACCTTGCTCGTTAAAGAAAGCGATCGCCAACGTGAGTCGGTAAAAAGAGAGCTTAATGAACTCCGCAGCGGTACCATTGGCATGGGACGAAAGCTGATTGAATTAGAAAAAAAACAAAATGCTCAATCTGAATTAATTGAAGAAACTAGCCAGCAAGATCCCCAAGCTAAGTTATATTCCCGCGCCGTTAAAATGATTGCTTTAGGTGCAGATATTGATGAGCTTATGCGGGAATGTGAATTACCCAAAGCTGAGGTTGAACTATTATTACGTCTACATAAGAAGTAACTACCTCAATAAAAAATGCCATTACAACTGTAATGGCATTTTTTAAAGCGAGTTGAACACGAAAGCCACCTCAAATATCATCTCTTAAAACCATCGCTTAAAGAGGTATACGTCCACTATTGACTAGCGAGAGCAAATTTTTATCATGTTGAATTAACGTTTGCGACGCATTTTGACAACGAACATCCCATCTGTGTCTGCTTGTTGAGGCCATACAGTCAGCATAGTCGTTGTTTCGCCAGTAAACGGATGAATAAGGCGTTCAAGTTCAAAATGTGAATTGGATTTTAAAAAAGCCGCTACAACAGATTGATTTTCAACTTCCATTAATGAACAAGTGGCGTAGACCAATTCTCCGCCCACTTTTACCGCAGCTGCGCTACGCTGTAAGATATCCAACTGTAATTCAGGTTTTTCTGTAATAGCGCTGGAATCATCAATCCAGCGCATATCAGGGTTTCTTCTCCACGTACCTGTACAGCTGCAAGGAGCATCAACCAAGACGCCATCAAAGTAACTTGCTTTTACTGGAAGTAAATCCGTTTTCCAAGGTGCAATGCTGATATGATTAAAGCGAGATCTTTTGGCTCGTTTTAACAATTCAGTAAGAGCATGAGTGCGAATGTCAGATGCAATAATATTCCCTTCAATGCCGCTATGCTGCATTAATGATAATAGTTGCAGGCTTTTACCTCCTGCACCAGAACATGCATCCCACCATTGACTGTTTGCTTGCGGGGCGCACATTTGGCCAATAACCTGAGAAGCTAAATCCTGTATTTCTAAGTACCCCTCAGTATATGCCGCTACTTGATTGAGATTTAAACTGTTATGTCCCAGATTAATCGTATCATCGAAGAATTCAGACCCACTGGCCTCAACGTTATCCCGCGATAACTTTTGCAATACGACCTGTCTTGAAGCTTGCTGTGCTCTGGCCCAAATAGGAGGGCGAGTACTCATTGCCTGCACTAATAACTGCTTTTCGAGTCCCGATTCAATAGCACAATGTTGCCAAAACCAATCAGGTAGTAGTTGCTCAACGGTTGCCGTATGAATATTTGAAAACTGTTGAAAAGTATTAAGCTTATCGTTAACACTTTCAGATATAGGTATGGGAAGAGGCTTTGCGGCATCGTACTGCATGCTAAAGGCTAGCCAACCATCGCGAATATCTATCCATGGATGGTTTTCGAGTTGGGCTGCGCTGGCTAACATACTGAAAAATATTTCTTCTTGTTTATGGTTGCCAAGTTGTTGTATCCAGCCCCACCAACGGAACAAACCAAATAAGCTTTCTCTAATTACGCGGCGATCTTTAGAACCGTGTTTTTTATGCTCTCTGAAGTAATTGGCGATGACACGATCAGCGGGTTGTTTAGTACTAAGGACATTATCAAATAGGTTAAAAATTGTGCTGGCATAACTTAGAGCACGCTTTTCGGCGCCAGTATTGGCCACTTTGCTGATAGGTAATAGAGAGTCAGTCATGAATATTGGATGTCATTACTTAAGATAATAGAAATGACAGTTTATCACGTTGGACATTGATTTGACCATGCCATTACCCGCGCAGTTAAAGAGCTGGATGCGGTTTATACTTCAGTCAAAATACGCTGATGTAAGTTATTCCATTGCTCTGGAAATTTACCTTCAAGCATATAAACGAATGCAATCAGCTCGGCAATTAACAAATACAATTCTTTAGGAACCTCATCACCCACTTCAAGTAATTGTAAAAACTCTGCTAAGTGAGGATCTTGGTGGATATGAATTCCAGCATCTTTGGCCAGTGCTATAATCTCTTCGGCAAGGAGATCTTTACCGGAGGCGGTTACTTTGGGGGCATTTTTGCCATCAAAACTAAGCGCAACAGCCTGTTTTATTTTCGGTGAAGAATCATTATCTTGCATATGTATTTCTCAAGTCAGTTAAGCTCGTGTTTTTACTAAAAAGTGATCGCCAGGCAATAAGGTTGCGGGAATACTGGCTATCTGTGTTGTGAACTCACCCGGTGTAAAGCCAATTTGGCTAATTTTTTGGGCTAACTCCGAATTAAAACGGGTGATCTTATCTAATAGATACTGGTTATTGCCTTTAAACTTTAGATCCAGTACGTGAGCTTTTTTATGCGCTTGTATCAAAACAGCCCCTTCAGATAAGTTAAATTTTAGCTGTAATCGCCAGTTAGTTTGCTTGTCGGCATCATCACTCTCTTCTTTTTGAAAATGTCCCTCAAATTGCTCATTTCTTTGATTAAGAGAATAGGGCAGAGCGAAGTACCAGTTTAGGGCTTGTTCATTACCGCTACTGGCTTGTTGATATAATTGAAAACTGCTAGCTAATTGACTCATGCTATCAAGCGTTCCGGCTTTTTCTAGTAGGCCAAGCAAACCGCCTAATCCGCCACTATTTTTTCCGGTCAATCGTTGCAGCAGCTGTAAATGGTTTTGTAGCTTCTCACTGATTTGTTTGCCTGTGCTCTGAGCTTTTACGCCTAACATTAACTGAAATAAGGTTGTAATGGCTCCACCAGAAAACAGTTGTGATTGCGATGGAGTATGGCTTTGAGCAAGATTTAAACTGGTAATACTTTGTAACTCACCTAATAATTGCGCCGGCTCTGTTAGCGTGCTCAAAGGTTGTGGGGCAAGTTGAGGTATTAGCTTTAGTAGCTCTAACGCCAAATTTTGCGGCGGTTGAATGTTTTTTTGGAGCATCAGCGGCATAGCACCTGCTTTGGATAATGCTTTTTGTAGCACCGCCATGGGGGCTAGGGTCTCTTTATGTGCAATTGGGGGAGATAACTTTGGGCTTTGTGCTGCGACGCCTAAGGGAGCGTTTTCTAAACCTTTAGTGATATTTTTTACTGAATCAGTTGTTAAGACTGAACCTTTAAGTGAACCTGCAATATCTTGCGCCATTTTTTGAGCGGCTGATACGTCAATTTTATTTTTGGAAATGCTATCTGAACCGATAATGGATTTAGTATCGGCATTCGGCGTCGATGATGGCGGTAACTTTTGTTGATTGTCGGCTGTAGCTGTCAAGCTTTGCGGTTTTTTAGTTACTGATGACTCTGTCACTATCAATGATGCTTCAAGCTTTTTAAACAACAAATTCAATACCTGAGAGGCCTCTGGTTTACTTATTACAATTGATTCTTGTTTAACATTGGCCGGCGTATCAGGCATTAAGGTTGAGGGCGTTAAATTAACTTTAACTTCGGCCTGAACAGGAGTCAGCGTTAATATGAGACGTTGATCTACCTTAACAATGCTGGCTAAATATTGTCCTTTAGTTAAGCTGATGTTGTCCAGTTTAATCGTCGGGCCATCAACAAACGTTAACTGTTGCTGATTAATAAAAGCATTCGGTAGTGGATATCCCTGTGGACGAGAGGCCAGTTGTGATAGTTGAGTTGTAGAAACCCCATTTTGTGCAGCAAGGGCTGTTAGTGATGCTGGCAATTTGATTTGAATGGCTTGAGCCAACAATACTAATTGGCTCTGTATCTTTGGGTTTTGTTCTATAATCGCTTTTGGTTGTGAAACAGTTGGCGTTGATGGTGCAAGGCCTGTTTCTAATGATATTTTTTGTAAATTGATAGCTTTTACAGCATCTGCAGTAATCATTATTTTACTTGTGGTTTGTAATAATTTCTGTAATTCGGCGCTCAAGTTAAGTTGGTACTGCTGATTTGCGATAGCAACATTCACCGTTTGTGATGGCGTTGCACCCGGCTCTGGAGTTATTACCTGCACCGGCTGTAGATTATTTGTCGCAATCAAGGATTTATCACTAACGGTTATTATCGTTGCAGATGTTTGCCCCGCACTTGGTATTGGCGTAGATGTAGATTTTACACCATCGGGAATCTTGGTCGCGGATGGGGCGGCGGCAGAACTATTTGAGCTACTTGAGTTATTTGAATTAGCCGGTGGCGGAACGTTTGCAGAAACCGGGTTACTAGGTGATAAATTTTGGATTTGGTTAGCTGAACCCGTAATCTTGTTAGTGAGTTCTGGTTTGCCAGCGTCTTGGCCTACTGGTGACGAAGATTGCAATGTAACGTTTGGCGCCTGCATGTTATGGCCTTAAATGTTCCCTTTTTGTAAAATAGTAAACTAAAGATTAATCTATTATTACAATTTTGATTTTGCGATTTATCAAGGCTGCAGTATCCTTAGCAGCTTGAAAGCTTCTTACAGTTAATGGTCACTAGTGACTCATTTAATTGCCAAGAATTGAAATCGAGATTTACTATCTCAATATTTATCGACTTGAACAATCATTGCTTTAATAAAAACGACAAAAATAGCAGTTTGTTTATTAGCTTTAGCCGTTGTCTTTTTAAGAGAGTGTTATGACGAAGTATAAAAGGATGTTGCTTCCTTTGTTGTTGCTTAATTCGAGTTTAGCTACTGCAAATGAGCCAGAGAGTAAGTCACTTCAAACAGATGAAGTAACCCCTTCGGTTACCCTTACCTATAATGATCCGCGCGATCCTTTTGAAGGATTTAACCGTGCAATGTGGGATCTAAATTATTTGTATTTTGATAAGTACTTATTCAGACCCGTTGCCCATGGTTACAATGATTATATTCCCCGCCCCGTAAAAACTGGGGTTGATAATTTTGTGCGTAATTTTGAAGAACCTAGTTCGATGGTCAATAATGCTCTTCAGGGTAAATGGGGATGGTCTGCTAATGCAGGTGGACGTTTTACTATTAATAGTACTTTGGGGCTTCTTGGAATTGTTGATGTTGCTGAAATGATGGGGATGCCGCGTAAAGATGATGACTTCAATGAAGTCCTTGGTTACTACGGTGTGCCAAACGGACCTTATTTTATGGCACCATTTTTAGGGCCTTATGTTACGCGTGAACTCGCTACAGATTGGGTTGATGGTCTATACTTTCCTTTGTCTGAGTTTACTTTGTGGCAATCTGGATTGAAGTGGGCTTTAAAAGGCTTACATTCTCGTGCAGCCGCAATTGATCAGGAAAGATTATTAGACAATGCGCTTGACCCATATACCTTTGTTAAAGAAGCCTATTTTCAGCACATGGATTATAAAGTTTATGATGGTAATGTGCCTCAAATCCAACAAGATGATGCGCTTTTAGATGAGTATATGGATGAGCTAGAATAGCCAGAGACGAGCACTCTGGCAGTTTTCATCTGTGGAGTTGTAGTATGGCACTAACAGATATATCCGTTTTATTTGTTGAAGATGACCCAATTTTTAGTCAATTATTGACAGACTTTTTACACAGTAAAGGGGCGAACGTTAAACATGCTAGTAATGGCAGGCAAGGGTTGGATTTTTTCAGTGAGCTTAAATTTGATATTGTCATAGCCGATCTTAATATGCCTAAGTTGGGTGGTTTACCCATGTTAAGGCAAATGATGGTTATTAATGCTAATGTGCCTGCGATTGTTATTTCGGGTAACGATGTGATGTCTGATGTGGTTGAGGCATTACGGATTGGTGCTTGCGATTATCTTGTGAAACCCGTTGCAGATTTATTTATTATTGAGGCAGCTATTGAGCAGGCACTCAGTCAATCTGCTTCCCATAGTGCAAAAGTCGCTTATGATCCTACTGATGTTTTTGAACGTCAATTGGCTGAATTATCTTATCAAGAATTAAACAATAATCTGTTGATGTTAGAGCAAAGTGCTCACGCAGCAAAAAATGTGCAGCAACAGCTTTTTCCCACTTCTCACATTCAATATCCCCATGCATCAATTGATTACAGTCTATTCAAAAATAGTGATGTCAGTGCTTATTTTATTGATTCAACTATGGTGGGAGAGAAACATCTTATTATGTATATGGCACATTTTCAGCCAGAAGATAATAGTGCCGCTTTCGGCTGTGTCTTACTGAGTAGTTTTATTAATCAGAAGCTTAAAAACTTCCGAACAGGTTCAAGCAATGTACTTATTTGCCCTGTGGAGATGTTGAACTATTTAAATGACCGTATGGTGGGATCAGGGCTACATATCATTACGGATATGATTTATATCAGTGTTGATTTATCTAACTACGAAGCAACAATAGCTCGAGCGGGTTCAGGACTAAGATGCTATTTACGCAACATCACAGGGCTATTACCGTTAGCATTGCCAGACTGTCAGCCCATCGGCTCTGTATTGTGGAGTAAGCCTAGCATACAAAAACGACAACTTGCCGCAGGGGAAAACCTTTGTATTGGTACCCACCATCAGGAACATCAACAAGAATTGCTTAAAAATCATTTCAAAGGGTTAATTTTTGATGAAAGCACCCATGCTGGTGGCTTTATGCAACTCGATTGTGGTTAGTGTTTTCCCAAAGGTTAAAATAAAAGGCTTAGCATTTGCTAAGCCTTTTTGTGTTTCCTAACGCTTAGCTGATCAACTAATTTTTTCGCAGCGTTGCTGATAATCCTGGATCAAATGCGTCATGATGTCGTTTACAGACGCATCTTGACAGCAATTATCTAAATAGACTTTAAATGTCACTAAGCCGTGACAATCGTTCTTCAAACGACTGCTTCGCATAGCAAAGTAAGCTTCTTCTTTATCGGCTTTACGAATAGTCATGCCGTCGATTTCAAATAGTTTGCTACCAGCATTGTTATGCCATTTGGTGATTCTGTCTAAGGCAATTTCGCAAGAGTGGTTAACTTCGATATGATTATGCCAGCTAGCTTGTTTGTCATTTTCTTGATAATGAGGGCAACGAACGGTGTAATTGTGAACATGAGTAATCGCTGTCATTGTGAGTACCTTTTTTTTTAAGTTGATTCATCATAGACCTTAAATTCCTTGGGGGTCAATCGATATTATCAGAACTGAGAGGTAGGTTCGCTTTTACTAATGTATCGACTAACCAGTTGTTGGTAAACAAAATTTAACCAATAAAAAGCCCGCGAAAACGCGAGCTTTAGTCATATCACTCAGCTGGTTTATATGTGCTATGTGATTTTTAATCTTCGCAAAACACTATAATGCCGCTTGGTAAATTTGACAAATCTCATCAAAGCTTGCCTGCTGCGGATTAGTAAAGCCACACGCATCTTTAAGTGCATTTTCCGCAAGAGTAGGAATATCTTCAGCTTTTACTCCCAACTCTGTGAGTGTTGCCGGAATATCTACTGACTCAGATAAATTCTTAATTGCTTCGATAGCCAGTTTTGCGCCTAATTCAGCTGATAATCCATTAATGTTCTCCCCCATTGCTTTGGCTACATCGGCCAAACGCTGAGGTACAACTTTGGCGTTATAGTTTTGCACATGGGGAAGCAAAATCGCATTGCACACACCATGAGGTAAGTCGTAAAAACCGCCAAGCTGGTGGGCCATCGCATGTACATAACCTAAACTTGCATTGTTAAACGCCATGCCTGCTAAAAACTGTGCATAGGCCATTTGTTCACGAGCATCAATATTTTGTCCATCTTTAACCGCATTCACCAAATTAGCTTTAATGAGCTCAATGGCTTTAATAGCACAGGCATCAGTTATAGGATTCGCAGCAATTGACACATAAGCCTCAACAGCGTGAGTCAGAGCGTCCATACCCGTAGCTGCAGTTAGCGATGCCGGCTTATCAAGCATTAACTCTGGATCATTGACGGATAAAATCGGGGTAGTGTTTTTATCTACAATTGCCATTTTGATGTGACGCGCTTCATCTGTGATGATACAAAAACGCGTCATTTCACTGGCTGTGCCGGCGGTGGTATTGATGGCGACTAGAGGTAATTGCGGTTTTGTTGAGACATCGACACCTTCATAATCTTTAATTTGGCCTCCGTTTGTCGCCACCAATGCAATGCCTTTAGCACAATCATGTGGAGAGCCGCCGCCCAATGAAATAATGAAATCACATTTATTGCTATTCAATAAGGCTAAACCTGCTTCAACGTTACCTGTCGTTGGGTTGGGCTGAACACCATCAAAAATAGACACTTGGATATTTTCTGTTTGTAACTTATCAGCAACTTTGGCGACTAAACCAATTTTGACTAAAGGTTTGTCAGTTACGATAAGCGCATGTTTAAACCCAAAGCTTTTAATATCTTTAACGGCTTCCTCTACGCTGTTTTGGCCTAAGATATTGACGCTAGGAATAAAAAATTTTGTCGCCATGGTTGTTACCTCTACGGATTATTTTATCTGTAGTTAACATACCAATGTCATAAGCCAGTATTTGTGAGCAATATCAAAGAATAGCGCTGTTAGTACTTATTTAGGAGTAGTTTTGTTACGGAACCGAAAGTTTTGTAAAAAATGCGATTGGACGAGTTGTTGTGTACAAAAGAAAGTGGATCTCTTTTATACACAACAAATAGCTGAAAAATTTAACGCTATAGATTAACCCGGGCAGTTAGCCTCAGTAATACTGTTAATCACAATTTCTTCAACGGGAACATGGGTAAAAGTAACGCCATTTTTTTGCACTGAAGTTGTATTTACCGCATTCATAATATCGACCACTTCCATGCCTGCAACCACCTTACCAAATACCGCATAGCCACCTTGGCTTGGGTAGTTCAAATTGTCATTATCATGGATATTAATAAAGAACTGGCTGGTTGCTGAGTCTGATATTTGGGTGCGGGCCATAGCAATAGTGCCGCGATCATTTTTAAGGCCTACGCTTGACTCATTTTTAATGGGATCAAAGGTTGTCTTAGCATTTAACCCGGTTGTAAACCCACCACCCTGATTAACAAAATTATTGGCAACACGGTGAAATAGGGTACCGTCATAAAATTTATCGGCGACATATCGACTAAAATTTGCTGCAGTAATCGGCATATGGGTGTTATCAATTCCTAGGGTAAATTCTCCCATTGAGGTGTCTACAACATAACACTGACTCACAGTTAATTCTGGTGCGGGGGCGGGCGGAGTTGTGGGTGTTTCGGGCGATGAGTCAGAACCACCACAAGCGGTTAAACCGCAAATAGCAGCGGCAAGTAAATAGTGTTTCATACATTCCTTGATGAAATTGTTATAAATTTGCGGATATATTTGCTGTTTTAGCACATAGATTCAATAAAAAACGCTTAAGGGATACAAACTGTTACTTTGATAAGTCAGGTGTTGAGTGGCTTTTTAATTGCTGTGGTGCTGATTTTTCTGAGTTTCTGGTTAATTCGGTATACAATACGCGATTGCTAATTCTTTTTATTATGTAGAGTCTGTTATGTCATTTTTATCGCTAGGATTAAAGCCTGAAATTCAACAAGCACTTGCTGATATTGGCTATGTGACCCCCACGCCTGTTCAGATGGCCGTGATCCCACTGATCCAAGCGGGTAAAGATGTATTGGCTAATGCCGAGACTGGCACAGGTAAAACAGCAGCTTTTGCATTGCCATTAATCGAAATGCTTTCGAATGTGGATGAACATCAGCTAGCCAATCCGGCCTTAACAGTGCTGATCATGACGCCGACTCGCGAGCTTGCGATTCAAATTGAACAAAATATTGTGCAATATTGCCAACATTTACCGCTAAAAAGTGCTGCTGTATATGGCGGAGCGAGTATTCGCCCACAACTTGCCGCAATTACCCAGGGCGTGAATATTTTAGTGGCAACACCAGGCAGATTGTTCGATTTGGTCGGACAACATGATTTGCAGCTGGATACGGTGACGTATCTAGTTATCGATGAAGCCGACCGCATGCTCGACCTTGGGTTTGTTAAAGATATCGAAAAAGTGAAGCGTTTAATTAACCGTCATCACCAAACCATGATGTTTTCAGCAACGTTTTCAGACGAGATTAAACTGTTAGCTGACAAGATGTTAATAGAGCCTGAATACGTCAATGTCGCAATGGCCACAACAGCAACAACAGTGTCGCAACTTGGCTATCAAGTCGATAAACGTCGTAAAGCGGAGTTGCTCTCTGAACTGATCGGTAAACATAATTGGCAACAAGTGATGGTGTTTACTAGCCGTAAAGAAACCGCTGACCATCTTCAGAAAGAATTAAGTTTAGATGGCATTAAAAGTGCGGTGTTCCATGGCGATAAATCTCAAGGGGCACGTAGCAAGGCGCTTGAAGAGTTTAAATCGGGCAAGTTGCGGGTATTAGTCGCAACTGATTTAGCCGCAAGAGGGTTAGATATTCAAGCCTTACCGCGTGTGATTAACTTTGAGCTTCCTGAAGAGCCTGAAGATTATGTGCATCGAATTGGCCGAACTGGGCGAGCAGGATTATCAGGTGAAGCCATTTCGCTGGTCAGTCCGCAGGAGCAAGAATGCCTAATTGCGATTGAAGAAGTGATTCAGCAAAAGCTTCATTTAAGTGTGGTGGCTGGTTATGAGCAAGGCGCGCCGCTTCCAGCCCGTTACCGAGAGCAGGATGCTGAGCCGACTAAAACCATGAAAAAGCACGCACGTCCAAATCGTAATAACCGTTCAGGTCAGTTTGATAAAGACTCAGGTAAACCGCAACGTAAAGGCAAGTACAGTAAAACGAAAAAATGATAATTAATCCGGTAAAAACCAACATAATTACAGGCTTTTTAGGTGTGGGTAAAACCAGTCTAATTAAGCAGCTATTGAGTCACAAACCTGAACATGAAGTTTGGGCGGTATTGGTGAATGAATTTGGTGAAATTGGCATTGATGCCGGATTAATCAATGGCGCTAATCATACTGGCGTTGTGATAAAAGAGGTCGCGGGTGGCTGCCTCTGCTGTGCTGCCGGAGTCCCAATTCAGGTGGCAATTAATCAGATAATTCAACGTGCTAAACCAGATAGGCTATTAATCGAGCCGACTGGGATAGGCCACCCACAAGAAATCATTAAAGTGTTATCAGCTCCGCATTATGCCCAAGTAATTAACTTGCAAGCGAGCGTGTGTTTAGTCGATGCCCGTAAGCTTGCACTGCAAAGTTATCGTGACCATGATACTTATCGCCAACAATTGTTAATAGCTGATCTCATTGTTACCAGTAAAACAGAGCTGTATCAGCATAATGAGTTAGTGGATTTGCAAGATTTTCTCAGCCAACTCGTCATTAGCCCAAGAGTGTTGCAAGGCGGTAATTATTTTCTGTCCGATGATTTTATCAATGAAATACTCGCAAGTTTAAATACACCAGCACGAAAAAAAACATCTACTGTTAATACCTCACAGCACAGTTCTGCACCGACTTCACTTTTGAACCGAGCAACTTCAGAGTCAAGTATGTGGTTTAATCAAATTGATGAAGCCCCTACACCCGTTTTGATGGAAGGGGAGATCATATGCAAACTCAATCAAGGTGATGGTTGTTATAGTATTGGCTGGCTTATTAGTCCAAGTATGACTTTTAATTTTGACTTATTGATGCGCTGGGTGGAGACGTTTAAACGCCCGGATATCATCCGCCTTAAAGCGGTAATGATTACCTTTGACGGCATATTAGGGATTAACATGGTTGATTCAACATTGCATTTATCTGAATTAGATGAAGCAGTGGATTCTCGCTTAGAAATCATCACAGAACATTCACTCAATAGTGCTGAGCTACAGCAATCGTTAATCGCCTGTATTGATGAATAATGTTGACGGGTTATATTAAGAGCTTGCGATAAGGTTGATCTAAATTTTATCTTTAGTTGTTTAGCTCTCTGATAGCAATAAACCTGCCATTTGACAGGTTTATTGCGATAAGATTTAGCGACTTATCGAGTACACTCTTCTAAAAGATAGGCTAAGTGGCGATAGGAAATACCACTATGCTGCGTTAATCCCACTTCACACATTCTATTGGCGTAATAACCTTCTTTGGTGGCTGTCGGGATCAGTTTTTTTATATTTCGTAAAGCACTGGCATTGATTTCTGGTTTATATAGGCCTTTTTCACCAGCATAACCACAGCAGCTAATGCCTTCAGGCATTACGACGTGTTTCGCACACGCATCGGCGATCCCTTGAAGTTTCGGTTCGAGATGCATTTTTCGAGCACTACAACCTTGATGTAATGTCACATTGGCTTTTTGAGTAATAGTTACATTTGGTAAAATTTTATCATGCATAAACTCAACAAGATCATGGATTTCCACCTTGGGATTTCCTGTTAAAGTGCGGTAGGTACAAGAAAGCGCATCTACTACAACAGGCACTTTGCCGTTATCACTTAACTGGCTAAGGGAATCAATTAATTCATCACGTTTGGCATCGGCATTTTTAAAATCACCTTTTGATTCCCACATCTGCCCACAGCACAAGTCTCGGGTGTTATTGGGAGTAATGACGTTATAGCCAGCGCGTTCCAACAGGGTGATCACCACTTCCGCTAATGTACGATTGTCAGGATCTTTTGGCGTCGGTCCAAAAGTTCGACCGCCACAAGCTGGGAAATAGACGACCGAAGGTTGCCCTGGAATAAATGCCGATGGTTTACCCACATTGCCACCTTTGGGGAAGTCAGGATTCCAATAAGGCACTTCTTTGGTCACCATACGCCCGACATTCATGATCGAGTTAGTAATCGTTGCCCCCGTCAGTTTATGGATAGTACCGAGAATATTGAAACCAGTACTGATGGCACTATTCACCAGACCAAAATGATTGGCTTGAAAATCTAATACTTTTTGTTCTGTGGTGGTGATATACGGTGTGCGCAATTTACGCACAAGTTGTCCCATGCTGTTGTCAACCGGACAAGCAATAGTACATAACTGGCATGCTGCACAGGTATCAATGACATCGTATTTTGAGCTAACACGCATTTCAGCTGCAGCTTGTTTCTCACCAGCTTGTTCTAAGCGTTCAATTTCTCGTAATGTCGCGATACGCTGACGAGGTGAAAAGTTAAGTGCCGATGTTGGGCAGGTTTTTTCACAAAATCCACATTCAATACATTTGTCGACAAAGTCATCTACAACAGGACATGGCTTGATGTTTTTAACATGAATTTCGGCGTCATCATTTAAAATCACCCCTGGATTTAACAATCCTTGAGGATCAAAAATATGCTTAATTTGTTTCATCAAAGTGTAAGCATCTGCGCCCCATTCCATTTCAACAAATGGTGCAACAGCACGGCCAGTGCCATGCTCTGCTTTCATCGAGCCGTCATACTTATTGATAACCATTTCTGCCACATCTTGCATAAATGCGTGGAAGGTTTGAATATCAGCTTGAGTAGAGAAGGTCGGGGTAATAATGAAATGGAAATTCCCCGCTAATGCATGGCCATAAATAACCCCTTCAGGATAACCATGTTTATGGAATAGCGCGGTTAAATCAGCTGCAGCGGCGGCAAGATGTTCAAGTTCAAATGCCACATCTTCAATAATAACCGATGTGCCTTTAGGGCGTTGACCACCAATAATGGGAAATAATCCTGAGCGCATAGCCCAATATTTACCAAAAATAGCCGGATCGCTGCTGAACTCAATTGGGCGTTCGGTTTTGATATGGGCAATTTTGTTAATGACATCCTGAGTATATTGAGCGAGTGTTGCCTTATCATTAGCACGACACTCAATCAATAAAATAGCGGCACCCTCAGGCAGTTGATTCAACCATGTTGGCATGCCCGGTTTGCCGGTTACAGATTTTATCGATGCCCAATCTAATAACTCAACCGCAGCGACGCTGTCGCCTTTCATTGGTGGAACCGCACTGGCGGCATCTTCCATACTGAAAAACACCGCCATAGCAGAGGCCTTAAATAAGGCTTCTTCAACTGTGTGGTAGGTTACCTCGTTAACAAAAGCCAGGGTGCCTTCAGCGCCAACAATTAAATGGTTAATTAAATCAAAAGGATCAGTAAAATCCACTAAAGCATTAATGCTATATCCTGTGGTGTTTTTGATTGAAAACTTTTTATGGATCCGTGCTGCTAAAGTAGCATTATTCTGCGTCATCTCGGCAAGAGAGCTTAGGTTTGCAAGTAGCTCAGGATGACTTTGTTTGAATGCCGCTTTTGATTGTTCACAGCCGGTATCTAATTCAGTGCCATCGGCAAAAACCAGTTTTATCGATGCAATGGTCTGATAACTGTTTTGTGCGGTACCACAGCACATACCCGAAGCATTATTCGATACTATTCCGCCAATTTTAGCCGCATTTAAGGTGGCAGGATCTGGGCCGATTTTTTTATTGAATGGCTTTAAAGCAGCATTGGCGTCAGCACCAATTACCGCACAGCCCAAAGTGATTTTATTTTTATCATCACTGATATTGATGGTTCTAAAACCGTCATGACCTAGAATTAATAGAATGCCTTCACCAATAGCTTGGCCTGATAAACTCGTGCCCGCAGCGCGATAGGTAACAGGGGCATTGTGTTCACGTGCCACGGCTAAGGTGATTTTAACCTGTTCAAGGTTATCTGCATGAACCACTATTTCAGGTACGATACGGAAATAACTCGCATCGGTTGACCACGCAAAGCGACGCACTGGATCATTGCTTACCGCACTGTTACCCAGTTGAGCGCTTAGCTCTTGCATGATAGTTTGATAATTGATCGTCATAATGTTTTCTCTTGTTATCGCAGTAGCAAGCCATTAAGACTTGCTGCATTAATAACTGACAAATAAGTTAGAAGCCGCCCCAAATCACAGCTATTGTGCCTGCTACTAACGCATAACCCAGCGCGATAGGCATTGTTTTACGAATAATTTCAGATTCTCTACCTGCCATACCAACCACAGTCGCTGCGGCAACAACGTTCATGACACACATCATGTTCCCTGCGTTGGCACCAATTCCTTGAAGTGCTAGCACTAATGCATGGTTCATCCCAATATTGTCTGCAACTGAGAACTGTAAGCCTGAGAACATCATATTAGAGAAAGTAGCAGAGCCTGATAAGAAAGCACCGAAGATCCCAACAATAGGCGACACCCAGCCCCATACAGAGCCCATAGTATTAGCGAGTAAGTCAGCTAAGGCGACAGGCATGGAGGCTAAACCGGCTGAGTTGGCGCCTGAATTTAAGAAGATTTTTACCATAGGCACAGATGCACCTAAGGAGATAATGGTTGGCAGCATAGAACTGCATGACACAGTAATAGATTGTTTAATGGCCTTAGGCTTCATCTTAAATAAAATAAACCCAAATACACAAACCAGTACGAAGAAAATCCCTGGTGCATAAAAAGTGGCAAAACCGGCTTTTAACTCAGTGCCTAATAATCCTGTCCAGCTGATATTAAAGCTATTTAGCCACGCTTTAAATGGAGTGACGATACGCGATAACACCAAAAGCGCCGCCATAATGATATAGGGTGACCATGCGGCAATTTGTGAAAACTTAGCATCAGTTGGTTTATCGGTTTCAACGTCATCTGCAGCTTTTTCTTCATTATCGGCAAAATCGTGCCATGGCGTTGCGGGTAATAACCAGCCTTTTTTAGCAACAGGGATCACGACAGCCATACCAATTAATGCACCAATTACTGACGGAAACTCTGGACCAGCGATATAGTTAATCATCCAAGCCGGTATAGTAAAGGCAAAGCCTGCAAATAGGGCAAACTTCCAAATTTGTAGTCCTTCTTTAAATGACTTGTTTCTGCCAAAAAATCCGGTTAATACCGACACTATGACCAAGGGTAATAATGAACCAGTAATTAAATCAATGGTGATCATATGCATAGCAATAAACTGGGCATAATCAACAAAACTTCCACCATGAGCGGCAATTTGTTCGGTTGCCATCGACACACCATTTTCCATCAACCCCTGTTCCATACCAAATAAAACAGGTAAGCCAATTGCGCCAAATGATACAGAGGTTGAATCGGCAATGAGTGCAACCACTGCCGCGGCAATGGGCGGAACACCAAGTAATACTAATAATGGTGCCCCAATCGCTGCGGGAGTACCAAAACCTGCAGAACCTTCGATGAATGATCCGAATAGCCAACAAATAATGATTACTTGAACTCGAGCATCGGCACTGATATTCGTAAAGCCTGCTCTAATGGTGTCCATCGCACCAGAGTATTTAAGCGTATTAAGCAAAAACACCGCCCCAAAAATAATGGTCAGCGGTGTCAGTGCAGAAAGAAGCCCCTCTACAACAGAGGCAGCTAGTAAGGTGGTATCCATTTGCCAAATAAAAATGGCGGCTAGACCTGTGGCAATCATTGAGATTGGCATCGCTTTTGATGCGGGTAATCTGAGTAACACGAGAAAAACCATAACGCTTATTATTGGCGTTAAGCTCGCGAGTAGCTGTAACGTTGTCATGAATACCTCTTTGCTTGTCGAATATTAAATTAAGGTCTGAATTTTATTTGGGCTTTATGCTTCAATATTGCGCGAAGTGAGTCTAATAGACTGTATTTTGTGACTTGAATATTTGATCAAGATCATCTTAAAACCAGACTGTCACCTAGCCCACAGATATTGCGACACGGATCGATTTTAACTTTTTGCATTAGTGATCTTCGTCATGCTTTGTATGGGGGTGAATTGTGAGGCAACTTTACTGAATATTAGTGATTGTGAATGTGAACTAACTCACGAGGTGAGTAATCAGGGTGATAAATATGGCTTTACCACCCTGATATTAGATGTGGATGATGAAAAATAATACCGTGTACATTTAGAATAATTTGCTTCCCCAGCCTAATTTATTTCGTAATACGTGAAAATAATTATGCCCTTTAGGGTGGATGAGTCGCAGTTGCTCGCTTGAGCGGCGAATAATAATTTCATCTCCGGGTAAAACGGCTAGATGAACATGACCATCACAGCTAACTTCAAGATTTTCACCGTTATCCGGTGAGACCACTAATTTTATGGTACTACAAGCATCGACGACGATAGGTCTGCATGACAAGGTATGTGGAAACATAGGAACCAAGATCAATGCCTGCAAATTAGGTGTTAAAATAGCCCCTCCAGCGGACAATGAATAAGCGGTTGAACCGGTTGGCGTGGAAATAATCATCCCATCAGCACGTTGGCTATACATAAACTGCTCGTCAATGTAGACCTCAAACTGGATCATATGAGCAATTTTGCCAGGGTGCAAAACCGCTTCGTTTACCGCGGTGTTACTGGAGGTGATTTTGCCATAACGATGGACTTCAGCTTCTAACAAAAATCGGTGTTCTGTTTCAAATTCACCGTCTAATACATCAGCCAAAGCATCTTCAAAGTTGTCAGGTGGCAGGTCAGTTAAAAAGCCTAAATTACCACGGTTAACACCTATTACGGCAACATCAAAGCGTGCCAGTACTCTTGCCGCGCCCAGCATATTACCATCACCGCCGACGACGATGGCCAGATCACAATGTTCGCCCATGTCTAATAAGTCCATAGAGGCAACATCATTACCCAGTTCAGCCGATACGCGAGATTCGACAATCACTTTGTAGCCTTGCACTGATAACCAATGATGCAAACGTTTTAAGGTTAAGTTTGTACCTTGGTGATGCGGTTTGCCGATAAGGCCGATAGTATTAAACTTTTTGGTCATATTGATATTTGTTGGCCTTAAAAGGCTTGAAACGCCAAAATTGATCCCCATAATATACCCAAACGAATTAAAAGTGTCAGTGTGGTGATAATTAATCTGCATCTGGCATGTTTCAATTATGATTACCAAAAAAATCGCATTTTTTAGCTGGAGTGAAAATGAGCAACGAGTCAAACTACGATCCACAAGATATCGAAACCAAAAATCAAGTGGAAGAAGGTATAGTCATTGAAGCTGATGAAGCGAGCTTAATGGATGAGTTAACCCAAGCAAACTTTCGCGTTGAAGAATTGGAGCAATTATTAGCGGCCTCAGAAGCGGCTTTAGCAGAGCGCAAAGATGTTGAAATACGTGCTGCTGCAGAAACTCAAAATATTCGTACTCGTGCGGCCAAAGACGTTGAGCAGGCACGTAAGTTTGCCTTAGAAAAGTTCGCCAATGAGTTGCTACCTGTGCTTGATAACATGGAGCGCGCGTTACAAGGGACTTCTGCTGAAAATGAAGCCACTAAAGCGTTATACGAAGGCGTTGAGTTAACCATGAAAGGTTTCTTAAGCTCAGTTGAAAAGTTTGGTGTCGTTCAAGTTAGCCCGTTAGGTGAAACTTTTAACCCTGAACATCATCAGGCGATTGGCATGCAACCCAGTGCTGAATATCCTGAAAACACTGTGATGTTAGTGATGCAAAAAGGCTACATTTTAAATGATCGTCTTTTACGCCCGGCAATGGTGATGGTATCGCAAGGCGGAGCCAGTATCGATACACAAGCATAATCGAGTGATTGTTAGTCGAATAATGTGAATGGATGAATGTAAAAAAGGGCTGATAATTCAGCCCTTTTTTGTAGTTAAAGAGTATGACACTAACAACCACTGTAAGCGGTAGTTTGAGATAGTCTCTGACTTGTTACGCTATGCCCGTGGCGTCAAGCTTTAACTAGCTGATAATTAAGTTCTTATTGTGGTTAAAGAGTATATCACCAACAACCACAGCAAGCGTCAATTGAGATAGTCTCTTATTTGTTGAACAATGCCTGTGGCATCAAGCTTTAACTAGCTGATAATTAAGTTCTTATTGTGATTAAAGAGTATGTCACCAACAACCACAGCAAGCGTTAATTGAGATAGTCTCTTATTTGTTGCTCAATGCCTGTGGCATCAAGCTTTAGCTCACTGATAATTTCATCCGGTGCGCCATGCTTAATAAACTCATCAGGCAAACCAATTTGTAGCACAGGCTTAATGATTTTAAGCTTCTGTAATGCTTCCATTACGCCGCTACCAGCACCACCCATAATGGCGTTTTCTTCCACCGTGACAATAATGTCATGGCTATTTGCTAATTCAGTGAGTAGCTCAATGTCTAATGGTTTAGCAAATCGCATGTCTGCCACTGTGGCATCAAGTGCTTCTGCGGCGGTTAACGCCGCAGCTAAAGTGGTCCCAAAATTAACAATCGCGATGTTTTTGCCCTGACGCTTTATTACTCCTTTACCTATAGGTAAGGCTGTCATCAATTCGATTTGCTCTGCTCCTGTAGCAAAGCCTCTTGGGTAGCGAACCGCTGTAGGGCCATCTTGATAACAATATCCGGTATACAGCATTTGGCGACATTCGTTTTCATCTGATGGCGTCATGATTACCATATTAGGAATGCAGCGCATAAAGCTTAAATCGAATGCCCCTTGATGGGTTGGGCCATCTGCGCCGACAATCCCACCACGGTCGATGGCAAATAGTACAGGTAGGCGTTGCAATGCCACATCATGGATTAGCTGGTCATAACCACGCTGTAGGAATGTAGAGTAAATTGCCACTACAGGTTTAAGGCCTTGAGTCGCCATGCCTGCCGCAAGGGTTACCGCGTGCTGCTCTGCAATGGCCGCATCAAAATATTGCTTGGGGAAACGCTGAGAAAACTCAACCATACCAGAGCCTTCACGCATCGCAGGGGTGATGCCCATAAGCGTGTTATCTTGTTCTGCAACATCACATAGCCATTTTCCAAAAACCTGTGAAAAAGTCGGTAAACCTGGTTTAGTTGCCGGTTTTTTGAATTGGCTAGGATCAAATTTAGGCACAGCATGCCAGCCGATAGGGTCTTTTTCTGCGGGTTCATAACCACGACCTTTTTTGGTCATAATGTGCAGAATTTGTGGCCCTTTAAGATTACGCATATTACGCATGGTTTCGACGAGAGCATCAACATCGTGACCATCGATAGGGCCTATATAGTTAAAGCCAAGCTCCTCAAAAAGGGTGCCAGGTACTACCATGCCTTTTAAGTGTTCTTCAGTACGCTTGGCCATTTCTTTAATGACAGGCATGCCCTTAAGCACTTTTTTGCTGCTTTCACGAATGGTGGTGTAAAAACGCCCAGACATTAATTGGGCTAAATGATTATTAAGTGCACCAACGTTTTCAGAAATGGACATCTCGTTGTCATTTAAGACAACTAGCATGTCATTGTGTAAATCACCGGCATGATTGAGTGCTTCAAACACCATACCCCCTGTCATAGCACCGTCACCAATAACAGCAACGACTTTACGGCCAAGGTCTTCTTTTTCTGCGGCAATCGCCATACCCAGTGCAGCACTAACGGAAGTACCAGAGTGGCCTACACTGAAAGTGTCATATGGGCTTTCTTCACGCCATGGAAAAGGATGCAGACCATTTTTTTGACGAATAGTGTGCATACGCTCGCGGCGGTCAGTTAATATTTTATGCGGATAAGCCTGATGGCCAACATCCCACACCAATTGGTCAAACGGTGTGTTATAGACATAATGAAGCGCTACGGTTAATTCAACCGTACCTAGACCAGAAGCAAAATGACCACTCGACATTCCTACTGATTGCAGTAAGAATTGTCTTAACTCATTTGATACCTGAGGCAACAAGCCTTGAGGTAGTTTTCTAAGTTCTTCTGGTGTATTAGCTTGTGCCAATACTGGATATTGAGAATTATCGAAACTCATAGTGAGATATCTGTCTTATTATATTCTTCGCGCGATAATATATCGGGCAAAGTCTGCAATTAACTGGCTATTGTATGGCAATTTAGTCAGTTCTGATAGGGCATCATCAACAAGTTGCTGTGATGTCTGTTTAGCACCTTCTAAACCTAATAGTTGAGGGAAGGTACTTTTATTCGATTGTTGATCACTGCCTTGTGGTTTACCCAGTTCCTCGGTACTGGCAATGATGTCTAAAATGTCATCTTGTACTTGAAACGCCAGACCCACATGCTGCGCGTAGCGCATTAAAGTGTCATGAACACTTTGGCTGGCATTGGCGGCGATTAACGCCATTTCAACCGCACAACTGATTAATGCGCCGGTTTTTTTGTTGTGTAATTCAGTCAGTCTTGTCAGTTCAATACGCTGATTAGTGGCGCTAAGATCAATGGCTTGCCCGCCACACATACCTTGATAACCAGAGGCTTTTGCTAACGATTTTACAATGGCAAGTTGTTGCTTAGGAGATAAACCGTCAATTGGAGTACTGATGATATCAAAAGCTAAGGTTTGTAATGCATCACCAGCAAGTATTGCACTGGCTTCATCAAAGGCAATATGCACCGTTGGTTGGCCGCGACGAAGGCAATCATCATCCATTGCAGGTAAATCATCATGAATTAAAGAGTAGGCATGAATGCACTCAATGGCTGCAGCAAGATTATCTAGGGTCGTTAACGGTACATTGAGCATATTGCCAATGCTATAGACTAAAAATGGTCTAATGCGCTTACCACCCAATAATGCACCATGTGTCATGGCAGCTTTTAAAGTGGGAGCGGCATCATCAAGATCATGTAAGTGCTGGCGGAGTACTTGATCAACGCGTTGTTGATAAGTCTTGATTGCATCTGTTAACAATGGATTACCTCAAAGTACTTCTAAAGCAATGTTATGGTTCAATATCTAATGGCGATAACGTATCTTTTTCTTCCAGAAGAATGGATACTTTTTGCTGTGCTTGCTCAAGTTTAGCCTGACTTTGGCGCACAAGCTTAATGCCACGTTCAAATTGCTTCAACGCATCATCAAGGGAAACTTCACCTTGTTCTAAATTTGCTACAATAGTTTCAAGCTCATTTAATGATTGCTCAAAACTAAGGTTTTCAGGTTTTTTGGCCACGTTTACAATTCCTCTTATTCAGCGTGTGACAAGGTATATCAGCCAAGCTTTAGGGTCAAATACAGACGCTGGATATTTGCTCAATAGCACGCTTTGTTACTGAAATTTGTTTAGAAAGTTGAAAATCGAGCTAAACTAGAAATGATTTTGACCGATAACATAATAAGATTATGCTTACCTTAGAGATAATTAGGCATTAGCACATCAAGCAGAATTGACTGCATTTGAGGAGAAGTTGTGGATTTAGCAACCCTGATAGGTATTATTGGCGCTTTTGCTTTTATTATCGGCGCTATGGTCACCAGTGGTGGCATTGGCTTATTTATCGACGTACCGTCAATTTTGATTGTTGTTGCAGGTTCTTTGTTTGTCGTGATGATGAAGTTCAATCTTAAGCAATTTCTTGGTGCAGTTAAGATTGGTCTTAAAGCATTTATGTTTAAAATCGATAGACCTGAAGACTTAATCGAACAGTCCGTGAGTATGGCTGATGCTGCACGTAAAGGCGGTTTTTTAGCCTTAGAAGAAGCGCAAATTAGCAATACCTTTATGCAAAAAGCCGTCGACATGTTAGTTGATGGTCATGATGGCGATGTTGTGCGTAACGCGCTGGAAAAAGACATAGCATTAACAGAAGAACGCCATAAAGCCGGTATCGGTATTTTTAAAGCGATGGGCGATGTTGCGCCTGCGATGGGTATGATAGGTACACTTGTTGGTTTGGTTGCCATGTTATCAAATATGGATGATCCAAAATCCATTGGGCCTTCGATGGCGGTTGCCTTGTTAACCACACTTTACGGCGCGGTAATTGCTAACATGATAGCCATTCCTATGGCCGATAAATTATCACTGCGAATGAATGAAGAGTTATTGAACCGTAATTTAATTATGGATGCGGTATTGGCCATACAAGATGGTCAAAACCCTCGTGTTATTGAAGGCTTTTTGAAGAACTATCTTGCTGAGAAACAACGTAAAGTCGATACGACGGACGGAGAGTAACCATGGCCAAGGCCAAGTGTGATTGTCCACCCGCAGGCGCGCCCATGTGGTTAGCAACCTTTGCTGACCTAATGTCCCTGTTGATGTGCTTTTTCGTGTTACTGCTAGCGTTCTCTGAAATGGACGTGATGAAGTTTAAGCAAATCGCGGGTTCAATGAAGTATGCATTTGGTGTACAAAATAAAGTTGAAGTAAAAGATATCCCTAAGGGGACGTCTGTTATTGCGCTTGAGTTTCGCCCTGGACGACCTGATCCCACACCGATTGAGATTATTAACCAGCAAACCAATGAAATGACTCAACCCACCATTGAGTATCAAGCAGGTGAGGAAGACAGTGCTGGTGGCGTTCAAAAGCAAAATGGTGCTCAACGGGGGGGGAATGCTAGCGCTACAGCACAAAAAGAAGCTGAAGCGGTTAAAAAAGATGCCGCTTCGGCTCAAGACAATATCAATGAAGAACTGAAAAAAATGGCTGAACAATTGAACGAGCAAATCGTTGATGGTGCCATTGAGTTAGAGTCTTTAGGCCAACAAATTATTATTCGTATTCGAGAGAAAGGATCGTTTGCATCAGGCTCTGGTTTTTTACAACCTAAATTCAGGCCCATCGTTCGTTCAATCGGTGAGTTACTTAAAGATGTGCCTGGTGTAATCACGGTATCGGGTCATACTGATGGTGCCCATATAAGTAACGAGCTTTATAGCTCAAATTGGGATTTATCTAGCCAGCGTGCCGTTGCTGTGGCTCATGAGTTAATGAAAGTGCCAGGTTTTGATGAAAGTCGCATGAAAGTAATGGGGGAAGCATCCAATAACCCACTGGTGCCTAACGACAGCAATAGTAATCGAGCCCGAAATCGCCGTGTTGAAATTGCCATTGAGCAGGGGAAACCCAAAGAGTCAGATGAAATTAAAGTGATCCAATAAGCTGATTTATTTGAGGTAAGCTTACTGATAAAAGCGCAGTCATTTGATTGCGCTTTTGTTTAGTTCACTTGTTTGTCGGTTTCACAATTTATCCGTTTAACTAAGATAAAATTTTATCAGCTTGTATGAACAGGGCATTGTCATTGAATGCCTCGCGAATGCTATTACATGTGGTGATAAATTTGCTATAATCCGCCGCAATTGCTTGCTTACTTTTACCCCGTGTAATCATTTTATCGACGCTGTTTTACTCGGTGCTGAGATTTTACGCTGTAGAAAATAAGTCTTTATTCTATTAATTCAAATCATTAAATGTCACATCGGCAAAACTAATGTTAGTTTTTAGTCGGTCATTTATGTTGCCGGAACTGCTATGAAGTTTATCGTAAAGCTATACCCAGAAATCATGATGAAGAGTAAATCGGTAAGATTACGTTTTACCAAAATGCTTGAAACCAATATTCGCAATGTACTTAAAAAAGTTGATGAAGAGGCAAAAGTACAGCGTTTATTTGACCGTATCATCGTCAAGGTGCCGGAAGATAAACCTGAATTGCAGGGTAAATTTGCGGAACGTTTAGCTTGTATTCCTGGTATTGCCCATGTGGTTCAGGTCAGTGAATATCCGTTTGATACCGTTGACAGTATTTATCAGTTAGCGTTACCGCGTTATCGCGATGAGATTGCGGGTAAAACTTTTTGTGTGCGGGTTAAACGAACAGGCAAGCATGATTTTAATTCGATAGAGGTAGAGCGCTACGTAGGTGGTGGTTTAAACCAGCATACCGATGCATTGGGGGTGAAACTTAAAAATCCTGATGTGACTGTGAATCTTGAAATCGATCGCGATAAACTTTACATGGTTGAGCGTCGCATAGAAGGATTAGGCGGTTTTCCAATGGCAACCCAAGAAGATGTGCTATCGCTGATTTCTGGCGGGTTTGACTCTGGTGTATCAAGTTATCAATTTATTAAGAAAGGCGCTCGAACGCACTATTGCTTTTTTAATCTAGGTGGTGCTCAACACGAGATAGGTGTGAAGCAAGTGGCTTATCATTTATGGCAGACCTATAGCGAATCGCACAAAGTACGTTTTATTACTGTGCCATTTGAACCCGTCGTTGAACAGATCTTAGAGCGGATTGATAATGGTCAAATGGGGGTTATTCTGAAGCGTGTCATGATGCGTGTTGCGGCTCAAATCGCTGAGAAGTATGGTATCCAAGGTATTGTAACGGGTGAGAGCCTAGGTCAAGTATCTAGCCAAACCTTAACCAATTTAAATGTTATCGATCGCTGCACTGATATGTTAATTATGCGCCCGTTAATTGCCATGGATAAGCAGGACATTATTAATCAAAGCAGATTAATTGGTACCGAAGATTTTGCTAAAACCATGCCTGAATACTGTGGCGTGATTTCGCAAAAACCAACAGTTAAAGCGGTATTATCTAAAATTGAAGCTGAAGAGAAAAAGTTTGATGAAGACTTAATTGAACGCATCGTTGCTTCTGCAAAGGTAATGGATATTAGGGATATTGAAACAGAAATGAATCAACAAATCACTGAAACTGAAACGGTTACCGATATTGCTACTGGTGAAATTGTCATTGATGTGCGATCACCTGAAGAAGAAGAGCGTAAGCCTTTAGATATCGACGGCGTGGAAGTTAAAACCATTCCTTTCTTTAAATTAGCGACTCAGTTTGCTGATTTAGATAAAAGTAAAACCTATTTACTTTACTGTGATCGTGGTGTGATGAGCAAACTTCAAGCATTATATTTGATTGAGCAAGGTCATCATAATGTGAAGGTATATCGCCCGTAACAGAGATAAGTTTATTGAGGACGAATATGGCTATGTTCGTTGTTAAAAAATGTGCTTACTAAAGTCGGGTTGAAAAATGCCACATAAAAAAACCGCAATCTATGCGGTTTTTTTATTGCATTTATGGCAAGCTATCAAAGCTAGCATACATGAGGGAAGTACTGTTCAATAATAATTATTAATCAGCCACTTGCGTGCGAACAGTTTTTATTTGTTGATCATTTTCAGTAATTAAAACTTCATTGACATCTTTAACTACTTCTTGTTGCATTTGGTTTAGATTATCAGCTAATTGTGCATTAATAGTTGCGTATAAATCGCTAATATCTACTTGAGCCATTTCGTTAGCTTGTGCGGCACTCAGACTGAGTGACGACATCATAGCCAGTGCGAGAACAGATTTGAAATTGAACATGAGTGAGCCTCCGGGCTGACAAATCGTTTGATTGCCGGACACTCCCAAATACGTCGAAGAGACTGTCCAACTGACTTAATTTCATTGATGCTAATTTAATCAAAAACACTGTTCTTTACAAACGACAAAAAATACCGATAATCATTAGAAAAACTAATTAAAAAACGAGAGATTGATCACCATGTCGAGACGGTTACCTCCCTTAAATGCGGTGAAAGCATTTGAAGCCGCAGCAAGAAATCTCAGCTTTACAAGGGCTGCAGAGGAGTTGTTTGTGACTCAGGCTGCTGTAAGTCATCAAATTAAAGCATTAGAAGATTTCTTGGGTTTAAAGTTGTTCAGACGCAAAAATCGATCATTATTGTTAACAGAAGAAGGCCAAAGCTACTTTCTCGATATCAAAGATATCTTCACCCAGCTTGGTGAAGCTACCGAAAGATTGCTCGCTCGCAGCGCCGTTGGCTCACTGACGGTGAGTATGTCACCCAGTTTTGCGATTCAATGGCTAGTGCCTCGTTTAGCTAAGTTCAGTGACAAAAATCCAGATATTGATGTGCGTATCAAAGCGGTCGACAGTGACACTGGATCATTAACTGATGATGTGGATGTGGCGATTTATTATGGTCAAGGCAATTGGCCAGGGCTTCGTGCAGATAAACTGCGCAATGAAGTGTTAATTCCAGTGTGTTCGCCATTATTACTCAATGGCCCAAAACCGTTAAGTTCCCCAGCTGATTTAAAACATCACACCCTACTGCATGACTCTAGTCGCCATGACTGGCAAGCTTGGTTTAGGCAATGTGGCGTTAGTGACATTAATGTCAACCAAGGGCCGATATTTAGTCATTCATCTTTAGTATTACAAGCCGCAGCTCATGGACAAGGCGTCGCATTAGGATACAGTGTGTTAGCACGCCCAGATATCAAAGCAGGGCGCTTGGTTTGCCCTTTCTCTGAAGTATTGGTAAGTAAAGATGCCTATTATTTAGTGTGCCAGCAAAACCATTCTGAATTAGGTAAGGTCAGCGCGTTTCGTGAGTGGATGGTCGATATGTTTGCCGAGGAGTCTCGCAGTGATTTACTTGCAGGATAGTATTAATCAAAATGCTGAATTAGCCCGAGATTATTTAATTGATGGTCCAGTGGATAGCGGCACGCTTATCGTGTTAGCTCATGGGGCCGGGGCCAATATGCACCATGCATTTATGCAGCAATTAACTCAAAGTTTGGTTGCCAAAGGTTTTGCTGTTTATCGATTTAATTTTTTATACATGCAAGCCAATATGCTTGATGGTAAAAAGCGCCCGCCAGATCGGGCGCCAAAGTTAGTGCAGCATTTAGAAAGTGTACTGGCAGATATTCAACATAAACAGCAACAGGGTGAACTTAACTACAAGCGTATTATGTTGGTCGGTAAATCGATGGGCTCACGTATGATGGCAACGTTAACCTCAAGTTTGCATCAATGTGAAATGCCTGATACCAAGGCCGCGCTTGATAGCGTCATTGGACAAGTTTGCTTGGGTTATCCATTTGTGCCAATTAAAGGTGGTGTGCCACGATTGCCTCCGCTGAATGAATCAAGCATGCCGACATTGGTGCTTCAAGGTGAGCGAGATAAGTTTGGCCTTCCTGAGCAAATAGCTTCGTGGACATTTCGCAAAGGAATTGAATTCACCTATATTCCTGATGGCGATCATAGTTTTGCCCCACGTAAGTCATCTGGAACAACATTCGACGCTAATCTCGCGCTTGTGGTGGCTGAGATAGATCGTTTTTGTGGATCTTTATCCTAAGTTTGTTAGCCAAAGGTTTGTACATCAACCAAGCCCAATATTAAGGCAAATTATGAAGCATCGTTTATTATCTGTCGCTGCAATGAGTGGCTTTCTCGCCGTGGCTTTAGGGGCATTTGCTGCTCATGGCCTAAAAAAAGTCACCTCAACAGAAATGATTAATATTTTTAATTTGGCTGTCGAATATCAGTTTTACCATACTTTTGCATTAATAGGCCTGGCGTTTGCTGCAAACTGGTTGAGCCCTAAACTGGTTAACTTGGCGGCTGGGTTTTTCATCACAGGTATCGTGTTATTTTCCGGTTCGCTCTATTTGTATGCGCTAATTGGTCAAAAATGGCTAGGTCCTATCACCCCCATTGGCGGTATTTGTTTACTGATTGGCTGGGCAATTTTTGCAACAGCTGCATGGCGTAAACCTGTTAATACGGATTAAATCTAAATCTGCTATAGCGGCATATTCTTGCTATAATCCGACAAAATTTTGCTTCAAGTTCGACTATTGCTAAGGCTTTACATGAAAAACCTATTCCTATTTTGCCGTGCTGGATACGAGAAAGAGTGCGCTGCAGAAATTCAACAACGCGCTGCAGAACTTAATGTTGGTGGTTTTGTAAAAACCAATAACAATGATGCTTATGTTATTTATCAATGTTTTGATGATAATGGTGCCGATGAATTAGCTGAGAAATTAGCGTTAAGCTCACTCATTTTTACTCGGCAAATGTTTGCAGCGGCAGATCTATTAATCGATTTACCTGAGCAAGATAGAGTAAGCCCGATTATTCAGGCATTAGGTGAATTAGCTAAATGCGGTGAACTGCGTGTTGAAACTCCTGATACTAATGAAGCGAAAGAATTGTCGGCATTTTGTCGTAAGTTCACTGTGCCTTTACGTCAAGGCTTGAAAAAAGCGGGGATTCTACTTGGTGCTGAAAATGCACGTCGACCTATTATTCATGTGTGTTTTATCGGCTCTGGTAAAGCGTTTGCTGGCTATTCATTAAGCCATAATAGTTCGCCTCATTTTATGGGGATTCCGCGCTTGAAAATGGTTGCGGATGCGCCAAGTCGCTCAAGTTTGAAATTGGATGAAGCCTTCGGTGCCTTTTTAACCAAAGAAGAGCAAGACCTACGTTGTCGTAGTGGGTTAAATGCCGTTGATTTAGGCGCTTGTCCTGGTGGTTGGACTTATCAACTAGTGCGCCGAGGTATGATGGTCGCAGCAGTTGACAATGGCCCGATGAATGAGAAATTGATGGAAACGGGTCAGGTTAAACATTATCGTGCCGATGGTTTTAGATTTGAACCGCCACGTAAAAATATCTATTGGTTAGTTTGTGACATGGTTGAAAAACCTTCCCGTGTCGCTGAGCTAATGGAAGCCTGGGCAATTAATGCTTGGTTTAAAGAAGCCATCTTTAACCTGAAACTGCCAATGAAAAGTCGCTATAAAGAAGTGCGAGTTATTTTAGATACCATGGCCGAGATTTTTAAAGAAAACAATATCGAATATAAGATGCAGTGTAAGCACTTGTATCATGATCGCGATGAAGTGACTGTGCATTTATGGTTATTCCCAGAAAAAGGCGTTAACTATGCCGTACTGGGTGAAAGATAAAACGCTACTGTGCTGCGCTATCGCTCACGTGTCAGTCTTTAACCTAAAATCAGCTTATTTAGCAACTAAAAAGCCCTAATATATTAGGGCTTTTTGCTAAGTTTAACGCCAACAGATTAATCTAAACGTTCTAATACCGCTTGGGTGAAATCTGTTGTGCCATATGTGCCACCTAAATCACGCGTTGTGCGGTCGCCTTCTTCAATCACAGCAGATACAGCATTGCGGATCATCACCGCTTTATCAGACATACCAAGATACTCCAGCATTTGAATCGACGCTAAAATAACGGATGTTGGATTGGCTAAGTTTTTCCCCGCAATATCAGGGGCGCTTCCATGTACGGCTTCAAATATTGCAGCATCACGACCGATATTGGCACCCGGCGCCATGCCTAAACCGCCCACAAGGCCCGCACACAAGTCTGATAAAATATCGCCGAACAAGTTAGTGGTTACCATCACATCAAAGTTTTCTGGGTTCATGACTAATTTCATGCAGGTTGCATCAACGATCATTTCTTCAGTGATGATATCTGGGTAGCGAAGGCTGACTTCACGGGCCACTTTCAAGAATAAACCCGAGGTTGATTTCATGATGTTAGCTTTATGCACTATGGTAACTTTTTTGCGGTTTTCTTTACGTGCTAATTCATAGGCGAAAGTGACAATTTGTTCAGCGCCCTGACGGGTAATAATACTGGTGGCTTCTGCTGTTTCACCGTCATCTGATACTTTTTGACCTAAGCCAGAATACATACCTTCGGTATTTTCACGAACGGTAATAATGTCGATATTTTCATATCGCGCTTGAGTGCCTTTAAATGAATTTACAGGACGCACGTTCGCATACAGGCTGAATTTTTTTCTTAGGCTGACGTTGATTGAGGTAAACCCTTCTCCAACAGGCGTGGTTAATGGACCTTTAAGAGTAATGCGGTTTTTTTCAATTAAATCGAGAGTACGTTGTGGTAATAATTCACCGTGTTTTTCTAGCGCCGTAAGGCCAGCATCCGCAAATTCATATTCAAAATTACATCCTGCTTTGTCGAGAATTTTTAATGCAGAATCGATAATACTTGGGCCAATTCCATCACCTGGAATTACGGTTATTGTACGTTTTGACATCAGAAGTCCTTACACGCTAGGGTTACTGCAATGATTACAGCGCATTAATTGGGGCCGCAGTATGAGATTTCAGTCTCACAAGCGGTGATTTGATGATTTTATTCATCTGTTTTCTAGCGACTATTTTAACGATTTTTAATCTTTATTTACAGAAAACTGTGGATGAAATCGCATTTAACAAACATTTGTGATGTGTTTTAGATTAAAATAGCCGCATTAATGACAAATGAATGTGATTGCACTTTATTGAATTGCCAAATCCTTTTTATACAAAAGGTTAACTTTACAAAAGTAGGGTATTTTGTTCACTTCTGTGCATCGTTTGCTAGACGACCATAGTCGAATATTCAGGTTTACTGACGTTGACACTTTTAGCTGATGTTGTGGTTTGTGCCATCATAATTATAAGAAGAGGAATTTTGTGAAACTATCTTATCGGTTTACCTATCCATTGATGGTGATGTTATTACTGTCACTTTCGACAAGTTTTACATATGCAGAGCCGTTATCGCTAACGGATATTATGCACTTTAACACCTTACAGCAACCGGTTATCGCTGATGATGGCCGCATGATGGCGGTTGAGGCAAAGCCCGACCGTGGTGAAAGCTATGTGATTGTGAAATCAATTGATGGTACTAAGAGTTTTAATATTGCCAATGGGACTAAGCCAAAAGTCAATGCCAATGGCCGATTTGTGATTGCCACTATTCCAGCCAGCCTGTTAGCGAAAGAAACTAAAAAGAAGTCTGAGTTAACCCAAGATTTAGCCTTGCTTGATACTAAAACGGGCCAACAACAAGCCTTTACTAACATTAAATCGGCTCAGTTTAATGATAATGGCGAATATTTAGCTGTGTGGTTTAAAGAAGATAAAACCGCAGATGAGGATGCCAAACCGGCTGAGACCGCTGCCAGTGAAACTGACACTGACACTGTTGAAGATGATGATAAAGGCACTCGATTAAGCCTGATCCATTTAGCGAGCAATAAAACGGTTCAGCTTACTGATGTGACTCAATTTGCTTTCGATGAGTCAGGTTTTAACTTTGTTGCCGCGATAAATCGTCACAATCAAAAGCAACATCAAGTCATGTTAGTTAATTTAACCCATCAGACACAGCGTGATTTATATAGTACTAGCGATGACCAAATAGGTGAATTAGCCTTAAGTAATGACGGACGTTATGTTGGATTTACCACAGGTAAACTGAGTCAAAAGCGTAATGCACGCCAATATCAATTACATGTGATGAATATCAGCTCTGGTAAACATCGCCAGCCAACAAGCCAGGAGTGGACGCTAAATCAATATGCCACTGTGATGTTTTCCCGTGACAGCGAGCGTTTGTATGTAGGCCGAGTCCCGCAAGTAGTTGCGCCGCAAAAACAGCAAAAGTATACCGATGACAATTCACTGTTTGATTTGAATGTCATTGCCGACAACAAAAATCTACGCATTTGGCATGGTGACGACGCCAAAATTAAACCGCATGAAATAAAAGAATATCAGGATGAATTAAAGCGCACTTATTTAGCGGTTTATCACCTAGATGCTGATCGTATTATCCAATTGGCAGATAAAGAGGTGCCGACGGTTCAGTATGGTGAACAAGCGCGCTATTTGGTTGCGACATCAGACGTGCCATATCAGAAAATGATTACCTGGGCGGGTTTCTATCAAGATGTATATCTTGTTGATTTAAATACCGGACGCAAAATTTTGGTGTTGGCACAGCAACCTAGTGACGCTATCCCTACATTGTCACCAAATGCAAGATTCTTACGTTATTACCAACAAGGGAACGTGCATATTTACGATATTGCTCAGGCAAAAAGTTTTAATTTAAGTGGACAATATGCGGTGCCTTTTGCTGATGAAGACCATGATTACCCCAGTTCGGCTCCGGGTTATGGTTTTGGTCCATGGCTTGATGATGGTTCAGGTTTCATTAGTTATGACAAATACGATGTTTGGCAATTTAATACCACCTCGCATAGCGGATTTATGTTGTCTAATGGCGAAGGTCGCAAGCAGGGTGTTGAATACCGAGTTAAAGGGCTTATTAAAGACAAACAACCCGCAACGGTTAAAGCCGACCAAACCATATTGTTAAAAGGCTATAGCCATCGCACCAAGGCTGATGAATTCTATGTTGCCAAAGTCGGTGTAGCAGGGGTTAAAAAACTAACCGATAGCCAAAGTAAATTAACCGTATTGGCCAGAGCAAAGCAAAGTGATCAAATCCTGTATTCAAAACAGCGCTTCGATTTGTATCCAGACGTTTATGCCGCAACATTAGATGATATAAACAAAGCCAAGCAGCTGACATCATTAGATAAGCAACGCCGAGCATTTAGCTGGGGGAAATCTGAACTTGTACAGTGGACCGATGCTGATGGCAATCTCGCTGACGGTGTTTTGATTAAACCAAGTAACTATCAAAAAGGTAAACGTTACCCTGTGATGGTGTATTACTATCGCTTTATGAGTGATCGCTTACATGCTTTCCCTGATATGAAAATCAACCATAGGCCCAATTTTGCTTGGTACACCAATAATGGCTATGCCATTTTTCTACCGGATATTCGTTTTGAAATTGGCTATCCAGGAATTTCCGCGGTCAAAGCGTTAACCACGGGCGTGCAAAAAATAGTCGATATGGGCATCGCCGATCCGAAAAAAATTGGTCTTCATGGTCATTCATGGAGTGGTTATCAAACAGCATTTGCTGTGACTCAAACGAATATGTTTGCCGCAGCCGTATCGGGCGCCCCTGTGTCTAATATGACTAGCGCATACAGTGGTATTCGTCATGGAAGCGGCCTTGCAAGACAGTTCCAATATGAAACGGGACAAAGTCGCATAGGGGAGAGTTTATTTAAAGCACCGCAGAAATATATTGAAAACTCACCCATTTTTTACGTTGAGCGAATTCAAACACCCATGATGATTATGTTTGGTGATATTGACGATGCAGTACCTTGGGAGCAAGGCGTTGAAATGTATTTAGCGATGCGCCGCGCCGGTAAAGATGTGGTTTTTTTACAGTACGAAGGCGAACCTCATCATTTGAAGAAGTACCCGAATAAATTAGATTACACGATTAAAATGCGTGAATATTTTGATCACTATTTACTCGGTAAACCCGCTCCGTTATGGCTTGAAAAAGGTGAGGCTTACCAAGAGTTTGCTAAGGATTAATGCTATTCGCTCGAGCCTGTTGAACTTTGTAGGCTAAGTTTTGTTTGAGTTAAATAGGATTTTATTTGCGGCCAGTGGATTGATGCCTAGTCATCTAGGCAAAAACTATTTAACCAAGCGTAAAAGTGTTTAGCCGAAGCCTAGCGCTGTATGTTGATCATTTTCACTTAGTTATCGACTTTTATCTAGCGCCACGACTATGTAGCGTCATTAAAGCGCTACGTCTGTGAATTGTAAGGTAACCAAACACTCGCAACGAAAATAACCCTGAAAGACCAACAGGCCGTATGACACTTAACAATGCAGACTTAACGGTCTGCATTTTTTATGGCACAAATTACGTGGATCACAGGTGATGTTGAGTAAATTGAAACCCCTAATTAAAACATTCTGATTTTATGGGGGGCAAGATGGGAGCGCTAGTGATTGCAACATTACTTAACCTTAACTCGGATAAGAGATGAATAAACGATATTTAAAATATTCATATTCTGACGTTTACAGTCAAACTTTAGCTTTGCACCGATACAAGGTGAATTGATGCGTCAATAAGAGGATTTTGCAAGTCAATTGAACGCAGTTAGCGGTGTAATAACCTGCTTTATAAGTATTTGTCGCCCTGATTTGAGATGGTTTCGGGGGGCGCTAAAAAAGCAACCAAGGGACTTGCGACTCAAGGGCTCTTGAGCCGCTAAATGAAAATTAAATTAATGAGCTAAAGCCGCTTGTGTGGACTCAATTAATATTTCGCTGTCTAAATATTGTTGGTAGGTTTCTAAGCCCCAAGCAATAAGGATATTGTTTTTAAACAGCAAAGGGGTGCATTCGTCCCGTGTTGTAATACCGTCTGACTTTAGATGATGAGTGCGATAAAACAATATTTGGTATTGGCCATCAATAGCCGTTTTGGCTTCAACAAAGTCGGCACTGCCGAATAATTTCTTGATAGTCTCTAAAGATTGCCCAAAGCTAATTTCAGTCATTTTTTGACTATTGTAAGCTTGTCTATCTTCCCAGGCGCGGTCTTCTGGGAGAGGCTCATAAATAAACATCACCACGGCAACAAATAAGAGATAAGCAATAAATATCCCACCGATAATATACGTTGCACTGGCTTTCATTTAATACTCCATGGTGGTGCTATTTGAATGTTAATTATTGAGTGTAAAATATTTAGACATTTTTTGTTATATCCGCTTGATAGCGAAATTGTTTCAAATTGATATTAAGGGGCATATCGCATTGTAATTGCGCCAGCTTATAACTGATACGAGCCAGTTCTTTGCCTTCTGCAAGTTTCTGCGCCTGTTTAGGGCCTAGGTTTTCAAGAGAACGATATAAGTTAGCTAATGTACGAAATTTATTGAGTAAATCCGCTGCAGACTTAGGACCAATACCAGCAATGCCGGGGATTTTATTACCACTGTCGCCAGCCAGTGCAATAAAATCTAAAAATTGGCTATGTACCACACCCAGTTTACGTTCATGCTCAACTAAATCAAACGCCTGCTGATTGAAGTGATCCCAAATCATTAACTCATGATGAGGTAGTTGGCTAAATCCCTTGTCTGTGGAAGCGATAATTGCTTGGCCTTGATTTTGGGTGATTTTAAGTGCCAAAGTGGCAATAACGTCATCAGCTTCTGAAAGGGCATCAAGTGAGTGAATGTGTTCTGCCGCTAAAGCCGATTTAATGTCTTTAAGCCCTTTCTGCAGGGCCTCAGGCATTGGCTTACGACCTTTTTTGTAATCTGAATAAAGCTTTTTGCGCCATGATTCTTGGTCACCGTCCCATACCACAATCACATGGGTTGGTTGATGTAACTGTAGCATCTTATGACAAGCTGCTAACGAGCGCATTTTTACGCTTTCGATATCATTTTCATTCGGTAACACCGCATGAATGCGGCGAACCAGATTGAGTCCATCAATAATCAGTAATTTATTCATTAAGTTATTTTATTATTTTGTAGCATGGCTCGTAGGCACTGCCAGGGAGTTTCATTCGTTGTTGTTCTACAAATGCACTCAGCAACTTATCCATCATACTCATCAATTTAGGATCACCTTTAATATGAAACTTGCCATGCTCTTTGATGCGTTTAATGGTTTCACCTTTTACATTGCCCGCAACAATACCCGAAAACGCTTTACGCAAATTAGCGGCAAGTTCAGCTTTATTGTTTTGGAAGTATAAGTTTAAATTTGCCATAACTTCATGGCTAGGGTCAAAAGGTAATTGGAACTCGGGTTCAATTTTTAATGACCATTGGTATTGATAAGCATCGCCTTTTTCTTTGCGATAGGTTTTTACTTCTTCCATACCTTGCTTCATGACTTGGCCAACTTTTACTGGATTATCAATGATGATTTGATATTTGCTCTGCGCTTCTTCACCTAAGGTTGCACCAATAAATTGATGGATTTCTTCAAAGTATTCCGCACTCTCTTTTGGCCCCGTCAGTACCAAAGGGAAAGGGGTATTTGCATTTTCTTTATTTAATAAAATACCTAAAAAATACAATAACTCTTCAGCGGTACCCGCGCCGCCAGGAAAGATAATAATACCGTGACCTAAACGTACAAAGGCTTCTAAACGTTTTTCTATGTCAGGTAATATAACCAACTCGTTGACGATTTGATTTGGTGGCTCTGCTGCAATAATACTTGGCTCAGTTAAGCCTATGTAGCGAGCATTTTTAACCCTTTGCTTGGCATGCCCAATAGCAGCCCCTTTCATCGGGCCTTCCATCGCACCCGGACCACAACCAGTACATATATCAAGTTCACGAAGACCCAACTGATAGCCAACTTCACGGGTATATTGATATTCGATGGCATTAATACTGTGACCGCCCCAACAGACAATAACATTGGGATCTTTCATCGGTGAAATAGCGCGGGCGTTTCTTAAGATATCAAATACCACATTGGTGATGTGGCTAGCATTGGTCAGATTGATGTGTTTAAGATTGTCGTATTTATTGCTGATGTAAATAATATCGCGTAAAACAGCAAATAAATGCTCTTGAATACCCGCAATAATTTTACCGTCAACAAAGGCTTTTTCTGGGGGATTAATTAGCTCAAGTTTTATGCCGCGCTCACGCTGCAGTACATTGATGTCGAAGGTGTCAAACTTTTCGAATAAAGCTTCGGCATTATCGCTAATAAGGCCTGACGATAATACCGCTAAGGAACAACTGCGATACAGCTGATAAAGCTCACTTTTCGCACCTTGTTTGAGGCGATCAACTTCTAGTTGAGATAATTGATCTAAACTGCCTCTAGGACTAATCCTTATAATCATAAGCAACTCCTTTGGACTTAAGTGCACAGACACTTAAGCGCTTGTGCTGCTTACATGTCTATTACGACTCGGTCTCTGCCATTGTTTTTTGCTTTGTATAGCGCAGAATCAGCACGTTCAAATGCTTCTTCGATGGTCTCATTGTCCATCACTTGCGCAGCACCTATAGATAATGTAACTGTAATTCTCTGATTTTTAAACTTAAATGGAATATTTTTTACCTTTTCTCTTACGCGATTGAGTAAGGTTGAAATATGATCTTGGGTAATGTCAGGCAATAATAATACGAACTCTTCACCACCATAGCGTGCAACAAACTCACTGTCACGTAGTGAGTTTTTTAATGCCATAGCAATGACTTGCAAGGTTTTATCTCCTGTACTGTGACCAAAGTTATCGTTAACCGTTTTAAAAAAGTCAATATCCGTAACGGCAATCCATAATGGCGTTTTGAAACGAATATGGTTGCGGTATTCCTGATCCATTCTATCTTCTAATGCTGTACGATTAGCTAGCTGAGTGAGAGGGTCAAGAAGGTTTAGTTTTTGGTGTTCAAACAATTTTTCTTTATAACTATTAGCTTCTTGGGTGATGCTGTTTAACTCTTTACGCATAGATTCAATGGATTTACGTAAAATAGTTTGTTCACGACTTTCAAGTGCTTCTTTGCGCGATAAGGCATCACGAAGCGATGAAAGTTGTACCGTTAATTGGGTTTTTAAATCCAATAAATCTTCAACATCTGTGATAATGCCGCCAGCGTTATCAACTCTTAAATTGATTTCTTTGTTCAGCTGTTGTTTTAGCTGTTGGCTGCGTTCGTTATTGTTATGTGAGCTATTCACCACGTCACGAACAACTGTCAATGCATCATTAAGAGCGTATAGAAAGTCTTGTGAAGCCGATTTCTCTCTTGCGATATTATCTAGTAATAAGCTTAGGATAGTTTGATACGATTCAAGTAAAGTATCTAAGGTAATTTCACCTAATAATACTTCTTTCATGACTAAAATTTGATCGCGTTGATCTTTACGAAACTCAATTTCTGATATTTTTACCGCTAACTCTCGGGCAAGTTGAATGTGTTGTGGCAAGATGTCGTAATCATCTGCAGAGGTAAATTGCTGTTGTAAAATTTCCTCATAGAAACCAATTAGCTTTTCAACTTTAGGAATGTATTCCCAAACAGTATGAAATGGTTTAGCCAGATCTTGCTTGAAATAATTGATCTCTTTTTTAACTTTCTCTGGGGCTGAGTTAACACGCTGAATTTGTCTTATTACCCTTGAAAGACCCATACGACTCTCTTCAAGTTGAGTCATGGTATGGTTATATTGCCCCTTCAAAATTCGCTCAATATCGACTAATTCAGGTAATGCTTCATCGATTTGTTCATAACTGTGAAGATGGTGTCGTAATTTGGCTAATTTATTATCGAGTTCTAAGTTTTGCCCTTTACAGGCTAAGCTTAAGTGGCCAATAAATTGGATCAGGGTTTTCAGCTTGTCATTGCGATCTTTATTGATGTCATCTAAAGCCGAACGTGCAGCATGAAGTTTTTGTTTCATTAGCGTTATTTGTGATATCGCTATTTCAGAATCTTTCATAAATGGCCTTGTTGCTTAAGATGAACGTTTGGTCAGAAAAAAGCCTAGTGATCATAAATCTTCTACTAAATTGAAAATTAAAACCCAAATAGCTAATGCGACTTAGTATAACGAAAAACTCAGATATACACATTGTAGCAATGTTATAACAAAGCGTGAGCGACCGATATCTAAAATCCATACAAAAAAAGGTCCATTTGGGTGATTGCTGGTTAATTGTTCGATAGTTATTTGGGCCACGACTTTTCAGTAATAACTTGATTGCTTTCTGCTTTTATTATTCCTCTCTTCAATGCTTGAGTGAGATTGAGGTATAAAGGCGCACTAAAAATCGTCGCAGGAGCAAAATTAAGCGTTTTTAATGAAACATAGGTACTGTCAGCTTGGGTCATGGCGGTTGCCAATGCATATTGTGCCGTTTCAAAATGAAGTTCTGCAGAAATGTTGGCATCTGGGTTTGCTAATAGTGGTAGCGACAGATGACCTATGTATATCTTTGATTGAGCAATATCACGATTAAAACAGGGGATAGTCGGATTGTTTAGTACCGCGGTAGACAGATAGCTTGTAATGGCAGCAAGGAGATCATTTGCGCTGATACTGTGATTAAAACAGCATGCAAATTGTCCAGGTTTTATTATGTAGATGTCTGCAGTGAGTTCTTGGCTAAGCTCATTGATAAATTTATGGATAATTTTAGCTGATTCCGTTAAGCCCATTTGGGTATCGCTATGGGTTAATGCTTCAACTTTTATCAGTGTGAAAGTTGAAATCTCACTTATACGGTCAAAGTTGAGCCTTTGTAAACAGGCTCGAAGACCGTTTAGTTGGGAAATCGGCTCTAATAAATATTGTTTTTTAAATCTGCGCTGTGCGTTAATTATTTTGCTTGAACGACTTAATGCAATTAACAATACGATGGCAATAAAAACTAAAAAGCTCACCAAGCTGATAATAATAAAGTGTTTATGGTTAATTTCGTCGGCTTGTTCGTTTACTTTGTTTTGCAGTAAGTCCAAGTCAAACTTTAATTTTTGCTCGGTTAACTCGGATGAAGATGTCGGTGAGCTCTGTTGATCTTCAGCAATCTTGGTGAGGTCAATAATCGCATCAACAATATTAATTGCTGACGCTAAGTCACCAAGTTGTCGATAAGCGGTAGATAAATATTTAAGCGCTTCTAATTCTTGCTCTGTAAGATTTTTCTCTTTGGCTAAGGCTAATGATTTATTGGCATGTTCTATTGCTTCTAACCACATAGATTGTTTTAGCAAAATCTGTGCGTACAACGCCTCATTATATACCAAATAATGTTTAACATTTTTTGCAGTAAAAATCGCATTGGCTTTGGCTATTGAGGTTAAAGCATCATTGCCATTATCGAGGTTGAGATACGCTTCTGCGATGTTGTGGTGATTCAATCCTTGACCAATTTCATTGCCAAGGCGCTCATTGACTTGCAGTGCGTTAAGGTACTGAACAATGGCTTGGTTCCATTGTTTTTGTTCGCCATAAACCATTGCGATAACGGTTAACGCTTCTGATATATATGAGTCTTGATTAAGGGCTTGAAAGCTTGTTGCGGCATCATGAGCATGTTTTAAGGCTTCATCCCATTGTTCCAAATCACGATAAGTGCGGGCTAAATTCAATTGTGCATGAGCTTTAATGCCGGGATAGCTGATACGATTACCGACACGGAAAGCTTCACCATAATATTGTAATGATTTAGCATGTTCATTTCTGCGGTTGTAATAACGACCTAATTCCAATTCTGATAATGCGATAAAGTAGTCATTTCGCATTTGATAGGCGATTTCTCGGTAGCGGTTTAAGTGAGTTAGATTGGCCGCGGGTTGCAACACCATTTGATATAGGCCGCTTAGGTGTTCATGTAAGGTAAATTTGAATAGGGTGGCTTCTTCAGATGGATCAGAACTAACCTTATTAAGGGCTTCATTGTACTGGTCTATGGCAAACGCGTAATCTTGAGTTTTTCTTGCTTTAAGGCGAGCGTTTAACATGATTAAGACTGCTTGGTCATGCGGTCTTGATATTACTATTTCTAACTGTTTGATGAGTATTTGCGCATCATCATATTTAGTTACGGAATGAACATTAGATTCTAGATTGAGTCTGGCAAGTAGGATTAATTTTTGAATCAGTTTTTCAGAATCAATATCAAGTCTGTCAGCTATTTGATCAAATTCAACTGAATTTGAAAACGACAATGGAAATTGAGTGCTTTTGTTCAGTTCCACAAATAACTCTTGTGGTGCTTCTCTAAAGCGTACTTCCTGATCTTCAAGTACGCTTGCATTCACCACAACAGGCGAAAAAAACAATAACAGCAAAATTGAAACCATAAAATGCCGCATAAATCGTTGACCTTCTTCCTTGATAAGCCGACTTCGGCCGGATTCAAAATAAATGATAAATTGTAAATGAATGTTGTTTATTGCTGAGACGTACACGATAGATTGGTATAATTTTCTCCAGAAAGCAAAACAATCTGCATAAATATAAAACATTGTAATAAAAATAATAAATAGAATCATATCAGAAGGAAATCATAGTGAAACCCATCTCTTTAGCAATTATGTTCAGTAGTGCTGTTTTTATTGCCAGTTGGACACCAAAAGCCTTAGCCGACGTTCAATACCAGATAGATTTAACACAGCCTCAGCATCATATCGCAAAAGTGGCCGTCAGCTTTCCAAAAACTGACGAGAAGTTATTAACGATTAACATGCCTGTTTGGCGAACAGGGCGTTATGAAGTGTTACCTATCGCCGATGCGGTAAGATTATTTAAAGCCACCGACAGCCAAGGCAACGAACTCGATTGGCGTCGAACTGCTAGCGGAGAGTGGCAAGTCAGTCTAATTAAACCGTCGAGTGTCACAATTCATTATCAGGTTTATGCTAACCAATTGGGTGACCGTTTGCGTCATATTGACCGTACTCATGCCTACCTAGATGCCAGTGGCATATTTATGTATAGCCCATTATTCAGAGATGATGAGGTAAAGGTTAATTTATCTGTGCCTAAAGAGTGGAAAAGTTATTCGGGGATGAAATCAGGCAATAAGGCACACTCGTTTATTGCGGATAATTATGATGTATTAGTCGACTCTCCCATTGAAACCGGAATTAACCAACATTTTGCTTTTAAAGCCGATGGTCGCAACTATGAAGTGGTTTTTTGGGGGGAAGGCAATTATGACACAACTGAAATTGTCGCTGATTTAGAAAAAATCAGTCATCAAGCATCCGCAATTTGGGATGGTTATCCTTTTGAACGTTATGTTTACATGGTGCATGCTACAAGTGGCGCTCGCGGTGCAACTGAGCATTTAAATTCCACGGTTATACAGTTACCTCGTTTTAACTTTCGTGAGCGTGAAGACTACTTACGTTTTATCAGCACAGCATCGCATGAGTTTATCCACACTTGGAATGTTAAAGCGTACCGCCCACAAGGGTTAGTCCCTTACAATTACCAAACTGAAAACATGACTGAGTTATTATGGATAGCAGAAGGGTCAACCAGTTATTTTCAGCATCAGCTTTTACTGCGTGCTGGCATTATCAGCGCCGAAGAGTTTTTTGATGATTTAAGTAAACGTATTACCAGTAACCAGCGTAATCCTGGGCGTGAAATTCAGTCGATTGCTGAAGCCAGTTTAGGTCAGTGGAGCAGTACTTGGGGAGATTATGCGGTTAACCATAGTGTGAATATCTACTCTGAGGGTTACATGACCTCTTTAGCGTTAGACTTTGATTTGCTTTCACAAACCCAATTAAACCATTCATATCGTGATGTTCATAAAAAGCTATATCAAGATTTTAAAGTGCCTATGGGATATCAGGTTGACGATGTTAAAAAGATTCTCAAAGGGCTAACAGGTAAAGATTATCAGGCATGGTGGCAACAGCATGTGAGTTCGCCTGTGTCATTAGATTTTGATGCCTTGTTATCTCAGGCTGGGTTGCAAATTGGCTATGACAAAGACGCAAAAACCTTAGTTGATGCAGGTTTAACGCTTACTGGCTCACATAATGATTTAACCATTGCAAATGTGCGCCGAGAAGGCCCAGCATGGCAAGCTGGAGTTAATGCTGGAGATGAAATCATTGCTGTAAACGGACTTAAAGTGACAGCTTCTGGTTGGGATAAACGTTTGGCTGATTTTAAAGCGGGTGATAGCGTTGAGTTGACCTTGTTCAATAATGATCAACTAGCCAAACGCACTATTACCTTAGCAGAACATCCAAAAGGTGAGCAAAAAATTTCCCCCGTTGAGTCGGTAACGGCTGAACATAAAGCTTTCTTAAAGGCTTGGGTAGGGATTGACTGGCCGTTCGACAGTGATGGGAAATTTATCAAACCAGCAAAGTAAGCACATCCTGAGCAGGAGCAAACTTTGGCGATAAATTGTCTTGGTTATCCTTATTGCTATTAACAATATGAAAATGCCCATCAACTTGATGGGCATTTTGGTTTGGCAGCGTCACTTGCACAGTTGATCAACATGAGGGCTAATTACTGCGGTGGTTTAGTATCGGCAAAAGGAGGATAGGTGGCGATTGCTGCTAAAAAACGCTTCAAGTTAGGGCAATTATCAATATTAATACGTTGTCGGAATAATCCCCAATCTAAATAACAGGCCAACCTTAATTCGGCATCGCTATAGGGCGCCGAGTTGCTTAACGTAAGCTGTTCAAATTGTGCAATACTTGACGCTATTCGAGCGGCTTGCCGTTGGGTATAAGCCACTGCATGAATATCCACACCATCTTTTTCTAAAAAGAACAGGTTTACCGTGCTATCAAGGGCAGTATTTACCATGCAAAAGGTATCAAGTTCTGCAGGTGAAGCTAAATAATCCTGACCAGCTTGTTGACGAATGTAGAATAAAATCGCGCTAGAGTCGGTTAAGAAAGTGTCCTTGTCCTGTAAAAATGGCACTCGCTGTGTCGGTGAATGAATTGCACTACTGGCTTGATCGGTTTCAATAAACTCAAAAGTTTGGCCTGAAGTCATCAAAGCCATACGGCAATGACGTACAAAAGGTGAAGTATAGCTACCATAAAGTTTCATTCTGACTCCTGCTATTTATGCGATTGCGATATTAAACTTAAATGCTTTGTTCCATTGGCCCAAAAGCGCCATGCAATGCTTGAATGAAAGCAATAAGTTCACTGCCCATTAAGGCGAAATCGGCATCTAAACGTGCCATAGGATCTTCATTGCCGACATCATCGTTACCCGCTCTAAATTCTTCGGAGAATTTAATACGTTTTACGCTGGCATCAGATTGCATCACAAATGCGATTGATTGAGCAAAGTGCAGTGCAAGTTTATGTACTTGTTTGCCCGTGGCTAAGTGCGCAAGCACTTCATCTTCCTGTAAAACTTGTTGTTTAAAGCGAACAATTCCACCTTCGTCAGAATCGGATTTTAGTTCTGCTTCATCTTGCATTTCAAATGGTAAAGAGGCGGCACCAGCCTGAAGCCATTCAGTTAACGTTTGCTCGATTGGTTTAGCATAACTTAATGGAATAACAGGTAAACTGCCTAACGCTTTACGTAATAGCGCTAACAATTCCTCAGCTTTGGTAGCACTTGAACTGTCGACTAAGATCATTTCTAGTTCAGGTAAAATTAGTGCTCGGGTTTGGCTGCGACGCGAAAACGCACGTGGAAGTAACGTGGTCGTGATGTCATCTTTCATGGCATCTTTTTCTTTCTTAGTCACTTTACGATTTTCTTGCTCTTCAATTTCAGCCACTTTTTCATCTAATGCTTCTTTAATTACCTGACCAGGTAATATTTTCTCTTCTTTAGTGACACAAATTAAGTGACGGTTTTCAGCGCTGTGGACTAAAGATTGGCCTTTTTTACCTAAAGCATTGGAGAAACCAAATTTGCTGATGTCTTGGCTAGTACAAGGCGAAAATGTGAAGTCAGCTAAAGCTTGTTCGAGCGTTTCAGTGTCGGTTGAAAACGGTTTATTGAAACGATACAGGGTGAGATTTTTAAACCACATAAAAAGACACTCATTAATAAATAAATTAGTTGGCCAAGCAGTTTACGGCATCTTAATGGTTGGGTAAACAGCGGTTTTTGTTGATTTTACATTGAAACAATCAGGTTTAATAAAAATGTCACATTTATGTTTTTAGGTTTATTTATTGTTATTTTTCAGTGACTAACGTTTTTTGGTTGTTTGCTTAACACTATTAATTAAGGCTATGCTTATTTATTGCAATATTTCTGAAACATTTCCAAGGCAAACTTCGGCTCGTTCCAAACAACAAACACATGACGAAATGAAACGTCGAAAGGATGAAATGATGAACTTATTTGCTAAAACTCTACTGGCTTGTGCGGTATCTGCTACGACAATTTCAACTGCTTACGCGGCAGAACCATTATTAGTTTATGGTAAGTTAAATGTGTCAGCACAATCTAACGATGTAGCCGGTGAGACAGAAACGACAATTCAAAGTAATGCATCACGTTTTGGTGTGAAAGGTGATTTTGACCTAGGTAATGATCTTCAAGCTTTTTATACCATCGAATATGAAGTTGATACTGGCGATGATGCAAAAGAGAACTTTAAAGCGCGTAATCAATTTGTCGGTTTACAAGGTCACTTTGGTTTAGTCTCTGTGGGACGTAACGATACAATGTTAAAAGTCTCTCAAGGTAAAGTTGATCAATTTGGTGATTTAGCGGGCGATCTAAAAAATGTGTTTAAAGGTGAAAACCGTATGGCACAAACCGCAACTTATATGACGCCTATGTTTGGTGATTTTCAAGTTGGCGTAACTTATGTTGCCGATGGCGATGCTGAACAAAATGCTGAAAATGGCGTGAGTATGGCTGCCACTTATGGTGATGCTGATTTAAAACAAACACCAGTATACGCAGCTATTGCCTATGATTCGAAAGTAAAAGGCTATGACATTGGCCGTGCTACGGTACAAGGCAAGCTTGTGGGTGTTGTATTAGGTGGTATGTACCAGCAGCAAGAAAAATTAGATTCTGGCATTACCGATAACGGTTATTTATTAAGCGCGGCTTATGGGATTAACGATGTGACCTTAAAAGCCCAATATCAAGACATGGATAACAAAGGCGATTCATGGTCTGTTGGCGCAGATTATAAATTAGCTAAACCTACAAAGCTTTTTGCTTTCTATACTACCAATGCTTGGTATGAATCAGGCGATATGGATGATTCATACCTAGGCTTAGGTTTAGAGCATAAGTTTTAAGCGTTGCGCTAAATAAAAAAGGAGCTACGGCTCCTTTTTTGCTTTTGGTCAATATGTTTTATGGATTATTGGGCAGCTTTTAAGTGTAACTCAGTTTATAGATGTGAATTAGCCAAGCAATTGAAGTAGTTTATCGATTAATATGGTTAAATATTTCCAAGATCATAATTCTGTAATAAAACTGACCAATAATAGTCATCGTGGCAAATTACTGATAGAAGCGAATATGACAGCAAGGATATTAATTGTAGAAGATGAATCAGCCATCCGTGAGATGCTGACATTTGTGATGGAACAACACGGGTTTACAACCGCTGCAGCTGAAGATTTTGATTCCGCCATCGAGTTATTGGCGGAACCTTATCCTGATTTAATTTTGCTAGATTGGATGTTCCCTGGTGGCAGTGGTATTCAATTAGCTAAACGGCTAAAGCAAGACGAGTTTACTCGGCAAATCCCGATTATTATGCTGACGGCTCGTGGTGAGGAAGAAGATAAAGTCAAAGGCTTAGAAGTAGGTGCTGATGATTACATCACTAAACCTTTTTCCCCCAAAGAACTGGTAGCGCGTATCAAAGCGGTATTGCGCCGCAGTGCACCAACACGCTTAGAAGAAACCATTGATGTTCAAGGTTTGCAGTTAGATCCTGTGAGCCATCGTGTTTCAGTAGGCGATACAGTTCTGGACATGGGACCGACCGAATTCAGACTTTTGCACTTCTTTATGACACATCCAGAACGTGTTTATAGCCGTGAGCAGTTATTAGATAATGTTTGGGGCACTAACGTTTATGTAGAAGATCGTACCGTAGATGTTCACATTCGCCGCTTAAGAAAGGCCGTTGAGCAGGGTGGATACGATAAGCTAATTCAAACGGTTCGTGGCTCTGGCTACAGATTTTCTACTCGCATGTAGTGAATTGATTGCCAATGATTAATTTGGCGATGTTTGCTGGGTTAATTAATGATAATCTAGCCACTCAACAGTGAAGTCTCACTGTGTGGCAGTATGGCGTGTTTTATTGAATGCGTTAAAGACTGCCATACAGCCATTTAGGTAACATATATTGAACTCTTATTCAGGTTATCGCCTGCTTTTTCGCCTTGGGGTGATGGTATTGTTATTGGTGCTGGTGGGCTGGATAGTCGACCAAATCGCATTAACCGTGTTACTTGGTTTGACGGGGTTACTGTTTTGGCATTACCGCCAATTAGCTCGGCTCAACTACTGGTTGTGGAAAGATAAAAAACTGACACCACCGCAAGGCCGAGGCAGTTGGGAAAGCATCTTTAATGGCATCTATCGGCTGCAAGGTAAAAATCGTCGACGAGTCGGGCAATTAGCGGCTTTACTTGGGCGATTTCGCCAAGGCGCTGAAGCATTACCAGATGCGGCAGTGGTGTTAGATTCTGAACATAATATTTTATGGTGTAACAAACTGGCGCAGCTGATTTTAGGATTTGTGTGGCCGCAAGATAATGGTCAACGGATTGATAATTTAATTCGTCATCCAGATTTTTCAGCTTATTTGCGGAAAAACAAATACTTTGAACCGTTAGAAATTCCATCTCCTGTATCAGAAAGACGTTTGTTAGAAATTCGATTAATGCCCTATGGTGACAGGCAATTATTATTAATTGCGCGCGATATTACTCGAATTCATCAACTAGAAAGTATGCGTAAAGACTTCGTTGCTAACGTGTCCCATGAGCTGAAAACACCGCTTACCGTGTTGCAAGGGTATTTAGAGATCATGCAAAGCATGGAGGATGAAAACTCACCTAATCAAAAACCACTAAATTTGATGCAACAACAAACTAGCCGAATGCAGTCCATGGTGGAACAGTTACTGGCTTTGTCGCGGATTGAAGCGGGTGCGAATGTCGACTTGTCGAAGACGATTGATATGCACAATATGTTTAGCCAGTTAAAAGTGGAGGCATATGCGCTAGCCGCAGAGCAATATACCCTAGAGTTTTTCTGTGAGTCAGAATTAAATACCCATGGCGATGAATTGCAACTTAGAAGTGCGTGTTCAAATTTAATTTCAAATGCCATTCGTTATACCTCGCCAGGGGGTAAGATCACGATAAAATGGCAAAATGTAGCAAGTGGAGCCAAATTTTCTGTCACAGACACAGGCGTGGGCATAGCACCTCAGCATATTAATCGTTTAACTGAACGCTTTTACCGTGTCGACAATGCACGCTCAAGTAAAACCGGTGGTAGTGGATTAGGCCTAGCCATTGTTAAGCACGCTCTAAGTCACCATCACAGTGAGTTAACGGTTGTTAGCGAGCTTGGAAAAGGCAGTACCTTTAGTTTTATTATTCCAACCCATTTACTTGAACGAAAAATCTAATTTTTTGCATCTGTCAATGCCGTCTGCTGACGGCATTTTTGTTTCTAGGGCAAAAATAGGTCGAAAACAAACAAAATATATTTCCGTTGTCACCGAACTGTCATATTAGAGTCATAGACTTGTCATCATTGAAGTTGATACTGACTACGTTTTAAAAACTTAGTACGCTTAATTTGGAGCAATACAATGAAACTGAAAAAACTTGTCGGCGCAATTACCCTTACAGCCGCTGGTGTGTTCTCGGCAGCATCAATGGCTGCAATTGATCAAACGTTACCTGTATATGAAAAAACAAGTGGTGTTTCTGGTAACTTGTCTTCTGTTGGTTCTGACACGTTAGCCAATATGATGACGCTTTGGGCAGAAGAATTTAAGCATATCTATCCAAACGTAAATATCCAAATTCAAGCTGCAGGCTCTTCAACAGCGCCTCCAGCATTAACTGAAGGGACTTCACAGTTTGGCCCAATGAGCCGTAAAATGAAGCCTAACGAAGTCGAGTCATTTGAAAAACACTTCGGTTACCAGCCAACCGCTATTCGCGTTGCAATTGATGCATTAGCTGTGTTTGTTCATAAAGATAACCCAATCAAAGGGTTAAGTATTGAGCAAATCGATGGTATTTTCTCTTCGACGAATAAATGTGGTGGCAATCAAGTTGAACGTTGGGGCGATTTGGGCTTAGACGGTAACTGGGCTGCAAAAGACGTTCAATTATACGGTCGCAACTCAGTATCAGGTACTTACGGATACTTTAAAGAAAAAGCTCTGTGTAAAGGTGATTTCCGCGCCAATGTAAACGAACAACCTGGATCAGCGTCAGTTGTTCAGTCAGTATCACAAGGCTTAAACGCAATTGGTTATTCAGGTATCGGCTATAAAACGGCCGGTGTTAAAGCGGTAGCCGTGTCGAAGAAAGGTGATAAGTTTATTGAAGCGACCTCTGCAAATGCTGCAAATGGTACCTACCCACTTTCTCGTTACTTGTATGTGTATATCAACAAGCATCCAAACAAAGATTTATCGCCAATGGATCGCGAGTTCATTCGTTACATACTTTCAAAGCAAGGTCAGCAAGTTGTTGAAAAAGATGGTTATGTACCATTACCTAGCTCAGTAATTGCAAAAGATTTAGAAAAAGCCGGAATTCGCCTTTAAGCTAAATTAATCGAAACTGAAAAGACCTCTTAATGAGGTCTTTTTTATGGGTGAATTTGGGTAAAAAAAAGCAACCCACTTGAGGTTGCGCTTACTGCAATTTGCAATATGTTGATAGGGAAAACACTATCGAATAGGGGGAATGATGATGAACAAAACATTTCAACAAAGTCGCATTAAAAATTCGGTTCATATAGTCAGAGTGGGATTATTTTAATAAGTTCCGCAGTGCAGTAAAAAAAATCAAAAATATCGATATTTTTTAATTAGCCTGTTGAAGGTGGCAAATAACAGGTAAAAAAAAGCAACCGGGTTAAGGTTGCTATCACTGCAATATGCAATTCATTTGATAGGCATAAACACTATCTAAGGGAGGATGATGATGAACAAAACATTTCAACAAAGTCGCATTAAAAATTCGGTTCATATAGTCAGAGTCGGATTATTTTAATAAGTTCCGCAGCACAGTAAAAAAAATCCAAAATATCGCTATTTTTTAATTAGCCTGTTGAAGATGGCAAATAACAGGTAAAAAAAAGCAACCGGGTTAAGGTTGCTATCACTGCAATATGCAATTCATTTGATAGGCATAAACACTATCGAAGGGGAGATGATGATGAACAAAACATGTCAACAAAGTCGCATTAAAAATTCGGTTCATATAGTCAGAGTCGGATTATTTTAATAAGTTCCGCTGTGCAGTAAAAAAATCAAAAATATCGCTATTTTTTAATTAACTTTTTTAAGGAGGCAAATAACAGGTAAAAAAAAAGCAACCGGGTTAAGGTTGCTATCACTGCAATATGCAATTCATTTGATAGGCATAAACACTATCGAAGGGGAGATAATGATGAACATAATATTTCAACAAAGTCGCTTAAAAAATTCGGTTCATATATTAGGACTGATGGTCTTTGAAAAAGTTCATCAGTTTTCAAATTATTTTAAATAAATTGGCTTATATGCAGTTTGTTGGTTGTATTTTGTGCAATTAAAGCATTTCAAGTTATGTAAGCCGATAGCTACTTAGTCATTTTATTCAAATAGGTTGCGTAATCTTTAATGTTTTAGGTTGAGTCTTTTGTGCTGTGTTAGTCGGATGGATGGTTAAGCAAACAAGATCATCAAGCCTTTTTCGTCGTTTTACGTTTAAGTAAAGCTCTATAATCGCAACAAGCAATCCTCAAATATCGACTGGCCATAATAAATTACCTTATTGAAACTGCGACCCCCATACAAACATCATCTTCAAAATGCTATCTTTAGTCACAATAGTCAGATGTGTTTTTTATAAAACTTGAGCTTAGCGAAAGGATATTAACGTGACCAAAATTGTAGAAACTCAGTGGGATTATCAGCATGATTACCATTCCAGTGCGAATGCTGACTCATTGAAAGTCACTCACTTAACACTCGAACTCAGAGTCGATTTTTCAGCCAAGCAGTTAATTGGTCATGTACAACTTCAATTTGAACCAAATAATAATCTTACAAATGTTCAGCAGCTTATCTTGGATTGCCGTGATTTAACCATATTCAAGGTAACTGATAAGCAAGGTGCCGCGCTTGAGTTCACCGTGAGCGAGGGTGATGAGGTGTTGGGACAAAAACTGGCCATTAACATCCATCAATCAATACGTGACGTTGTCGTTTATTATGCGACTTCCCCTCAAGCACAAGGTTTACAATGGTTAGCGCCAGAGCAAACACTGGGGAAATTAAAACCCTATTTGTTTAGCCAGTCTCAGCCAATTAACGCCCGCAGCTGGATCCCGCTGCAAGATACCCCAAAAGCCCGAGTGACTTTTGATGCTGTTATTCATGTCAACAACGGCTTGCGGGCTGTGATGAGTGCATTGAATACTCCACAAATGCCTGAAAATGGCGTATTTCAATTCACTATGGATAAACCTATTCCAACGCATTTACTCGCATTAGCGGTTGGCGATTTAGCGTTTGAAGCAACTGGGCCTCGAAGTGGCATTTACACTGAGCCAGGAATGTTAGCGAGTGCGGTCAAAGAGTTTGAAGATACAGAAGCCATGATATGCGTTGCCGAGTCGTTATTGGGGCCTTATGCATGGGGGCGTTACGACATGATAGTGTTGCCGCCCAGTTTTCCATTTGGCGGCATGGAAAACCCTATGTTGGCATTCATGACCCCCACATTGATAGCAGGGGACAAAAGTTTAGTTTCAACGGTTGCCCATGAACTGGCTCATTCTTGGACGGGAAATTTAGTCAGTAATGCTACCTGGCGTGATTTGTGGCTTAATGAAGGTTTTACCACTTATTTTACTAATCGAATCGTTGAAGCGGTATACGGTAAAGAACAAGCTGACTTAGAGTGGGTTAATGAGTTCACTCGCCTAGAGTCGGAGATGCATTCATCTGATTTAGCTGATCAAACTTTGCCAGCCAATGTGCAAAGTCGAGATCCAAATTTAGCGTTTAATCGTTTTACCTATGATAAAGCTTCTATGTTTGTGCATGAGTTAGAGCTACGTTTTGGGCGGGCAGCATTTGATGAGTTCCTGTTTGATTATGTCAGTCATTTTGCTTTTAAAGCGATTACGACTGAGACATTTATAGGGTATATGCAGCAACATGTTATACCAAAGTTTACAGGTAAATTGTCGCTCGCAGAGCTCAATGAGTGGGTTTATGGCCAAGGGCTGCCAAATTGGTTTATGCCTCCGATCTCAAACAGTTTAGACAAAGTCGATTTTGCTCTGGCTCATTTTGCCCAAACAAAACCTGCTAGCGCATTAGATGTTACCGGATGGCGAGTGCATCATTGGCAATATTTTTTAAATCAATTACCGCAAGTCATTACCCAAGAACAATTACTTGATTTAGATACCACCTTTAATTTCACTTTAAGTCAAAATGCAGAGATTGCATGTGATTGGTTTAGAGTGGCTATTCGTAATCATTTTGATCCTGTGCTTGAAGCGCTATCAAGCTTCCTTATAACGGTTGGGCGCGCTAAGTTTGTTAAACCTCTGTATATCGAGTTACAAGTTGCCGGTTATCAGCAAGAGGCACAACAGATTTATCAGCAAGCTAGAGCGGGCTATCACCCGTCATTGCAGGTGCAATTAGATAAGTTAATTGCCATAAATACGACAGCTTAGTGGTTAGTTTCATGATTTTTTGGCTGAAAAGCCTGACATTACCTGAATGTCGAATTACCAACTTTTGGAATAGCACTAGGGGACTGAGTATTTAGATTCAATAGCAACCACGCCAAACCTTAGCGAATAAGAGTGATTGGCGGTATTTTCACTCGCTTGAATTGACGAATTAGTCACAAGGAGTAAGCAATAAAAAAACCTCAGAGAATATCTGAGGTTTTTATTTGCCTAACAAAATGATAAGGCTTAAAACATATTATTAACGCTTGATGGCTTCATGCTCGCCAGTTACGCCAATTTCTTCGGTCAATGCCGCTTCTTCAGTGTCATTGTGTCCTTCAGCACCGTGCATCCAATCAACTAGCTTGTCAGCCATGAAGTATAAGATAACACCAGAGATTGCCGCAGTAATTGCGATACCGGCGAAGATTGACATTGCATTTGCTAGCTGATCTTCAACACTGCCGCCATGACCAATCAATGAACCAACTAAACCACCTACTTTGTTCGCAATCGCAATAAATAGGAACCATGCGCCCATCATTAACGATGCAATACGCAGTGGAGCAAGTTTAGTGACCATAGATAAACCAATAGGAGATAAACAAAGCTCACCCATGGTGTGGAAGAAGTAGGCGCCGACTAACCACCACATGCTTGATTTAGCTGAAGCGTCACCGCCCATTTCTAACACGGCACCGATCATGAATAAGAAGCCGATACCCAGTAATACTAGGCCTAAAGCAAATTTAACAGGCGAGTTTGGTTCATTTTTACCTAGACGTACCCATATAGAGGCAATGACTGGAGCAAAAATTACAATAAACATGGCGTTTAATGATTGGAACCAAGTGGTCGGAACTTCCCAGCCGCCAATCATACGGTCAGTAAAATCATTGGTGAACAGGTTCATTAAGCCGCCGGCTTGTTCGAAACCTGCCCAGAAAATGATGGTAAATAAACCCATAACCATGATCACTTTAATACGATCACGTTCAATTTTTGTCAGAGGCTCTTTTCTAACTTCCCCTTTGGCTGCATTCTTCGTTGCTTCTAATTTAGCAGCAGGAACAGTACCAATATCTCCCAGTAACTTTTGTGCGAAAAGATATTGGATAATTAAAGACGCTATCATACCGATACCAGCACAAACAAAACCTGCTTGGAAATTACCATCATATGCAGCTACAACTGAGCCAACAACGATACCAGATAAGAATGCACCTACGTTGATACCCATGTAGAAAATTGTAAAAGCACCATCTCTACGATGATCACCTTCAGGATATAAATCGCCTACCATAGTTGAAATGTTAGGTTTAAAAAGTCCATTACCTAAAATCAAGGTACCTAAACCTAAATAAAAGACTTCAATTTCCATTCCTGGGATCCAGGCGTGTGGTGTGCCTAATAGAAATTGCCCAGCAGCCATTAAAGCACCACCTATGTAGATAGCTTTACGCTGACCTAAATAACTGTCTGCTAACCAACCACCGATAAGCGGCGTTAAATAAACAAGACCGGTAAAGGTACCGTATAAAGAGATAGCATCAGCTTGGCTCCAACCTAAACCATGGCCACCTTCAGATTGTACTTTATCAACCAAATAAAGTACTAAAATAGCGCGCATTGCGTAGTAACTGAATCGTTCCCACAATTCTGTTGTAAACAGTAGGAACAATCCCTTTGGATGCCCAAGCATCGTTCCTGGTGCTTTTACTTCACTCATTAAGTTTTCCACCTTAAAGCTTGTGATTGGCTGTGGCGCAAGTTGCACCACAGAATAGTTGTTTGCAAAATTAGCCTGAGTATTGCAAAGACAGTGCAGTTCACTAAGATGAAGTGCAACTTAACTGGGCAATCTTGGCCTATTTATTGTTCATTTTTATAATAAATAATATTTATTCGATGCTTTATTTGTTTAAAACATCAAAAATCCCACCTTATATACCTTTTTAAGACCGCTAAAGTCAATGTTTGTGCGGGTATTGGAAACATTTTGATGGTTGCAAAAATGTAAACGTCACTCTACTTTTTACATTCAGCTAAATCGTCTTTTAAAAGTCACTTAAGTTATTCCAGTACTCAGACATGATTGCACTAGAGTCAAGTTTGCCGACACTTGGTCGATAAAGAGTGACTTTGTAAATAGAAACCTGATGACGTTATTTTAGGCAAGTAGGCGGTGTTTTTTAACTTGTTTACAGCAATTAGCTGCTCCGAGATTGCAAAAATGTAACTAAAAGTTAAAATGTGTTTAGCGTTTTCTGCTGCAAAATAATGATAATCCAGAATATGTTGCCTAACCGCATCGAGACAACATCATTGAGAACAATATGCGCTTATTATTAAATACAATATTGCTATCTGTTATTTTGCTCAGTACTCAGGCTTCGGCTTGGATAGATACTGATATGGATGGCGTGCCAGATAAAAAAGACGCCTGTGCTGGTACACCAAAAGGCACAGTTGTTATGGCTAATGGTTGCCAAGACCCCAGCTATATTGAAATTGAAGAAATAGTCCAAGAGGTTGAAGTTGATATCCCGGTTGAAATATCAGCGATTGAAGAACCGCCATTAACCCCACAAGAGTTGGTTAATGTGTGTGAGCAGCAAACAAGCATCAATGGCGTCTCGCAATGTTTGCAACAGGCAATTCAACCTGTGTATTTTGAATTTGCTAAAGCGGATGTTTTGTTATCTCAGCGTCCATTTTTAGACAGTATTCATCGGTTAACACAGAAAAACGATAATGTGCAGTTGCTGCTAGTTGGCCATGCTGACTCATTGGGCTCTGATCAATTGAATCAAACATTATCACTTGCCCGGGCAAACAGTGTAAAACAGATTTTAGTGACCGATTATCAGTTTGATCCTGATAACATTTCGATATCAGGAATGAGTAACAGACAACCCGCGGCGGACAACGCCACAGTTGAAGGTCGCCAACGTAATAGGCGAGTAGAATTTATCATTTCGGCAGAATAGTCTGTCATTTAAGGGAGTAAAACAATGGAAAACCTTGACGGTTTAGAAGGGTTAATGCAACAAGCACCTGAGTTTATTATGGCTTATGGTCTTAAAGCATTAGCGGCTTTGGTGATATTTATCATTGGTAAATATTTTGCCGGTGTTGCAAAGCGCCTAACTGACAAAGTATTAAGTAGTCGTAAAGTTGATCAAACCGTAGTGTCATTTGTGGCTAATTTAGCGTGGGCAATTGTTTTTGTCTTCACTATTATTGCTACATTGGGCCAAATCGGTGTTCAAACAGCCTCGCTTGTTGCCGTAATCGGTGCCGCGGGTCTTGCTGTTGGTTTAGCATTACAAGGCTCATTATCTAACTTCGCTTCAGGTGTGTTGATGGTGTTATTCCGTCCATGTCGTGTAGGCGATTTTGTTGAGGCTGCTGGTGTTGCTGGTGTTGTTGATGAAATTACTATTTTCTCAACGAAACTTCGTACTGGTGATAACAAGCTTATCATTGCACCTAACTCAGCTATCATGAATGGTACTATCACGAATTATTCAGCGCTTGAGAAACGTCGCATTGATTTAGTGATTGGTGTTGGTTATGCGTCTGATATTGCGAAAACTAAGAAAGTGATTGCAGAAGTATTAGATAACAATGCCTTTGTATTAAAAGATCCTGGATACACCATTGGTCTAGCTGAATTAGCCGAGTCATCAATTAACTTCGTGGTTCGTCCATGGGTGAGCACTGGTGATTACTGGCCTGCACGTTTTGAAGTTTTAGAACAAATCAAAAATGCACTAGATGCTGCTGAGATTGAAATACCATTTCCACAAATGGATTTGCATGTAAAAGAATTAGCTGCAACTAAGTAATCGACTTATTGAGTAAGTACGTATCAAAAAACCAGCCTACGGCTGGTTTTTTATTGAATTTTCAAGCGCATTTTTAGGAACTCAAAATGACATTTAAACACGCATTTTTTAACTTAGGTTTTTCGTTAGTATTAATGACTACGCCGGTATTTATCTCGTCTGCGATGAGTGCAGAAGTGACGATAGGTGGTCATGTCGTGGCTTTAAAAGGCAACTTACCGCCAAATAACACCAAGGCCCCAGATTTTAAAGTTGTCGACGATAAATTTAATCCCGTACACCTAAGCGACTTTAAAGGTAAAACTATTTTAATCAGCGCTGTACCCAGTTTAGATACGGGTGTTTGTGCACTGCAAACAAAACGTTTTAATACTGAGTTTGCTAATTTTAATGCCGATGTCGTGATGTTGACCATTAGTACCGATTTACCTTTTGCACAAAAGCGTTTTTGCCAAACAGAAAGTGTCGATAAAATTAAAGTGTTATCAGACTCTGTATGGCGCAATTTTGCTGAGCAATATGGCTTATTAATTGAAGATCGCGGCTTGTTAGCTCGTGCGATTCTTATCATAGATGCAAATGGAAAGCTGCAGTACCAAGAGCTTGTGAAAGAGGTGAGTCAGCATCCTAACTATGATGCGGCGATCACCGCCTTAACAAAAATTGCTGCAGTAAAATCTTAATCCGTTACACTGACGCTTATGGATTGAGATTGAATAGATAATAAAAATGATGATTGATTTTAGAAGCGATACCGTTACTCAGCCAACGGTGGCAATGCGTCGCGCTATGGCTGATGCACCTGTTGGTGATGATGTTTATGGCGATGATCCTACCGTTAATCACTTGCAGGATATGGCTGCTGAAATGTTCGGTTTTGATGGCGCATTGTTTGTTAGCTCTGGCACTCAAGCGAACTTATTAGCCTTAATGTCACATTGTGATCGGGGTGACGAGTATTTGTGTGGTCAACAGGCACACAATTATAAGTTTGAAGGCGGTGGGGCCGCGGTGCTAGGGAGTATTCAACCTCAACCGCTTAATAATCAGCTCGATGGGAGTATTTTATTAACTGACATTGAAGCGGCCATTAAGCCTGACGATATACATTTTGCTCAGACGCGTTTACTCAGTCTTGAAAATACTATCGGGGGTAAAATTTTACCTCAGGCGTATTTGTCACAAGCCCAAGCTTTAGCGTTTAACCGCGGCTTAAAAATACATTTAGATGGTGCCCGTGTTGCAAATGCTGCAGTGGCTCAGAACATTGCCATTGCTGACATTACTCAGTATTTTGATTCAGTTTCAATCTGCTTATCTAAAGGCTTATGTGCTCCAATAGGTTCTATTTTATTGGGAGACGAGCGATTAATTGCTAAGGCAACTCGGTGGCGAAAAATGTTAGGTGGCGGTATGCGCCAAGCTGGTATTATTGCCGCTGCTGCTAAATTGGCATTAACGGAGCAGGTAGACCGTTTAGCTGAAGATCATCATCACGCCACAATGCTCGCTGAGGCCTTATATCAATTTGACGAATTTGAGGTAGATGTAAACGCGGTACAAACCAATATGGTATTTGCGCGATTGGCTAGTCACATCGATCCTAATCGTTTATCGCAGGCATTACTGCACAAAGGCATTAAGGTTAGCCCTAGTCAGCAACTGCGTTTAGTGACTCATGCAGATATTACCAGCCAAGACATTGCTACCTTGATTGCATCTTTAAAACAGGTGTTATCTATTTCACTTAGATGATTTTTACTTGTTATTTCAGATGATAAAAATGCCATTCAGAACATAAATTATGTTTTGAATGGTATTAAATGGTGCAAGTAAAATTCTCAAATGGGGCAAGTTTTGATAATCAACCTATTAAGTGTTTGATTAATAATGTAACTAAAATTGGCTTAATCATTGCTACCTCTTTAGTGATAACAAAGTTTATTGTTAATAACTAAAGGGGTTTTTATGAAATATCTTAGCCGTCATCTTATTTTACCCATACATTTAAATAACAGTCAGGCACTTTGCTGTGGACAGCTTTTGACTTGGATTAATGAACAAGCAACAATTTTTGCCAGTTGTCAGATGAAAAGTCAGTGTCATGTCGCCAAACTCATTTCTGAAATCAATTTTATGACTCCGGCATTAGCAGGCGATATACTCGAGTTTGGTTTTGAATGTGTCAGTTTAGGCCAGAGTTCTGTGACAATTCGCTGTAAGGTACGCAACAAAGTCACTCAATCACCCATCGCAAGTATTGATAAAATGGTGTTTGTAAACATCAATGCTAATGGCTTACCTATCCCCCATGGTATGCGGGCAAACGCAGCCTAGATGCGAGAAACAATTCAAGGGAAGTCATGCGCATGACTGCCTTAGGCTTGCTTTTAGTAATCTAATTCAAGGGCAAAACACAAATAGGCCATCAGAGCCACGGTATGTTGTAATTCATTTTGACAATATTCTACAAAATCAGCCTGGCAAACCTGCGGCTGCGAAATGGGTTTAATAGCGATAAAATCTTTGCGTTTAAGTTCTTCAACTAAGGGATGATTTTTGTCAAAGCCTCTTGGTGGTCTAATGAGTTTATCGCCCTCCATGTTAAAACCGGCTTGAGTTAATTTTTGCATGGCTTTTTGATAGCCGTTAGGATTTTCATCAATACATTGTCTTATTGCGTTGAGACTTTTTGATTCTGGATGCCATATACCTGCAGCAATAAAACATTCATCGTTAGCCAGATGAATATAAAAGCCCGGTGCATGAACATCTTTCCCCTGAAAGTGCCTAAACTGGATGCCTACGTTAGTTTTGTAGGGCGTTTTGTTGTGACTAAATCGACTATCTCGTTGGGGGCGCATTAAACTGCCGCCGACTTTTTTTACCACGGCAGTAAATCGTGGCGAAAGGGCTAATACAGGTCCTTGCATTGCCTCAATAAACTGCAAAGCAGGACTGCGGACTTCAGCTTCATAACGAGGTTGGTTTTGTTTAAACCACTCTCGGGTATTATTTTGAGATAGTTCTATTAAAAAACCAAAAGTTTGTGGACTGAACATTGATATAACCCTGTATTTAATTCTTTTAATATTAACTGGTTAGTAGTAGGGTGATGTTGATATTTTAATTAACCATATTCGCAAGTTACCTTAACGCAAAAATAGATTTTAAAAAAATATATTTTATTGAAAATGCAGTGTATATTGCGCCGAAATTAGCTAATACAAGCTATTATTAACTGTTGAACTATTGCTCAGGTATTTTGTTAATTTAGGCATTAGCTTGTATGGTTTATATGATTATAAAAGGTAAGACTTTATTTCCTATTAACGTTAAGGACTGACCATGACACAACAAACCCTCGATATAGTGGGCTGGAGAGAATGGGGCACGTTTCCTGAAATTGGCAATGAAAAAGTCAAAATTAAGGTGGATACAGGAGCAAAAACGTCCTGTTTACATGCTTTTAAAATAAAACCGTTCCAAAAAGAAAAACAAAAGTGGGTGCGAGTATGGTTGCATCCAGAGCAAGATTCCGATCGTGAAGTTGTTTGCGAATTTCCCATTTTTGATCGCCGAAATGTCAGCGATTCAGGTGGACATGTCACGAAAAGGTATGTAATTAAAACCCCAATCATTATGGGTGGAAAGCAGTTCGATATCGAACTGACGTTAACCAATAGAGATAACATGAAATTTCGAATGTTGTTAGGTCGTAGAGCACTGGAAGGGCGATTTTTAGTGGATTCAGCAGCATCTTATATAACTGGAGAGTAAAATGCAGATTGCAATTATGTCACGGAATAAGAACCTTTATTCTACCAACCGTTTAAAAGAAGCCGCCGAAGCCCGTGGTCATTCAGTTAAAATCATCGACCCATTAAAATGTTACATGAACATCAACATGAACGCGCCAAGCATTCATGCCCGTGGTGCTGAGTTACCAACGTTTGATGCCGTTATTCCACGTATCGGTGCTTCGGTGACCTTTTATGGTACAGCCGTATTGCGTCAATTTGAAATGATGGGTACTCATCCGTTAAATGAATCAGTGGCGATCACTCGTTCACGCGATAAATTACGTTCACTGCAATTATTGTCACGTAAAAATATTGGCTTACCTGTAACTGGTTTTGCAAACAAGCCTGCAGATGTGCCTGACTTATTAGACATGGTTGGTGGTGCTCCTTGTGTCATCAAGTTACTTGAAGGTACTCAAGGTATTGGTGTTGTGTTAGCTGAAACCCGTAAAGCGGCAGAGTCAGTTATTGAAGCCTTCATGGGCTTAAAAGCCAACATCATGGTTCAAGAATACATCGCTGAAGCGGGCGGTGCAGATATTCGCTGTTTTGTGATTGGCGATAAAGTGATTGCAGCTATGAAACGCCAAGCACTTGCAGGTGAATTCCGTTCCAATCTTCACCGAGGTGGCACGGCTTCTGTTGTTAAGTTGACACCAGAAGAGCGTTCAACCGCTATTCGTGCAGCTAAAACCATGGGCTTAAATGTTGCTGGTGTTGATATTCTTCGCTCAAAACACGGTCCATTAGTGATGGAAGTTAACTCATCACCCGGTCTTGAAGGTATTGAAAAAGCAACCGGCATAGATGTTGCGGATAAGATTATTCAATTTATTGAGAAAAACCTTAAAAAGAACAGCTCTAAGACGAAAGGTAATGGTTAATGGCTAAAAAGCGCGAATCTTTCGCCATAGGTGAAGTGAGCGTTAAAGCTGGCACGCAACAAAGCGTTAAGCTTCCTGCTGCAAGACTTTATAACGACACGCCGATGGAGCTTCATGTTGAAGTTTTCCATGGCACAAAAGCGGGCCCCACCTTGTTGGTGTGTGCTGCCATTCATGGCGATGAGCTAAATGGCATTGAAATTTGTCGACGTTTATTAAGTAAAATAAACGCAAAGTCTTTAGTTGGTACGCTATTAGTTGTGCCAATTATTAACGTATTTGGATTTATTCAGCAATCCCGTTATTTACCTGACCGTCGTGATTTAAATCGTTGTTTTCCTGGTTCTTCAAAAGGGGCTTTGGCAAGCCGTTTAGCCCATCTGGTTTCGCATCAGCTGGTTGACCGTGCAACTCATATTATCGATTTACATACCGGTGCGATTCATCGTGATAATTTGCCTCAAATCCGTTGTGATACCGATGATGAAGTGATGTTTGGTATGGCAAATGCGTTTGGTGCGCCGGTTATCATGACATCGAAAAACGTCAGTGGTTCAATGCGCGGTTATGCCAACAGTAAAGGTATTCCGTGTATTTTGTATGAAGCTGGTGAAGCATTACGTTTTAGTGAAATGTCGATAAAGTCTGGTCTCAATGGTGTGATGAATGTGATGCGCCATTTAGAAATGGTCAAAGGTCGTATTCGCATTAAAGGTAATAGTGTCAACGCTAGCCGAAGTTATTGGGTTCGCAGTGAAGCTGATGGTTTGATTAACATTAAACTTAAGCTAGGTGAAAGGGTTAATAAAGGCAATATCTTAGCCTATATTGTTAACCCACACGGTGGTGAAAGTATCGCATTACGCGCGCCAACAGACGGCATTATTATCGGTAATAGTAATATTCCTGTTACTAATGAAGGTGAGGCATTATTTCATATCGCTCAATTTGAGGGTGATGAAATTGAGATTGTTAACGACAGCTTAGACGACTTTATGGCTGAATACGCTTAATTTTGTTTGTTAGCTAAAAATGCCGCTATTCAGCGGCATTTTTGTTTCTATAATCCTTTAATGATTAGGCATCAATCCATTTAGCTCAATCAACACCTTTAAAACTCAAACAAAATTCAACCAGCAAAGATTAATAGTCCCAACGAAGAGTTAAAAATCGGCGTCTTCGAATGCAACAATATGTTCACTACTGGTTTCAATTTGCTTGCGTAAACTGCGGGTCTGACTAACCCAATAACTCATATAAAATGTACCCGTTTTTAGTTTTGCTTGATAGAAACTGGCTTCATCGGTGCCTTTATCAAGTGCCGCTAATGCGGTGGCTGCAATACGTGCCCACATCCAGGCTAATGCACTGATACCAAATAATTGCATATAAGCCATTGAAGCTGCGCCTACTAAATCAGGATTGCTGGCAGCGTGTTTGGCTATATAGCCTGTTGCGCGTTCAAGATCGCCAGCAGCATCCATGAGTCCGGCAATAAAAGGTTTCATATGTTCATTAGCTGAGTGCTGACCAATAAATTGCTTCACCATCTCAGACCATACTTGTAAGGTTGCGCCTTTATCGGCCAGTAATTTACGGCCAACTAAATCCAGAGCTTGCACACCGTTCGTGCCTTCATAAATCATTGCAATGCGAATATCACGAACAAATTGCTCCATACCCCATTCATTAATATAGCCATGACCGCCGTAAACTTGCTGGGCATCTACACAAGCTTTAAAACCTTGATCAGTCACAAATCCTTTCACGATAGGGGTAAATAAGGCCGCTAATGCTGAAGCTTGTTTTGCCTTAACAGGATCCGCTTCACGTTCAGCCTGATCTAGCCACAGCGCTTGCTGCCCCATCAATGCTCGGGTGCCTTCATTAAATGATTTTTGCGACAACAGCATACGGCGAACATCTCCGTGTACCAAAATTGAATCGGCGGCTTTATCGGCTTCTTTCACACCGCTAAGTGCACGACCTTGAATACGATCTTTGGCATAAGCTAAAGCATTTTGATAGGCGATATCAGATACACCTAAACCTTGAATTCCCACACCTAGACGCGCCTGATTCATCATAGTGAACATAGCGCGTAACCCTTGGTGCGGCGCGCCGACAAGTTCGCCAACGGCATTATCAAATAACATCACACAGGTAGAGTTGCCGTGAATCCCCATTTTATGCTCAAGACCTGTTGCTGCGAGTGTATTCGCAGCGCCTAGGCTGCCATCGGCATTGACTAAAAACTTAGGTACAGCAAATAATGAAATGCCTTTTACGCCTTCAGGGGCATCAGGTAATCTTGCAAGTACAAGGTGAATGATGTTATCAGCTAGGTCATGATCGCCAGATGAAATAAATATTTTTTCACCGCTAATCGCAAATGTATCGTCACCTAAAGGCTTAGCTTTTGTCCGTAATAGGGCTAAATCGGTACCTGCATGCGACTCAGTTAAGTTCATGGTGCCAGTCCACTCGCCACTGACCAGCTTAGCTAGATATTTTTGTTTTAGTTCATCACTGCCATGCTCGTGGATCGCTGAATAAGCGCCATGTGTTAGCCCTGGATACATAGCAAATGCCATGTTAGTGGCTGTTTTCATTTCAGTGGCAAAGGTGCCAACGACTTCTGGTAAACCTTGTCCACCGTATTTCGGATCACAAGTGAGTGTCGCCCAGCCGTTTTCAACATACTGTTTATAAGCATCTTTAAAGCCATCTGGGGTAATAACTTTACCATCGACTAATTGACAGCCCTGATGGTCGCCGACGCTATTTAACGGCAGCATAATATCGGTCGTGAAATCGGCTACACCTTGCAAGATAGCATCGACGAGTTCAGGGTCAACTTCATCAAATCCGGCTAATTCTTGATACTGATAAATGTTAAGTAGTTCAGAAAGAATGAATTGATAATCACGAATAGGAGCTTGATAAATAGGCATAAGAGTTCGTTCCTTGTTGTGCTTGTTATTTTAACAATTCATCGCGCAGTATTTTCATCTGTAGGGACGAGGAACACGATTCATTGAACATTATTGTTATCTTTTCTACATTAACGTAATTTGAGTAAAAACTCAGTATTTTTTTAGACTAAAAATCAACTGTTAACTTGCTAATTCTAGGCATAAAGGCATCGCTGCTTGGCATCGTTTTATGGTTCGACTTCGGCGAATTTAATCATCTTATGTTGTCGCCAAAAATTCATGCAATGCACTAAAACGGCGTGTGGGTTTTCTATTTGAGGGTAATGCCCTGTTTCAAGTAATGCGATTGTGTCTGCTTGTTCAATAAGTTGTTCGAATCGCATGAGTGTGTCTTGGCCTGACACAGGATCGCAAATACCATTAATTAACCTTAGTGGTTGTGGGTATTGCTGTAATGCATTTACCCAGCGCTGACGATTAATCTGACGTTCGCGAATATATTGAATGACTTTGTGAATAACATCGATCCCCTGATTATGCTGGATAAGCTGCCAATGAATCGCAAGATCAGCTACAGGTATTTTTTGATAACAAATGTGATTAAAGTTAGCGATAAATTTTTTAAATGAGAAAAGTTTGGCCACTAAAAATCCAACCGGACTGAGGAGTATTTTTTGGGTAAAAATAGGGCGGGTGGTCTCTGGAAATAAACCGCCATTAAGCAAAATGGTGCTTTTGATATTAAAAACGCCATTATTGCCGAGTTGGCCGTGGCGAGCCAAAAGCTCTTGGGCAACCGTATCACCATAATCATGTGCCAGGATATGAAACTCTTTAATTCCCTGATGCTTCAATACATCTTCAATGATGTTGGCTTGTAAACTGAAAGAGTAATCAACATTGCTGGGTTTATCTGATAATCCATAACCGAGTAAATCTAAAGTGATCAAATGAAAATGCTTAGCTAACGTGAGCCACATTGGTTTCCAGTCATAACAACTGGTTGGGAAACCATGAATTAATAATAAGCAAGGTTTGTTACTTTGTTTGTGGTTAATGTAAATCTGACGAGTAATGCCATCATGATGATATTGATGAAAGAAACCACTTTGGTGCCATGGCGTTGGCCATGTTTGAGCGCAAGCATCATGTGAAGGGTGAATAAGCATAGCTTCCTTTTTAGCTTCATTACTGTTTGGCCAAAGTCAAAATAGATTCTAGAACATTTAAACAACAATGATCACTTGTTCTTTTGGTTCTACTCGATAATAAAGCACTTCTGTCAGACCATGATGTTTTAGTTTACGAATAGTTTTGCGAGCAAGATCGCTTTTTACTGTTAAACATCCTATTTTTTTAATTTATCGTGCTAAATTAAGAATTATCAGTTTTAAAAATAAATCAATCTAGGGGTGTTTATGCAGCATCGATTTCAAATTGCGATATCAGCAGGTCTTCTAGCCGCATTATGGGCCGGCGTTGCGGACGTATTTCAGTTAGTCACCTGGATTGGATTTCTAGGCTGTAGTACTTTTTTTGCCCAAACTGAAACGGGCTTTAAAGGCATGCTGATGGCAATGACCACTAATTTATCAGGGGTATTTTGGGGGTGGCTAATTATTGCTGGCAGTACTTTTTTTGGTTCATCGATGATGAGTTATGCGTTAACGGGTATTGTGACCTCTATTATGTGTTTGCAAGCTAGTCATAAACGTCTTGCCTTTATTCCCGGTGCCTTTATTGGGTGCTGTATTACTTTTGCGATGAATGCGAATATCGCAGCGATAGTACCTCCCTTAGCTATGGGTGCCGTGCTTGGCTATAGTATGAGCCTGTTGACCGAGCAGTTAATTGCGTTTACAGAGAATAAACAAAGCGTGAGGTCACAGGTGACCAGTGTTAGTGATAATGCAGCAAAAGAGTTATAGTGGTCGCTAAGATAAATGCTGTCAAACGTTGGCTGCATTTTTATAAGTTATTGTAAAAAAAGTCAATTTCTACTTACCTAACTACTTACCAATACCTATTTCTATACCAATTTCTATTGAAAGGTACTGGATGACACTAAATACATTGCAGACTTGATATATTTATTTTATGGTTTTTTTTATGCTGAGCATTTGGCTGCCTGAAGTATGTTTTTTAGTCTATACTCTAAAAATCAATTCGCTTGGTTCGCTTGGTTCGCTTGGTTCGCTTGGTTACTTTAAGCGTTCTTAGGACGATGTTGCATAAATCTTCCAATAAAAATTATAAAGGATGCTTTATGAAGTATGTGACGGCACTTCAGGATTCACAAAGGTTGCCAAGAAATGCTTCAATTGCCTTCCACTTAGCTGCACTGCTTACATTTTTTGTATATGGTATCTATCGATTCACTCATGATGATTTGTTTTTGTTTGGCGTTTTTTCGTTAGCTTTATTACCGATATCGATTTCATTAATATTAGAAATACAACATCGCGGCACCATGTTGCACAAACAAATTACGCTAATGTTAGTGTGTATCGCGATCGTGATTGCCTGTTATTTTTTAGGCTATAAATCGTTGATCTATGTTTTTCCGACCATTTTTATCTTCTTTTTTATTTTTGATCTTAAATACGCTTCCATTATTAGTAGCATTTATGCATTAACGTGTTTAATTTCAGCACTCAACATTGAAACTTTTGCACTTATTTGGCGTTTTGGTGTTGCAACGTTTGACTGTATTATTTTTGCAGCGATATTTGCTTATATTATTGCAAAACAAAAAGCGGTGTTGATCCATTTGGCAACTACGGATGAATTAACGGGTGCACTCAATAGAAAAAACTTAACCACTAGCTTAAATCGCAGTATTGGGGAACTTCGACAGTCAGGTACTGATGCAAGCCTGATATTAATTGATATAGACCATTTTAAAATGGTCAATGACACTTATGGTCACCTAGTGGGCGATAAGTTACTGTCGCAGTTTAGCGATGTTATAATGCAGCAACTCCCTGTTGAAGCTAAGTTATTTCGTTTCGGTGGTGAAGAGTTTTTAGCCCAGTGTGAAAATTGTGGTTTGCAAAAAGCATTGGAACTGGCTCAAAGGTTGAAGCAAGCTGTGAGTCAAACTCAATTTGACGGTGTTCCAGTCAATATCTCTTGCAGTATAGGTGTTGCTGAGTTGCGTCTCAGTGATTCGTTAGAAGAATGGTTAAAGCAAAGTGATATTGCACTTTACGCCGCTAAAAAATCAGGACGAAATAAGGTGATGTCGCGGTTGGATAAATAGGATAAACAACCAGGTTTAAGGTGTTTTGCAAGCCATTAAAGTAATGCTATAGCGCTATAAAACTCTTACTACATCATTTATTAAATACTAAAATCAAAGTGAGATATTGATGTTGAGTGAGTTCAAGTAAGGTCAATTATGTAGCGGTTGACGATATGCGAGTCACTTTTTATGGCAGAGTCGAAAGCACCGCCGTTGCTGATAATTGCCCGTTTTGAGGCTAAATTTGATGCATAACAATGAATATGTAGTAAATTGTTACCCATTGAATGCAGCTTTTCAATCGAGAGTTTCATTAACAGAATACCTAAGCCTGCACCTCTTTGCGATGGCCGAATACTTAACCCTATATGGCCACCACAATGCTTAATTTGATCGTTTAAATAATGACGTAAATTAGTCACACCAACTATTTCATTATGATGAATTAGCCAGAATGTACTGCTTGGTACATAGCCGTAGGGCAGGTTTATGCCTTCTGAAAAACCTCTGATTTTAGCTAAATAAGCTGCGAAATCTTGATAATCAAAATCTAACACGAAAGGATACCGTTCTTCACTGCCCAATTCATTGATATAACTATGATAACTTTGCTGATATTCGATGCTCGGTAATACTAAATTCATATCGAAATAATGCTCTAAAAATTGATTTTTGAGCGTACAACAAAAAGCGCACTGGGGTAAGTGCGCTGTTCAGTGTGATGCATTTTTATCTGAGATTAAAAAACCATCTCAGGTACATGCTCTGGTACAATCAATTTACCCGCAGTTTTAGCGATAATTTCCTCTACCGAGACACCAGGTGCCCGTTCAAGTAAATGGAATGCACCGTCTTTAATTTCAATAAAGGCCAAATCTGTCATTACACGTTTAATGCAACCATAACCGGTTAATGGCAGCTCGCATAAGGGTAATAACTTTGAGTTACCATGTTTATCGGCATGCATCATAGTGACAATGATGTTATCTGCGCCAGCCACTAAATCCATTGCACCGCCCATGCCTTTAATTAGCTTGCCAGGGATCATCCAAGAGGCGATAGAGCCATTAACGTCAACTTCAAACGCACCCAATACGGTTAAATCGACATGACCACCACGGATCATGGCAAAGCTTTCTGCCGATGAGAAAAATGATGCACCGGCAACGGCTGTCACGGTTTGTTTGCCCGCATTGATTAAATCAGCGTCGATAGCATCTTCTGTAGGGAACTCACCCATACCCAATAAACCATTCTCAGATTGCAGCATGACTTGCATACCTTCTGGAATATAGTTTGCCACTAACGTTGGGATACCAATACCTAGGTTGACATAAAAACCGTCTTGCATTTCTTTTGCTACGCGTTGAGCAAGTTGTTCTCTTGATAAAGCCATGTGCTTGCTCTCCTTATTTAGCCGCTTTTACGGTGCGTTGTTCGATGCGTTTTTCAAAGCTTGCTTGGATAACGCGATCAACGTAAATCCCAGGGGTGTGGATATGGTTAGGGTCTAATTCACCTGGCTGGACAATTTCTTCCGCTTCAACCACGGTAATTTTACCGGCAGTTGCCATCATAGGGTTAAAGTTTGCCGCTGTTTTACGGAACACTAAATTGCCCATGGTGTCAGCTTTCCAAGCACGTACTAAGGCAAAGTCTGCTGTGAGTGATTCTTCTAACACATAATGACGGCCTTTGATTTCGCGGGTTTCTTTGCCATCGGCGATCGGTGTGCCATAACCTGTTGCGGTAAAGAAAGCGGGAATGCCGGCGCCACCTGCGCGAATTTTTTCAGCCAAGGTTCCTTGAGGCGTTAAAACGACATTTAATTCGCCAGATAACATTTGTTGTTCAAATGTCGCGTTTTCACCGACATAAGAAGCAATCATGGTAGAGATTTGACGTTGCTTAAGTAATAAGCCTAAACCAAAATCATCAACCCCAGCGTTATTTGAAATAGCGGTTAAACCAGTGACACCTAATTTAACCATATGGTTGATTAGGCCTTCAGGAATACCACATAAACCGAAACCACCGACCATCAAGGTCATGTTATCTGTTAGTCCAGCCAGCGCTTCATCATAGCTGTGAACGACTTTATTAAAACCTGCCATTGTGCTGTCCTTTTCTCGTTTTTATGTTTAATAGATGCTGATTGTTTTGGGCTCAGCAGCTTAAAATCAGTTTGTTGCCAGTCTACATTAGGCTAATGCATTAGCCACTTTTGAGGCACTTTTGCGGCCGATAATTTGGCTAATATTATTGCCTGCTATAGCCAGCTTATTTAGGTCAATCCCTGTTTCAATACCGATGCCGTGAAGCATGTAAACTAAATCTTCAGTCGCTAAATTACCTGATGCACCTTTGGCATAAGGGCAACCACCCAATCCAGCAACAGAGGCATCAAATGTGGCAATGCCCATATCTAAGCAAGCAAAAATATTGGCTAATGCTTGTCCGTAGGTGTCGTGAAAGTGTAGTGCAAGCTTTTCTACGGGCACAGCTTTTGCCACAGCTTCAACCATTCTACGGGCATTTACAGGCGTGCCAACACCTATGGTGTCACCGAGTGAAATCTCATAACAGCCCATTTTGTAAAGAATTTCAGACACACGAGCGACTTCACTGACCTCAATATGACCTTCATAAGGGCAGCCAAGGACACAGGATACGTATCCTCTGACCGGAATATTGTGCTGTTTTGCTTGTTGCATCAATGGGATAAAGCGTTCGATAGATTCATCGATTGAGCAGTTAATATTTTTTTGACTGAAGCTTTCTGAAGCGGCGCCAAATATTGCCACTTCATCTGCCCCCGAAGCTAACGCAAGCTCAAAACCTTTCAGATTTGGGGTTAACGCACTATAGGTTACCCCTTTGACTCGAGGCATTTGGGTAAAAATATCGGCAGAGTCGGCCATTTGCGGCACCCATTTGGGGGACACAAAGCTACCCGCTTCAATTCGAGTTAATCCAGATGCGGCCAAATCAGCAATTAACTGAAGTTTGGCCTGAGTGGTTACGGCAACTTCATTTTGTAAGCCGTCACGTGCGCCGACTTCAAAAATACTGACTTTTTCAGGCATCATGCGCTGGCTTCCTTTTCAGCTTCTACTGAGGTTTCTTCCACATGCAATAGCTGTACGCCATCGGTGACTAATTCACCACTTTGAAAGTAAAACTCGGTTACGACACCGTCAAATGGTGCTTCGATGGTGTATTCCATTTTCATGGCTTCCATCACCAGCAAACCTTGGCCTGCTTTCACATGGGCGCCCACTTCAACTAAATGGGTGACCACAGTGCCGTTCATTGGTGCTTTTAATTTATCAGCGCTGTTAACGGTTTCTTCTGCAACTTGCGCTAATACCGCGGTAAAGTGATAACTGCCACTGGGTAAGAATAAGGTAAAGTCGTCAGCATCTCGGCTAACTGGCACTTTACTCTTGTGACCATTAATTTCAGCAAACAACACATCATCTTTAATTTGCCCAGCCAGTTTTAATGCCTGACCGTTTAAGCCTAAATGCAAAGCGCCACCCAGATCTGTCATCAACAGGTTTTGTAACTCATGCTTTTCATCCAAAAGGGCGACATGATGAATGCTGGCACTGTTGAGTCTAAAACCACTGACTTGTCCCCAAGGAGAATAAGGGTCATGGCTGTTTACGGCATTCGCTTTAGCCTGTTGTTGGCGCAATAACACCTGATATAAACCGGCTAGTGCGATGGCAGTGTCTGATTCGCTGTTAGCATCACCTATCAAAGTGTTGCCATAGCGTTCGATAAAGTCAGTACAGAAATCAGCTTTAGCAAATGCGGGGTGTTCGGCAATGTTGGCTAAAAACTCAATGTTATGTTTTAAGCCGCTGATTTGGTAAGACTCTAGTGCGTGCACTAAGCGTTGTAGTGCGCGCGGACGAGTTTCATCCCAAACAATTAACTTGGCGATCATCGGGTCGTAAAAGTTACTGATCACATCATTTTCACGAATACCAGAGTCTATCCGTACATGACGATTTTGTTCTGGTTCACGCAAGAAGTTCAGTTTACCACTGGCGGGTAAAAATTCATTTTGCGGGTCTTCTGCGTAGATCCGCACTTCAAATGAATGGCCATGAATGCGCACTTCGTCTTGCTTTAACGGTAATTCGCCGCCACTGGCAACCACAAGTTGCCATTTTACTAAGTCTTGACCCGTCACCATTTCAGTGACGGGATGCTCTACTTGCAAGCGAGTGTTCATTTCCATGAAGTAGAAACTGTTGTCAGTATCTAACAAAAATTCAACAGTACCTGCACCCACATAATCAATGGCTTTTGCCGCTGCTACAGCGGCTTCACCCATTTGAGTACGTAGCTCATCTGATAAACCTGGCGCGGGTGATTCTTCAACCACTTTTTGATGGCGACGTTGAATAGAGCAATCACGATCAGATAGATAAATAGCATTACCTTGACTGTCGGCAAATACTTGAACCTCGACATGACGCGGTTGACGTAAATAGCGTTCCATCAATAATTTATCATTACCAAATGATGAAGTAGCTTCACGTCTAGCAGAGCGGATTGCTTCAAGTATTTCACCGTCATTTTCAACGATGCGCATCCCTTTACCGCCGCCACCATAAGCCGCTTTTATCAGTAGTGGAAAGCCGACTTCTTGTGCTTGTAAAACTAAGTTAGCGTCACTTTGATCGTCACCATGATAGCCTGGTACTAAAGGTACGTTGGCTTTACCCATGATCTCTTTAGCGGCACTTTTACTGCCCATCGCATCAATCGCTGCACTGCCTGGGCCAACAAATGCAATGCCATTTTGTTCACACTTACGGGCAAATTCAGCATTTTCTGATAAGAAACCGTATCCTGGGTGGATAGCTTCTGCGCCAGATCGTTTGGCGATATCTATGATTAAATCGGCTTTTAAATATGAATCAGCGGGTGCACTGCCACCTAAGTGGAAAGATTCATCGGCCATGGCAACATGGCGGGCGTCTTTATCTGCATCAGAATATAACGCTATGGTGCGTACGCCCATGGCTTGAGCGGTTTTAATAATACGACAGGCAATTTCACCGCGGTTGGCAATCAGTAATTTGGTAATCATTATTTGGCTCCTTTAGGATCCGTGGCATCTTGCCAAGCCGGAGAGCGTTTTTCGAAAAAGGCATTTAGGCCTTCTTGGCCTTCATCAGATACACGAATACGCGCAATTTGTTCACTGGTATAAGCTAGTGTGGCATCGTCTATTACGCCATCTTCTAAATGGGACACTAAGGTTTTAACCCAGGCCATACCTTGAGGACTATTGGCTTTAAATGCGCTAATAAAAGGCATGGCTGCGGCGTCTAAATCGTTATCGATTGTATGGATAACTTGATGTTGCAGTGCTTCATCGGCGCTGAAACGTTCAGCCGTTAACATGAATCGTCTGGCTTGACGATTTCCCATAGCCCGCACCACATAAGGGCTAATCACGGCGGGAATTAATCCAAGTTTCACTTCACTTAAACAAAAGCTAGCAGCTTCATTGGCAATCGCAATGTCGCAACAACAAATCAGTCCTAAAGCACCACCGAAGGCGGCGCCATTAACCAGTGCGATTGTAGGTTTAGGAAATTTATCCAGTACATGCATTAGCTTAGCAAGCTCATGGGCATCAGTCAGATTTTGCTCAAAATCCATTTGTGCTTGCTTGCGCATCCAATTAAGGTCGGCTCCAGCACTGAAATTTTTACCCTTGGCTCGCAAAATAAGCATTTGGCACTCGGCAGAATCGGCAAAGTGTTCAATGGCACAAATCATTTCACTGATCATGACTTCATCAAACGCATTGTGTTTTTCTGCACGATTTAATATTAATTCACCCACGCCCTGATTAAGCTGGCATTGGATATATTGAAAATCATTTTTAATCATTTTTAGTGCTCCTATTGATTGAACGCAATTACATGCGGAACACACCAAACTTGGTGTCTTCAATAGGGGCATTTAATGCCGCAGATAAGGCTAGGCCAACCACATCGCGAGTTTGTGCGGGATCAATAATGCCATCGTCCCATAAGCGCGCACTGGCATGGTATGGATGGCCTTCTTTGTCATACTGCTCAACAATCGGTTTTCTAAAGGCTTGTTCTTCTTCTGCTGACCATTCAACGCCTTTACGGGCCAAACCATCACGACGTACTGTGGCTAACACGCCCGCCGCCTGTTCGCCGCCCATCACTGAGATACGTGCATTGGGCCACATCCACATCATGGTCGGTTCAAATGCCCGGCCACACATGCCGTAGTTGCCTGCGCCGTAGCTGCCGCCAATAATGACAGTGAACTTAGGGACAGTGGCACAAGATACTGCTGTCACCATTTTTGCACCGTGTTTTGCAATGCCTTCGTGTTCGTATTTTTTACCCACCATGAAGCCGGTAATGTTTTGCAAAAACAGTAAAGGAATTTTTCGTTGGCAGCACAGCTCAATAAAATGTGCACCTTTTTGGGCTGACTCTGAAAACAAAATGCCATTGTTTGCCACAATACCGACAGGGTATCCATGGATACGGGCAAATCCACAGACTAATGTGGCGCCATAATTGGCTTTAAACTCATCAAAATCAGAATCGTCGACTATGCGGCCAATCACTTCTTTTACATCAAATGGCTTTTTAAGGTCAGTGCCGACAATACCGTAAAGCTCATGGATATCATATTTAGGTGGTTTTACCGGACTGAGCACGCTGGCGATGGTTTTTTGATGGTTTAGACGTGATACCGCGCGTCGAGCAAGCTCAAGAGCATGATCATCATTTTGAGCTAAATGATCGGCAACACCGGAAATTTTTGTATGTACTTCAGCGCCACCTAGTTCCTCGGCAGACACTTCTTCACCTGTTGCAGCTTTCACTAATGGTGGCCCAGCTAAAAAGATGGTGCCTTGTTCTTTCACTATGATCGACTCGTCAGCCATGGCAGGAACATAAGCGCCACCCGCGGTACATAAGCCCATAACAACGGCGATTTGCGGAATGCCTAATGCTGACATTTGTGCTTGGTTATAGAAGATACGTCCGAAATGATCACGGTCTGGAAATACTTCATCCTGGCGGGGTAAGTTTGCTCCGCCGGAGTCGACCAGGTAAATACAAGGTAAATGACAACGTTTGGCGATGTCTTGAGCGCGTAGATGCTTTTTGACTGTAATGGGGTAGTAGGTTCCGCCTTTTACGGTCGCATCGTTAGCAATGATCATACACTCAACACCGCTGACTCGACCGATACCGGCAATGACGCCCGCAGCAGGAACATCTTCGTCATAAACTTCATAGGCGGCAAATTGAGCGATTTCTAAAAAAGGAGAACCGGGATCAAGCAGTTTTTCTACTCGCTGGCGGGGTAATAACTTGCCACGAGATAAATGACGCTCACACGCCACTGGGCCGCCGCCTTGTTCTATTTTTATGAGCTTTTTTTGAAGGTCATCGACTAACAAAGCCATATCATCAAATTTGGCTTTAAATTCATCGCTACGAGGATTTATCTTGCTGCTCAGGTGCGTCATGTCAATATCCTTTATTGAGCACAAATTAGAGTATCAAGGGGCAGGGCACTGAGGCCGATTAAGCGAACCCCTCAACAGAAACTCACTTGCCTTGTGCTAATGATATTCAGCATAAGACAAGTGTTATTGCGATTATTTCGATTCGTTAAAGAGTTCGCGGCCAATGAGCATACGGCGAATTTCTGAGGTGCCAGCACCAATTTCATATAGCTTGGCATCACGTAATAATCTGCCGGTGGCGTATTCATTAACATAGCCGTTTCCGCCTAATAACTGAATCGCATCTAATGCCATTTTGGTAGCAAGTTCGGCACTATACAGAATGGCACCCGCAGCATCTTTACGAGTGGTTTCACCACGGTCGCAAGATTTTGCCACGTTGTAAACATAGGATCTTGCGGCATTCATTCCTGTGTACATGTCGGCAATTTTGCCTTGAACAAGTTGGAACTCGCCGATGGATTTTCCAAACTGAACACGTTCATGTACATAAGGAACAACGATGTCCATACAGGCCGCCATAATGCCTAGCGGGCCACCAGATAACACTACGCGCTCGTAGTCTAGACCGCTCATTAACACTTTCACGCCATTGTTGAGGCCGCCTAAGATATTTTCTTCAGGGACTTCACAATCTTCGAAAACTAACTCACAGGTGTTTGAGCCGCGCATGCCTAGCTTGTCGAGTTTCTGAGCCTGACTAAAGCCTTTAAAGCCACGTTCTACGATGAAAGCCGTGATCCCGTGGGCACCTTTTTCTAAATCTGTTTTGGCATAAATTACATAAGTGTGTGCATCTGGACCATTGGTGATCCACATTTTATTACCATTAAGAATATAGCGGTCGCCGTCTTTGCGGGCGTGCAGTTTCATTGATACTACATCTGAGCCAGCATTGGGCTCACTCATTGCTAATGCACCTATGTGTTCGCCGCTAACCAGTTTTGGTAGGTATTTAGCGCGTTGAGCATCATTACCGTTACGGTTGATTTGGTTTACACACAGATTTGAATGGGCGCCATAGCTAAGACCAATAGATGCAGACGCGCGGGAAACTTCTTCCATTGCAACAACATGGGCCAAATATCCCATGTTTGCACCACCAAACTCTTCGGGCACTGTGACGCCAAGTAATCCCATATCACCTAACTGAGTCCACATATGGTTTGGAAACTCATTATCGTGATCAACTTGGGCGGCAATAGGGGCTATTTCGTTGCTAGCAAAACTGCGAACAGCGTCGCGTAACATATCAATCTCTTCGCCTAAACCAAAATTAAGGCTGCTGTATAAATCGCTCATGGCTTGTGTCCTGTTGAATTATTATTTTTAGACTCCACGCTATGTTGCGTTTGGGAGTCGTCTGCTTGTCTGTTAAAACTGCTTTAATGCAGTGATGTAAGCACCTTGTCCGATTATTCGGCTCTTTTTGCTGTGCTTACGGGTTATCCAAATTACCAAAAAACCTTGAGATGAGAGTCAATCAATCTTGTTTACGCTTTATTAATTTCTAACGCCGCTTTGCATTGCTGCTCTGCGGAATTGAGTTCCATTAACACCACTTTAATGTCATCCATTTGTTGCTGAAGCGCAGCTTTTTTGTCGTTAACTAACTCAAGCATGGTATTCAATTGTGATGTGCTTGATTTGTCAGCATCGTAAAGTTCGAATAACCGACGAGTTTCAGCTAATGAAAACCCTAAGCGTTTGCCTCTAAGTATCAGTTTGAGTCTGACACGATCTTTTAGGCTGTATATGCGAGTTTGACCACGACGCTTAGGTTTAATTAAGCCCTGATCTTCGTAAAAACGAATGCTGCGAGTGGTGATATCAAATTCTTTTGATAAATCACTGATGGAATATGTAGATTGGGTGCTGACTGTAGCGTTCATCATCTCACCAAATAGGTTTCTTTTGTTGCAAGATATATGAAGTTTACGTAAAGGTAAAGTTTGAGGTAAAAAATCTATTTGGCAACTGTTAATTTGAGTTGCCATTAATTTTAGTCATTATCGTTATCTATATGATAGTTAATGATTAGTTTTTTAGTGTGTTATTGGATTTTGCAGCGAACAATCTCATTTATGGCCAAGCAGTATAGATGCTTATCCGTTTGTCTAATAGGGACATTGAATGAATTCTGCTCATAATCAGCTTGGGAGAGCTAAAGGAGAAATAACATGACGGGTGTAGGAAAGTCATTGCACGACCAATCAATTGCAGACCCAACGACCTTTTGGGCAAATGCAGCAAAGATGATTACTTGGGACAAAGAGCCTGAGAGCATCTTAGATGATACAAATAAGCCATTTTACCAGTGGTTTGCCGACGGTAAGATGAATACTTGCTATAACGCTGTTGACCGACACGTGGTCGCGGGCAGAGGCGAGCGTATCGCCATTAATTACATTAGCCCTGTGACACAAAATCAGTATCAAATTACCTATAACGAATTGCTTGCTCAAGTGAGTCGTTTAGCGGGATATATGCAGTCAATTGGCATTGAAAAAGGCGACAGGGTGGTTATTTATATGCCAATGATCCCCGAAACTGCCTTTGCAATGCTAGCTTGTGCTCGCATAGGCGCTATTCACTCCGTAGTATTTGGCGGCTTTGCGGCGAATGAATTGGCAACCCGCATTAACGATGCCAAACCCAAGCTCATCTTGTCTGCTTCGTGTGGCATAGAGCCATCTGGTGTCGTGCCTTATAAACCGCTTTTAGATGATGCGCTTAATCAAGCCAGTCATAAGGTTGACCACTGCTTAATTTTGGCAAGACATCAGTATCAAGCAGATTTGACAGTGCCAAGGGATGTAGATTGGCAACACGCGCTTCAAGATGCACCGAGTGCTGAATGTGTATCACTCAATGCCACAGATCCGCTTTATGTGCTTTATACCTCAGGCACTACGGGCAAACCTAAAGGGGTTGTGCGTGATAATGGCGGCCATGCGGTAGCCTTATGTTGGTCAATGAAAAATATTTATGACATCGAAAGTAATGATGTTTTTTGGGCTGCATCCGATGTGGGTTGGGTGGTAGGTCACTCATATATTGTTTATGGTCCTTTGTTAGTCGGTTCTACTACCATCATGTATGAAGGTAAACCCATAGGTACGCCAGATGCTGCCGCATTTTGGCGAATTATTGCCGACAATAATGTAAAAAGTTTTTTTACCGCACCTACCGCAATACGTGCCATTAAGCGTGAAGACCCAGATGGTCAGTTAATCAAAGACTTTGACCTGTCCTGTTTAAAGCAAATGTTTTTAGCCGGTGAGCGCTGCGATCCTGACACTTTAAATTGGAGTCAGGCTATGCTCGGCAAACCCGTTATCGACCATTGGTGGCAAACTGAAACCGGTTGGCCTGTAGCATCCAATTTAATGGGTGTTGAACCTATTGCCATTAAACCCGGATCGCCCGCAAGACCCGTTCCTGGCTACCAAGTGGAAGTATTGGATGCCATGGGGGAACAAGTTGCTGCAAATGAAAGTGGCAATGTGGTGATTAAACAACCTTTACCGCCAGGCACGTTGACAACCTTGTGGCAAAATGATGACCGTTATGTCGACAGTTATTTATCCATGTATCCCGGATACTACCTAACGGGTGACGCAGGTTACATAGATGAAGACGGGTATTTGTATATCATGAGCCGAATTGACGACATCATTAATGTCGCAGGGCATCGTTTATCAACCGGACGCTTTGAAGAGGTGTTGTGTCAACATCCTGCGGTGGCAGAAGCCGCCGTCATAGGCGTGCAAGATAAACTTAAAGGGCAAGTCCCTTTAGGCATGGTGGTACTTAAAAATGGTGTAGAGTTAACTGATGAAGAACTGCATCGGCAACTATTAGCCTTAGTCAGGCAAGAAATTGGTCCGGTGGCATCGTTTCGATTAGTGAGTGCCGTGCCTAAATTACCTAAAACGCGCTCGGGTAAAATTTTACGGGCGACAATGCGTAAAATTGCTGACAACCAAGAATATACCGTACCCGCTACCATAGAAGATCCACAAACCTTAGACATTGTTCGCAATACGTTAACAAGAATGGGCTATGCCAATGCATTAACTAAAGCTTTAGGTGAGTAAATTTTTAAATGCTAGTAAACGTCAATGTTAGCTCAGCTAACGATTTTTATACCTGATAACATTGACGTTTTTAATTGAAATCCCCCTTCAAACCCTGCTTTACGAAAATGATAAAAACACATTTTGAGTATCGTACCCCATAGAATCTAGGTTTTAACTGGTAATTTAGTTACAAAAATCGCTATAATATTTGTCCATATGGGTTCGCGAATCGCGATAAATCTCTGTGACCTTGTGGAATATAAATCTAATGACTCACCACACAAACTTGTCAAACATCGGCGTTATTGGCCTTGGTGTTATGGGCAAAAACCTCGCTTTAAATATTGCTGACAACGGTTACCACGTTGCTGTTTTTGATCTTGATACCGCGAAAGTCAATGCGGCGCTAGAGCAGGAACAACAAGAGCGTAAAACTGGCTTAGCCCCCCGGATGCAAGCCTGTAATAATCTTTCAGAAATGCTTGATAAACTTGTGTCACCAAAGGTGATAGTGCTATCTGTGCCTGCAGGTAGCATAGTGGACGGCATTTGTAACACCCTTATTGAAAATGGCATCAACAGTGAAGACATCGTTATCGACACAGGTAATAGCTTGTGGACGGATACGGTAGAACGTGAAGCCCACTATCAAGGCAAGTTTAAGTTTTTCAGTTCAGCCGTATCGGGTGGTGAAGTGGGGGCCCGTTTTGGGCCGTCTTTAATGCCTAGCGGCGATGAGTCTGCATGGCAATATGTTGCGCCGATTTGGAACGCTATTGCTGCCAAAGTGGACAGTAACACAGGTTTGCCGATTGAGCGTTTTGAACCGGGGAACCCAGTCACTGAAGGTGAACCATGTACCACTTATATTGGTCCAGCGGGTTCTGGCCATTATGTCAAAATGGTTCACAATGGTATTGAATATGCGGATATGCAGCTGATTTGCGAGGCTTACCAATTGCTGCATGAGGCTGTGGGTCTATCGACTTATGAGATTGGTGATATTTTCAAACGTTGGAACCAAGGTAGCTTAAACAGTTACTTAATGGGGATCAGCGCGGAAGTGTTACAGCAAAAAGATCCATTAACCGATAAACCGTTAGTGGAAATGATTTTAGATAAAGCGGGCCAAAAGGGCACGGGATTATGGACTGCGGTGAGTAGTTTACAGATAGGTTGTCCAGCACCCACGATCGCCGAAGCTGTGTATGCTCGGGCTGTTAGCACGCAAAAGTCATTGCGAGTTAATTTAAGTAATACGCTGGTGGGGCCACAAAAAGGTACTTTCACAGCAACTGAAAAAACAGACTTTATTAATTCATTAGAAGATGCCCTTTATTGCGCGAAAGTATGTTGTTATGCGCAAGGGTTTCAACTTATGGCGATGGAAGCAAAAGAGCAAAACTGGACGCTAAACTTTGCAGAAATCGCCAAAATTTGGCGAGCCGGTTGTATTATTCGCGCCACATTTTTGCAGTCAATTACTCAGGCTTATGTTGATAACCCGCAACTAGCAAACTTGCTCATGGCAGAAAGCTTCAGCAGCGCACTTGCGGCTAAACAATTAAATTGGCGTAAAACGGTTGCAGCATCAGTCATGCAAGGTATACCAGCACCCTGTATTGGTTCTGCCGTGGCCTACTACGATAGCTATCGCTGCGAAACACTGCCTGCTAACTTGTTGCAAGGTCAGCGTGACTTTTTCGGCGCACATACCTTTGAACGTACCGATAAGCCTGCTGGCGAGAAGTATCATTTAGATTGGAGTGCCAAGGTCCGTACTTTAGTTAAAATGTAGCTTTTGGGCATCATAAAAAGGCTTCATATTAGAAGCCTTTTTTTATTGCTTAGAGTAAGCATCATTACATTATGAAATGTCTGCTGATGTTACATTTAAGATACTATATCTGACTGAGATTAATCATTAACCCTGCGCTAAACAAAACACTGAATATCATTGTCAGTTTGGCCGTTTTACCTAGAATTGGGTTGAGGGCTTCGCCTGAGTTATCTCTAAAGTCGCGGCTTAGCTTTCTGGCTAACACTAATGATACTCCGGCTAACAACACCGGCCATCCTTCAAGTGCCCCTAATAAAAATCCCGCAATAATGATCCCAAATGGTAGGTATAAAAAGCTCTGGTATAGTACTTTTGCTTGTGGCTCACCAATTCTAACGGCAAGGGTGTTTTTGCCCGCTTTGGTGTCAGTGCTGATGTCGCGGGTATTATTTACTAACATAATAGCGGCGTTGAAAAAACCAATTGCGCAGCCCAATAACCAAGCGGTTAATGTAGTGTCGCCCGCCTGTAAGTAATAACTTCCCACTACAGCGACTAAACCAAAAAAGACGAACGCGGCGACTTCACCTAGGCCATGTGATGCCAGTGGATAAGGCCCACCACTGTAACAAATAGCGCCTAGAATTGAGGCGGCAGCTAATACAGCAATAGGCCAGCCGCCGTGCCAAATAAGGTATGAGCCAACCAGTAATGCAGCTAATAAGCACACAATCATGGCATTACGCACTGTGGTAGGCGCGATCATACCACTTTGGGTCACGCGGATCGGCCCGAGTCTTTCTTCAGTATCTATACCATTTTTATAGTCAAAGTAGTCATTGGCTAAATTGACTGATATTTGTAGTAATATGGCACATAACATTGAAATAACAGCAATTAACCAACTGAATTGCATAAGTTCGATTGCCAACATATTGCCGATAAGTAAGGGGCCAATTGCCGCTGGCAGTGTTCTTGGGCGAATCGCCAAAATCCAAGATTGCATAAACACCAAAATAACAAAGATTAGTCATCCTGATAGCTTATCAAAAATTGCTAACGACTGCTGTTGATATTGTTTGCTGCAAATCACTAATTTAGCAATTTTGTATTCAAAACAACTTTAAATGGTCAAGCCTCATAAAAAGTCACTAGCCCTTGTTGAAGATTTTAGGGTAGGCTTAATGCTAATTATGTGGTTTCTGAGAGTGTTAAATGAGTCAGGTGTTAAACGATTTATTATCATTATTGTCTTTAGAGCAAATCGAACTCGGTTTATTTAGAGGCCAGAGTCAAGATCTAGGCTTTGGTCATGTGTTTGGTGGCCAGGTAATGGGGCAGGCTTTGAGCGCGGCAAAACAAACCGTGAGTGAAGATCGTCATGCCCACTCTTTGCATTCTTATTTCTTGCGTGCGGGAGATGAAAAACTACCCATAGTTTATGACGTAGAAACCATGCGTGATGGCGGCAGTTTTAGCGCCAGACGGGTAAAAGCGATCCAAAAAGGTCGACCGATTTTTTATATGACTTGCTCATTTCAAACCCATGAAGAAGGTTATGAACATCAGGCGAAAATGCCAGTCGTACCTGGGCCAGAAGGCTTGATGAATCAACAAGAACTCGCCATGACCATGCGCGATAAAGTGCCTGCCAAAATGCTTGAGAAGTTTATGGCTGATGCACCAATTGAAATGCGTTTGGTTAACCCTTTTAATCCTTTAGCGCCGTCAACCACAGAGCCAATACGTCACGTTTGGTTAAGGGCAAATGGCGCTATTCCCGATGATCATAGTATCCAAGAATACTTGTTAGCTTATGCATCGGACTTTAACTTCTTAGTGACAGCGGCTCAGCCCCATGGAGTCTCATTTCTCACTCCAGGTATACGAATGGCGACCATAGACCATTCAATGTGGTTCCATCGCAGTTTTGATATGAGTGAATGGATTTTATACAGCATTGAAAGCCCAAATGCAGGTGGGGGACGGGGGTTTGTTAAGGGACAATTTTTTGACCAGCAAGGCCGTTTAGTGGCATCGGCAACCCAAGAAGGGTTGTTGCGCATGACTAAGCCTTAATATGCCGTTTAGTGTTCACAGGTTTTAGCAGCAAGGAATAAATAGGTTGAGCAGCATGAGTAAATTAAAGAGTATTTGGGTCAGTTTTTTTGCAGGATTATTGTTACTTACAGGTTGCGTAACTGTGGTCCCTGACGCGCCAATTGTAGTTAATGGATATGCAGGATATCTTGAAAAAGTCGCCTTACCCCAAGGTAGTAAAATTTATATTGCCGTGATCGACATAAATACACCAGGTGCCATCATTTCACAAAAGTCGTTTGATATTGCAAGAGTGCCTGTGCCATTTAAGTTTATTTTCCCTACAGAGGCTATCGACAAGAGTGTTGAATACGGTGTAGTGGCGATGATCACTTATCAAGGCAAAGTCATTTTTCAAACCTATGATAAATTCGAGGTGATAAATAATAATAAATTCACCACTGAAGTACTCATGAAACAAGTAAAGTAATTAATAAGCGAATTAAGTCACCAAGTTCACATTCCGCTGAGTTCGCCATTGATTTATCTTAATGGCGAACGATAATGTTTTATCGTCGTAATTATTCTTTGGCCATTTTGTGATCCACAAAGACGTATCTGTGCCCCATTCTGGGCGGACATCAGACCATGAAACACTATCGCCTCAACAAGGCAAACAAAGCCGATTAATCTGGGCGCTTTGCCTTGCCTCTGTGGTAATTTATATCAATCTTTATACGGTTCAGGGCATGTTGCCACTGATTGCCGAGCAATTTGATGTCACCGGCGCCCATTCCACATTAGTGCTATCTGTAACCAGTTTTACCCTCGCTTTTTCACTACTTTTTTATGCAGTAGTTTCCGATCGTGTAGGTCGTCTAAAGCCAATAGTGATTAGTTTATGGCTGCTAGCTTGTTCTAATTTATTACTGATTTTTGCAACAGACTTTGACTCTCTGGTATGGATAAGACTTTTACAGGGCGTCTTGTTGGCGGCGGTCCCGGCTATTGCCATGGCTTACTTTAAAGAACAACTTGCCCCAGAGTTTATGTTAAAAGCGGCTGCCACTTATATTACTGCTAATAGCTTGGGGGGGATTTTTGGACGGCTATTTGGTGGCTTAATGTCGCAACATTTATCCTGGCAACAATCTATGGGGTTGGTGTTTATTGTGACCTTAATTGGCGTGTCATTAGTGACTTTTTTATTACCTCGGCGTGAAATTAAACCACAGTTGACTTACCCATCAGCTAAACAAGCAAAGCTGGCTAAGTTACAACAAGATTTACTCGGATTTTGGGAGCACATCACTGATCGTAAAATGAGTTTAGTGTTCATTATTGGTGGCCTAGCTTTTATGATGATGGTGAATCAATTTAGTTTTATTCAGCTGCATTTAATGGCATTACCTTATGAGCTAAGTCGATTCAATGCTACGTTAATTTTTTTGTGCTATCTCAGTGGCACCTTTGCCTCATATTTATCGGCTAAATGGATTGTGCGTTTTGGGTCGATAATCTTATTTAAAGCGGCTTTTTTGCTGATGGTATTTGGGACCTTGCTGACCTTAGTCGATACTTTATGGGCAATTGTATTGGGCTTTTTAATCACCGCGAGTGGTTTTTTCTTAGCCCATAGCTGCTGTAACTCGTTTGTTGCTATTCGTGCGGTGAATCATAGAGCTAAAGCAACATCACTTTATTTATGTTGTTATTATTTAGGGGCGGCATTAGGGGGTCCCTATTTAATGGTTTTTTGGCAACATTCATTATGGCAGGGGGTTGTGCTGGGGTCGTTAACCTTGTTAGCTATGTTGGCGTTAGCCATATTATTGCTCAGCAAAGGACCGCTAGAAAAGCCGGTCTAAGCTAACGTAAAATTTGATTCGCGGTTAATTATCCGTAAATTGCTTGCGATCAATTTCGAACTTTTTCATTTTGTCGTATAAGGTTTTTCGAGGCAGCTCAAGCTGCTCCATAGTCAGCTTTATGCTGCCTTTGTTATAACTTAATGACTCCTCGATAAGTAAGCGTTCAAAAAAATCGACTCGCTGTTGTAATGACATATTAGAGTGCATGGTAGGGTGGTTATCCATATTACCCGCAGCAAACGCAGCTTCAGCGCCCAATAGAACGTAACGCTCAGCTAAATTGCGTAATTCCCGCACATTTCCAGGCCAATCATGGGATGTCAGCATAGCCTGCTGCTCAGGATTAAGTGCAATAAGCGCCTTGTGATAGCGTGTAGAGGCGATCCTTGCAAAATGAAGGAAGAGTAAAGGGATATCTTCTCTTCGCTCTCTGAGTGCAGGGATAGGCACTGTGACAAGATTAAGACGATAGAGTAAATCCTGACGAAATTCACCGGTTTCACATAGCTGTTGTAAGTTGACTTTTGTGGCTGCAATCACGCGGATATCAAGGTCAATGGATTGGTTTGAACCTAAGCGTTCCACTTTTCTGTCTTCTAATACCCTTAAGAGTTTAACTTGCAAGCTGAGTGGGGTGCTTTCAATTTCGTCTAAAAATAAGGTACCTTGATTCGCGTATTCAAACTTACCAATTCGTGTTTTATCGTTGCCGGTATAGGCACCAGCCTGAGCGCCAAATAGCTCACTTTCGATGAGGTTCTCTGGAATTGCACCGCAGTTAATTGCAACAAAATTGTGCTTGCTACGATGACTATGATCATGAAGATATCGGGCGACTAATTCTTTACCTGTACCGGTTTCACCCTCAATCATGATATCGGCAGGCGCGTTTATCACCTGGTTGAGTATATTACGCATTCTTACTATGCCAGGGCTATGACCCAGTATTCTAGGCCCTGGTGCAATATGTGATTCCAGCTCTTGTTTCAATTTACGGTTTTCCAGCGTTAATTGGCGTTTTTCTAAGGCTCGCTTTGCCACATCAACGACATGTTCATTATTGAACGGTTTTTCAAGAAAATCGTAAGCGCCTTTTTTTACCGCATCAACAGCCATGGCGATATCACCAAAGCCTGTGATCAGAACCACGGGTAAATCAGGGTCTTTTTGAATTAATTGCTGTAATAAGCACAGGCCATCAAGTTGCGGCATATTCACATCAGAAAATACCACGCCAGGCCAATCTCTGTGGATTTGTTCCGCTACCTGTGTTGATTGAGTGGTTGATGCTGCAGCTATGCCTTCAAGTTTAAATAGCTGACTCAGTACGCTGCCTATATGAGGCTCATCATCGACAATAATGACTTGTAGTTGGTTGATATCACCTAGTGAACTCAAGGTTTTATATCCTCATATAAATAAATCGGTAAAGAAATCTTAAAAATAGCGCCCGCTTGATTATCATTTTCAACGGTGATTTTGCCTTGCATTGACTCAATAATTCGCTGTGAAATCGATAAGCCTAGGCCTAATCCTTGACGTTCATTGGTCGTAAAGTAGGGCTCAAATATTTTACTCATCTGGCCTTCTCTAACACCCGGACCTGTGTCTTTGATGCTAATGATTAACTTATTACTGCGTGCAGCTTTACTGGCTGTAATCTTGAGTTCTTTGACGGAGCTTTGTTGCATTGCGACAATTGCATTGCTGATAATATTGACTAATACTTGCTGCAATCTTACCGTGTCTCCCCAAATTTGGCATTGACCTTTGAGTACTGACTTACTGAGTATTACCCCTTGTTTATCTATTTCTGGCTGCACAATTGTTAAGGCTTGATCTATGGCTTGATTGATTTCTATCGCGTTGTCTTTACCTTGAGATTTACGGGTAAAACTCTTGAATTGAGCGATAATGTCGGCCAATCTGTCGGTTAATTCAATCATGATCTTTAAATTGTTTTTTGCATCGTCAAACATATCTCGACCCAAAAATGTTTGGGTATTTTGTGCATAACTCCTGAGTGCAGCCAGCGGCTGGTTCAGTTCATGATTAATACTGGCGGATAGACTGCCTATCACGGTTAACTTTGCCGCTTGTACTAACTCATCTTGCGTATCTTTTAGTTTAGTGTTGGCTTTTTCTAGCTCAAGGGTGCGCTCTTTGACTCGTTGTTCTAGCAAGTTGTGGGCATGGAGCATACGGCGTAAGTTTTTACGACGTTCAATGGCATAAAGAATAAATAAGACTAGCAACAGATATAAACTTGCCGCTAATAGCATGATTGTGGGTAACGATTGGTACAAAGGCTTCATTGGTGCTAATACATGCAGCGTCCAATTAGCATTAGGCATTAACTGTCTTTTTTCTAGGTATGTCTCAGTGCCACTGGATGAGGTTATTTGATAAGTGTGTAAATTCGCCTCAGTCAAAGTATTGTAAGGCGGTTTGATTGCTAACTCACTGATTGGTCTTGTTGCATAACGCTTCGATGTATTCAAAGCATAGCGTTTTGCCTGAGATAACGGGCTAAGGGAGCTAAAGCGCCAATGGTTGATACTTGATAAAAAGATAATGTCATCGGGATCGCTGATCATGAACTCGTACTGCCCAGCAATAGCAATACCTGTGCTTTGCTGCTCAAGAACGCCAATATCCACTTTCACCACAATCACACCCAACACAACACCATTATGAAATACCGGATTCGAAAAATAGAAACCCCGTTTATCCGATGATGTTCCTACTGCATAGTAACGTCCGGCGCGGCCAGATAGTGCTTCGATAAAATAAGGCCGAAATGAATAATCTTGATTTATAAAGGTATTTTTCTTATCCCAATTACTTGCGGCAATAGCAACGCCAAGGGCATCAGTTAAATAAATATCTGATGATTCGGTAACTTGTTGCAGTTCAGATAAATAGGCATTTAGCTGAGCAATTTTATGGGGGTCTTTTGCGGCTAATAAGCCTTGTTGCAAAATAGGATTGCTGGCAATGACTTCTGGAATGATTTCAAATTGTGCCAGTTGCTGATCAATAAATAACACCAGTTCATTAATTTGCTTTTCAGATTGAATCGAGATGTCACTTTTACCTTTGTTAAGCCAATACCATTGGCTGGTAAACAGGGTAAGAAGCAGTCCAGCAATAAGGATGATACTTAATAATATTTTGTATTGTATTTTTGTGGTAGCAATAACCATATTTACTCTTAATTGGGCGATACATGAGTGGCAAAATATACGACAAAAATATCCGTTGTTAACTAGGTTAACAGCGGATATTCAGTTTTAAGACTCGTATATTTTGTTCAATAAATCAAGTTAATAGCCGTTCAATTTATCTATGTATTCAGGTAAAAACAGTGATATTTGTGGAATATAAGTAATTAACATTAAGAAACCAAGTAATAACACTAACCAAGGTAAACATGACTGAATAACCCAGCCCATACTTTTACCCGTAATCCCTGCGGTAACAAATAAATTGAGCCCCACAGGCGGCGTCAACATGCCGATCTCCATGTTGACCACCATGATAATCCCTAAATGAATGGGGTCGATGCCCAATTGCGTTGCGATAGGGAACAAAATGGGAGCCATAATTAACAGAATCGCTGAGGGTTCCATAAAGTTACCGGCTGCGAGTAACAACAAGTTAACTATGATTAAAAAGCCCCAGGCGGGTAAACCAAAACCGACAATCGTCTCTGCAATAATATGCGGAATACGTTCAGTGGTAAGTACATGGGCAAACAGCATTGCATTGGCAATAATAAACAACAGCATAATACTGACTTTTGCGCCATCACGAACCACATGCCGAATTTCTTTATCAGTAGGGGTTTTTATCACAGCTAACAACATTTGCAGAATGTTACGTACACCAGCACCGACGATGGATTCCTGCTGATTACGCCAGGCGACATTTTTCAATGGACCGATATCGCGATAACCAAATACCGCAATAAAATAGGCATACACACAAGCAACAGCCGCCGCTTCGGTTGGACTTGCTACGCCGCCATAAATCGAACCTAGCACGATGATAATCAAGGCAAGACCACCCAAAGCTTTGGCACTTGAAATGGATAAGGCTTTAACCCCGGGGAAGGGACGTGATGGTAAGTTTTTAATTCTAGCAACAACATAAATTGCCAACATTAAGATGCAGCCCATCATTAACCCTGGAATTAAGCCCGCCATAAACATTCTTGCCGCCGAAACTTCGGTCGCAGCTGCATAAACCAGCATAACAATCGAGGGTGGAATTAAAATGCCTAAGGTGCCGGATGTGGTGATAACACCGGCGGCAAATTTTTCAGGATAACCTGCGCGTACCATACCTACGATCACAATTGAGCCAATAGCTGCAACTGTAGCGGGTGACGAGCCCGATACTGCCGCAAATAGCATACAGGCCATTACTGAAGCCATTGCTAAACCACCGCGAATATGACCGACACTGTCCATTGCGAAATCAATAATTCTTCGTGCTACGCCACCCGTGGACAAAAACGCCGATGATAAGATAAAAAATGGAATTGCCAGTAAGGTGTAATGCTCTGAGGTTGATTCGTAAAGCTTCAGTGCAATTGAGGCAAGGGAGTCGTTTGAAAACAATAAAATAGTCAGTACGCTTGAAAACCCTAACGCAATGGCGATAGGCATACCAATTAACATGCACACAAGGAGCGTGATAAATAAGGTCGCGATAGTCATTATTTTTCGTCCTTATTTTTTTCTGTTGAAGTTGTGGAGTTAATCGCACTTGCAAGTGCTGCTTCATCAATTAAATGCATACTGTCTTTGGCTTCATCAGCTAAGGCAAAACCATCCGTTTTGCCGGTTAAAATAGCGATAAACAGTTGAACAAACCGCCAAGCCAACATAGAAAAACCTATGATTAAAATGCTTTGAGACATCCAAACGGGTACCGCACCTTCATCTTCAAGATCGATTTTTAACACTTCCCAGGCAAAATCAGGATCGAGTTGATGAACCAGAAATGCTGGAAAGTCGATATCTTCCATCGGCAGTCCAATTTGGTACATTTGGCTTAAATAATCCCAGCTACCTTTAAGGAATAAACCACAATAGATAACGCATAATGAACAGGCCAATAGAGCAACCCACTTTTTAGGCGCGGGTGCAAGTTTACTAACAAAGGCATCGACACCAATGTGCGCGCCGACTTTGACGCCGTAAGACATGCCGAATAATACAAACCAACCACACAGGGTTAGGGTTAGTTCTTGTATCCACAGAAAACCGGTATTAAAGAAAAAGCGCGCGATAACTTCGCCAAATACCAATAAGGTCATCAGTGAGATCAATAGGTTTAAAAACCCTTCTTCGAATTTATTGAGCAGATTTGAAATCACTTTGTTCTCCTAAATTTTAATGAAAAGAGGGTTGTTATCGTGTTATTACTTTTGATAACAACCCAAGAGAACGGTGTTACTTGTTTGCGGCTTGAGCTGCGTCAATAACGTCTTTACCAATTTGAGCTTCAAACTTGGTCCACACAGGTTTCATAGCATCAACCCATTGTTGGCGCTGTACGGCAGTTAATGAAACCAATTCAGAGCGTTTTGAATCTAAAATAGCCTGTCTATCTTCGCCTTCTTTAGCGGCAGCAATTTCATTGCCTAATACAACCGCTTCATCAAGTGATTTTTTGATAATTTCACGCTTGTCTTTAGGTAAGCTTTTCCAGAAAGTGTTTGAAGTCACTAGCATGTAATCTAATACACCGTGGTTACTTTCTGTAATGTGGCTTTGCACCTCATAAAACTTCATTGAATAAATATTTGACCAAGTATTTTCTTGACCATCAATGGCGCGAGTTTGTAAAAGGGTGAACACTTCTGAGAAAGGTTTTTTAACTGGAATCGCTTTAACAGCATCAAATTGTGCCGCAATCACATCAGACGCCATAATACGGAATTTTTTACCGCTGGCATCACCTGGAGTAGAAAGTGGCGCATGGGCTGAAAATTGCTTCATACCATTATGTAAATAACCTAAACCCACAATGCCCTTGCGGTTCATTGAGTTCAAGAGCTTTTGGCCTTCTTCCGATTGTTGAAAACGGTCAACGGCGGCCATGTCTTCAAATAAGAAGGGTAGATCGAACACCTGTAGTTTTTTGGTGTAACGTTCGAATTTTGATAGAGAGGGAGCAACAATTTGCACATCATTTAACAGTAATGCCGCTAGCTCATTATTATCACCAAATAATTGTGAGCTTGGGAACACGCTAACTGTGTATTCACCAGGTAAACGTTGTTCAACCAGTTCTTTAAACTTTAACGCCATTTGTCCTTTAGGAGTATTTTCTGCCACAACGTGTGAGAACTTAATTTCAACAGGTTCAGCAAACGCACTAAAGCTTGAAACTAACATTGAAGCAATAGCTGTGAGTTTTGCGGTTGCTTTAATTGATTTCCACACGGGTGTCATTGTCATAGATGGGTACATATTTGGGCTTCCTTTCTGGTTTATTAATTGTTGTTTTACCTCTATTTGCACTCGAAAGATGCGTTAGGGATATAGCCAGGGTCCCTAGAGGAGTTACAACATAGATAGCAAGGTCAATGCCAACTTAAAGAATTAAATCTATCTCACTGTTTTTTATTATTAAATTTATTTATGTTAGTCAGTGAGACTCGATGGTTGGGTCAGAAGAGGGACAGCGAAAAACTGGGTAAGGGTGGGAAATCACACATTGATAACATTCGATCAAAATATTAACAATTTGCCATAATGTATGGTGATTTCTGAAATAAATATTCAGAAATAGCCTGTATTCATATAAAGAAAAGGGCAACAAACAGATATATTTGTGGGTAGCAGAGTATGTAATGCGGATAAATGATCACAACTGAGTGACTAATTTTACATATTCATAGCGAAATACTTTATTTATTCGATGATTTTGAAGATTTGAGGATTTGAGGATTTTAATGATTTGAAAAATTTATGGTGGTCGCTACTGGGCTCGAACCAGTGACCCCCTCCTTGTAAGGGAGGTGCTCTCCCAGCTGAGCTAAGCGACCTGGGATAAATTTGAACTGATGAAGATATGGTGGTCGCTACTGGGCTCGAACCAGTGACCCCCTCCTTGTAAGGGAGGTGCTCTCCCAGCTGAGCTAAGCGACCTGGGATATCTTTCAATATTAGTACATTATGGTGGTCGCTACTGGGCTCGAACCAGTGACCCCCTCCTTGTAAGGGAGGTGCTCTCCCAGCTGAGCTAAGCGACCTGGGATAATGCAGCTAATTTAAAACTATGAGTCCAATGAAATGGTGGTCGCTACTGGGCTCGAACCAGTGACCCCCTCCTTGTAAGGGAGGTGCTCTCCCAGCTGAG
>NZ_BMOT01000006.1 GCF_014647215.1 Shewanella aestuarii
AACGCGCCTAGTATTGAAAACACGGTGAAGCTCTGAAACACGTATCTTCAAGTTGTTTGGGTATATACGAACACTGGCAGCCGTTCGATCACGATTAAAAATACAAACCGATATTAATATTCAGTCGAGAATGCCACGCGGTATCACCATTATCAATGCCAACCCCTTCGCCGCCGGCAAAATACATATTTTTCCCGCCAATCCAATCAATATACGAATAAAATTTACCCGCGGTAATCGCACAACCCGTTACATTTTGCACCGAATCAGCTAGACCATCACCCGAGGCAATCACGGTACTGTAGTCGTTGTAACATGTTAGGTTTGAAATCGGTCCCCAATCGACATCCATCGACTTTGAAATATTCGCTGTTATCACATCAGCTTGAGCGGCGATGTCAAAGGGATATGAAAAAGCTGATAAGGCAATACGGTTGGTATTTTTCACATCATAGTCATAGTGTAAGTATTGCAATTGAAGTTGCCATTTTTGCCAATCTGCTTGCCAATGCGCAGCGCCTGCAAAGGCATTAATATCATCAGTATTCGCACTAGGATTAAGCCCTGACACATTAGCCATGAAGTCTAACTGTCCATATTGAATTGAACCGCCTATTTTATGGTTAAACTCACCCTGTTGCAGATCATATTCGATTCGAGTATTTAATTGCCCTGCTTCTTGGTATGGCGATTTTTCGGTTGTCGCCACATCAAAAGAGTAACGGTCAAAGCGAGTTCCTTGGCCATATTCGTCATTGGCAAAATAGGCTAAATCAACACGCAGGTTGTCGTGCTGATATTGATAATGAATGCCGGCATCATAATCATCTTCAAAGCCGATGTAGTAGGTTGCACCAAACCAGAATGAATGCGCTGCATAGGGTAATAATCCAAATGGAACCTGAGTCACGCCCACTTTAATTGATTGGGCCTCATCAAACTGATATCCCATATAAGCGTGGTGGATCACGTCCATGTCTTGATACCAGCGGTATTGGGCAGAGGCAAATAAGCCGTCTTCGGTTTTGTAATTAACATCGGCGCGAAAGAGTTCAAACTCTAATTTGGCATTATTATCATAATCTTTCCAAGCGTAATTAACTCGGACTGCGCCACCAATATCGAGTTCGTCGGTCACTTCTACGGCTTGGGTTGGAAAGATATAAAGAGGAATAATAAATAATGTAGGTAGAGATGCTTTCTTGAGGAAAGACATGAAAAATCCTTAGGGTAAACAAAATAGGCTCTTGATCGTTGAACACAAAATCATATTTAACCTAAGCCAATATGAGTGCTAACAAATAAAGATACAAACAAAGAGTGAACCAACAAGTATAACAAAAAGCCGCAACGATTGTTGCGGCTTAGAGGATAACTATATTCAGGCCCGAATAAATTTACTCTTTAATCTAAATCTAAGGTCACGCCTTCCATAAAACCAGAACTTGAAGTGTCATTGGTTTTAAGTTTGATCATCAGACGTAAATCATTAGGCGAATCGGCATGATGCAGTGCATCGGCGTAACTGATTTCACCGGCTGAATATAAGCCTAATAATGCTTGGTCAAAGGTTTGCATTCCTTGCTCATTAGACTTTGCCATGGTTTCTTTTAGTAAGTGCAATTCATTTTTAGCAATCAAGCTACTGATACGCGGAGTATTGATAAGCACTTCGATTGCGGCTCGTCGCCCTGTGCCATCAGATTTAGCGATAAGCTGCTGGGCCACAATGCCGCGTAAATTTAATGACAAGTCGAACAACAACTGGTTATGTTTACTTTCTGGTACTAAGTGCATGATACGGTCAAGTGCTTGGTTAGCGTTGTTAGCATGCAAGGTTGCCATACATAAGTGGCCCGTTTCAGCAAACGATAACGCAAACTCCATGGTTTCTTGGGTACGAATTTCACCAATCAAAATAACATCGGGCGCTTGGCGTAATGAGCTTTTCAATGCTGCATCAAACGATTCAGTATCGATACCCACTTCCCTTTGCGTCACAATACTTTGTCGATGGTTGTGCACAAACTCGACCGGATCTTCAATGGTAAGAATATGACCGCGGGCATGTTGGTTACGATAACCAATTAAGGCTGCGAGTGACGTTGACTTACCCGTACCTGTACCACCGACCATAATAATCAGGCCACGTTTGCTCATGACCAAATCTTTTAAAATTGGCGGTAGCTTTAAATCATCCACTTCAGGAATGGTGGTTTCAATACGGCGCATCACGCAACCGGCTGAATCCCGTTGCCAAAAGGCACTTACACGAAAACGCCCTAAGCCAGACACAGCATAAGCAAAGTTGCACTCGCGACTGTCTCTAAACTCTTTTTTCTGCACCTCAGACATCAATGATTCAACAAACTCTAATGATTGAGCTGGGGTTAGCTTAGTTTCAGTTAATGGCCTAAGTTCACCGTCAATTTTGGCACTGGGTGGAAACATCGCAGTGATGAATAAGTCTGAAGCTTTTTTCTCAACCATGGTGGCTAAAAAAGGGCGCACGTCCATTTTAGTATTCCTTAGAAGTTTGCTTGTTTGTTCGAACTTTTCTGCATCGCATCTTCACGGGTAATTAATCCGCGGTTAACCAGTGTCTGTAAGCACTGTTCTAGCGTTTGCATACCATGTGCCATCCCGGTTTGAATAGCTGAGTACATTTGTGCAACCTTGTCTTCACGAATAAGGTTTCGAATCGCTGGCGTACCCATCATAATTTCATGGGCTGCAACTCGGCCTCCGCCGACTTTCTTAATCAAGGTTTGTGAAATTACCGCCTGCAGTGATTCTGATAGCATGGTACGCACCATACTCTTCTCACCAGCAGGGAAAACGTCAACCACACGGTCAATAGTTTTAGCGGCAGAGGTGGTATGCAAAGTACCAAAGACTAAATGACCGGTTTCTGCTGCGGTCATCGCAAGGCGAATGGTTTCAAGATCTCGCATCTCACCAACAAGAATAACGTCAGGGTCTTCACGCAGTGCGCTTCGAAGTGCCGCGTTGAAGCTGTGGGTATGCTTATGCACTTCTCGCTGGTTAACCAAACATTGTTTGTTTTGATGCACGAATTCGATAGGATCTTCGATGGTTAAAATATGATCATGACGATTTTCGTTAATATAATCGACCATTGCCGCTAAGGTAGTTGATTTACCCGACCCTGTAGGCCCGGTTACGAGCACCAAACCACGGGGGAAACTGGAGATTTTTTTGAAAATATCAGGCGCACCCAATTGCTCAAGTGACAAAATATCAGATGGAATGGTACGAAATACTGCACCGGCTCCGCGAGATTGGTTAAATGCGTTAACACGAAAACGGGCTAAGTTGGGTACTTCAAACGAGAAGTCAATTTCAAGATGTTCTTCATAATCTTTACGCTGCTTATCGTTCATAATGTCGTAAACTAAACTGTGTACACCAGCATGGTCTAACGCAGGTAAATTAATTTTTCTGACTTCACCGTCAACACGGATCATAGGTGAAACACCTGCAGAAAGATGTAGATCTGATGCTTTATGTTTTACACTAAAGGCCAGTAATTCAGTGATTTCCATTATAGAGATGTCCATTTTAACAACATGAATACAACAATAGCAGACAGATTATCAATCGCCCAGAGTAGAATTAATCAAGCGGCGCAAAAATGTTCACGCATGCCTGATGAGATAAAGCTGCTTGCGGTGAGTAAAACCAAACCTAATAGCGATATTATAGAAGCTTATCAAGCAGGACAGCGACTTTTTGGCGAAAATTATGTTCAAGAAGGTGAGCAAAAAATTTCCGAGCTGAGTGCCAAGTATCCAGACATTGAGTGGCACTTTATTGGCCCATTGCAATCAAATAAAACCAAAATTGTTGCGCAGCACTTTGATTGGATGCATACATTAAGCCGTCTAAAAATTGCCCAGCGTTTGAATGAGCAACGCCCCGATCATCAATCCCCCTTGCAGGTGTGTATTCAGGTTAATATTAGTCAAGAGGACACTAAGTCAGGCATTGATGCTGATGAAGTCATGGCGCTGGCGACCCAAATAAACCAGATGCCTAAACTGACATTACGCGGCGTGATGGCTATCCCCACGGCAACGGATGATATCCAGGTGCAACAAGACGAGTTCAGTAAACTGCAACGCATTTATCAAAACTTACAGCAACATTTTGAAAATATCGACACGCTATCTATGGGGATGAGTGGTGATTTAGATGTGGCGATAGCCAATGGCTCAACCATGGTTCGCATTGGTAGTGCGATATTTGGCGATAGGTCTTAAGTTAATAGCAACATTGAATTTGGACTTTTTGCCCTTATATATGGTTTTAGAACTAAATAAAAACAAAATTGGAAGGTTAAATGACACAAGCAAAAGTATGTTTTATTGGCGCAGGTAATATGACTCGCAGCATCGTCAGCGGATTAATTAAACATGGTTATCCCGCTGAGCGGGTTCAGGCAACCAACCCTAGCCAAGCCAAACTTGATGCTTTGCATGCTGATTTTGGTGTTGCTGTGTCTAATGATAACGTCAAAGCGGCTGAGCAAGCAGATGTCATTGTGCTTAGTGTTAAACCGCAATTAATGCAGCAAGTTTGTGAGCAAATGCAGTCGCTCGACTTATCGAATAAGTTAGTCATTACTATTGCCGCAGGTATCCCTGCTGCGCGTTATAGTGAGTATTTCAACCAAGATATCACCCTTATTCGCACTATGCCCAATACACCAACTCAATTAGGTTTTGGTATGACAGGCATGTATGCAAATGACAATATTAGTGATGCACACAAAGCAATTTGCCAACAATTGATGCAAAGTGGTGGCAAAGTGGTTTGGGTTGAAAGAGAAGATGAATTAAACCAAGTCATTGCACTTGCAGGCAGTTCACCTGCGTACTTTTTCTTGTTTATCGAATCAATGATAGAAACGGGTGTCAGAATGGGGATGGATGAAGGTAAAGCCCGTGTTTTAGCAGAGCAAGCTGCATTAGGCGCTGCCCAAATGGTCATTCAAAACCAAGATTTATCTTTAGCGCAATTACGTAATAACGTGACATCTAAAGGTGGTACAACCGCTCAGGCCATTGCAACATTTGAACAAGGTGGTTTACGTGGTTTAGTTGATAAGGCCATGAGCAACTGCGTAGCGAAAGCCGAAGATATGGCAAAAACATTTTAAATTTATAAATTAAGTGTGTTATCAGTTTTGGGTGCTAAAATCATCCAAGTTAGTCTTTAGCTCATTGGTTATCTTGAACAATTTAGCCCAATGACATTAAACAATAGTAAGTTTAATACCCAGAACACTCGACCGAGAAAGGCAATATCATGAATGCGATGAGTTTTTTAGTTAGCACCATATTTGATTTATATTTAATGGTAGTTATTCTGCGATTTTGGCTACAGTTAGTGCGCGCTGACTTTTACAATCCGTTTAGCCAATTTGTGGTTAAAGCAACCCAACCGATTGTTGCCCCAATGCGCAGAATGTTACCCTCTATGGGCAGTATAGATACCGCATCTGTGGTACTGGCATTTTTAGTGGTACTGGTAAAAATGTTAGTGCTTACTCTTATTGCAGGTGCGGGTATTGATATCGGAATTTTATTGTTGTTCTCAGTGGTTGCTGTGATAAAAAATGCTGGCGTGTTGCTGTTTTGGATGTTGTTAATCCGTGCTGTGCTAAGTTGGTTTAACCAAGGCTATAACCCAGTAGTGATGATTATGACTCAGCTGACTGAGCCGATTCTTGCCCCTATTCGTCGTATTATCCCCGCTATTGGTGGCTTAGATTTATCTGTGTTAGTGTTGTTTATTGCGATGAACTTTATCAATATTCTCTTCTCACAGTACATCCCATTTTGGGCAAACATCTAATCCATTTAGGGCAACATCTAAGCTTAGTTTTAAAGGCAGACAAATTTGAGTCTGCCTTTTTTATATCTAAAACCCCTGTGAATATAAAAGGTAACTAAAAGAATTATCTAAACACACCCTTACATTAATGTGAGTCTTAAAAATAGATAATTAATCTTCACCTCATTTATATCAGGTTATACTTATTCAATTAGCTCAGACTTAGAAGAGTGCTGAGGTGTTTTAAAAAAGGATAGATAATATGTTACGCAAAATACTTTCAGCGGCCTTAATGACAAGCTTAATACTGTTTATGGCACCGACTCAAGCTGAGCAAAAACAGCAGGTTGGAAACTTTGATATTCACTACATGGCTCTGAGCAGCACTTTTATTACGCCAGCAATAGCCAAAACCTACGGGATTGAACGCAGTCGGTATAATGGCATTATAAACATAGCCGTTTTAGATACGAGTCAAGAAGGTAACCCTGCGGTTGCGGTCGAAATTTCTGGTATTGCTAATAATTTATTAGACGCAAAAAAGGATCTGAATTTTAAAGAGATCCGTGAAGGTGATGCTATTTATTACATCGCACAAGTGCCCTATCGCGACGATCAAGAAATCAACTTCACAATTGCGATTAAGCATGCAAAAAAACTAAATACCTCATTAAAGTTTAAACAAAAGTTTTATATCGACTAATTTGTAATGTTACAAACCTTAATCTGACCACTCAGGTTCAGTCCAGTCTTCCCCTCTAATCATGGACTGAACCTTTACAGATACCTAAACGATACCGACAAACACCAGTCCCGCGCTTCTTTTAGCCCACACATCGGGTATAATGCCTGCCTTTATGATTAATGATATAAGGCCGTTTCATGCAAACCTCTCTTTTACAGCAAATTGTCTTAGCGAGTGGCAATAAAGGTAAACTTAACGAGTTTGACCAAATGCTCGCTAAGTTTAATATTCAAGTGCTTTCGCAAAGCCAATTTGACGTTGCCGAAGTTGCTGAAACTGGCACCACGTTTGTTGAAAATGCCATCATTAAAGCTCGCCATGCCGCAAGTGTGACCGGAAAACCGGCCATCGCTGATGATTCTGGTATTGAAGTCGATGCGTTAGCCGGTGAACCAGGGATTTACTCTGCACGATATTCTGGTGAGGGGGCGACCGAGCTGAGCAATTATCAAAAACTATTAACAGAAATGACATCAAAGCAAGACCGTGCGGCAAGGTTTCAATGTGTTTTGGTGTATATGCGTCATGCCAAAGATCCTACACCTATTATTTGCCAAGCGGCTTGGGAAGGCTCAATTGCACATGCACCTCAGGGACAGCAAGGTCATGGCTATGACCCTATTTTTATTCCCCAAGGTTTTAGCAAAACCGCGGCAGAATTAACCAGTGATGAAAAAAATGCCCACAGCCATAGAGGCAAAGCACTCGAACTGTTAGTCGCAACCATGAAAGCCAAAGGCATTATTCAAGGTTAATCTTGTATCTTAACGTACGCCACTCATTACAAGGTGATTCATCCATGTTGTCATTACCACCACTAAGCTTGTACATCCATATTCCGTGGTGCGTGCAAAAATGCCCTTATTGCGATTTTAACTCCCATGGTCAAAATGGTGAATTACCTCAACAAGCCTATGTTGATGCGTTACTGGCCGACCTGCAAAACGATTTAGCCTACGTGCAACAAAGGCCAATACACACCATATTTATTGGCGGCGGTACACCCTCTTTATTCGATGCCAGTCAAATTCAACGTTTATTAAAAGGTGTTGAAGCCTTAATTCCTTTCGAAGAAGATATTGAGATCACCATGGAGGCAAACCCAGGCACGTTGGAACATGATGATTTTGCCGCCTATCGAGCCGCAGGAGTCACTCGTCTTTCGATTGGGGTACAAAGCTTTTCAAAAGAAAAACTCAATCTTCTGGGACGTATTCATGATCAAAATGAAGCAAAAACTGCGGCAGAAAAAGCCAAGCAAGCTCAATACTTGAGTTTCAACCTAGATCTCATGCACGGTTTACCAAATCAAAGTTTCGATGAAGCAATGCATGATATCGACACGGCTGCAGCGCTTTTACCACCGCATTTATCTTGGTATCAACTCACTATTGAACCTAACACCTTGTTTCATTCAAAGCCGCCGCAATTACCTGACGATGAAAATTTATGGCACATTTATGAGCAAGGTCAGCAAAAATTAGCCGCATTAGGTTATGAGCAATACGAGATTTCAGCCTATGCCAAACCGGGTTTTCAATGCCGACATAACCTGAACTATTGGCAATTTGGTGATTATCTTGGCATAGGTTGCGGTGCTCACGGAAAAATCACTTTGCCAGAATCAGACAAAATTATCCGCACGGTGAAAATTAAGCATCCCAAAGGGTATTTAGCGGCTAATGACTATACTTTTGAAACAACTGAAGTTACAGCACAAGACCGACCATTAGAGTATCTAATGAACCGCTTAAGGTTGATGACACCTATTCCCAAAACTGAATTTGAATTGCGCACAGGCCAAAATGCCACAGTAGTCAAAGAGGGAATGGATAAATCGATTTCCCGCGGATTAGTGACTGAAACCGAAACCCATTGGCAACTTACACCGAAAGGGCACATGTTTGTAAACGACCTTCTATCACAATTTATTTAATCGTTTTGTTAGTGTCGCCCTCAGCTTGGGGGGCGTATTACCTGTATTTGTAACAATACACCTATCAAAATGAATTCCCGCCACGTTATTCAACATGAATGACTTCAACGCAAGTGTTCCAATGGATAAATCCACTGAATAAAATCAAACTGACAGTAATCGACTTTAAAGAAACTCTCACTCTTTACCTCAAAAATCTGACCTAAACAACCTGATGTAATAGCTAAATGGCACTTTATAACATTGTAATTTCGCTCTGCTAAAAAAATGATTTAGCGCTATGTCTCAGAACAAACTCATTTTTATTGCTTCCCCGAAACACTTACTAACACTTCCTTTTATACTTTTACTTTAAGCTTTATTAGGATATCGACTTTTAAAATACTATTGGATGCGTGCGATGCTAATAAAAACAAAAACAACCTTAATTGCGTTAACCCTTTCTAGCTTATTAAGCGGCTCGGTTTATGCTCATTCAACTCAAGTTTTTAGTGCTCAAGAGAGTGTTAAAACGGCAAGCGCACCCCAAAATGCATCACAAAAAGCCAACGTGTTATTTGATGAATTTTTTATGCAAAGCGTAATGGCTAACCCTGTGAATCAAACTTACCTAGGCATTAAACAAGACTATGATAAATGGAATGATATTTCAGATGCGGGTTTAGATAGTGATTTAGCGTTAACCAAAACCCAACTCGCTAAATTATTAACCCTAGATGTCAGTCAACTTGATGAACAAACCACGCTCAGCTATGAGCTATTAAAAGCCAGTTTAGAGCAACGCATTGCCGATGATAAATGGCGTTATCATACTTACCCTATTAATCAAATGTATGGCCTACATTCAATGGTGCCATCATTTATGATTAACCAGCATCAGATCACCGATATTACTGATGCTAAAGCTTATATTAGCCGTTTAGTTGGTATTCAGCCTTTACTCAAACAGCTGGAAGTTGAATTAACCGTTCGGGCGAACAAGCACATTATTGCTCCGAAATTTGTATTTCCATATGTTATTTCTGACAGCAAAAATATCATCACAGGTGCACCATTCGACAACAGCGAAAAAGACAGCGCCTTATGGGCAGACTTTAAACGTAAAGTGGCTAAATTATCGATAACCGATGATGAAAAAAATACTTTATTAGCCGAGGCAAAATCAGCATTAATCGAGCATGTCGAACCTGGTTACCAAAGTCTGATCAGTTATGTTACTGAATTAGAAACTAAAGCTGACACCCGTGATGGCGCTTGGAAGTTTCCTGATGGTGAAGCTTACTTCAATAATGCCTTAGAGCGTACTACTACCACTAACATGACCTCAGATCAGATCCATGATTTAGGTGTATCAGAAGTGGCTCGTATCCATGGTGAAATGCGCGACATTATGAACAAAGTCGGCTTTAAAGGTGATTTACAAGCCTTTTTCGCGTTTATGCGCGATGACAAACAATTTTATTACCCAGATACCCAAGCTGGCCGTGATGCATATATTACTGAAGCTAAAGCCTTAATTGATAATATGGAATCGCGTTTAGACGAAGTCTTTAAAATTAAACCTAAGGCGACACTTGTGGTTCGTCCGGTTGAAGCATTCCGTGAACAATCTGCAGGAAAAGCATTTTATGATCAACCTGCACCTGACGGTTCTCGCCCAGGGACTTATTATGCAAACTTGTATGAAATGAATGCGATGCCTAAATATCAAATGGAAGCGCTGGCTTACCATGAAGGTATACCGGGTCATCACATGCAAATTGCGATTGCACAAGAGTTAGAAGGAATTCCACAGTTCCGTAAGTTTGGTGGCTACACTGCCTATATTGAAGGTTGGGGCTTATATACCGAGTACTTCCCTAAAGAAATGGGACTATATGCCGACCCTTATTCTGACTTTGGCCGCCTAGCGATGGAGTTATGGCGCGCCTGCCGTTTAGTGGTAGACACAGGGATCCACAGCAAAAAGTGGACCCGTGAACAAGGGATTGCCTACTACGTAGAAAACACACCTAATGCTGAATCTGATGCAATTAAAATGGTTGAACGTCATATCGTTATGCCATCTCAAGCGACTGCATATAAAATTGGTATGTTGAAAATTCTTGAGCTACGTCAGCAAGCTAAACAGCAACTAGGTGATAAATTTGATATCCGCGATTTCCATACGCTTATATTAAAAAATGGCCCATTGCCGTTAGACGTTTTAGAAACCAAAGTTAACCAATGGGTTAATTCGGTTAAATAACTTAGTTTATTATACCAATCACAGTAAATAAGTGGCCCGAAATAGCGTAGGAAAAATGCGTGATAACAAGGCAGATTTTTTTGATAAGTAGTTATTCTACAATCAAAAAATCTGACGCCGTTATCAGGTATTATCACAAGCTAGAATGATCAGTTATTTATTACGATTGGTATTACACATCACAAAACAGAAACCTGCCGGTTTCTGTTTTTTATTGGGTAACGCAAAATGTCATTGGCAATAAAAATACATAACCATTAACAGGATAGAGATCTAACTTTATTCAATAGCTGTTAGCTGTTAGCTGGTAACTGATAGCGGATAGCGGATAGCGGATAGCGGATAGAAAAAATAACCCCAGACAAAGTCTGGGGTAAACCAATTAAACTAGGATGATGGTTTCAAAACTGACATCGCTTTAGTTTGCAATTCAATATCAGTCGTGACTCAAAATTTGCTCGTTAGCGGATTTGTACACATTATTGAAAAGGGGTCATTTCTCAGTAACATGCTTTGGTCAAATCATCTCGAATCAACTGATATCTATTGTATTCAAATAAGAACAAACTGCAACAAGCACAAATTAGAATAAACATAAGTCATTGATTACTACTTTAGTAACCCCTATATAATTAATACAGTAAGAAATTGATAATGTTAATAAAATAAAAAACCGCACCCTAAGATGCGGTTTTGTTTCAAAAAACAAACAATGTTTTCAAAATTACTTACGTAATTTATACAAATGTTCGAACTTTGTATCCCAGTATGGCGATGTGCCAATATGGCCTTTGATAAAATCAATAAAGGCACTTACCTTAGGTGCAAGATGCTTACGACGTGGGTAAACAGCCTGTAATGGTAAGTTGTTGGTTAACTGCCAATCCGGTAATAATGGCACTAAGGTGCCATTTTCAATTTCATCTTCCATCAAGTAACTGGCAAGATAAGCAATACCTAAACCACTTACTGCAGCAGACTTCAACGCTGGCGCATTATCAACTCTGAAATTACCTGAAACACCTATCTCACAGTAATCTTCACCTTTTTTGAACTGCCACATACTGTGTTCGTGCCATTCACCCTGATATACCAAACAGTTGTGATCAACGAGTTGTTCTGGGCGGGAAATATTACCATGCTTAGCAATGTATTTAGGTGATGCTGCTAACAAGAACTGACACTTCATCAGTGGACGAGCAACCATACCTAATGGCAGTTGTTCTGACATAGTGAGTAACAAGTCTAAGCCCTCACTCACCACATCAACTTTGTGATCAAGTAAGCTAACTTGTAACTCTAACTCTGGATGTTTAGCCATAAACTCAGGCAAAGCAGGAATGATATGCATGGTGCCGAAAGATTGTGAAATACCTACTTTCAATACACCACGGGTTGCATCATTTAAATTATGTACACTGGCTACAGCTTGTTCAGCATCACGCAGTAACTCCTCACCCTGCAAATAAAGTAAGTTTCCTGCTTCAGTCAAACTTAAGCTACGAGTTGTTCGCTGAATAAGTTGAACACCCAGTTTATGTTCTAAATCAGCAACCTGAGTACTCACTTTCGACTTGGAGATACCAAGACGTCTAGCCGCGGCACTGAAACTTCCTGCGCGTGCGACATGGGTAAAAATTGCAATAGGTTCTAACAGTTCTAACATGAAAGTCGCCTTAAGCTGTTTACGACATTGAAAACGATTTTCGGCAATTTCTTTACTGTTATTGTCGCCTATGAATGTCATATCACAGGTTAATCAACTGGCTAATTGTTTATTTTTAATAAAAAACAGCTAGGTTAAGCAGTAAAGTTACGCCAATTATCCGAAAAACTAACAAAAATTGAAATAGAGTGCATTTTTCTTATAATTTTTATGAGTATAACAAAAAACTATCCTATTGCTCTATAATTATAATTGTCAATTTTTTTATCAGAACAAACTTGGCATTAAACAAGATGATATGAAATTTTTAGGGTGCTGTCTGTTGTTCTTGCCAGATTGTTTTTTGCAGTAAATTGTTCGGCTATAGACGTTTTATCTTTGTTAGATGCCTCTTGGTGAAAAAAGAGTTGCTTAGATGACTAGGCATCAATCCACAGCTTCAGTTAATGCGTTTTTAATTCGAAAATACAACTCACAAAAAGCACCAAGCCTAAAAACAAAAAGCCCCTGCACGATTAAACATGCAGGGGAAAGTCAGGTGACAAGCATAAAACTAACAGTAAAGCGTTTAAAATGTGTCGCTAAAACACGGTGAAGCGAGTAAAACCTAAGGGCTAATTTATTCCGCTAAAGGCTTATCTTGTAATACAGCAAGCGGATATGGCGCCAATTGTGGGATTTCTTTTCTAAGTTGGTTTTCTAACACCATTAACTGTTCGAAATCACTACACACTTTGTCGGCTCTAACTTCTAGTGCCTGAGACTGTGATTCCATTTGCGTTTCAATGTCTTTGCCAACATTTTCCATTTTTGCAGCAAACGTATTCATTTTTTCTTCAAATGAACCACCCTCTGCAGACATAATTTGGCTGCCCATGCTCATCATCAAGCTACCAATTGAATTTGAAATAATGTTTTCCATTTCCTGTTCAAACTCATCATTGAAAGTTTCTTCTAATGAGGCGTCAGTTGAACCAATGAAAAACTTATCGCCATGTTGATATGCCATGGTGTCTACCCGTTTTTCAATCCCCGCCATTAACTTATCAATTTGGCTACCGGCTGCATCGCCTAACAAGGGTGTCAGTGCCATGCTCACGGCCTGTGTTGCCATAGTGACAACCTCACCAACTAAATCAATAACTTCAGGAATTTGACGAGAGACTTCATCAGAATATTGAGTCAATAGTTTTTGCTGTTTAGGGTTTAGATTAACGGCTTTACCTTCAACGAATAAGTGCCCCACTTCTACGCGGTACTTTTCTGTGCCCTTTTGACTCACTTTTAAAGATTTTGGCTCAACGGTCACATCGTAGTTTAAGGTGACATTGCAGTTTTGATCATTCAAAGACATTTTTGCCATCGCAGGAGTCAATGCGCCAGTGGTAAAAATCAATCCAGATAAGGCAATGCCGGTAAGCAATTTGTGGCCAAATGCAGGGGATTGCAGGGTCTTATTTGATGAAGCTGATGTTGTTTTGTTGTTAGCCATTAGATAAATCCTTTTTAAAATCAATATATTTAACTGCCAAAAGTGAAATTGTGCCTTAAAAACCTAGCGCAACACTATTTGCCTCTTAATCTTGATAATGATATAGCACTAAGCGTGCCAAAATAAAAAATTGACATCAATTCAATGACTTAACAAATTCTACACAATACAATTTAAAATTCATCGACAACAAATTAGCTAAATAAACCACTTATTAAGTAATTTAATCAACTCAATATTTAACGCAATGAATTAGGCAAGCTTGATGATTGGAAGGGATATAAATAGTTAGAAAATCGAACGCCCTAATTGCTGGCAAAGATGCTCTAGCATTGCAGTTCCTGCCAATGAATTACCATTAGCATCTAGTTCGGGGGACCAGACACACACCGACATGTCGCCAGGGATCACCGCAATAATACCGCCACCTACACCACTTTTACCCGGCATACCCACTCGATAAGCAAATTCACCCGCGCCATCATACAAACCGGACGTGGCCAATAACGCATTTAACTGACGCGTCTGGACAGGAGTCACTAATTGCTCACCTGTTAAGGTTTTACCTCTATTGGCTAGGTACAGCATTGACTTAGATAAGTCGGCACAATTCATTCTTAAGGCACAATAATGAAAATAGTTTTTCAGTACGGTTTCAACAACACCATCGAAATTACCAAATGATTTCATCAAGTAAGCGATAGCTGCATTACGTGCACTAAAAGCAAACTCAGAATCTGCAACCACTTTGTCATAGGCAATCGTCGGATTCATACTGAGTTTACGCACCACCTCTAGCATGCGCTGTTTTGGCGCTCCGCTTCGGGCTTGCAGTAAATCAGCAATCACTAGCGCACCAGCATTTATAAAAGGATTTCTAGGTTTACCGCGCTCTAATTCAACTTGTACTAATGAATTAAATGAGTGGCCTGATGGCTCTTTACCTACGCGGCTCCAAATTTCATCTTCACGGTAAAGATTTAGTGCCAGTGTAAGACTAAAGACTTTAGAGATAGATTGAATAGAGAAAGGTTCAAGGTAATCACCTGCACCGATTGTTTGCCCATCGACGGTTGTGACGGCAATGGCAAGTTTGGTGTTATCTACATTCGCTAGAGCTGGAATATAGTCTGCAACTTTGCCTGTACCTAAAAGCGGCCTGACACTGTCGACCGCTTGTTGTAGTAATGCTTGGTTTAGCAATTAGCCCCACCAGATATCATATAAAGTAGAAGCTTCCACTTCTTTTACTGGTTTACCTTGCCAAAAACCGGTAATAGCAGCGATATCTTCATCGGTACATTTACCTATGTGCTGAGTGGCAATAATACCTTGCCATTCTTTATGACCGCCGCCATGAAAACCTAATTGACGAGGTTCAATCACTTCATAGATAAACTGATCAACCAAACTATCAATATCCTGCTCTGACACAGACTCTTCAAACGTCCACTGGATGTCAAAACCAAACTCTTGGAACTCATCAACACGTAACTTTTTACGTAAACGACGGCTACGATTTTTTGCCATGATTTGTCTCCTAATAGACGTTATTAATCAATACGTTCAAACATTATATCCCAAACCCCATGGCCTAAGCGATGGCCACGAGCTTCAAATTTTGTCAATGGACGGTGATCGGGTCTTTCCACCACTGTGCCTGTTGCTGATTGGTTTTTGTAACCGGGAGCCGCTTGCATAACTTCTAGCATATGCTCACTGTAGTTCTCCCAATCTGTGGCCATGTGGAATACGCCGCCCACTTTTAGTTTACGGCGAATAAGTTGCACAAATTCAGGCTGAACAATACGGCGCTTGTGGTGACGTTTTTTGTGCCAAGGATCAGGGAAAAACAACTGCACGCGAGCTAAGGCCCCATCGGCAATACTGTGCTCTAACACTTCCATTGCATCATGATGGTATACACGTAGGTTAGTCACTTGCGCTTCACCAGCATCTGCCAAACACGCACCGACGCCAGGCTTATGCACTTCAATACCTATGTAGTTTAACTCCGGAGCCGCTTTCGCCATTTGCACTAAAGATGCGCCCATACCAAAACCGATTTCTAACACTGTGTCAGCGTTGCGGCCAAACACTTGGGTTAAATCCAACGCTTCAGGACTGTAATCAAGCCCCATTGTCGGCCAATGTGATTCAATAGCTTGTGATTGCCCTTTCGTTAAACGGCCTTCACGTAATACAAAGCTTCTGATTTTACGAAGGTACTTACCTTCTTCATTAAATTCAGCTGTGGTAACGTCGCTCATTTTCGCCTCTTTATTACAATTATGCGTTAAAAAACGGCTCTATTTGTAATAGTTAATCTTAAAATTTTATTTCAGCCCCGTAGTATACCTAATCCGCTCACAATTGTTTATATAAACCTTGTTTGATTAATTGCCTGTCGCTACACTGCCACGATGAAAAAAGTATTCTCTTTCGCTGAGCGAATCATCGCTTGGTATGACATTCACGGCCGAAAAAAACTGCCGTGGCAAATAGATAAAACCCCTTATAGCGTGTGGGTTTCTGAGATCATGTTGCAACAAACCCAAGTTGCAACCGTGATCCCTTATTACCAAAAATTTATGGAACGATTTCCAACTGTTGTTGATTTGGCGAATGCAGACCAAGATGAAGTTTTGCACCTTTGGACAGGGTTAGGTTATTACGCCAGAGCACGTAATCTTCACAAAGCGGCAATTCATATCAGAGATGAGTTTAACGGCGTTTTTCCAACGGAGTTTGAGCAGGTTTTAGCGTTATCAGGCATCGGTCGTTCAACAGCGGGGGCGGTGTTATCTTTATCTCTTGGGCAGCATCACCCTATTTTAGATGGCAACGTTAAGCGGGTGCTTGCCCGTCATGGTGCCATTGATGGCTGGCCAGGGCAAAAAGCCGTTGAGCAAACTTTATGGGATTTGACCCATGAGTTAACCCCTATAAAAGATGTACAAAAATACAATCAAGCCATGATGGATTTGGGCGCCAGTATTTGCAGTCGAAGTAAACCTCAATGCTCAAACTGTCCTGTGGCAATTGATTGCCAAGCTCAGCTAAGCGGTAAACAAAGCCAGTATCCTGGTAAAAAGCCGAAAAAAACGATCCCAACTAAGCAAGCCTGGATGCTGATAATGCTGTATCAAGGGCAAGTGCAATTAATTCAACGTCCACCCGCAGGAATTTGGGGAGGATTATGGTGTTTTCCGCAATTTGATGATCAAGCGTCAATTGAGCACTATGCCAATCAACAGCAGTTAATTAAATCTGATATCAATTTAGCCGGATTTAGACACACTTTTAGTCATTTTCACCTAGATATCACCCCAATTTTAGTGTCCATAGACCATCAAGATTTATGCTTTTCAACATCGGATATTAATGGGGTGATGGAACAAACGCCACCACTCTGGTATAACATCACCCATCCAGCCAAAGTCGGTTTAGCCGCAGCCACTGAAAAGATTCTTGCCAATCTTGGAGCTGAATTAGCTAAACAATCCGATGATGTTGCTGCCCCAATTCACGTTAAGGAGTAAACATGTCTCGCACTGTAGAATGCGTTCATTTAAATAAGTCAGCTGACGGCTTGGACTTTCAACTTTACCCAGGTGCTTTAGGTAAACGTATTTTTGACAATATCAGCAAAGAAGCATGGAGTTTGTGGCAGAAAAAACAAACTATGCTAATCAACGAGAAAAAACTTAACATGATGAATGTTGAGGACCGTAAATTTCTTGAAGAGCAAATGACTAACTTCTTATTTGAGGGTAAAGATGTAGAGATTGAGGGCTACGTCCCTCCTTCAGAAGATTAATCATCTTATTTAGCCAAGTTTTATAAAAGGATAAGTTAATCACTTATCCTTTTTTATTTGTCATAATGGTTATGGACAGCGCAAGTTAACCGACTAGAGTTAATACCATTCAATTTATCTTCAGGCTAAATTAGCCTAGACTGAGCATCAACTTAAATTATCGATTAACACTAGGGGCAGTATGTTTAGCTTGGCTAATCTACGAAAAACCATCATAAAACTGGGTTATTTAACTATTTCATTATGCAGTTTTTCGGCACTTGCTGAGTTGCCCACAGACCTTCATCCCAATGTGGTCAAATATGCTCATACCCCCATTATTATTGATGGCAAACCTGATAGTTTGTGGAGCCGAGCATCTTGGCGAGCCATTGATCAGCTTATCCTTGGTATACAGCCTAGTGCAGCTGACTTTAGTGGCCGCTATAAATTATTATGGCGTGAAGATAAATTGTATTTGCTAGCTGAAATTATTGACGATGTATTGTTCGATAAAACAGCCGACCCAACAAAGTTATATTGGGATGATGATTGCCTTGAAGTATTTATTGATCAAGACGCTTCAGGCGGTGAGCATCAATTTAATCACAATGCGTTTGCTTATCATGTTGCACTAGACAATCAAGTTGCCGACTTCAACACATCCAAGCAGGCACAAACCTTTAACCAACATGTACATAGCCAATGGCAACGTGATAATGAGAATCCAGAGATTACTTATTGGGAACTAGCCATCAATATTTTTCCTGATACTTACAATGACACACTTTCAGCAAACGATAAACAACAAGTATTAGCTGTCAACTTAACAGCTGGGGATATTATCGGGTTTATGTTGGCCTATTGTGACAACGATGGTTCAGCTGAACGTGAAAGTTTTGTTGGTTCTCATAACATCAACCCAATCAATGGTGACAAAAATTTAGGTTATAAAACAGCTGATGTGTTCGGCAAAATTAAACTGATTAAATAATGAAGTTGATAGCAGGCTTAGGTGTAATCCTGGTTTAGATTAAGTTTAGGTTTAGGTTTAGGTTTAGGTTTAGGTTTAGGTTTAGTATCTGAACCAAATGCAACCGTGAAAGGTCAACAGACCCTAGTAATAAAAAACCGCCATCAATGATGATGGCGGACTTTTTGATTAATAACATCAATTAGACAAGATATTATTTTTTTATTCCCTCAACAACCAGTTCAAGCTCAACATTCGCTGAAGCTGGGCCTAAGTCCATTTTTATTCCATAATCTTTCATTGCAAAATGCGTTGTACCGGTAAAACCTGCACGGTATCCACCCCATGGGTCATCACCTTCACCTATCATCACAGCATCAATAGCCAGCGGCTTAGTCACCCCATTAAAAGTAAAATCACCATTAACGACAAACTTACCGTCACCTTTGTCTTCCACCGAAGTCGACTTGAAGCTTGCTTTAGGGAATTTTGCGGTATTTAAAAAGTCAGGGCTACGCAAATGCTTATCACGCTCGGCATGGTTAGAATCAACGCTGTCGGTGTTGATATCAACATTGATACTTGCTTGATCCATTTTGCTTGCATCAAAGCTGAAGTCACCAGAAAAATCATTAAAGCGACCCATAACAAAGCTATAGCCTAAATGACTGACTTTAAATTGAATAAACGCGTGGGCGCCTTGAGTGTCGATAACATAATCTGCTGCGCTGGCAGTATTGGCAACAAACATTGGCGCTAACATAGCTGAGCTCATTACGGCTGCTATTAAGTGTTTTTTCATTATTAATCCTTCCTATATGTTAATGACTTTTGTATTAGATAACTGTTTATGTTTACTCATTAAACGCCATCATCAGACGCAATAATATTGGCTCGTTATCCGATTAAACGTTATCTTGGATTAACGCTTAACTCGCAACATACGGGTTAAGGTTGAATCTTTATCTATAAAATGATGCTTTAAAGCACCTGCGGCATGAATGAACACTAAACCTATTAAGCTATATGCTGCGTACTGATGAAAAGCACCCGCGATATCAGCTTGATCATCAAATAATTCACCCACTGCTGGGAATTGAAACCAATCAAATACCCAAATTCCACGACCATCTGCGGTCGAAATTAAAATTCCAGACACCATAATAGCTAACATCAGCACATAAATTATTCTATGTGCCCAACGGGCGCTTTGGTGCTCCCATTGCTGATGGGTCGGCATTGGTGCGGGCATTGTTGCCCAAAAGCGCCACAGCAGTCTTATTGTTGTCAAAAACAACAGTAGAATACCGACACTCTTATGGATATCTGGTGCGGTTTTATACCAGCTACTGTAATAGGTTAAATCAACCATCCAAAAGCCAAGTGCAAACAGACTCAAAACCGCCAATGCGGATATCCAATGAATGAAAATTGTAATTAACCCATATTCAGTAGAACTATTGTTCAACATGACTACCTCTTAAATATGCCTTTTGATGCGTTAACATCTTGTGAAACAGTTTACTTACTATTTAGTAAAGGTAAATCAGTAAAAATAGCCAATATCGTTCTATAAAATAGAAGCATTAAACAATTCCACTCCGAAGTACTGGGTTCTAACGAGCGTTAAAGACTTCCGCAGTTTAAACAATGTCTTTTTTCGTTCTAAAAAGCACCAACTCAACTAAAAAAACGCCACCCTGACTAGAATGTGAGCGAACGAGTAAAAAGTTTTTAAAAACTACTTGCACGATAAAAACCATCCCTATATTATGTGCGCACTCCAGACGAGACAGGCATTACACAGTAAGCCAGTTGAATCTGAAGTAGATAACTAACACTTAGTTTAGTTGCCCGAATAGCTCAGTCGGTAGAGCAGAGGATTGAAAATCCTCGTGTCCCTGGTTCGATTCCGGGTTCGGGCACCACAATTTAGCCGGCATAGCTCAGTTGGTAGAGCAACTGACTTGTAATCAGTAGGTCCCGAGTTCGACTCTTGGTGCCGGCACCATAAAAAAAAAAAAGCCACTCAATGAGTGGCTTTTTTGTTTTTTAAATTTGCCGTTCTCAAACTCAACTTGAGTTAAGAGATGACTAAAATGTGATTTAAAAATCTAATATTCAACAACTTAAAATAATTTTTCTTATAACAAGGCGAATTTATGCGTCAACTGATGGTCTGTTGAAAGTCAATTCAACACAGCTAAGCTGTTAAAAGCAATTTGGTATGCATTTAATATCCTATACTGACGTGAGTCATGGCTTAGCCGTTAATTAGCTTAGTCGTTAATTAGCTAGGCAGGTATGGACTGAAAATGTTGATTCGCACGAGCATCTCGCAATAACAAGGCTTCAAGCATTAACAAACTGTACATTTGTTTAGGGGGATTACAAATCTCAATCGCAAATCAGTAATATAATGGATTTCTATAAAAGAAAAGCTTAATAAGCGTATTTGGCGCGACTAATAAAATGATTAGTCACAGAGTCTCTTCAGTATTACTGAAGAGACTCTATCTGGTCCTATACATGCAAATACATTCCTGGACGAGAGATAGAAAACAAAAAGCCGCTTGCGTAATGCTAGCGACTTTTATAACACATCTCATTTGGCCTAGGCTAAAACCAAATATTAGTTAATGTCTTACTTCCAACTTTTCATTTTATGCCCTTTAACCGCATAAAATAGAATAAATAGATAACATGGGAACATCACCATGTAGCCACCTTGCATGCCCAAAGACGTCGCTGAACTGGTTAACCCCCAAAATAGTGGCCCAAAAGCCCCGCCAGCAATACCCATAATCAATAACGCTGAACCTGTACTGGTTAACTTACCCATGCCAGATAACGCTAGAGGCCATACAGCAGGCCATACAATCGCATTCGCTAAGCCTAAAAAAGCAATCATTAATAGGGTATCAGGTAACTGTGCCCCACCAAATGGCACTAATAATAAATCGGCTATGACGTATGATTGACTATCACCAAATACAATACCCGCGGTTAATAATAGGCCTAAAACTGCACTCACCATTAATGCATTGGGTTGCGAGATGAATCGAGGAATACAAATAATCCCCAGAGTATAACCAAGTACCATACAAAGCATGGTGTAAGATGTCATCACACCATAGTTTTCAACACCTAAGGTTAATGCAAAAGTACCAATGGTATCACCAGCAATCACCTCTACTGCAACGTATACGAATAACGCTACAACACCCAGCGCCAGATTAGGATGCGATAAAGCTTGTTTAATTTGGCCTTTTTCAGAGCCTTGCTCTTCTTGCTCTTTTTCCAACTCTGGTAACGGAGACTTTTTAACCGCAAAGGCTAAAATGCCGATAAAGATAGCCATACCTAGATAGGGATAAATAAGGCTATTCGCCATTTCATCAATTTGAATTTGGCTAAGCTCTGTGCCAACGCGATCTTTAAAACTATCAAGAATTAGTGCGGTAAACACCATTGGCGCGATAACACCCGCACCTTTATTCAAAATTCCCATCACACTAACACGTGCTGCTGCAGACTCTTCAGGCCCTAAACGAACCACATATGGGTTTACTGCGGTTTGCAGTAAAGTTTGCCCTGTTCCCATGACTAACTGCGCCAGTAAAAACAACACAAATATTTGGGTCTGCGCGGCAGGTATAAACAGCAAACCGGCTATCATCATAATGCCCATGCCTAATGCCATACCATTTTTATAGCCGACTTTACGGATCACCCAAGCAGAGGGTAACGCGGTAAAAGTTACTGCGATATAAAATGAAAATAGGATAAGTGAGGCTTGGAAAGGAGTAAGTTGCAGGATTTGTTTAAGGTATGGCATCAAAGAGCCATTGAGCCATGTAGCAAAGCCGAGAATAAAAAACAGCACCGCGACTATCGCCATCGGTACTAGGCTACTTTTAGTTTGTTGTTTCGTTGCTGTCATTTCCATAAACCTGCTCATTATTTTATTTATAGGGTCTTTGTGGTTTGTTTGATCAAGATGTGAATTAAGTCACATTGACCAGTTCATTCGATAGTAGAACAATTCAACCACTAAGACAACGCTGTCATTTACAACTAAAGCGTAAAAGCTTTGTGTTTAATTTAAATTCGAATAAATATTTTACGGCGATACATCCATAATAATATTAGCCATTGCACTGTGATAAAACCGATCACACTAACAAGTTGTTGAGCTAAATCAGGAAAAGCTTGGATCACGCCGCCAAATACACTGCGAGTAATATAGTGCCAATCGATTAAACTCGAACCTAAGTACACTATGATGGCATTTGTGCCAATCACAACAAATACAAACGCCCATTTTTGCCATTTAAGCACATCTATCACTGCATAAAATAAGGCTAAGAATAACAGGCTCCATCCTGAGGTTACCAAGACAAAACTACTGCTCCACAGGTCCTTATTAACAGGGATTATCGGGTTTAATAACCAACCAAGTAGCAATAATACAAGACCACTTGCGGTCATAATCAATACTTTTGCCCAATCTCCCTTGGGGTGTGGTTTAACAATGAATTGACCGACAAACACACCAATTAATGCATTGACCACCGCTGGTATCGTTGAAAGCACACCTTCTGGATCTAATGGTCTATTTTGATAAGCGATACCAGGGCGCAATAATCCATCAATGTAAGCATTGATACTGCCATCCATGGTAAATATTCCCGCTTGACCACCTGGGAATGGCATAAAGCACAGTAATAGCGAATAACCCACTAATAGGCCAATTGCGGTAATAATTTGCGTCCGTAATGAAGTGTGCCACACCAAAAAGGCCGCAAAGAACCATGCAAAACCAATACGTGCTAATACACTAGAAAAGCGAACCTGCTCAGGGTCGAGCGGAACACCTGTCCCCCAACCATGGTTATAAAGCACGCCCAAACCAATCAATAATGCTAAGCGTTTTATCGCATGACGATACAAAGGCGCTCGTTGTTGCAGTGGCAGTTTATCTAACCTTTTAGGAGATAAACCTAATGCGACACCTGAAAGAAAGATAAACAGCGGAAAAATAAGATCATACAGAGTAAAACCATGCCACTGACTATGAAGCATCTGCCCTGCAGCAATTTGCCAACCAGCCCACCCCGTCAAAGCAAACATGGCAGCAAACAACCCTTCCCCACCAATAATCCAAAACATGTCAAAGCCACGCAAGGCATCAAGTGACATCAACCTTGGCTTATTGGCTTTACTCGTTGTCTCTTGGTTATTTGTGGATGATATTGAAGACATTACGGCCTCTATTGTTATTATTATTTTGAACGCATCACACGCCTAAGCTGACTCTTTATTGTGCAAATACAATCTTGCCGCCAATATAGGTTCTGCTAACTTGATTAGCGCTATTCAACAGCACTAAATCAGCTTTAAAGCCTGGTTTGACTAAGCCTAATGCTTTATCTAAACCAAGAAACTGTGCCGGATACATTGATGCCATACGCAGCGCTTCATCATGCGATAGTCCGAGCATTGCCACGGTATTATTTACCGCACCAACCATATCAAGTACACATCCAGCTAACTCGCCGGTTGTGGCATTTAGTCGATCGCCTTGGCGAACCACTTTGATACCAAATAACTCAAAGCTTGCATCTTGAGCCATGCCAACAGGTGGCATAGCATCGGTGACCAACATCATTTTCCCGCGTGGTTTGGCATTAATTGCCACTTTTGCAGCTGCGCTATGAACGTGATGACCATCGACAATCAATCCGCACCAAGCCGTTTCGCTTTCAAGTGCTGCGCCGACCATCCCAGGTTCACGAGAACCTAATGGTGACATAGCATTGAATAAATGTGTGAATCCGCTAGCGCCCGCATCTAATGCTGCAACGACAGTGTCATAATCAGCATTAGAGTGACCAAGACACACACGAACACCAGCTTTGACTAATGATTTAATCACCTGAGTGGAGACGTTTTCAGGCGCTAAAGTCACCACTTTAATACCTAAATCTTGACGACTAAAGATAGCTAACTCTTCATCACTGATTTTGCGAATATATTGCTGTGGGTGAACACCTTTTTTAGGCACACTTAAATGCGGCCCTTCAAAATGCACACCTAACACACCAGCCTTATTATGTTTAATCGCATCAGCAACGGCGTCGGCGGCCTTAGCCATTACCGAAACATCATCGGTAATTAATGTCGGTAAAAAACCTGTTGTACCAAAGCGGGCGTGGGCGCGACCAATAGTTTCAATACACTCAACACTGGGCTGATCGTTAAAGAGTGCACCGCCGCCACCATTAACCTGAACATCAACAAATCCTGGTACTAAGGTTCCCGCTAGGTGAGTGAGCATGCTAGGGTCGGCATCGACGACTTCGGCAGCTGAAGTCACAGCTGTGATCTTGCCTTCATCCATGGTTACGGCCATATTCTGATGAAATACTTCACCATCAAATAATCGTTCAACAATCAGGATTTGCTTCATAATGCTCTCGTGTTAATTATTTTATCTATACGTTACAATGCTTGAGTGACGTCGTTCAAAGCTGCTAGTCGATTAGGAGTTATATCTCATGTCGACTAAACTGCCACTACATAATATTTATCCGATATCCAGAATCGCAAAATGGTAAGTTAGAAAACTTACCATCCATGTACTTAGGCGACTGATTCAGCTGAATATTGCTGCTGAGCAAATAAGTACGCGCCGAACTCTGGCGGTGATAAAGAGGGAGAAACTTTTATAGCAACGTCATCATCTAACCAAGTCAATAATGGCTCAGCTAAGCCACCAATCATAGAGAAACGGCTAGGGTTTATGGTAAATAACCGTCTAGCAAGCTCACTGATATAAGTGGCACCTTCCTGTACGATAGCAATGGCTACCTCATCACCTTCGTGCGCAGTAGCTAATACTATCCGAGCAAGCTTGGCATAAACACTGGATGATTTTCCGGCTAGGTTTTCCACAATACCTATGGCATCTGTAACATCAAAGTAAGCTAGTAATTTATCAGTCAATGCAGTTTGACAGGCAAAACCATCAAGCGCTAATAAAACATGTTCAGCGGCTTTAAGACCAAGCCATGCCCCACTACCTTTATCACCTAAAGCAAAACCATGGCCACCTAAACTGATACTTTGATGGCCTACATGTGCATAACCACATGATCCTGTTCCAGTAATAATCACCGCGCCATCGGCACCGTTGTGAGCGCCAATACAAGCCGTATGCAGATCAGTGGTGAGATACATAGATTTGAACGGATGCTGCCAGTTGGAAATTTTATCGAAAAAATGACCGACATTGACACCAGCAAGACCTAAACCCGCAACAAGTTGGCCACAGGCTTCTGCAGGCAAACCCGCATCAGCTAAAGCAAGCTGGGTTGACTCAGTAATTGATGCAAAAGTTTGTTCTAAACCATGTAATGGATTAGCTCGGCCAGACACACCAGTACCTATTTGCTTATGATCTTGAGTATAAATGGTTGCACGGCATTTACTGCCACCGCCATCGATGCCAATGTAAAGCTGCGAATTGCTAAGCTGATTCTCACCCATGACTTTCCTCTCGGTATTCAGTTTAAGGTCGCTATTTTTTTGATTGTATTTGCGCCTATGAATAAGTTAAGGCTATGTTACACCGTAAATGACAGCGTTGTCATTTATTTTTTGTGCAAAATTATTCGTTTAAATGAAAATGAAAGCTTAACCATTTAAAAACAATATGATAGTTAGATATCGGAGTTGTAATAACTTGGCTCTACAAAATAAAAAAGTCGCCAACAAGGTCATTATTAGCGACTTTAAAAGTAAATAAAACTACAACTAATTTACAACTTGTGAGCGTCCTTTTCGCTTACCATCAGGTGTAATGGCACGGACTTCAACCTGATCTTTAACCACTACGGGGTTAAGATAAGGCAGCCATGCTTTTCCTTGCTCTTTATATTCTATTTGTAATCCAGGAAAAGCGATATTTGCTGTTAGCACACCTTTCTCATCAACAGTTGCTCCCACTGTAGGTACTCGGTATTCAATACCCGCTTTATCTAATTTAGCTAGCTCTTTATGGCCCAAATGATTGGCCATTTTTTGCCATTCACTCGCCTGCTGCTGTCTCATTTGTGCAGTAAAGTTTTGAGTAGATTGATTATATACCGCACCGTCATGTTGATACGGCACTTCCCACTCAGGCTTATGCCATGCTCTTTCAGCCAGCATTAACAACCTTGGGTATATCATGTATTCAACTGTCTGATCACTACGTAATGTTTCACTCCATAGCTGCCCCTGAATGCCATCAAAAGTTTTACCTGCAACAATTGGGCCACTGGTTTGTTGACCATTATCGTCAACTTGAGGACGATCATCTGCCTCAAATGGGTTGCCTTCAATATCTAACCACTGTTCAGCATTAGCAGGCAAATTACCTGGCATAAAGCTGAATATGTGTTTGCTATTCAAGCCTCTAGATGCCCAGTAATAACCGTGCTCTTTAGGATCTGCTTCATAAGGGAAGTCGAAATAAAGCACTTCTGGATTTGAAAGAATCGTTGTCCAACCATTGTTAACTTGCTGATGAGCACGTTGATAACCCTTATGAGATACCACATCCCACACATTGCTTTGCGAGTTAGGCGGCATATTTGCTGGATTAGTATGGCTCATACCATCACTCCAACCTGCTGGTTGAATACCTTTCTCAGCTAACATATTGGCGACGCGCTCAATGAAGTAAGGGCCCACTAGCTTGATATCTTTTACGCCGTATTGGTTATTGACAATAAAATCATGACAAATGGGTGACTCTAACCAAGCGCCGGCTGTTTCATCTGCACCTATGTGATACGTCGTTAATGGCTGGCCAGCTTGGGTGTGTAACGCCGCGATTTCAGTGATCACTTTATCCACAAAATGATAAGTTGACTCCATGCAGACGTTCAGTGTGTTGTCGTCGTAATACTGTACCGATGAATATTGGGTTGTATCATCAGGATCCGTTAACACAAATTCTTTTGCAGCCTGCTCATCGCCCTTGGCCATAAGGTTGCGGTAACGAGCATCCATTGATTTAATCGCAGCGCGCGAATGGCCTGGCATATCCATTGACGGGATCACCTGAATTTGGCGTGCATCTGCATACTGAATAATGTCAATATAATCAGCTTTGGTGTAATAACCATTCACTTTGGTATCAGCAAAAGGTCCACTGCCTAACTGAGGTAAAATGCAGCTTGATTCAGTTACATCATGGCATCGCTTGCTGCCTATATCAGTCAATTCAGGCAAGCCATCTATCTCTAAACGCCAACCTTCGTCATCACCCATATGCAAATGTAATTTGTTCAGTTTGTAGGCTGCCATTTGATCAATCAGATCCAACAAAAACTGTTTACTATGGAAGTTACGCGACACATCAACATGCATACCACGGTATTGATAACGTGGACTATCATTGATTTGCATAGCGTTGATGGTTAAATCATTCAAATTAACAAGTGAGGCGATTGAGGCAATACCATAGCTAAAACCACTTGGTTCGCTGGCTTTGATCACAATTCCAGCATCAGCAACCGTTAATTGATATGAGCCCATTTTTAAGCTATCAACGGGCGATAACGCGGCAAATGTGACTTTTACGCCATTGTCTGATTGTGGTACGCCAATGCGTTCAAGACGGGCTAAAGCCGCTTGAATGTCATCAAGATTCAACTTTGTCTCAGTTAAACTTTGCGTGTCTAAGGTGATCCCTTGAGATAACGATACCGCTTTGGCATTATCTAACAGGACTTGTGTTTTAGGTGTCGGCAATAAAGAGTTAGCCGTTAATGCCGGCTCAACAGATACGGCTTTATTCTGTTCAAATAAAACACCGGGTTTTGCCCAAACCAATTTATCTTTATCGCTGCGCTGGTATTGCCTTTTAGCATCAACAAAGGCTTCGACGTATGGACGAACCTCCATGCCCGTGTCAGCATCAATTTCCACGCGGGTACTAGAAATTATCTGTGGCGCTAGTTCAATTCCATTAGCGTCTTTAGCAACAATATAGTAATTAGGCATAAAGTCGGTTTCAGACAATTGCCATAACTCTCCACGAAAACGCAAAGTTTTTACTTGCCCCGCTTTAAAACCTGCAAATTTATCTGTTGGTGTTAAACGGTGAAGATCGCCTTTCACGCGCTGAATATCAAATTCGTCGTTAAGTACTGTTTGAACTGGACGCATCTGGCTAAAATAGATTTCCCAATCACCGTGCAGCATATCTTTTGGGCTAGTGAAATCGATCTCGGCAATAAAACAACGTTCATCCACTTTAGCATCTGCAGGACATGCTTCTTCGGGTAAATTAGAGACTAAACGATATTTAACAATAAGTTCATCTGCAAACTCCGCTAGATGACTCTGCTGCCAAGTGGCAGTTGCTGAAGAAGTGGGTGTCGAAGTTGTCGATTGTGATGGAGAGCATGCGGTCAAACTTAATGACATCATTATGGCACTGAGCGCCCAAGTCGTTTTCATAGCGTCCTCGTTATAAATCTTATTTTTGTAGGGCTTAATTTAGTGGGTCGATTAATATCATAACCAATAAAGACTGAGTTTTGGGGACACCCCATAAAATAGTACCTTGTTGGTTTAATTCATTGCACCACTTTATCCAATGAGTGCTCGATAAATGTTCAATGTTAAATTTAAGGAAAAAAAAAGCTGGGACATAAATCTGTTAAGACATGTACCCAGCCTATACTCGTTTCTGGGGAGAGACTAAAAGTATATTAAAAAGATAATGTCGCTCGCCCGACCGAGCTTACATTATCAAGCATGAATCAGAGACCTCTTCCTCATCATGTTGACCTTAAATAACAACGTTACCCACAAGCAATGACAACGCTGTCATTAATTAAGTTACCTAATTTATTTAATGAGATCTACATCTTTTTGACATAATTTTATTAACGCAAACTTAAATGGTTATAAAAAACATAAAAATCAATACCTTATTAAAAAACATCACCTTCAACAAAAACTCACAGCCAATTAACATCATCAATGACAAGTTATGAATCCACTGATAGGATTAATTGAATTTCACTTAACAGGCCATCTTTCAGGTTATATGCAGTTAAAACGTCGTTTACCTAAAATGCATCCCATCATTTTTATTACCGCCATAATTCTAGTCGGTTTATGGCTGCAATGGGCTTGGAGAACGCCTGATATTGATCAACTGTTTTTCAGTCATAGTCGCTTTTTGTTGCTTGGAATATGCGGCGCAATATTTGCTAACGCCACTGGCGCAGGCGGCGGGGTTATTTTTATTCCGGCGTTTTCTGCTTTAGGCTTCAGCCCTTCGGAAGCCATTAGCACCTCATTTCTCATTCAATGCTTTGGTATGACAGCAGGTTCGATGACTTGGTGTCATTACTACCTCAAACAACATCATCAGGACGACTCATGGCAAGGCTTTGTGATAATGGTTGCATGCTGTGCACTGTTCTCAATTGCAGGCCTGTGGACGAGCCAATTCGCTTCACTTAGCGCTCCAGTATCATTGCATGTAAGTTTTAGTATTTTCTCTATTATATTGGGCGCAATTATCATTCTAAACAGCCGTAAAAACACCCGTGATAAACCACTTACCTCATTTAAGCATTCGCCTATAAATGATTGCATTATGCTTAGCGGATTAAGTTTTGTCGGCGGGATAATTACAGCTTGGTTATCTGTAGGGGTGGGGGAAATAGTGGTTATCTATCTGATGCTCAGAGGATATTGCACTAAACTGGCCATAGCAACAGGCGTGGTAGTCAGCGCAATCACTGTTTGGTCAGCCACACCTATTACACTTAGTACTGATTCTGCTGCCAACTTTGAAGTATTACTTTTTGCAGGCCCAGGGGCATTGCTAGGTGGGTTAATTGCAAAGAGAATTGCGTTATTTTTCTCGGTTATCAAACTTAAAATATTTTTCGCGCTGTGGATTATGCTGACAGGCCTAGTGATGATCATTGTGGCGTAGTAATACTACTGATAAATAAGTGCCGCGATGTACAGACACAAAAATGTCCCGTAAATCGCGCCATTTAATATCACTTGGCTGTTAAATTAACGGCCTAAGACTTCCATACGAGCTAAACGATTAACTTGATTGATTGAGCTTAAATGACCATAGATAGGGCCGAGTAAACCACGTTTTTTCAACTCTAAGAAGTCTTCATCAGATAATGAATTCAACTTTTGCTCATCAATTAAATATAAGCCATTAATATTACGTTTCTCACCTGCAACATCAACGGTTAATGTTTGGCTTATAAATAACTCTTTCTCAGCTAAAAAGCCAAGAATGCCGCGTGTGGCTTGATCTTGCTCGAAATGAGTGATCAGGGCTTTTTTACGCGCTTCCAAAAATGGCGTTTCTTGTTCGCCATTAAATAATGCTTGGCCTTCAGTTTTGCTAACTTCTTTGGCTTCTTCACGTAAACCGATCCACACTTTATCTTTTACTTCAGGGTTTAACACTAATCCTAATGGATAATCACGCACCACGGCTGGAATGTATAGGCCTAACCATTTACCGTCTTTAACACTTAAATTTTGTCCTGGCTTTAAACCTAACATAGCAACTGATTGAAACTCGCCAGTTTCACTGTTTTTAACAAATACAATTGGATATTCAGTCGCAGCACGAGCAATTTCATGCAGGGTAACAGGCACAATGTGCTGCTCTGCAACATGGTTAAAATCGCTTGCGGTGATTTTAAGTTCACCATGCTTTGCTTGTTCTAGTAAAGTAATTTGGTTAGACATCTTGGCTCCTTGAGGCGCTTCTCATTCAATGTGATCACAGTATTAATGGCGATTAACAGCCTTTATCCGTGATTAAAATAAAATTAGTACTTGAAACTACCAAGTTACCCAGCTTTTTCAAGTGGCAACTTGGCATATTGCTATTACTGAACATCAATAGCTTAAATAACCATCAAAAATGGTTGAAATCATACTTTTTGCAAACCGAACTGATGGATTTTTTGCAATAATTCACGGTGAGATGGCAGCTGTTTACATAACAACTGTGCTCGCTGTTCAATCTTATTCGCATGCTTCTGTGCTTCTGCTAACGATTTAGCGTTGGTATGAGGCGCTTTAGTGCCATACTTCATGCCATAAAGCACATAGAGATAGTTTTCAACATTAAAGACTTCAAATTTTGAAAATAAATCCTCGCTCATGGGGACATATTCCTTCCACAATGCAAGTTTGTTGTGCAATCCCTCGGGGATAGTTTTCGAGTCTCTATTGTCTATCCAAAAAGCTGAATCACTGCGATCCGAAAGACAATAATGCATTTTGGCAAACTCTACTACTCGCTCCCAGGCATAGGTCATGGTTTGGTTAAATCGTTCAGATAACCCAGCCATTTGTTCAGTATTAGTAGGGAAACGATTAGCTAAATACCCTGCTGCAAAATCAGTTAGCATGATAGACGTTGCTTCAATTGGCTCTAAAAATCCTTGAGCCAAGCCTAAAGCGACACAATTTTTAGCCCAAAATTGTTTACGATATCCGACATGCATTGGAATAGTACGATATGAGTATTCCGATAAGCGACCATCTAAATAACGGTTTAACTTTTGCTCTGCTTGCTCATCTTGCAAGTGAGCATTTGAATAAACAAGTCCAATACCTCGCCGAGAAGATAATGCGATATCCCAAATCCACCCCGCCTGATGAGCAGTGGCTCTGGTATAGGGTGGGATAATCGCATCTGGTTCGGTAGGCACTTGCACAACAATCGCTTTATTAACCAATAGCTGCTGAGATTTATCCACAAAAGGAACCTTCAATGCTTTAGCTAATAAAATAGATTCAAAACCACTGCAGTCGATGTAAAAATCAAACTTTTGCTGCCCCATATTATCCAGTATCAATGAATCTATACTGCCATCGAGGTGTAACTTCGTTGCTACAACATTGGCTTTTATGTGGTTAACTGCAAATTTTTGTCGTGCATTATCAGCCAACAATAGTGCAAACTTTGCGGCATTCAAATGATAAGCATAACCTTGAATAGCCTGATATTCAGGCGTTGTTATCAACTTAGGAGCAAGGTTAGCTTCACACACCGCATGCTGGCTTGATACTAAATCAGCATAAGTCTTGGTTGAGCCTTGAAGCCAAAAATCAGATAAGTCATCACCCATTGGGCTTGGAGGGTCAAACAGGTGATGATAATAATTATTAGAGCCATGTATGTGCTTATCGAGCCAGTTTTGAAACTTAATCGATTGCTTGAACGTGACATCACAACGCTTGATAAACTCAGTTTCACTAATACCGAAGCTTTGCAGTGTCTTACGAATGGCCGGTACAGTGCCCTCACCCACCCCTATGGTTGGAATATCAGGAGATTCAATTAAGGTAATTGACACATTCTTATCAAGTAATGCTTTACCAAGATGATTAGCGGCTAACCAACCTGCTGTACCACCGCCAATAATAGCAACTTTTTGAATATTCATACGACCACCTTTGAATATAATAAAAAGCCCAGCATAGGCTGGGCTTTAAGGCATATCAATTAAAAAATTGATTCAAATTAGAAGCGTAGGTTTAAACCAACCTTGTAACGCGCTTCACCTTCAAAGCTCCATGCTGGGTAACCATTTTTAAGCTCAGGCTTAACGTCGGCTCCATCTGGTGCAACACCTAACTGTACGCTGTCTTCTTCAAGTAAGTTAACAACTTCAAACGTCACACCTAAGTATTCAGTGATGTTGTAGTTAGCACTTAAGTCAACAGTACCAAATGCTTGATGCTCACGGTTACCGTAGAAACCTGGTAATTCGCGGATCATGTATTCACTACGCCAGTTGTATGCAACACGAGCAGAGAAATCATCCATTTCATAGAAGCCCACTAAGTTAACAGTGTGCTTAGATGAGTCAGAGAATACACTCACTTGATCTGGGTAGTTTTCTGCATCAGCATCTGAATCAGCGAAAGTATAGTTAGCGGCATAACCTAAACCATTTTCGAATGCATCTTGTAACTGAAGTTCAATACCTTGGATTTGACCACCAGTACCGTTCTTCTTAGTTGACACTGTCCACTCATCAACACCTGAGTTAGGGTCGATGATACCAATGCTTTGATCTAAAATCTGTGCAGAGGTAATGAACGAGCTGATGTCTTTAATAAAGTAAGAGGCACCAAATAATCCGTCTGGACTGAAGTACCACTCAACACCTAAATCAGCTTGAGTTGCTTTAAATGGTTTTAGACCAACATTACCAGTATTTAATACTTCATTACCTACAGTACCGTCGTTGTAACCCGCTAATGATGATGCCGAGAACATATCACCGTAGTTAGGACGAGAAATAACTTGCGAAGCCGAAGTACGAATAATCACGTCTGATGCAACATCAAATGCGATGTTGATGCTTGGTAATACATCACTGTAGCTTTCTTGATTCGTGCTTAACTCATCTGCATAAGTGCCGTCAGCTTGAAGCTTATAAAAATCTGATTCAGCGTCTGTAGAAATATAACGTAAACCAAAGTTACCACGCATACCTTCAGCATCGAAGTTAGCCATACCGTAAACTGACAAGTTCTTCTCGTTAATTGTGCCATAACCTGACTTATAAACAGTACCGTCAGTTGAGAAGCCGTCAATTGCAGCAAATGCATCAGCTAGCATTGCGTCCATATTAGGTTTAGGTAGTGTGAAACCTGCGCCAGAAGAAACTTGACCGTTATAATAAGCTGAAGCATCTTTTTCTGTCACAGAAGCTTTTACATTAGCAGGCAAGGTCAATTGAGTGACGTCGTGGTCAGCATAACGTAAACCAGTTTTGAATGAAGTGATAACACCTAAATCAACTGGTACAGTGAAATCAAACTGTGCATACGTTTCTTCATCTGAGTTTGGTTGGCTTTTCAGTGCCCAACCCGCTGGTGAAAGTTGACCACCGAAATCTTCAGCTGTGAAGTTTTTGTTAGCGATATTAATATCAATCACTTCACCTGTAGCATCATAAGTGCCAGCGTAATCAGCAGCAGTACCTAACCAGAAACCGTAGTTAGAAGTTAAATCAGTACCACCTTCAGATTTGGTATTACCTACACGACCTTCTACTTTGAAGTTTTCTGCTTCATAGTCGAAGTTTAGGTCATAGGTATTTGAATCCATGCTTGCTTGACGAGCCCAAGTTTGCGCCCAACCTGGATTAGCACCTTTACCGTCACGACGGTAGAAAGTACAAGTACCAGATGAATTACGTTGTTCACATGCTGCATCTTTATCATCAGGGAACATCACAAATAAAGACGTGTTAGCATTGTTCGCTTTCATGTCTAAGCTCATGATGTTTAAACCGAAGTTTAAGTTATCCATTGGGCTGTATTGGAATGCACCGTTAATAGCAGTACGCTTACGCTCTTGTTCGAATGTAGTAGGAACGATTTCGCCCCAACCTAATAAAGATTCGATACCGTTACGTTGATAATTTGTTTCTGAACCTGCTGCAGAGATTAGGAAACCAAAGTTTTCATCATCATTTTTCCAGCTGTAAAGGCCAGATAATTCAGGATCAGTCTCTTCTGAAATTGTACCGTAGTCACCTTTAACACTTAAGAATGTTGAATTAGCATCCAAGTCTAATGGCTTACGAGTTTTAACGATTACAGTACCACCAACACCACCTTCCGGTAAGTCAGCTTGAGATGATTTGTAAATCTCGATACCACCAACCATTTCTGGTGGTAATAAAGAATAATTGAAGCTACGGTCAATTCCTTGTTGGTCGTACCAACCTGTAGAAGCTACAGAGTGTCCGTTCAACAAAGTACGAGTTAAGCTGCTTGATGCACCACGAATCGATACACCTTGTCCTTGACCAAATTGACGATTAACAGCAACACCAGGAATACGAGCTAAAGATTCACCTACGTCACCGTCAGGGAACTTACCAATGTCTTCTGCAGTCACTGCATCAACAACGGCATTTGAAAAACGCTTCTCGTTTACAGAAGCTTTCATTGATGCACGCATGCCGCGTACTTCAATTTTTTCAATATTTTCATCAGCAGCAGTTGCTTCATCGGCAGCATAAGCGCCAACAGATACAACACTGCCAAGTAGGATTGCGATGTTAGTCGCTAGTACATTTTTCTTAAAGGTAGATGGTCGCATCTTTGTTCCCCTTCCATAACTTTATTATCGTTTTTGAGTTCATAACCATTCCGACGGAATGACAACGCTGTCATGTCTAGAGCAAACATTACACAAAAATTAACAGCCACGCCACAACAAAATAACTATTTGCAGTTTTTTTTTACGTCTTATTTCTGTACTTTATCAACAATTATGATAATAAAACCATATAAAACATAGAGGTAAATAATGTAAATACCTTGTAAACATTGTTGTGATCGTCAAAAAAATCCAGCTGATCCTACCTGTTAAAAAATTGATGATTGCCTATTTTTTTAAAAACTCGCACTATTACCCGATTAATAACCCATTAAAGCGATCGATTACGGGGGATCAATTAATTGGGTTTCGCCTGAAGAAGAGCTAATTTTTAAATGAAAGTAACCATAAATGACGTTGCCAAATATGCTGGCGTGTCGATAAAAACGGTATCTAGGGTCACCAATAAAGAACCCTCGGTAAAACAAGCCACAATTGATAAAGTCAATCAAGCTATCGCTGCGTTGAATTATCAGCCCAATTTGGCTGCTCGAAACCTTGCCAGTACTAGCTCTTATGTTATCGGGTTTATATACGACAACCCGAATGCTTACTATATTATTGATATGCAAAATGGCATTTTATCTGCGTGCAATGATCGTGGCTTTGAGCTACTGATCCACCCTTGTAATGCTAAATCGGAGTCCATTTGCGATGAGCTCACTGCAATGGTAAAGCATTCAAGGTTAGCAGGATTAGTGCTTACGCCTCCCATGTCAGAAGACCCCAACATTTTGGCCGCGTTAGATAAGATAAACGCCAATTATGTGCGGATTATTGCCGGTGAAAACACTGACAAAAATAAAGGCTTAACTGTACTAGTAAACGATAAACACGGTGCGGTTGAAATCACTCAGCACTTGATCAGCCTTGGCCACCAGCATATTGGTTTTTTAAGTGGTGACCATCAACATGAATCGACAAAAGAACGCTTACTTGGTTTTAGAAAAGCTATTGAAAATAACAAGTTAACGGTAAATGAAAATTGGGTGCTAGACGGGAAATATTCATTTGAATCAGGTGTAGAAGGGGCCAATAAACTGATCGCGATGAAAAACCGTCCATCGGCTATTGTGGCTTGTAACGACGAAATTGCAGCGGGTGCATTGTTTGCTGCGCGTTTAGCGGGGCTTGATATCCCTAAAGATTTATCTATTGTTGGATTCGAAGATAGCCCATTTTCACGTCAAACATGGCCAAAGTTAACGACGGTTCACCAACCGAATGTTGAAATTGCACAGATAGCGACTCAACTATTGATCAATAAACATAAAGATCAAGGTGATGAAAAATTCAAAATCTTTACGCCGAATCCGGTCATACGAGATTCATCCGCATCGCCATATACCAATTAATGATGAAACCCTCATAAAAAAACGTCTCAATTTAGAGACGTTTTTTGTTTATGGTATGGGTTAACTTTAATGCAGTTTAAGTTTTGGCCTTTTCCAAAGAAGCATTTTTTGTGCAAGGCGATAAACGAACGCAGACATCCAACCATATAAACTAATTAGGTGACGTTGATACAGAGAAATATACATAATACGTGCAAGGTGACCTTCAACAAAAAATGTTCCAGTACGTAAGTTCCCCATCAAATTTCCTACAGCAGAAAAACGGCTTAAAGAAACTAATGAACCATAATCTTTATAAATAAAGGTTTTTTCAGGTTGATGCTTCATTTTTAAACAGATGTTTTTAAATAATGTTTCGGCCATCTGCGCAGCAGCTTGCGCCCTTGGAGGAACAGGTTTACCGTTCTCTTGAATGAGCTGTGCACAATCACCAAGTGCATAGATATTATCAATCCCTTTCACTTTCATATATTGATCAACTTCAATTTGATTACGTGAAGTAATGGGTAATGCGGTAAAATGCTCTAGTATTTTGGGGCCTTTAACCCCAGCAGCCCAAACCTTGATATTGGCATTAATCATTTCACCACTGGAGGTAATAAAACCTTGTTTAGTGACTTCTTTTACTTGCACAGCTAGATGTAATTTAATGCCTAATTTGGATAATACAGCCTGCGCTCGAAAACTCACTTGTTCTGGTAACTGAGGTAATACTTTATCAGCGGCTTCTATCAGATGTATTTCTAAATGTTGTTTTGAAATATTGCTATAGCCATATTCGGCAACCGACTCGATTACATGATGTAACTCAGCGGCAAGTTCAACGCCCGTGGCTCCCGCACCAACAATGCCAATACTCAATTTGTCTTGTGTTTCATTTAGTTGCAATAAAGCATCTAACAGCTTGTCATGAAAACGATTTGCACTATTTAAACTGTCCAAAAAAATACAATTTTGATCCGCACCGAGTGTATTAAAACTATTAGATACGCCCCCAAGAGCTAGTACCAAATAATCATAATTAATGGTTCTTGGAGGAATAATCACTTCATGTTCATCGTTAATAACTGCAGCTAACTGAATTGTGTTGGTTTGTGGATCGCATTGCGCAATACTGCCTCGCACATATTGATAGCCATTTTTTAAGCCATGGTCTCGATATTGTAAACCTTCTATAGATTGGTCAATAATACCCACAGCGACTTCATGCAATTTAGGTTTCCAGATATGAACTGTGTTTTTATCAATCAAACAAACATCCATTTGTTTACTGAGTCCAAACTTACGACCTAACCGAGACGCTAACGCTAAACCTGCCGCGCCGCCACCAACAATGACAACCTTTTCTGCCATGACAACAACCCTTTGAATTACACAACTTAAATAGACAAGGTTTTTACAAAATAAAGCCAATAAAAAAGGCCATAAAGGCCTTATTTTATACCGCTTCTTCGTTTTCTTCGCCGGTACGTATCCGTATCACGCGTTCTACTTCAGTGACAAATATTTTCCCGTCACCAATTTTTCCTGTTCTGGCGGTATCAACAATTACATCTATTGCTTGCTCTAAAAGATCATCTTGGATCACTAATTCAATTTTCACCTTAGGCAGAAAATCAACCATGTATTCTGCACCGCGATAAAGTTCTGTGTGACCTTTTTGACGACCAAACCCCTTTACTTCAGATACTGTCATGCCAGTAATACCGATCTCTGCGAGTGATTCACGCACATCATCTAACTTAAATGGCTTAATAATGGCTTCTACTTTTTTCATTTAATCACTCCTAAAAGGGCTAAACAGGCGAATTAACTTGCCTAAGATGATGTAACTTTTAAAGTTTATGGTAACAAATTGCAACTGTTCAATATCTTACTTTAAAGCCGGTTAATTTTCTGCAGCAATTTGAACTTATTTTAAAACCGTCTTTTCAGTTAAAAACCTAATCTTTGACTATAATTTATACAACTGCTGCTGGATGCGGCTCTAAAGTTTTCAAGGATGATTAATACAATGAACTTAATTCGCCACCATTATGGGTTCAATTTTGTTGAACTAATGACCACAATAACCATTACCAGCTTGTTATCTGTCATTGCATTCCCATCTTTTAAGGCTATTCAGCTGCAATTAAGGGTGGATAGCAATATAAGAACCATTCAACACTCAATGCAATTTGCCAGAAACATGGCGATCAGTTATGGCACCAGAGTAACAGTATGCCCCCTTGAGCAAGGGAAGTGCGGTAACAATTGGCAAGCTGGTTTTTCAATCTTCAGCGATACTGGTGTCATGAATCAATTAGATGCCCAAGACATCATTTTACAAGAAATTAACCCATTTCATTCTCAAGATATCATTCAATATAATCGACGTGCGCTAAGGTTTCAGCCAGATGGACTTGCGTCTGGTACAAATGGGACTCTCACCTATTGTCCAGAAACGTTTGATAGCCCTTATTCTGAAGCACTAATAATTAATCAAGCCGGACGGGTCAGATTTTCGACAAAGAAAAACATTGCATGCACTCCTTAATCTTTTATAAGTTTTATTGAAAAGCAATAAATCACTGAATTTATACTGTCACTTGGTTATACTAAATCAATATAACCAAGGATAATAAAAATGAAAAATATATCTCATGGCTTCACATTGGTTGAGTTAATGGTAACGGTTGTAGTTGCTGGAATACTATTGACAGTTGGAGTCCCTTCTCTGGTCTCTATGTATGAAGGAAACCGCGCCAGAAGTGCTATCAGCAATATAGAGTCAACCATGTTATTTGCTCGTAGCCAAGCAGTAAGTTATGGAAGCCGTGTTTCTGTGTGCCCATTTAACGGTTCTAGCTGTGATGCTGACTGGACAAAGGGATTTAGTGTATTTATAGATAACGGAGCTTTAGGTACTTTAGATGCCACTAATGGTATTCAAGATACGGTATTGAGAACAGTAGATGGCGTTAACAATAAGGATTTTATCAAATCAACTCAATCTCGTTATACCTTTAATGCGGATGGATTAGTACATTTAGCGAGTGGAGGTACTTTAGTTTACTGTGCAGGTGACAAGAGTAACCCTGACTCCCGCGGTATTACCATTGGTGTATCAGGAAGAATTTCAGCTATAGAAACTGCAGTAAACTGTAACTAAATAAGTTTAAGCTACCGTTTACTGCTTTGATTTATATCATTATCGAACTGTTTTGCTATCCAAATCTTTTGCGCTTTTAGATTTAAATTTTTCATCTAAAATGGCACATTCGACTACATCTTTAATATAAACATCTTTAGAGTTTGCATCTTTATACTTGGTTGCCGGCAACTTTGCTTGCATAAGTTGGATTGTAGAGGTTTTCCATTTATAAAATGTAATGTCAAAGCCGTTAGTTGTTTCGATGTAACATTTATAATCTACCATTTCATCAGCCTGAACATTCGCTACAGATGCGAATAGTCCAAGCGATATCATTAACATGATTTTGGTTTTCATTGAGTTCATTACCAACACTCCTTAGGTGATTTTACGCCCGCAGCATCCAATGAAATAGTTAAACAGGCGCTGTCTCGTGTTGCCTGAGCCCCCTTAGCCTTAGCGGTGGCAGTAAAAACACCTCCTGCGACAGTAGCATCAACTTCATAAAATGTATTATCCACCACCCAAGGATCAGCATTGAACCCTAACTTAGTCATATCGGCAGTGTAACTTTTATGATCTAAGTAATACTGTTCTTGCTTGTTGGCAACATTCATGAGGCCCGCTAAGCCATCTGCTCTTGCGCCTTTAGTGACGAAATCGATGTAACTTGGGTATGCAATAGATGCTAATATTCCAACAATAACGACGGCTATCATCACTTCAATTAAGGTAAAACCACGATTATTCTTCATTCACTACTCATCTATATGATAATAAATTTTATTAACGCCTGGTCCACAGCCAACAATGATGTTTCCTCCACCTCCTGAAGTACATCCGGCCTCTAAACCTGGTGCTATTTCCATTTTTGATCCTGCTGCACCAATACCGATTAAATACATATAGCTATTACCATCATCATTAGGTGGGATAACTAATTGAGGCGTATCGGGAACTCTTTCACCCATCTCATAAAATTTTTCCGCATAAGAATACGTTCCTTTGTGTAAATTAAAGCCGTAAAGACGCCCCTGACCAGAAACTAAACATTGGTTGGATGATGACGTATCACCCGGCACATATGAGGTGAAGAAAACCTTACCTTTGATTATTGCAGCAGCTGCTAAAGACTTTTCACCAGAATCAGTAAACCGATAATACCAACCACGCTTAGTACCAAAGACTAAATTTTCAGCCTCAGTTTTAGGTGATGACGCTGTGATGTCATATAACTTGTCTATAGTCAGGGCTTCAGGCACTGGGTTTCCGCTAGATGAAGCGAATGATTTACTTGCAACATTGCGATCTTGAAGGGTAAAAAACATATCCGAACGGTTCTTATCCGAAGGATGTGGCCTATTACCGGTTCCAATAACAACCGCATCATAAGGTACATTCTGATAGGTTTTAATTGTTTTCGTGCCGCTACCATCAGTCACTTGAACTTCAGAAATATTAGTGAATACAGTTTGTGCAACTGCAGCCTCAGCGAAAAATCGACGGTCTGTCGCTTTAGAGTTACCGCCTAAGCTGGCAAACTTAAAAGCTGACCATTCTGACGTTTTTGCACTTGGAAGATCAAAACGCCAGACATTAGCCCCTGTATCAGTGGCATAAATTCTGTCAGTTAATTTATCACCATTACTATCAAGTATGGCGACGCTGTTTGGAATACTGTCAACGATACCGGGTATTGCTGTCGAACCAGTGCCCGATGAGGGTAGAAATGAATGTAATAACTTTCCAGTTTCGGCATCAAGAATAAACACTCCGCGTCCGCTAGTGTCATCACTGCCTACCTCAGGGCCATCTTTTGTTGCAGGAACGTAGCCTGCGCCAACAATAATGACTGGTTTAGCATTGTCTTTATTAGTTGAGCCAACAGGCCAGTTTGGAATATACGTTACAACAGGCTCAGACCAAGTTTGCCCCATTTCTGACATACCTAGATCATCTGCACTTTTTTTCCATAAAAACTTCGGTGAATCAGGATTAGTAATATCTAAGGCATAATAAGATTTGCCCCCACGACGCATCCCCATAAATAACCAAGCTTTTTCAATGCCCGATGCCCCGGTCTTAACATGCGCAACGGGAGAACTATCGAGCCCGTATACTGAATGCACACCACTTGGCACGTTAGCACGAAGCGGACGAATGTTCGGTAATAACTCATATGGCATAAATGCCCATGACTCAGTGACGCTGTCGCCAGCATCTTTAAACATATGTAAAAAACCAGCATTAGTACCAACGAGTACACGTAAATCAGGACTAGATTTGCTGCCAAAGTTGATAGCTAAAGGTTTTGAATGTAATGGGTCTCCCATTACATCTTTACGCATAGTAGTGGGTCCACCAGCATCAGAGTCGACATCCTTACCTGTCGCCCAGGTAAAGTAACTTTCTAACTGGCTGGTATCTACGCCCATGTATGACGCAAGTTGCGTATCTCCACCGGCATAGATTGACGCGTTATTCTTTGAAAACGCTGCTAGACCACCACCGCTTGCAAAATTGCCGTATAAAGTTCGCTTGCTAGTTGTACTTAGCATATGAGCAACGCCACCGATTGTTACATCGTTACCGTCACCACCATCACTTGAAGCTTGGCACACGCTGCTTGGTGTCCAGAATGAACAAGCTGATGACTTTAGATTCCCATCAGAACCTATGGCATTAGCTCCTTTTTTATCAACAATATCGCCACTACCTGTTACCTTAAACTTTTTCATGTTGCCCATCCAACGAGGACCTTGGTTTGGAACAAACATGGCATAATAGACTGAATCAAATGTTTGGGTTCTATCAAAGTTGTTACTGGCAATTGAAGGTGATGTGAAACTGGCATTCACCTCTAATATTTTAGTAAACACTTTTTGCAGTGCAGAGCTTAATTCTGTCGCGCTTTTTGCTGCAAAATATTGTCCACCACCTAATTCTGCAGTCTTAGTTAATAACTGAGCAGCATCATCAGCGCCATCACTAAATCCAATGGTAAAGGTAGATACATTTTGATCCTCCGCCAGATTCGAATTCACATCATTATTGTTCATCCAGCCAGCTAAATTAGGTAGATAACTTGTAAACTCAGGTTTTATATTCTTAAAACCAACAGTATCGACGTTAGGTAGAGTTTTTATTAACGTATTGGCGTTGCTGTCTAATGTAGGCACACCATCGGTAATATAAACCACATACGCTCTGTTTTGACATTCTTTAAATGGCGAAATGTAGTTAGAGCCATTTTCAATTGAAGTGTCCCTTGGCGGTTTATTTGGGGTGTAACTATAACCAGACGGTTTTTTATCTTTATTACCAAAAGTAACCGACTTGCCTGAGAAATATCGATAAGACTCGTATAACGTTTCACACAAGGGAGTATTGGTTTGCGGATCTAAACCTGAAATGGTATTTAATAAATCAATTTTATTCGCTTCTGACATGGTTTTAATGCCCGAAATAATTCGACCTCCGTCAGCATCCCCTTCATCAAAAGCATTAATGTTAAAAATTGCTAAACCGAAATCGACACTAGGGGTTGTCACAATGGTGTTTTTAATGACTTCCTTTGCAATGTCGATACGGCTTTTGGGTTCGATGACTTTTGGGCCATGATACCAACGCAAGTAATTATCTGAATATAAAGTGATAGCTTGCCCCGTACCAAAGCCCGTTTGCTTAGCTTTAACCAACGCTGCATCGATTTCACTTTGGCTCGAGCTGGAGTCAACAACAGAGTATCTTTGAGGTTTTTGTTTTGTTCCTAAACTGTCTACAGGAAAACCACTCGGTTGATCTTTCGCATTACGCCACTTTTTATTATCTATGTCATCAAAGCAGTCTATCACCTCAATGTTAGCACCATTGTTGTCAGGAACTTCTTTCCAAGTACCATTTTGACCTGAAAAGGAATACTCACGAAAGAATCCTGTAAACACCCCGTATTTATTTAAATATTCCCATGATGTTTCACAACCATTAATATCGCCTAAAAAACGACGACTTTCTGATGGACTATCAGGAACTGGAAGCGAGGTATTATCTATCCCCCCTTTTGTGAAATAGACCATTCTTTCTTGCAATGAATTATCACTGCCCACAGCTGGGTAGGTGACAGATGGGTCATAACCCGCTTCTGCACTATTCTCGATAGTTCTCATTGAACCTGAGTTATCAAAAATAATCAGTACCTGTGGTCTAGAGCCCGTGCGGGCTGTCGATTCGAATACATATAATTCTGTATCATCAGCGAAACTAGAAGCCGAAAATCCCACAACGGCGAAAAGGGCTGATATTAGTAAATATCTAAACATGATTAGCTCCCAGTTAACACTTCTTGCTCGATACCGGATACCACGGTAACTCGCCCTAATTGACTACGGCCAAATGCTGCTGCACTTGATATTTCAACACGTCGACACTGTATTACACTTGGATCTGTAGCTTCAGGATCACGAGCGCAATTAACATCATAATTGACTAACGGTGTCATGGTGTTAGTTACACCAAGTGCGAGATCATTTTGAACGCTCACTGCAGCCATATTGGCCAGTGTCTCACCCTCATTTGCGATAATGACTTTATCTTGAGCCCCTTGCGCAGCCAGCATTGCCTCTATGCGCTCCGAGCCGGCACCAGCCATGCGTAAGGATTGAGTAGCATTAACCGCTAAAGCAACTCCAATTACTGTCATAATCACCAAAATAATGAGTGAAAAAAATAACACTATACCTTGCTGTTTTTGTATTGAAATTTGCATTTATATTACCTTAATAGCAATAATTCTATATTAATCTTGGGTTTTCTAATACGACCGTTGTTGTCACTACTTTTCTTCGATAATTATCATTGAGTGGACCAATCGTTTTGTCGCCCAATTTATAGGTAACGTCGTTAGTATAGCTATTATCTTTATCTGCAGTTCGAACGAGTAAAAACAGCCTCAGAGAAACTATACGCGGAAGTCGCGGCTCTCCCTGGACCGGTATAGGACTATCCCACACAGAAGAAGTGACATTTTGTACTGGTATAAAACTATCAGCTGTACCATCAGTATTTGAATCCAAACCATACAGCACACGCATATTTTCAATACCTTCCACTAGTTGCTCATCGTTCTTCATACCATTGCCAATCGAAAGTGTTCGGCGTTTTAACACTGGGATATCGCCATCATTCTCAATATAATAAATGTGATGTTGATATTCCCAAATGCGACTATTAATTAAAGGCGGTGGCACTCCACTGCCATCAAATATCACTAGTGCACTTTGTTCTGTCGCGGCATAGTAACGAGTATTGTTCATATTTGCGGCTAAAACCGAAGGCCCTATTAAGCGTTTAAGTTGAATTACATCAGTACCATTTGTAGGAGTTATACAGCTAAACCCCTTACCGCTGACACCCGCCTCATATCCCCAAAGAAATCTAAAGTTGGATGGTTGGTTATTGGGGAAACTGGCATTATTTAACCCGTCTCCAACACAATCATTAGCAACTGCAGTAGCAGAAACTGTAAAGACTTCCCCATTAGAATCACCAATAAAACTTAGCTGACTTAAATCCCGTTCCATAATAGCCAAAGCAATACGGCCATTTTCTTGAAGTTGATTAAAATGACTGGTTGTACTGACATTGCTTGATGACATGCTAAACATCGCAAAAAGGCCAGCTGTTAAAAACAAACTGATCACCATTGCGACCATTAATTCTACAAGTGATAATCCTACTTGATATTTAAACAATTTTGTCATCATTTTACCTTACATGATGGCCGTATTTATAATGAGTGCGCGTCGTCTATCACTTGAAGTGCCGCAGCCTTTAGCAAAACTACTGGCATCACTTAGTCCATCGGAAGAAGCGCTAATTCCTCGCCATGTCATTACAACAGTAACATTCATTCCGCTTACGTTTATACATGCCGTCGCTGAATCTAATCCACCAACACGGTCCCCGGCTACTTTTTCATTGTCGCCAAGAAACAGTTGCTGCCATTGGTAGAGATCCCACAAACGCGTTTCAATGCGACTGCAAATACTATTTCCACCAATAGCGACATCACAAGCTTTACTTGGTGCAGCGGAAGCTCCTGTGTAGGTACCCGCATAATTGACTAACTCGGGACGATTCATGCGCATACGATTAACAATATCATTGGCATAATATGACGCTTGAGTTTGCTGGAAAGACTCAAAGCTGCCTCTTTTGGCGACAATGTGTAGATTAAAAATGCCAATAAGGCCTATCACCAGAATAACCAGTGAGACCATGACTTCAATCAGAGAGAATCCTTTGACTTTAGCTTGCATGTGTCAAGCCTTCGACAATCGTCATTATTTTGACCTCGAAATTAACGTTTTAAGCTTAAAAATCTATAACTTATACCGTATGTATAGAGAAATAATTCTAACTTACAAGTTGGTAACAATCTAGCTTAATCTGTTTACGTTTCCGTAAAGCCATTATTAATACCAACTATACTCCGATTAAATTTTAAGCACAAAAAAACCCGTAACTGAAAAGCTACGGGTTTATTGAGTACAGTATGACTGAGAAAAAGCGATTACGCTACCTTAACTCAGCAGGTACGGCAAAAACGATATCTTCTTTGCGCCCTTCCACCTCAGTGATCACGCTAGGCGCATGGTCAGCAATCGCATTAACCACTTGCTGAACCAATACTTCTGGCGCAGAAGCCCCAGCTGTCACAGCTACTTTAGTGACACCTTTAAACCATGATGGCTCAACATCAGCGGCAGTATCCACTAAATAAGCCTGGGTACCGGTTTTCTGCGCTAATTCACGTAATCGATTTGAATTGGAGCTATTTTTAGAGCCAACAACAATGAGTAAATCAACTTGCTCAGAGAGCTGTCTCACCGCATCTTGGCGGTTTTGTGTCGCATAACAAATATCATCTTTACGCGGCCCCTCAATAGATGGGAAGCGTGCCTGTAATGCTGCAATAATGTCTAGCGTGTCATCAACAGATAATGTTGTTTGAGTAACAAAGCATAAATTGTCAGGATTCTTAACCTCTAAGGCATTAACATCTTCAGGCGATTCAATTAAATAAACCCCACCTTCATCATTGTCATATTGCCCCATGGTCCCCTCAACTTCAGGATGACCTTCATGACCAATCAAGATGCACTCAATACCTTTGCGACTGGCTCGAGTCACTTGTAGATGCACTTTAGTCACTAATGGACACGTGGCATCAAATACTTTTAAACCACGAGTTTTCGCTTCTTTTCTTACTGCCTGTGAAACACCGTGGGCACTAAAAATAACAATTGAATTGTCTGGTACCTGATGTAACTCTTCAACAAAAATTGCACCGCGATCTTTTAAGTTTTGCACCACATAACGGTTGTGAACCACCTCATGACGAACATAAATGGGTGGTTCAAATAGCTCTAATGCACGTTCAACAATACTAATAGCACGATCAACACCCGCACAAAAACCTCGAGGATTGGCTAATAAAATATTGAGTTCTGCAGAAGTAGGATCAACTTTTAACATGGTTAATGTTTACTCCGTGATGACTTTGACAACGTCCAATTCAAAAGTGACTTTACGTCCAGCTAATGGATGATTTAAGTCTACAGTGATTGAATCACCTAGTGTTTCACGCACAATCCCTGGAATTTCACTTCCACCAGGGCCTGCAAAACTGACAATGACGCCAGGCTCTAATTTCATGTCTGCAGGAAAACGACTACGGTCCATATGGTGAATCGCATCTGGATTTGACTCACCAAAGGCATCTTTGGCCTCAAGGGTAAAAGTATGCTTATCGCCAGCAACTAAATTAATAATCTGTGCTTCCAAAGCTGGACTTAAACTTTGATCACCGATATTTAATCTTGCGGGCTTACCCGAAGCTTTAGTGCTATCCGCAGTCGAACCATCTTCAAGTATGATATTCATATGACATACAATTGAGTGAATATCTGGCTTATTTAAATCGGTCACTTTGGCTGCTCCTGCTCTTCATTTACCACATCTGGCTTAAATGCTTCCCAAATAATCAGTATGGCACCAATAAAAATGGCTGAATCGGCAATGTTAAATGCTGGGTAATGACTGGTTTTCCAATAAAAGTCGATAAAATCGACAACAAACCCATGCATCAAACGATCAACTAGGTTGCCTAATGCCCCACCGATTACCAATGTGTAAGCAAGGTTAGTACGCAACATTTGATGTGATTGCTTTCTCAACCAGATGGTCAGTAATGTACTAAACCCTATAGCCACAACAGCAAAAAACCATCTCTGCCAGCCGCCTGCCTCACTTAAAAAGCTAAATGCAGCACCGTAATTTCGGACATATGTGAAATTAAAAAACGGCAATAGCTGAATGGAGTCATATAACTCAAAATTATTCAGTACCCATTGTTTAGATAGCTGATCTGCAATAAATACAAATACAGCTACCCAATACCAACGCAAGCCACTGTCTTTCCAAGTTAATGGAACAGTACTCATAGAATTATACCCTTATGCAAACTCGCGTTTTTCGCCGTCACCTTCAATATTGGTCACACAGCGTTGACACAATGTTGGGTGAGCTTCAATGGTGCTAACTTCTTCGCGGTGATGCCAGCAACGTTCACACTTTTGCGCATCGCTTTTGGCCACAACTAATTTAAGGCTGGCAAGTTCTGTCACTACTGCATCTGTGGGCGCATCAGCTAAAGGTGCAACAACCGCTTTAGAGGTTAATAATACAAAGCGAAGTTCATCATCTAATTTAGCTAACTCTGCCATTAGCTCTGTATCAGCAAATAGAGTGACTTCTGCTTCTAATGAACCACCAATACGTTTATCTCGACGGGCTTGTTCAATCACTTTGTTAACTTCATTGCGAACCGTTAGCAACTTTTGCCAATACTCATCGCTCAAATCTGATTCAAGCGTTACGGATTGCAAACCTTGGTACCATTCTTCAGTAAACACATATTTTTCACGTTTACCTGGTAATAACTGCCACACTTCATCCGCAGTAAAGCTTAAAATGGGGGTGATCCAACGGACCATAGCTTCAGCAATGTGGAATAAAGCCGACTGACAACTGCGACGCGCATTACCATCTTGCTTAGCGGTATATTGGCGGTCCTTAATAATATCTAAGTAGAATGCACCCAGTTCAACAGAGCAGAACTGCATTAACTTTTGAGTCACTAAATGGAAGTTATATTGATCGTATGCTGCAATAATTTCATTTTGTAACGCATCTGCACGGCGCATAACCCAACGATCTAATGCCACCATATCTTCTGGCGCAACCATATCGGTCTCAGGGTTAAAGCCATTCAAGTTGGCCAATAAGAAACGAGCGGTATTGCGAATGCGTCGATATGCATCGGCACTACGATTAAGGATTTCATCTGAAACGGTCATTTCACCACTATAATCGGTGGCTGCAACCCACAAGCGCAGGATATCTGCACCAAGTTTGTTGGTGACTTGCAGTGGCGCTATCACGTTACCGACAGACTTAGACATTTTGCGGCCTTTACCATCTACGGTAAACCCGTGTGTAAGCACTTGTTTATAAGGCGCTTTGCCATTCATAGCCGTTGAAATCATCAGTGATGACATAAACCAACCACGATGTTGATCACTGCCCTCAAGGTATAAATCAACTTCATGACCTTGGAATTCAGGACGTGATGCTACAACCGATGAGAATGTAGAACCAGAGTCGTACCATACATCTAGCGTGTCTGTTACTTTGCGGTATTGAGACGCTTCTTCACCGAGTAGTTCAGACTCATCTAAATCCCACCAAGCTTGAATCCCCTGTTGTTCAATACGGTGGGCGATACGCTCCATTAATGCAACGCTATCTGGGTGTAACTCTTCGGTTTCTCGGTGTACAAATAAGGTGATTGGTACGCCCCAAGTACGTTGGCGTGAAATACACCAGTCTGGACGGTTCTCAACCATTTTCTCAATACGGCTTTGGCCCCAGTCAGGTACCCACTGAGTTTTTTCAATTTCAGCTAATGCTTGTGAACGTAAGCCTTTGTTGTCCATCGAAATGAACCACTGTGGCGTGGCACGGAAAATGATTGGGGTTTTGTGACGCCAGCAATGTGGATAGCTATGACGATAAGCGACATGGTTCAGTAATGCGCCTTTCTCTTTTAAAAGTGCCACCACGTTATCATTGGCTTTAAACACATGTTGGCCAGCAAAGAACTCAGTGTCAGGCTTATATACACCGTTATCACCAACTGGGTTTGCGACTTCTAAATCATATTTCTGACCCACAACAAAGTCGTCTTGACCATGTCCTGGAGCGGTATGAACAATACCTGTACCTGCATCTGTGGTAACATGATCACCTAAAATTGCGGGCACATCAAAACTTAAAAAAGGATGTTTAAAGCGCGTTAATTCAAGTTCTGCACCTTTGATTTCACCAATAATGGTATGAGAATCAAATGCAAAACGTTCAACGCATGACTCAACTAACACCCTGCCTAATATAACCGCTGCCGTTACACCCTCTTTAGTGTATTCCACTAAGCTGTAATCTAAATCTGGGCTAAGAGACAACGCACGGTTAGCTGGCAATGTCCATGGTGTGGTTGTCCAGATAACCATAGAAACAGGATAAGCGTAATTTTCAACACCAAACTTAGCCGCAATAGCAGTGCTGTCGGTTGCTTCGAAAGCCACATCGATTGCAGGTGACGTTTTATCTTCGTATTCAACTTCTGCTTCAGCTAACGCTGAACCACAATCGGTACACCAGTGCACCGGCTTAACACCTTTATGCAAATGGCCACTGTCGATAACTTTTGCTAGTGAGCGAACAATGTTGGCTTCAGTGCTGAAGTCCATAGTCAGATATGGATTATGCCAATCACCTAAAACCCCTAAGCGGATGAAGTCATCACGTTGGCCATCAACCTGAATAGCTGCATACTTACGGCACTCTTCACGAAACTCTGCAGCAGAAATTTTCTGTCCAGGCTTGCCAACTTTTTGCTCAACTTTCAGTTCAATAGGTAAACCGTGGCAATCCCATCCTGGGATATAAGGCGCGTCAAAACCTGACATGGTTTTAGACTTGATAATAATGTCTTTTAGGATTTTATTAACTGAGTGACCAATATGAATACTGCCATTCGCATATGGAGGGCCATCGTGCAAAATAAACGGTTTACGACCCGTTCTATTTTCACGAATGTGTTGATACAGCCCATCTTGCGTCCAGCGATTTAACATTTCTGGCTCGCGATTAGCTAAGTTACCACGCATCGGAAATTCAGTTTCCGGCAAATTCAAAGTCAGTTTATAGTCGCTCATTGATCCCATACCGTTGTTTAAGCTGAATACATCAGCTTGCATCAAAGCTGAACAAAGCCTTGGCTTCATTCGCATCATTCAAAATTTGTTTTTTTAGTGCATCCAGTGATTCAAAAGGTTGTTCATCACGAATTTTTGCCACTAATTCTACTTCTACTCGCTTACCATACAGATCACCATCAAAATCAAATAGGTGAACTTCTAACTGGCAAACTTGGCCTTGCACCGTTGGTCTAAAACCAATATTGGCAACGCCTTCATATATATCACTGTCATCCCAAAATAAGCGCACAGCAAACACGCCACGCACAGGGACAACTTTTCTTTTTAAAGCAATATTCGCCGTTGGAAAACCTATGGTTCTTCCAATTTTTTGTCCGTGGGCCACTTTACCACTTAGGATAAAAGGATGTCCCAGCAATCGCCTTGCTTGCTCTAGGTTGCCCAACTGTAATTGCTCACGAACTAAAGTGGAACTTACGCGTTGCGAACCAAGAATAAAGCTTTGCGTGCTCACAACAGTAAAACCAAATTCTTTTCCTGCAGCGACCAACATCTCAAAGGTGCCTTCACGGCCTTTACCAAAGCAAAAATCATCACCAACAACGAGGTATTTCACTCCAAGCTTATTAACAAGTAAATCTTCAATAAAAGCTTGAGCTGGTTGACTGGCAAAAGCAGGCGTAAAGTTGACACACAATAAACGGTCTACTTCTAGCTCATCAAGTAACCGAACTTTATCACGCAGTAAGCTTAATCTTGCAGGTGCTTTATCGCCACGAAAAAGTTCTTGCGGCTGAGGCTCAAAGGTCATTATCGTTGCTGGCAATTGAAAATGATGCGCTTTATCAACTAAGCGTCGGATCACTTCAGCATGGCCACGATGCACACCATCAAAGTTACCAATGGAGAGCACGCACCCATGATGCGAAGGTAATATATTGTGTATACCGCGGATTAATTCCATTACGCCAATGCTTGCCCAAGTATTTTGATGATAGTAAATCGGCAGATTATATACCCAAAGCCCTATTCACTTAAACCCACTAACTCTATTAAGCCTGTTTAATTGTGTCTTTATAGCGAAACTGGCGCTTTTTTTATTTTCCATGGCCTCACGCCAAGTAATAGCAAGGTCATTAAATAGCTCAATGCACCAGCTGAAATCAGCGCAATTAGCATCAGCATTCGATGGCCAATATTCCAACTGAGCCATTGAGATTGTGCTGGTGAAAAATAAATAAGCAAACCTGACATCACTGCTGTAGCAACAAAAACTTTAAAGGTAAAAATCAATGTAGAACGGCTAACTTGATAAACCCCAGCTTTATGCAAACCTCGATATAGTAATCCCGCATTAAGCAGTGCTGACATTGATGTCGCTATCGCCAAGCCAACATAACCGAATGGAATAGCAAAAATAAGGTTGAAAAACATATTGGTCACCATAGCAATGATGCCAAATTTAACCGGTGTTTTAGTATCTTGCCTTGAGTAATAGCCTGGGGCTAATACCTTAATCATCATGAAACTCAACAGTCCTGCACCATAAGCCACTAAACTATATGAAGCCATTTCAACATCTGTAATGCTAAACGCCCCACGCATAAATAGCACCATTAGCATAGGTTGCGCGAGTAGGATTAAACCGAACATTGCCGGCATTCCCAACAGTAAAATGGCTTTAACGCCCCAATCCATTGTTTGGCGAAACCCTTCTCCTTCAGCATTGATATGCTTTCTCGAAAGGGCGGGCAAAATTACCGTCGCAATAGCGATACCAAATAACCCGAGTGGAAACTCAAGTAATCTATCCGCGTAATATAACCAGCTTATCGATCCAGTCATTAAAAAACTGGCAATAAAAGTATCAAACAATAAATTAATTTGCGAAACAGAAACGCCAAAAAGCGCCGGGATCATTAGGGTGCGAATTTTAACGACACCAGGATGATGCCATCCCCATGAAGGTTTAACCAAAGCACGCTCTTGAATTAAAAACGGGATTTGAAATACAAATTGCACTAGACCACCGACAAAAACCCCCCATGCTAATCCAATTTCAGGGCTTTCCATGGTAGGCGAAACATATAAAGCAAACCCTATGATTGCGATGTTGAGAAAAACAGGCGTAAATGCAGAAACGGCAAACCGGCCTCGGGTATTTAATATAGACCCAGCTAAAGCGGTAAAAGTAATAAACCACAGATAGGGAAAAGTAATTTTCAGCATCAATGATGCAAGCTCAAACTTTTCAGCATTGGGGCCATCATTTAACCAATCTAAAAACCAACCACCACCAAACAAAGCGGCCAATATAGGTGAGCCAATTACGCCAAAGAGAGTGACCAATGTCACCAACACACCTAAAGTACCAGCAACTTTACTAATTAATTCTCTGGTTTCTTCTGGAGTATGTTTTTCTTGATATTCTGTTAAAACAGGCACAAACGCTTGTGCAAAAGCGCCCTCTGCAAAAAGTCGACGTAAAAAGTTAGGTATTTTATTGGCAAAGAAAAACACATCGGCGCTACTTCCCGCCCCCATTAAGTTTGCAATAACGACATCCCGCACTAACCCCAACACACGTGAAATCAATGTCATAGCACTGACAACGACACCCGATTTTATTAACTTTTTACTCAATTGGCCCCCTGAGGCGCATCCTGCCCACAAAATTTAATCGGAATTTGTCACAAATATTGTAACCAAGCCCTGTCACATAGCCGAAAGAGCTGTTAGAATTGCCGCCACATATTACACGAGTGGGTTGAAGATAAGCAGGCTCGATTGAAATTTTTATCTTTATGATGGTATTTCAATCATTGTCGTTGACAAAGCGACAAAAAGCAGGCATATTCCTCGGCCTTTAAAAGTATCAAATCCAGTTTTTAGGAGTTGCACCTTGGCTAATAGCAAGTCTGCAAAGAAGCGCGCGCTTCAGTCTGAAAAGCGTCGTCAGCATAATGCAAGCCGTCGCTCAATGTTACGTACATACGTTAAAAAAGTTATCGCTGCTATCAAGAGCGGTGACCACAAAGCGGCTACAGAAGCGTTCGCAGTTGCACAACCAATCGTTGACCGTATGGCAACTAAAGGCCTTATTCACAAGAATAAAGCTGGTCGTCAAAAGGCACGTTTGAATGCTAGAATCAAAGCACTAGTTGCTTAATTTTTAGTAATCAATTTAAAAAACCGGCTTAGGCCGGTTTTTTTATACCTAAAATTTAGCTTGAGATTATTACTATTTAATAGCAATAAAAAAGCCTTAACCAGGTTACTGATTAAGGCTCAACAAATTTAAGGCTGAACAAAAAAATTGAATTAGTGACAATACATATTATTTAGCACTTGAATTAACGCCTTAACCTCATCACTTTTTAACGAGTAATAAACGGTTTGCGCTTCTTTACGTGTGCACACTAAGTCATCCTTTCTTAACCATGCAAGGTGCTGTGATAACGCAGACTGACTCAAACCTAGCTTTTTATTCATATCGCCAACGCACATCTCACCATCATTCAAAAGGTGGCATAAAATAAACAATCTACGTTCGTTTGCTAGTGCCTTCAGCAACACAACAGCATGATCGGCTTGTTGTTGCATTTTTTCTATATTCATCACCCGAAATACTCTCCTCATCTAACCTTAGCCTAATATAGCGTCACCTTAAAAATAGAGTCGGGACATGAAGCACACTTTTTGGTAGATTGTTTAAAAAAGTGAGACATAGTTAGAATATTTGAAGGAAACTCATGAACAACTATACAAAAGTCAGCTTAACCGCCTTATTTGTAATGGCATTATTAGGCTGTCAACCGACGCCCTTTTCGGTTCAAACAAAACCTGAGTTGGTTATAAATAATTCACAAGACGCAATCATTAGTCAGCAACTTGCCCAAAAAGCCCTAAATTCCAATGCTGCTTATGACATTGTTGAATCACTCACGGTAGAGGTTGGACCGAGGTTAGCCGGAACAGACAAAGATATCATGGCAGTTGATTGGGCCATGGAAAAATTATGGTTAATGGGATTTGATAAGGTTTATAAAGAATCAGTACAAGTACCAGCTTGGTCTCGTGGCCATGCGAGTGCCAGCATCATTGCGCCGTATGAGCAACCTTTAGTGATTTCTGCACTTGGTGGAAGTGTCGCAACGCCGATGAAAGGCATTCAAGCACCAATTGTAAGATTTGAAACATTAGAAGAACTCACATTAGCTTCCCCAGGTCGTGTAGAGGGAAAAATCGTATTCATTGACCATAAAACCGAACGCCATAAAGATGGTAATGGTTATGGTGCCACTGTGGGAGGACGTTCAAGAGGTGCTGTTGAAGCCGCTAAAAAAGGTGCTGTTGCTATCGTTATTCGATCAATTGGTACGGATCACGACCGTATGGCGCACACTGGCATGATGCGATATGAAGAAGATGTACCGAAAATTCCTGCTGCAGCCATGTCTATTCCTGATGCTGAATTAATAAATGGCATGCTTAAGCGCGATCCAAACATTGTGATGTCATTAAACATGACCTCAGAAAATCTTGGCATCGCCACATCATATAACGTCATCGCTGAAGTTACCGGCAGCAGTAAGCCTGACGAAATAGTGTTAATAGGTGCACATCTAGACTCTTGGGATGAAGGCACTGGTGCAATTGATGATGGCGCCGGAGTTGCAATTGTGACGGCTGCAGCAAAATTGATTCAAGATCTCCCGCAAAAACCAGCCCGAACGGTAAGAGTTGTTTTATACGCAGCAGAAGAAGTGGGTTTGGTCGGCGGGAAAGCATATGCCGTCCAGCATGCTGATGAACTGGAAAAACACTATATTGCCGCAGAGTCTGATTTTGGCGCAGGACCGATTTACCAAATTGATTTTAACGTTGCTCCAAACAGCTTTACTCAAGCTCAACATCAAGTGTCTGCAATGACGCGATTCGGTGTTGCATTAGGTACTAACGACGCATCCGGTGGCCCTGATGTGTCTATGATGCCGGGCTTAGGCGTCCCAGTAGCTTCGTTAAAACAGGATGGTACCGATTATTTTGATTACCACCACACACCAAATGACACCTTAGATAAAATTGATCCTAAAGCATTAGCCCAAAATGTGGCGGCTTATGTGCAATTTGCTTATATGATGGCACAATCTGAAATTGATTTAAGACCGTTAGCTTCATCAAAATAATTCCAATTTTCATGTAGATAAAAAAGCCCTTATTATTAAGGGCTTTTTATTACAATCGTAAAATTAGACTTGTTCTTCCCGAAGAAACACCGGGCTATCAATGCTTGATTGTTCTGGGCTATAAAAATAGCCTTCAAGATCAAACTCAAGTAATGCAGCTAACGTTTTAGGCTGCTTATCAATCAAATACCTTGCCATCAAACCACGGGCTTTTTTGGCATAGAAACTGATGACTTTGTACTGTCCATTCTTACAATCTTTAAACACTGGTGTGATTAACTGGCCAGTGAGCTGTTTGACTTTTACCGACTTAAAATACTCGTTTGAAGCTAAATTTATAATAATGTCATCACCTTGTTCTAGTAATGCATGATTAATCTCTTTGGTAATGATATCGCCCCAAAAAGCATATAAGTTACTCCCTTGAGGATTAGCAAGTTTTGTTCCCATTTCAAGGCGATATGGCTGCATTAAATCTAACGGTTTAAGTAATCCATACAGCCCCGATAATATCCGTAAATGTTTCTGCGCGGACTGAATTTGTGATGCAGATAAACTGTCAGCATCAAACCCAGTATAAACATCTCCCCTGAAAGCAAAAATCGCTTGTTTGGCGTTTTCGGGAGTAAAGTTAGGCTGCCACTGTGTAAATCTAGCTGCATTTAAACCTGCAATTTTATCACTGACCTTCATTAAACTGGCAATATCCACAGGTGAAAGCTCACGACAAACCTTAATAAGTGATTCACTGTAGGATAATAATGTCGGCTGAGTAAATGTTTTCGTCGCTGGGGGATTTTCAAAATCTAATGTTTTGGCGGGTGAGACTAAAACCAGCATAGTTAACTCCTCTTTCTTAATTGAGATAATCATACGTGACTAATATAAAAAAACCATGCTAAATCAGCATGGTTTTTTCGATTACGTTAACGCATACTCTCAATGCATTATCATAAGCTACGATTTATCACTTTTGTTTTGCCGAACCGTCAGGCCAAATTTTTTCTTCTAATTGGTCTGCTAATTCAGGAAACTTACTGGTATCAAATACTGGATCTTTGCCCGCGTTAACTTGCTCGCGATAATCATTAATGACTCGAATAGCCAAACCAGACAACAATGAAATTGCGACAATATTCACCAAGGCCATTAAGCCCATTGAAACATCTGCTAAGTCCCACACTAAGCCAATTTTAGCCATGGCACCAAACATCACCATGCCTAAAACAATCAATCTAAAAATCGGCAACGCCTTTTTACTATTACCGGATAAAAACATCACATTAGTTTCTGCGTATGAGTAGTTTGCAATAATCGAGGTAAAGCAAAATAGCAAAATAGCAGCCGCAATAAATCCACCGCCCCAGCTGCCAACATGCGAAGATAATGCATTAATTGTCATGCCAATACCTTCACCACTGCCTGCTGCGTCACCTGATAGTAGAATAATTGCCGCTGTAGCGGTACAAATCACGATGGTATCGAAAAATACCCCCATCATTTGTATGTAACCCTGTGATGCTGGATGGTTTGGATTAGGTGATGCACTTGCCGCAATATTTGCCGCGCTCCCCATACCCGCTTCATTAGAGAACAAACCACGCGCAATACCTGCTTGCATTGCTTGCGAGACGCTATAAGCAATAGCGCCCCCAGCAGCTTCTTGCCAACCAAACGCACTATTGATAACCAGCATGAATACTCTTGGCAGCTCGGTAACATTCATCATTACAACCACAAATGCCATCAAAATATAAGCCAGAGCCATAACAGGGACGATAAATTCAGAAACCTTAGCAACTTTCTTTAAGCCGCCCATGATAACTACGCCACTGAAAATGGTAATCCCTATGCCAACATAAAGTGGATTAAAATCAAATACCGTTGTCATTGCGCCAGCAATGGTATTCGCTTGGACGGCATTAAATACTAGGCCAAAACAGATAATCAGTAGAATAGAGAATAAAATCCCCATCCAACGTTGCCCTAACCCTTTCTCCATATAGTAGGAAGGACCACCACGATATTGCCCATCAACATCTTTAACTTTATATACTTGGGCAAGTGTCGACTCGATCATTGCTGTGGCCATCCCTAAAACAGCAATAGCCCACATCCAAAAAACAGCTCCAGGACCTGCTACACCTATCGCAAATGCTACGCCCGCCATATTACCCGCACCGACACGTGCTGCCATACTGGTGCAAAAAACTTGAAAAGATGACAAGCCATTTTTGCCAGGCTGACGACTAATAGAAAGTAACTTAAGACCGTGGCCAAACTGACTAAACTGAATGAAGCCTAGTGAAATAGTAAAATATAACCCTGCTCCAACCAGCCCGTAGACTAATAATTTGCCCCATAAAAGGTCATTTAAAAAATTAACGATTGTCTCTAACATTGCCATAATGCTTGTCTATTCCTTTGGGATAGCTTTGTTTTGTGTAACCTAAGACCCGCTACAACAAAATAAAAATATCTTAGTTATTTGATTATTATGTATTTAATGTAATAACTGATTCATAACCCGTTATTTAACTTGCTTCATTATACCCATTCAACCAACTAACTCTAATTTAGTTTGCTCAGCAGAACGGATATTAAAATGTTGATTGCATTTTTGTAGCCCAAGCAAAATAACACGAGCAGTCAAACTGATCTTGATAAGCCGCTCGCAAAAACACATTTACTTCCCGCTACATTAACAAATTACCAACCATACTTACTGTTCAAAATTAAACCTGTTAACGCCACATAAACAACATTGCTGCTTTTATATTCAGGTAAGTTAGCAAAAGTTTGAACCATCACACATTATTAACTTCAAAATAAGAATACAGTGTTCTTAAATTAAGATTAAGTATTTTATATTTCACGATGTATGAGGCCACTATGACAACTGCTAATGAAATTATTGCTCTGAAAAAGTATGTTAGAGCTACCAACTTTCTTGCAACTTCACAAATTTATCTTAAGCAAAACGTACTGTACAAACGTAAGCTTGAACATACAGATATTAAACCAAGACTACTGGGCCACTGGGGGACTTGTCCTGGTATCAACTTTGTTTATGCCAACGTAAACCGTCTTATCGTTAAGCATAATCGTGAATTCATCTACCTTGTAGGTCCAGGTCATGGCTTCCCTGCAGTGCAAGCTAACCTTTTCATGGAAGGTTCTTTAAGCCATTACTATCCAGATACGATCCCATTTACTGAAACTGGTATCGAAGATATTTGTAAAAAATTCTCAGCAGCTTATGGTTACCCATCACACGCTAATCCAGAAGCACCGGGGCAAATTTTAGAAGGTGGCGAACTGGGTTATTCACTTTCTGTAGCCTGGGGTTCAGTTTTAGATAACCCAAATTTGATTGCAGCCTGCTTAATCGGAGACGGCGAAGCGGAAACGGGCCCACTCGCAGCATCTTGGTACGCTAACCGTTTGGTGTCTCCAGCTAATAACGGTGCGGTATTACCTATCGTACACATTAATGGTTATAAAATTTCAGGCCCAACCCGCATGGGCCGCATGAGTCATGAAGAGCTTGATTTAGAATTCCGTGGACTGGGTTACCATCCAATCATAGTTGATGATGAACTTGAAACTGACATCTATGAACAGATGACAGCAGCAATGGATTTATCATATGAGATGATCACAGATATCCAACGCCGTGCTCGCTCTGGTGAAGATGTGGTTAAACCACGCTGGCCTGTCATTTTAATGAGAACAGCCAAAGGCTGGACTGGCACATCTGAATACGCAGGCAAAAAACTTGAGGGCAACTGTGAATCTCATCAGGTTATTGTCAACAACTGTGCTACCGATAAAGGCCATTTAGAGGCTCTTGATCAATGGCTAGCAAGCTATAATTTTGATGAATTAGTGCAAACAACGGGATCTGGTGAACTGGTATTTGATAAAGACATTTTATCACTCGTACCACCAAAAGATTTATGCTGTGGCCGTCAACGTTTAAGCTACGGCGGAGAAGTAGTACGCGCATTAGCGAATCCTGACCTGGCTAAACTGGGTTATGGTCCTGAAACGCCTCGCGGTCAACGTGGTTACTCTATGTTGAAAATGGGTCAATGGATGCGTGATGCATTCAAACTGAACCGTGATCAACGTAATCTGCGTATTTTTAGCCCAGATGAAACCTACTCAAACCAATTACAAGCTGTGTTTGAAGAAACTGATCGCGCCTGGCAGTGGCCTATCGAAAGCTGGGATGAGGATATGTCTCGTGATGGACGAGTGATCGAATTGTTATCTGAAAACTTGCTTTTCGGTATGCTACACGGTTACACAGTAACAGGTCGTCACGGGATGTTCCCAACTTATGAGGCTTTCTCTCAAGTTGTATCATCAATGGCTGACCAATATTGTAAGTATGTTCATGCTAGCCAAGACATACATTTCCGTAAGCCAATTCCTGCGTGTAACGTAGTATTGTCTTCGCTACTAGAGCGTCAAGATCACAACGGTTACTCTCACCAGAATCCGTCATTCTTGGGCGCAATGTTAGAGAAACATCCAAACATTATTTCTGCTTATTTACCTGCAGATGCCAACAGCACTCTGGTTTATACAGAACGCGCCTATAGCGATCGTGATAAATTAAACATTATCGTCGCTGGCAAAAAATCACTGCCACAATGGTTATCGTTAGAAGAAGCTCGTCAGCAGGCTAAAGATGGCATCATGGTGTGGGATTTCGCATCAGACGAAAATCCAGATGTGGTACTGGCTGGTTGTGGTGATTACGCCACGCAAGAATGTATGGCTTCATTAGTGCTAATTCGTGAAATTTTACCAAGGGTGCGTATCCGTTTCGTCAGTGTGTCAGAACTCCACAGTAGCGGCTTAGGTAGCCTTAAGTTCCAAAGCAAGCCTTGGATGATGGATGAAGTCTTCACTGAAGATAAAGGCGTAGTATTCAATTACCATGGTTATCCAAACACTATCAAAAAACTGGTGTTTGATTATAAAGGTAATCGCCGTTTCCGTATAAAAGGCTATGAAGAGGAAGGTTCAACGACAACACCATTCGATATGGGTGTTCGCAACGGGACTTCTCGTTATCACTTAGTAATAGATATGGCCTATAAGTTATTCCAGCAAGGTGTGATCGATGAAACACAACATGTTCGCATCACTACCGATATGCTACAACGTTTGGTTGACCATAAAAACTACATCAAGGCAAATGGTGTAGACCCAGAAGAAATCGAAAACTGGGTATGGACTCGATAAACGTTTGGTTCGATGCTTATAAAGCACCAAATCACTAGTGCTTAATGAAATAAATGCGCCTATGGGCGCATTTATTCTTTAAGATAGTTTTATCAAAAAGTAATAACTCACACTCGCCACCCGCAAGCCTGCAACAACTTAATAACAATCAATTCTTCAAAATATCAAATGGAAAACAACTTAAAAATGTCAATCCTCTGACAGTGCTTTTATTTTGACATTAAATATAAATTAATCCTTTTACCTATAGCAAATCATTCAATTAGCACCGATAATTACGCCGCTGGCTAAAACATAATGGATTCACCTCTCAAGTGTCAGCTTCCCATGTTTACAACAAACTAAAAACATGGGTGTTGGTGAAGTAAAAATAACAATGGACTTATAAATGATGAAGAACACATTAAAAGTAGTATTACTCACCTCTATGTTACCTTTTGCTGCATCGGCTGCAGAAGAAATGACACCTTGGTATGTTGGTGGCGGTTTAGGCGTAAATAACTACGAGCCAAACTGTGACCAAAAAACCATGAAAGTGTGTGGCGAAGATGATCCGTATGCATGGGATGTTTTCGGCGGATACCTATTCAATGATTATTTCGGTGTGGAATTAGGTTACCGTGACCTAGGCCGTGCTGAATGGACTGACTACAGCAACAAGTTAAATGATGTTGGTGCTCGTGGCATGTCTTTAGGTTTAGTTGCATTTTACCCATTTGCTGACAAATGGTCTTTATCAGCAGAAGCTGGTGCAATGAACTACCTAATCTCTAACAAAAAACAGTGGAACACTGAATACTACAGCGACAGTGGTATTGCACCATTTGTTGGCGCTGGTATTGGTTATAACTTCACTGACAACCTAAAGTTAGCAGCTAAGTACCGTCGTTATGAAAACTTAGACGAAGAAAAGTGGAACACGCTTTCTATGGAAAGCAACTACTGGGGTCTTGAATTAAGCTACCGCTTTGGTTCAGCAAAAGCAGCACCTGTTGCCGCTGTTGTTGCACCTGTAGTTGTTGCAGCAGATGCAGATTCTGATAATGATGGCGTTGTTGACCGTTTAGACAAATGTCCTAACACGCCAAGCAACCACAAAGTAGATGCTAATGGTTGTACCGTTTATGAATTAGCAACTACTAAGCATGACTTAGGTGGCATTTTATTCGCTAATGACTCTGCAGTAATTAACCAAGCTTCATTCGCTGATTTAGAAAAATTAGCTAACTACATGAAGAAAAACCCAGAGCACACAGTAATCATTGAAGGTCATGCTTCAAATGTTGGTAAAGCTTCATACAATATGAGTCTTTCTGAGCGTCGTGCAAACTCTGTAGCACAAGCATTAGAAAACAAATACGGTATCAGCAGCAACCGCATCAAATCTGTAGGTTATGGTATCACTAAGCCTATCGCTCAAGGCAACACTGCTGAAGCGCACAAGCAAAACCGTCGTATCGAAGCTATCGTTACCGGTACTGAAAAGCGTGCTGTACTAAAATAATTTAGTTAATATCGCTAAAATGACAAAGCCGCTGATATCAGCGGCTTTTTTATTTGATGAACAATCAAAATCACCATAAACACTTGCTTTTTGCTTAGTTTGCTCACAAGTTAATTAATACGAATCATACAAGCCGAAACCCAAAACGGAATTAAGCAACAATAAAAAACCGAATTTAAGTAAAAACTTGTCAATTTTCGTAATTTTTTTACAAAACAAGTTGGAATAAAGAGTAAAATCGCTTCTAATAAAGGGATTGAAACATTCATTTTGCTTATCGAGAGGAAACGTTACATGGCCAACGCACTCACTCAACTCAAATCATTTACCACAATTGTTGCTGATACCGGTGACATTGAGGCAATCAAACGTTATCAACCTGAAGATGCGACCACAAATCCATCTTTGATTTTGAAAGCCGCACAAATTCCTGAGTATGCCTCTTTAATCGATAATGCTGTTGCTTGGGCTAAAAGCCAAAGTAACGTTCAGACCCAGCAAATTGAAGATGCCGGTGATAAGCTTGCGGTAAACATTGGCGTTGAAATTTTAAAACTTGTCCCTGGACGTATTTCTACTGAAGTAGATGCGCGCCTTTCTTTCGACAAGCAAGGTTCTATTGATAAAGCTCATAAGCTGATCAAGCTTTATAAAGAAGCTGGAATTGATAAATCACGCATTCTCATCAAACTAGCGTCAACCTGGGAAGGGATCTGTGCAGCTAAAGAATTAGAGCAAGAAGGCATTAACTGTAACTTAACCTTATTATTCAGCTTTGCTCAAGCCAGAGCTTGTGCTGAAGCTGGCGTTTATCTTATCTCTCCTTTTGTCGGTCGCATTCTTGACTGGTATAAGAAAGATACAGGTAAAGATTACACTGCTGAAACAGATCCTGGGGTTATTTCTGTTACTGAAATCTATGATTATTACAAGCAACACGGCTATAACACAGTGGTCATGGGTGCGAGCTTCCGTAATATCGGTGAGATTATCGAGTTAGCAGGTTGCGATCGTTTAACCATTGGACCTGCTCTATTAGAAGAGTTAGCAAATACCGATATCCTTGTTAGTGAGAAACTTAAAGCGGTAGCTGCATCAACCACAGCTCCTGCTGCGCTCACTGAAGCAGAGTTTCGCTGGGCATTCAACGAAGATGCTATGGCTGTAGATAAATTAGCCGAAGGAATAAGAAACTTTGCAATAGACCAAGGTAAACTTGAGGTCATGCTAAAAGAGAAATTAAGCTAAACAAGGACTGTAAATTAATGACTCAATTAACACAATCAGCCACTTGGCAACAATTAGCTACTCATACTGCGGCATTACCTCACATGCGTGAGTTATTTGAAATGAATGACCAACGCTTTAATGCAATGCACTTAAAGAGTTGTGGTCTATTGCTAGATTATTCAAAAAACCGTGTAAATGAAGAGACATTGGCATTACTGTTCAAACTTGCCAATGAAGCACAGTTAACAGATAAAATTGCTGGCATGTTCTCGGGTGATATTATTAATAACACCGAGCAACGAGCAGTATTACATACCGCTCTTCGCAGCAAAGCCTCTCAAACCATCAAAGCTGAGGGGCAGAATATTGTCCCTGAAGTGCAGCAAACATTGGCTAAAATGGCTAAGTTTGTTGAACAAGTTCAAAGCGGACAATGGACTGGCTACACAGGCAAAGCTATTACTGACATCGTCAGTATTGGTATTGGCGGATCTTTTCTTGGGCCCAAAATTGTCACCCAAGCTTTGCGGCCTTATTGGAAAGGCTTAAACTGTCACTTTGTGGCTAACGTTGACGCCACTTCGATTTGCGAGAAGTTAAAAGGATTAAACGCAGAAACCACCCTGTTTGTGATGTCGTCAAAATCCTTTGGTACTCAAGAAACACTGACAAACACCCTAAGCGCCAAAGAATGGTTTTTAGCTCAAGGTGCATCACAACAAGACGTAGCACAACACTTTGTGGCTGTGACATCTAATGTGGCCAAAGCCACTGAATTTGGGATGGATGCTAATAATATTTTCCCGATGTGGGATTGGGTTGGCGGACGTTATTCTTTATGGTCTGCAATTGGATTACCTATTGCGCTTGTTATTGGCATGGATAACTTTAAAGAGCTGTTATCTGGCGCCTTCGACATGGACCAACATTTTCAGCAAGCGCCGCTAGAACAAAACATGCCAGTGATTATGGGAATGCTATCAGTGTTATATAGCAATTTTCATGGTGCACAATCGCATGTCATTTTAACCTACGATCACTATTTACGTGGTTTACCGGCTTATTTCCAGCAACTGGATATGGAGAGTAACGGTAAGTCAGTGAGCTTAGATGGCACAGCAGTAGATTACAGCACAGGCCCTGTTATTTGGGGTGGTGAAGGTACAAATGGTCAGCATGCTTATCATCAGCTATTACACCAAGGTACTGCATTAATCCCTGCTGACTTTATTATGCCGCTACAAAGCCATAATCCGCTTGGTGAGCATCACAATCAGCTAGCTTCAAATTGCTTTGGCCAAACCCAGGCACTAATGCAAGGTCGTACTTATGAAGAAGCATTAGCCGAAATGAGCTCAAGTAAGCTTGATAATGCTCAAAAGCAGCTTATTGCTAAACATAAAGTGATGGCTGGCAATAAACCTAGTAATACTTTATTGATGGATAAGTTAACGCCACAAACCTTAGGCGCACTAATTGCGTTGTATGAACACAGAACATTTGTTCAAGGTGTCATTTGGCAAATCAATTCATTTGACCAATGGGGTGTGGAATTAGGCAAAGTGCTCGGAAATGATGTGCTCGACCGAATAGGAGCCGAACATGACGCACAAGCGTTAGATTGTTCCAGTAATGCTTTAATCAATTTGTATCGTCAAGGACAGATTTAATCACTCAAAAAGCCAGCATTAGCTGGCTTTTTATTAGTTTGAATCAGGCAACTTCAGCATAGAATTCTAAAAGGCGCTTTATTTTTTCATCAAAGCTTAACCTCTGGTTAACATTAATGAAACATAACTATTGCACCCTATGGTGGAAATATGTTATTTATCTGCATAGAGACATCATAATAACAAGGGAGGTTACCATGGATCGTTTAGACTATGGTGGTGCGTTAGATGAAGTTGTTGAAAGACCAAGCCGTACAAAAAGTTCCAACAAAAAACGTAAATGGCGCGAGATTGAAGCAATTAAAGATAAACAGCGCTTACTGAAGGAGTTACAAGATATTGATGACTCTTTTGAATTTGATGCAAATACTTTAGTATTATAAATATTAGTTTAAGTGAATATTTATTCAATTATTAATCAATATAAAAGAGCACCTTAGGGTGCTCTTTTTGATCTCTATATCTCTCGTTGTACACTATTGGGCTTAATCAAATAGTGAGTCACGATAAATGCGCTATAGCATCATTTTTCTATCAACATTGGCAATATAGGCACGAAGATCATCAAAAATTGCATTATCATTTTCGCTAAATAATGGATCATCCACTAATTTTTTATGACATACCTGTTCAATTTTTTGCCAATCCTCATCATCTAATGATTTGGCAAATAGAGGAAATATTTCTTGTTCCTCATACTGCATGTGTTCAACTTGTAATTTAATATAATTGGCTAAATCGTTAATTAACTTCTCTCTTGAAATGACGATATCTGAAAGGATCATATTTAAACTATACATTAAAGAACCCGATACCTGCGCAAGTTTATCATGCTCATCACGCAGCTGCTCACTATTAGGTACTGACATTTTTTTTACGTAATAGTGATAAGTAATATCTTCTAATGGATGATGGCTGTGTTCAGCATAACCTTGCATATACTCAACAATGTCCCTTACAAGGTTAAAGTTAACGGCTTCACCTTCAATTAATCGGTTATTCTTGTTGTTGAGTATATCCAATAATATGGCTATATGTTGGTGATCTCGCTTTAATCGCTTAAGCATAATCTTCTCCGTCATTTAAACCTCACTAGTGTATATTTTAGTCAATACTCATGGTATTTCCCAATCTACCCTATTGAATAATATTAGTTATGACCAAGATCATGTTCTAGGAAAAATATCTCAATCTCCACAAACAAAAAATGCACTCTAAACTAGAGTGCATTTTCTTAAATTAAGATAATGATTAATATGAATTTACAGTGTGAACATTAACGTAAGGTTGCGAATAAGTGCGATTTTAACTGACCAAAATCAGCATCCAACTCAACGGATAAAATCGGCTTATTCGCTACGGCTTCTAGTTCAGGGGGAAGAGGCAAGTCAACTTGCAACTCACGATCAACCACATCTTTAAATTTTGCAGGATGCGCGGTCCCTAAAAAAATACCAAATTCATCTTTAGCCAGTAATTGGCGTAAACCTTGAGCGGCAATGGCAGCATGTGGCTCAGATTGGTAACCCAATTGATAAAGGTTTTTAAGTGCCTCGGAGGTTTGTAACTCATTCAAAGCTAGACCAGTAATATCAGTTAACGGCCAGCCCTTTTGCTGACAAATCGCTTCAACACGAGGCCAATTACTTGGCTCAGACACATCCATTGCGTTAGACATAGTTGCCACAGTATCATGCGGAGCCCAATCACCATTGTCTAGATAGCGCGGCACAGTATCGTTGCTATTGGTAGCGGCGATAAAACGTTTGATCGGTAACCCCATCGCCTTAGCAAACAAACCTGCAGTTAAATTACCAAAGTTTCCACTAGGCACTGATACCACAAAGTTTTCATGACCCGCTTTTTTTGCCTGAGCAATCGCTTCAAAGTAATAACATATCTGCGCCAACAATCGACTAATATTAATTGAATTTGCTGAGTTTAACGCAAGTCCTTCACGTACTTCTGCATCATCAAAGGCTTGCTTAACTAAGTGTTGGCAAGCATCAAAATCAGCATTTACCGCCACGGTATGAATGTTTTTACCTAATGTAGTAAACATCTTTTCCTGCAGCTCGCTGATCTTCCCCTTAGGGTACATCACCACGACTTGCACTTTATCTAGCCCATAAAAAGCATCAGCTACTGCTGCGCCAGTGTCGCCGGAGGTGGCGGTTAAAATGGTTAACCCTTTATCTCCTGACAATAAATTAACGCATTGGGCCATAAAGCGAGCACCAAAGTCTTTAAACGCTAAAGTTGGGCCATGAAATAACTCTAAACAACTACGGTGATAATCAACCTCTGCTAACGGCGCTTCAAAGGTAAATGCGTTATCCACTAATGCATCAACATTATCTTGGCCTAACTCATCAGCAAGCCATGCACCAAGCACCTTTTTACTGCGCTCAGCAAAAGGCATTACCAGCAAGTCATCAATGTTACTTAACACAGGAATTGACTTAGGAAAAAATAGCCCTCTATCTTTACCTAACCCCAATTGCACAGCTTGACTGAAGTTCACTTCCTGAGAAGGATGTTTTAAATTATATAATTCCATTACCACTACCTATAAAATTGAATACAGTTGACCCTTTAAACACGACGAGTGCCTTGTTCATCTAATTGACAGACATGGGCAAAACCACCTTGCTCTGTCACATAATGTTGCTCTAACCACGCCTTAGCCTGCTGAGCCTTTTCTATTGAGTCGGTTACGCTAAATAATGTAGGGCCACTACCGGATATCCCAGTTGTTAACATCCCTTGCTGCTGTAAAGCGTTTCTAGCCTCGAGATATCCAGGAATTGAAGCGGCTCGATAAGGCTCGGCTAACACATCTTTAAGCACTTCAATCGCCATCTCTGCATCTTGCTGGTAACTGGCATGCACAAATGCACTCAAGTAACGACCAAACTCTATGGCAACTGCTTTATCGTATTGAGCTGGTAATAAGGCACGCATTTTAGCCGTTGATAATGAAATACCAGGATATGCCACCACCCAATACCATTGCATAAAACTAGGGATAGGCGCACAAACCTTATTAGCGGTATTTAGCATCAGCTGCATACCGCCCAAATAACATGGCGCAACGTTATCATAATGAATACTGCCAGATATTTGCCCTTCAAATTCGCCCATTAATAGCAATAATGCTTGTTGGTTAAATGGCTGCTTGAAGTGTTCATTCAATGCATATAATGCTGCGACAACAGAGCTAGCACTAGAACCTAAGCCACTGCCTACGGGTAGGTTTTTCTCTAATACCAGTTTAACCCCATCCGTTCTCTGTAACTTCTCTAGAAAAAACACTGCACACTGATAAACAATGTTGTCAGTCAAATGGGTTGGCAGTTTATGCGCCCAAGCACCAACTTGTTCAAATTCAACTCCCGTGTCAATGGCACTTATTGTGACGCAATCCCCCAATAAAGTGCCATCGATAGGTGCTAACGCGGCCCCTAACAAATCAAATCCTACACCAACGTTACCCATAGACGCCGGTGCATAGACAGTGATTTCAGCTTTATTACATCTATCCATTACAGCCCTACCTCACGAGTCCAATTCAATGTTCTTAATACGTCAGCAAAAACCCCCGCAGCAGTCACATCTGTTCCTGCACCGTAGCCACGTAATACAAAAGGAATAGGCTGATAGTAACGACTATAAAATGCTAAGGCATTCTCGCCGCCTTTTACGCTGTATAAAGGATCCGTTGCATCGACTTCAATAATGCGCACATGGCACTTACCCTCATCAATTTGGCCAACATAGCGCAATACTTTACCCTGTGCTTTAGCCTTTATTACTCGCTCTGAAACCTGAGCATCCAAGCTAGGTAATTTAGCCATAAATGCATCAACATCACCGCTGTCATCAAAATCTTTTGGTAATACTGATTCAATATTGATATCGCTTAACTCTAATGCTAAACCGACTTCACGGGCTAAGATAAGCACTTTACGAGCAACGTCCATACCGCTTAAATCATCACGCGGATCGGGTTCAGTAAAGCATTTATCTCGAGCAATTGATGTTGCTTGAGATAAGCTCATGCCCTCGTCTAACATACCGAAAATATACGATAATGAACCAGATAAAATACCGTTAAACTTATGCAGTTTATCACCTGCACATAAAAGTTTTTTCAAATTATCTATCACGGGCAGACCTGCACCCACGGTTGTTTCATATAAAAATTGGCGACGTTGCTCCAAACTTACTTTGCGTAAAGCTTGATAAAACCCATAATCACGAGTGTTAGCTTTCTTATTCGGAGTAACCACATGAAAACCTGCGTTCATCACATCTAAATAACGATCCGATACCGCAGCGCTTGACGTGCAATCCACTAAAACAGGATTAAGTAATTGCTGTTCTTGGCCAAATTCAAGCAAGGCATTTAAATCATATGCTTGAGCATTATCACCTAGTAATCCTTGCCAATTAGCTAAATCAACACCATTACTATCGAGAAGCATTTGACGAGAGTTAGCAATACCACAAACTCGAATGCTAATATGTTGCTCTTTCAACATTTCATTTTGTTGCTTTATTTGCTCAAGCAGCCCGGCTCCAACATTACCAGCGCCAACCAAGAACACATCAACATATTGCTGCACGTCGAAAAAAGCTTGATGACATGCACCAATGGCATGCTTGGTTTTGCCTTGCTGAATGACCGTCGATATTGATCGCTCTGAAGATCCCTGGGCGATAGCTACAATATTCACGCTTGCTTTTGCCAACGCGCTGAAAAACTTAGCCGCTACGCCTTTATGAGTTTTCATACCATCGCCAATCAAGGACACAATCGCTAATCCTTGACGTAATTCGATAGGCTCTAAAAGTTCAGACTTTATTTCTAATTCAAACTCTTGTTCTAATGCCCATTTAGCTTTAGCTGCTTCGTTGGTTGCCACACAAAAACTAATGCTGTATTCCGATGAACTTTGGGTAATAAGTGATACCGAAATACCACTACGTGAAATAGCAGCCAATGTCCGGCTGGCCATCCCAACCATGCCTTTCATACCAGGTCCTGACACGTTGAACATGGTTTGATCATCAAGGTTTGAAATAGCTTTAACTTGCAAGCCTGTTTTGTCAGCATCGTTAGACACTAATGTGCCAGGTGCTGATGGATTGAAACTGTTTTTGATGTAACAAGGGATGTGATATTGAGCAATGGGCGCGATAGTTTTAGGGTGCAACACTTTTGCCCCAAAATATGATAACTCCATCGCTTCTTGATAACTAAGCTGAGCTAACAATTTAGCATCAGTAACCACTCTAGGATCCGTGTTGTAAACGCCATCAACATCGGTCCAAATCTCACAACTTGAGGCATTTAAACATGCCGCTAATACAGCAGCAGAATAATCAGAACCATTTCGACCTAATGTGACTATTTTTCCATGGGCATCCGCAGCAGTGAACCCAGGCATAACCCAAACTCTGTAATCATTTAAAGGCAACACCGAGAAACGCGGCTTACTTACATTAATATCCACAACGGATTCTAGCGGCTGTCCATGAGCAAGGAATAACGACACAGGATCTAATTGTGCTGATGTAATGCCTTTCGCAAGCATGACTTGCTCCATTAATGCTGCTGACAAGCGCTCACCAGACACAACGATTGCAGCTCGTACTGAATCAGGACATTCACCCAATAAGCAAATCCCTTCTAACTTATGTTTCCATTGCAGCATCTGTGCATTTAACTTCTCTTGAAGCAATGACTGCTGTGCTGGAGCTAACAATTCTTCACTTGCTTGGGCATACAAGGTATTAAATACCGTATCAATATGCTGCACAACAGCTTGATAAGACTTACCTTCTACCGCTAAGTCAACCATCTCTAATAATGCGTTAGTAATTGTTGCAGGCGCAGAAAGTACTGTTGCTACGGGTTCTAATTTTGAAGACTCAGCAATAATATCAGCCGCCATTAAAAAACGCGGCCAATTTGCTAAAGATGTACCACCAAACTTCATTACTTTCATATCATCTTCTCCAGTCAAATACATGACAACAATGCAAAATTTTATAATAAAAAAGCCCGCGTCCTTTGTGGGGAAGCGGGCTATTTATTGAATTCTTTTTAGGATGTATCAGCCCGCCCCCACTATGGTAATAGTGGTGGTTGTAATAATAGTGGTAATTACAAGGTGCTTAAATGCTGACATCTCGCTCACTTTTCTCATTCAGGTTAGAAGCTTGATACGTAATCTTATTAGCTTACGCCGCCTCGTTTTGACTAATGCTTACAGAATTGCTTTTTTAGCACTATATTGTCAAGTCTAAGCGACCATTTATTTAAATATAAACTAACATTTAGGTTGATTTATTTAAGATTACATATTTCAAAATCTGAAACGTCAATATAATTAGCAATAAAACCAAGAAAAACCTGCGTTTACGCTAACGTCAACGCAATGGCTGACTTTTAATAAATATGCTTATTTTTCATAAACTAAAGAAAATCAGTTTTATGTTGCACATTTACAGACGGTTTATTGATACTTCTGAAATTCAATTGAAAGTTTAAACACTCTTCGGTTTCGTAAATCAACGACCAAGATCAAAATAATTAAAATTTATGACATTTAATTATTAGAAATTTAGCAAAACCTGATGTAAATCATCGCAGCAAAAATAAAATAAATGTATTATGCGCCCATATCAGCTATTGGAGTCTTTATGAAAATCTCAAAACATGCAGCAGTAACTATTCATTACCGCCTAAGCGATGCTCAAGGTCAATTGTTGGAAAGCTCTTTTGACGCAGAGCCAATGATTTATTTACAAGGCACCGAGAATCTTATTCCAGGTTTAGAAGCAGAATTAGAAGGAAAAGTGGCTGGTGACACATTTGAAGCCACTATCCCAGCAGAACAAGCCTACGGTGAATATCACGAAGGCTTAAAGCAAGAAGTCCCTTTAGCTGCCTTTGGTGATATTGAAGATATCGTACCGGGTATGCGTTTTATTGCAGAAACTGAAATGGGTCAACGTCCAGTGCAAGTAACTGAAATCAAAGATGATACAGTTGTTGTTGATGGTAATCATCCACTTGCAGGTCAAGCATTAACCTTCAATGTTGAAGTTGTTGATGTTCGTGAAGCTACGGCAGAAGAAATTGCCCACGGTCATATTCATGCCCACGGCGGCAGCTGTGGCGGTGGTCATGATCATAATCACGACCATGAACCATGTGATACTCAAAAGCCTGGATGTGATGGCAATGGCGGCTGCGGTTGCCACTAAAAAATACCACCATACAAATTTCTGATTACGACTAGTTGGTGATATTCATCAAGCTAAGATCAGTATAAAGGTTGAAATCAATGACAGTCGCAGACTAAAAAATAGCCTGCGACTTTTTTTATGGACTATAATTAATACAAGTGCGGTCGGTAAAACCGGCGCATCCTAAAACGTGTCACGTTCACTTTTCCCCATGTTTCTGATTATGGAAGATTTTATGAAATTGGGGTAGTAAACGGGATTTTTTAATCGTAAAAATAATAATTAATGAGCAGCGACGGAGTGCTTATGTTAATTAAACCTATATACGAGCTTTTGCCTTACACTTACATCGTAATTGGTGGAGTAAGCGTTCTACTGCTGCAACAACAGTATGCAATAGCCGCCGCCATTTTGGTGTATATATTAGGAGCCAGAATTTATAACCTTCGCTCTGAGAATCGACGAACGGATATAAAACGCAAGCGCAGGGAAGGTTTCTTGCCTGATTGGTTGTATGGCTACATGCCATTTTTGTACATATTGTCAGCCGCATTGCTTTATCGTTTTTACCCTAAAGACTCTAGCGCGCTATTCGCCATCTGTTTAATGACCTTCGGAACATATTTACTGCTCAGAAGATCAACTTACAGAAGACATAAAATTCCTGTAGTAAGAGTGTAGCCATTAGCAATTTTAGCCGTATAAACAACAAAACCGCTTGATATCATCAAGCGGTTTTCATTTAAACAGTTTCACTAGGTGAACAATGTTTTTAATAGCTCACAAAATCAACTTTTGCACTTGTTCACGCTGTTCAGCGGACATATTTTTAAGATAATTTGAGCAGCGAGTGATAGTCGCTATGCTGACTTGATACTCTGCAGCGATTTGCCTTTGACTTAATTCTCCAGCTAATAAGGTTTGAAATACCTTTAATCGCCCAGCTATCGCGCTACGCTCTTCTTCCGTTAGTAACAATCTAAATAATATGGCTAAATCATCATGATTAGAATGAGTCAAAATTTTATCAACCACTAAACTCCAATTCGCTCTCATAGCTGCTCTCTTCAATAAAGTCATACAGATAATAACAAGTAACCCGCTGAAAGCAAAAGCCAGTAGTAAAGTAATCATCTTTTAACAAGGCTTATAATAATTCAAACACCACACTAGCGCGCAAACAACATCAAAATAACACTCAAATACGAATGCAATTTGAATAAATTCATTAAATTAATACGATTTATATTGTAGTCTTTTTTGTAGTCTTTTCTCTAAAACCAAACCTCAAAACCAAGCTAACAATGAGTCTGCACAAAGGCTATTAAATACAAATTAAGCTGATAAATATCTCACTCACATTCGGAAACAATCTAAAGATGATATCCGTTTAAAAATGTGTACAATAAAGTCATTACTCACCTGATAATTATAGAGAATATGATGAAAAAATTATTGATTGCACTGACAACTACCCTAGTACTTGCTCCAAATGTTTATGCAAATAACTTTAAAGACACTGATCATGCAATCGACTACCGTAAATCAGCTTTTGGTCTTATTGCTTATAACTTTGGCGACATGGGAGCGATGCTAAAGGGTAAAAAAGACTTCGATGCCGCTGTATTTGCTAGCCGAGCAACAAATGTGGCAGCGCTTTCTAAAATCCCTCATGAAGGCTTTATCATAGGTTCAGACAAAGGTGATACAGATGCATTAGCTAAAATTTGGGCTGATAAAGCGGATTTTGATAGTAAAATGATTCAGTTCCAAGAAAATGCTGCTAAGTTAGCCGTTGCCGCACAAGGTAGCGATTTAGGTCAAATTAAAGATGCATTCGGTAATACAGCACAAAGCTGTAAAGGCTGTCATGATGTGTATAAAAAAGACTAAGCTAAATAGTCAACGTTAAGCAAAATGAAACCCCATACTCGTATTCATAAATATGGGGTTTTCATATGAAACCAAGCAGTATCTTGCTGTATTTACATATATTTAACAGCATTCGCTAAAACACTAAACCAAACACCAGCAAAGATAATCGCCAATAGTATTAAACCAATCCAAGCTTGACGCATTTTAGGTTGCAATACCTCTCCTTTCAGGTGTTTATATCCAGTAAACATCGCCTTAATAAGATTCTCGCCCTTCAATAGATAAACCACCACAGCCAAAACATGTATCGCTGAAAAGCCCAAGATAAGATTGAAATTTTGTTTGTGTAACCAGGTCATTGTGCTTGCGGTTGCAGATGACACATAACTATAAAGCGGACCTTCGGTAAATATATCATCGGTGGCAAATAAACCGCTGACTAACTGGATTGCCAACAAACTAAGTAACAAAACAACCATATATCCTCCCATAGGGTTATGTCCTATGGAGTCCGGCTTTTGACGATTAGAGGCATATTGCATCACTTTTTTAGGTGAGTGAACGAAATGACTAAATCGAGCCGTATCACTTCCAATAACTCCCCAAATAAGGCGGAAAGATAAAATCACCATAAAAAGATACGCAAAGACTTGATGAAGACTCATTTCACCTGCATCAGCACTCCACCATAAACCTATGAGGAGACCCAGCATGCTCCAATGAAATACTCTAATAGGTAAGTCCCACACTTTAATTTTTTTCAACTGAGAATGCATGTAATAACTCGACTTGAATAAACGTTTAACCGTTCGCCTTTGCGAACCCCTTTGGCATTATAAATTTATTTATATCAATTAGGTGAGTTCGAAACGTAAAGAAATGTAAGAAATGTAAGAAATGTAAGAAATGTAAGAAATAAAATGATGGATACGTATAGGGCGCTTAGCCGATAAAAATAGCCAAGAAAGACAAAAAATCTTGGTTGTTATCCATTCAAATATGCGCCTTTAAAAATGGCATTTCAAGCGGTTTTCGGTATCTTTTTGATTAAAATGTCTAAGCGATCAAATTTGCGTCTGTCAGTAAAACACCTATCATATTATGTGATGTATATCACATTTTATATGTGATAACTTGGTAATCTGAACTCAAGCAATACAACAGAAGGTTCAAAATATGCTGAAAATCACTAGCAAGCAACTTGAAGTCACTGCCCCTATTCTTGAACGCATCGAAGGACAAATTGAAAAACTCACAAGACACGATGTTCAATTAATTAATCCACATATTATTATTACACAGGAAAAGCAGCTCTTTAAGATAGAAGCCTCTATAGGCTTGCCAAGTGGAGAGTTATTTGCCCAGGCGAAAAATGAAAACCTTTACGCAGCAATTACTGCAATGGGGAAAAAGCTGGAGAAACAGCTAAATCGCCTGACCGATAAACCCCAAGCTCAACGTCATGCTACATTTGAAAATGCAGAAGATGACTTTGAATATGTCTATAAGGAGGAAACAGCAGCTTGATTTTACTATTAAACCCACAGAGCGCATCCTCGGATGCGCTTTTTTTTGCTGTTTTAGCAAAGTGAGTAATTATACATTGACACTCATCAAGCTAAGTTTTAGTTTTAAGCTATGAATCAGATACTACGTCGCGTTTTTATTTTCTTTTTTATGCAGCCCAAATAGGGAGGCGGTTTTTCTGTATCAAAAAGAAAATGAAAATACCAAAGCCTCCCAAACGGGAGGCTTTTTAGTTTTTACTCGTAAATGAAGTAAGCCAGTTAAATATTATTAAGAGGTGAGTATGAATAAACCACAAGGGTTAAATCTAACTCGAGAGCAAATTACATCGTTAGATAACGAATTACTAACCTTACTCTCAAAACGTCGAGAATTAAGCCTTGAAGTAGCCCGTAGCAAGGAAGTAGATGTTAGACCTATTCGAGACACTCAAAGAGAGAAAGAGCTTTTAGAACGCCTTGTACAGCAAGGACGTGAGAAAGGCCTTGATGCGCATTTTGTTATCTCACTTTATCAAAGCATCATTGAAGACTCGGTACTTAATCAGCAAGCTTTCTTACACAGTAGAGCTAACCCCGACACTCAAAAACAACAATATTCGGTGGCATTTTTAGGGGCTAGAGGATCATATTCTTACCTAGCTGCAACACGCTATTGTGATAGACGCCAAGTAACCATGGTCGATTTTGGTTGCCAAAGTTTTGATGACATTGTGAATGCCGTAGAGTCTGGCCATGCTGATTACGGATTTTTACCCATAGAAAATACCTCTTCAGGTTCGATCAATGAAGTTTATGACGTACTGCAGCACACCAGTTTATCTATTGTTGGTGAAACCACCATTGAAGTTGGCCATTGCTTGCTGGCTAAACCTGGAACAAACACGGCAGACATAAAAACTGTTTATGCTCATCCACAACCCATTAGTCAGTGCAGTCGCTATTTAAGTCAGCATCCAGAGTTTAAACTTGAGTACTGCTCGAGCAGTGCCGAGGCAATGGCGAAAGTGATTGAGGCGGATAATGCAAACGTTGCCGCGATAGGCAGTACAGAAGGCGGAGCCTTATATAAACTAACCGCAATAGAAGATGGTCTTGCTAATCAAAAAATCAACCAAAGCCGCTTTATCGTGGTAGCGAGGAAAGCTGTCGGTGTGCCGACACAGCTACCAGCAAAAACCACCTTAATTATGGCAACAGGTCAAAAACCGGGGGCGTTAGTTGAAGCCTTATTAGTGCTAAAAGCACATAACTTAAATATGTCGAAGTTAGAATCAAGGCCGATCCCAGGTACACCATGGGAAGAAATGTTTTACCTCGACATTGATGGAAATCTTGCACATCAAGATGTCCAGCAAGCCATAAAAGAACTGGAACGTTTAACCCGTTTTATCAAAGTGCTTGGCTGTTACCCTTGCGAGTCAGTTAAACCGACTCAACTATCACAAGCACAACTATTAATTGAACCTGATAGCTCCAAAAATACTGAATTAGCAACAAGTAATCATAGCTTACCAACAGCAAAGTTCAGCCGAGAATACAAATTACAAGACAGTGAAGTACATTGTAAGCATCTGCAAGTTGGCGGGACTCATTTTGGAGCGTTTCAATTTGTTAGTAATCCTCAAAATGAAACTGAGTTAGCCAGTCTTGCAAAACAAACAAAGGAAACGGGTTTTCAAGCCATTATTCTTCATCAATCTTCTGCTTTTATTGCTGATAGCAAGCTTAAAAAATATTTTCAAATTATTGAACAAGCGGGACTTGTCAGCGTTATCTATGTAGAACACGAAGCCGACATAGCCTGCAGCCACTTAGCAGACATGGTCATGTTAAGCGGCCAGAATATGTTTAATCAGGACTTGTTGGATCAGCTTGGATGTTTAAATCTGCCGGTAATTATTGAGCGAAATCACATTGCCAGTCTAGAAGATTGGTTAGGATCTGCGCAAACCGTGCTAACCAAAGGCAATCAACAGGTTATCCTGTGTGATTCTGGCATAAGAAGTTTTGCTAAACCAGATACCATAAGTCTAGACTTGTCTTCTTTAGTTACTGTTAAACAAACATGCCACTTGCCAATTATTTGTAACATTAGCCATGAAGATGGAACCTTAGGGTACGCTCAGGCCAAAGCAGCCAAACAGTTACAATCAAACGGCATTGTGTTGCCCTCTCCTAGTACAGAAGCTAGTGGTCGTTTGCTGCACGATCTGTATCAATAACTAAACATAAAAAATGCCGGTAAATACCGGCATTTTTATTACTTGAAAAACTTAAACCATCAAACCTTCATTTAAGCTGACCCAGCCCTTAAATATACGATAACTAAACCAACTGATACCAACTAGGTACATGGTGATACTTAACCATAAAGGGCTAAAGCAATAACCGGCAATAAAGAAAGGACATAAACCAATAATGCTCAATCGCTGCCAGCGAAGGTGAGAAGCAAGTAATGAATTAGGTTGGATATTTTTCTGAATAAGATTGAGCCAAAAGCTGACGAGAACAGGAATTAAAAATAGTGGAAAAGCACTCATCATGGCATATAAAAAATGGCCGACAGTTTTATCTTGTGTTGTCGATGTAGACAGCATATTGGATGTTGTCATGGGCTCATCTCCATGGTGAATGATAAAAAATTCGTAAATTGCATCATGACAACACAATCATTTTTCACAACACTATAAACATAAGCCCTAGACTAGATTTGTGCAATCATCAAACTATGAAAAATGCTTAACCTGCTTTCATGTCGTTAACTGATTGCAACATCGCTCTGCTTTCATGTTGAAACTGTGGTGCAAAATCACCAAACCATTTTGCCACACGTTTAAACTCTTCTACAAATGTGCTTCTGTCACCCGACTTTAATAATGCAAGTGCATTTCGATAGTTGTCTAAATAATCACTAATCGCGTCTTGGCTTCCCTGTTGTGCAAAAATAATATCGGCATACAGCTCAGGATCTTGAGCAAATAAGCGCCCTACCATGGCCAACTCTAATCGATAGATGGGTGAACTAAACTGCAGTAAAGTATCAATATCTGCCTGCTCTTCGCATAAATTCATGCCATACACAAAGCTAGAAAAGTGGCGCATGGCCTGCACAAGTTGCATCGCTTTATCATGTTTTACCGGTTCAGCTTCAACAGTTCTCGCTCCCCAGATAACAATTTGATCAAGCAGCCATTGATAAGCTTCGCTATGTCTACCATGACAAACCACAATGACTTGCTTAGCAAGACTACCAACATCTGGACCAAACATCGGATGTAAACCAACGACAGGCCCTTTATGTGCGTCAAGCATGGCATCAACCGGTTGTTCTTTAATCGAAGTTAAATCGGCTAAAATACATGTTTGAGGTAAATTAGTGAGATGTTCACGGATCACGCTACAAGTGACTTTGATGGGGACAGTGACAATCACCAAACCAGCTCCATCAAATAAAGTATTGGCACGATGCCAATCATTTTTGTCTAAGCTTTTGACCTGATAACCAGACAATGTCAGCATCTGGGTAAATAATTGTCCGAGCTGACCTTCACCTCCCACAACCACTATATGCCCTAAATCATGCTTAACCTGCTTAAAACCAACATCTTTCTCGTTCAAATAAGATTCGCGCATTAATCGACGTAAAATATCCTCAATTAGCTGCGGCGACACATTCATCTTCTGCGCTTCATCACGACGTTTGGCCAGCATGGAGGCTTCACGTTGCGGTGCGTAAATAGGCACTCCGGCTGCATGCTTTACCGCACCAACTTGGGCGACTAAATCTAAACGTTTTCGTAATAAATGTAGTAGTTGTTGATCAACGCCATCAATTAAATCGCGTAGTTTTTCTAAATCAGCGGTAGTTTTTTCGTTCATCATACTTTTCATTAACCATTAACAACTTGCAGCATATCAAATCGAATTGGAAGAACTGCAGATAACAGGTTAGCGCCTTGTCTTAGTATCGTTTCCGTGGTGGCCCAATCAATACAGGCATCTGTGACAGACACACCATATTCAAGTTCATTTAATGGTCTATCAGTACTTTGATTACCGGCATTTAAATGACTTTCTAGCATAACACCAATAATGGATTTATTTCCTTCAACAATTTGATTAAATACGTCTTCACATACTTGTTTTTGACGATTGTGATCTTTGGAGGAATTACCATGGCTACAATCGACCACTAACCGTGCATTTAATTTGGCTTTATGAATTTGTGCTTCGCATTCAGCAACACTTTGGGCATCATAGTTTGGTGCAAGTCCACCTCGTAGGATAATATGCCCATCTGGATTGCCTGCTGTTTGTAACAAACTCACTTGCCCTTCTTGATTAATTCCCATAAAACGGTGGCTGCTTGCTGCAGATTTCAGCGCATTAATAGCGACATCTAATTTACCTTCGGTACCATTTTTGAAGCCCACAGGCATAGACAAGCCAGATGCCATTTCACGGTGAGTTTGCGACTCTGTTGTGCGTGCACCGATAGCTGACCAGGTCACCAGCTCTGAGATATACTGCGGACTAATCGGGTCTAACGCCTCTGTTGCGACAGGGAGTTCAAGTTCAGCTAGCCAAATCATCAGCTCGCGCGCCATTCTAAGGCCTTTTTCAACATCAAAAGACTCATCCATGTTCGGATCGTTGATAAGCCCTTTCCAACCTACCGTTGTACGAGGCTTTTCGAAATACACTCGCATTAAGATATAAAATTCATCGCTGAGTTCATCATGTAATTTTTTGAGCTTTAATGCGTATTCTTTCGCAGCTTCAATATCATGTATAGAGCAGGGGCCTGTGACCACTAGTACACGGTTATCTCGCTTGTGTACAATATCAGCAACCGTTTTCCGAGCATCTAAAATATAGCGATACGCATGCACAGATAAAGGCAATTCTTGCTTAAGTTGCGTCGGTGTAGAGAGCACTTGCTCGGAACTAATATGAACGTTATTAATGGTATCTTGCTGCATGATCTTGGCTCACTTCTTATCTCTTAAAAGGCAACTATGTGAAGCTTGCTAACGATAATTAACAAACCACATGTAACTTTGTAATGATACACCATTACATCTTAGCGCTAACTATGCCTGTGAGTGAAGTTCAGATCAAGAATTATTTGAAAGACAAATTAAATAATAATTAATAGGATTATCTTCCAGATACAAAAAACCGCCTTTCGGCGGTTAGTTGTGCGAACACTGCATCTTTTAAACTAAATTGATAACTATTACTTAGTTGCCAATTTTTCACGGATACGTGCAGATTTACCTGAACGCTCACGTAAGTAGTAAAGTTTAGCACGACGAACACGGCCGCGACGCTTAACTTCGATGCTAGCAATTAATGGGCTGTGCGTTTGGAAAGCACGCTCAACACCTTCACCATTAGAGATTTTACGAACTGTGAATGCAGAGTGCAAACCACGGTTACGTTTTGCGATAACGATACCTTCAAAAGCCTGAAGACGCTCTTTATCACCTTCTTTTACGCGAACTTGAACTACTACTGTATCACCAGCACCAAATTCAGGTACGTCTGTTTTCATTTGCTCATCGTTGAGCATTTTAATGATGTTGTTCATAACTTACTCCGTTCTAGAATAACTGAAGCGATGACTATACGGACACATCCGTTTCGTTAACAAACTGCGTTAATAGTGCAGTTTGTTCGTCAGTCAGAGCTAGATTTTCAAATATTTCTGGTCGTCGTAAAAAAGTTCTTCCGATACTTTGTTGCAACCGCCAGAGTCTAATTTTTTCGTGGTCGCCGCTTAACAACACTGCAGGTACATCCATACCATCTAAGTTTTCAGGGCGTGTGTAATGAGGACAATCCAGTAACCCATCAGAGAAAGAATCTTGCTCTGCTGAAGCTTGCTTACCTAGTACACCAGGTACTAAACGCGCCACTGAATCGATTAAAGTCATTGCTGGTATTTCGCCGCCCGAAAGCACGTAATCGCCAATTGACCATTCTTCATCCACTTCAGTTTGGATAATGCGCTCATCGATACCTTCGTAGCGACCACACACTAAAATCAAACTGTCTGATTTAGCTAACTCAGTGACACCTTGCTGATCCAGCTTGCGTCCCTGAGGGGATAGATAAATCACCTTCGCTCTGTCACCCGCTGCAGCTTTTGCTGCATGAATGGCATCTCGTAGAGGTTGCACCATCATTAACATTCCAGGTCCACCACCATAAGGGCGGTCATCAACCGTGTTGTGTCTATCATGGGTGAAATCACGAGGATTCCACGTTTGCACCTCAAGCAGGCCGTTTTTTACGGCTCGACCCGTCACCCCAAAGTCTGTAACGGCACGAAACATCTCTGGAAACAGGGTTATTACCCCTAACCACATTTGTTGTACCTCGACTTAGAAGTCAGGATCCCAATCCACTGTTATCTGTTTGCCTTGCAAATCCACTTTTAAAATGAATTGTTCAGGGACAAAGGGGATCATACGTTCCGCTTTGCCAAAAGCATCTTTGGCGTTAGCTTTAACAAGTAATACGTCGTTTGATCCTGTTTCCACGATCTGGTCAACAATACCCATGTTATAGCCGTTACTATTTGTCACTTCACATCCGATAAGATCTCGGTGATAAAATTCATCATCACTCAGTTCTTTCATTTGTTCAGGCATAATCGCAATTTCACAATTAGTGAGCATTTGCGCCTGTTCCCGAGAGGCTACCCCTTCCAGTTCAGCGATTATCGCTTTACCTTGTGAGCGCCACTGGCTGACTTTAACTTCACGCCATTTCCCTTGGTCATAAATGAGCCAAGGAGAATAATCAAAAATGCCTTCAACAGAATCGGTATAGGCAGTGATTTTTAGCCAACCTTTAATGCCATGACTTGCGCCTAATTTTCCCAGCACAATCGGCTGTTGGTTACTACTCATCAATCTATACCTAAACGCAATTAAGCAGCTGCTTTACGTGCGTCTTTAATTAACTTAGCAACACGGTCAGATGTTGCCGCGCCAGTAGCAACCCAGTGCTCAACACGGTCTAAATCTAAACGTAAAGTTTCTTCTTGACCACGAGCTAGTGGGTTGAAGAAGCCTACACGTTCGATGAAACGACCGTCACGAGCATTGCGGCTATCAGCAACAACGATATTGTAAAATGGACGCTTTTTTGCGCCGCCACGAGCTAAACGAATGGTAACCATGCGTTTTATTCCTCTAATGATTTGCTAGAAGCAAAAATAAAAACTGGAACCCGTGTTCGCGAAGGTCCCAGAAAGAAAGCCGAAAGATTTTACCTGACTTTGAAACTATTGCAAGCCACAGTGCCGTTTTTTGCAGCAAAACTGGATTATAGTTTCAAAGTAAGTGTCCACTTACGGAGATTGAAATTAAATTATCGGCCAGGCATTTTCATGCCAGGTGGGAGCATACCGCTCATTCCACGCATCATTTTCTTCATGCCGCCTTTAGATGACATTTTTTTCATCATTTTTTGCATTTGAGTGAATTGCTTCAATAAACGATTCACATCTTGAATCTGTGTACCTGAACCTAACGCAATACGACGCTTGCGTGACCCTTTGATAACATCTGGATTTTTACGCTCTTTGGCTGTCATGGAATTAATAATTGCTTCCATTTGCCCTGTCATTTTTCCATCTTGGACTTGCGCTAAGGCTTCTGGGGGTAATTGTCCAACACCAGGCAGCTTTTCAATCATGTTCATCATGCCGCCCATGTTTTTCATCTGCTGCAATTGCTCACGAAAATCCTCTAAATCGAAGCTACCACCGGCTTTCACTTTTGAGGCAAGTTTCATGGCTTTGTCTTTATCGACACCACGTTCAACTTCCTCAATCAGAGATAGCACATCGCCCATACCTAGAATACGCGATGCTATACGGTCAGGATGGAAAGGCTCTAGGGCGTCAGTTTTTTCACCAACACCTAAAAACTTAATCGGTTTACCGGTTATGCTACGAATGGATAATGCTGCACCACCGCGCGCATCGCCATCAACTTTCGTTAAGATAACCCCAGTAAGTGGCAATGCTTCATTAAATGCCTTAGCCGTGTTTGCCGCATCTTGACCCGTCATAGCATCAACAACAAACAAGGTTTCAATCGGTTTGATCACCGCATGCAGCTCTTTAATCTCGTCCATCATGGCTTCGTCAACATGCAAACGACCTGCTGTATCGACAATAACAACATCAATGAACTTTAGTTTGGCATGAGCAATTGCCGCTTTAGCAATATCTAATGGCTTTTGACTGACATCAGAGGGGAAAAATTCAACCTCAACCTCTGCTGCTAATGTTTCAAGCTGCTTAATTGCCGCCGGACGATAAACGTCAGCACTGACAACTAAGACTGATTTTTTATGGCGAGTGCGTAACAGCTTACCCAGCTTAGCTACAGACGTTGTTTTACCCGCGCCTTGTAAACCAGCCATCATAATGACGGCTGGCGGCTGTGCGGCTAAGTCTAACGCTTCATTAGCTTCACCCATGGCGCGTTCAAGCTCACTTTGAACAATCTTAATAAAAGCTTGTCCTGGACTTAAACTTTTTGAGACTTCTTGACCAACAGCTCGCTCTTTGACGCTATTAACAAATTCTCTTACAACAGGTAAAGCAACATCTGCCTCGAGTAAAGCCATGCGGACTTCACGTAAGGTGTCTTTAATGTTGTCTTCCGTTAATCGACCTCGACCACTGATATTTTTTAGTGTTCTTGATAGTCTGTCAGATAGATTCTCAAACATTTAACCGCTCTTAATACGCTTCTCGATAATGCGCACTATTATACTCAAAATTTTTTAAGATGCGCGTTTGTGTGACAATTTATTCATTTTTAGCTCAAACGAAATAATAAACCTGCTATAAAAAGTATGACTTTGACATAAACAGGGCTGATTTAGCCTGTGTCATGATCATCGTTTATGGCATAACGTAAATTATTTGCAGCTAAGGGTAGGATACTGTTAAATTTTGCGTATTAGGTCACTGCCCTTATAGGGCAACTTCATGTTAGTCTAACCCTATAATGCCCGTGTATTTTTTATGGCTTGATATTTTATCCAGCCAACATGTCTGTATAACTTGATAGGTTCAAATCGGATGGTTATTTTTTCTGCTTCGGCTATGTTGTTTTATTGTATTGCATTGATTCTTGCCACTAGCCGGCTATTTCATGCTGATGGTCCCAATCGTAAACTTATATTGATCATATCTGCTCTAGCTGTGGTAATGCATGGTTTTGCACTTTCAAATTCAATTTTTACTCTTGATGGACAAAACTTCAGTTTAACCAATGTGATTTCAATGGTGAACTGGATTATTGCATTCACCTTTACCGTGACGTTGCCACGACTAAAAGTCATTGTTGTATTGCCGGTCATTTATGCCTGTTCAATCATTTCTGTTGCGTTGTTGTGGTTATTGCCACCTCAATTTATTACGCATTTTGAACTGCATCCTGAAATTTTAGCCCATGTTGTTTTATCACTCATGGCCTATAGTGCATTGATGATTGCCGCGCTTTACGCCCTACAATTATGGATGATTCAAAATAAGCTCAAAACCAAGAAAATGATTATGAGTCCTTCTATGCCGCCGCTAATGACAGTTGAGCGTCAGTTATATCATCTAGTGGTAATTGGCTTTGTATTACTCAGCCTGTCACTGATCACAGGGTTCGTATTTCTTGAAGACATGTTCATTGAAGGTAAAGGCCACAAAGCCATTTTATCTATCATGGCTTGGTTAGTGTACGGTGCGATGTTATGGCAGCATTACACCATAGGATGTAGAATACGAACCGCGGTGTTTTACAGTTTATCGGGGGCAGGTTTATTGTCACTCGCCTACTTTGGCGCCCGTATTGTCAAAGAACTTATTCTCAATTAGTTGGCTTTATTTGGGTTTGAATATAACGGCTATCTAGCTAGATAGCCTTATCAAAACCCGCTACTTTTTAGCAAGTTTATTGCGATAACAACCACTTTCTTTTGCAGTTTAGGGATAATATCCCAGCATATCTCTTGACTCTTTTTGTCAGTCATTAATAATGTCCAACTTAACTCATCCATTTTAGCTGTAAATACAGCTTGTATGCTTTTACGGAGCCCCCTTCTTGGACGCTATATCTACCAGCGCACTCCTGATTTTTCTTTTGGTTTTATTACTGATCTCAGCTTATTTTTCTGGTTCAGAAACCGCCATGATGACTTTAAACCGCTACCGACTTCGTCACCTAGCAGGCAGTGGACATAAAGGCGCCCAACGTGCATTGAAAATGCTCGATAGGCCTGATCGTTTAATCGGTCTCATTCTTATAGGCAACAATCTGGTAAATATTCTGGCATCCGCTATCGCGACAATTGTTGGTATGCGTTTGTTTGGTGATGTGGGCGTTGCTATTGCCACTGGTGTTTTAACCGTTGTGGTATTAATTTTTGCAGAAGTGACTCCTAAAACCTACGCAGCTTTGCACCCTGAACGGATTGCTTTCCCGTCAAGCATACTTCTGAAATGGTTACTCATTCTGTTACTTCCTTTAGTCAAATCACTCAACATTATCACCACTGGTTTTTTACGTTTGATGGGCATAAAAACCGTACAAACGGATGATGCATTAAGCCAGGAAGAACTACGAACCGTAGTGCATGAAGCTGGCGCTTTGATCCCGCAACGTCACCAAGAAATGTTGCTATCGATATTAGACTTAGAAAAAGTCACTGTTGAAGATATTATGATCGCGCGTTCAGACATTTACGCCATTAACATGAACGATGACTTTAAACTGATTAATAAACTTGTCACTCAAAGTCCTCATACGCGTGTTCTAGTATATCGTGACACCATTGACGATGCTGTTGGCTTCATTCACTTACGTGATGCGCTACGCCTGCAATCTAAAGAGCAATTCAGCAAGTCATCATTATTACGTGCCGTAAAAGAGCTGTACTTTATTCCCGAAGGCACTCCACTAAACGTGCAGCTTGCCAATTTTCAGCAGAATAAAGAACGTATTGGCTTAGTGGTCGATGAATACGGTGATATTCAAGGTTTGGTTACCCTTGAGGATATATTGGAAGAAATCGTTGGAGACTTCACCACATCTATGATGACCACACCAAGTGAAGATATTAATATTCAACAAGATGGCAGTTTCTTAATTGATGCTACGATTAACATCCGTGATCTTAACAAAGAAATGAAATGGGACTTCCCCATCGATGGTCCTAAAACCTTAAATGGCCTGATTGTCGAATATCTTGAAGATATCCCAGCCGCTAAGACAAGTCTTCGTTTAGCTGATTATCATATTGAGGTCATAGAGGTTGCCGACAATATGATCAAGTTGGTGCGTATCATGCCAAACTCACCCATTGTTGAACCAAGCGATGACGATGAAATAAGTTAACACTTTCAGTAAACAATAAAAAAGGCGCTTAGCGCCTTTTTTTATACCCTGGGATTTACTACTGGGCTCGCTTTGCCGCTTCAATTGCTCGGCGTTTATCTCTGGCAATAGGTGTAATTTCAGCGTCTAACTGTTTTTCCCACCCCAGCATAAAATACAATTCAGCCATTAAGAAAAAGGGGCCAATTAATAATTGGTTTAAATCATCCATGAAAGCAGGCTTCGCTTTTTCATATTTATGGCCAACAAATTGAATTATCCAGCCAACCACGAATATCGAGATTGCCAACACAAAAGGCTGCGAGCTATGAACGGCCATTTCCGAGGTGATTAACACAGGAATAATGAACAAGGTTAACCCTAAAGCCAGTTTAACATGAAGCTTGAAGTAATAAGCCAATACCAACAACATCAGTACCATAGCAGCGCTAAATTCAACACCCGCCAGTTCGAAACGAATCGTTCCTAACATTAAAAAGGCTGACCAAATGATCATAGGCACCCCGAAAAAATGCGTTCGAATATTTTTGGGATTCAAGTGGACGCTTTTATAAGTGGCAAGTTGTTCTACGGCAGATTTCATAATTACTCTCGATTAATGTTGTTATTATGCTGTTAACTTAGCGCATCTCTCAAGATTTTAAAAGCCCACTAAAAAAGGCGCTAATGCGCCTAAATTAAATCCACAATAATGGGCTATTGCTAACTTTCTAGCACCACAGTCGCCACCGCATAGTGCTGTTCATCTGCGATGCTGATAAATACGTGGCGTCCATTCAACAACTCAAGCCGTGCTTTGGCTCCTGCACTGAAACTCAAAGTTGGCGCACCATTTTCATCGTTATCAATATGAATATGTTGAAAAGACACGCCCCGTCCAATACCCGTGCCTAATGCTTTAGCAGCAGCTTCCTTAGCAGCAAAACGTTTTGCGAGAAAACGCTCTGGTAATTTGGATTGAAGATAAACAGCAAACTCGGCATCGGTCAAAACACGCTTGGCTAACTTATCACCAATGCGTGCACATTGTTCACGTATACGGGCAATTTCAACAATGTCAGTACCAATCCCAATAATTGCCATTATTCGCCTCTACGACCTTCAAGCATCAACTGTTTCATATCTCGTACGGCCTTTTCAAGCCCATCAATAGCCGCTCGTGCAACCACTGCATGGCCAATGTTTAACTCATATAATTCAGGTATAGCCGCAATCGGTTTCACATTATGATAATGCAATCCATGACCGGCATTAACCACTAGCCCTTTACCATGAGCATAAGCAGCCATGTCTGCGATTCGTTTCAACTCATACGCTTGCTCGGCATCTGTATGCGCATCAGCATAACAACCCGTATGTATTTCGATATAAGGCGCGCCAGATGCAACCGCGGCATCGATTTGCTGTTTGTCTGCATCGATAAATAAAGATACTTTAATCCCCTGAGCTTCCAAACGGGTCACGGCTGAGGTTATTTTGTCTAACTGACCTGCTACATCTAAGCCACCTTCTGTGGTCAGTTCTTCTCGTTTTTCAGGCACTAAGCATGCATATGCGGGTTTAACTTCACATGCAATTGCAATCATTTCCTCTGTCACAGCAAATTCAAAATTCATCCGTGTCTTAAGGGTTTTTGCTAATAAATACACATCTCTGTCTTGGATATGGCGACGGTCTTCACGCAAATGAATGGTAATACCATCCGCGCCTGCATGTTCTGCAACGGCGGCTGCATGAATGGGATCGGGATAATTAGTGCCGCGAGCCTGACGAAGGGTCGCAATATGATCGATATTAATACCTAAAAAAATAGCGCTCACGGAAGGTTCCTTAACGTGATGACAAAATATTATGGCTGTTATTGTACTGAGAAGTGTCACTAAATTCGAGATTATTTAACCTTAACTCGGGTTAAGGGTGGAATAAATGATATTTAACCCACTCATATTCTAGCGCTTACAATTAAACCTGAACTTTGTAATGATAACAGGGCAAATTTACGTGTCATAGCGGGTCTATTGCAAACAGTTAGTAGTGTAAAGAACTGTGAGATATGTATCTAGCGCAGAGGTTATTTAATGAATAATTGTCGACTTAATAATGGTTTAGTGCCGAGTAAAGGTGCTAGCAAAAAACGCATTAGACCTTTGGCGGAATTAAGATGCACTGCAGGTAAATCTTCAACATGAAGGGCAATTAACATTGCACCAGGTACGACACTTTTACCGTGACTGAACGTACCGACAGCTTGTTGTAGTACAGGTATAAAGCCGCAATCGGCCTCTAATCGATAAAAACTATCGGCATCAATCGCATTTCCATTCACATCATACTGTAAGGAAGGCAAGGCCCCAAGTTCGAGTAAAAGGGCTTTTTCAAAAAAACGTAAGTGGCTTGAACAAAAGGCCTGAGCCAAAGATAAAACACTTCGATGATAAGCTAAGAATAAAGATTCTGTTTGGTGTTCAACCGTTAATAAACGTACAGATAGCTCATTTAAATAAAACCCTGAATACAGGCTATTGCCTGATAATGGAATTGCAGGCGCTGCGGCTTCAATATGGGTAATGGTTTTTAGCGATAAATTTTTGGCTTCAGATTGGGCGCTAAATTGAATAATGAGGGGTTGAAAAGGTTGTAAAATAGATTTAATAGAACGTTTGCCGCTACCGGTTCGAACAATGGCGTCAACTCTCCCGATCCCATCAACGAGCAAGTTAACAATCACGCTAGACTCACGATAGGCTCGGTGATGTAAGACATAGCCACGTTTCATTGTGGCCATGTTAACGTCATCCTGTGCGTGCTACCACCAAAGTGGTTAATCTTCACCATAACCTAAGCTACGAAGCGCGCGTTCATCATCAGCCCAACCCGACTTTACTTTAACCCATATTTCAAGAAACACTTTGTTATCAAATAAAGTTTCCATATCTAATCGGGCTTGAGTAGCGATAGTACGAATACGTTCACCTTTATTGCCAATGACCATACGTTTCTGGCCATCACGTTCAACTAAAATCAGTGCATTAATTTGATAAACGCCATTGTCCATCATTTTAAATTGTTCAATTTCAACGGTGCAATCGTAAGGTAATTCATCACCTAAAAAGCGCATTAATTTTTCACGGACAATTTCAGAAGCCATAAAACGTTGCGATCTATCGGTGACATAATCTTCAGGAAAATAAAACGGCGCTTTAGGTAATGACGTTTGCGCCAACTCTAAAATACGCTGCACGTTAGTGCCTTTATTCGCTGAAATAGGCAAAATATCATCAAAATCAAACTTCTTACCCAATTCATTTAAGTAAGGGAACAAAGCCTCTTTATCTTTGATGTTATCCACTTTATTAATTGCTAGCACAATTTTACGGTCATCGTTTCGATGCTTAATTTTTTGTAAAACCATTTCATCGTCAGCGGTCCAGGTCATTCCATCAACAACAAAAATCACCATAGACACATCCGCTAATGAACTGGCAGCTGCACGGTTCATCAATCGGTTAATGGCACGCTTTTCTTCAATATGTAAACCTGGCGTATCAATAAAAACGATTTGTTTAGGGCAATCGCTATGAATACCCATAATACGATGGCGTGTTGTTTGTGGCTTTTTAGAAGTAATACTGACTTTTTGGCCAAGTAATTTATTCAGTAAAGTCGACTTGCCCACATTGGGACGGCCAACAATGGCAACCATGCCGCAATAAGTCACATCATATTGAGCTGTTGCCTCGGGTGCGGCAAGGTTCATTCTTGACAATAACTCATTTAAGCTTGGCTCTTTTTCTGCCTGTGTTTGTTGATCTGGCAAGTCGTTTTTCTTGGTCATTTGTTCAGTAACTCCAACACCTGAGCAGCCGCTAGCTGCTCAGCTTTTCTTCTTGAACTTGCTACGCCAATAACGACATCAGCTAAATCCGTAATACGACACTCAACCGTAAAGGTTTGATCGTGTGCTTCACCTTCAACTTTCACCACTTGATAATCAGGTAATGGCTTTTTAAAACCTTGAAGATGCTCTTGTAAAATTGTCTTAGGATCTTTTTGATTAATACCTGGCTTAATTTTAGCTAAACGTTGCTCATACCAATTCAATAATAATGTACGGCAGGCATCAATATTGGCATCGAGATAAACAGCACCAATTATGGCTTCAACTGCATCAGCCAAAATAGATTCACGTCTAAAACCACCACTTTTCAGTTCACCAGGGCCTAAAAACAGGTAATCACCTAGCTTAAACTCTTTGGCAATCAAGGTCAGCGTATCGCCTTTCACTAAGGTTGCGCGCATACGGCTTAAATCACCTTCCGTAGCCTTAGGAAATTGATGATATAACGCGTCAGATATCACAATCGATAAAATCGAATCACCTAAAAACTCTAAACGTTCGTTATGTTTATTCGCGGCACTGCGGTGAGTCAAGGCTTGAATGAGTAAGTTAATGTCGTTAAATTCATAACCTAAAGTACGACACAGCCTAGGCAAGTTTTTAATCGGTTCCATTACTTAATTCCACCCGTGCGCTCGAAACGAACTCCGCTTGGTATCCATGTAGGTAAAAACCCGCTTGGTTCACGGTCAAACTCAAAGCTGATCCAAATAGCTACAGCTTTTCCAACAAGATTAGCTTCTGGCACAAAGCCCCAAAAACGACTATCGGTACTGTTATCACGGTTATCACCCATAGCAAAATATTGCCCTTCAGGCACAATAAATTCACCGTTTTGAGTTCCCGCTTGTTGATAAAAATGCTGTCTAAAATCAGGGCGTGATGGATTGATTAATATATCGTGCGCGAAACCAGATATTGTTTCAGTATAGCGAGTTAATGGTACATTTTCTTGGCTGAACTCACCTTGGTTAAGCTCAACATGTTCAATAACCAATGGCTCAGGACACACGTTATCAGTGCTACATTTAGGCTGAATAGTCAATTGCTTGTTACGGTATATTACCGAGTCTCCCGGCAATCCGACTACACGTTTTATATAATCAATTGCAGGGTTTTCTGGGTATTTAAATACAAACACATCTCCACGTTCAGGCTCACCAGTTTCCACTAATTTGGTGCGCCAGACAGGATCGCGTAAACCATAACTGAATTTTTCAACCAAGATAAAATCACCAACGAGTAATGTTGGCATCATAGACCCTGATGGTATTTGAAATGGTTCGTAAATAAATGAACGTAGAATCATCACAAATGCAATCACAGGAAAAATTGAGTGTGCGGTTTCAACTATCATGGGTTCACGAACAATTTTATCAATCGCTTCGTCAGTCAGTTGTTTTGAACCCGATTGCGCTAAAGCCAATTTCTCTTTGCGTTTGGGCGCAAAAAATACCACGTCAATAAGCCAAATCAACCCGCTGATAAGGGTGACTAGTACAAGAATGGTAGAAAAGTGAGCTGCCATTGCTGATAGAACTCCTAATATAAGTCTTACACTTTAAAGGTTATTATCTAGACAAACAGTGTAAGCCATTTTTGATGACTAATTACTGACAAATTTTTGCAGATAAATTAGATTTATTATAACGATAACGCCGCTAAATGCGGCGTTATCTTAGAAGCAATTGGGTTAATTATGATTAATCATTCAACTTCAATACTGCTAAGAATGCCTCTTGAGGCACCTCAACGTTACCCACTTGCTTCATACGTTTTTTACCTTCTTTCTGCTTATTAAGCAGTTTCTTCTTACGCGACACGTCACCACCATAACATTTAGCTGTTACGTCTTTACGTAGTGCTTTAATCGTTGAACGCGCAACAATTTGACTGCCTATCGCGGCTTGAATAGCGATATCAAACATCTGTCTTGGAATAAGCTCTTTCATCTTTTCAACAAGCGCTAAACCACGATGGCGGATATTACTGCGGTGAATAATCATCGCTAACGCATCAACGCGATCGCCATTGATAAGAATATCTAAACGCACCATATCTGCAGGGTCAAAACGAATGAAGTTATATTCCAATGATGCATAGCCACGACTCGTTGACTTCAAGCGGTCAAAGAAATCCATGACGACTTCAGCCATGGGTAAGTGGTAGGTCACAGCAACTTGGTTACCGTGATAAACCATATTTGTTTGCATGCCACGCTTATCAATACACAAGGTAATCACGTTACCTAAATATTCTTTTGGCACTAAAATATTGGCTTCAACAATCGGTTCACGTACTTCTTCAATATTGTTCAGAGGTGGAAGATCTGATGGATTATCAACATAAATAACCTCACCATTGGTCATTTCTACTTCGTAAACTACCGTTGGCGCTGTCGTAATCAAATCAAGATTATATTCGCGCTCTAAACGCTCTTGCACGATTTCCATGTGCAATAAGCCAAGATAACCAATACGGAAACCAAAACCCAGTGCACCTGATGTTTCTGGTTCGAAAAATAGTGAGGCATCATTTAATGATAATTTGTTCAATGCTTCACGGAAGTTTTCATATTCGTCAGTCGAAATAGGGAAAACACCCGCATAAACCTGAGGCTTCACTTTTTTAAACCCTGGAAGCGGTTTATCTGCGCCATGTTTAGCATGAGTTAATGTATCACCTACCGGCGCACCATGGATCTCTTTAATACCAGAGATAACATAACCCACTTCACCAGCACGAAGTTCAGGCTCATCGTTTTCTTTAGGAGTGAAAATACCTACGCGATCGGCGTTGTAGTTTTGTCCAGTGGACATCACTTTAAACTTGTCGCCTTTTTTCAGTACACCATGCTTAATACGCACTAATGAGACAACACCTAAGTAGGCATCAAACCAAGAATCAATAATTAATGCTTGTAATGGCGCACTTTCATCGCCTTCTGGTGGCGGAATTTTAGCAACAATTTCTTCAAGTACATCTTCAATACCTACGCCAGTTTTAGCTGAGCATCGCACAGCGTCCATAGCATCAATACCTACAATATCCTCAATCTCAGCTGCCACTCTATCGGGCTCAGCTTGAGGTAAATCGATTTTGTTTAACACTGGAACCACGTCAAGATTCATATCTAATGCGGTATAACAGTTTGCCAACGTTTGCGCTTCAACACCTTGACCAGCATCTACCACTAACAATGCGCCTTCACAGGCGGCTAGTGAGCGAGACACTTCGTATGAAAAGTCTACGTGCCCTGGGGTGTCAATGAAGTTTAATTGATAGGTATTTCCATCTTTAGCTTTATAGTCCAAAGTTACGCTTTGGGCTTTAATGGTAATGCCACGCTCACGTTCAATGTCCATTGAATCGAGAACCTGAGCTGCCATCTCGCGGTCACTTAAGCCGCCACAAAACTGGATAAGACGATCCGATAAGGTGGATTTGCCGTGGTCGATATGGGCAATAATTGAAAAGTTTCTAATGTGTTTCATTATGAGGCAATGACTACTACTAAAAAGGGTGAAAAATATGGTGTGAAATTGTACCTGATTAGGGTGCTAATACCAATCAGATTCATCATCCATGTCTAAATCAAGCCTAAAATTGTCTAAAAACAAAGGCTCAATTTAATTGAAATGACTAAACTTGACGGAATAAATCGACCTGTTGGCCTAAATTACTGATGATAACGGGTTGTGCGTTGGCTTCAATCTTATGTGCAAAATATTTACCTATTCGCCAACTAAACGCAGCACCCAACAAGGCAAACGTCATAGCGCTAAGATTAGTATCAAGTTCTAGGCCTAGCGCTAATAAATGCCCTATGCCTGCAAATAAAAACAATCCTAACAAAGGCAGCAGATAAACCAAGGCTGCAGCTTGAATAATCACGCTTTCAGGGAGCCCCAACTTCAACATATCGTTTTTTGTGTATGCTTGTTCACTGGCAATAGCAAATCGTTGGGTTTTTACCGAAAAGGCTTTAGCCACAGCAGATGTGCCACAATTATCATTATTAGCACAATGATTACAGGCGCTTTTTAATTCAACCTCTACCATCACCCAACCTTTTTGGTAATCAACAACTTTAGCCAACTCCTCTAGTAAAGGACTTGGCTTAAGTTCGCTATCAACGGGTGTGGGTCGATTAGGCATATCTATTTGCTTATGGTTAAAGGGCAATTAAAGTACTATTTTAACGCTAAACTTCTGGCAATGCGCTCTAAAGTTTGACTTGGTACTTTACCCAATGCAACCACTTCAGCATTACCTACTTTTTCAACCACCATAGATAAACCATTCCGGGTCACTAACTCTTCAGGCATTGGCCCCTCTGGAGCTCTAGCGACGTAAACTGAAATATTCGCTAAACCATCGGTTAACGCAATATATTCAACCGGTTCATGAATACCAATTAAACGATGGTTATCGCTAACAATCATGTTAAAACCTTGCGGTAACCAGGTAAACTGCCAATCTTGTGCATCTTTACGATCGGCTTGTTTTATCACTTCAGGCCAATCATGCTTACTTGCTTCAACTAAAATACTTGGAGACTCATTAAATTCAATAAGCTCGATAACCATTGTCTGTTCGAGTAACTGCTTCTCACGATTAAGTGTGTCATATCGCAAAGGTAAATAGGTTTCTAAATCAAGCCAAATTTGAGCATCATAACGATATTCATCTTTAGCAATAAATCGAATCATTTGCCCCGCACGACCTGCAATACGACTCCGGCCTCCCAGCACAAATTGATAACCCTGCTCTAGCTTACTAATGTCACCATACAAAGATACTGGCCAAACACCTTGAATTAGGTTGGCGTTAACACTGTAAGGCGGTTGGTCATGCTCTAGAAAGGTAACGGTATTATTCACTTTGACCGCATTTTTGGGCGGGCCATTGAGATATTCTAAATAGGCTATTCGCTTATCATCTACCGAACCTTGTAAAAACACCAAAGGACGCACATGATCTGCTTGAATTTGAACAACTGAGGCTTTGAACTGTGTTTCGCTAAGGGCTTGACTCATATTGATAAGCCAATCTTTCGCTGACAATTCTTCACTATGACTAAAAGGGGAAATAATTAACAGTGCTAGCAGGAAAAGGCGCAAGCTAACTCCTAGGAAGTAAAACAGCAATGGCCCATTAAACCATTGCTGTATGAAGAATAAAAGTTATTGGTTGATTTCAGCTTGATTAGCTTGCTCAACTTGAACACCTGGGTTTAAGCGTTGTTGAAGCATGTGATCTTGAATATAAGCGTTAATACGTTTGCGCTGCTCAAGCACTTGCTCGTTTGTATAACCTTGTTGATTCGCAACTGGCCCAGTTTGTAGACTCACTGGAGACATAGTGCCCACTAGTGGACGAGTGTTAAACACTGGCAAAGGTGACTCGACATCTTGAGAATAATCGTAAGACTGCACACCAACAATTGCAACTAAAGCAACGCTTGCGGCAATGGCATACTGACCAAATTGCTTAAACAGTGACACAACATTCGATGTTTTAGGCGTGTTGGACACCACACCGTCATTCTGTACTACTTTGCTATTTTTAGGCGCCATAATGGTAGGCTCTAATTCAATAGCAGCAGCAATACTTGCTGTAATATCTAAGTCGATGGCCGCGGGGAGTTCACCACGCATGGTATCACCAATCATGTGATAACGTTGCCACTCTTGATGAGAATCAACATCAGATGCGAGTTGAGTTAATGTTTGCTCATCAACTTCGCCATCAACAGCTGCAGATACCCATTCTTGACTTGATTTAACCATTTTTCACCTATCTTAAATAATAAGACTATTACTTTTCCAGTAGAGGCTGGAGCTGTTTATCGATTGCTTCTCGAGCGCGAAATATTCGCGATCTTACCGTACCAACGGGACAATCCATGATATTGGCAATATCTTCGTAACTCATACCATCTAACTCGCGTAGTGATATCGCCATTTTTAATTCTTCAGGCAATTTATCAAGAGTATCAAAGATCACTTTACTCATTTGATCTTTCATCAATAAACGCTCTGGTGAAGCGAATTCCTTTAAAGCATCACTGCCCTCATAGTATTCAGCTTCTTCAATATCTACATCATTCGCAGGCGCTTTTCGCCCTTGAGAGGTAAGAAAATTCTTTGCCGTATTGACGGCTATTCGGTACAACCAAGTATAAAAAGCACTATCACCACGAAAATTAGCTAGTGCGCGGTAAGCTTTAATAAAAGCTTCTTGCGTTACATCTGCTACATCCGCTTGATTTCGAACATATCGTCCAATCAGGCTCATTACTTTGTTTTGGTATTTCATTACCAACAGGTTAAAAGCGTTTTTATCGCCTTGCTGTACACGCTCAACTAATTGTTGATCACTATATTGTCCACTCATCCGAGCCGACTACTCCTAAATCTGTATCACTGATATTCAGTCGCTCGAATCCTGTTCATATAAGTAGACTGAGCATTTCAATAAAAGTTCGATAAAATATAAAAAAAAATTCATTTTGTTGGCTTTATGCCAAATAAATACCAAATAGCACGAACAAAATATCGGCTTAATGTACCCAAGTATGGTGTTTTGATTTACCATTACTGAACCATTTCTTTACCCATGATACCCGATGACACAAGCAGTTGAATACCAATCTGACATTTTGGTAATAGGTAGCGGTGCGGCAGGGCTCACTTTAGCACTCCATTTGGCAGAAACATCTTCAGTTATTCTTCTTTCTAAAGGCCCTTTAGCTGAAGGCTCAACCCTTTATGCCCAAGGTGGCATAGCTTCCGTATTTGATGAAGGCGACACCATAGAATCCCATGTTAATGACACCCTAATAGCGGGTGCCGGATTGTGTGATAAAAACGTGGTCACTTTTACCGCTGAAAATGCCAAAGCGTCGATGCAGTGGCTGATAGATTGTGGTGTGGCTTTTGACAAAGAAGAAACATCTGACAATCAACAAGATGCACCTTATCACCTCACCCGCGAAGGCGGCCATAGTCATCGTCGTATTTTGCATGCTGCTGATGCTACAGGAAAAGCGGTACAAACCACATTGCAACAGCGCGCACTTAATCACCCTAACATTCGAGTGTTAGAGCGTTATAATGCGATTGATCTTATCACTTCTCGTAAACTTAACCGCCCTGGAAATCGTGTGCTTGGCGCTTATGTATGGAATCGAGACAAAGAACATGTAGAAACCATTACTGCCAAATTTGTTGCGCTGGCAACGGGAGGTTGCTCGAAGGTATATCAATATACTTCTAACCCAGATATTGCCAGTGGTGATGGTATTGCTATGGCGTGGCGTGCTGGTTGCCGCGTAGCTAATATGGAGTTTAATCAATTTCATCCGACCTGCTTATACCATGCTGATGCCAAAAACTTTTTATTGTCGGAAGCCTTAAGAGGAGAAGGTGCTTATCTACGCCGCCCTGATGGCAGTCGCTTTATGCCTGAATTTGATGAGCGAGCCGAATTAGCGCCTAGGGATATCGTCGCTCGGGCGATTGATTATGAAATGAAACGCTTAGGTTCAGATTGTGTTTATTTAGATATTAGCCATAAACCAGCAGATTTTATTATCAAACACTTTCCTACCATTTATCAGCGTTGCTTGGAGCTGGGAATTGATATGACTAAGTCCCCGATACCAGCGGTACCTGCTGCTCATTATACCTGTGGTGGTGTAATGACGGATTTACATGGGCAAACTGATTTAAATGGCTTATATGCCATAGGTGAAGTCGCTTATACCGGACTGCACGGCGCTAACCGTCTGGCTAGTAATTCTTTATTAGAATGTTTGGTATTTGCAAGGGCAGCATCGCAAGATATTGAAAGCCAATTACAAAAAATACAACTGCCTATGAATGTGCCAAGTTGGGACGAAAGCAAGGTCAGTAATTCGGATGAAGAAGTCGTCATCGCACATAACTGGCATGAGCTTAGATTGTTCATGTGGGATTATGTTGGCATAGTACGAACAGATAAGCGATTAGAGCGAGCTCTGCGGCGCTGCATGATGCTACAACAAGAGATCCAAGAGTATTACTCTAATTTCCGTGTAAGTAATAACTTATTGGAATTACGTAATCTTGTGCAAGTTGCCGAGCTGATTATCCGCTGCGCAATGGAACGGAAGGAAAGCAGAGGCTTACATTATAATATTGATTACCCTGCACTTCTTGAAAATTCAGGGCCAACTATTTTACAACCTACGTGAAGTATTTAGTTCGCGTGCAATGCTAGCAGGATTGCTTTGCTAGACGACACAAGGTTCGATACTGAGAGTCGTCTAGCATATCTGCCCATACACAACATATTTGTCGAGATTGGTCGTCAAACTCAAGGTATAACATGCAAAATAAAGGACAAATAAAAGCAGGTTTACCAAATCTAAACAACGCTTCTGTATCTAATCGACCGCCTGAAACACCATCTAACACAATCTGACAGTGCCAATTTTTTAGTCGGCGCAGTTGACCAATGAAGACCAGAACAACGCCCAAAATCAGCCCATAAAAACTCAACATCAACAATGTCGATTCAAGACTTGGCCAGGCAATAAAGCTTGTCAAAACTACAAAAAATATCAACCAATAACATAAGTACTGATGAAACGATGCCCTCAGCACAAACAGACTTGCGTGAGGGATATTCGGTGTTTGCTTATGGTGCTGGGCGCCCACGAACTTTTATCACCATTGCAGCTAATTCGGCATCTGGGCATTGCTCGTGCCCCATAAACCAAGCAAATAACTCAGGATCTTCACACTCTAATAAGCGAATAAATGTTTGCTTATCTTCATCAGGTAACTGCTGATAATGTGCCTCAACAAAGGGTTGAAACAATACATCTAGTTCAAGCATTCCGCGACGACAAGCCCAACGAACTCTCGCTATATTCATTAATTCCAACACGAACTCCTGCAAAAATGAGGATTAACCACCAAGGTTAATCTGCGCTTCCTAAACGATTATCAAAATCTTGTACTTGCTGATCTAATCCTAAAAATAAATCAGTAAAATCGGTTTCAAGTAAACTTTTTACTGCCGGATGTTGAATCATACGCTCAGCAAACATGACATGATATTCTTCTTTAATATCGGAGGTTTCACCTAATAAAACCATACCTTGCGAAAGTATATCATGACGATAAATAGACGGGGCAACAAAAATACCCCGTTTAAAATACCCGAAGGCTTTCATCATAGCAGCATCATCAAATTCACCTAAAACACTCACATTGAGGTTTTTTTCAGCGAACCAGCTATGCAGTTGTTGCCCAAGAGAAGTGCGGATCCCGGGGATCAATAATTTCTCTTGTTCCAAGCAAGCTGGAAATGGTGCATCGATAGGGTGAGCACAAAAAAAACTGACGCCACACTCACCTAATTTTTTGGATAAAATATCGCTATATTTTAATGATTCACCGGCACAATCCGATAAAATCATATCTAATTTATGTTCGCGTAAACGTGCTATTAAGCTTTCATGGGTTGATTCATAGCATGCTAAATGAATTGAGCCATCATGTGGAATAACAGTCAGCAATACCCGACTCGCAAGGGCCTTTGAGAGCGCATCAGCGATCCCAACCTCAAACAGAACCGAGGTGTCTTTTTGATAATTAAGCAAATCGAGCATTTCATAACTTAAATTAAACATTTTATCGGCATAGCGAAAAACGACTTCACCTAACTCGGTCGCCTCTAAATTACGCCCTACCCGCTTAAATAATGACCCTTTTAAACGGTTTTCTAATAAGCGCATCTGTCCTGTAATTGTTTGTGGTGTTAAACATAAGGCTTCGGCGGCTTTGGCCACTGAACCTTTGCGTTTAACCATCCAAAAATAGTAAAGATGATTGTAATTAAGATGTTGCATAACATACGCCTTGTAAAGAATACGCTTTAGTAAAAGGGTCAACTACAATTAGGTGTCTTAGAGGAATATCAACAAAGAGATAAAATGCCCTGACCTATAAAAAAATCGCCCACAAGCGTGAGCGATTTTAGATAAGTAAATAATAGACTACTGCTTACGACAATCCATCAGCGAGTTAATAACCGACTCAAGTTCATCACTATTTGAAACGTTATCCATTGCTACCTGCTCAGATAACGCATCCACAATGTCACTTTTAACAGGTACTTGGCTTGCGCAATATTTGCTATTGGCTTTTTGATAGCGCTTTCCAGCACGATACTTTAATGCCCGAGATTCATAGCTATTAGCTTCGACTTTCTTGGCTGGTACATCTTTACGGTACATTAAAGCCCCATCTACAACCCCCTCAAGATAGCTTGTGCAACTTGGGCTAGCTGAATCTTTTAAACACACATCAAATGCATTTGCAGAAACTGGGGAAGCAAATATCCCTAGGCTTGTTACTAAAACAACAACAGATAATGCTTTCATTATTTGGCTCCTTTTTTCGGTAACACTTTGTCTAACCAGAAGTACCCCAATAAAGCTGCAAGCAATGAACCAGTCAAAATGCCTAACCTTGCAAAATCACCAAACGCCGCTGGTGAGTTTTCAAATGCAAGTGAAGCAATGAAAACAGACATGGTAAAACCAACACCACACATAGCTGCCACCGGGGCAATATGTTTCCAACCAATACCCGGAGGTAATTCAGCCCATTTAAGTTTAACCGCAACAAAGCTAAATAGCAGAACACCAATAGGTTTACCTAACACTAAGCCTAAAATAATACCGATCGTAATAGGCTCTGCAAAAGAGGCGAAAGTCATATTAGTCAATGATAAACCTGCATTCGCAAATGCAAACACTGGCAAGATTAGGAACGTGCTCCAAGGATGTAAACTATGTTCTAGATGCTCAGACGGCGATGTGCCATCTTTAGCTCTTAGTGGGATACAGAATGCAATGATCACACCAGCCAATGTAGCATGTACACCCGACTTTAATACTGCAACCCAAAGCATAAATCCAAGAAGTCCGTATGGGGTTAATGACGTCACCCCTTTACGATTTAATACAACCATCAATGCTATTGCAATAGCAGCAACAATTAAACTCAACATCGATAAATCAGTACTATAAAACAGTGCAATGATAACAATGACACCTAAGTCATCGATTATCGCCAGCGCTAATAAAAACACCTTCAAAGCTACAGGCACTCGATTACCAAGCAACGCCATGATCCCGAGGGCAAATGCAATATCGGTTGCAGCAGGAATAGCCCAGCCCACTTGGGTAGCAGGATCTGAATAGTTAAACATCAAATAAAATAGCGCAGGGAATAACATCCCACCAATGGCCCCAAAAGTGGGTAACGATGCTTTTGCAACGGTAGATAAGGCACCTTCAAGCAACTCACGCTTAACTTCTAAGCCTATTAACAAGAAAAATAATGCCATTAAACCATCGTTAATCCATAACAATAGTGGCTTATCAATATCCAGTGCACCGACACGGACTTGTACTTCTGTATTTAAAAAACCTTCGTATAAACCAGATAGTGGTGAATTTGCTAAAATCATGGCCAAGGCGACAGAGATCATTAAGATGATCCCGCCAGCAGACTCTTGGCTCAGAAAATTTCTCAGTGCTTTTTCCATTTGTAACTCCTAAAAATCGATGCTTTGAGTCTATACCAGAACATTAAAACAAATATAATCGAATGTTTCGAGCTAATACATCGAAAAAACCGAGTTGAGTTCTCATTTATTGGTTTTTACTGAGTAAATGCCCCTAAAAAGCGCTATAAAGCAATAAATGTAATGTTTATATTCATTTCAAACACTTATCAGTTTGGTGATTAATACAACATAAATGTTAAAAAAATATTTTTCAATCAGTATTAAAATTAGCTTTGAAGTTCATTTTTACCCAAAGATTGGGTTTATGCCTTTACAACACAAAGGTATACTCACTCAATAACGTACAAAAAAATCAGGGACACCATGAAACAGTATTTGGACCTTTGCCAACGTATCGTCAATGAAGGCACTTGGATTAATAATGAACGGACCAATAAACGTTGTTTAACCGTCATTAATGCAGACCTGACGTATGATGTTGCCAATAATCAATTTCCTTTAGTAACCACACGAAAAAGCTTTTGGAAATCAGCAATTGCTGAAATTATCGGCTATATGCGAGGTTATCAAAGTGCTGCACAGTTTCGTGCTCTTGGCACCAAAACCTGGGATGCTAACGCGAACTTAAATGAAGCATGGTTAAAAAACCCAAATCGCAAAGGCGAAGATGATTTAGGGTTAATATATGGGGCTTTAGGACGCGCTTTTCCTAAACCCAATGGTGGTCATGTTGATTTATTGCAAGGTATTGTTGATGACCTTTCTAAAGGCATTGATAATCGTGGAGAAATTCTGACTTTTTTACACCCTGGCGCATTTGACTTAGGCTGCTTAAGACCGTGTATGTATGAACATCACTTTTCACTATTAGGTGACACCTTGTATCTAAACAGCACTCAACGCAGCTGTGATGTTCCACTTGGGTTAAACTTTAATATGGTACAAGTTTACGTATTATTGGCATTGATGGCGCAAATAACGGGTAAAAAGCCAGGCAAGGCCTATCACAAAATTGTTAACGCCCATATTTATGAAGATCAATTAGCGCCGATGCGTGATATACAACTCAAGCGTGAACCCTTTGCAGCCCCTCAGTTGATTATCAATCCAGATATTAAGAGCCTTAAAGATATTGAAACTTGGGTCACATTAGATGATTTTGAAGTGAAAGGTTATCAACACCATGATGCGATTCAATATCCTTTTGCGGTTTAAAATTTATGACTATTTAGTTAAATAAACTATTACTTAACTGAATATCATTTTTAAACCTACTATAAATAACAGGCCTGCAAAGGCCTTTTTTAGTTTTGAAGTAGGTAATGTGCTCGCCGCTTTAACACCAAGCGGCGCAAAGATCATTGAACTGATAATAATGCCAAATAACGCAGGAAGATAAATATACCCTAAGGTACCAGAAGGTAAATCGGGCGCATCAAAGCCTGCTACCACATATCCTGTCGTGCCAGCTATCGCAATCAAAAAGCCCGTGGCTGACGAAAATCCCACAGCCTGTTTCATTTGTAAACCACAGAAACTCAAAAAAGGCACCAATAAAACGCCACCGCCAATCCCCATCATTCCAGCAATAAGTGCAATCATCACAGATACAATAAACAATACACCGTTAGCAGGAAGCTGGCCTTCGCCCTTAGACTTAAAAGGAAAAGCCATTTGAATCGCCATTAACACCACAAAAACTGCAAAAGCTTGCTGTAATTGATCTGATGGGATCAATTCAGAAACAAACCCAGCAGAAAGTGCCCCAATAATAATGCCCGGCAAAATAGGTTTAAATAAAGCCCAGGGTATATTGCCGCGCTTATGGTGCGCAGTAACAGAAGATAAAGAGGTTAAAATGATCGTGCTAAGCGAAGTTGCGATTGCCACATGGGTTAATTGTGAAGAGGTAATTCCCACCCAAGGCAAAATATACAGTAAAGCTGGAACAATAATAAGACCACCGCCAATACCCAGTAATCCTGCTAAAAAACCGACTAAAGATCCTAATACTAAACAAATAGCAAAAATAAGTAGAAAATTGTCCAAGGAAGTCCCCTAAAATACGTACTTCAGTTTAATGCAATATATCTTCTAATTGATGCTGCGCAGTAAATGTTTGCAGCAGCTGCTTTACTTGCGTTGCATTTGAGACTGATAAACAACTCTCTAGCAACACGTTTAACTGTTTGCATGATACACGCCGAAGCAAATAATTAATCCGTGCTAAGCTAGCTTGGTTCATACTAAGCTTGGTATATCCCATGGCAACCAAAAGTAAAGCACCATAAGGTTCACCGGCCAATTCCCCACAAACACTGACATCTAATTTGTATTGTTGGCACTCATCTAATGCGCGTTTTAATGCCCGTAGGATACCTGGATGATAACTGTCAAATAAGGTGCTTACACTTGGGTTATTTCGATCGACGGCCAATAAATATTGAGTTAAATCGTTACTACCCACGGAAACAAAATCGACCCTTTTAGCCACGTCAGCTAATTGATAAAGCAGTGCTGGAACTTCTAACATAACACCAATTTTTGGACGTGTTAGCACATGATTAATATCAACATTAAGCTCTTCATACGCTTGGTCTAAATATTCTAAGGTTTGATCGATTTCATCTAGATTACTGACCATAGGCAACAGAATTTGTAATTGCTGACTAGATCCTCCCGCTTGCAGCATTGCTCTTAATTGCACTAAAAAGAGTTCAGGATGATCCAACGATAAACGGATCCCACGCCACCCCAGAAAAGGATTGTCTTCTTTGATCGGGAAATAGGGTAATGGCTTATCCCCCCCAACATCAAGGGTACGCATAACAACGGGCCTTGTTCCTGCGGCGCTAAGTACCTGCTGGTAAACTTTAATTTGTTCTGCTTCACTCGGAAAGCGTTGATGCAACATAAACGGTATTTCAGTTCGGTATAAACCAATCCCATCTGCCCCGTCTGCAATATTAGATTCCATACCACTTAATAAGCCAGCATTTAGATATAGATGAATACGTATACCATCTAATGTCTCTGCGGGCAGAGTTAACTCGGCAGAAAAACGCTTTTGCTTTTCAACATCAGCATTAATCAGCACCCGATACTCATCCACCACGGTAGGAGACGGTGAAACCAGCAGCTGGCCGCGCGTGGCATTTAGCACCAATAATTTATTATCAAGATTGGTTTCTAAAGCTTGCTCAACACCAATCAGTGCAGGTACTCCCAGCGCACGAGCAAGAATAGCGGCATGAGCATTCACGCCACCTAATTTAGTGACAATACCGGCTAATTTGTGTCGAGGGAACTCTGCCAACATAGTGGCATCGACTTCTTTGGCAACTAATATGACTGGGGTATCGGGTTCAAGTTCTAATCGATCTGGTTCAATAAGCTGACGTAATACTTTTTGGCCGAGTTCACGAATATCACTGGCACGTTCTTTTAAATAGGGATCGTCCATCGCCAAGAACTGTTCGATATAACGAATAGAAACACGGCTAACGGCTGATTCTGCTCGCCATCCGCCAGCCACTTCACGGATGTACTCTCCACCTAAGCTATTATCATCGAGTAATAACTTAAAGGCGGAGAAAATTGAAGCGACATCTTCTGCTTGATCATGCTCAAATCGTTGCGATATAGCATTTAACTTGTCTCTGCTACGATTAATCGCCAGCTTAGTCCGATGAATTTCATGTTCGATATCATCGCAGGCTAAATCAACCTGCTCCAAGGATATGGCACCACCGAGTACAAACCCTTTGGCAATAGCAATACCGCTTGAAGCCGTCGTGCCGCTAAATACTACTTTATCTTGTACATTAGTGATGGCCGCTCTATTTTTTAAACTGCGAATGACCACTGCTAACTGTGCCGCTAAGGTCATTAAAAACGCTTCTTCTCCCTCACTAAACTGCCTGGCATCGGGTTGTTGAACCACAATGACACCCACAACCATTTTTTGATAAATGATCGGTACAGCAAGAAAAGCACGATATTCTTCTTCTGCGACTTCTGGGAATAGTTTAAAACGGGGGTGTACCCTAGCATCGGCTAGATTTACGGCTTCTTCACGCTCAGCCGCTAAACCAACAAGGCCTTGAGACAGCGGCATTTTAACATTACCAATAGCGGAGCGCTGTAGCCCTTCTGTAGCCGAAAGTACAAGCTGCTGCTGTTCCAGAAGATAAATAGAACAACACTCAGTTGCCATAGCTTGCTTGGTTTGTACCACCAATAAATCAAGCGCTACGTCTAACGAGTTAGCCGCAGCGACAGCCTGTGTTATGTCCCTAAGTGTATTTAACACTTTCTTCTAGTCCTTTAATAATGGCAGTTAATTTCTGTTGCGGCCTCTTCGTCTATTTTGATGAACCTCTCGAGCTTGCAACGCTAACGTTGTCACAGCAAACTCTTTCATCACTTTACGATAAACATCTCGTTTAAAAGACACCACTTGCCTGACAGGATACCAATAGCTCACCCAGCGCCAATCATCAAATTCAGGATGACCAGATGAATTCAAATTAATGGTGTTGTCATGCCCTTTCAATTGTAGCAAAAACCATTTCTGTTTTTGTCCGATACACACGGGTTTACTGTCTTGTCGAATTAGCCGCTTGGGTAAGCGATAGCGTAACCAAGCACGAGAAGTTGTCAGAATTTGAACATGTTCAGGTAAAAGGCCAACCTCTTCATATAACTCGCGATACATAGCTTGTTCGGCGGTTTCGCCTTCATCAAGCCCACCCTGTGGGAATTGCCAAGAATGTTGACCAAAACGCCTTGCCCACATAACTTGACCGAACTGATTACAGATAATGATGCCCACATTTGCGCGAAAGCCGTCGCTATCAATCACATGGACTCCAATTTCACAAAAATTTCATTAATGTGATTGTTTCACAAAGCTTGGCTATCGGCAAACCCCTATTTACAACATAACTTGGGATAAAATAGAATTTTCTATCATTTTATCAACAGCAAAATTTATAGGAATATGACTTTATCCACAAAATCTGTGGATATGTCTGTTTGAAACTTCCGTAAACTTGACTATTTGACTAAAAAAGCAGTCATACACAAGTCTACCGTCAAAAACAAACAACTCAACAAGCCATTGTTAAATATGCACATTTAAACAAATTACTGGTTCATAAAAAGTTAAAAACCATCAAAGCTTAATTTTTAATCAACCACTAAGTTATTCACTACTCACTGCAATTCTGATAAAACTTATTCACAAATAACAACTGAAAATTTATAAAAAAAGCAATTTTTTCGATAAAAAAGTCATTGACGATAGCTTTTACATCAGTTAAGACAATAACTTTGATATGTTATTCAACAAAACTGTGGATAACTATGTGTGAAATACTAGGGATAAAAGCGTGTAACTTTTTTAAAATGCCTTTTGATAAAAAACAGAAAGCATTTAACTCCCTTATTTTCATAAACTTAAAAGATCACTGACAGGCTGAATAACTTGAGCATATTACCGAGGTCACTTTTTAACCACACAGACTAAGTGCATCTTATCAAGTGATTTTATTACCAAATCATTATTTTTATATCTATGCCGACAAACGGTTGCACTTGATGCTGATGTTGTTACCCTAATACCCTTATTTGTATTTTTTAACTCACTGAAAATGCCCAAGCCATCACCTAAAAATATCAATGAATTGATGCAGCGAGCCCACGCTATGGCGGGAGTGTCTTTAGCTGATATTGCCTTTGAACACCATATTCCTGTTCCAAAAGATCTTCGCAGAGATAAAGGTTGGGTCGGTCAACTCATCGAGCTAGAGCTAGGTGCATTAGCTGGCTCAAAACCTGAACCCGATTTCATTCATTTAGGTGTTGAATTAAAAACGATCCCCATAGATCAAATGGGAAAGCCACTAGAAACAACCTATGTTACGGTTGCACCATTAACAGATATTAGTGGACTAACATGGGAGCAAAGTGTTGTATTTCACAAGCTTCAATGTGTGCTGTGGGTGCCGATTGAAGGAGAACGTCACATTCCTGTGGGCGAAAGACGTATAGGCACACCTCTGCTTTGGTCGCCATCATTAAAAGAGATGGCTTTGCTTAAGCAAGATTGGGAAGAAATTATGGAAAAGATTGCTTTAGGTAAAGTCGATACAATAACCGCCCGTCACGGTGAAGTGTTGCAATTGCGTCCTAAAGCGGCAAATAGTCATACATTAACAGAAAGTATTGGGCCAAATGGTCACTTGCAATTATCTAATCCCCGCGGTTTTTATTTAAAAATACCCTTTACCCAAAAAATTCTCCACGATGCTTTTTCATGACATCTTGATTCATCACATCGTTAAAGTGTGAATTTCATGGCTGTTAAGCTATTAGCCTTGGTCAAAACTAACGTTTTCTAGGCTTCTATTGATCTAAATCACAATTACCACTAACACAAGTAGGGTTTTTTCGTTAAAATGCCGCCTCCTTTACCGCCCAATCCGGATTAAAATTCTACTAGTGAAAGCCAAGAAGCAAGTGAAAAAACTCGCGTTCGCCATATTAGCTTGGTGCTTTGCTATGGCCGCATTTGTTTTTTTTCGATACGCACAAATGCCAGAACTTCCCCAATGGGCTGTAGGTCAAGCCGATCTTGCCACCTTGGCTATTTTTATGGGCTTTGTCTTTGGTTGCCTTCATTGGATGTCAAATCTCATTGCCGATTTCAGCGCTATTAGTCGTTTACCCTACCTTTTTTCAGTCATATTTAAAGGACTGTTTTTATTACTCGGCGCAACTACATTAGCCTACGTTACTCAGTTTCTGAATATGTGGGCGATTGAAAACCATATGGTGACATTACGCCAAATGTTAACCGCGCATGTGCTATATAGTCCTTCATTTCAAGCATTAGTTGTTTACCTTGTGGTTGTCAGAGTGAGCCTTGCGTTCATTGAACAAATGGGTTTATTAGTAGGACCAAGGGTATTGTTAAATATTGGACTGGGAAAATACCATAAACCCAGGTATGAGCAGCGCCTATTCTTATTCTTAGATATGGCGTCTTCAACCTCACACGCTGAATCATTAGGTGACTACCGCTTTTCACGATTAATTCAAGACAGTTTTAGTTTACTAGCAGATACTGTTATCAGAAACGATGCCGAGATTTATCGTTATATGGGTGATGCGGTATTGATCCATTGGCCGTTAGAAGAAGGCATCCAACAAGATCGTTGTATGAATATCTATTATGAATTTTGTAATGAGCTGCAATGGCAAAGAAAATACTTTGAAGAACAATACGGTTTTGTACCTAAATTTAAAGCCGCTGCTCACTGTGGCCAAGTTGTTGCCGCGGTTGTTGGCGTTCACAAGCAAGAAATAAGCTTCTTTAGTGACGTTTTAAATACCTTAGCGCGCCTGCAGGATCAATGTAACCCATTGGGTCAGCGGATGTTGCTATCTGGAGATTTGGCACACCGTTTAGAACAACAAGGTAGTCAATATCAACTACAAGACCTTGGCTTAATCCCGCTTAAAGGAAAACAACATCCTATTGAGGTTTATGCAGTTTCCCCGAAAAAGAACGACATCAAGCCATAGGCACTAACACTTATTTTTTGGAGAGCACTTGTGGCATCAGCTGTTGCTGAATAGCTAATCCCAATGTTCTAAAAGTGCTGATCCTACTGGTAGTTTGACGCCAAACTAAACCAATATCTCTATAAGGGGCTTCACCTGGTGGGTCCATTACTTTCAGATCAGTATCATTTAAAATACCTGCATCAATCGCCATTTGCGGTAAAAAGGTGGTTCCCAGTTTACTGTTTACCATTTGTACTAAGGTGTGCAAGCTTGTGGCGGCAAATGGGTTAATTTTAGCACTGTCACCTAACTGACAAGCTGTAATCGCATGACCAGTGATACAATGCTCCGCTTGCAACAAAAATATACTTTCATCGGGCATGGATTGATAATCTATCGGCTGCACCACATCGTAAGGCATCTCTTGATGCATCACCATTTTGAAAGGGTCGATACCCACTTTCATACTATGAAATCCACTGGTGTCTACTGGTAAAGCTAAAATCAGTAAATCTAATTCCCCTTTTGCTAGTGCATCAAGCAAGCGCTCAGTGGTGTCTTCTTTGAGTAATAATGACAATTGCGGGTAATCTTTTTGACAGAGTTTAACCACTCTACTGAGTAAAAATGGGGCAATAGTTGGTATGCAACCTAGACGAATTTCACCCGTCATTGGCGCCCCCTGGTTTTTAACTAACTCTACTAAATCATCAACGTTGGTTAAAATATTCCGTGCACGCTCGACCACCTCTTCGCCAATAGCTGTAAACATAAATGATTTATGATCACGTTCAATAAGCTGGTAACCCAATTGCTCTTCTAAATTTTGTATACCGCTAGATAAGGTCGACTGACTGACAAAACAAATTTTTGCTGCGCGATTAAAATTTTGCTCTTGATATAAGTTAACCAAATAATATAGGTTCTTAAGACTAGGAAGGTTTTTCATGTAATCGATTATATAAGACCAAGGTAATTCAAATAATGAATTAACAATGCAAGAATGACAAGGTCAGTATGATGAGCAATTCCACAAAATCCGTAAAAATGATAAAAAAATGCTCCTTATATTAAGGAGCATCATGGGTTTGCTTCACGCACAATAGATAATTAAGCTTTCGCTTCTAAAAATAACTTCAATTGCTGTAAGTCACGCTCAGCATGTTCAACAATGCCTGCTAACCAAACACCATGCTCTGCATCCCATTTTGCTTCTTCACCATGTTGAAGTAACTGGGCAAACTGTTGAATACGCTTTAAGCCAACAGAACCAGCAGCACCTTTAAATTTGTGCGCTTCAGAACACAATGTCTCTTTATCGCCCGCATCATGTGCTTTGACTAAACTACCAACATATTCGGGCATCAATTGTTCAAATAACACGACACTTTTTAATAAAGTACCTGCTCCGATTGCACTGATATATTGCTCAAGTGTATTCAGATCCAAAATAGCATCTAATTGCGTTACGGACATGTTGGGCACCTCTATTAAATTAAAATTCAAATCGAAATCTATTAAATTAATGTCATAATACCCCGTCTTTTGCCCTATGCAAGCTTTCAACAACGTATGCGGGATAAACTTTGCATCCATAAACAAACCGTTAACATTTACACAAACAACTATTCATCATGGCTAAATAAACATCTTAACAATTACGCTAACAATCGTATACGTCATCCGATACAAGTATAAAATATAACTATTAATCATCAACCTATTGCGCACACTAATAGTTACTTCCATCAATGAGTGCACTTCCCTGCCCACCTTTAGCTGCCAGTAAATCAATAATAGCCACCAGCCCATCCCACCTAAAACCACACCATTGTGGAGCAACTAATATCGATTTTTTAGCATAAGCGGTGACCCTGTGATAAATAATGCTTGGTGGCGTATGCCGGATCAATGTTGTCGCAGCAGCTGCGTATTCTTCAATACTTAGCAATGCAAAAGGCTTATAACGCCATTGCTTTGCCAAAATGCTGCCTTCAACAATATGCAATGGATGCAACTTAATCCCATCAACACCAACAGCCAATACTTGTTCAAGGCTATACATGTAATCCGTTAAGCTTTCGTTAGGTAATCCCAAGATAAGGTGACAACACACTTTAATTCCACGCATGCGCGCACGGGTTACCGCATCTTGATAAGCTGCAAAATCATGGCCTCTATTAATGTTTTTCAAAGTACGATTATTGGCAGTTTGTAAGCCTAGCTCTAACCAGATATCAACACCCGATTGTTGGTAATCCGCCAATAAATCTAAAACATCATCAGGCACGCAATCAGGTCTAGTGCCAATATGCAATGCGACTATTTGTGAATCTTGGATGGCTTCATCATATTTACGCTTTAACTGCTGATACTCTTCATATGTTGATGTATAAGCCTGAAAGTAAGCAATGTATTGACTGTCACTATGGCTGATACTCGCGCTTTGATTCTTCCTCAAATTATCTTTAGCTGTTTCAAGTTGCACGGCTATGGAATGGCGTTCACCCTGTTGTTGATTAAACGACGCCACATTACAAAAGCTACAGCCTCCAACGCCTAATGTGCCATCTCGATTAGGACAGGTAAATTTAGCATCTATGGTGAGCTTTTTAAGTCTTTTACCATAACGCCTTTTACAATTAGCGCCATAAGTATTGACGAAATCATCTAAGCCCATTGTTAACCTCTATCCTTTGCAAAAACGGCGCTTAATTTAGGGTAAAATCAAACGGTAAACTTAGATTTAAATCAAAGAATGCGAGTTTAACCAAGGCCCAGTATATAAACGGTAAAGTGCTGAAAATTGTTTTAAACAATATCAACACATTTTAAATTACTAAAAGTGAATATTTAGTCACAAATTTCTTTTTTACTTGCTTGCACTGTGTTTGGAATAAAATTCACTATTTTTATTTCAAAAACAATTCACGCCCGTTGTTACCAAAAAGTTACAAGTCAAGCGCAATTATATTAAAATTCTTTTTATTCATAATGTTATACGTGCGAAAACACAGTTTACGTTAACGTAAACCTGACAAAATATTACAGTTAGTTAGTAATAATATTTCAGAATGATGCAACAAATGCGTTTGACCTTTGTACTAACTCAGTTTAATTTGAGAGGTTCGGGTGCATATCTATGGAATTTCTTCACATTTACCCCGAGTCGTATCAGTAAAGGTTTTAGGGGGTTTTTGTATGAGCTTATATCATCCCAGTTTCGAACGGGACAATTGCGGGTTTGGATTGATTGCACAAATGGATGGCGATGCCAGCCATAGAATCGTGCGCACTGCAATTCATGGGCTCGATCGCATGAAACACCGTGGTGGTATTGCAGCCGATGGACGCACAGGTGATGGCTGTGGTCTATTGATGCAAATGCCGACCCAATTTTTTGAAGCCATAGCTGCAGAGAATGACTGGCACTTAAGCCGAAAATTCGCTGTAGGCATGCTGTTTCTAAGTCAAGATCAGCAAAAAGCTGACGAAGCCAAGTTTATTTTAGAAAAAGAATTACAACGAGAAACACTAAGTGTTGCAGGTTGGCGCAAGGTTCCGGTTAATCCAGACGTGTTAGGTGAGATTGGCCGCAATAGCTTGCCACAAATTTATCAGGTATTAATTAATGCGCCTGTAGGTTGGCGTGAAAAAGACTTAGAACGTCGCCTCTATATGGCACGCCGTCGTCTTGAGCAGCAAATTGTCGATGATAATGATTTCTATGTTGCCAGCTTATCAGGTCAGGTCATTGTCTATAAAGGCCTAATGATGCCTGCTGACTTACCATCATTTTATTTAGACCTAGCTGACATTCGTTTAAAAAGTGCTATCTGTTTATTCCACCAGCGCTTTTCAACCAATACTTCACCTAAATGGCCTTTAGCTCAGCCATTTCGATACTTAGCCCATAATGGCGAGATCAATACTATTACGGGGAACCGTCAATGGGCACGCGCACGCGCTTATAAATTTAACTCACCATTGCTACCAGATTTACAACAAGCCGCTCCGTTTGTGAATGAAACTGGCTCTGATTCTTCATCTCTGGATAACATGCTAGAAATGTTGTTATCGGGTGGCATGGATTTATATCGAGCAATGCGCTTGCTTATTCCACCTGCGTGGCAATCAAATCCAGAAATGGATGACGAGTTAAAGGCCTTCTACGACTTTAACTCTATGCACATGGAACCATGGGATGGCCCTGCGGGTATCGTAATGACCAATGGGCGTTATGCCGCTTGTGCCGTTGATCGTAATGGTTTACGTCCATCGCGATACGTTATCACCAAAGATCGCATTTTAACCTTAGCTTCTGAAGTGGGTATTTGGGATTACGCTGCCGATGAAGTGATTGAGAAAGGCCGTGTAGGTCCTGGTGAGCTATTGGTACTTGATACCTTAAATGGTCGTTTGCACCAATCATTTGAAATTGATAATGACTTAAAACGTCGCCACCCATACAAAGAATGGATGGCAAAAAACAGTCAAACCTTAATTCCTGCAGAACAAACTGATCCGAGCAAACAAGGCTCAAGCCGTTTTGATGCTAAAACCTTATTGCAGTATCAAAAGCAATTTGGATTTACTCGTGAAGAGTTAGAGCAAGTGATTTGGGTCTTGGCCAGCCAAGGTGAAGAAGCGATTGGATCTATGGGTGATGATACGCCAATGGCAGTATTGTCAAAGAAATCACGTTCTCTGTATGACTATTTCCGTCAAAAATTTGCTCAGGTAACTAATCCTCCCATTGACCCATTACGTGAAAAACACGTCATGTCACTGGCTACCTGTGTTGGACGTGAACAAAACTTATTTAGCGAAACCACAGGCAACGCGTATCGCGTTATGTTTAATTCACCCATTTTATTATTTAGTGATTTTAACCAGTTACTGGGCCTAGATAGCACTAACTATCGAGCTAATACCGTTGATTTAAACTACGATGGTCACGAAACACTCGAGCAAGCTATTCATCGAATTACCGATGAAGCAGAACGTTTAGCAAGAAGTGGCACAACACTGCTTATTCTATCTGATCGTGCTGTCGACAAAAATGCGCAGGTTATTCCTGCGGCTATGGCTGTCGGTGCAGTTCAAAGACGCTTAGTTGATAAAAGTTTACGTTGTGATACCAACATTATTGTTGAAACCGCTTCAGCGCGTGATCCACACCATTTTGCAGTATTACTCGGCTTTGGTGCGACGGCAATTTACCCTTACCTTGCCTATGAATCGATTGCGGCCATGGCCAAACAACATGCAGTTGAAGACATTACCACCCTAATGCTTAATTTCCGTTACGGCATTGAAAAAGGCTTGCGTAAAATCATGTCTAAAATGGGTATCAGTACTGTTGGCTCATATCGTTGTAGCCAACAGTTTGAAGCTGTTGGTTTAGCCAGTGATGTTATTGAGTTGTGCTTTAAAGGCGTGATCAGTCGCATAGAGGGTGCCAGCTTCAGCCATATTGCTGACGATCAAAAGCTACTTCATACCGCAGCTTATCGTGCACATGTGCCACTGCCTCAAGGTGGATTACTTAAATATGTTGAAGGTGGTGAATACCACAGCTTTAACCCAGATGTGGTTAATACGCTTCAAGCATCATTAAAAAATAAAGATTATCCAGCATACAAACAGTTTGCCAAACTAGTCGATGAGCGACCCATTGCAACCCTAAGAGACTTAATTGGTATCAAAGGCACGCAAGCAGCAATCGACTTAGACAAAGTGGAAGATGCCAGCCATTTATACACTCGCTTCGATAGCGCTGCGATGAGTATTGGAGCATTAAGCCCTGAAGCACATGAGGCATTAGCCGTTGCGATGAACCGCTTAGGTGGTCGTTCTAACTCAGGTGAAGGTGGAGAAGATGCGCGTCGTTTTAACACTGAACGCAACTCAGCCATTAAGCAAATTGCTTCAGGTCGCTTTGGTGTCACCGCCCACTACCTTGTGAATGCAGATGTTTTGCAAATCAAAGTCGCCCAAGGCGCTAAACCCGGTGAAGGTGGTCAATTACCAGGTCACAAAGTCAGTGTTGAAATCGCTGGATTACGTCATGCACGTCCTGGCGTAACGTTAATTTCACCGCCTCCGCACCACGACATTTATTCAATTGAAGATTTAGCTCAGCTGATTTTCGACTTAAAGCAAATTAACCCAACGGCACTGGTTTCGGTGAAGCTGGTGTCTGAACCGGGTGTTGGGACAATTGCCACAGGTGTTGCCAAAGCTTATGCCGATATGATCACCATCTCAGGCTATGATGGTGGCACAGGCGCTAGCCCAATAACATCAGTCAAATACGCGGGCTCACCATGGGAGCTAGGCCTAGCTGAAGTTCAACAATCCTTGGTTGAGAATGGCTTACGCCATAAAATCCGTTTACAGGTTGATGGCGGCTTAAAAACAGGTACCGATGTGATTAAAGCGGCGCTGTTAGGTGCTGAAAGCTTCGGTTTTGGTACCGTGCCGATGATCGCATTAGGCTGTAAATACCTGCGTATTTGTCATTTAAATAACTGTGCTACCGGCGTTGCAACGCAAGATAAAAACCTACGTGATAATCATTACCATGGCTTACCTGAACGGGTAATGACTTACTTTGAATTTGTGGCACTGGAAGTCCGTGAATGGATGGCGGCATTGGGCGTAAGCCAATTTGAAGATTTAGTTGGCCGTAGCGAATGGTTACATGCACTTGAAGGCCAAACAGCTAAGCAACAAGGCTTAGATCTTGCCCCAATTTTGTACAAGCCAGTGGTACCAAGCTCATCATCGCTCACTTGGAAAGAAATTAATCCGCCATCTGATGTCGGCCAGTTAAACCAGACCTTACTAGCTGATTGCAAACATGCAGTGGATACTGGTGAGACACATGCATACCAATATGCCATCAATAACACTGACCGCTCAGTGGGGGCGACACTATCGGGCTACATAGCCACAGTACATGGTGTTGCGGGTACCAAAGAACCTATTTCGCTAGGTTTCAGTGGCAGCGCCGGCCAAAGCTTTGGGGTATGGAATAGTCCAGGGTTAAACCTCAAATTATGCGGTGATGCCAATGACTACGTCGGTAAAGGTATGTCAGGCGGTAAGATTGTTATTCACCCTCCTATTGGCAGCCCATTCCAATCCGAGCGAAGTGCTATTTTAGGTAATACCTGTTTATACGGCGCTACTGGCGGTAAATTATTTGCTGCTGGTCAAGCTGGTGAACGTTTTGCGGTGCGTAACTCTGGCGCAATTGCTGTGGTCGAAGGTTTAGGTGATAACGGCTGTGAATACATGACCAGCGGGATCATTGTCGTGCTCGGTAAAACAGGCGTTAACTTCGGTGCCGGTATGACGGGAGGATTTGCGTATGTATTTGATCAATTCGGCCGCTTTAATCGCCGTGTTAACACCGAATTAGTCGATACCTTAAAAGTCGAATCAACCATTCATCGCCAACACTTAAAAGGCTTAATTGAAGCTCATGTTGCTGAAACAGGCAGTGAACATGCCAATATGATTTTAAGTGATTTTGACAATTGGATTGACTGTTTCGTGCTAGTTAAACCTAAAAATATTGCCGTTGCTGATCTGTTAAAAATTGAACAGAAAAGCCCTGAATTAGTTGTTAAGGCGGGATAATAAACATGAGTAATGATTTTCAATTTATCGAAGTTGGCCGTGTTGATCCAACCAAGCACGCCGCAGAAAAACGTGCGACTCAGTTTATTGAGATTTATCAGCCGTTTACGCAGCCGCAAGTGAGCAGTCAAGCCGATCGCTGTTTGGATTGTGGCAACCCATATTGTGAATGGAAATGCCCATTGCATAACTATATTCCGAACTGGCTTAATTTGGCCAAACAGGGACGTATTATGGAAGCGGCAGACTTAGTTCATGAAACTAATACTCTGCCAGAAATTTGTGGTCGAGTATGCCCTCAAGACAGGTTGTGTGAAGGCGCTTGTACCCTAAATGAAGATTTTGGTGCCGTGACTATTGGTAATGTTGAGAAATACATCACTGACACGGCTATCTCTCAAGGTTGGCGTCCAGATTTAAGCAATGTGACACCACGTAAGGAACGTGTTGCTATTATCGGCGCAGGCCCTGCAGGCTTAGGTTGTGCCGACATTCTTGCCCGTAACGGTGTGCAAGCTGTGGTATATGACAAGTACCCTCAAATTGGTGGCCTACTCACTTACGGTATTCCATCATTTAAGTTAGATAAAAACGTCATGGCAACTCGCCGCTCAGTGATGGAAGGCATGGGGATTCAGTTCAAATTAAATACCACTGTAGGTAAAGATATTAGCTTCCAAAGTTTGTTAGACGAATACGATGCTGTTTTCTTAGGCATGGGTACCTATACCGCCATGCCAGCCAAATTACCTAATGAAGATGCCACAGGTGTTTTACAAGCCTTACCATATTTAATCGGTAACACGCACAAAGTGATGGGGACATTCGATGAAGCCACACCTTACATCAGCCTAAAAGGTAAAAATGTTGTGGTGCTAGGCGGCGGTGACACCGCAATGGATTGTGTTCGCACCGCAGTACGTCAAGGCGCAAAAAGCGTTACCTGTGCTTATCGACGTGACGAGGCAAACATGCCGGGTTCGGTTCGCGAGGTACAAAACGCACGCGAGGAAGGAGTTAAATTCTTATTCAACCGCCAGCCTGTTGCCGTTAAAGCTGATAATGGTGTTGTGGTGGGGATTGAGTGCGTTGAAACCCAAATGGGTGAAGCCGATGCTACAGGACGTCGCCGCGCTGAAGTTATTGCCGGTAGTGAGCAAGTACTTGAAGCGGATGCTGTTATCGTCGCATTTGGTTTCCAGGCCAGCCCTGCCACTTGGTTTGCAGATTTTGGCATTGAAACCAATGAGTGGGGACTTGTTAAAGCAACCAAGACAGATGCTAATCCTTTCCAAACGACGAACCCTAAAGTGTTTGCCGGTGGTGATATGGTACGAGGATCAGATCTTGTTGTGACCGCTATTGCTGAAGGTCGTGATGCTGCATTAGGTATTTTAAACTTTATCGACTAAAGCGGTTAAACCCGTTTGCTTGTGAATTCGCACACCTTAGGGTGTGCATTTTTTTGTCTACCGTTTCACTCAATCGCTGACAACTTGTGTTACAAAGTCTATTGGCAATAAATTACATTTCTATAACAACAAGCTCGCTTCATCAAGTATGATAATTCATCGTTGGTAATAAGCGTTGCTATTGATAGCCCCCATAGATAACAGCTGACGCTTTTATTTTCATTTTCATTTTTCCCTGTATAACAATCAAGGAGCCACGTCAGATGGCAATACTAAAAACTACCTTAAACAAGGCTTTACTACTTGGATTGGGTTTATCCGCTTCAACCGCGGCTTTGGCCCAGGACACTCTTATTATTGCCGATGCTTATGTTGATGTTGCTAAAGGTAAAACCATCAAAGATGCCGCCGTTATTGTGAGCTTAAATCAAATCACTAAAATCACTAAACAAGCAGATATTAAAAATACAAATGATTTTCTACTGATTGACTTAAGCGGTAAAACCTTAGTACCTGGCGTAATGGACATGCATGTACACCTATCGGGTGATGCAGATGATAACTTTCTTGAAGCTCAAAATGACTCAATTCCCCGCCAAACCGTTAAAGCGGTAAAAAATGCCAATAAAACATTAATGGCTGGCTTCACCACAGTGCGCGATCTCGGGGCATCGGGTTATTCTGTGATTGCAACCCGAGATGGTATCAATGCTGGGGATATTGTAGGGCCACGTATTTGGGCCGTAGGCCATGCTATTAGTGTTACCGGAGGACATTGTGACGATAACTTTTCAGCGCCAGAAAAACACGCAACGGCACAAGGTGTCGCCGATGGCCCATGGGCTGTGCGCGCTAAAGTGCGTGAAAACATAAAATATGGGGCGAATGCGATAAAAATATGTGCCACAGGGGGCGTGTTTTCCAAAGGCACTCAGGTTGGCATCCAGCAACTTAGCGATGAAGAAATTAAAGCCGCTGTGGATGAAGCACACATGCAGGGCATGGTCATTGCGGCACATGCCCATGGCACTGGCGGCATCAAAGCATCAATCAAGGCCGGAATTGACAGTATCGAGCATTGCAGCTTTATGGATGCCGAAGCGATTAACATGGCGATAGATGCGGGCACTTATTTATCCTGTGATATTTACAACACCGAATACACTCTAGCCTTTGGTGCGGCCAACGGAGTCCCTGAAGCTAACATCAATAAAGAAAAGCAAGTATCTAAAGCTCAGCGAGACAGCTTCAGACAAGCGGTCAAAGCGGGTGCGAAGATGGTATTCGGCTCAGATGCCGCTATTTATCCCCATGGCGATAACGGTAAACAATTTTCGCGTATGGTGACCTTTGGTATGACTCCCGCTCAAGCACTACAAGCGGCAACCATCAATAGTGCTGCACTGTTAAAGCAGTCAAACCTAGGTCAAATTAAAGAGGGATTTCTAGCAGATATCATTGCAGTTGATGGTGACCCTATTGAAAACATCAGCTTGATGGAGAATGTCAGTTTTGTCATGAAGGACGGCATCGTATATAAAAAATAATTTGTCTATCCTTATGAAGTGCGGCTGATGCCGCACTTTTTAGTTAAGATTGATTTCTAACGGCACAACGTTTTAGCTGTGTTAATTGACACTCGTTGAGTTTGCGTTAGCGACTTTGGTTTTAGTCCTGTTTGTTGTAACTATGATAGATATAGCTTCAATAGGTTTATGCGCGCTTGGTATTAGCTAGGATTGATTATTCTGGTGTTAAATTGTGATTCTAATTTAAGAACTTGCCAGTTTAACTTGGCAACTGAGGTTGATAACAATAACCAGCATATCGAATAATCAAACATTGCAATAAGCACCTTTACAACCCACTATTTTAACCATTTCCCCTTTATCCAAATTATCTCTCAGCTCAAAGCTTTACAAAGAATCAACCGATAATGAATATCTTTTGTGGATAAACAAGATAATTAATTGCCAAAAAATATGAGACTAAGCCGATTAAAAAATCAATAAAATCGGCTTAAGCACAACTATAGTGCAAGAGAATGAAGAGAGTTTTCACAAAGCCTATTCTGGCGTGATATATTATTCAGCAATTCTATTTGTTTAAAACTCGTTTAAGGTTACCCAATGAAAATCGGTATTATCGGCGCTATGGAGCCCGAAGTCGTTCATCTTGTTCAAGCTATTCATTCTCCAGTTCATACCACCATTGCCGGTATTGAGTTTATAAGCGGCAAAATTGCTGACAAAGACGTGGTGGTTACCCGTTCTGGTATTGGTAAAGTTGCAGCAAGTATCGCAACTACCTTATTGATCGAAAAATTTGCTGTCAGTCATGTGGTGAACACAGGCTCTGCGGGTGGATTTGTTGATGAACTCGCCATTGGTGATATTGTTATTTCATCAGAAGTGCGTCATCACGATGTGGATGTTACTGCATTTGGCTATGAAATTGGCCAGATGGCACAGCAACCTGCTGCATTTACCCCTGATGCAGCGCTCGTTCAAGCTGCCCAACAAGCGGTAGCATCATTAGGCGAAGTGAAAGCGATAGAAGGTTTAATTTGTACTGGAGACAGTTTCATTTGCGACCCACAGCGCACTAAAGTGATGCGCACAAACTTCCCAACGATGGCAGCATGTGAAATGGAAGGCGCAGCTATCGCACAGGTGTGTCATCAATTTAACACGCCATTTGTGGTTATTCGCTCCCTGTCTGATAACGCAAATAACGACTCACCTGTTGATTTTGATTCGTATATTATCAAAGCCGGACATCATTCTGCGATGATGGTAATCGCGTTACTGCAACAGCTGTAACATCACACCCTGTATGAGCTTGCGACGGATATGCAAATAAATATGGAAAGTCTACTGCTGCAAAACGAGCTCATCCAACAATGCCTAGTCCTATTGGCTGCAATTGCTATGGCGCAAGTCGCGCCTCTTCCGAAGCGATGGCAGCCATTTAATGGCTTTAGATTGCTAGCAACTGAACTGGCATCAAAAGTAAACCATAGCAATCGTCCTGTATCGCAACAAATGACCGCGGGTATTTTAGCAACCTTGTTACTGGTGATCCCAATAACAGTGATCGCTAGTTTTTTATTGGAATTTGCAGCATTCCCTTGGTTTTTTGATTTTATTGTTTTGTACTGCTGCATCAGTGATTATCAATTTACCCATCAAGCAAAGCGCATTCAAATTGCACTTGAGCAAAATAACAATCAACAAGCAAAGGCATTGTTAGCACCCTGGGTGAGCCAAAGCACACCAAGGTTATCGAGTGTAGGTTTATGTAAAACAACAATAGAAAAAACCCTTACTTCACCAATTTATGGCAGTATATCGAGTATTGTTTTTTTTGCTGTCGGCGGTGCCTCAACCGTTATTGCGGTTCATCTATTAAAGCAATTAGAGCTATCGTGGCCACCCTACCAAAAAAAATATATCAACTTTGCTAGCTTTATAAGCCAATTTAATCGAGTATTATTTTTTCTGCCGCAATGGATTTGGCATTGCTCCCTTGCCATCCAATTTGGTCAACTCGGATTAAAAAGTATGTGGGTTAACGACACACAAAGCCAAGGGCTCAATAACGATTACCGCACCCTGCACCTTGGGGCGAATTTACTTAAAATTGAACTGGGTGGACCACAACAGTTTTTAACCCCAACAACGGCTCAAACCTTAGCTTATCAACAAGATTTAGCAGCACAAGTTAATGTTGAAAAAGTAACCCTAGCAAAAGTCATTGCTGGCCCGTTACCTCAATATCAACATATTCAGGTAGCTATAAAAGCCAGTCAAAATGGTAAATTTTTCTTCTTGAGTTTAGCGCTTTTGCTGCCTTTACTCTGGGCAACGTTACAAACGGTGTAAATCAGTAATCAAAAGCGGTATGATCCGCGGCTGTTTTTTTCATGAATGCTTTTTCAATAGGAAAGCCCAATTGTTCAATAATTTGCATGTATCACTGACAACACCAGCATTACTTTTTCCAGCAATTTCATTGTTATTACTGGCGTATACCAATCGATTCTTTTCGTTAGCGGCATTAATTCGCCAACTGAGCCAGGCAGGAAAGCCAGTAAACGATAACCAAATAAAAAACCTAAAACAGCGGATTAATCTTATTCGCAAGATGCAAGAGGCTGGTGTCAGCAGCTTTGCCCTATGCGTGTTATGCATGATTTTCCTTTACACAGGTTTCAATCAAACAGGCTCAATCATTTTTGGTATCAGTCTATTACTATTATTATATTCGTTGATTTTGTCGGTAATCGAAATTCGTATCTCAGTTGATGCCCTCAACATTCATCTGAAAGAGTTAAGTAAATGAGTCAATGGATCTACTTTTTTGACCTTTGCGGCACGGCGGTATTCGCCTTATCGGGTGCATTAGCAGCAGGTAAACATCGAATGGACCCCTTTGGTGTTATCGTTTTGGCTTCTGTCACCGCAATTGGCGGCGGCAGTATCCGAGATGCATTATTAGGCACAACACCAGTATTTTGGATTACCAATCACAATTACATCATAGTGATATTAGCCACCGTTTTAGCCTGTTTAGTGTTAGTGCGTAAACCGCACAAATTACCTCAAATGACACTGCCGGTCGCCGATGCCTTTGGTCTGGCATTATTTACCGTGATTGGCGCAGAAAAAGCATTGTTACTGGGTCACTCAGGTATGATTGCTGTCGTGATGGGACTAATTACTGGCGTTGGCGGTGGGATTATTCGTGATCTACTCTGTCGCCAAGTGCCTATGGTGCTGCGCACTGAAATATACGCGACGGCTTCAATCATAGGTGGTATATGTTATACCTTGAGCTTACTGTCAGGAATGGATAGTATGACATCGATGTTTTTGGCCATGTTAAGTACCTTAATCATTAGATTAAGCGCTATTCGTTGGCACCTGTCATTACCCGCATTTGATTTAAAAACAAAGAGACATTGATGTGCGTTTAATTAGTCTACTATTTTGCATCATTTTCAGTTTTCCTGCACAAGCAAATCTCGGTGATATGCCTGTTGAGCAGCAATTAGCGATGCAATATATTAAAGCCTACACTGAGCATGACTTTAAAACCTTGAGACAATTCTATACCCGTGAAAGCTTATTTTTTGATAAAACGGCTGGAGTTGAATACAAGGGAGAACGGCATATTATTGATTTCTTAACCCGCGCCCATGAAGGCGTGTTGGAGTATCGACTCAATATCGAGCATATGTTTAACAATGGCTCAGTTGTGGTGATCATCGGCAGTTACCGATTGCGTGGTCCTGGCGATCAATACGGTAAGCCAGATAGAATCATAGATATTGCTGTTCCGGGTGTCACTACCTTAAAGTTTGATATGAACACTCAGCGTTTGATAGAACACATGGATTTAATGGATTACCAAACTATGGCTGACCAATTAGAATCTCAGTGATGCATCATGTGTCATTTCGCTCAAATACTGCGACACACTAGTGAATAAGTTGATATAAAAAAAGGCTCCTTAGAGCCTTTTTTATTGGTTAATTTTTGCTGATTAGCTTAATACCACTTTAGCAAATTTACGCTTACCAACTTGCACTACCGCCTCAAAACCCGCGTTAAAGACTTGACGACTGTCTTCGGCTTTTTCGCCATCAATCTTCACTGCACCTTGCTTAATCATTCGCATGCCATCAGAGGTAGAACCGACTAAACCTGCATCTTTAAGCAAGTTAGCAATTGCTAACCCTTCGCCAGCTTCAAGAGTAACCGTTTCAATATCATCAGGTATCGCACCTTTTTGGAAACGATTGATAAACTCTTGATGAGCAGCTTCTGCCGCAGCATCGTCATGGAAGCGAGCAATAATTTCTTTCGCAAGGGTGATTTTGATATCACGAGGGTTAGTTCCATTGTCAATATCTTGCTTAAACCCAGCAATTTCTTCTAATGGACGGAAAGACAATAATTCAAAATAACGCCACATTAAGTCATCTGAAATTGACATGATTTTGCCAAACATTTCATTGGCTGGTTCGCTCACACCTATGTAGTTATGGGCCGATTTAGACATTTTTTTCACGCCATCTAAACCTTCAAGCAATGGCATCATAATAACCGTTTGCGGTTTTTGACCTTCTGCTTTTTGTAACTCACGACCCATTAATAAATTAAATTTCTGGTCGGTACCGCCCAGTTCCACATCAGCTTGTAATGCAACAGAATCATAACCTTGCAGTAAAGGATACATAAACTCATGAATTGCAATTGACTGACCTGATGCATAACGCTTTTTAAAGTCATCACGTTCCATCATCCGCGCAACAGTTTGCTGAGATGCTAAACGTATCATACCCGCTGCGCCTAATGGCTCTAACCAGCTTGAGTTAAATTCGATACGCGTTTTAGCTGGGTCTAAAATTTTATACACTTGCTCTTTATAGGTTTCAGCGTTAGCGAGTACTTGCTCACGCGTTAACGGCGGACGAGTACTATTTTTACCACTTGGATCACCGACCATACCGGTAAAATCGCCAATCAAGAAAATCACTTCGTGGCCTAACTCTTGGAAAGTGCGCATTTTATTCAAAATGACCGTGTGGCCTAAATGGATATCGGGTGCGGTAGGATCAGCACCTAGCTTAATCTTAAGTGGGCGACCTTCTTTAAGTTTTTCAATGAGATCAGTCTCAAGTAAAATTTCGTCTGTACCACGTTTGATCTCTGCCAACACTTGATCTAAATCAGCCATCGCTACTGCAACTCCTAGAGCGTAATCATGAGGACCCGTTAATCTTTGCTAAATAACAATCTTGAAAGATCAACAGACTCAAATAAATAAAAATAAAGAGGACTATGTTACTTGTTAGCCACAGCAAATGAAAGAGTGTACACTTACTGGATAACAACAAGAGTGGGAAATTGGTACTAGAGTCAATGGCGAAGCTGATTACATTATTTAAGTTGCTGCCTAAAGCACATCAAATAGCCTTAGCAATTTTGGCTATATTCACATCTTTTATTTTGATGTTTCCATCAGAAGACGCCCAAGCTTCTAAACAAACATCAATGGATACCTCAGTAAAACTCGAAAGCAACACCCGCTATCAAGTACCTTTGCCTTTTAGAAGCCCAAGCGCACCAGAAAAAAACGCTCGCAAAGATGATAATGAGCAAGAAACGGCATTACCCACAGCCGATGATGAAGCCTTTAGCGCCCACCTTTCTACTTTATCTTCTGGCTCTAAAACGGATCAGATAATTGATCGTATTGATGGTGAGTTAAAGGCGCAGAAAAAAGCTTTAAAAGATGCCGCTGAGCTTGAAAATCAAGTGGAGTATTACGAAGTTGCTAAAGGTGACACCTTAGGTGGATTATTCAATCGTGCGGGACTGACAGCAAAAGATGTGTATGACATTACTCGCCTGCCTCTAGCGAAAAAGAATTTAGTTAAAATCATTCCAGGTGAAGAAATTGCCATTAGTAAAAATGCGCAAGGTGAATTAACCGAATTAAGCTACCGAATGGATAAAATATCCACGTTAGTGATTACTAAAGCGAATGATAAGTATAAAGAAACCGTCAACAAAAAATCGCTCGAAACCCGACAGTCGTTTATCACGGCTAAAATTAAAAGTAACTTTTGGAGTGCTGCTGCCGATGCAGGTTTATCTGCTAACCACATCATGCAATTGGCCAATATTTTCGGTTGGGATATCGACTTTGCTTTAGATATTCGTAAAAACGATCACTTTTCGCTGATTTTTGAACAAGAATATGCAGATGGACAATTTATTCGCACAGGTAATATTTTAGCCGCTGAATTTGTTAACCAAGGCGAGCGTTATACCGCAATTCGTTACAAAGATGGCCAGTATTACTCTGAAACAGGCAATAGTATGCGTAAGGCATTTTTGCGATCTCCTGTTGATTTCAAATATGTAAGCTCTAATTTTAATCCACGTCGACTGCATCCAGTTACAGGTCAAATTAAAGCTCACCGCGGGGTTGATTATGTTGCGGCCATAGGCACACCAATCAAAGCTGCGGGGCGAGGTAAAGTGGTCGAATCTAGCTACAACCAATACAATGGTAATTACGTGTTTATTAAACACAACGATACCTACACCACTAAATACTTGCATTTAACAAAGCGCAGCGTAAAACGTGGTGACACAGTTAAGCAAGGTCAGATCATTGGAACACTTGGGCGCACAGGCCGAGTAACCGGCGCACATTTACATTACGAGTTTATTGTCAACGGTGTACATCGTAATCCGCGCACCGTTAACCTACCGAAATCGATGCCAATTGATCGCAGTGAAAAAGCAAAATTTGATGGGTTAAGTAAACAACTGATGGCGCAGCTTAAGTCGAATCAAGCGCAACAGACCGCCAGTAATTAAACTCTTATCTATATTGTATGGGTGGAAGTGTCATCACCCATACCCCCTTTTTAGTTTCCCTTGTCACAAGGAATGTCAGTAATGTCGCAGCCTGAATATTATATTGGCCTTATGTCTGGTACCAGTATGGATGGCGTTGATGCCGTTCTGGTTGATTTTAGTAGCGGTTATCCTTTACTCGTATACGCACATACTGAAGCCATTCCTGAACACTTATTGAAAGGGCTGCAACGCCTTTGCCAACCGTCAACTGACGAAATAAATCGTTTAGGACGAATTGATCGCAGTGTCGGTTTGTTATTTGCAAAAGCAGTTAATCAATTATTAACTCACTCCGGTGTCAGCCCAAGTGAAGTAATAGCGATTGGTTCCCACGGTCAAACTGTCAGACACATGCCAAATCTAGAAGTCGGCTTCACCTTACAAATTGGCGACCCTAATACCATTGCGGTTGAAACGGGAATTGATGTTATTGCTGATTTTCGACGCAAAGATATTGCCTTAGGTGGGCAAGGCGCACCTCTTGTGCCCGCTTTCCACCAGCAAGTATTTGCTAAAAACGACACCTCGAGGGTGATATTGAACATTGGCGGCATTGCCAATATTACTTACCTTCCTGGTGATTCAAATCAGGTACTTGGGTTTGATACCGGCCCTGGTAACAACCTGATTGATGCTTTTATCCAACAAGTTCAACAGCAGCCTTTTGATAAAGATGGGAAGTGGGCGGAGTCAGGCACCTCGAACCCTGATTTATTAAAACAGCTATTATCCCATGCATATTTTTCACTTCAATACCCCAAAAGCACCGGACGTGAGTTATTTAATCAAGCCTGGTTAGAACAGCAGCTATCTGAGTTTAGTCATTTAGATGAAGAAGATATTCAATCAACCTTGCTCGACTTAACCTGCCACAGCATTGCCAATGATGTGACAAAACTTAATCCTCAGGGTGAAATGTACGTTTGTGGTGGTGGCGCACTCAATAAAGCCTTAATGCGCAGGCTTAGCTTACTTTTACCAGGATATAAACTCGCGACAACGACTGAGATTGGCGTGGATCCTAAATGGGTAGAAGGGATCGCTTTTGCATGGTTAGCAATGCGCTATGAACATCATTTACCCGCCAATCTCCCTGCCGTTACCGGCGCAAGAAGAGAAGCTGTACTGGGCGGAAAATTCTCAGCAAAATAACTTGCCATAATATTGACAACTGACTGTTTTATAGACTTTACTTGTTGAGCACACACATTAACAAGGAATGAGTTATGGATATAAAACAAAAGATGCTAGCTGAATTTTTAGGCACACTTTGGTTAGTATTAGGAGGGTGTGGCAGTGCCGTGCTCGCTGCAGCATTTCCAGAGGTAGGTATCGGGCTTCTGGGAGTGTCACTGGCTTTTGGCTTGACCGTTTTGACCATGGCTTACGCCATTGGGCATATTTCGGGGTGCCATCTTAATCCTGCGGTTTCATTCGGATTGTGGGCCGGTGGCCGTTTTGATGCCAGTGAATTACTTCCCTATATTATCGCGCAAGTGTCAGGTGCAATAATGGGCGCGGGCATTTTATATTTAATCGCATCAGGACAAGATGGATTTTCATTAAGTGCGGGTTTTGCCTCCAATGGTTTTGGCGAACATTCCCCTGGTGGCTATGATTTAATTGCCGTGTTGATTTGTGAAATAGTCATGACGCTGTTTTTCTTACTGATTATTTTAGGTGCAACCGATGACCGCGCACCTAAAGGTTTTGCCCCTATTGCGATTGGTTTTGGTTTAACCCTTATCCACCTTATTAGTATTCCGGTATCTAACACTTCCGTCAATCCCGCAAGAAGTACAGGGCCAGCATTATTCGTCGGGGATTGGGCACTATCTCAATTGTGGTTATTCTGGGTTGCTCCAATTGTCGGGGCTATTTTAGCTGGCATAATTTATCGCAGTTTTAATCCATCATCCCAATAAATTTCCAGTTCATCCTAGTTAACAAAGTCCGTTTCTATACGGACTTTTCTTTTTCAATTATTCTTGTCAGTGTTATCATGCGCACATAATTGTTCCTGATCAGCATAGCTATTGCTGATTACTGCTAGATGAGAATCACATGAGCACTAAAGAAAAAAGCGTCGCTGAACTAATGAACCTCACGCCTGAAGGCCGCTATGACTACATGATTGAACAGGTAAAAGCCAATAAAGTGATCTGGTCTTTACAAGATAGCGATGGCTGCGTGATGCTAACCACGGAAGATGAAGATTGTATCCCTATGTGGCCATCAGAAGAAACGGCTGCACTTTGGGCGGTTGACGATTGGAAAGATTGTGAACCTTTAGCGATTCCTCTTGATGAATTTCAACAACGCTGGGTGAGCGGTATGGAAGACGATGACTTATTTATTGCCGTATTCCCAGTTCAGGAGGATTTAGGTGTTGTTGTTGCTCCTTTTGAAGTTGACCAACGTTTAACCCCTAAAAGTGACAAGAAACACTAGTTTATGATTAATCCAATGGATGCTAAACCTAAGGTCATGACACCAGCTCAGACTGCTGCATCACCTGATATCGACAGCTCGGAATTACATCCCACAACGACCATGGCAAAACTGCCTAAGCGTTTAACTGCGCTAATGCTAATATATGCTGCGGCATCGATAAGCGGCTTACTGTCAGCAAATTCAGTATCAGAATTAAGCTCAATGCTGTGTATGTTAACCTTATTGATGGTCGTTGCAGTATTTGGCCGTCAAAAAGCGGCTTTATACATGCTAAGAGGTTACAGCTTACTGCAACTTGCGTTTTACAGCTGTTTGCCAGCCATAATGTATGATCCTGAAAACTTAGTCGCTGGACCGACAACGGTTGATTTTGGTTTATTTCAGGCGGTGGTATCTGATTGGGTAATCTTTAGCGTATTAATTTTCATTGGCGCGGCTCAAGTTTGGATAAGCTTTAATCGAAAAGTGAAAGCCTGGTTCAAACCAAGACAAAGCATGAACATTATGAGTTAATCCTCTTAAAAACAAAAAAAGCCGTCTTATGACGGCTTTTTTGTTTTCTCTGTTCAATTAATTAAACAGAGAAACTAGCACCACAACCACAGGTTGTTGTTGCGTTAGGGTTTTTAACAAAGAAGCGTGAACCTTCTAAGCCAGAAGTGTAATCCACCTCACCGCCAACAAGGTATTGTAGGCTCATTGGATCGACCACTAATTGTACACCTTGCTTTTCAATAGTGAAGTCGCCTTCATTGACTTTCTCATCAAATGTAAAGCCATACTGAAAACCTGAACAACCACCGCCGGTAACATAAACACGCAGTTTTAATTCAGGGTTCTGCTCTTCTTCTAACAGCCCTTTTACCTTGGTCGCCGCAGCATCGGTAAATTGTATCGGCATTGCTGCATCAGTTTGTTCAGTCATTACTACCTCTTACTTCAGTTTTCTGCGGTGAATTATCCGATACCTGACTGTTTTGTTCAAGTATTACCCGAGGTTCTTTTTGATTGTCTGTAACTTCGATGGTTATTGGTGCTATATCAGCAATATTGAATACCTGTTCAATCTCACCACCTTTCACACCTCGCGCTGGTTTTACTCGCACTTTTACCTTAATTCTTTGTAACTCAAATCCATCAGGAAGGATAAAATCACTATCCATTATGTGGAAATACTTAAAATCGATATTATTCTTGGTTCCTAATAACTGACTTAAGGTTAGTTCAGCGACTTTATCATCCATAACCCCAATAAATACCGCATCTACGACAACCTTTAAATTTGCCTTACGCTTTTGCTGTTGAGTTAAAATAACTCTAAGCTGTTGTTGCTTAGGTAATATGCCAGCATTAATTTCAACATTGTGGATCATCACCCCTTCTACTTCAGCGTCGGCAACCATTAAGCTGCGATAAAATGCCAGCTCTTTTTCTAGTGCTTTTTGACGCACCAATTGCTCTCTGAACATTTGTTGTAAGTTATTATTGGCTTCTTGTTCTATAGTTAGCGCTAGATTGCGACTGGCCAATACCTTGGCTTGCATATCAAGTTCTGATAACAATTTTCGTTTTCCACTGACGCTATTAGGTGTCGCCTCGGGCGCAAAAGACAACCATATTTGATGCGATATAGCACCGGTAATGAAAGCGACCACCACCAGTGCAATAAGGTAGTTGCTTGATGAACGTTTTTTTCGTTCGATTGCTTTTAGTGTATCCAGCATGCGATGATAATTTAGCATTAGGTAACAAGCCCTTAATAAAATACAATGTCAAAGTAACTACAGGGAAGCAAGAGCATAACAGTGCAACTCAAACTCAATAAAGCTGCTATTATTCACGCCAAGAGGGCAACACGCAAATATCTGAACAACGAATTTCGCGATAAATTATCACAAGCGCAAATCAGTGTTCAATTATGTGCCCTAGCCTTGCTGTTTGCGGTGATCGCGTCCAGCGTGATTATTCTATTCCGACTGATGTTGGTTTGGGCCGAGCAGTATACCCATAGTGAAGCAACTAGTTTCAGTAATGTGCTTACCGATTGGCGTTCTTATTTACCCCTGATTGGCGCATTGCTCATTTGGTTGTTGTCATTGTTAGGGTCAAAACGTTATCGCCGTATGGGCATTGCCTATGTATTGCATCGATTTAAAATTCATTACGGTAAAGTGCCGCTCCAATCCGCAGCAGGTCAATTTTTTCAAGCGCTTATCGCACTAGTAACCAACTTTTCAGTTGGACGCGAAGGGCCAGCTATCCATTTAGGCGCGGTGAGCGCCAGTGTCATGGCCGAAAAATTTAAGTTACCAGATAACAGCGTCAGGATTATGTGTGCCAGTGGCATTGCTGCCGGTATTGCAGCAACCTTCAACGCACCTTTAGCTGCGGTACTTTTTGTATTTGAAGTGATTGTCCGAGAGTATAAAATCCATTACTTTTTCCCCATCATGCTGTCAGCAATCTGTGGGGCGGTTTCTAGCCAAATCGTATTTGGCAATGTCCATGAATACGACCTAATTAATGTTATTCGAATTCCGCTCGATCACTACCCCATATTGTTGTTAGGCGGTTTAGGCTTAGGTTGTACAGCAGCCCTGTTTAACCACTCATTATTAAAAGTCACCGCAAAAGGACAACATTGGCCATTAATTTATCGGTTACTTATTGCAGGCTCAGTCACCACTTTAATTGGTTTGGTGCTACCTCAAGCACTAGGTTCCGGTGATTTAGCTATTCACGAAGCAATAAGCGAGTCACCCAACCTGTGGTTTTTAATCGCGCTGTTACTGGGCAAAATGCTAGCAACGATTGCTGCTATCGGATTTGGTGTGCCAGGTGGCTTGATTGGTCCGTTATACGGTATTGGCGCTTTGGTAGGTGCAATTCTTGCGCTTGTTAGCAGTGCGCTATTCCCGTCTATTTCCCCTTATGTTGGGCTTTATACTGTCATTGGTATGACCGCCATGATGGGGGTGTGTTTAAGCGCACCGCTTGCCGCCTTAGTGGCATTACTTGAATTAACCAATGATGCATCGATTATTTTGCCGGCAATGTTTGTCACTATTCCGGCCTTTTTGGTAGCTTATCAGGGCTTTAACACCAGTTCTATTTTCATTAAGCAACTAGAGATTATGGGGCTAGAGTATAAAGTCGCACCGATGAATCAAGGTTTACAGAAAAAAGGCGTCAGAGTATTAATGAATAGACGCTTTGTGGTGGTCAATGATGATGATGAATTGCTACTTGAAGTGTTAAAACGCGCTGAGGGTCGACCAGTGTTGGTTCGTAATGCCGATCACCAAATAGAAATGCTCCGATTAGAAATCCAATCATTTGAAGATGAGACCACCTTATCTCGGCATTTAATGGTTGGCTTACCAGACTCTGCAACCTTGAATGAAGCCTATGAAGCGCTGGCGACAAAACGCGCCGGAGAAGTCTATATTTACCGTAACACCCCAAATAATGTCATTGGTGTGATAAGTTGGGCTAATTTATTACAAGAAATTCGCTCAGGCCAAGTATAGGAACAAACGATGAAACCGCTAACAAAGCCATTCTGGGCGCTGATAGGTGTTGGCATATTTTCAATATCGGCTTTTATTATATTCACCTTTACGGTACACGAAGACGCAACTCTTGATATTAGTTTGGCGGATGTTAAAAATAATACCAATGCTGAAACCGACATTAAGCTCGCCCCTTTAAGCGACTTTACTAGTAATCAACCAGACAAGTTACAAAATAGCTTCTGGTTAATTTCTGATAACCGCCCAACAAAGCAACCAACAAGGGTTTCGATTTATTCGTTAGACAGTATAAAAAGTCTCTTCGATTCAATTGATTATAACTCTCAAAGTTGGCAGAACGGCAACCGTGAAGTTCCAAGGCTGACTTTCAATACCGTCACCGAAAAATGGCAACGCAATGCAAATAACATTCCCGTAAATGAGAAGAAAATGATCTTCTTCCGCCTGATGGCACCATTGGTTTTAATCAGTAATGAAAAAATGCTGCTTGAGCGCAGATACATCGAAGTCAACGCCAATAGCGATGAGAAAGTAAGACAGCTCGCGCTAAAATACAAAGTCATAGATGAAGAAACACTAAAAAGCTGCCAAAGTCTGTCAACGGAACAACGAGCCACTTTACTTAATCGCGTTGATATAGTGCCGCCCTCTTTAGTCCTTGCTCAAGCAGCAGAAGAAAGCGGCTGGGCCACCTCGAGATTTACTGTTGAAGGTAATGCTTTTTTTGGCCAATGGGATTTTAGCGGTAATGGCATGGTGCCAAAACAACAACGTACCGAGCTTGGCAACTATGGAATTGCTCGGTTTGACTCGCCACTGGCATCGGTTATTGGGTACTTACTCAATATCAACACCAATCATGCTTACCAAAAATTGCGTGATTTACGAGCCAAACTTAGAAGTGAAAACGCCCCAATAACAGGGCTGATCTTGGCTGGCACATTAGATAAATATTCTGAACGCGGCCAAGCTTACATTAACAGTTTACGCAGTTTGATCCGCCATAATGGCTTACAACAGGTAGATGAAGCATATCTCTCTGATGATAATCCGATTCATTTGATAACAGCTTCACAGTAATCTAGTTTAACTAAGCAAGATTGTCTGCTACAATTTTGCCTCAGCCACCCTACACAACTTGGGTAAATCTAACGCTGAAATTCAAGCACGGTTTACCCCCCAAATATTGGAAATCAGGCTGATGACTCAGTTCGAAGGTTCACACATCCTTTCCGTAAACCAGTTAAATCTGGATTCAATTACCACCATTTTTAATGTTGCCAACAAAATGACCCCGTATGCGCTGCGAGAAAAACGCACCAAGGTATTAGAAGGCGCAATTCTTGGTAATTTATTCTTTGAACCCAGCACCCGTACCCGTGTTAGTTTTGGTTGTGCATTTAACCTGCTTGGTGGACACGTACGCGAAACGACAGGGATGGCATCGTCATCGTTGTCAAAAGGCGAATCTTTGTATGACACAGCGCGCGTGCTGTCGACCTACTCTGATGTTATTGCCATGCGCCACCCAGATGCTTACTCGGTAAAAGAGTTTGCTGAAGGTAGTCGTGTTCCGGTGATCAACGGCGGCGATGGTCCAAATGAGCATCCAACCCAAGCCTTACTCGATTTATTTACCATTCAAAAAGAACTCAGCCACTCAGGTATGGGGATCAATGGTATGCATATCGCTATGGTGGGTGATTTGAAATATGGCCGTACTGTGCATTCGTTATCACGTTTGTTATGCATGTATAAAGATATCCAGTTCACATTAATTTCACCTGCTGAACTGGCAATGCCTGACTATGTGATCGCCGACATTGAAAATGCTGGCCATAAGATCAAAATAACCGAACAACTCGAAGGAAATCTGCATCAAGCAGATATTCTTTATTTAACCCGTATTCAAGAAGAGCGTTTTCCGTCACAGGAAGAGGCGAATAAATATCGGGGTAAATTCCGATTAAATCACAATATTTACACTCAACACTGTAAATCGAACACAGTGATCATGCACCCTTTACCACGTGATTCACGTGAACAGGCAAATGAGCTTGATAACGACTTAAACAGCCACCCAAGTTTGGCTATTTTCCGTCAAGCTGATAACGGATTATTAATCCGTATGGCACTGTTTGCATTAACGTTAGGTGTTGAGAACCAACTCGAAAAATATGAATGTCCTGTTAACTGGTATTCACGTAAAGCTGATCGTTAATCAGCGGCAATAAATTAAGGATTACACATGACCCGTTCCGAAAAACTATTTGAACAGGCTAAAAAGACCATTCCTGGCGGCGTAAACTCACCTGTACGTGCATTTAATGGCGTAGGTGGCTCACCATTATTTATCGAAAAAGCCGATGGTGCTTATATCTATGATGCTGATGGTAAAAAATATATTGATTATGTTGGTTCATGGGGACCGATGATTTTAGGGCATAACCACCCTAAAATCCGTGAAGCAGTATTAGCTGCAGTTGAAAATGGTTTATCTTTTGGTGCCCCCACTGAACTTGAAGTCAAAATGGCTGAGAAAGTGATTTCTATGGTGCCATCAATGGAACAAGTACGTATGGTGAGCTCAGGTACAGAAGCGACTATGAGTGCTATTCGTTTAGCGCGTGGCTTCACCAGCCGTGACAAAATTTTAAAGTTTGAAGGCTGCTACCATGGTCATGCAGACTGTTTATTGGTAAAAGCAGGTTCTGGCGCATTAACCTTAGGTCAGCCTAGCTCACCGGGTATTCCTGAAGACTTTGCTAAACACACACTCACAGCTACATACAATGATTTAGCGTCAGTCCGGGCATTGTTTGAACAACATCCGACAGAGATCTCTTGTATCATTCTTGAGCCAGTTGCTGGCAACATGAACTGTATTCCTCCGGTTGAAGGCTTCTTACAAGGTCTACGGACAATTTGTGACGAATTTGGCGCATTATTAATTATCGATGAAGTTATGACTGGTTTCCGCGTATCTATGAGCGGTGCACAAGGTCATTATGGCGTTAAACCTGACTTAACTACATTAGGTAAAGTGATTGGCGGCGGCATGCCAGTTGGCGCATTTGGTGGCCGTAAAGATGTGATGCAGTTTATCGCACCGACAGGCCCTGTTTATCAAGCCGGTACATTATCGGGCAATCCAATTGCAATGACCGCAGGATTAGCGCAAATGGAAGCCTTAAATGAACCAGGCTTATATGAAGCACTTGCAGCTAAAACTAAACGCATTGCTGAAGGCTTTAAGGCCGCTGCTGATAAGCATGGTATTCCATTAAGCATCACTTACGTTGGCGGTATGTTTGGTTTCTTCTTCACTGAAGATAAAGCACCAATGACTTCATTCAGCCAGGTGACCAAATGTAATATGGAACACTTCCGTCATTTCTATCATGCAATGTTAGATGAAGGCATTTACTTAGCACCGTCAGCCTATGAAGCTGGATTCTTATCCATGGCACATGGTGAAGAAGAGATTAGTTATACTTTAGCTGCAGTTGACCGTATTTTTGCCGCAATGAAGTAAATCCTTTAAGGCCAACCTGCTCAGGTTGGCCTTTTTATGGGTTTTATCCCCGCCTTTAAATCAATTCTCCGCGCTAGCAAACTCTTGTATACCAAATTATTTTTATCATATTGACTGCATGATATTTATGCTATTTTTTGCTGTGATTGATGTATTGATCTGCGTTGTTTTTCAGACCAGCATGACAAAACTTTGATGTAAAGCTATGCAGTTTCAGCTTAAAACTCTAGATGTGATGGGTTCAATAATGATAAAGATTCACCACTTAAATTGAAAATCATTCAATAAGATATGTAGAAAACTCCCCTTGATTGCGATTCTCGTTCAGAGTTGCTTTTATTTACCGAAAACAATGAGAAGCCTGTTGCAGAATAGGCCATAGTGTGATGTGATCCGCACCGCCTGAAGAAAGCTTAATTGAACCTTAAATTAAGTTAGCTTAAATTCATGATATAGCAGCTATGTCATTAACAAGCCGTTGGAATTGCCGTTATGCTAGAAACCTTTCTGCTCACACTTGCTGTACTCGCACTACTTAGTATCATTTTTGAAGAAATTACCCATATTAACAAAGCTAAGACCACCTTATTTTTAGGTTGTGTGTCTTGGATAACCTTATTTATTGCCGCTCAAACACCTGAAAAATCAGCTTTAATTTCAGAGGAACTGAACGAAAACTTATTAGAAATTGCTACCCTATGGCTATTTCTAATGTCGACTATGACCTTTGTTGCCTACCTTAACGCAAAAGGCATGATCCAAGTCATGGTACAAAAAATTTTCCCGCAACAGGTTTCAGTCAGAATGCTGATGCTACAAGTGGGGATGTTTTCGTTAGTGTTATCGACATTTTGTGACAACGTAACAGCGACCTTAGTATCGCTTGGATTACTGACGACATTTAATTTAGACAGCCAAATGCGTCGTCGAATGGCGGTATTGATTATTTTTGCCGTCAACTCGGGTGGTGTCGCACTGATCACGGGTGATGTGACAACCTTGATGATTTTCCTTGCTGGAAAAGTGCATATTTCTGAATTATTGGTGTTGTTTATTCCTGCTTCGATCAGCGTACTGCTATTAGCGGTATTGTTTTCATTGAAAGCGGAAGGCTCAGTCAGCACCACGCCAATGACGCAGTCTTACAATACAGTTGATATTGTTATTGGGTTAATCTTCCTGATCACTATCATTCTTACTATGGTACTTAACGTACTATTCGCCATTCCCCCTGTACTGACATTTTTAGCTGGTTTATCGGTCATGTTTTTAGTGGGACGTAGCAATAAAAGTAAAGATGAAGAAGTACAAATATTAGAATATATCCGACAGGTTGAATACGATACCTTATTATTCTTCCTCGGTATTTTATTACTTGTCGGTATGCTAAAAGAAATTGGCACACTGCATTTATTAACTGAAGTTTACTCTATGTACGACCCAAGTATTTCTAACTTTTTCACCGGTGTAGGTTCTGCCGTACTGGATAACGTACCTTTAACGGCTGCGTTATTAAAAGCCGAACCGGTACTCACCACAGCGCAATGGTTAGGCTTAACCTATTCTGTTGGTGTTGGTGGCTCGTTGTTAGTGATTGGTTCAGCATCTGGCATCATAGCAATGAGCAAAGTCCCAGAGTTAACCTTTGTCAGTTACTTAAAATATGTGCCCGCACTGTTGTTATGCTATTGCTTAGGTTATTCATTAACATTGTTTTTAGCAAATCACTTACACGGTTAATTTATTTAATCGGACACAAAAAAAGGCGCTTAGGCGCCTTTTTTATTAGTTGTCCTTCATCTACAAAAGTGAATGATTAAATAGCAGGCACTTTAAACTCTTGGCCATCAATATCTAAAATAATGTCCCGAGGACGAATTTCAATAATCGTTAATTTACCTTGGATCATATCGCCCTGTTGCAGTTCTTGGCCATCAACATTTAACCAGCGGTTGCTGGGCTCAGTTGAGTACACATGTGCAACAATATTAAATTCAGGGACTCGTAACTGAATGCTTGCAGGTAAATCACCATATTTGGGGATCCCCTGCGGTTTGGTTTTAGGAATAGGGTCTAACTTAGCCTCTGTGACATCACGAGTCGCAGACTGCTCGTATTCCACTTCTTTTAAAGCTGCAGCAAATGCATCTGCAAGGTTATTGTCCTGATTAGTAGGTTCCTGACGAACAGAACTAAAATCCACTTCATTTGCAGCCATGTTGACTTGCAGTTTTAAGGCTTCTAACTCTTGTAAACCACGCTGATTGGCATTAGCACCCAAAATAATAGGTTCGACGTCAAGAGTATCATTTGATTGTTGATATGCATTTTGCAATTGTTGATCGTATTGCTGACTCAATTGCTGCAACTGCTCTATCGTCAATGCATTAGATGACGAATGGGTTGTCATATTTGGTTGCTGTAACCCATCAGCCTGACTGTATTCGTTGCTAATCGCTTGCGGCTGACGTAGTTGCGGCTCCGTCATTGCAATCGAAGTTAATAATGGTTTAGGTCGAGGTAATGCCACTTTGCCAGCTAAACTAAAATCTTCCTTTGCCTGCTGCTGTTCTTCTATTGCCTGACTCTTCACTACCGCTACCGTATTAATAACCGGCGAGACAGACGGTGCCGATTTCACATCAAGACTAGCCGCGTCTTGATGGGCAGTATTAAGCAAAATGTTTAATCCCCACGCACCCGTGATGGCTACTGACATAGCAAGTGCCAGTAAAGAAACTTTGGTTGCCAAACCATGTTTACGCTGGATCAAAGGTGATGCAGGACGGGGCGTCAAAACCGCATCATATCCCCCTGCAGATTGCTGTTTCTGTTTAGTTACCGCATCCAATAAAATTGACATTATTGACGCTCCGCCAAACTCAATCTAGGGCCAGTTTGGCTCAAATATAAATTTATTTGCACCAACGTTTGGCTGCCAGCTATCCCATCCGCTTTTAATCCATGCAAACGCTGGAACGACATTAAATGCTGTTCTAGTTGACTGTCAAACTGACTCACTAAACGCGCTGGACGCTGGTCAATCATAGCTAAGCTATTCTCTAACCACTGCACCTGTGCTAAAGGCGCACTTTGGCCAATTTCTCTTGGCATGATTTGTTCTGACTGCCATAAAATTTCAAAGGTGCCACTGAAGTGACGATCAAACCAATCTTTACCGACCCAAAATTGTTGCTCGCCCAATTGTAGTAATATTTGCTCGTACTGACGCTCAACAATCACCCCATAAAATGGATTAATTTTTGCGTCTTGTAAGTACACCACGGCAGGGTAATTGAGGCGCATAATACTATTCCAATTACCTTGTTGTTGGTAACAGGTTAATCCTTGTTGCTGTGCAGCCTGGCAAGGGGTTAGCTCGCTAATGGGTTGTAATTGCCATAGACCAAATAATGCCGCAAAAGCCACATCAATATTTTGGCTTTGCGCCATGGCATTTTGCATCACCCTTTGGTTAACATTCATCACACTTGAATTAACCTGCGCTGAAGTATCAACAGGCTGTGAATCTGTCTCAATTTGTGTAGCCGCTGGAAGTGTTTGAATCGGTTGATTCGTTGGTTGATTATTGGGTAATTCAGCCGCGGCTGATTTAGGTTCATCACTTTGATTAAACATATAAAATGCAGCAGAAAAAGTGAATAATGCTGCAACAGCAATTGCACCATACCAACGTTTGTCATTATTAGGTAGCGACTCTCCCAATACTTCCATCGCGGCCTGATCGATCATCTTATGATCTATTGGCACCTTAGACTGACCATATCCCGCCATTAATGCCCTTTCGCATAAAAGGTTGGTCAATCGAGGTATGCCACCGCTGTAATGGTGTAACCTGCGGATTGATTTTGCGGTAAATAATGGCTCGTGTCGCCCACCGACCTGCAAACGATGCTGCACATACAAGGCTAATTCATCAGCATTGAGCGGTAATAAGTGATATCGCGCAGTAATACGCTGCGCGAGTTGCCGTAAGTCTTGGCGCTTTAGCAGTTGCTGTAATTCTGGCTGGCCAATTAAAATAACCTGTAATAGTTTTTTGGTATCCGTTTCAAGATTAGTTAATAACCTTAATTGCTCTAACACCTCTGAACGTAAATGTTGTGCTTCATCAATAATAAGCACTGTGTTACGTCCATTTTTATGGCTATTAAGTAAATATTGGCTCAGTAAGTCGGTAAGTTGCTTAATACTGGGATTTTCACCATAGGTAATACCAAGCTCATCACACAGGGTCGCCAGTAACTCTTGCTCAGTTAGCGAAGGGTTGAGAATAAATGCGGTATCGGTATTTTCAGGTAACTGCTGCAATAAACAACGCGATACGGTTGTTTTACCCGTTCCCACCTCACCAGTAAGCAGCACAAAACCACCGGTTTCACCCAAACCATAGGTCAAATGCACTAGGGCTTCACGGTGGCGATCACTTAAAAACATATAATGCGGATTGGGAGCAATGGAAAATGGATTATCGTTTAATCCATAAAAAGCTTTATACATACGACTTAGCATCCTTAACTAAAACTGACGGCTCAAGTTAATCCCTGCGAGGTTGCTTGTCAAAAGTTAGCCGCAAAAATCGAACTCTGGTAAGATTTATCCACTATATTGACCAAAAGTGACCCAAATGAAGATCTATTTAGTTGGTGGTGCGGTGCGAGACAAACTGCTTGGCCAAGCAATTAAAGACAAAGATTTTGTTGTTGTCGGCAGTAGTGTTGAAGAAATGCTGGCACAAGGCTATCAGCAGGTAGGCAAAGATTTTCCGGTTTTTTTGCATCCTAAAACACAACAAGAATATGCGCTTGCCAGAACTGAGCGTAAAACCGCGATGGGATATCAAGGTTTTGCTTGCTATGCCGCCAAAGATGTCAGCTTAGAACAAGACCTATTACGCCGAGACTTGACGGTTAATGCGATTGCGGAAGATGAATCAGGTAACTTGGTCGACCCTTATGGTGGCCAGCACGATATTGAACAAAAAATTCTCAGACATGTATCCGACGCTTTTATCGAAGATCCACTGAGAGTATTACGCGTCGCACGCTTTGCGGCGCGCTTTCATCATCTTGGTTTTAAAATTGCCCCTGAAACTCAAACCCTGATGCAACAAATAGCAGAGTCTGGTGAGCTGGAGCACCTGACACCTGAACGAGTATGGCAAGAGCTAGATAAAGTATTAAGCGGTAACAATCCTGAAGTGTTTTTTCAAACATTGCGAGATTGTGGCGCCTTGAAAGTGATTTTTGCTGAGATTGATGTGCTGTTTGGTATACCGCAACCTGAAAAATGGCACCCTGAAATAGACACAGGTGTACACACTTTATTGGTCTTAGCAGCAGCGAGCCTATTGTCGGCAGATAAAGCGGTTCGGTTCGCAAGTTTAACCCATGACCTAGGTAAAGCTCTAAGCCCTAAAGAAACCTTGCCAAAGCATCACGGACACGGTCAAAAAGGTGTGCCTGTTATAAAACGCCTATGCCAACGCCTACGTGTGCCAAATGAATACCGTGATTTAGCCATTTTAGTCAGCGACCAACATCAAAATATTCATAATGCGTTTGAACTAAAAGCTGAAACCATTATCAAAGTCTTCGATAAAGCCGATTTTTGGCGCAAACCGCAGCGATTACAGCAAATGTTAATTTGTTGCCATGCCGATATGCGTGGCCGCACCGGGTTTGAACAAGCCGAATATCCGCAGCAAGCGTATCTTGAATCCTGCTTCGAAGCAGCAAGTAACGTAGATGTAAAACAAATCATATTGGATGGGTTTAAAGGCGCAGAAATTAAACAGCAATTGCACCAAAAAAGAATCGAAGTAGTGCAAGCTTTAAAGCAACAAATCAGAAACATATAAACTTATAGCTTAAAAAATAGCTATAGGGAGAAAGCTGCTTTTTTATCGATTATTGTAGGATAAATCACTATTTTTATTGAAATTGAGCATGAATCACCCCAATAAGCATTGAAACACTTGCAATTTTCGTTTATTTAACTACTTTAGATAAACATTTTGTTGTTTGCCTATAGCAAATAATAGAATGTGTGACATAATTACGCCGCTGCAAAGGCATAGGCTTTTGCGCTAAAACTACAACCTATATTTAAGGGATTTACCCATGAACAAAAAAGTACTGATGATTGCTGGTGTTGCTATGACTGCTTTACTAGGTGGCTGTGCTAACACTACTGCTCTAGAAGAAAGCGTTGCTAACTTAGGTAACAAAGTTGATCAACTATCTGCAGAAGTTGGTTCTTTAAAGTCTGAGCAAAGCAAATTATCTGCTGATGTTAAAGGCGCTAAAGCTGCTTCTATGGACGCACAAGCTGAAGCTAAACGTGCTAACGACCGTTTAGACAACATGGCTTCTTCTTACAAGAAGTAAGACATAGCTATAAAGAATTAGCTTATTTTCATAGGTTGATTATTAGGGCTTGAATGTGGATCAACTGCAATGCAGTTTAGATCAACTTCAAGCCTTAATTATTTGTGCTATAGAGGCTTTTTAATTACTCAAAAAAGACTGTCTAAGCCTCCTTATCCAGCCCCTCCTGCGCATATTATATTGCGGCAAAACATCCAATATTAACGATAAATCTTCTATTTGTTGCGACACTGCATCAGCAAAAAGAATCAACACAGCGTACTGAAGTACACCCTATGCCAGCTTTAGTACCAATACATCAAACTCACATTTCAAGCCATCAATTGGCTGAGCTTTAATTTGATGTCGAAGTTCATCATTGGCTCGCCAGGCAAACAAAGAACTGTCCAGCAAACCTAACGCCTGATCGCCACTGACATTGATGTCAAACGACACGCACTCGTGAGTTTCAATACTTAAACGCTTGGGAATATTGATTTGAAATGGCTTTTCAACTAAATCCGGGTAAACCTGTTGTTTTATTTGCCATAAATGCTGATGACTTGGCTGTACTAATATCATTCGGCCATCATCTTTTAATATTCGAATACATTCCTGACCTTTGATTGGCGCGTCAAACAAAGTAACAATATCTATACTTTTATCCGCAAAAGGTAATGCCTTAAGTGCGCTAAAAATTAAACATGCTGGTGACTGTAATTTTGATGCCGCAAATAAGGCATTCTCGGCATCAGACACCCCCCAAGCCGACAAATTGTCAACTTGTTGCTGTGCAACTAAAAAGGCATGAATTTGTGCTAAATAATAACCATCACCACACTGATAATCTAACCAATTAACTTGCTGTTGCTTATCCGTTGCTAGTGGCAGCATTAATTGCTGTAAAGTATCGACAAGCGGTTGGAATACCCCGCTTTGAAGTAAAAACTGCCTTGCTCGCATTTGCTGTCGACTGACTGATGATTGCAATGTTTTCGCTTTTACCTTCACCAAAGGGTAATAGCCTTGCGCTAAGCGGTCAAAATGATGCTTTGCATCGCAATATAAACCTTTTGAAGCTTGGTGTTGATGTAAGGGCTGAGCACAGGTCGGGCAAATTAATGGAGAAATCATCATAAATAAACTTTTAATAAGAAAAAAACTAAAATAAAAAACGGGTAACAATACCCGTTTAATTCATTTGTTACTGAGCCTGAATATTATAAATACAACAAACCAAGCAGAATGCTACCTAATATTAGTCGGTAAATCACAAATGGGGTCATGCCTATTTGGCTAATAAACTTCAAGAAATAATGAATACAGATATAAGCGGCCACAAACGACACCACCAAACCTAAACTTAATGCTTGATAATCAATCGGTAATGGACTTTCAATCAAATCTTTAGTCACCAATAGCGCGGCACCACAACTTACTGGAATAGACATTAGAAATGAAAAACGCGCAGCGGCCTCTCGAGTAAGTCCTAACATTAACGCTGCTGTCATGGTCGCGCCTGAACGAGAAGTACCAGGGATTAATGCCATAGCTTGTGCAACACCAATTAACAGGGCTTTTTTCCAGCCCATCTGAAACTCATTCAGTTGCGCTTTTGACATTCGGTCTGCAACCCACAACAACAATCCAAAAGAGATCGTTGTGATTGCGATAACTAAGGTGTTGCGCAAATGGGTTTCAATGAAATCTTTGGCCATAAAACCCGCAATTACAGCAGGAATGGTAGCCAACAAAATCCACCATGAAAGCTTACTTTCCTGAGTTTGAGTGCCTGTCGCAAAACTTTTAATCCATGCCTGAGTAAGGGTTACAATTTCTGTTCGAAAATAAATAATCACCGCAAATAATGACCCAGTATTTACCGCCACATCAAATGATAATCCTTGGTCTTCCCAACCCAATAATTGTGCAGGTAAAATTAAATGTCCTGAACTGGAAATAGGCAAAAACTCGGTTAGACCTTGAATAAGTGCCAAAAATATAACTTGTAGCGATTCCATATTTGTCCTTGTTTAAATAACGTATTGCCTACTGATATTGATCATTAAGCACTGACACAATGTAACTGGGGTGAGAAAGTAAAAGGTACTGGCCATAGTTGTTGCTGTTGCTTATCGTATTGCTGCCAAAGTGTTTGGTATGACACCCCAACAATGGGGTGTAATAAATTAGGAGCTAGCTCGGCTAGTGGCCACAGCACAAAAGCATTAAATAGAATTTCCCCCCGAGGAAGTTCAACAGGCAGGCGGGTTATTTCGTCATTATAAAGCAATAAATCTATATCTAAACTGCGAGGGCTAAACTTTTTCTCGCCCCTAATGCGGCCATTGGCTTGTTCAATCATTTTAAACTTTGCAACAACCTCGGCAATCGACATGTCGGTATCAGCACTCGCAACCATATTCAAAAAGTTAGTGCCTTTAAACCCTACAGATTCACTTTCAAATACCCGAGATAAAGACAAAGGCCCAAAATGTTGCTGCAAATCCAACAATCCTGCCTGGAGGTGTAGTTCAGGTTCAATATTGGTTCCTAAACTGATGTAAATTTTTGCCATTAAATATGTTAATCCCGGTTATTGAGAAGATTGATCATCAAAAGTCGTTTTAAACATTGCCACGTTCAATTTCAACACCAACAGATACGGCATGAGGTACCGCGCCAGGCTTCATAACAACCACTTTAACCCATGGCACATTGAATTCATTTTGCAAACACTGGGCAATCATTTCAGCGACAGTTTCAATCAATTCCAAGGGCTTTTCGGTAATCAAGGCCGTTAAACGGTTCGAGACCGTTTCGTAGCATAGTGCATGGGCATAATCATCACTGGCAGCAGCTAAACGATTATCCCAAGCCATGTCTAAATCAATTAACAAGGTTTGATGGATCTTCTTTTCCCATTCATAAATCCCAATCACAGTTTCAATCTTTAACTGCCTGATAAGCACTTTATCCATGTGAACCTCCAGAAAAACCCATATTATTAGACTGTTCAAAATTAATTGCAGATAAACAGTGATATTCTCACCATCTGGCCTTTTGCCTGCAAGCGTAAAGCAGTAGGATAAGCCAATACAAAAACAAAGGTAACGAATTTAATTCATGCCACGGAACTTGTTTTTGATGCTTGCAGAATGATTTGCAACAGCGCATTAAAAAATCATGCGCGATAATACCCTAAGACGAGTAAGGAAACCAATTTGAACACCATAGTCGTAACCGTTTTGATGATAATTGTTGCATATTTGGCAGGTTCGATCTCGAGTGCGATATTAGTTTGCAAAATGAGAGGTTTACCTGATCCAAGGACAAACGGTTCCGGTAACCCTGGCGCGACAAATGTTTTAAGAATTGGGGGGGCCAGTTCGGCAATATTGGTATTGTTTTTTGACATGCTCAAAGGTGCTGTACCGTCTTACCTCAGTTATTTACTTGGTTTAGATGCCGCTTCCCTTGGCTTTATTGCCGTTGCAGCCTGCTTAGGACACATTTATCCGGTATTTTTTCAATTTAAAGGGGGTAAAGGTGTTGCAACAGCTTTCGGGGCGATGGCCCCTATTGGTCATGATTTAGCACTTTGTTTAGTCGCGACTTGGGTTGTCTTAGTCTTTATAACCCGTTACTCCTCCGTTTCTGCCATGGCAACCGCGATACTTGCTCCCATCTATACATGGTGGTTGGATGAACGCTTCGTGCTACCAGTAGCCATGTTATCTACGCTAATTTTAATTAGGCATAAAGATAATATTGAACGACTACGTATTGGCGAAGAAACAAAAGTGACCCGAAAAAGAACCAATAAAAAAGCTTAACGGGATTAACACGTTAAGCTTTAACGACTTATCTTATCTAATATTGTTATATCTGATGCTAAGTTTTATACCGCAGGTAAAGAATCTAAAGGCCAACGGGGAACGCCTTTCACGGCTAAATCTTCTACTTGGCCGGCTTTAAGTCGCTGCATTCCGGCATAAGCAATCATGGCACCATTGTCTGTACAAAACTCGCCACGGGGGTAATACACTTTTCCGCCCATGTCTTGCATCATTTGAGCTAAAGACTCACGCAAACGCGTATTGGCACTCACGCCTCCGGCAATCACTAAGCGCTTATATCCTGTCTGCTTTAGGGCACGCTTACACTTAATGGCAAGAGTATCCACCACCGCCTCTTCAAATGCTCTGGCTATATTGGCACGAGTTTGCTCATCATCAGGCTCAGCTGCAATAGTATTGGCGGCAAAGGTTTTTAAACCTGAAAAACTAAAATCAAGACCCGGTCTATCTGTCATTGGACGCGGAAATTTGTATCCAACCTCCAAACCTTGCGCCGCCAATTTAGCTAAACGCGGACCGCCCGGATAATCTAATCCCATCAATTTTGCGGTTTTATCAAAAGCCTCACCTGCTGCATCATCAACAGACTCGCCTAGTACAACATATTGACCAATACCGTCCACTTGCACCAACATTGAATGTCCGCCAGAGACTAATAAGGCAACAAACGGAAACTCAGGAGCATCATCTTCAAGCATCGGGGCTAAAAGGTGCCCTTCCATATGATGTACACCTACCGCAGGTTTTCCCCAGGCATAGGCTAATGAACGTCCAACACAGGCGCCCACTAAAAGTGCCCCAATTAAGCCTGGGCCTTTTGTAAATGCCACGCCATCAATGTCATCAATAGAAGAATTAGCTTTAGTCAGCGCTTGTTTAATTAGCGGAATAATTTTACGCACATGATCACGAGATGCCAATTCTGGCACGACGCCACCATAGTCAGCGTGCAGCTTTACTTGGCTATATAATACATGTGAAAGCAGGCCTTGCTGATCATCATAAACGGCGATGCCAGTCTCATCGCATGATGTTTCAATACCAATAATGCGCATAATGTCTTGTTCCTGTAAAATTAAGCGGCTAATTCTAGCCTTTGGTGCAAGTTTTCTCCAGATAAAATCAACAGACCCACACAACGATCGTTTTTGATCGTTTATATAACTTTAAAAACAGCTATTTATTGTTTTTTAACTCGCCTTAAGCAGACAATCTGAACAAAGGGTTTACAAATACCCTTAGCTCGGTGTAAAATTCCGCACCATTTTAATTAGCCTTTTGGCTATTTAAGGGTTTAAGTTTCGAACTTAAAACACTTAATAACCAACTCAACTACACCTAAGGGGTGATGGCGTATGCCAATTATTAAAGTACGTGAAAACGAACCATTCGACGTAGCTCTTCGTCGTTTCAAGCGCTCTTGTGAAAAAGCTGGTATCTTAGCTGATGTACGTGCTCGTGAATTCTACGAGAAGCCAACTACTGCACGTAAGCGCGCAAAAGCTGCTGCAGTTAAACGTCTAGCTAAGAAGCTTTCTCGCGAAAACGCACGTCGCGTACGTTTATACTAATCTCATTATGAGCCTAGTCGATAAGCTAAAAGACCAAATGAAAGACGCTATGCGTGCCAAAGAAAAGGTACGCTTAGGCACTATTCGTATGGCACTTGCCGCCGTCAAACAAGTTGAAGTGGATACCCGCGAAACGTTGAATGATGAACAGGTAATAGCTATCTTAACCAAGATGGTCAAGCAACGTCGCGATTCTATTGCTCAATATGAAGCAGCGAATCGCCCGGAGCTTGCAGCAGCTGAAGCAGAAGAGATTCAAGTAATTGAAACCTTCTTGCCAACACCATTAACTGAAGCGGAAGTGGCAGCGATTATCGATGCAACTATTGTTAAAGTAGGTGCTGCATCCATGGCGGATATGGGCAAAGTAATGGGAGCATTAAAATCTGAAGTTCAAGGACGTGCAGACATGAGTGCCATTGGTGCTTTAATCCGCGCAAAATTGAAATAATCAGGCGTTAATGTTGAATGAGCCGTGCACCTGCACGGCTTGTTTGTTTTAATTTGTTGATAAAGTGACTTCGAGAATTTATAGCAATCAATGGCGATCCCTCGTGATTTTATCAATGAGCTAATAGCTCGCACTGACATTGTCGATCTTATTGATCGAAAAGTGCCATTGAAAAAAGCTGGCAAAAATCATTCTGCATGCTGTCCTTTTCATAGCGAGAAATCGCCCTCTTTTACCGTCAGCAGAGATAAACAGTTTTACCATTGCTTTGGCTGTGGTGCACATGGCAATGCCATTGATTTTGTCATGGAATACGATCGATTAGAATTTGTCGATGCGATCGAAGAACTCGCCAGTCAACTTGGTTTAGATGTACCGCAAGAAAATGGCAATACAAAACGTCAAGATCACGGATTAAGTCGTGATTTATATCAATTGATGGAAGAAGCAAATCTATTCTATCAAAGCCAGTTAAGACAACATCAAGATAAGCAAAAAGTACTCGATTACCTCGACTTTAGAGGCTTATCGGATGATGTTATTAAGCATTTCGGCATAGGTTTTGCGCCTGACGGCTGGGACGGTTTGTTAGGCCGCTACCGTCAAAACCAATCAGCACAAGACAAATTACTTACCGCCGGCATGTTGATAGAAAACGACAGCGGTAAGCGTTATGACCGTTTTCGTGACCGATTAATGTTTCCAATCCGCGATAGACGCGGCAGAGTTATCGGTTTTGGTGGAAGAGTTTTAGGTGAAGGTACCCCTAAATACTTGAATTCTCCAGAAACGCCCATATTTCATAAGGGTAATGAACTTTACGGCTTATACGAATTAAAACAACTTCATCGCGATCCACAACATGTGTTGATTGTTGAAGGTTATATGGATGTCGTGGCGTTAGCGCAATTTGGCGTTGACTATGCTGTTGCATCGCTTGGTACATCGACAACAGCTGAACAATTTCAATTGTTAGTCCGTAGTGCCAAAGAAGTCATCTGTTGTTATGACGGTGATAGAGCTGGACGTGAAGCCGCATGGCGTGCACTAGAAACTGCCTTACCGCTTTTAAAACCCGGTGACATGGTAAGATTCATGTTTCTACCTCAGGGTGAAGATCCTGACACCATGGTCAGAAAAATTGGCAAAGCGGCTTTTGAAGAGCTGATTCAACAGGCCATGCAGTTACCAGAATTTTTGTTTGAAACCTTGAGCAGCACCCATGGTACAGATAAAGGCGCCCTTGCAAAGCAGGCGATAACCTTAATCGAAAAAGTGCAAGACAGCGTATTACAAAACCTGTTGTTAGAAAGTTTATCCCACAAATTGGGCATGAACAGCAGTGATGATTTAAAGAAAAAATTAGGTTTTGCGGTCAAGAAACCGCAACCACTTAATGCCAAAGGGTTACAAGGGCGAGGCACACCACTAAGGTTGGCCATTGCATTGTTAGTTCAAAAACCCAGCTTGGGCTTTGGACTTGCCCCACAACCGGCATTAAACAAAATTCAAATGGCTGGCATTGACTTGCTGAATCATTTGCTTGAAATAACTCGAACTCAACAATTTAATAGCGCACAACTACTTGAGATACATAGAGAGCACGAACAGAAGAGCACTCTAATAAAGTTAGCCCAATGGGACCATCAAGTGGCGGATGAGAATGTGTTGACCGAGTTTAAACAAACCCTGATATGGTTGACTAACCAATATATAGAACAACGCTATCAGGAACTTAGTCTCAAACAGACTTTAACAAAAGCTGAGAAAATGCAGCTTACTAAGCTGATTTCAATAATGAAAGGTGTTGCGAAGTAGCCCGAAAAAGACAAAAATTTCGTGGTTAAAACAACACCATGGACTAGCTAAGATGAGTCCACACAGCTATAATTGACGATTTGCGCGACACTAAGCTAGGCTCAGTGTCCTGTCGTTATTTCAGTTCCCCAAACTTGGATGATATCTATGGATCACACTCCGCAGTCGCAACTTAAACTGTTGCTCGCTAAAGGTAAAGAGCAAGGTTATTTAACCTATGCAGAAGTGAACGACCACTTACCTGCAGACATGGTCGATTCAGATCAGATTGAAGATATTATCCAGATGATAAATGACATGGGTATTCGAGTGTTTGAAGAAGCACCGGATGCCGATGACATGATGATGTCGGAAGACAACACAGACGAAGATGCAGCAGAAGAAGCTGCTGCCGCACTTGCTACCGTTGAAAGTGAATTAGGTCGTACAACTGACCCTGTACGCATGTACATGCGTGAAATGGGTACGGTCGAACTTTTAACTCGCGAAGGCGAAATTGTTATTGCAAAGCGTATTGAAGAAGGTATCAATACCGTTCAATGCTCAGTGAGTGAATACCCACAAGCTATTGCAATGATTTTAGAGCAATTTGACCAGTATGAAGCTGACGAATTACGCTTGTCTGATATTATCTCTGGATTTGTAAACCCTGACGAAGAAGACGTTGCCCCCACTGCAACACACATCGGTTCTGAACTATCTGATGATGATTTAGATGACGAAGACGATGATGACGATGACGATGATGACGAAGAAGAGGAAGAAGGTCCAAAAGGTCCAGATCCTGAAGAAGCTAAAGAAAAATTCACTCAATTACGCGAAGCATATGAAAAAAGCTTAGCGATTATTGCAGAGAAAGGTCGTGACCATCCTGAAGCAATCGGCTCATTATTTGTTATCGGTGAACTATTCAAAGAATTCCGCTTAGTACCTAAACAGTTTGATCGTTTAGTAAAAAGCATGCGCACCATGATGGATCGCGTACGCGTTCAAGAACGTCTGATCCTTAAGCTTGTTGTTGAGCAAGCAAAAATGCCGAAGAAAAACTTCGTTAAAGCATTTACAGGTAAAGAAACCAGTCTTGAATGGTTTACCACCGAAATGAACAGCAGCAAACCATACGCTGAAGGTTTACGTATGGTTGAAGATGATGTCATTCGTTGTGTGAACAAGCTTGATGCTGTTGAAAAAGAAACTGATTTAACCATCGCTGGCATTAAAGACATTAACCGTCGTATGTCAATCGGTGAAGCGAAAGCGCGTCGTGCCAAGAAAGAAATGGTTGAAGCTAACTTACGTCTGGTTATCTCGATTGCTAAAAAATACACCAACCGTGGTTTACAATTCCTAGACTTAATTCAGGAAGGTAACATCGGTCTGATGAAAGCGGTTGATAAGTTTGAATACCGTCGTGGATATAAGTTCTCAACTTATGCAACTTGGTGGATCCGTCAGGCGATTACTCGCTCGATTGCTGACCAAGCGCGTACCATCCGTATTCCAGTACACATGATCGAAACGATCAACAAGCTAAACCGTATTTCTCGTCAAATGCTTCAAGAAATGGGCCGCGAGCCTTCCCCTGAAGAATTGGCAGAGCGTATGATGATGCCTGAAGATAAGATCCGTAAGGTATTGAAAATCGCTAAAGAGCCAATCTCTATGGAAACACCCATTGGTGATGACGAAGATTCGCATTTAGGTGATTTTATCGAGGATACAACTCTCGAGCTACCTTTAGACTCAGCCACTAGCGAAAGTCTAAAAAATGCAACCCATGAAGTGCTAGCTGGCTTAACCGCCCGTGAAGCAAAAGTTTTGCGTATGCGTTTTGGTATCGACATGAATACTGACCACACGCTAGAAGAAGTAGGTAAGCAGTTTGACGTTACACGTGAACGTATTCGTCAAATCGAAGCCAAAGCGTTACGTAAGTTACGCCACCCTTCACGCTCTGAAATCTTAAAATCATTCTTAGATGAGTAATCACTAGCGATGATAATTGAATCAATCGATTTTTAAGTTGATTCAGCTAAAACCTGCTTCGGCAGGTTTTTTTATGCCTATTTTTACGCCCCACAGCATACTTTTTGATTAACAGATAACCAATTGAATCAAGATACTAAAATTGAGTGAAAATCACGGGTGACAAGCAGAGATAAACTTCGTATAATTCCCCCGCTTTCGATAGTGACGACTATCTTAAGTCGGCCCCTTAGCTCAGTTGGTTAGAGCATACGACTCATAATCGTCAGGTCCCCAGTTCAAGTCTGGGAGGGGCCACCAATTAAAAACAAAAAAGCCCATTTTCTAAATGGGCTTTTTTGTGTCTCAAATTTATCAATCAGTCGACTATTCATTCACTTTGTAAGCTGGATCTTTTTCTAAATGCGACTGCGCTAAGGTAATAGCTTGTACCGCCCGAGAATTAAACTCGCGTTGATAAAGGGTATAAACAACGAATAAACTGGCAAAAATGAACGCCGATGGATGTAAAAACCAGCATAATGCCGCCATTGCGAAATAGTACGAGCGTAAACCATAGTTGTATGAATGAGCGGCTTGATCTTGTACCACTGCCATCTGTCTGGCATAAGCCAGCAAATTTTTATCTGTACCAGACTTATCCAGTGGTGCAGCGCCTATCATTACATTAACAAAACCATATTGACGCATTGACCAAGTAAACTGGAAGAACGCTAATACAAAAATACAAGCCAATAATGCAAGTTTCACTTGTACTAATGCGTGATCTGGGGAAACCGAAAATGGAATTGAACCAATGACCATTTCAAGTTTTTCTACCTGTGAAAATAAGGTCAAAACACCGGCTAAAATAAGTAAGGTTGTTGAAGCAAAAAAGGCAATATTCCGCTCAAGATTTGCCAACAATGCCGCCTCACCCACTCGAACCTCTTTGGCGATAATTTGCGACATCCAATGAATACGTTGCTGATGCATAACTCTGGCAATACAGTTAGTAGTTTTAGCTTTGCGCTTTGAAAACTGGGTATAACCCAACCAACAAATAACAAAAGTCACCAAGGCTAAATAATCTAACGCAGACCCGATCATGCTGATCCCCTATACACTTAATAATGGACGTCTTTTAGTAATATTATGCACCAGTTTTATGACACCATGAATAATTAAAACTCACTTTGACTCTCTATATTCATTCTCACACCCGTCACGGGGTGAACAAATGACAAACTACAAGCATGAAGCATTAATCTATGTGCTAAATGCTGTGACTTACCCAAGGTATAGAGGTCACATCCAATAATGGGGTGACCAATAAACTGGCTATGCAGACGTAATTGATGGGTCCGTCCCGTTATAGGATTAAATAGCACTTTAGTAACGGACTGGTTTTGACGTAACTGGCTAGATTCAAGCACACGGTAATGGCTATGAGCAGCTTTACCTGTTTCACATACCTTCATTAAAGGAAACTCCCCTTTAGCAATCGGGGCTTTGATATCACCTTCTAAGCAAGATAGTTCGCCTAGCAATAAAGCGATATAGGTTTTATCAACTTCATTGTTTTGAAACTGTTTGGTCAGTAAACCATTAATAAGCTTATTTAATGCCACTAGCATAATACCTGAGGTACCAAAATCTAATCTATGTATTAGCGTACAGCCAGGAAAGTCCTTTATAAGGCGATGATGTACAGAGTCTACATTGAGTGGATTTTTACCTGATAAACTTAACAAGCCTGAGGGTTTATTAATGACCAATAAGTGCTCATCTTGAAACAAGATATCAATATTCCCAAGACAAGGTGGAGCAATAAACTCTGTCATTAGATAACCATGTAAAAATAAAAATGCAGCATAAACAAAAGGTGGCCATTGGGCCACCTTTTAACTGTAATAGTCTAGAGTATTAGGTTCTTAACTTACCTAGTTCACTGTGCTGCTGCTGAACCAATTCAGCTAATGAATGGCTACTTTGTTGAGCTTCATCAGCAAGCTGTGATAACTCAGCTGCCGAGTCTGAAATACCTGTGATATTTCTGCTCACTTCTTCTGTCACCATGCTTTGCTCTTCCGCCGCCGTAGCAATATGCGTCACCTGCGATGATACTTCGTTAATCTGCACCACAATCGCATTTAAAGATGATAACGCCATTTCAGTTTGCTCAACGGCAAGCTGTGCCCCTTGAGCCCCTTTATCAATAATGCTGGATGCATTGCGTACTTCTGATTGCAGCGAGTCAATCAGTTTAGTAATTTGATCTGTAGAGTTTTGTGTTTTTGATGCTAAAGCGCGAACTTCATCGGCCACCACCGCAAAACCACGCCCTTGCTCGCCGGCTCTTGCTGCCTCAATCGCCGCATTTAATGCTAACAGGTTAGTTTGTCCCGCAATTGAACTGATAACCTCTAGAATTCCGCTGATATTGCCACTACTTTGAGAAACCAATTCAACTGCTTTTTGCGCTTGAGCAGACTCAACCGACATCTCATTCACGTAGCTCATTGCTTTGGTCAGTCGTTGTTCGCCCTCTTTAACATTTTTAGTCATAGACTCAGTTTCGTGGGCGGTTTGCTCTGAAGCTTTAGCCACTTCTAGCGCTGCTGCACTCATTTGATTAACAGCAGTAACAACACTGTCAATTTCAGCATATTGACGATTAACGCTTTCACGGGTTAATTGTGCAATTTTGGCTGACTTCTGACTTTCAGACTGAGAACGATCCGCCAAACCTTTAAGGCCGATAATCAAGTCTCTAAGTTTAGTAATAAAGAGATTAAATCCTTTTGCAAGTGCAATAAGTTCAGCATGCGAATCGACATGAATAGATTGGGTTAAATCCCCTTCAGCACTGCCTAAATTCTCAACCCTTTGCTGGATCATATTCAGCGGTGAAATAATACTGCGGATAACCAGACTAATTAGACCAATCGCGATAATCGACACTATCGCCCCTAGGGTTAACAATAAACTGCCTAATGAAGCCGCCATTTCATCCATGGCATTATCCATTTTAGTTATTGCGGCAAATGCTTGCTCTTTGGGTACTTCAATCACCAATGACCAGGTTGCTTGAGCTAATGGAATTTGAATAGGGAAAGCCACCGCTATGATGTCATCGTCACTATAGATTTGGTTACTTTTATGTAGCTTCATTAATTCAGCCGCTTTTTGAGGCGAAATAGATTCAGCAAACGGCCTAGCTAGTTTGTCATAATGGCTTGCCGCGACCACTAAACCTCGCTGGCTGAGTAAAGTCACTTTGGCTTTACCCTGATAAAGACTTTGTGATAGTTGCACAATTAACTTTTGAAAAATAGGTAAGTTAACATCCGCTCCTACCATACCTTTAAACTGTTGGTTAACCACAACAGGAACCGTAAGAGATGTCATTAACGCATTATTACCAGGGGTGATCTCATAGAGGTAAGGTTCCATCAAACAGGGTTTTTTGGTGTCTTTGACGCATAAATACCATTCGGCTTCGCGTATGCCAAATTCATTAAGGGTATCCACGTATTTTTCTTCAGCGTCATCGACCTGTTGATGCTCGGTCGAACCGTCGTCATTACGGGTGTAATAAATTTCTAATCCGCCGTTGTCTGGCACACTGTGGCTAAATCCTTGCAGATATTCACTGTCTCTACCGTCGTAGCCGTTTGACTCAAATTGGGCATACATAGAAGATATTTGCGCATTCTTGCGTAAGTTGGCAACCAATAGTGCTTCTAGTTTTGAACGATCGAGCGGATCATTTTGTGCAGTGTATTCAACCATACCGGAAAACGAAAAAGGAATACGATAGGCTTCATTGATAAACCCTGCAATCTGTTGACCATACTCAGCAGCCTTGGCTGATAATTTTTGACTGATTTCATCATGTAAGGTGTCATCCACCTGAGCAGACAATATTTTGTTTTTATCGCTTAATCCCCACCATAAACTTAATGATAACGTTAATACGATCAGCAAAAATAATCCTGAAGTAATCCAAAGTAATTTTGTTTTGACAGGCAATGCCTTCATATTTTAACTCCGCTGTTATTATCATTTTTATTGTTTTGCTAAAAATTGCAAACATACACTTTAGTCTAGTCTAGATTATTGAAAATGAGAGGTTTAGAGACAAAAAAGCCCTATTCGTAAATAGGGCTTAAATATTATGCAGACCTAATGGGCTTTATCCATTAAAAACAACATTAAAGACTTCATCCATAATCGCTAAACCCGCATCAACTTGTGCATCTGGCGCCGTTAAAGGCACTAGCACTCGTAAAACGTTTCCGTAGGTACCGCAAGATAGCAAAATCAATCCTCTGTTACGGGCTTCCGTTAATACTTTTGGACAATATTGCGGCGCTGGCTGGCCATTTTCCATTAACTCAATGGCAATCATTGCACCTAAACCACGCACCTCAGCAATTTGGCTATATTTGCTTTGCATTGCGGTAATTGATGTTTTAATGCGATCACCTAAGCTATTAGCGCGCTCAAGCAATTTCTCTTGTTCAAAAACTTCAATCACAGCTAATGCCGCGGCGCATGCTAATGGACTACCACCGTAAGTACCGCCCAAACCGCCTGGGCCAATCGCATCCATCACTTCAGCACGACCTGTAATTCCCGATAACGGGAAACCACCTGCTATTGATTTAGCAAAAGTGGTGATATCAGGTGCAACACCCATTTGCTCCATCGCAAAAAAAGTGCCTGTACGACCTGCCCCTGTTTGCACTTCATCTGCAATTAACATGATGCCATGGGTATCACACAATTGACGCAGACGTTGCATAAAGCTTGGTGATGCCGCGTAGAAACCGCCTTCACCTTGAACAGGCTCAAGTATTATTGCGGCAATGTCACTTGGCTCGGCATCATTCTTAAAAATTCGCTCAATAGAAGCCATTGCCGCATCTTCAGATACGCCATGTAACTCACAAGGGAATTCAGCACGAAATACATTCGCTGACATAAGTCCCATACCTTTACTGTATGGTGCCACTTTACCTGTTAAGGCTAACGCCGCAATTGTGCGACCGTGATAGCCAGAAGTGAATGCAATCACACCCGCGCGTTTGGTGTAAGCTCGTGCGACTTTAACTGCATTCTCAACCGCTTCTGAACCACTGGTAAATAAGGCCGTCTTTTTGGCAAAATCACCGGGCACTAAATGATTGAGCTTCTCACAAACCTCAATATAATTTTCATAGCCAAGAACCATAAAACAAGTGTGCGAGAAATCATTCAATTGAGCTTGCACAGCCGCTTTCACTTTGGGATGTAAATGCCCAGTATTGAGCACGGCAATACCACCTGCAAAGTCAATATACTCGCGGCCTTCTACGTCCCACACCGTGGCATTTTCTGCACGCTGGGTAAAAACAGGGTGAATCTGCCCTACACCTTGAGCTACCGCGGCTTGGCGACGGGCCATTAATCCTTCGTTTGTTTTACTCATTGCCTACTCCCTATGATGCGGACTAAACCGACATACAGATATATTTCATTTCGAGGTATTCCTCGATGCCAAATTTAGAACCTTCACGGCCTAGGCCTGAAGACTTAATGCCACCAAACGGCGCGACCTCATTAGAAATTAATCCTGTGTTAACCCCTACCATGCCATATTCAAGCGCTTCAGCCACTTTGTATACCAATGAGATATCACGGCCATAAAAATAGGCGGCTAAACCAAACTCAGTATCATTGGCTTGCTGGATAACGTCATCGACACATTCAAATTTAAACACAGGTGCTAATGGGCCGAAGGTTTCTTCACGGGCCACTAACATGCTTTTATCTACATCGCGCATGATGGTGGGTTCAAAAAAGTACCCGCCTAAATTATGCGGCTTTCCACCCACAACTATGCTGGCACCTTTGCTTACTGCATCATCTAAATGACGTTGAACTTTAGCAACGGCATCGGCATTAATTAATGGACCGGTTGTGACACCTTGCTCTGTTCCGGCGCCCACTTTCAACTTGCCAACGGCATCTGCAAATTTTTGAATGAAAGCATCATAAACACCAGCTTGAACATAAATACGATTAGCGCAAACACAGGTTTGTCCTGCATTACGGTATTTAGCGATCATCGCACCATCAACAGCGGCATCCAAATCTGCATCATCAAATACAATAAACGGTGCATTACCACCCAGTTCTAAAGACATCTTTTTAAGTGTTGGGGCGCATTGCGCCATGAGCTTAATGCCAACGCCTGTTGAGCCAGTAAAAGATAACTTACGTACAATTGGGCTTTCGCAAAGAGTATTGCCAATGGCAATAGCATCACCAGTCACCACGCTAAAGACTCCCGCAGGAATACCTGCTCGATGAGCAAGTTCAGCTAGAGCTAAAGCGGTGAACGGCGTTTGTGGAGCAGGTTTCACTACCATGGTACAACCCGCAGCTAACGCTGGCGCCGCTTTACGGGTAATCATAGCAGCTGGAAAGTTCCATGGCGTAATGGCTGCCGTTACCCCAACAGGTTGCTTAATAACTGTCAGTCTTTTATCTGCTTGATGCCCAGGGATCGTATCGCCATATACTCGTTTTGCCTCTTCAGCAAACCATTCAATAAATGAGGCGGCATAAGCAACCTCACCTTTGGCTTCAGCTAACGGTTTACCCTGCTCAGTTGTCATCAGCAATGCAAGATCGTCAGCGTTTTCAATTAATAATTCAAACCAACGGCGTAATTTGCTGCTGCGCTCTTTAGCAGTTAGCGCACGCCAAGCCGGTAAGGCTTTATTGGCGGCATCTATGGCTGTCAGTGTTTCAGCTGCACCCATAACAGGGACATGGCCGATAATCTCATGATTGGCAGGGTTTGCTATTGCAATGGTTTCACCTGAGTTTGCACAGACCCATTGGCCATCGATATAACATTGCTCGTGCAGTAAGCTTGGATCATTCAACAACATGACGATCTCCTTAATCTCAATAATCCGAAGTTAAATGCCGAACTTATCGCGCATTGTGTAATACCAAGCGCCCAATGCACTAAATGGCACTCTTAATGCGTGTCCACCTGGGAACGGATAATGCGGTAACGCCGCAAAGGCATCAAAGCGTGTAGCTTGACCGTTTAGCATTTCAGCCAATAATTTACCGGCTAAATGAGTGTAAGTAACACCATGGCCGCTACAACCTTGTGAGTAATAAATATTATGACCAATACGCCCAACCTGTGGTAAACGCGATAAAGTCATTAAAAAGTTTCCTGTCCAAGCATAATCGATTTTTACATCTTTTAACTGCGGGAAGGTTTTTAATAATTTAGGTTCAATTAGCGCTTTAATGTTGGCGGGATCTCGAGCGCCATATACCACTCCGCCACCAAAAATTAAGCGTTTATCACCACTTAAACGGTAATAGTCGAGTAAATAGTTACAATCTTCTACACAGTAATCTTGCGGTAAAATACTGGCAGCAAGCTCATCTGATAGTGGTTCAGTGGTAACAACTTGAGTGCCACAAGGCATTGATTTAGCATGTAGCTCTGGTAATAACTTACCTAGATATGCGTTGCCTGCAACTATCACAAATTTACATTTAACCTGACCATGAGCTGTACGCACAACAGGAGACGCGCCATCGTCAATGTCAATCACTGCTGAGTCTTCAAAAATCAATCCACCTAATGATTCAACAGCACGCGCCTCGCCTAATGCCAAGTTTAGTGGGTGAATATGACCACCACTTTTATCTAATAAACCACCCACATACAAATCAGTATCAACCACTTTACGAATCGCATCTTGATCTAAAATCTCAAGCTGTTGAGTATGACCATGGGTTTCCCATAGATTTTTTTGAGACTGTAAATGGCCCATTTGTTTTTTATTCATGGCAGCAAAAACACCACCATCTTTTAAGTCACAATCAATATTATATTTGGCAATACGTTCGCGAATAATACGTCCGCCTTCAAATGCCATTTGACCAAAAAGTTTTGCCTGTTCTTTACCAACAACTCTTTCAATACTGTCAATATCGCGGCTGAAAGAGTTAACAATTTGACCGCCATTTCGGCCAGATGCTCCCCAACCGATCCGGGCTGCTTCAAGTACCACAACCTTCATACCGCTCTCTAAAAGATGTAACGCGGAAGACAAACCTGTGTAACCAGCACCAACAATACAAACGTCTGTTTCTATTGATGATTCAAGTCTAGGACGCTCCACTTTATCGTTGGCCGATGCGGCATAATATGAACTAGCATGAGGTGTCGCGGACATAGCATTTCCCTTATATGTACATTGCAAAATACAACTGTCTAATCCTACACCTAGGCTAAAATAAAAACTAGCGAAAAGGCACAATTATTTACAGTTTGTTGAAAATATTAAACACTTTAAATAAGACAATCTTTCAGAGGTAAAAATAGTTTTACCCTAGGCGTCAATGGCTTGGGCTTATAATTAAAATATTTGCTATTAATGGCAGGATAACAGCCAATAAGATCCCTAACCCCAGTGAAGGTTAAGCAATAAAAAAGCGCGTTGATTATCCAATCACTTGAATGATCACGCGCTTTTTTTAACATGATAAAATTAAGATTCCATCGCTTCTTTGGCTTTTTTCTCTGCCCGTCTTGTCAAATACCATGACAAGAAAGCCACCAAAGATACCGCTAAAATGATAATCGTCGCTAACGCGTTAATCTTAGGTGAAACACCTAAACGTACCGATGAAAAGACCACCATTGGTAAGGTTGTTGAACCTGGTCCAGATGCAAAGCTGGCAATAACCAAGTCATCTAACGACAAACTGAACGACAGTAACCAACCGGCAATTAATGCTGGTGCGATCATAGGCACAGTAATTAAGAAGAATGTTTTTAGAGGCGTTGCCCCTAAATCCATTGCAGCTTCTTCTATTGACTGGTCTAACTCACGTAACCTAGATGACACAACGACCGCAACATAGGCAGCACAGAATGTTGAATGTGCTATCCATACGGTTAACATGCCACGCTCAGCAGGCCAGCCAAACGTATCTGCCATTTGTACAAAAAGCAGCAACAATGACAAACCTGTGATCACTTCTGGCATTACTAGCGGTGCTGTGATCATGTTAGATAAGGTTAATTTTGCCCATGAGCGACGGAACCTCGTCATAACAAATGCCGCCATAGTGCCAATAATGACTGCCATAGTTGCGCTATAAAATGCAATCCGTAGACTCACCCATACCGCATCTAAAATTTGCTGATCACGAAATAACTCACCGTACCATTTAGGAGAAAAACCACTCCACACGGTAACAAGCTTTGATTCGTTGAAAGAATAAATAACCAAAATAAACATTGGCGCATATAAGAATAGTAAGCCAAACCACAGCATCACTTTAGAGAAACTTAACTTCTTCATGCATCGTTCTCCATGTTGCGTGACTGATATCTATGGAACAAGGTAATTGGCACAATAAGCAGTGCTAGCATCACAATGGCAAGTGACGAAGCCACAGGCCAATCGCGGTTATTGAAAAACTCTTGCCACAGAACTTTACCAATCATCAACGAATCAGGGCCACCTAACAATTCAGGGATAACAAACTCACCAACGGCAGGAATAAATACCAACATCGAGCCTGCTACCACACCACCCATTGCCAAAGGCAAAGTGATTTTCCAGAATGTATTAAAACTACTTGAACCTAAATCTGATGCAGCTTCGATTAAGCTCATGTCCATCTTCACTAGGGTTGCATACAAAGGCAAAATCATAAATGGTAGATAGGCATAAACAATACCAATATATACCGCAAAATTAGTATTAAGCATTTGGATTGGCTCAGAAATGATCCCTAACCACATTAAGAAGTTATTGATTAATCCAGTGTTACTTAAAATGCCCATCCAGGCATACACTCTAATTAAGAATGAAGTCCAAGAAGGTAACATCACCAGTAACAACAACACAGGCAGGAATCTTGCTGGCGCTCTAGCAATCGCATACGCCATAGGGAAACCCAGCACTAAACAGCCGATTGTGGCAATTAATGCCATTTTTAGTGAAGTTAAATACGCCATGTAATACATGGAGTCTTGTAACAACAGTAAATAATTACCTAAGTTTAAAAATATCGATAATGACTCGTCGATATAACTAAATGTTGCTTCATAGGGTGGAATCGCAATGGCAGCAGTTGAAAAACTCAACTTAAGCACGATTGCAAACGGTAAAGCAAAAAACATCAGTAGCCACAAATAGGGCATACCTATTGTGAGATGCCGGCCTCTTAGGCGCTTAAATGGATTTATCATGAGTTTAATACCACCCCACTAGTGTCTTCCCAACTGATATATACTTCATCTTCCCAAGTTGGGTTATCTGCGCGACGTTCACGGTTTGCCATTGAACACTGCACAATTTGGTTGTTTCTCAGTTTGATATAAAACACTGAAATGCCGCCCAAGTATGCAATGTCATGCACAACGCCTCTCGCCCAGTTATATTCACCCTCTGGCTGCTCACGAGTAATGATGGTTTTCTCTGGTCGTACGGCAAGCAACACGGTTTTATTATCTAGGCTGGTTGAAATACCATGGCCAATATAAAAAGGCTGTTTTAGGGTTGGTGACTTGATGATGGCGTGGTCGGCTTCATCTTCAATAATATCGCCCTTAAATAAGTTAACCGTGCCAATAAACTCAGCTACCATGCGACTATTTGGCGCTTCATAAATGTCCATTGGGCTGCCCGTTTGCGCAATCCAACCTTCATTCATAATAGAAATTCTGCCCGCCATGGTCATGGCTTCTTCTTGATCATGGGTTACCATCACACAAGTTACGCCTACAGCTTCAAGAATATCGACCACTTCAAGCTGCATTTGTGTACGTAGTTTTTTATCTAATGCGCCCATAGGCTCATCAAGTAACAGTAATTTAGGACGTTTAGCTAATGATCGCGCTAAGGCAACGCGTTGACGCTGACCACCTGATAACTGATGTGGTTTACGCTTAGCGTATTTCTCCATATGCACCAGCTTAAGCATTTCTTCAACGCGCTGAGCAATTTCGGCTTTAGGCATCTTGTCTTGTTTAAGACCAAAAGCGATGTTCTGTTCTACTGTCATATGTGGAAATAATGCATAAGACTGGAACATCATATTAATTGGACGTTCGTACGGAGGCATGTCGGTAATGTCTACGCCGTCTAGAAAAATACGGCCTTCTGTGGGTTTCTCAAAACCCGCTAACATACGTAGCAAAGTCGATTTACCCGATCCTGACCCACCTAATAATGCGAAAATTTCACCTTGATTGATAGTCAATGAGACATTATCGACCGCACGGACATCATCAAAAAGTTTACTAACACGATCAATTTTGAGAAGTACTTTATCTTGCGTCTTTGTGGTTGGTTTATTAGTGACGCCCGAGGTGTTTACCATAATACTGCTCCGCCTATTTGGAGTATCTGTTCTGTAACTTTGATTTATTATTTGGGGTTACATGAAACATTAAAATCTGATTGATGAAAGACTAAATTAACTAGGGCGAGTCTCCTCGCCCTATAAAAACCTGATTACTGACCAGATTTCACTTTAGTCCACGCGCGTGTCACAACACGTTGAATTTTCATTGGACGAATATCACCAATGTACAACTTATCAATTACTGCCTGTGACGGATAAATTGCAGGGTCGTTCTTAATTGATTCTTCAACCAATTCCTGTGCAGGGGTATTTGGGTTTGCATAGGCGACATAGTTAGTGATTGGCGCGATAACTTCTGGACGCAATAAATAGTTGATTAACTTATGCGCGTTATCCACGTTAGTTGCATCCTGTGGAATCGCTAGCATATCAAACCACAAGTTAGCGCCTTCTTTTGGAATTGAATAACCAATCTTATTACCGTTTCCAGCTTCATCAGCACGAGCGGCTGCTTGGAACACATCTCCAGAGAAACCAAACGCGACACAAATATCGCCATTTGCTAAGTCAGAAATGTAACGTGAAGAATGGAAATAAGTGATATATGGACGCACTTTAGCAAGTACTTCAGCCGCTTTTTCATAGTCTGCAGCATTTTTGCTGTTTGGATCTAAGCCTAAGTAGATGAGTGCTTGTGGCAACATATCGTCCGCAGAATCTAGCATTGAGAAACCACACGAGGCGATTTTCTCTGCATACTTAGGATTAAAGATAAGCTCTAGTGAATCAAATGGCGCATCTTCACCTAACACAGCTTTGACTTTATCAATGTTGTAACCAATACCATTTGTACCCCACAAATAAGGTACTGAATGTTCATTAGCTGGATCGGCTTTTTCTAATTGCTTCATTAAATCAGGCTTTAAATTGGCATAATTAGTCAACTTGGCACGATCAAGCTTTTGGAAAGCGCCCGCCTTAACTTGTTTCGCCAAAAAGTGATTCGAAGGCACAACGATGTCATAACCACTGCGCCCTGAAAGCAATTTCGCCTCAAGGACTTCGTTGCTATCGAAAACGTCATAAATCACGCGAATGCCAGTCTCTTTTTCAAAGTTTGCTAAGGTGTCTTCAGCAATATAATCAGACCAGTTATACATCTTTACCACTTCTTCAGCATGCAGCGAGGTGCTAGCAAATACCGACGCTGAGATAAGTGCGATGGTAGACAGTTTGTTCAGTAGCTTCATATGTTCTCCCTTACTTGGATAATGGTCAGATCGGTGCTGACAGTTTTTCGCTTTTCAAGCGTTATTATCATTCCCTTATAAAAAGGAAATTATCCAATGCTACATCGTATTTCTGCATCGGTAACATCACAGCAAAATGTAAATGCCATAACTTTTTGGATTTTATCAAAAACCTTTTCAATTACTAGATAGTGACACTCTAATTGATTAAAAAATCACTACTTACTCATAAGCATGCAATCGGTTTACATTACATACTGAGCATTTAAGTTTATTTGTTACCGCTATTTAAGCGCTAAACATTTGCTATAGGTAGCATTTAATGCGAGTAACGCTTTTTCAATTAACTCATCTATTTGTGCTTTAGTTATGACTAATGGTGGCGAAATAATCATAGTGTCGCCTACCGAGCGCATCACTAAACCATGGTCAATGCAAGCATCTCGGCACCAAGTTCCCACCCCAATGTTTGCAGGGTAACGTTGACGCTTAGCTTTATCTTGTACAAGCTCAATTGCAGCCACTAGGCCTAAACCTCGCACTTCACCCACTAATGGATGTTCAGCTAATTGCTGTAAAGACTGTTGAAAATAAGGTGCGATTTCAGCGGCCACTTTTTCAACCAGCTTTTCTTGCTTGATGATATTAATATTTTCTAATGCGGCAGCGGCCGCAACTGGGTGACCCGAGTAGGTGTAACCATGGGTAAATTCACCACATTGTTGCTTAATAACCTCTGCAACTCTGTCTGCAACTATTACGCCACCCATTGGCACATATCCTGAAGTCATGCCTTTGGCTATCGAAATCAAATCCGGTTGCAAATCAAAATACTCAGCGGCAAACCAATGACCTGTTCGGCCAAAACCACTGATCACCTCATCAAGAATAAGTAAAATGTCATACTTGGCTAAAATACGTTTGATTTCAGGCCAGTAAGTCGACGGAGGAATGATTACCCCACCTGCACCTTGGAATGGCTCAGCAATAAATGCTGCGACATTGTCTTCGCCCAAGGCTAAGATTTCAGTTTCTAATGCTTGTGCCGCTTGTAGACCGAAGGCTTCAGGTGTTAAGTCGCCGCCCTCTTGATACCAATAAGGTTGGGCGATATGCACTATTTTGGGGATGGGTAAATCACCTTGTTCGTGCATTCCAGACATGCCGCCCAAGCTTGCCCCTGCAACGGTAGAACCATGGTAAGCATTATGGCGGCTGATAATGGTTTTCTTGTTAGGTTGCCCTTTCAAATCCCAGTAACGGCGTACCATACGTAAATTAGTATCATTTGACTCTGAACCAGAACCGGTAAAAAACACATTGTTCATATGTTTAGGCGCTAATTCAGCAATCGTTTTTGCCAGTTCAATTGCAGGTGGATGTGTACATTGAAAGAAGCTGTTGTAATAAGGCAGTTGTTGCATTTGCTTACTGACGGCATCGACAATAGATTGCCTGCCATAACCCACATTCACACACCAAAGCCCTGCCATGCCATCCAGTAACTTTTTACCTTGCACATCCCAAATATAAACACCTTCAGCACGTTCAATCACGCGGGTGCCTTTTTCGCCAAGGCTTTTAGAATCAGTAAATGGATGAATAAAATGTGCTTTATCGGCTTGCTGTAGTCTTGTTAAGTCTGTCATACCCGTTCCTTTATCGCTGGCAATAAACCACTATTGCCAGCGCTTCAATCAAAAAAGCAAAATCACTGAAATGTCACGATTAGGCTTAAACCGTTAACAATAAGAACTCACGTTCCCAAGAACTTACCACGCGGCGGAAGTTCTCTAATTCAGCTTGCTTCACCGCCACAAAACCTGTGGTGAATGACTGGCCTAGGTATTCAATACACGCTTCACTGTCTTGCATTGCCATTAACGCTTCTTCTAACGTTAGTGGTAAACAATATTCATTATTAGTACGGCTTTCGTTTGAACGACCGGTAACAGGCGTTGATGGACGTAAACCTTTTTCCATACCAATAAAGCCACATAATAAACTGGCTGCGATCGTTAGATAACAGTTGGCATCGGCACCTGGAATACGGTTTTCAATACGACGGTTTTGCGGTGAAGATTCAGGAATACGTAAACCACAGGTGCGGTTTTCTACGCCCCACTCTAAGTTTACTGGCGCTGATGTACCGGGTAAAAAGCGGCGGAATGAGTTTGCACTTGGCGCCATTAAAGGTAACAGCTCAGGAATATAGGTTTGTAAACCAGCAATGTAATTCAAAAATAACTGACTTTGAGTGCCATCTTCTTTAGTGAAAATGTTTTTGCCGGTTTTCTTGTCAATCACACTTTGGTGAATATGCATCGCACTGCCAGGTTCATCGGTTACTGGCTTGGCCATAAATGTGGCACATACATTGTGCTTTAATGCAGCTTCTTTTAGGGTACGTTTAAAAATAAATACTTGGTCAGCTAATGCTAAAGGATTGCCGTGGCTGAAGTTAATCTCCATTTGCGCTGGGCCATCTTCGTGGATCAAGGTATCAATATCTAACCCTTGAGCTTCGCACCAATCATACATGTCTTCGAATAGTGGATCGTATTCGTTAGCAGCATCAATTGAGAAAGACTGACGACCCGCTTCAGGACGACCTGAGCGACCAACGGGTGGCTTAAGTGGTAAGTCGTGATCGTCACTACGCTGAGTTAAATAAAACTCCATTTCAGGCGCGATTACAGGCTCCCAACCTTTATCTTCATAAAGTTTAAGCACTTTTTTAAGAACGTTACGAGGTGAAAGTTCAATTGGGTTACCCATACGGTCATAACAATCATGAATTACCTGTGCGGTGGCTTCAACAGTCCAAGGCAACATGAACACCGCATCTTCATCAGGAACACAAACAAAATCGATATCTGCATCATCAAGTAATGAGTAAAAAATACTGTCGTCGATGAAATCACCTGTAACGGTTTGCAGCAGAACACTTTCAGGAAGACGCATGCCTTTTTCGTCAATAAACTTATCAACTGGTGCAATTTTACCGCGAGCAATGCCCGTCATATCACTAATAACACATTCTACTTCGGTGATTTTTTTGTCTTTTAAAAATTTTATTAACTTATCCATTTGTTATTTCTCTCGTTTAGCAGCATGTAAACGGCAGGCATTGCCGAATGCATCAAAAATTGATGAATAAAACTGGTTATCTTGTACTTTCCACTCAGGATGCCACTGTACCGCTAGCGCAAAGGCTTGAGCGTCTTTGACAGAGAACGCTTCTACTAATCCATCCGGAGCGTGTGCTTCTGGCTGTAACCCTTTACCCAAACGATCTACACCTTGAGTATGAACAGAATTCACTTCTGCAAAGTCACAGCCCCATGCATCGTGGAGCAATCCACCTGGAACAATATCGATTTTATGTGACAAGCCATACTGCACATCTAATGGAGCATGTTTATCTTCACGATGTTCAATATATTGGCCAACTTCATGTAATTTTTGATGCAAGCTACCACCGAACACCACGTTCATTTCTTGAAATCCACGGCAAATACCTAACACAGGGATCCCAGCATCGATAGCAGCTTTAATTAACGGTAAAGTGGTCGCGTCACGCTTAGGATCATGATGCGTGCCTTCTGCACTACTTGGTCCCTGATAATGATGTGGTTCAACGTTAGAAGGCGAACCAGTAAATAGGATACCGTCTAAACGAGAAAGTAACGCTTGGGTGGGTAAAGTTATGCCTAATGACGGAATAACTAAGGGAAAACCTTTAGCTCCATTCACTACGCTAAGAAGGTATTTTTCACCCACAATATTAAATGGGTGCAACCCTATTTGTTGATTACATGCCACGACCCCAATCATTGGGACATTTGACAAAGACATATCACACCTACTTGAACTGCGAAAACGCAGTGTCCATTTCAATCATTTGGCCTATTCAGTTGTCAACTTTGCGATACATCCACTGCCAGTGACTAACTTAGTAAACCAATATTTTGTGTTCATTTTTTCACACACTACACCTAATTTTGAAACTAGGCAATAGCAATAATACAACTGAATTAACTTTTATTATCCTAACCAAACAAAACACTTCAAACGTCCTAAAGTTAAGAGTAAATGGTTATTAAAAGGCGATAAAATGAAAGTTATCAATATATGATTAGGCAAAAAATAGTAGTTATCGCAACACAACCATTCAGAATATCGAACAATTATATGCTTAATATTATTTACAGTAGTGGAAAAACAAATGTCTTTAACTAAAAGAACTTGAAAGGGAATTAACCAAATGGCACGGAGCGGTGTGGTCTACTCCGTGATGATACAAGAGACTAAAAATCGCCAGGAGTGGTGGCACTGACTAATTTACAAGGGTCTGAAAAGGGATTTGAAAAATGATGCGGTAATTCACTGTTAAAGTAATAACTATCACCTTTTTCTAAAACAAATGTTTCATTTGCAACGGTAAGCTCTATTTTCCCCTCAAGAATATATGCCCCTTCTTCACCACGATGTTGCAACATATCATCACCGGTGCTGGTACCAGGTGGGTAGGTTTCAAGCATGAGCGACATAGCTCGATTAGGAAAATCTCTGCCTATCAGTTTATATACTAAATCACCGGTTCCAATATCGAGCAGCTCTTCTGAGCGATACACCACCTTCTGCTCACCCACAGTGCCTTCTTCAATAGAGAAAAACTCTACCAATGACATCGGGATCCCTGCCAGTACCTTTTTTAAAGAACTTATCGAAGGGCTAACACTGTTTTTTTCAATCATAGAAATAGTACTGTTGGTTACTCCAGCACGTTTAGCTAATTCGCGTTGAGAAAGTCCGCGCATTTTCCGAACAGCTTTTAAGCTAGCTCCAATATCCAATTTATTTCTCCTGAAAAAAACCTACTCAACACACCTGCTTTGGATCTGCAATTTAACACCGTTTCATCAACTGATGAAAGGAATTGTATTCTAACTTAATTCAGTGTTAAATAAAATGCACATTATGTCGATTAAAACTTACCCATCGACAAGCATATTTTACTATCAACCCAAATATCGTCGGAGACGCTATGCCAAAACCTTCACCTATCCATAGCGATAACTATCCTGATTCCTTTTACTTTCATAGTGCTAAAGAATTATTTAACCATCCACAATTAACTGAGTCAGTTCACGTTGATGTGTGTGTTGTGGGTGGCGGTTTTAGCGGTATAAATACTGCAATTGAACTAGCACAGAAAGGTTTTAGTGTCGCGGTTTTAGAAGCTAAGCGCATAGGTTGGGGAGCTTCTGGCCGCAATGGCGGTGAACTGATTAGAGGTATAGGCCATGATGCAAGCCAATTTAAAAATGTTATCGGTACCGAAGGCGTCAACGCCATCACCCAAATGGGATTTGAAGCGGTAGAAATTGTTAAACAGCGTGTAGAGCAACATCAGATCCAATGCGATTTACAGATGGGTTACTGTGATCTTGCCGTTAAGCCTAGGCATATGCATGAATTAGAACAAGAGTTTAACGATTTGAAACAAGCTGGATATCAGCATGACATTCGACTACTCGATAAAGATCATACCAGTGAAGTCATTCAATCGGATTTTTATCAAGGTGCACTCATCGACATGGGCAGCGGCCACTTACATCCGCTCAATTTAGTATTAGGTGAAGCGCGTGTCGCTCGTGAAATGGGCGTACAAATTTTTGAAAATAGTCCAGCAGAGCATATTTACAAAGGAGATAAACCTGTCGTAAAAACCGCTAAAGGCGAAGTGCACTGTCGTTTTCTAGTACTTGCTGGCAATGCTTACATTGGCCATAAACTTAATGATTATGTAGGCGGTAAAGTATTACCCGCGGGGAGTTATTTATTAGCCACTGAGCCGCTAACCCCAGAGCAATGCCAGGCTATCATTCCACAAAACATGGCCTTTGCCGACATGCGGGTAGCATTAGATTACTTCCACTTATCAGCAGATAACCGCTTATTATTTGGCGGGTTATGCACCTATTCTGGCAAAGATCCACGTAATATCGAAGCGGCACTACGACCTAATTTAGAGCATGTTTTTCCGCAGTTGAAAGGGGTTAAAATTGATTATCAGTGGGGAGGCATGATTGGCATAGGCGCAAATCGAATGCCGCAAATTGGCCGATTACCCAATGCTAAGAATATATTTTATGCTCAAGCGTATTCTGGCCATGGCGTCAATGCCACACATATGGCTGCCAAACTGATAGCAGAGGCGATTACAGAGCAAGCTGAACGCTTTGATATTTTTGATAAAATAAAACACATGACTTTTCCTGGAGGGCCGCACTTTCGCTCGCCAATGCTCGCTGCAGGGATGCTTTACCATAGATTTAAAGACATCTTTTAATATTGACGGCTCCTGCTTCACCGCACTTGGTAAGAATGCGCTAGTGAAGTAGGAGTGAGTACTGCGCCTAGTTCAAGGTTGTCCTCTAGTAATAGGCAGTGTTTCACAGGATCCCCACTCCGCCCAGGAACCGTCATATAACATGACATTTTGAACACCAGACACTTTAGCCGCAACAAGCAAAATACAGGCTGTAATCCCTGAGCCACAGCTAAAAATAAGCTGCTCGGCATTACTCTGTATTGTTCGCTCAAATAGCGCGGATAATTCCACTGATGATTTTAATTTATAACCATCAAGTACCTGTGCAAAGGGCAAATTTACCGATCCTGGAATATGGCCGCTTCTCACCCCTGCCCTCGGCTCAGAAACCTGCCCCTTAAATCTTCCCTCAGCCCTAGCATCAATGATAGTGAAACCTTGTTTGTCAAAGTTACATAACATAAATCGACTATCACACACGCCCACATTTTGCGGTATGGCCTTAGCATTACCTAATCTGAGTGGCGCAATATATTGATCCGCTGTGGGTAAGCTTTCAGCCATCCATTGTGGTAAACCACCGTCAAGGATAAACACTTTTTCAAACCCCATGGTTTTAAAAGTCCACCAAGCTCTGGGAGCGGAGTACATTCCTTGATTATCATATATCACCACCACACTATCCTGATTAATCCCCAGTTTTTGCGCGGCCTGTGTAAATTGCTCTGCTGTTGGCATAGCATGCGACATAGATGATTGATGATCAAAAAAGTCCTGCTCTAAGTGCATATTTAGCGTGTTTGGAATACACCTAAACTGTTCATAAACTAAAGGCTCTTTACCTAACACCACGTCCATACTGGCATCCAGCAAAATAAAATTGGAGTCATCTAAATGCTCGACTAACCAGGCTGTTGAAACAGTAATGTTATTCATGATTTTTTCCTTGAGAAGAGGACTGTATAAATCTGTGGGTCAACCAACTGAAATAGCTAAATAAGGCAATACCAACGCCATCAGCCAGTAAATCGGCACCATCTAAAGTACGGCTTGGAATAAAGCCCTGACTCATTTCTTCTACCAGCACAAACACAGCGACCAAGGATGATCCAAGATATAAACTGATGCTACCCCATTTGATGGTTTTAAACTTTAAAGTTAAATTAGCCAAAAAGGTTAAGGTGCCAAATAATAAACAATGCCCAACTTTGTCACCATAAGGTATATGTTTGATTAAGTCGAAAAAGACACTGGCCCCTCCGGTATTGGCAAGATAAATAATCCACACAATAAAGCCTAGAAAAGCGCCTGCCGTTAATGCCGATAACAAATAAAACCGTGATGAAAGCATTCTGAACGCATCCTGTATCATAAGATGATGTCTATCCTAGTATACGAAAAGCAAAAATGTGCATGAATCTTAATAAATATAACCTCATTCTGATTAAAATATAAACAAACCATATCCATTCAAAATCTTTTATCTTGATACAAAGCCATATTCATAGCCCAAAAGCCTAGCGTTTGCTAAAACTCAAGACCATTGTTTAATATAAATTTATCCTAAGATAGATAACAAAAAGCCCTATGATGAAAGATCATAGGGCTTGTTTTATATTTAATTAATCACAAGGTGGTATTGAGCAACTTACAAAGCAATCCAAGTGGCTTTAATTTCCGTGTACTTGTCGAAAGCATGTAACGATTTATCTCGGCCATTTCCAGATTGCTTGTAACCACCAAATGGCGCTGTCATGTCGCCGCCATCATAATGGTTTATCCATACCATTCCGCTGCGTAACGCTTTGGCTGTCTTGTGCGCTTTAGATAGGTTTGATGTCCACACACCGGCAGCTAGACCGTAAATGGTGTCGTTAGCAATTTGAATAGCTTCATCCATACCATCAAATTCAATCACAGATAAAACCGGCCCAAATATCTCTTCGCTAGCTATGGTCATTTTGTTATTCACTTCAGAGAATATGGTTGGCTGCACGTATACACCGCCCGTATCCGCCATCACCTGTTTACCACCTTGTACTAAGGTTGCGCCTTCATCTTCACCGGCTTTGATATAACCTAAAACGTTTTCCATTTGCTGAGTATCAACCATCGCGCCCGTAACCGTATTAGGATCTAATGGATGACCTGGTTGCCAAGATTTTAATTCGTCAGCAATAAGTTGAATCAATTCATCTTTGATGCCTGATTCAACCAGTAAACGTGAGCCTGCGGTACAAACTTCACCTTGGTTAAATGCAATAGCAGATGCGGCAGCCTGCGCCGCCGCTTTTAAATCCGGTGCATCATTGAAAACGATATTAGGGCTTTTTCCACCCGCTTCTAACCACACACGCTTCATATTAGATTGCCCAGCATAAATCATCAGCTGCTTGGCAATTTTGGTGGAACCAGTAAATACCAAAGTATCGACATCCATATGTAAGGCTAATGCTTTACCAACTGTATGACCAAAACCGGGCAAAACGTTGAGCACACCTTTAGGAATACCCGCATCCAACGCAAGTTGCGCCATTTTAATCGCAGTTAAAGGTGACTTTTCAGAAGGTTTTAATACCACACTATTACCCGTCGCTAACGCTGGACCTAACTTCCAACACGCCATAATCATCGGGAAGTTCCACGGCACAATAGCGGCCACAACACCAACAGGCTCACGGGTGATCATGCCTATCTCATTGTGTGCAGTAGGGGCTATTTCATCATAAATTTTGTCGATGGCTTCGCCGCACCATCTGATTGCTCGGGCTGCGCCAGCTACGTCAACCGCTTTAGCAAACTGAATAGGTTTACCCATATCGAGGGTTTCAAGTAAAGCAAGCTCATCTGCATTTTGCTCTAAAAGCTCAGCAAAACGGATCATTACGGCTTTACGTTTTACAGGAGGAAGTTGCGACCAAGTACCGGCTTCGAAAACGGCTTTAGCATTGGCCACGGCCATATTGGCATCTTGATAATCGCAACTGGCGACTTTAGCTAGCATGCGGCCATCAACGGGGCTAATACAATCAAAGGTTTCACCTGATTGTGCAGATTGATACACACCATTAATCATGGCGTTGCCATTAATAGTGAGACTTTTTGCGAGTTGTTCCCATTCGCTACGATTTGTTGGAGAGCTCATTGCCACCTCGACATCCTATATGTGCATGTTTGGCTGTAATCAAAATCAATTAGCCAAACAACCTGACTGTAATTACAGAGTGTAATTGATGCTTCAAATTATGCTGAACCGATGAAAATTTCAATATATTTTACAAAAATGTCCAATTTACTTTAATTTTTTACTAAAACCTCTTCCATGTTCATTATATTTGATATAGCGTAGCAAATATTGACCATCAATAGATGTATTGACTACAAAAAAGTGTGCTGAATGACACCATTTCAGTGCGATTAAGAACAAGGAATTAGCAATGCAACAACAGCCACCGCAATCAAACAGTTCATCGATATCCAAGCCAGACATGGCAAACTATTGGATGCCGTTTACTGCCAATCGACAGTTTAAAACAAACCCAAGGTTACTGACACAAGCAGAGGGTATGTACTATACCGATGATCGTGGTCAAGCTGTGTTAGATGCGACTGCCGGTTTATGGTGTTGTAATGCGGGTCATGGTCGCAAAAAGATTTCTGAGGCTGTAAGCAAACAAATTAGTCACATGGATTACGCCCCTTCATTTCAATTAGGCCATCCATTGGCATTTGAATTGGCCCATAAACTCACCCAACTTAGTCCTGATGGCTTAGATAAAGTGTTTTTCACTAACTCAGGTTCTGAATCTGTTGATACCGCATTGAAAATGGCCCTGTGCTACCACCGTGCGAATGGTCAACCTTCGCGCACTCGCTTTATAGGCCGAGAGCTAGGTTATCACGGTGTAGGTTTTGGTGGGATCTCAGTGGGTGGTATTGGTAATAATCGGAAAACTTTTAGTGGCCAGTTATTACAAGGAGTCGATCATTTACCCCACACCTTAGATATTGCTAACAATGCGTTTTCAAAAGGCCTACCGAAAAATGGCATTGAAAAAGCTGAAGTGTTAGAGCAACTGATTACCCTACACGGCGCAGAAAACATTGCCGCCGTTATTGTTGAACCCATGTCAGGTTCAGCTGGGGTTATTTTACCCCCTGATGGTTATTTAAAACGCTTACGCGAAATCACCCAAAAACACGGGATTTTATTGATATTTGATGAAGTCATTACCGGATTTGGTCGATTAGGTGCAGCGTTTGCCAGTGATTTTTGGCAAGTTACACCAGATATCATCACCACAGCTAAAGCGATTAACAATGGTGCTATTCCCATGGGCGCGGTGTTTGTTAGCAACACGATTCATGATACCTGCATGCAGGGCCCAGAAAGCATGATTGAGTTTTTCCATGGTTACACATACTCGGGTCACCCTGTTGCAGCCGCTTCAGCATTAGCCACTTTAGAAATATATCAAGAAGAGCAACTTTTTGAGCGCGCTAAAAACCTTAGCCAATACTTTGAAGATGCGGTTCACAGCTTAAAAGGCTTACCTAACATCATCGACATTCGCAACATTGGCTTAGTTGCCGGTATCCAGTTTGCCCCCAGCGAAAAAGGGGCTGGTAAACGAGGGTATGAGATATTTGACCACTGCTTTAGAAATGGCACTTTAGTGAGAGCCACCGGCGACATTTTGGCTCTCTCGCCACCGCTAATTGTCGAAAAATCGCAAATTGATGACATGGTGAATAGTCTTTCAGATGCGATCCTCGCAGTGGGTTAACTCTTACTGATTAGATCACTAAACAGCACAAACACAAATACATTTACACTATTAATAGAAAGGTTTTTTATGCTCACTTTATCTCATTACGTCAATGGCAAGCACACAGAAACAAGCCAACGCCAGCAACCTATTTATGAACCCGCTAGTGGTGAGCTTCGCGGCCATGTGTCGTTAGCATGTAAACAGGAAGTGAGCCATGCCGTTGAGATTGCAAAACAAGCATATCAAACATGGTCGCAGGTTACTCCGCTCAATCGCGCGCGTGTGCTATTCAAGTTCAAAGCATTAATGGAACAAAATATTGATGAGCTAGCAGAGCTAATCACTCGCGAGCACGGTAAGGTATTAGAAGATGCAAAAGGCGAATTAGTCCGTGGTTTAGAAGTGGTTGAGTTTGCTTGTGGTATTCCACACTTACTAAAAGGTGAGCATACCCAGCAGGTTGGCGGCGGCGTAGATTCATGGTCGGTGAATCAATCTTTAGGGGTTGTCGCGGGAATAGCGCCATTTAACTTCCCAGTGATGGTGCCTATGTGGATGTTCCCTATTGCCATAGCTTGCGGTAACACCTTCATTATGAAGCCTTCTGAAAAAGATCCAAGCTCGGTAATGCGCATGGCGGAGTTACTCACGGAAGCGGGTTTACCTGATGGGGTATTTAACGTCGTCAATGGTGACAAAGAAGCTGTTGATACGCTGCTTACTCACCCAGATGTTCAAGCTGTTAGCTTTGTCGGTTCAACGCCAATTGCCGAATATATTTACAGTACAGCATCAGCGCACGGTAAACGCGTACAAGCATTAGGTGGCGCTAAAAACCACATGCTATTGATGCCAGATGCAGATTTAGATCAAGCGGTTAAAGCGCTTATGGGCGCAGCTTATGGCAGCGCAGGTGAACGCTGTATGGCCATTTCAGTGGTGTTAGCGGTTGGCAATAGCGGTGATAAGTTAGTTGAGGCCTTACTGCCTCAAATTGAAAACCTTAAAGTCGGTAACGGCTTAACGCCAGAAATGGATATGGGACCGTTAATTTCAGCTCAGCACCTACAAAAAGTACGCGACTATGTTGCAACAGGTGTCGCAGAAGGGGCTACACTGATTGCCGATGGCAGAAATTTATCGGTAAAAGATCAACAACAGGGTTACTTTTTAGGGGCATGCTTGTTCGATAACGTCACTCCTGAGATGACCATTTACCAACAAGAAATTTTTGGCCCCGTATTAGCCATTGTGCGTGTAAAAGATTATGCGCAGGCGCTTAACCTCATTAACAAACACGAATTTGGCAACGGCACTGCTATCTTCACTCAAAATGGTGAAGCTGCAAGACATTTTTGCCACCATGTTGAAGTTGGCATGGTTGGGGTTAACGTACCTATTCCTGTCCCAATGGCATTCCATAGCTTTGGCGGTTGGAAACGCTCACTGTTTGGCCCTCTGCATATGCATGGACCAGATGGCGTTCGTTTTTACACCAAACGTAAAGCCATTACGGCAAGATGGCCAAAAGCATCGGTTACCACTGAAGGCTCGGCGTTTATTATGCCAACAATGAACTAAACTTGAGACCATAAACATGACAAAACTGATCAGTGATATCGAGAGCTTTGCAACCTCATCAGCTGAAATAGATCAATACCATTTACCTGATGAAAAAAGACTTAAAGGCAACCCATTGCAAAGCGTGCAAAATCATTATGCTAGCCCATGCGCACAATTTAATGTGGGTATTTGGCAAAGTGATATTGGCTGCTGGAATATTAGCTATACTGAGCATGAATATTGCGACATTTTGGAAGGTACTAGCATCATAACCGATGTTAATGGCACCAAGCTGACTGTCAATGTGGGTGACAAGTTTGTCATTCCCGCAGGTTTTAAAGGCACATGGGAAGTGGTAGCCCCTTGCCGAAAGGTTTATGTCATTTTTGAAGCTCAATAAGCACTTACCACGCATATTTAGTTTTTTAACGCAAAGAATAGCTTGCAAATTGCACCAATACGGTTCAAAAATAGTACAAATTAAAGATGATGATGTAACTGTAACACCCGCCACGGAGTATAAAACCAAAACCTGTGTTTTTGGAAAAGTTGGCACCACCAGTTTTACCCTACGAAAACTGAGTATATAACTATAATTGGAGAAGATATCGTGTCTAAAACATTCACAAAAACAAGACTAGCGCTATTGGCCGGCCTTACCCTTTCAGCTTCAGTGCTTTCAAGCTCTGCAATGGCTGAATTCTCGGGTGAAGTTTCAGTAACAAACGACTATCGCTTTCGCGGTGTATCTCAAACCGCTGGTGATCCAGCATTACAAGCAGGCGTAGATTGGAGTGCTGAAAGCGGCTTCTTCGTAGGCGCTTGGGCAAGTAACATCGACTTTGATGAAGAAGATTATAATGGCCCAGATATCGAGTTAGATATCTATGCCGGATACTGGGGTGAAATTAACGATAATGCTAGCTGGGATGTCACCTTATATCGTTATAACTACCCAGGTGAAAGTGATTTAGATTACCTAGAAGCAACTGTGGGAGTTGACTTTTTTGGTGCTAGAGCCGCTTACTGGTATACCAATGATTACGGTGGAAGTGATTTAGACTTGCACTATATCGACTTAAACTATGGTTGGGAATTTGCGGAAAACTGGAGTTTAGACTTCCATTACGGCTATAACTTCGGTGATGCACTCGACGATGGTGAGGGCTTTGATAGCTACTCTGACTACTCTGTCGGCGTATCGACTGAAGTTGCAGGCTTTGGACTGTCACTGGCTTATCTAATGACCGATTTAGACGGTGATTATCAAGTTGATGATGGCGTGTTCAAAACTAAAGACACCTTCCTTGCGTCTGTAAGCTACGCATTCTAAAAAACCATGTTACTTATAAAAAAGCTTACTCAATTGAGTAAGCTTTTTTTTCAGATAAACTTTAAGCCATGATTATTTACGGCTGGTGTAATCGCCCCAAGCAAGCCATTTATAAGTGGTTAAAGCATCCAGTGCCATAGGCCCTCTGGCATGCAGCTTTTGGGTACTTACCGCCACCTCGGCACCTAAACCAAATTGAGCGCCATCAGTAAAACGCGTGCTAGCATTAACATATACCGCGGCTGAATCCACTTGATTCATAAAGTAACTTGCCGCGTGAATGTCATCGGTTAATATTGCTTCAGAGTGCCCGCTTGAATGCTGACGAATATGAGCAATAGCCCCATCAATATCGGCAACCACTTTAATGCCTAAGGTTAATGATAACCACTCGGTAGAAAACGACTCATCGTCGGCAGGTGTGATATCAAACCCTAATCCACTTAAATACCCCTGTGATTGCTCGCACACATAAAACTTCACCCCAAGGCTATGTAGATGTGCTGCCACCTGAGGCACAAATGCTGCTGCAACCTGTTGATCGATTAACAAGGTGTCCAGTGCATTACACACGGTTGGACGTTGCACTTTAGCATTGGCAATCACTTCGACGGCACGGTTCAAATCAGCTTTTTTATCAACCAATAAATGGCAAATACCGATACCACCAAGAATGACTGGAATACTTGATTGTTCCGCGCATAAGCGTTGTAACGTCTGGCCGCCGCGAGGAATGATCATATCGACATATTTATCTAAGCGCAGCAAACCACTTACAATCGCCCGCTGTGGCGATTCAATTAATTGCACCGCATCTTGCGGTAAGTTCAAGCTATTAAGCGCGCCCCGAATAACATCACTGAGTACTTTATTCGACTCTATGGTTTCTTTACCACCGCGTAAAATAACCGCATTACCGGTTTTTAGTGCTAATACCGCAATATCAACAGTCACATTCGGGCGGGCTTCGTAAATCACGCCAACGACCCCAAGAGGAACGCTTCGCTGGGTCAGTCGCAATCCATTATCAAGTATCTGGCTGGCCGCTTCTTTACCGATAGGATCGGCAAGGGCTATTACATTATCAATATCGCCAATAATGCCGGCTAATCTAGCTTCATCAAGCAGTAAACGGTCAATCATGGCATCTGTTAAACCATTGGCTTTGGCAGCAGCAACATCTTTAGCATTGGCAGCTAAAATGGCACTGGCATTATCAGCTAAACGTTCACTGATGGTACTCAATAAATTATTTTTCTGGGTAGATGTTAACGTGGCAAGGGTAAAACTTGCCGCTTTCGCACGTTGACCTAAACCTAACAAATATTGATTGATTTGCGCTTGGCTGGCGTCATCCTGATTAACTGACATGAGTTTTCTCCTTGTTTTCTAATACAACCATGTCATTGCGGTGCACAGCAGCATCCCCATAGTCATACCCTAAAATGTCTTCGATTTCATTGGAATGTTTACCGCTGATTTTACGTAAATCAGCGGCGCAATAACGGCTTATGCCCTTACCCAAAACTCGCGCATCTGTATTAACAATTAAAATGGTAGCGCCTCGGTCGAACTCCCCGTCAATGCGGGTTATCCCTTTAGACAATAAACTGCGTCCACTTTCAACAACTGCGCGAGCGGCACCAGCATCGACAACCAACTTACCTTGGCTAGCAGGGCCAGCTAATATCCACTGTTTGCGGCTTTCTAATGGCGAATCAATCGCACTAAAGTGGGTACCTACCGACTCTCGTAGGGCAACTTTATTGATGACATCGGGATGATGACCTGACGCTATCACCACCTCAATTCCCGCACGTCTGGCAATATCTGCCGCCTCAAGTTTAGTGGCCATTCCGCCTGTACCTAAACCAGAAACCGAACCACCCGCTAATAAGCGTAAGCTGTCATCAATATTAACCACTTGTTTGATCAACTGCGCATCGGGATTTGTGCGAGGGTCTGCATCAAACAAGCCTTTTTGATCGGTAAGCAAAATCAAGAGGTCTGCATCACACAACAACGCCGCACGAGCCGATAAATTATCGTTATCGCCGACTTTGATTTCATTGGTTGCTACGGCATCATTTTCATTAATGATAGGAATAATATTGTTATCTAACAAAGCATTTAACGTATCACGTGCATTGAGGTAGCGCTCTCTGTCTTGCAAGTCAGCACGGGTTAACAGTAGCTGACCCACATACAAACCATATAAACTAAACAGTTGCGACCAAGCGAGAATTAATTGGCTTTGTCCCACAGCGGCAAGCAATTGTTTGTGCGCCATGGTATCGGGCAAAATGGGGTATTGCAGATGTTCACGTCCCGCGGCAATTGCACCTGAAGTGCATAACACAACTTCGACACCAGACTTCATTAAGTTAGCCATTTGTCTGGCTAATTCAACCATATGTGCCTTGTCTAATTTCTTGCTGCCAGAAGTCAGTACACTGGTGCCCAACTTCACTACCACGCGGCGATAACCCATTTAGCCTTCTCTCTAATTTGATTGATAATATTCCGAACTATTTTTATACCCAATTCAACATTGAATTCCTAGATAAAGCTGCAATCAAATGGGTTTTAGTGAGTTTTATTTGTGATCTGCCATAAAAAAGGGTTATGCATTGCATAACCCTTAATTAAATAGCGCTAATCTAGTGACATTAGCCGTAAATAAACTTCACTAAGAACAACAAGGCAATAAATACCACTCCGGCATTTAAATCTTTAATACGACCCGTTAGCAGCTTTATCACTAAATAAGAAATAAACCCGAAACCAATGGCGTTCGCAATAGAGAATGTCAACGGCATCAATAAACAGGTCACTACGACAGGGGCCGCTTCAGTCAAGTCATCCCAATCAACATTGATAAGACCAGACATCATTAAAATGGCGACATAAAATAACGCACCCGATGTTGCATACGCGGGCACCATTCCAGCCAGTGGCGAAATAAACAATGCCGCTAAAAATAAAATACCCACGACAACTGCGGTTAAGCCTGTACGTCCACCAGCACTCACACCCGCTGTACTTTCGATATAACTAGTGGTGGTTGATGTTCCTAATACCGCACCGGTAATGGTGGCTACACTGTCTGCGGTTAATGCACGTTTCACGCGTGGTAAACGACCTTTATCATCCAAGAAACCACCACGTTGAGCCACAGCAACTAACGTACCCGATGTATCGAATAAATCGACAAACAGGAACGCAAAAATCACTGAAATCATACTAATTTCTAATACGCTAGATAAATCCATTTTCATGAATGTTGGCGCAATAGAAGGCGGCACTGACATTAAGCCATTATATTGCACATCACCAAAAAGCAATCCTAATACAGTCACTATCATAATGCTTAAGATTACCGCTGCTTTCCAGCCACGTTGCACCATAGCAATGATCAAGAAGAACCCGAGTGATGCCATCACAGCCGGAAACGAAGTGATGTCGCCCATAGTGACTAACGTGGCAGGACTTGCCACCACAATGCCCGCACTTTTTAAGCCAATTAATGCTAAAAAGAGACCAATACCCGCAGCAATACCAAATCGCAATGACATTGGAATACTGTTTACAATCCACTCACGAATTTTGACCAGAGACAACACAAGGAAACAGACACCTGACATAAACACCGCGCCTAATGCGGTTTCCCAGCTGTAACCCATCTCGCCTACTACTGTGTAAGTAAAAAAGGCATTCAGTCCCATACCTGGCGCTAACGCGATAGGGTAATTTGCTAACAATCCCATGATCAAACAGCCAATCGCCGCAGCTAAACAGGTTGCTACGAATACGGCGCCATGATCCATCCCTGCATCAGCAAGCATCATAGGGTTAACAAAGATAATATAAGCCATAGTTAAAAACGTAGTCAGTCCGGCAACCACTTCTTGTTTTAACGAGGTATTGTTTTGTTTTAGTTTAAATAGTTTTTCTAACATGGAACCATGTTCCTTGGGTGAGGGTTAATTAATATTGTTATTATTTTTGAGCAGCTCCGATAAATGACCCCGAATGCTCAAAAGAGGGAGATTATATCCCCTAACATGCCATAAAATCACACTTTGGTGGTAAAAACACCTTATAAAGCCTGAAAACAGACTTTTGATGACAGATTAATCACAATGGTCAATTGTTGACAGAAAGCAGGAGTTAACGGGTTTCAGAACAAAATTGGGTTGGTAGGTATCTTTTTATAACAGTAATTAAAGCCTCATAGACGTTAGATTAACTTCAAGTGCAAATGATCCCGCGAGACGCAGCAAGCACCTCCCTGTGGGCTTAACCAAAACATCCTTGTTTTGGATACTCGCTGGCTCATCAGCACCTGAAATTTTGTTTCTTCGATTAAGCTTTATTGATGACAGTAGCAAAAGCTAAATCAGTAAAGCTTAGGTAACTTCAAGTATAGAAAATTCACTTAACACATTGTCTAAGCTGACTGATTCATATCAGTAAGACCTGCTCCTAAATACATTACCTGCTAGAATCGATAAACCTTTGTCTCGCTATCAGTAACATTGAAAAGCCCCTTTAATGTGAGCTAGGTTCGAGATGATTCTAATGAACTACAAATCAGCGCCAATGGTCCATTCATCATTTCAGTTTTGATCAAACTCGCATCATGACAACAACTGATAGAGAACGCGAAACCATGTAAGTAATCAGCCAGCAAATCTAAACCGTCTTTTTCCACTTTTTTGAGTAAAGCTAAAGGAGCAATAATAGTTTGATAACGCTCAGTAAACACTTGAGCTGGTCCGTGTGATGTCATACTCAGCATAGTTTGTAGTAGCCCGTTGTACTCACGTAACAGCTCGATATAACTGACACATAAACTTTTTAACTCGCCTTGCCAATTAAAACTTTCCTGAGGCTGATAGATCTCCGCCACAAGCGATGTGGTGAGCGCTTCCAACAAAGCATTCTTGTTTTTGAAGTAGTAATAAATCGCCATAGGATCCACGTTTAATTGCGTTGCTAATGAACGGATACTTGGGACTTTTCCATCCATTTTCATCAAACACTTAGCTGTTTCTAGGATGCTATCAGCACTTAACTGTGACATCTCCCCCGCTGGTCGTCCACGTTTTTTTTCATTGACAGCCATTTGTACTTCCCGATATACTCAAAATATTCTACATAGTAGAATTAATTTTAAACTATATTTTGACTTCGATCAACCACGACCAATTTAATGAGATACTTTTATGGCAAACATCGTTTTTATTGCAACCAGTCTTGACGGTTTCATCGCAGATAAACAAGGCAAACTCGACTGGTTAAATTCGGTACCAAATCCAGACAATATTGATACTGGTTTCTTTGCGTTGATGAAACGAGTTGACGGCTTGGTGATGGGACGCAATACACTCGATGTAGTTCTGAGTTTTGATTGCGATTGGCCTTACACAAAACCAGTGTTCGTATTGAGCAACACTATGACGAAAGTGCCACAAGGCTATGAAGACAAAGTATTCTTAGTCAAAGGTGAATTGAAAGACATTATCGCGGAGCTGAATACTAAGGGATTTTCTGATCTATACATCGACGGTGGCGTGACTATTCAAAACTTCCTCAAAGAAGATCTGATCGATGAAATGGTGATCACTCGCTTTCCTATCCTACTTGGCGGCGGCGCACCTTTGTTTGATGAACTAAAACAGCCATTGAACTTCAAAGTTACTAAGAGTGAAGTATTGCTAGAAACCTTAGTTCAAACCTCTTACATGCGAGAGAAATAATCTCAATTTCTGCATCTAAAAACGCCCTTCACAACAAAGTGAAGGGCTTTTGCCGTCTATTTGAGCAGCAGGGATCTGATATTGTCTTTTGCCTCACCCTTTAATTTATAAATTGAAAAGTTCTCTAATTGTCTAACTAACAATACTAGATGTAACTCATTTGGGGTCAAAAGTGAGTTAGTATCTAATAACTAAAGTGACTATTCGTATTATGATAAGTCTGGGTTAACGCTATAGTCACTTGTTGTATTTAATATACCGACTATTTAGTTGTAATATCATTTTTTACAAGTAGATCTTCATTCTCAACATTACTACAAGTTCTAAGCGTACCATTTAAAGCTGAATCAGAAGCTTGCTTTGTTGTTACTCGCGCGCTTAACTTATTACCTATTATTGATAGTTTACTCTCAATAATAGGTCTAATTTTATTACCGATGGGGGTTCCGATACATATACCAAGAAAAGCAGGTCCAAGGGCTGGGATTTGATAAATTAAAACAAACCATCCACCAACTTGACCAGAAATTGCAAAAAAAATAAATAATATAATGTTACCAATTACATATGTATACGCAACATGCCTAAATTTCAATAACATACTAAGAAGAATAAATAAAACTGTAACTCCTAAAGAAAACATAACCATTATTTAGACCCTCCGTGGATTCATATTAAACATAGTCACTTATTAACTGACTTTCCCAATGATTTAAGTTACTTGAATTATTGATTTATAGCACCTTACATTTCCTATAGCATTGATGTAAAGCGATAAATTGTCATTAAAACCCCAAAATAAACCGAAGTTTCCTAAATAGCATAAGTTAGTTTTTTATTGAATCGAACGTAAGCGCTTTTCATTAGAACTTTGGTTCTAAACACGCTTCGGGGGCGAACTAAGCTAGTATTTTAAGAATAATCTTATTCGACTCAATCTTGAAAACCTGCAGGCAAAAAAAAGCCTACTCATAGAGTAGGCTGACATGTATCAAGCATCCAATTGGGGAAAAGGAAAGCTAGTATCACTTGGGGGAGTGATAAGGGAATCAATCAAGTTGATCAATTACCCGAGTCAAAACGTCAAAACGACGAAAAAAGGTGGTGAATAGTCAAACGGAAATAAGTAAAGCGAGTTAAAACTTCATGGCGAATAGACCGCCACGCAAAACCTCTGGGTTAATCCAAGTGTTTTGCCAATAAATTTTGCCATTGCCTAAATAAGACATAATAAACTCTCCAAATTAAAGTTGTTAAACCTAGTAGTGGCTCTGGTCCGTGGAACTTACTTTTTCTCAATCCATTGAGACAACTTTCTTTCACTCGTTTCCTTGGAGATAACATCCATCCTGGATTTACTAGTATTGACGGCGTCACGCCAGCCAACGAGAGCAATTATACGAAACTGTAATTAAATTACAAGTATTTTTTGATCTTAATCATAAAAAACCTTTATTAAGTAATATCATTACGAAATAAAGGTTTTAACATTTCAAGATCAACTTATTAACAGTTATGTATAACACTGTTATTTAAATAGAATGTTGCAAATTTTTAATCTTTGGCAAAATGTAATAAAGCAACCAAAGGTTGTGCTGTCGGTTTACCGTATAACGGGTCACCTTCTGTCGCACTACCAGCAATGTCGATATGGGTATAACTCAATGGCAAATCACTTTGTAAGTGATGTAAGTCTAACCCTGAGGCCTTAAGCAAAAAGGCTGCCGGATATTGATGACCACGTGCAGTCACTGATGACGGACCATTATTGGAGGAGATCACATCAGCAGCGCCATTTTTATCTGCCACTTTATCGAAGTCTTCCGGGCGTAAATAAGACACTTCAAAAGGCTCTGCCCATTGTTGGCCAATCTGCTGAAGCTTTGCTGCCACACCTTGTTGCTTGGCCACGGCATTTTCAACTAACGCGCTATATCCGCCGTAAGCTCTTACCACATGGCCCGTTAATGTCGCCACTGAAAACAAACTCGGGGCAGTAGCTTGGTTAGCCTGAATACGTAAATGCGATAATAAGTCAGCTAATACTAGACGACCTTCGGCATCTGTATTTCCAATACGTACCCGCACTCCGGCATGGCTGGTAATAATTTCATCGGTGACAAATGCCTCGCTGCCTATGCTATTACGCACTAAACCCAATTCAGCAATCACTTTGATCCCTTTAGGTTTAAGCAGTGATAATGTTTTCATTAACCCCGCTACTGCAGCGGCGCCGCCTTTATCGCGACTCATTCCCGCCATACCGCCAGCAATTTTAATGTCTGCTCCGCCTGTGTCATACACCACACCTTTACCGGCAAATAATAACGTTCGGGTAATTTCACCTTCCCCGGTATAAGTGAGTTTAACAACACGAGGATGATGCCTAGCAACATCAAATGAACTGCGACCAACTGCACTCAGTAATGGGTAATCTTTCAGTAAAGTGGCTTTATCATCAACAACGGCAACCTCAAGACCGCTGTCTTTAAACGACGCAACACAATAATCGGCAAAATGAATCGCGCTCATGCGCTCAGGTTCGGTACCACATAAGTCTCGAGCCAACACTCTGCCAGCTTCGAGGGCATTTAACACATCACTTTTAGGTTGACTGCTCATTACGCCAATAGCATTAAACGCAGGTGATAATGACTGTGCTTCCCTTGTTTCAAGCGGTTGCCATAACGCTTGGCCGCAAGCCAGTGCCGCAACTTCGGTGGCAAAGCTGAATCTTTGATCTTTTGATACTGCCACTATCAACAAAGGTTTTTTAGCGCCAGCATCTTTGGCTATCGTAATACCTTCTTTGGCAGCTTTAGCATAAATACGCACGTCGGCGTAATCATCATCTCCGGTGACAGGCGAGATAATCAATCGACCTCCGGCTAAGCCTGGGGCAAATAATAACGTGGCTTGTTTACCTACTCGATGATCAATGTGTTTGGCATGCTCAGCCAACAAAGTAATTTCTTGTTGGGCAACATCATTAAGATCAGGTGTGACTACCACTACGGCATCAAAACCTTCTCCGTCAAAAATCGCTTGATCGTTATTTACATCAATTACAGGCACCTGAAACATGATTTATCCTTATTCTTGTGGTCACTATGGCGATAGCAGCAGGTGAACTTTTTTAAGATCACGTCAGCTTTTAAAGTTAATTAATATTTACATAATAGCGTTTATACGTCGAAGAAAAACCCACTGTGTCACAATGGCATTTAAACAGCCTATGGTAGAATAATGTCATATTTATTCAAATTGAGGACGTTCCGTGACCGCATTAAACCAATTATATCCACAACCTCTATGGCAATGGTTCGAACAAATTTGTGCTATTCCCCACCCTTCTAAGCATGAACAAGCATTATCAAATCACATTCAACAGTGGGCAAAAGGTAAAGGCCTGAGCGTTGTTGAAGACAAAGTAGGTAACCTGATTATCCGTAAGCCAGCAACACCTGGAATGGAAAACCGTAAAATTGTTGTGCTACAGGCTCACATTGATATGGTGCCGCAAAAAAATGCTGACAAAGTGCATGACTTTGAAAAAGATCCGATTGAAGCCTATGTTGATGGCGACTGGGTAAAAGCAAAGGGCACCACCTTAGGTTCAGATAATGGCATTGGTATGGCGTCAGCTTTAGCTGTTTTAGCCAGCGATGACATTAAACACGGTCCTTTAGAAGTCTTATTAACCATTGATGAAGAAGCTGGCATGACTGGCGCTTTTGGCCTAGAAGCCGGTTATTTAGATGCAGAGATTTTGATCAACACTGACTCAGAGCAAGAAGGTGAGATTTACATGGGCTGTGCTGGCGGCGTGGATGCACAGATATCCGTTCCCCTGTCATGGCAGGCGCCTGAGTTAAGTAATCAATCATTTAAGCTGACATTGTCAGGCATTAAAGGCGGTCATTCAGGGGTAAATATTCACCTTGGTCGCGGTAATGCTAACAAATTACTGGCGCGTTTCTTATTTAAATATAGCGATGAATTAGCCCTTGAACTCGTTGATTTCACTGGTGGTTCGCTGCGCAATGCCATTCCCCGTGAAGCCAGCATTAGCTTTATGTTACCAAGTGAAAATGTTGATGCTTTAAAACACGCTATCAGTGATTTTCAAGCCGTAGTCCGTGCAGAGTTAGCCATTGCCGATCCAAGCATGTTACTGACCCTCGCTGCAATTGACGCCCCAGCTAAAGTGATGGGAGAAGATGCGCAAAACTGTTTAATCGATTTCTTACATGCTTGCCCCAATGGCGTGATGCGCATGAGCGATGAAGTTGAAGGCGTAACAGAAACATCATTAAACGTTGGTGTGATAAATACTGAGCAGGAAAGCGTTGAAATATTATGCTTGATCCGCTCATTAATTGATTCTGGTCGAGATGAAGTGCAAGGCATGTTAAATGCTTTAGCCAATCTTGCCGGTGCCAGCATTGAGTTTAGTGGCGCCTACCCAGGATGGAAGCCAGATAACAGCTCGCCGGTTATGGCCATAGTACGTGACACTTATAACGATATTTATAAAAAAGACCCAACCATTATGGTGATCCATGCAGGTCTTGAATGTGGCTTATTTAAAGAGCCCTACCCAAGCATGGACATGGTATCGATTGGCCCAACGATTCGCTACCCGCATAGCCCTGATGAAATGGTTAACATTGAAACCGTTGGTCAATACTGGCAGTTACTGTTAGCCGTATTAGAGCGCATTCCAGAAAAGGCTTAAACGGCTTTTTATCGCTAACAAGATTTTGATATTCAAAATCAGCCTGAGTTAGCAAAATCTTAGAACTGCAAATCGAGTTGGGTAACTGACTTAGTTTGCAGTTTTTTTTCATTTGATTCCCCCACATCAGCCAAGCCAACACTGACACCTAATAATCTTATGCCTCTGCCATTAGTGCGAGATAATGCTTGTGCTAATAAATCATAAAACAAATTGACCGACATTTCTGCGCTGCGATGCTCTATGGTGGTTTGCTTAAAATCATTAAATTTAATCTTTACCACTTGCTTATTTATCTGCCTACCTTTGGCGCTACGGCTAACTCGGCTATCTAATTCTTGGATCAATTGCGGCAATACTTGATGGCATTGCGCTAGGGTAAAAATGTCTTTTGCGAGAGTGGTTTCTACCCCTACAGACTTGCGCACACGATTGTGACTAATAGGCCTTAAATCAATCCCATTAGATCGTTCAATCAATACACCACCAAACTTGCCAAAGGCTTCAAGTAATTTGTTTTTGGGATACTGCTGCACATCGGCACAGGTTTCTAATCCCAATAGCGACAGCTTTTGTGCCGTCACCTTGCCGACACCCGGAATTTTCTTTAGCGGCAAAGTGCGAACAAATTCAGGAATATCATCAGGGGTTATCACATACTGACCATTAGGTTTATTTAAATCGGAAGCTATTTTGGCAAGAAACTTAATTGGCGCGACGCCCGCCGATGCTGTTAATCCGGTTTCAGCTTCAATGTCTGCTCGAATAGCTTTTGCGATTAAGGTCGCACTGCCGTGGTGTAATTGGCAATCAGACACATCAAGAAATGCCTCATCTAAGGATAAAGGTTCTATTACATCGCTATATCGGTTGAATATCTCTCTTATCTGCTGCGATACCTCTTTATAAACCTGCATGCGGCCGGGCACTAATACCAAGTTAGGACATAACTTTAATGCGTGATAGCTAGACATGGCTGAACGAACACCAAATTGACGAGCAGCATAATTGCAGGTACTGATCACGCCACGCCGATCACTGCGTCCACCGACGGCAATCGGTTTATCACGCAATTCAGGAAAATCACGCATTTCAACAGCGGCAAAATAACAATCCATGTCGATATGAATAATTTTACGCATAGTGGTATCAACAGTAATCAGAGTGGTTTCAATAATACTGTATATAAAAACAGTATTCAATGGCGATGTATCAGATGGGTGAAAAGTTCATACTATGTCGATGTAACACCTATATAATATAAAAAATCAACATATTACATAGGACGTTTACGGATGTATGTTCCAGAAAAGTGGAAAATGGAAGCCACCAGTGACATTCAGCAATTTATTCAACAACATGGTTTTGCCATGATTGTTTCAAGCGATTTAGAAGCATCACACTTACCGCTTATTCTTGAGCCTAACACTGCGAAACAAGGTGTTTTATATGGCCATTTTGCACGCTCAAACCCACACTGGAAAAACATCGTCGGCCGCTCTGTGTTATGTGTATTCAATGGTCCGCACGCGTATATTTCACCAACTTGGTATGACGCCTATCCAGCTGTGCCGACTTGGAACTACATTACAGTTCATGCCAAAGGAGTGGTTGAGTTAACCGATGAAGCGACTACCCTAAAGATGCTCAATGCCACCATCAGTAAGTATGAGCCCAGTTTGCTTGAAGCGACTGATGAGAGTGAGGGTTTTATTCCCAAAGCATTCGAAGAAAAATTAGCTAAAGGTATTGTCGGGTTTAAAATTGTGATTAACGAATTACAAGCAAAACAAAAGCTAGGACAACATAGAAGTAATGCAGATCAACAAGGCGTGGCGAATGGGTTAGCAAACTCAACTGATTTAGATGCTCAGCAGCTATTTAACTACATGAAAGCGAATAATATTGGCATCGGCTGATATGGTACAAAGTGACTGCTACAAGTGCGCTATTGATTCTAAATAAAAAGCCCACCATCTTGCGATGTTGGGCTTTAATTTGAAATGTAGATTTAAGCTATTACATTTTAGTTTGCAAATAGTTTTGTAAACCAACACGTTCAATTAAACGGAGTTGCTTCTCTAACCAGTACATGTGATCAGACTCAGTATCATCAAGTAAAACCTCTAAGATTTCACGGGTTTGATAATCGCCTTTTTCTTCACATAGCTTGATCACTTTACGTAAATCATCAGCAACTTTGTATTCATACTGTAAGTCATTTTTCAGCATTTCAGTGACATCTTTACCGATGTTTAATGCTTCACGGCTAGCAACATCTGGTGTGCCTTCTAAAAACAGAATGCGTTGTACTAATTTAGCTGCATGGACTTTCTCGTCGTCAGACTCATGAAGAATACGAGTATATAACTCATCAAATCCCCAATCTTCGTACATATGAGCATGGACAAAATATTGATCCATTGCTGATAGTTCGCCGGTTAATAAACTGTTTAGTGCGTCAATGACTTCTTGATTGCCTTTCATAATCTTGTCCTATTCATCTTAAAATTGTGATTGAAGTGACGGTTTAATACTGGTTGAGTCATCAATACAGGTACTTCAACCCAATCTAAATGTCTTGCTTCATCTCCACCTTTAAGTAGCTGTTCAAGCTAATCGAGGTGACATAATTTTGTGCTATTAATCTTTAATCTGGGATTGAAGATAATTTTGGATGCCCGTTTGGCCGATAAGCTCTTGCTGAGACTCAATCCAATCTAAATGCTCTTCTTCATCTTCAAGTAAGTCTTCAAGTAAATCACGTGTCACGTAGTCTTGTTCTGTTTCACACAATTTGATCACGTCACGTAGTACCGCAATTTGCTCTGTTACCGCTTCTTTGTCGCAGCTCAACATCTCTTGCGCTTCTTCACCAATGCGCAGCTTATCGAGTTGTTGTAAATTGGGTAATCCTTCAAGAAACAACACTCGCTCGATCAGTTTATCGGCATGTTTCATATCCTGAATCGATTTTTTATATTCTTTTTCGTTAAGCTTTTCTAAACCCCAATGCTTAAACATACGCGCATGTAAGAAGTATTGGTTAATCGCTGTCAGTTCGAAGGTTAATACGCGATTTAACTGACTAATGACTTTTGGGTGACCTTTCATAATGATGTCCTTGATAGAAAACTTGATCTGGATCAATGTCGAACAGGATAGTGCAACAGACCATTAATTGCAAATTTTCCTTTAAATTCATACACATAATATTGATAACCATTATCATTATAACTTAGGTTTGTAACTTAAGTTAAATCTCGGCCATAAAAAAAGCCTTCAAAATGAAGGCTCTTTACAATGTATGCTCGCTAAAATTTAGCCAGTGATACGTTTATGTAACTCTTGCACCGAGTTTACATTGGTACGGTCATCGGCAGCATGTGCAAGACATGTTGCAAACGCAGCATTCAATGTTGTGGTGTAATTCACTTTATAACGTAATGCACCGCGACGAATTTGACGTGAGTCTTCAATCGCTTGACGACCTTCAGTGGTGTTAACAATGTAGGTGTATTCATCATTCTTGATACGGTCAAGAATATGTGGACGACCTTCATGTACTTTGTTCACCAAACGAGGGTTTATACCCGCTTCACCTAAAACGACTGCAGTGCCGTGGGTTGCATCAATCTCGTAACCCAGCTCAATTAACTTCGCGGCAAGAGCTGCGACACGCTTTTTATCACTGTTACGAACAGATAATAAAGCACGTCCAGATTTAGGCACTTCAGATGTCGCACCTAACTGAGCTTTGGCATACGCTTCAGCGAAGGTCTCACCCACACCCATCACTTCACCTGTTGAACGCATTTCAGGCCCTAATAAAGGGTCAACGCCAGGGAATTTATTGAAAGGTAGCACCACTTCTTTTACTGAAAAGAAGGGTGGGATCACTTCTTGAGTGAAGTTTTGCGATTTCAAGCTTTGACCAGCCATCACTCGTGCAGCAATTTTAGCTAATGGTACGCCAGTCGCTTTAGACACAAATGGCACGGTACGCGCTGCACGTGGGTTAACTTCAATCATGTAGATTTCGTTATCTTTGACAGCAAACTGTACGTTCATTAAGCCAATCACGCCTAACTCAAATGCTAACTTAGACACTTGCTCACGCATTTGCGCCTGAATCTCAGCGCTCAAGCTGTATGGCGGTAATGAACAACCAGAGTCGCCAGAGTGAACGCCTGCTTGTTCAATGTGCTCCATGATTGCGCCAACCACGACAGTTTCACCATCACATACCGCATCGATATCCACTTCAATCGCATCATCTAAGAAGTGATCAAGTAATACTGGTGATGCGTTAGAAACTTTAACGGCTTCTTTAAAGTAGCGTAGTAAATCTTGCTTGTCGTAGACGATTTCCATCGCACGGCCACCGAGTACATACGATGGACGAACCACTAGCGGATAACCAATTTTTTCAGCTTCAATAACCGCACTTTCAACGGTTGTTACCGTTGCGTTTTCAGGTTGTTTCATGCCAAGACGTTGAATCGCTTGTTGGAAGCGCTCACGGTCTTCTGCGCGGTCAATAGCATCAGGGCTAGTACCAATGATGGGTACGCCTGCGGCTTCTAATTCACGGGCTAACTTAAGTGGAGTTTGGCCACCATACTGGACGATAACGCCCTTTGGCTTTTCGATACGAACGATTTCTAATACGTCTTCAAGTGTTACTGGCTCGAAGTATAAACGATCTGAAGTATCGTAGTCGGTTGAAACCGTTTCAGGGTTACAGTTAACCATGATGGTTTCATAACCGTCTTCACGCAAAGCTAACGCCGCATGAACACAACAGTAATCGAATTCAATACCTTGACCGATACGGTTAGGACCGCCACCTAATACCATGATTTTTTCACGGTCAGATGGGTTCGCTTCACACTCTTCTTCATAGGTTGAGTACATGTACGCGGTATCGGTTGAGAATTCCGCCGCACAGGTATCTACGCGCTTATAAACAGGGTGAATTTCATGACGTTGACGTAGCTTACGAATTTCGCTTTCATTCACGCCAAGTACTTCTGCCAAACGCGCGTCAGAGAAGCCTTTACGCTTTAATTGGCGTAAGAAGTTTTGCTCTAAACCAGACATGCCTAGCTCGGCTACCTTAGCTTCTTGGGCTACCAAATCTTCGATTTGAATCAAGAACCAGTGGTCGATATTCGTTAGGGTGAAAATATCATCACGGCTTAAGCCTGCACGAAATGCATCAGCTATGTACCAAATACGGTCACAACCTGGCTCTTTTAATTCATGACGAATTGTTTGCATGGCTTCTGGCGATTGTAAATCGACAATCGGGTCGAAACCACTACGTCCAACTTCAAGGCCACGTAATGCTTTTTGCAATGACTCTTGGAAAGTACGGCCAATGGCCATAACTTCACCCACAGACTTCATTTGCGTGGTTAAACGGTCATTCGAACCGGCAAACTTTTCAAAGTTAAAGCGTGGAATTTTAGTCACAACGTAATCGATGGCAGGCTCAAACGATGCTGGTGTTTTACCGCCAGTAATATCGTTACTTAGCTCATCAAGGGTAAAACCAACCGCTAACTTAGCCGCAATTTTAGCAATCGGGAAACCCGTTGCTTTTGAAGCTAATGCCGATGAACGCGATACACGCGGGTTCATCTCAATAATCACCATACGACCCGTGTTAGGGCAAATACCAAACTGTACGTTTGAACCACCGGTTTCAACACCAATTTCACGCAGTACTGCTAACGAAGCATTACGCATTAATTGGTATTCTTTATCGGTTAAGGTTTGCGCTGGAGCAACAGTGATTGAGTCACCGGTATGAACACCCATTGGATCGAAGTTTTCAATCGCACACACGATAATACAGTTATCGTTGCGGTCACGAACCACTTCCATTTCGTATTCTTTCCAACCAATTAATGATTCATCAATCAATAACTCGTTTGTTGGCGACAAATCTAAGCCTTGAGAACAAATCTCTTCAAACTCTTCTTTGTTATATGCAATACCGCCACCGCTGCCACCCATGGTGAATGATGGACGAATAATACACGGGAAACCTACCATATCAAGAACGCCATAGGCTTCGTCCATGTTATGGGCAATGCCCGCACGTGGACATTCTAATCCGATAGATTTCATGGCTTTGTCAAAACGGCTACGGTCTTCAGCTTTATCAATCGCGTCAGCTGTTGCACCAATCATTTCAACGTTAAATTCTTTTAGTACGCCTTTCGCTTCAAGCTGAAGTGCGCAGTTCAGTGCTGTTTGTCCACCCATTGTAGGTAGAATGGCATCTGGACGCTCTTTAGCAATAATGTTGCGTACGACTTCCCAGTGAATTGGCTCGATATAGGTTGCATCGGCCATTTCAGGGTCAGTCATAATAGTGGCTGGATTAGAGTTAACCAGGATCACACGGTAGCCTTCTTCACGAAGGGCTTTACAGGCTTGAGCACCTGAATAATCGAATTCACACGCCTGACCAATTACAATTGGACCGGCACCTAGGATAAGAATACTTTTTATATCGGTACGTTTTGGCATTGCTTCTCTCTTCTCCCAGATAACTACTTAGCGTGCTGACGATATTGTTCAATAAGCTCGATAAAATGATCGAACAGTGGCGCGGCATCGGTTGGCCCAGGGCTAGCTTCTGGATGTCCCTGGAAACTAAATGCAGGCTTGTCGGTTAAATGGATACCTTGTAAAGAGCCATCAAACAGAGACTTGTGTGTCACTTTGATATTGGCTGGCAATGTGGTTTCATCAGCAGCAAAACCGTGGTTTTGACTGGTGATCATCACGTTACCTTTTTCGATATTGCTCACTGGGTGGTTTGCACCATGGTGACCAAATTTCATCTTTAAGGTTTTAGCACCTGAGGCAAGTGCAAGTAACTGGTGACCTAAACAGATACCAAATACTGGGATCTCTGTTTTAAGGATTTCTTGAATCGCGCTGATGGCATAATCACATGGTTCTGGATCGCCAGGACCATTTGACAAAAACACCCCATCAGGGTTCATTGCGAGTACGTCTGCAGCAGGTGTTTTAGCCGGAACAACGGTAACATCACAACCACGGTCAACTAACATACGTAAAATATTACGTTTTACGCCGTAATCATAAGCAACAACTTTGTATTTCAATGCAGATTCTGGCGTGTCAGAGGGTAAACCACCCACTAACTTCCAACTACCGTTACGCCATTGATAGGCTTTATCGGTAGTCACTTCTTTGGCTAAATCCATGCCTTTTAAGCCAGGGAATGCTTTTGCTTCCGCTAGGGCTTTTGCTTCGTCTAGGTCACCCACCATAATACAACCGGCTTGGGCACCTTTTTCACGCAGGATACGGGTTAACTTTCGGGTATCGATATCCGCTATACCAACGACATTGTGCGCTTTTAAGTAATCACTTAAAGATTGTTGGTTACGGAAGTTACTAGCAATTAACGGCAAATCGCGAATGATTAGACCACAAGCATGAACCGAGTCCGATTCAGTGTCTTCATCATTAGTACCGGTGTTACCGATATGCGGATAGGTTAAAGTTACTATTTGGCGTGAATATGATGGATCCGTTAATATTTCTTGGTATCCGGTCATTGAAGTGTTAAAAACAACTTCACCAACTGAAATACCTGATGCACCAATTGCAGTGCCAGAAAATACGGTTCCATCTTCGAGTACGAGTAAGGCAGACTGTGTCAACGCGACCTCCAGAAAAGAGCCAAGCCATTGAAATTATTTGATTTTATTTTGCACTAAGATACCAATTTCCGCTGTTTTACGAAATTTTGACAAATTTCGGCGATTTTACAGGAATTCCATAAAGTCGTCTATAGCGGTAAAACTGTTTTTCAAAAAAAACCACCATATCAATGGTGGTTTTTAATTTAATCATTTAGTCCAAGGACCTGCTGCATATCATACAGACCCGGATTTTGATCATTTAGCCAATACGCTGCACGCATAGCGCCATTTGCAAATGTCATACGACTTGATGCTTTATGAGTAATTTCTAAACGCTCACCAATATCGGCAAACATTGCAGTATGTTCACCGACTAAATCGCCAGCGCGAATCGTCGCAAAACCTATGGTGTCACGCTCACGCTCACCAGTGATCCCTTCGCGGCCATAAACAGCACACTTTTCAAGATCTCTGCCCAGCTTTTTAGCAATGACCTCACCCATTTTAAGCGCTGTACCAGAAGGTGCATCTTTCTTAAAACGGTGGTGACCTTCAATGATTTCGATATCGGTGTAATCACCCATCACTTCAGCAGCAAGTTCTAGCAACTTCCACATCAAGTTAACGCCAACAGACATATTTGGAGCAAATACCACAGGAGTTTGCTCAGCATATGCGCCAATCAGCTCTTTTTGAGCATGATTAAAGCCAGTTGTCCCTATGACCATGGCTTTGCGATTACGCGCACACCAGTCAAGATGAACAATTGACGCTTCAGGCGATGTAAAATCAATGAGCACATCAAAATCATTAATCACATTGTCTAATGAATCCGTAATAGCAACATCCATTGAACCAACACCTGCTAGTTCTCCTGCATCAACACCAATTAAGGTGGAGCCTGAGCGTTCTATGGCTGCGCCAAGATGGATCACTTCTTGATGTTTAGCGGATTCAATTAACGTGCGACCCATACGGCCACTGGCACCCACAACGGCGACTCTGACTTTTGCTGTCATATGTTCTCCCAGTGAAAGTCTGCTAAGCATCTTACACTTGTGATTTAAGCTAAATACAAAAATTGGCTATATACAAAAACGCCTAAGATATCTTAGGCGTTAATTAACTATTAGATAATGTCTAACAATTCAACTTCAAACACTAATGCAGTGTAAGGAGGAATAGATGCACCAGCACCACGCTCGCCATAAGCTAAGTGATGTGGAACGAATAACTTAAGCTTGGTACCCACTGGCATTAATTGTAAAGCTTCTGTCCAACCAGCGATAACACCAGAAACAGGGAACTCAGCAGGTTGACCGCGAGTCACTGAGCTGTCGAATACTGTACCGTTTAGGAAAGTACCGTGGTAGTGAGTACGAACTGTTGAGTCAATTGTTGGCTTCTCGCCATCACCTTGAACAAGAACTTCATATTGAAGACCTGATTCAGTTACAGTAACACCATCACGTTTAGCATTTTCAGCTAAAAATGCATCAGCTTCAGCAGTTGCATTTTCTGCAGCCGCTTCTTGTGCAGCTTGTAAACGACGACTAATTTCAGTGAAAGCAGTTTGTAGGTCTTCCATAGACACTTGGCTTTCTTTACCTGAAAAAGCATCTGCTAAACCAGCTTGAACAGCAGGAATATCAATTCCTTCAAAAGGGTTGGCGGCTAATTGCTCACCCATTTGACGACCTACACCATAACTTGCATGCTGCTCCATTGTGCTGAACACATCTGACATAATTTCTTTCTCTCATTTGAACAATTAAAAATTTCACGGAGTTTATCACATTTAAACTGTGCTTGCTGTGAAAATGCCGAACAATATGACTATTTTCAGCCGTTGATTTTACATTCAGTCAAAGACTGTTTTCTAGCTTGAGTATAAAGCGGCATAACTTGCATTTGCGCCGCTTGTAAATCTTCAATTCGATGGCTGTGTGATGGATGGGTTGAAAGCAACTCTGGCCCTTGGCTACCACCCGCTTTTGCCATATTCTGCCAAAGTGTGACACTTTCTTGTGGATTAAAGCCTGCTTTAGCCATTAACTCTAAACCGACCATATCGGCTTCACTTTCTTGACTACGACCAAAAGGTAAAATAATCCCAACTTGAGACCCTAACCCTAAACCTGCCATATATAAATCTTTGTTGGCTACCCCACTTGCGCCTAACGCCGCATCAGCGACTTGCATGCCGATCCCGGTAAGTTGTGAGCGCGAGACTTGTTCATTGCCATGCTGTGCCAATACGTGAGCAACTTCATGGCCCATTACCGTGGCCAGTTGATCTTGATTCACAGCGACATTCAATAAACCGGTATACACCCCAATATGGCCACCAGGTAATGCAAAAGCGTTAACCTGATCCGATTCAAATAGCACCACTTCCCATTGCTGACCTTGATCGGGTAATACCGCGGTGATCCGCTTGGCAATGCAATTCACATAAGCGGTTTTGCTTTTGTTCTGGCTAATCTTTTGATCTTTTTTCATTGCTGCAAAAGATTGCGCGCCCATTTGTTGCATCTGCGCATCGGAGAATAATAAGGTTTGGCTTCTTCCTGTGGGCGATTTAGTGCTAACACAACCAACTAATAACCCGCTAATACACAGTGATAACAGCAATTTGTTCATTGTTTGTCCTTAAAAAATAATCGTTAATCTAAGGTCTACTTTATCTAGACCTTGTGCGTTTGGCAAAATCACTCATGCTCTTTTTATTGGCCGTTCGGCGATTGGCCTGCTTGTCCCGAGGAGGCCGCTTACTGTCGGCTGCACTAGGTTTATCGGTAACCGGATAATCAGCCAAAATGTGCAGTGGTAAAGCATGACCAGTTAATTGCCTAATAGCCTCTAAGCTTGGTAATTCTGCATGGCTGACTAAAGATACCGCGATGCCGCTTAAGCCTGCACGGGCAGTACGGCCAATACGATGCACGTATACGGTTGCTTGAGGCGGCAACTCAAAATTAATCACTACGGGCAAAGCCTCGATATGAATTCCTCTAGCCAGCACATCGGTTGCAATCAATACCGTCAATTGTTGCTGCTGAAACTGAGCCAAGGTTTGCGCCCGAAGCAACTGCTGTTTATCACCGTGCATGGCTGCGGTATTGATCCCCGCTTTTAACAGCTTTTTACACAGAGCATCAGCATCATCTTTGGCATTAACAAATACCAACACTTGCGACCATTGATGCAACTTGATTTGCTCAATAAGCACTTTAGCCTTACTACCTTTGTTCACATGATAAATAGTTTGGGTAATATCATCGACGGGTGAATTGATTGGACTTACTGCAACCCGCGTATAGGGCTTAGATAAAATCTTGCTGGCCAATTCAGCTAAGGGTTCTGGCATGGTGGCTGAAAACAACAGGGTTTGCCTTGTCGGCATTAACGCCAGTAAGGCATTTAAATCATTAATAAACCCCATATCCAACAAACGATCGGCTTCATCTAGCACTAATGCCTGTAAATCTGCGAAGTGAAGCAAATTTTGTTGTGCTAGGGCTAATAATCGCCCTGGTGTAGCGACAATAATATTAACTTGTGTTGTTAGACGCTCGACTTGTACGGCGATATCCTCACCGCCACACAGTACCTCAAGTTTAAGATTAACAGCCTGTGCGAGTGGTATTAAGCTTTGACCCACTTGTGAGGCCAACTCTCGAGTTGGCACAATAATCACCGCAGACAAACAGTGGGCCTTTACCTGCTGATTGATGCGATGCAGTAAAGGCAAACCATAGGCGTAGGTTTTACCACTGCCTGTTTGCGCTAATGCCAATACATCCTTACCAGACAACACTGCGGGAATAGCTTGTTGTTGTATGGGACTTGCCACTGCCACGCTAGCGGGTAACGCATCTACTAGACCAGAGTGAAGTGAAAATACCGTCAATGTCATCGAATTGCGCCTACAAACAAGAGAAAGGAATTGCCAACAATGGCCAGATTATAACATTCACTTAAACAAAAAAGGCTGCTCACTTAAGTAAACAGCCTTTCTATTGATGTTTCTTTAGCCTAGCGCGTTGCTATTAGCTGTTTAAGTCTTGAAAGAATTTTTTCACGCCATCAAAAAAACCTTCCGCTTTTGGGCTGTGCTTTTTTGATTCGCCAGTTAACGTGGCTTCAAATTCACGTAATAATTCTTTTTGCTTTTCGTTTAGGTTAACCGGCGTTTCCATAACCACTTTACACAATAGATCACCTACTGCATGGCTACGCACTGATTTAACCCCTTTACCACGTAAGCGGAACATACGACCCGTCTGGGTTTCTGTTGGAATTTTCAGACTGACTTTACCATCAAGTGTAGGCACTTCAATCTCGCCGCCCAATGCTGCTTTACTGAATGAAATTGGCACTTCACAGTAAAGATTGTTGGCATCACGGGTGAAAATGCTGTGCTCACGAACACTAACCTGAACATATAAATCACCTGGAGGCGCGCCAAACTCACCCGCTTCACCTTCTCCGGTTAAGCGAATTCTGTCACCGGTATCAACACCAGCTGGTATTTTCACTGACAACGTTTTGCTCTTTTCAACTCGGCCTTCACCATGACACTTGCTACAAGGATCTTTGATGATTTTGCCGCGGCCATGACACGTTGGGCAAGCCTGTTGTACGGCAAAGAAACCTTGACGCATTTGTACCTGGCCTTGACCATGACAAGTGCCACACGTGGTTGCTTGAGTGCCTTTTTTCGCGCCACTACCATCACAAAGATCACACGCTGCCAATGTTGGGATACGTAATTCTTTGGTTAAACCGCGAACCGCTTCTTCAAGTGATAACTCTAAGTTGTAGCGTAAATCACTGCCGCGTGCGGCTTGTCGCTGACCGCCTCGACGTCCACCGCCAAAGATATCACCGAATACATCACCAAAAATATCACCGAAATCGCCTTGTCCACCATGACCGCCACCACGGTTTGGATCGACACCCGCATGACCAAATTGATCATAAGCGGCTTTTTTATCGCTGTCGGTTAAAATTTCGTAGGCTTCTTTAACTTCTTTAAAGCTTGCTTCTGCCGCTTTATCACCAGGATTGCGGTCAGGGTGAAATTTCATCGCTAAACGCTTGTAGGCTTTTTTAATTTCACGTTCACTGGCATCGCGACCGACACCGAGAACTTCGTAAAAATCACGCTTTGACATAGTGTTTTGCTTCTCGAAGGTTTGCTTAAAATTGATTAAGTATGATTGTGCAAACGGGCGTTAGAGGTAAGCCTCAACGCCCGCTTTATAGTAACTAGTTGCTTTTTCTATAAAAAGTAACTAATTATTTTTTGTCGTCTTTCACTTCTTCAAACTCAGCGTCAACAACATCGTCAGCAGGGTCAGCTTGCTTGCCAGCATCAGTTGCTTGCTCTGCGCCGCCTTGTGCTTTAGCTTGAGCAATTTCCATCAACTTAGCAGAAGCTTCGATTAATGCTTGGGTTGCTTTATCAATTGCTTCCTTGTCATTGCTCTTCACTGCAGCATCAACTTCAGCCATTGCAGCTTCGATTTTCTCTTTGTCTTCAGCTGGTAAATCATCACCGGCTTCAGTCACTTGTTTCTTAGTAGAGTGAACTAAACCATCAGCTTGGTTGCGCGCTTGAACTAACTCTTCAAACTTGGCATCTTCATCTGCGTTAGCTTCAGCATCACGTACCATTTGCTCAACTTCTTCATCTGACAAACCTGAGTTAGCCTTGATGGTGATGTTTTGCGCTTTACCGGTTTTCTTATCAGTTGCAGACACTTTTAAGATACCGTCAGCATCGATGTCAAAAGCAACTTCAATTTGTGGTTGACCACGTGGCGCTGGCTCAATACCTTCTAGGTTAAATTGACCTAAAGATTTGTTGTAGCTAGCTTGCTTACGCTCACCTTGAAGTACGTGAATGGTCACGGCACTTTGGTTGTCGTCAGCTGTAGAGAAGGTTTGGCTCGCTTTAGTCGGGATAGTGGTGTTCTTCTCGATAAGCTTAGTCATTACGCTACCCATGGTTTCGATACCAAATGATAACGGTGTAACGTCAAGTAGTAGTACGTCTTTCACATCACCTGAAAGCACACCTGCTTGAATGGCAGCACCGACAGCAACGGCTTCATCAGGGTTAACGTCTTTACGTGGCTCTTTACCGAAGAAGTTAGTTACCGCTTCTTGTACTTTAGGCATACGTGTTTGGCCACCAACTAAGATAACCTCGTTGATGTCTGAAACCGATAAATCAGCATCAGCTAAAGCCACTTTTAACGGCTCTAAAGAACGTTGAATTAAGTCTTCAACTAATGACTCTAACTTAGCACGAGTGATTTTAACCACTAAATGCTTAGGACCTGTTGCATCAGCAGTGATGTAAGGTAAGTTAACTTCAGTTGAGTTGGTGCTTGATAATTCGATTTTCGCTTTTTCAGCCGCTTCTTTAAGACGTTGCATTGCTAAAGGATCTTTACGTAGATCTAAGCCTTGGTCTTTTTTGAACTCATCTGCTAAGTAGTTAATTAAACGGTTATCAAAGTCTTCACCACCTAAGTGAGTGTCACCATTAGTTGCTAATACTTCGAATGTTTGGTCACCGTCATTGCTGTCGATTTCGATGATAGAGATATCGAATGTACCACCACCTAAATCGTATACTGCAACAATGTTGTCGCCTTGCTTCTTATCAATACCATAAGCTAACGCTGCTGCTGTTGGTTCATTGATAATACGCTTAACTTCAAGACCCGCGATACGGCCAGCATCTTTCGTTGCTTGACGTTGTGAATCGTTAAAGTATGCAGGAACAGTAATTACCGCTTCGGTAACTTCTTCACCTAAAAAGTCTTCTGCGGTTTTTTTCATCTTTTTCAAGATTTCAGCAGACACTTGTGGTGGAGCCATTTTGTTACCACGTTGTTCAACCCATGCATCACCATTATCGGCTGCGATAATTTTGAAAGGCATGATATCAACATCGCGTTGAACTTCGTCATCTTTAAAACGACGACCAATTAAACGCTTAATTGCGAAGAAAGTATTTGCAGGGTTTGTCACTGCTTGGCGTTTTGCAGGTTGACCTACAATTGTTTCATCATCGGTATAAGCAACAATAGAAGGGGTTGTACGATCACCCTCAGCGTTTTCAATTACGCGTGCTTTACCGCCATCAAGGACAGCCACACATGAATTTGTTGTGCCTAAGTCGATACCAATAATTTTGCCCATGAGGTCCTCCGAAAATTGACGATATTCGTCATAAATTTGTTGTCTGATATTGATATGGGGGGCGTTTAGATTTTTTCAAGCAACTTGTTGCGTTAAAATCTTAGCTTTTTATCCACCCAAATCTTTCTTACCAATGTATATAGGGGCAGGAATTTCATTTACAAGGGGCAAGCCTAAAAATTTATGCTGATTTACTTACATGGGTTACCGAGAATACATAACTAGATATGGTATGCCGTTTTTGTGTTTTTTGATTTCACCTGCTCAGTTGTTTTATTGCTGCTTTATTTAAGGCTCAAAGCTGCAGTAAACTCACGTAATCTGTGTGTGCGTTCGGTGGCGATGTGATTCATTATGCTCAAAAATAATCAGATAATGAAGGTAGCCGTGGCGTGTTCTCCCCTTTTAACATACTGCTAGTCATCTAAGTATTGGGCGTAACTCTCCTACTCTTGTTTATGCAAAAGTGATTTGCCTTTGTTGTCTACAAACTTATTTGCAGACAATAAAATCATCATGAAAAATTGAAAAAACAACCAACTCTCACTATAACTAATTAAATAAACTGATCTAATCAGTAATGGAGAGGTGAAGGCGATGGGATTGCCAAGATGGAACTTATCAAAAAAGGCTGAACGTTTATTTCGGATCACAGTGCTGACAATCGTCGGTGTGATTTTAATTTATGAAAAAATTTATGGTTCAAGCTCATCTCAATACGCCGCTATGTATTTGTGCGTATTTTCTTTAATCGGCACGTTATTATCAAACGCCGTTCAAAAACGTTATTTCAGCTCGGTTATGGAATATGCTCAGGTATTTAGAATCGTCTCATTACTAATGATGATTTGCTTTTTACTGATTTGGCTGTTCATCACCATTGAAAGTGGCCATCAAGGGATACCAGGAGACACTTCTCTCTAGGGATTATAAGGATAGAAGTAAAAGCGTGAATGCCCCAATCAACAAATGAGGCATTTTAAAAACATTAACCCCGTTGCTTGAACTCAACTTAGGTTAATAGACGAATAAACAAGATTTAACGCATTGGTATTTAATTGCTTACAGACAAATTTGAACTTTGCACTGATAACAAGGTGAATTGATGGGTCAATAGCAGGTCTATTGCAACAAATTCAACGCCGTTAGCGGTGCAAAGAGCAGTTTGATATGTATTTAATATCCCAAGCAGAGGTTACTTCAGCGATGGGACTTTGTTTTGCAATAATTGCTGCTGCATACTGCGCCAGCCATTAGATATGTTAGCAAGGTGTTCACGACGCTCAGGAAACTGATTAGCAAGATTACTCATTGTCATAATTTGCAATTCACATAAATCATTCCAACGCTTAGCATTTGATATCAACATAACATTATCCTTAATGAGATAAAAATCCATTTACAGCGCCCTAGTGCAGATGTAATAAAAATGTAGCACGCACTTTTGTTTTGCGCTAATGAGAAAAAATAAAGCTGGTAACTTTATCACATTTTTCACTAAAAAAAGATTGCACCAATGATAATCAAGCGTATCTTAACTATAAGAATAACAAAGCTTAAAAGGTAGCCACTATGACAGAAACTGTATTCAAAATTTTATTTATCGCGGTGTTATTTTTTTTGGCTTACAAGCTGATCTTTTCAGGTAAACGTGGGTTAACTCTATTTGAAATGCATTTCAAACAGGGACGTTTAAATAAGCATAAAGGTAAAATTCCGGAAAAATTTGAGAGAGAATGTCGCGCCTTTGCCAAAGAGCATAAACTGACATGTACTGTTCGCGCAGAAAAAGATAACCAAGTTAGGTTGCACGTTTCTGCTAATGTCGGTGACAACTTAATCCAGCAAATCAGAAATATATTTCCATTTGAATATTATGATAAAAAGCACACCGACAACTCGAAGCTTAAAGGATAACTTCCCTAAGCTTACAGCAGACCATTTTTATTGTTTAAATTCATAAGTTTAACCTGGATTTGGTACAGGTATCAATTTCAGGTTACTTTTTTTGTATCACTAAGGTCACTTCAGCGACTTTAATTCCAAACTTATTGATATCACTTTTATTAATAATGGTTTTGTTATCAACTAAAAACATCCAATCGTCAAATTCAACCTCATACTCTGTGCCATCAACCAGCAATTTCATATCATAGCGCCAACGCAGGGCACTACCATTTGCTTGGCCTTCGGCTACGCCTAAAATATCATCTGCACGCCCTTCAAACTTACCATTACCTAAATCAGTTAAGTACCAAATACGAGTTTGCTTTTCACCGTCGTCATAAATAAACCATTCTTTTAACTCACCTTTATTACCTTGCCAACTAGCATCCATGGTAACGGTAAACTTTCGAGTGACCTTGCCTGAATAATCTTGCACTATGCCTGCAGCAGTCAGTTCACCATCAAAAAACGAGGCTAGATTCAACGACGGTGATGTATTCGTGTAATCATCAATCGATGCTGAAGAACAAGAAAATAAGCTTATACAAGCCGCAATAAGCGCCAATTTTTTAAGCCACTGAACGCGATATGCAGTCAAAATTGAATATCTATTGATGGCCGAGGAAAGTTGTTTTAATACCATGTTCATTATTATTTCGCTCCAATTAACTGTTGACGTAATTTAGGATGAGTGGTTTTTTCTGACAACCAGATCCCGATAAAAGCGTCACTAAAGCGCTGGTCTGCTAGTTGATAAAAGGGTTTATCATTAAACAAAAACTCGGCTTGTTGCTCATTATGAATAATAAAACTTAAACGATCATTTTGTTTCACATCAGGCCAAGCTGACATCAAGTGCGATTTAATGGTATTAATTTCAGCTGCAGAAATACCATTTTCCTGCCATTGCTCAATGGTGGCATCAATGAGCTCTTGTGCTGAAATATCGCGGTGATACTCAATATCAAGCATCAATGGAAAACGTCTTGGTTGATAAATACCATCAACTGAGTATAACTTTGCCAGATAAACATCAAACCACAATACGTTCATATCAGCTTCGCCAACTTTGATAAGTTTTGATGGCATACTATTCGTTTTTGATAAATCTATCGGCTGTGGATTTACAGGCGCTTGCAGCCGTTCAGATTGCTGCTGGTTAAATTGTTCAGGGTTTGGCTGTTCAGTATTCGCAGCATCATTGTTTGCTGATGCCAACAGAGGCACAACAGACAAGGTGAGTAATAATGTGTGTGCTAAAAGCCATCTAGTATGAATTTGCATCTCATTGCCCCGTAAACTGAAGGAGGATTATGTCGCTGTCAGGATTACTTAAATCGGGCAGCTATAGTCATAGATACGGGAAACAACGCGCTCCAGATCACTGCAAGTATGATGGCCGAATAAATAGTGCCAAACGGAAGCACCACAGCGCCAAAATTCGCTCCGGCCAGATAACTTAAACTCCCTGACACTCCGCCTAATATCAGTTGCAAAGGTAAGCGTAACTTGTGTGCAAAAGCCAGACTAGAGTTTAAAGTCAGTGCAAAAAAGCACCACAACAATCCAAGCCACCAGGGAGCAGTCGCAAACTCAAAAACACCAAAATGAATAAGGCTGATGTCGACAACAATGCCTAATGTACTTACGCCTAACAGTACTAATAAATCACTTTTTTTGTTTTTTGAGAGCGCAAAATGAAATAATACTAAGAGTACCGATATGGCAATAAATTGGTTTTGATACAACACCCCAAGCCACCAAATACATTGGAAACTTAGGGCGTTAAACACTAAAGATAATGTCGATGGGGATGAGTCAGACTTCATCTTTAATCCTTCATATGAGCCATGGTGAGTCATATTGCTGGTTAGCATCGATAGCTTGGTCTTACCGCTGTTAAATGAACAGTGCTGGTTGTACGCTCTAAAAAACCACCTTCACAGTAGCTTAAATAAAACTTCCACATCCTGATAAAATCATCGCCATAACCTAACTCAGTGATAGTTTCTTTGGCGTGATCAAAATTATCATGCCAGTGCTTCAAAGTACGTGCGTAGTCTAGGCCAATATCATCAATCGACCATATCACCATATCGGTTTTGTTAGCGATATGACGTGACATCTCACTAATCGAGGGTAAGCAACCACCCGGAAAGATATAACGCTGAATGAAGTCGACACTTTTGCGATAACTATTGTAACGTTGATCGGCAATAGTAATCGCTTGAATAAGCAGCTTACCTTCTGGCTTTAGTAAGTGCTGAAGTTTTTCAAAAAATCCAGGGAGATATTCATGCCCAACGGCTTCAATCATTTCAATCGATACAACACGATCATATTCGCCTGTGAGTTCTCGGTAATCTTGCTTTAATAAGGTCACTTTATCCGCTAAACCTTCGCTGTTAACTCGCGCAACGGCATAGTCATACTGAGCATCTGAAATCGTAGTCGTGGTCACAGTAACGCCGTAATGCTTGGCAGCATAAATGGCTAACGCGCCCCAACCTGTGCCCACCTCTAAAAGGGTTTGTCCTGGTTGTAAATCTAAACGCTGACAAATGGTATCTAATTTGTGTAATTGCGCTTCAGCAAGACAAGCATCATCAGTTGGATAAATCGCACTCGAATACATCATTTCGGGGTCTAGGAATGTTTGGTACATGTCATTGCCCAAATCATAATGTGCCAAAATGTTTCTTTTCGAACCTGACTGGGAGTTTCGATTAAACACGTGTTTAATCCGATTAATACCATTACTCAACCAAGAGAAATAGCGTTCAATATTATCTAACAGCGCTAAGTTACGAGCAAAAACTTGCACAACTTTAGTCAGATCAGGGCTACACCAATGCCCTTGAATGTAAGCTTCACCTGCGCCAATCGACCCACCAAATACGACCTGACGATAAAAGCTTGGGTGCTGAACTTGCATGGTGGCATGCAACGGACTGTTATGATCACCAAACACATGGGATTGAGTGCCATCAACTATCGTCAATTGCCCCTGAGCCAGATGCGCTAAAGCACGCAGTAAAATCTTTTTAGCCAAGCTGTCAGATAACGAGGCTTGAGCAATACTGCTTTGGGTTGCGATGTTGTCCATATCTGGGCTCCATTTAAATACAAGGTACTTTTTAATTATATTGACGACCAATACGCGCATGAAAGAATTTTGGATTCATTTTTGATGCTAAATCAGTGTTTAAGTTGGCAGCTTCACTTTTGGTTTACCGACAAAAGGGATCCGCTTAACAAATAGCTTCATGGCCTGCCAATAAATGCCCATGACTATTTTTGCGGTCATTAAAGGATAGGCCAATACAAAACGCTGAATATTTTTAGGCGTAAAAGGTAAGCGTTTTAGAGTGATAGTGGCATCAAATAATTTAGCATTTTGATCATTACGGTTCTCGATAGTCACTTTTAAATGCTTCTGTGGCGGCACAATGCGCCATAAATAGTGCATATCTAAGGTCATGAACGGAGACACATGGAATACTTTATCGGTATGTGTGGTGTTCGCTAAATCAACCAAATAGCAATGGCGTTCGTTCCAAGGGGTATTGCTTACTTCAGCTAACATGTATAACGGGGTTTCGTCTTGATAACAAAAAAAGAAGTTAACTGGACTAAAATAAAATCCGAAGTGACGAATTTGGCCGCAAAACACCACTCGGTTGCAGGCGTTTTTGGCGCCCAAATGCTTGATGGTGGTCAGCGCTCGCAATTTTAAGGCTTCTACCGAACGCAGATGTTTTGATTTGAATTGCAACGCAAAATCTTCACCAAATTGCTTATCTATGCAGTTGAGATAATCTTCGGCTTTAAAGGTTAATAATGCTCTGTTTTCGTCAAATAATTTAGATGAACTGAGTAACAGCGGCAGTTCATCTAAATCTAATGCCATCATGGCAATATCGTAACCAAAACTGTGGCGCTTGGGTGTATATCTTCTATGGCTGACTTTGCCATAATAAATACCGCTATTTAAGCCCGTGGCTTGCGCCGAAAGCTCGGTCATAAACTTATCCCAAATTGATTGCACACATCGACAGCACTTCTAACCCCATCTTCATGAAACCCGTTATACCAATAAGCACCCGCAAAATAGGTGTGACGCTTTCCTGATATTAAAGTACGTTTTAACTGGGCCTGCATGCTGGCTTCATTAAACACAGGATGAGCATAATTGAATTTACGTAATATTTTGCTTTCATCGATTAAATCGGTTTGATTCAAGGTAACGCAAAATGTCGGTGCAGATTTGGGTAAGCGCTGCAAGATATTCATATTATAGGTCACGCTTGCAGGTCTATCGGCAATCGCGACATCGTCATCACCGTCTAAACGGTAATTCCAGCTTGCCCAAGCCGCACGTCGTTTAGGCAATAAACTAATATCCGTGTGCAACACGACTTCATTATTTTGATATTCCATAGCCGATAAAATTTGTTGCTCATCTTCGCTAGCATCGCTCAACATCGCTAGGGCTTGATCGCTATGGCAGGCTATAACAACATCATCAAAATGTTGCCACTCACCATTAGCAATTTGTACTTTTACCCCTTCATCGGCACGCACAATTGAGGTAACAGGGCTATTTAATAAAATATTATTTTTAAACGGTTCAATTAATGCAGGTATATAACTTCTCGAACCGCCTTTTAACACCGACCACTGAGGACGGTCACTGATATTCAGCAAACCATGGTGTTGAAAGAAACGGATGAAAAAGCGTAATGCAAACGCCCGCATATCGTTGATACTTGAAGACCAAATTGCCGCTCCCATAGGCAAAATGTAATGCTCACAGAAAAAGTCACTAAACTGATGCTTGTCTAGGTATTCGCCTAAGCTAATTTCGGGATAGTTATCAGATTCATAAATGGCTTTACAGCTGTTATTAAAACGCACTATCTCAGCTAGAAACCGATAAAAACTGGGACGGAATATATTGCGTTTCTGGGCAAATAAACTCCACAGTGTATGACCGTTATATTCAAGACCAGTAAGGGCATTGTGAACACTAAAGCTCATTTCTGTTGGCAGAGATTCTACAGCCAATTTTGCCATCAACTTTTCGAAACGAGGATAAGTTCTGTCGTTAAATACGATAAAGCCTGAATCTATCGCATAGCTTTTACCACCGACTTCAACATCCACTGTGGCAGTATGCCCGCCAATATAGTCATTCGCCTCGAATACAGTGACATGATACTTACTGCTCAGTAAATGCGCGCAGGTTAACCCAGAGACACCGGTTCCTACTACGGCAATTTTTTTCATTGTTGTTTTTCTCCACTATCCCATTCACGCTAATACGGGTTATACGTATTTTATTGCACATGGGATCGTTGTTATTTTGTCGATTTCTCAGCGAGCATGTTAATTAATAACTTTTCCGGCAACCAAGATAAACACTTCAATATAAAGGTGAACCTTTTGGGGAAATGGATCTCGAAATGACGTTTTTCCATACCAGCAAAAATTCGCTGTGCGGCTTGCTCGCTGCTCACTCGCATCGGCATGGCAAAATCATTTTTGTCTGTGAGCGGTGTTTTAACAAAACCCGGACAAATGACACTCACACCAATAGCTTGATTCGGTTTTGCAGCCAAATCCATACGTAAACTGCGGCCTAAATAAGAAATCGCAGCTTTAGATGCCCCATAAGCTTCCGCCCGAGGAAAAGGCAAATAAGTGGCGCTTGAACTCATTAGCCCCAGCTGCCCACCTTTTGCCATTAACGGCAAAAATGCCTCAATACAATAACCAATAGCAATTAAATTGGTGGTAATCACTCGACTGAATAGCGCCGCATCGAATTCGAAAACATTTTCGATGTATTCGCAGGTTCCTGCGTTCAGAATGACCTGCGTTAGCTGTAAATCGTGTTGCGATAAGTGTTGCTTTAAAGCAATGCTAGCGGCAGTCACTTGCTCAGCTGAAGTAATGTCAAATGTCAAAAAATGCTTCGTATTTAAACCATTGAGAATGGATTCATTTCTGCCACATGCAATGACATGAAAACCTTGGGAAGTGTAGTAATTGGCACAAGCTAACCCAATACCCGATGTTGCTCCGGTGATCAGTATGGCTTGTGATGATGCACTGTGCGAATTCATAACTTCAACCTATGCGCTTTTTAAGCATCTGGATTAACCCACCTAATAAAGGTACATGTTGGTAAAGCATCTGACCTGCATCGAAATAATCTCGATGAAAATAAATTTTGTCATTGAATTTAAGCAAGCTTGAACCATCAACGTGAATCACTTGGCCTTTATTTAATTTGGGATGTGAGTAGCTCATCACCCAATATAACGCAGCCTGGTGCTGACATTCACTCAGGACTATTTGATGAATATCAAATTCAATATGAGTAATATTCTGATATAAATTGGCAAAGTAATTCGTTAATGCCGCCATTCCATTGACCTGATGTAAAGGGTCTTGAAAATGCACATCTGCACTATAGATTTCTGTTAATCGTTGCAAATTGTCTTTATTCAGCTCTTGGTAAAGTTGCATAAATTGGCCAACAATTTCAGGCGTATTGTCATTAGGTAACGATAGTTCGGTTACATTTGACGTGTTTTGCATGCTCTGCTCTCTTGTATCGTTCGCATATTAACCATAAAACGCATTGCAAGTAATTACAATGCCTTATATGACAACAACATATATTATCTTTAACCAGATGATATATGAGTTATTTCACTTACAAAAAATACGGTAATAAGCAGAAAATAGATCAAAAAAAAGCGCTTAATATTTTAAGCGCTTTTTTATCATGCAAAATCTTAGGTTAATTGGCTTATCTGTTAATTTTCATAACCATGACGGGTGACTGGATCCCAGTGTTTATTAACTTCATCCTTAATGAACATGACTTTAGCAGCTTCTGCGGCACCTTTATCAAAACCAATAACAGTATGGGCTTTTTCTTTACTGCTGATATCAGGATAATCAACTTTTTCAACATCTAGCTGCTTTAAAACCATAGCGAGCAAAGTCCGTGACAAGGTGACTTGTTCAATCGCTTTGTCCAATAATGCATTACCTTCTTCTGGATTATGAGCGTATAAACCATGGGAAGCCATGGCAAAATCCCAGCGCCATTGACCATGGCGTATGCCCATTATGGAGTCATTCATTAGCGGCCATGTTGCTCCAGCATCCCAAGCCGCCTTCGCCTCAAAGTGTGCTTTCACCAATAAGTCTTCCACTTGGCGGGCTTTAGCATTAATTTGCTGCTTGTTTTTAGCTAATGTTTTGGTAATCGTCTGCTGACTAGAGTGACAAGCCTTACATGTACTATCAAAGTGCGCTAGCGCATTGCCAACTTTATGATCAGTAAACTCATTGCCTTTATCATCGGTTGCTGGCGGCATATGACAGGTTATACAGGTGACTCCTGTTTCAGCGTGTTTACTGCGGCTCCAATGCTCAAATTCCGGATGGCGCGCCTTTAACATCGGCGTTTTTGAAATAGGATGGATCCATTCATAAAAACGACGAGTGTCATAATACTTTTCAATATCATCGGCGGTACTGCCAAAAATCCATGGGATATTCACTTTATCACTGCGCTCAGGCTGAAAGTAATACGTCACATGGCATTGACCGCAGACTTGGGCACCTTTCATACTGGTATTTTGTTTATCAAAAGGCAGTTTTATTTTGGCCATTGCGTCCTGTGCATGGGGGCGAGGTAACGCCAATTTTGCGCTGCCGTCTTCATGGCAATCGCTGCAATACACCACAGATTTAATTTCAGTGCCTAAATTAGCAAAGTTGGCACCAGAAAATCCCTCTATGCCCATTTCGTTGATTAATCTTGGTGCATCAGGTGTTTTACAGGTCCAGCAACTGGCTGAAAGTCCTTTTTTGCCGGCGTCTACCGACACTCCTGTACGTAAGATATGAGTTACATCCGCTACGGCAAACTGATGCCCTCGAGGACTATTATACTCTTTAGCAAAAGATGAACCCGCCCATAAAATGATGTTAGCAGGGTATGCAGCCAACATGTCTTCTTTATCATTTTGCTCTGATGTGGCTAACCAAGTTTGATATTGGTTAGGGTATTTAGCCTGATTAGTGTCATCGACATTGGCCATCGCGGGCAAAGTAGATAGCGCCCCTAAGCCAGCAAAGATTGACACTAATATTGGGTGTTTACTTAATAACATAACTCACTCTTTTAAAATTTACCCAGGACGACCATCTATTCTAGGTTGCGTTAAAATAGGGGCGTAGTACCACACAAACATACCGAAGCTAAAAAACCAGCACGCCCCAGCCAACCATAACCAAGTGGAGGTATATTGCGGCGCGATTAAAGGCATAATCGCGCGTAATATTGCCGCTAACGGCAAGCAAGCAAAGGCTAATACCATGTTCGGGCCTTGGTAAATGTTACGACTTGTATGACCTAGTGATACCCGCGATATCATCGATAAACATAAGGATGCGATGCCACCAACAGCAAATAAATGCAGTAAAGTACGATATGCAAACTCATTGTTGATATTCCAGGCCATCGCAAGCAAGGTTACTGGTAAAGCCCAGTATGAAACATGTAAAGACCACAGCATGGGTTGTTTAAATGTTTTGTGTCCTTTCCAACGTAATACTCTAATCAGTTGCAATAGTCCGGCACTAAACAAAATACCTTGTTCAATTTCTCGGGGAAAAATATGAAATACTGACTGAACAAACAAAATACCCATAACGAATATTAACGTTAATTCAAGTGCTTGTATGGGATCTGGCTTTGAATGTTGTAACTTCATCGCAGTAAAAAAGGGAATAACTCGGCCACCAACTATGGTAATCACCATTGCTAACCACCAAATCATACCTTGCCATAGCTGAGTCGATAGCGAAAAATTTCGTTCATATAGGGCGTAATAACTGACTAAGTTAACCACTAACGCCAACATAATCATTATTGGAAAACCAATATTTCGCCACTGTTTTACTTTATAAATACAGCGCCATAGGGTTGCTGCTGTGATACCTAAAAATAAGGTATCAAATAATGCAGGTAACCAAATAGGAATATCAAAAGGCATTAATAACAGCAAACGAGCGGCTAACCAGCAGCTGAATGTTACGGCTAACAACCGCCCTTTCATTGTCGGTTGGTTGGTCCAAGTTTGCGCTGCGGTGAGTAAAAAACCGCTTACAATTGCCAATGCAAAACCAAATAACATTTCATGGGGATGCCACCATAACGGCAATACATTAGCCCAAAATTCACCATTAAATAGACTGTACTGCGGCGTAAACCAGCCCATCAACCAAAGTGGAATATATAAGGCTGCAACCACAGCTCCGCCCAAAAAGAACGGCCTAAAACCTAAACGCCATATAGCGGGTGTTTGTTCAATCTCACGGGGGTCATCAATGTTTAACATTTACCATCGCCTTAAACATGTATAAAAAATAAATCTTTAATGTAGTTTAAGCCCATCAAGACTTTTGTTCAATAGTTATAGCGCTGTGTGATCAGCAATTACATAAAAACTGTGATCTACACATTGTCTTGCACTTTTAGGATGTTGCCAGAAAATAGCATGTGAAAAGGTTAGTACTGCTTATCTTAACCTCAACTCAGGTTAAGATATGAATAAATGACGTTTAAAACATTAATATTCAATAGCTTAAATATAAAATGGACATTATCCACATAGTAAGGGGGATTTACGCGTCAATAGTGGGTCTGTTGCTAGTCAATTAAACACAGTTTGCACTGCAAAGAGCGGTTTGATATCAATTTATTATCCCTAACTGAGGTTATATTCACCTCTTATAAAGGCGATAAACCCCTTGATAAAACTACCCGCGCTTTAATGCCCCTAACACTTCAATTGCCCGCTTCCTAGCAAAGCTATGCTCAACGATGGGCGCGGGATAGTCAGCTTGCAGCTTAGCGCGTTCAGAAAATAAATCGGCCATCAAATTGCCCTGCTGTGCTTTAAGGTGTGGCTCGTGTATGTGTTTCAAACTCCAACCAGCCACTTCGGGCACAAACTGTTTTATAAAGCTTGCGTCGGGGTCGAATTTACTGCTTTGGGTCATAGGATTAAACACCCTAAAGTAAGGCTGGGCATCACACCCTGTGCCCGCTGACCATTGCCAGCCACCGTTGTTAGCCGCTAAATCGCCATCAATCAGTTGCTGTCTAAAATATTGCTCACCCCAGCGCCAATCTATCAGTAAATGTTTGGTTAAAAAACTCGCCACTACCATACGTAATCGATTATGCATCCAACCAGTTTGATTGAGCTGTCGCATTGCGGCGTCAACAATTGGATAGCCAGTCAGTCCCTGACACCAGGCTTGAAACTCATCATTGTCATTGCGCCATTGAATATACTGACCCAGCTCATTAAAGCTTTGAGATCTGGATAATTTGGGAAACGCCACCAGCAGATGACGGTAAAACTCTCGCCAAATTAGTTCGTTTAACCATGTTTTAGCCGGACTTGCCTCATTCACTAGCGCATCTGGATAGTGAAATAGAATGGCGGCAACACACTGACGCGCGCTTAATACACCAATAGCAAGATAAGGTGACAGCTTGCTGGTTCCTGCAATCGCAGGAAAGTCACGATATTGTTGATAATCAGTAATATCACTCTCAATAAACTGTTTCAGCAGCTTTCTGGCACAATCCTCGCCAGCCGCCCACTGCTCACTGCTCACGCGATGGGGATAAAACTCATCACATTTAAATTGGCATAGCACAGGCAAAGGTATCGGTTGCCTAAACGTAGCAATACCTAACGGCATAATAGATTGACTTGCCGCTATTTTTTTCCAGGCTTTTGAAAACGGCGTGAACACTTTATACATCTGCCCGGATAAATTATTAACGCTGCCAGCGGCTAACACGCAATCTTGCTCGATTAACCTTAGTGGTAAACCAGCACTGATAAGCTTTTGGTCGCGTTGCCGCTCATTGAACTCTGGCTCATTAGCAGCAAATATTTGGCCTATATGATGCTCAGCACAATACGCTTGCAGCCAAGGTAAAATATCACCAAAGCAGCTTAAATTAACCACGGTTAACTCAATACCAATGGCCGCTAAACTTTGATTTAATAGTCCAACATGCCTTTCGATAAAATCAATTTGAATAGCCGCAACGTCGTGTTGAGTCCATTGTTTAGGCGTAACAAAATAAATCGCTGTCACATTTGCATTATGCTCCAGCGCGTAATCACAGGCTTGGGTTAACGCCGGATGATCATGAATACGTAAATCTTGTCGAAACCACACGACACTATTGTTAGCTAATTGCATGCTGTGTTTTTTACCTTGTGATCCATCAATAGGCCCTAGTAGGCATAACGTAATTTAAGTGTTTCCGGATGTGGATTTAAGTACACTTGGTCTGCAATGTAAGGCACTTCAAACTCATTAAGGTAATGATTAATTAGCGTAATTGGCACTAGCAAAGGAAAAAGCCCTTGACGATATTTCATAATCGACTCGGCTAACTCTTCTTTTTGACGGGCACTCAAGTGTTTCTTAAAATAGCCCTGAATATGCTGCAAGGTACTGGTATGGTTTTTACGGGTCGCTTTGACTTTCAATGCACTCATAAAACCTTCAAAGTAACTGTCCGCTGTTGCAGCTAAGTCTTGAATATCCGCCAACAACGGCCCCAGTTCACGATACCATTTAGGGCTATGGGCCATTAACAAATACTTATAGCGAGAATGAAATTGGATCAGCTTGTGCTTGGTAAGGCCTGATGCGAGCATTTTTCGCCAATCGTCATAGGCATACACACGGGTAAAGAAGTTTTCACGGATCACCATATCATTTAGGCGACCTTCTTCCTCTACGGGCAAGTGAGGGTAAGCATCCATTAACGCTTTTGCAAAAACACCAACACCCGTTTTAGTGCTGTTATTGGTGCCAATTTTATATTCTAAAACACGCTCCATACCGCAAGTCGGTGACTTTGCGCAAAGCACATACCCACCAAGGTAACCAAGTTCAGTAACCTTCTGTTGGCTAAACTGAGACAATTTTTCTGTTACATCCAAGGTGCCATCCGCACTTTGAATTAACAGTACATCACCATCTCGGATCTGGCGGATACTTTTTCTCGGCGCGCCCATACCTATGGCCATTTCGGGGCAAATGCTGGTGTATTCAAAAAATGATTCAATTTCTGTGGCACAGTAGTAAGAATTCTTATGACCACCATCAAATCGAACCTCACTTCCAAGTAAACAACTGCTAATACCGATTTGAATTTTTTGTGGTACAAATGCTTGAGGTTCATTCATAAAAGCGCACTCCTGTGGCGGGTAAATTTTTTCATCAGTCTGCTCATATAACCTACTATACGAGAATCCTTTAAAACTAGTTCATTTGAAACAAAAAAACAGAACCTAAGTTCTGTTTTTTTGATTAATCATGTTGAAAGTTACTTTTGGGGTTGTCTATGGCCAAAGTGTTCTAACGACCACACCAATCCAATACCTAAAAATGCACAGGCTATAGCGGCAACAAGTTGGTGTGAGTCACCTGTGATGGTTTGAAAATCAAACGGGCTTAAGTTTTTCTCTAACAAAGGCACTTGTTGACCACTAGAGTTTTCACGCCAACTAACCACTTGTTTCCATGGCCAAATTTTACCTAACGTACCTAGCATCAAACCAATCAAAAACATTAACGTTGCATCGTGAAACTTACGCAATAAGGCCGACAATAAATGACTAAAACTCAGTAAACCCAATACACAGCCCGTTGCAAAACAAGCCAATAAAGCGATATCAAAACCTTTAACCGCCCCTAAAACCGCAGGATACAACCCCATCAACAGCAAAATAAAACTGCCTGAGATACCTGGTAAAATCATCGCGCAGATTGCAATTGAGCCAGCAAAGAAAAAGGTCAAATAGTTCGCTTCAATAGCGATAGGGTTTAACACAGTAATGCCCCAAGCAAATAATACACCTAGCGCAAATAACACCACCCGAGCCACAGTGAACTGACTGACCTGTTTAAGCATATGGATGACAGAATATAAAATCAGCCCAAAAAAGAATGACCACACAGGAATAGGATGAGTCACAATTAACCATGAGATTAATTTAGCAAAGGCAAAAATACTGGTTAAAATACCGCCAAACACACACACAAGGAAAGGACCGTTAATGTGTAAAAAAGCGGCTTTAACACCTTGCTGACGCACAATACCAAATAAACTCGGGTTAATCTTACGGATCCCATCTAATAAAGGGTCTAATAGTCCTGTGATAAAAGCAATGGTTCCGCCTGATACACCGGGAACAACATCAGCGGCTCCCATGGCCATACCTTTTAAATACGTTATAAATAACTTCAAAATTAACCCTAATCAGTAATTTGCACACGATAATCTAGCTGGCGATTATACCCACTTGCTGATAGGCAAACCACTGGCAGAGTGGTAACAATAATGCTAATCTCATCCGACCAGACAAATAATCACCAGTTATGGATTATGAATAACAACAAACCTAATAAAGTCATGGCGTTATACCACAAGGTTACTCGCTACCCTTTCGGCGATAAAATTTTCTCTAAAATGGTATCCCGTATGGCGCCATATTTCGGCACAATTCACCCTCACATCACTTCACTGAAAGAAAATCGCTGTGAATGCTTAATTAAAAAGCGCAAGATTGTTCAAAACCATATTGGCACAGTGCATGTTATTGCCATTTGTAACGGTCTTGAAATGGCGATGGGCACTATGGCTGAAGCTTCTATTCCTAAGCATCTTCGCTGGATCCCTAAAGGTATGTCAGTAGACTATACCGCTAAAGCTGCTAGCGATATTTTGTGTGTCGCAGAGGTAAAACCAGAAGAATGGCAAGTCGGTGATATGTTAGTCGACGTAAAAGCCTATGACACTAATGGTGTTGTGGTGGTTCAAGGCCATATCAAACTATGGATTTCTGAAAAACCACAAAAATAAATTTTGTTCAATTATGCTAGGGAAGCACAATGTTAAAAAATGGTCTAACAACAGGCGACAATCATTTAAGTAAAATCATTCCAGGGGTCATCTTTATCAGTTTGCTGACGGGTCTTTATGGCAGTTGGTATACGGTTGATCAAGGTGAGCGAGGTGTTTTACTGCGCAATGGTAAAATTATCGATACGGCTGAACCTGGCTTAGGTTTTAAAATTCCGTTAATCGATACGGTCGTAAAAATTTCGACTCAAACTCATACCGCCAGCTATCAAGCTCTGCAAGCTTATAGTCGCGATCAACAGCCTGCCACGCTTCGAGCGTCCGTCACATTTAGTGTGCCACCAGACAGGGTTGAAGAAGTTTATGCAAACTTCAAGGGCATTGATTCTATGGTGTCACGATTGTTAGACCGCCAGGTGCCGACTCAGGTTGAGAATATCTTCGGTAAATACACTGCCATTTCTGCGGTGCAAGAAAGGGTTAAGTTTGGTATTGATGTCACAGATGCCATTACAAAATCGATAAAAGGGCCGGTGACGATTAGCTCAGTGCAAATCGAAAACATTGATTTTAGTAATGCCTATGAAAAATCAGTAGAAGACAGAATGCGCGCCGAAGTTGAAGTGCAAACCCAGTTACAAAATCTTGAAAAAGAACGCGTCAGTGCGCAAATTGCTGTGACTCAGGCACAAGCTGAGGCTGACTCACAATTGGCTAGGGCGATTGCTGAAGCTGAAAGTATTCGAATTAAAGGCGATGCTGAAGCGTCGGCAATTAAAATCCGTGCAGAAGCCTTAGCCCAAAATCAGAATTTAGTTGAACTGACGAAAGCCGAACGCTGGGATGGAAAGTTGCCAACCACCATGTTGCCAACAGGGACAATTCCATTTTTAGAAGTGCAAAAAAATAAGTAGCAAATCGCGTATTTGGTTACCAATAACCATAGTCAAAAGATTTACTTTGCCTTTCAAAGCAATTTTTTAGGCAAAGTAAATCTTATTGATGACGTGATTAACATCAATGATAAAAAGGAATTCAATCATTAATCGTTATCCCCTTTCCAACGAGCCCAAACCACCTGAAAATCAGGTATGCATTGCCACGCCCACAATAACAACACCCCCTGAAAGATTAGCTAACTTAGATGCTATTCGAGGTTTTGCTTTACTGGGTATTTTGTTTTTAAATATTTATTTTATGGCGAATAATTTTTACGGTTATGCCCCACATCAGCCAGAGATTTTATCCGATATAATCATCGAAATACTGAGTAACTTTATATTTGAAGGACGCTTTATCAGTTTGTTTTCAATGCTGTTCGGTGCAGGTTTATGGCTCCAATTTGGTAAAGCTGGCATAGATAAACATGCGCAACACACCATCAATAGACGATTGCATTGGCTTATCGTGTTTGGACTGGTTCATGGGGTGTTTATTTTCTCTGGCGACATCTTACTGACCTACGGTTTATGCGGATTACTGGCTTATCGATATTGCGCGTTAGCACCTAAAGCCTTGTTAGCCAAGTCGGCAAAATTTATCTTGCTCGCAATGGTTGTGATGGCATTAATATCAATAACCATTGAGGATGACCCCTTTTATCGTGGCTCAGCCTATTATTTACAACAGTTAGATATCTGGACCGGCAGTTACACCACACAAGTGATGATGCAAGGCATGATGGTGGGTTACATGCTTGTGATCATCCCCATTAGTATTTTATGGTACGGCGCAGGGTTAATGCTTATTGGCATATACCTGATGAAACAAGGTTATTTTAAGCGCGGTTTTAGCGCAAAACAGCTAGCAACATTTACCATAACAGGGATAATATTTGCGGTATTAGACAGTGTATTAAGCCAGTCTAGCTCGGCGGTGATAAAAGAAATATCGGCTATTTTTATGATGCTTGGCGCCATACCCACCGCACTGATTTATTGGCATATTATTGTTAAACTCTGTCAAAACAACCCGCTAAAATTAACTTTATTGCAAAACCTAGGGCGAGTTTCCTTAAGCTTTTATATTCTACAGTCTATTTTAGGTGTGCTGTTATTGCGACATTGGATGCCACAATGGCAAATATCATTTGATCGTATCGATTACATGCTACTGGTTATAGTGCTAAGCGTGTTACAACTAGGTCTGGCTGCAATATATGTGCGCTTTTTTAACCAAGGCCCCTTGGAATACTTAATGCGAGTGCTGTCTAAGCGCATAAATAGCTAAAAGACTTGATGTTTCAATCCAGCAATCACTTAATCAGTTGGCTCAAGGAGTATTTGTTGCAAACAACAATCGGTAAAATTTACAGCCAATACCTCCATTTATTGGGGATATTGTTTATCCTAATTAGCCTTTCAGCTTGTATCAGCTGGGTTACGCCGTCTGTCACACCAGAACTGACTCAACTTCAAGCCGGTGAATTTACCTTAGACCCTAACCATGCGGCATTAATTTTTAAAGTGTCACATTTAGGCTTATCCACCTATGTAGGTCGTTTCAATCAATTTGATGCTCAACTGCGTTTTGACCCCAATAACATGCAGGCAGCATCACTTGAAGCCAGCGTGCAAATCAGTTCAATCGACGTCAACAATGACAAACTGGCAACCACCCTGCAAAACAGCACTTGGTTTGATAGTAAAACGTTTCCCCAAGCGCTGTTTAAAAGCCAAAAAGTCACCCCGATTAACGCTGACGGTACTGATAATCAATTTGCCTTTGAAGGTTTGCTAACCTTGCATGGCGTGACTAAACCAGTGACTTTTAGCGCGACTTTTCATGGCGCTGCCGACAACTGGATGACAGGAAAATACACTTTAGGGTTTAGCGCGGTAGGCACCATTAAACGGTCTGATTTTGATATGAGCAGTTACATCCCAATTGTGGGCGATGACATAACCTTAGAGATTTACGCGGAGTTCTTAAAACAATGATGATATTTGCGTTATTCATGCTGGTTATCTGGCTGGTATTTTTGCTTATTGGTTATGGGTTTTATGCACTTTCACCTTGGATTATTGGCATATTTATTGGCATTAACCTGTTGAGTTTCATAATAACTTGGTATGACAAGCGTATTGCAACTCAAAACCAAATATCACCCCATACTCAACGCAATCGTGTCAGTGAAAAAACCTTATGCGTTTACGCCTTAATCGGCGGCTGGCCAGCGGCGATTATTGCCCAGCAATACTTTCGCCATAAAACCCAGAAAAAATCCTTTAAATATCAATTTTGGTTATCGATATTTATCAATATTCTTCTCACTGTTGGGAGCAGTTATTTATATCTACTGTATACCCTTTAAGTCTTTAAATCAGTTCACTATGGGTGACTGTTGCCATTGCATAAACTAGGGTAAACTGACGCGTCATTTTAACCCATATTAACAAAGAGAATTTTTCATGCGCATGCTCATTGCTGTTTCTGTCATTGCTTTAATTATTTTTTATTTTTTTAGTCAAATGAATAACCAAAAAGCCGCCAAAGAAAACATTGCTAAAGGCAGTGCTTTTTTAGCTGAAAACGTCAAGCGTGATGGGATAATTCAAACCTTGTCTGGCTTACAGTATGAAGTGCTCACGAAAAGTGACAACACCGAGCACCCAACCGCCAAAAGTAATGTCACTGTGCATTACCACGGTACTTTGATAGATGGTACGGTTTTCGACAGTTCAGTCGAACGCGGTCAAACCATCGCGTTTCCGCTTAATCAAGTGATTAAAGGTTGGACAGAAGGTGTGCAGTTAATGACAGTTGGCGATAAATTCCGTTTTTACATTCCAAGCCAACTTGCCTATGGCAACCGTTCAACGGGTAAAATTGTCGGCGGGTCTGTGTTGATTTTTGATGTCGAGTTATTTGAAATTAACTAACCTCAACTCGGGTTAATAGGTGAACCAAAAGCCATTAGATCCTATTAAATCTTCATAAGATTGACTTCAAGTGCAAATGAGCCAGCGAGACTCTGGCTTTTGGTTTTAAAATCAGCATCCATGTGGGCTTAACCAAAACCAATAACATCCTTGTTAAATAGCCAGTTCGGCATCCATGCCTCTCGCTCAAAAAAGGTTTCACTGAGTGAAACTTCGCCCTGTTTTGGATACTCGCTGGCTCATCTGCACCTGACTTTTTTGTGTCTTCGAGTTAGCTTCATTGATAGCTGTTGCAAAAGCTAAATCAGAACAGGAGTTAACTCGTTATTGGACAGTATTTGGTAGGAAGGTGACTTCAAGTGCAAATGATCCCGCGAGACGCCGCAAGCACATCCATGTGGGCTTAACCAAAACATCCATGTTTTGGATACTCGCAGGCTCATCAGCACCTGAATTTTTGTCTCTTCGATTAAGCTTCATTGATGACTGTAGCAAAAGCTAAATCAGATCAGATCAGATGTTAACTCACTTTTGGACAGAAGTGAGTTAGAAATTTAGGTCTAGTTAAGAGGGTATGGATTAGTAGATGTATGGCCAAAGGCCAGACATGACCCTGTTGACTCCTATAATGCAGTACGGTGTTTCAATAAGTACAGTGAAGACCTGCAATCTAGAGCGAATCATACTGAATTATGTATGCTTTTTATGTGTACCTGTGCATTATTTAATTCACTTACTCCAAGCTAGCCTACTACTGAGCGACTTGGCATATATCTTTAAAAGCATTAATCAGCTCTACTTCGTCTAGAAAGTGGCCTTGTGCAAATTCCCTCATCAGTTGCGTGATTCTGGAAGCATAACGCTCTGATTGTTTGTGGTGATAACGAGATCTCGCATATTTCCTGATTAAATAAACACAAAATAGCGCAAGTCTATGTTCTGCTGTTTTCCAATCTAGTTCTTGAATAGCTATTTGGCAGCAATGGTAAAATACGTGATTTGTGTATCTGAGGTTTGTTCCATTCGATACAAAACTACGTCCAAATAAGTGTCCCCCCTCAAACTCTCGAGCGATAACTATTCCAGCAATATCAGTAATAAACTTTAGTGTTTGATTAGATTCTCGAATATGATTGAAACGGTGAAGGGTGTTTGGACGCTCAAGGTTAGCGATCAAAAGAAAGATAATCTTGGCACATTAACACAGTGGAGCATTCAGTTTGATTAAGTTAAGAATGTTAGAGGCGTTGTGTTCGCTATTATTCAGCGCTGCACTGTTTTACAGTACAGCGCCGGGGGGTGGAGGTGCCTCTTTTTTCCCTATATTGCTGGATTTGGAGCCGCTTTACATATGCTTTGCTATCTGGCTGATTTTATCCGGGCTTGTCGCTTGGTATTTTGAGCCTGCTAAATGGCCGAATATGTTGATTTTTGGGACCATAGGCATGTTAGCTGTTGTCGTGTTATATCCTGTTGAAAAAAGAATCTATCAGCCCCCAAGCAAGATAGTTGCCGCCGCGACACAGTATTTGGATGACAACAATGTCTTATATAGCGATTTCAGGGCAGTTCGACGGAAAAGAAGCTGGTTTGATCCATTTAGACCTCATTATTGGACTTTTTATGTTCACGCCGATAGAGTACCCAGTGAAGTAGAAACTGATGTTTCCTGGGATCTAGAAAAGTATGGGCGGTTTGAGGTGTCTGTTAGAGAATCATTTTGCGGAACTCTGGATATTAAAAGTGGAACATGGGGATTTGTAAGATGGGAATAAAGTCTCATACTAATCGCTACTCCCAAGCCTGAATCACGCTGGAACTGAGTATTAAAAGTATCATACTGACAGTTTACACACTGGAAGTTCACCGCGTTGATACGTTTCTGGACAGAAATGAGTTAGGTGCTTTGCTTGATTAGCGCTTTAAGGATTACTTTATATATGGCAAAACTTCTAAACTAGTGGCCAAATTCACTCATCCTCAACACTCTTTGGCATCCCTGCCACCGTGACATTTATGAATCCATTTACTTCAGATACCTATCGGAAGCGTTAGACAATTTTGTATTAGGTGACAATGGCCGAAGCGGACAGCAAATGAGGTTTACAGCTGGATCGTTCCCCGATCGAAAATGATGCGCTTTCAGCATTTTCGTCTGGGGCCTGAGGGTTTCAAAGGGCTTATTTTGTAAAAAAAGCGTGCGTTTTGCCCCTTTGGTCTGATGTGCGTGATGCCACGACGCTGTTTTTCAAAAATAGAAAATATGGACACACATCTACCGCTGCTGTACCTATAGAATGTTGCTATTGAACTCAACCCAACTAACCTTATCCGCAAATAAATTATAATGTGCAAAATAATGGTTTATAAAAATACTATAACCAACACCTCTCATCATAGTGAGCTAAGATAGTTTATCTTTAAGCATTTTATTTTTGTTATGTTGAAATAAATATCAGCTTTTACCTTTCTTTACCCAATACCAAGTAAACGAATCAATAGGATTACTATGCAAGCTTACACACTTTCAATGCTGATCAAAGCAAGTCTGTTTACAGCCATTCCAATGCTTATATTACCCGCCGCAGCCACAGAAAAAACCATCTCTGAATTAGTGGATGCGGTTAATGGCACGCCTGATAGCATCAGCCGCGATGCGGGTAAAAAAGTGAAGTTACGCAATCATGCCAACGGTTTTTGTACTTCAGGCGTGTTTAAGCCCAATCCCCAAGTCACAGAGACATTGGCAATCCCGTTTTTCACCCAAAGCAATATTGATGTCCTTGCCCGTTTTTCATTAGGTGGCACCAATCCACAATCATCAGATAAAACCGCTGGGCGCTTTATGTCGCTTAAGCTAAATGGTGATACTGAAAGTTTGCATTTTGTTACCTCAAATGCCGAGGTGTTTTTTGCCAGTAATCTTGATGATTTTTTTACGTTTCAAACCAAAGTAAAACAAGGTAATGAAGGCAAACAATGGCTGATTGACAATAAACCAGATGCTAAAGCTTTTTTTGAATATATTAAAAAGCTCCCGCCAACAAGCAGTTATGCAGACAACCGCTACTTTGGTGTCAATAGCTTTATGTTCACCTCAAATAATGGCGAGACCGTTGCGGGCAGATGGATTTTTGAGCCCGTAAATGGCGTGATAGCCGCATCAGCAGCAGAGTTTGCTCAAAAGCCGGATCATTTTTTACAACAAGAATTGACTGATCGAATCGCCACTGCACCAGCCACCTGGGATCTATATGTTCAACTTGCTGATAAAGACGATAAAGTAAATGATCCAACCATTGTTTGGCCAGCCTCTCGACAACGTCAATTAATCGGTCAGGTGATTATCAATGGTCAGCATGACGATGCCAAAGCGACTCTAGAGTGCGATAAAGGTATTTTTAATCCATTACAATTACCTAAAGGCATATCTGCATCGGCTGACCCAATATTAAATGCTCGCTCTGCAGCTTATATCGAATCCTTTATCAGACGTAACTAACATCAGCCGTGACTAATGCACACTTAACGCTGCACAGCTAACGCACATAAATAAAGGGATAAAGCGCGATATCAAAAAGCCTCCATCAACTTAAGCTGATGGAGGCTTTTATCACAAAGAAATGTTATCTATGGCTATCCGAGGTAAAACGGATCGTCAATGGATTTGGCCGGCAAGGTAAACCACTTAGCGCCCTCTGCGGTCATGTAGAAATGATCTTCATGTCGAATGCCAAATTCACCCGGCACACATAGCATAGGCTCGTTACTAAAACACATTCCCGTGGCTAATGGCGTGCGATCGCTTGTCACCAAATAGGGCCATTCATGAATATCTAAACCAATACCATGGCCTGTACGGTGTGGTAATCCTGGTACAGCATAACCTGGACCAAAACCCGCTTGTTCTAATACCTGTCTTGCTGCGGTATCAACATCGCCACAGGGTAAATCAACTTTAGCAATATTAAATGCCGCTAACTGAGCTTGTTGCTCTAATTGCCATAATTCACGCTGGCGCGCACTGGGCGTGCCAAATACGTAGGTGCGAGTGATATCTGAGTTATAGCCTTCTAATTGGCAACCGGTATCAATTAGCACAGTATCATTCTGGGATAAGGCTTTAGGCGATTTCACCCCATGTGGATATGCGGTATCTTCACCAAATAACACAATGCAAAAATAAGAACCACGAGCCGCGCCCACTTTACGGTGCGCCGCATCGATAAACGCTGTAACCTCATCGGTTGTAATGCCTTCATGCAATATACTGGCCGCCGCTTTATGCACCTCAAGGGTCATATTCATCGCCTGTTGGATCAACGCAAGTTCAGTGGATGACTTAATCATCCGGCAACCTGCGGTAACCGTTTTAGCATCAACCAGAGTTAATTGCGGCGCAGCTTTAGCAATACCATTACTGATAAAATAGGAGGTTGACTCATCTATGGCTAATTTTGCCCGAGTAATGTCCAATCCCATATATTCAAGTGTTTTAGCGACAAGTACATAAGGGCTTTCATCTTCAAGCCAAGTGTTCACCTCGCCCTTTACCACCATGAAGCCCTGCAATGTATCCAGTTCAAACGCTGGTGCAATATATTGCACTTTTCCCGTTGCCGGTAAAATGGCACCCACTAAGCGCTCACTGGCGTACCATCGCGTGCCAGTAAAGTAATAGAGATTGGTACCCGCATTGAGGTAAACCGCATCAATACCTTGCTGCTGCATAATAAGCTGTGCTTTGGCTATACGAGCCTCATACTCTGATAAAGCAATAGGTTCAACACCTTGAGTCATATTTTTTAAGCCTTCAAGGGCTTGCTGTGGGCTTACGCCGCCAATACCTATTGTCATTTTTGCTCCAATAATAAGTGAATGATTAACTCATAGCCTCGGTTCAAATTACCATAAACTGGCATTTTGGGAGGGTAATAATACTAGGTGTAGTATGATTGAAATTGTATACAATATAAAGTTACAATTGATTAGGTCAAGTTAAAGTACAGTTAACTTGCAACATCACAGCCGAGCTTGAGATAATCAGGCCATGTTACTTTCTTGCTCAACCCTATCACTGGAGTCGACTATTTATGTCCCAATCAGCTGTTATTGCAGAACGTTTAAGCGCTATTCGCCAGCAACTCACCCTCGAAAATATTGATGCTTTTATTATTCCACGCGCGGATGAGTACCTTGGTGAATACGTTCCAGCGAGAAACGAACGACTTCATTGGGCCACAGGTTTCACCGGCTCTGCAGGCATGGCTATTGTGTTAAAAGACACCGCCGCTATCTTTACCGATGGCCGATATACGGTTCAAGTTCCGCAGCAAGTCGACGGCACCTTGTTTCAATATTTAAGCCTAACTGACGACCCTCAGATTGAGTGGTTAGTTGACACATTAGGCGCGGGAAGCAAAGTCGGTATTGATAGCCGTTTACATACTTTAGCTTGGTATCAGCAAGCTAAAGCCCAATTTGATAAAGCTGACATTGAGTTAATCGATGTAAAACAAAACCCTATTGATGTGCACTGGCAAGACCGTCCACAACTGCCAACGTCTGCTTTTACCCTTTTCAGCCATGAAGCCGCTGGAAGAAACAGCTTAGACAAACGCCAACAAATAGGCGCTTTAGTTAAAAAACAAGGTGCTGATGTCGCACTCATCGCTGCGCTAGACTCTTTTTGTTGGTTACTGAATATTCGTGGTAACGACGTGCCTCGCCTACCGGTTATCTTAGGTAGCGCATTACTTGCTACAAATGGCGACATGACCTTATTTACCAACTTAAGCAAAGTGCCAAGCGGTTTTGCTGAGCATGTGGGCCAAGGCGTAACGGTAAAAGATGAAGCTGAACTAGCAACAGCATTAGCCTCATTAAAGGGGGTAAAATTACTGGCTGATCCGCATTCAGCTAACGCATTTTCACAACTTCAAGCTCAAGCTGCTGGCGCAAAACTGATTGCCGGACTTGATCCTGTCGCATTACCCAAAGCGCAAAAAAATGCTGCTGAGTTAGCCGGTATGAGAGCTTGTCATGTGCGTGATGGTGTTGCCGTTTCACGCTTTTTAGCTTGGTTAGATAACCAAGTTGAACAAGGTATTATGCATGATGAAGCGGTATTAGCGGCACAATTAGAAAGCTACCGTTTACAAGACTCACTGTACCGTGAGCCAAGCTTCGATACGATTTCGGCCACAGGCCCGAACGCTGCGATGTGCCATTACAATCATAATAATGGTACGCCAAGCACCATGACCATGAACAGCATTTACTTAGTAGATTCTGGGGCACAATACTTAGATGGCACAACGGATGTAACCCGTACCATTGCGATTGGCGATGTCTCTGACGAACAACGCAAAATGGTCACCTTAGTGCTAAAAGGCCATATCGCATTAGATTTAGCTCGCTTCCCTAAGGGCACTTCTGGTCAACAACTTGATGCCTTTGCCCGCCAACATTTATGGCAACATGGTTTTGATTATGATCACGGCACTGGGCATGGTGTGGGTCACTTTTTAAGTGTGCACGAAGGTCCACAGCGTATTGGTAAAAATGTTAACAATGTGGCTTTACTTCCTGGCATGGTGTTATCAAATGAGCCTGGTTACTACCGTACTAATGGTTTTGGTATTCGTCTAGAAAACTTAGTGATAGTGCAACATTGCGCAGCATTAAAAGGCAGCGAGCGTGAAATGTATGAGTTTGATGCCATTACATTGATCCCTATGGATGCACGTTTAATTGACAAGTCATTACTCACAACCGCTGAAATTAACTGGTTTAATCAATATCACGCCAAAGTACGTGAAACCTTAACGCCATTTATGCAAGGTGATGATTTAACATGGTTAAATAAAGTAACCGTGGCAATTTAAGCTAATAAAATATACCGACACAACACGGCGATCATCATAAGATCGCCGTTTTTATTTGATAAAGCGCAAGAACTATACAAACTCTATACAAAAGTTTGGTATACTCCGCGCCCGTCAAAACGAACCGCTAATGCGTGAATATGCCTCAGCGTGGCGTTGAAATAGACCCAAAATGCCAAATCCCCGCCGAAATAGACTGTCGGCTTGATGCTTAATTAGGAACTGAAACCATGAAATTTGAATCTTTTAGCTTCGCACCTGAACTACTCCGCGCGATCGCTGAATGCGGTTATCAGACAATGACCCCTATTCAACGCCAAGCTATTCCAGCGATTCGTCGTGGGGAGGATGTGTTAGCCAGCGCCCAAACGGGTACGGGTAAAACCGCTGCGTTTGCTTTACCAATCTTACAAAAAATGATGGAAAAGCCTAAAGATAGAATTGCCTCTAACACCCGCGTATTAATTTTAACGCCAACGCGTGAATTAGCGGCCCAAGTTGCTGACAACATTACCGCCTACGGTAAATACATGGATATCAATGTACTGACCATTTATGGCGGCGTAAAAATGGACAGCCAAGCCGTTAAAATGAAACGGGGTACCGACGTGATTGTGGCAACTCCGGGGCGTTTACTTGAACATATTTTATCGTGTAATTTAAGTTTATCCCACGTCGACTTTTTAGTCTTAGATGAAGCCGACCGCATGTTAGATATGGGCTTTAGTGCCGATATTGAAAAAATCATGCAAGCGGTTAATAAAAATCGTCAAAATTTATTGTTTTCGGCTACTTTCTCTACCGCGGTTAAAAAGCTGGCTAATGAGATGTTAAACAAGCCTAAAATCATTGCCGCTAACAATCAAAACAGTACTGCAGATACCATTAGCCAAGTGGTTTACCCTGTAGAACAGCGCCGCAAACGTGAATTGTTATCTGAACTGATCGGCACTAAAAATTGGCATAAAGTCATGGTTTTTAGCGCCACACGCGAAGACTGTGACCGCTTAGTCACTGAACTTAATTTAGATGGTATTCCTACCTCGGTTGTACACGGAGAGAAAGCCCAAGGCAGTCGACGCCGTGCATTACGTGAGTTTATGGAAGGTAAAATCCGCGTTTTGGTTTCAACCGAAGTAGCGGCTCGCGGCCTAGACATTCCTGATTTACAATATGTTGTAAACTACGACCTACCTTTCTTAGCCGAAGATTATGTTCACCGTATTGGCCGTACAGGTCGTGCTGGAAAATCAGGCATTGCCATTTCATTTGTCAGCCGTGAAGAAGAACGTACTTTAGCCGATATTGAAAAGCTGATTGGTCAAAAGATTCGCCGCATTACCGTACCAGGCTATGAAGTGAGTAACCGAGAGTTATTACTAAAGCAGATTCAAAAACGCCGTAGCTTTGCAAAAAGTAAGCAACGTGATGATGGTGCCAGCGCCCAAATGATTGCAGAAAAAAGTATGCAAGGTCGCCGAGTAACCGTTGGAAAAACAAAAGACGCTGTCAAATATAAAAAGATTAAGTAACTTCAATCTTGGTTGAATTTGCCCATAAAGCGCGACCTTCTGGTAGCGCTTTTTTATTATCCGTATCGGATTAGCTCATAAAAGTTACCCGTCGGATAAGGCCATTTTCAACTTCATACGCAGCAATCACTTTGACACTTCTATCAATCTTGTCTTTATCTTCACTAGCAGACTCAGCTAGCTCATGGTCAACCAAATACTGGCCTTGTACAATCCGAGTCAGTGATCTGGCATGCAAGTATTTAAGCTCAGCAAATTTAGCCCCGTATTTTGCCGTTAAATTGTCCTTACCTTGGTATTGAAGCCCACCAGCCAAAGTAAACACTTCAATATCATCATGATATGTAGCAGCAAAAGCGGCAATATCTCTAGCATTATAAGCCTCTAGCTGTTGGTCTATCAGTGAGATAGTGGCGAGTTCTTCGGCGGTATAATCACTGGGCATAGATCATTTATCCTTAATTATTAAGTCATTTATATGGCTCTAATTATTTTCCGTCTTGCACCATAGCGATAATCTTTACCGCCTTTTCAAAATGGTCCAGTTGATGTGTTTGTATCCACCAGGTCGCGACTTCCATTAACAGTTCAGGTTGATCATTTTTATTGGCAAAGAACGCATAAAAAGATAAGCCGACATTGTCACCTTTTTGCTCGATCTTGCGCTGGCAAACAGCAATCACGTTTTGTCTTAATGTTTGACGCATTTGACTTCCTTGTTGTCATCAATTTTTATCACAGATGAAATTTTTTACTCCACCTTCAGGTCTATACCTTTAATTCCAAATCTTACATTTTCAGGACACTTCATGTTTACTAAATTAATCATCAGCGCCGCAATAGTGCTTTCGAGCTTTACGGCAATCGCTAAACCCATCGCCTTAGATGAAAACAATATCAGCCCGTTACTCAATGGTCATGAGATCCCAAACATCAACTTACACACCATTGACGGTGAAGATGTTAATTTAAAAGAGTTAGTTAGCCGTAAAAATACCATGTTTTTTTTCTACCGTGGCGGCTGGTGCCCGTTTTGCAATGTTCAAATGGGACAACTGCAAGCCATTGAATCTAAGTTAGTGGCGATGAATATCCAATTAGTGGGCATTTCTCCAGACTCACCAGAAAAGCTCAAGGCTTCCATAACCAAAAATAAGCTCAATTATCTTTTGTTATCCGATGAAAAAATGCAAGCCGCTCAAGCATTTGGTTTAGCTTTCTTTACCAGTGACGAAGTCACTAAAATGTACCAAGCAAAGTTAGGGGTTTCTAATACCCTATTTAACATGCCGACTGGGGAAACTCGTTTAGTTTTGCCTGTCCCTGCAATTTATATGAGCGATAAAAGCGGACTGATCCAATTTATGTACGCCAATCCAAATTACAAAGTGCGCCCCGCGCCAGAGCTCATTTTATCTGCTGCCAGTTTACTTAACTAACCTGAAATTACACCTTACTTCCATGCTCCACTTTGGGTATAACAATACGCTTTGTTATACCTTTTTTTTGGGTTAATTTTATTCGTTTTTACATATACTTTGCTACACTTAAGCCATTCAATATACAACAAATATCGCTATGGCTCGCAAATCAATCCTGACTCAGCTAAACAAAGTGTTTATTTCAATTACCTTACTGGTCATTATTATCGCCAGCATTTTTGCATTTACTAGTCAAAAAATGCTGGCCACCAGCAATGCTATTTTACGTGCCGATTTGCCTTTAGAAATGGCCATCGAATCGATGAACTCAACACTAAAAGCCATGCAAACCAATGCTGCCTTATATTTGCTGGGTTATGCAGATCAAAAACAGCAATACCAAGTTAACTTAGCCCAACTTCAATCGATTAAAGATAATATTTCCCATCGCAAGCTGTTAACCAATGATGAACAGAACAATGCTTTTCACCACGTTAATCAATTAAGTAACGTCCTTAATCAGCAGTATCAAACCCTTATTTTTAATGTTTATTTTCCTGAGGATGAGGAAGCCGCAAAAAGAATTGCCACAAATCTATTGGAAAACAATGCCAAACCACTCGAGAAAATTATTGATTTCAGGGCTCAAGATGAAATAAAGGGCTCCCAGGAAAGCTCTGATGAAGAGGAATTACGCCATGATGATATACCGGCCATTCGCTATTACTTGCAACTGGTAGATGAAGCTGGTGACATGCAAAATGCATTAGCTAGCTACCTACTAAATGATAAAAATGCTAAACAGGAATTTGATCAAAACGGGGAAGAATTTATTAAATGGCTTAAATTATTAGAGCCCTTAGAGCAAGATGAGGATGAAGTTGCTGACATTGCTAATATCAAACAGCTTTTTGAGCAATTACTTGATGAAGGGCATCAATTATTTGCAATATATAACCCGGAGTCATTAGCATCAGCGACCCATGCTTTTAATAAATTGAAGCAAACACAAATAGAGAATATTGAACAGCAAATGTCAGTGCTACTTCGCAGCACCTCTAACCAAGTGATTAGCCAACTGGAAGAGTTAAAAAGCACCAATGTGAGAAGCATTATTTTGATCTCATTGTGCACCATGATCACCATTGTTCTATTAATATCATTAAGTTTTTACACTAAACGGACCATTTATTTTCCGATAGAAAAATTGGCAAAAGCAGTGGATGCACTTCGCCTTGGTGAGCGAAACATTCAATTTAACCATAATGATGACGAACTCGGCGAGGTATTCAGTAACGTCGAAAAATTTCAGCATGACTTATGCCATCTTGACGAATTGCAATTCAATGAAACTCAATATAAACAGCAGTTAGAGCTTGAGCGAGACAAATTACAACAGGCGTTAGATACCTTGCAGCAAGCGCAGAAAAAGCTAATTAATAGCGAAAAAATGGCCTCCCTCGGTGCGTTAGTGGCTGGCATAGCGCACGAAATTAACACCCCGGTAGGCATTGCCGTAACCATTAGCTCAACCTTTGAGTCTCGAATCAAAGAGTTTATGACTCAAGCAAAAACAGGGCAATTAAATCTATCTGATTTAGAATTGTTTGAGCAAGAAAGCCTAGAAGGTTTAGTCATCATGCAGCGGGCACTGAATCGCGCGGCTGAACTCATTCATAGTTTTAAACAAGTGGCTATCGATCAATCTAGCAATAAACGTCGGGTGTTTTTACTCGATGAAATGCTTAACGAAGTGTTCAATACCTTAAAGCATCAAATTAAGCGCTCAACTTATACCATCTCAATAGATTGCCCATCTGACATTGTGATGGACAGTTATCCAGGGCCTTTTGGTCAGGTCATCACCAACTTATTTAATAACGCCATTATTCATGGATTTGATGGCGTCAAAAATGGCGATATCAGAGTCAAAGTTACCCTTGAAGAGCACAATAAAATTAGGCTGCAATTCAGTGACAATGGCCTCGGAATATCTGCTCTACACATAGAAAAAATATTTGATCCCTTTTTCACCACCAAACTCGGTCAAGGTGGTTCTGGACTCGGTATGAATATTGTCTATAACATAGTCAATAATATTTTAGGTGGCGATATTGCTGTGAACAGCCACAATGGCACCACATTTACCCTTATCATCCCCATCAGTGCGCCCAATTAATTACAGCACAAGGAGCGTGAGTAATGAGCGATTTTTTCCTAAAAATCATCAACGATAAACCGGCTAGTACTGATACTCAGACGACCCAAAAACAAGATGACTTGCCAACTTCAACTAAAGTTGAACCTTGGATTATTGGGATTATTGATGATGAACCCGGTATGCATGAGGTGACTAAGCTGGCGCTCTCTCGCGTAGAAATATTAGGCAGGCCTTTAGCCTTTGTAAGTGCTTATGATGCAACCGAAGGCTATAACATCATTAGGGATAACCCTAACATGGCATTAGTGTTTCTTGATGTTGTTATGGAAACAGAAGATGCAGGCTTAAAGCTGGTAAAACGTATTCGACAAGAGCTTAAAAACAAATTTGTGCAAATCATTTTACGTACTGGCCAACCTGGTTTTGCCCCTGAAGAAAAAGTCATTATTGATTATGAAATTAATGCCTATAAAACCAAAAGCGAACTTACACGTGCCAAACTATTCACCGCATTAGCCACTGGTATTCGCAGCTTTAGACAGATCACCGCATTAGAAAAAAGTCGTCAGGGTTTACGCGCAATTATTGATGCATCATCAAATTTACTTCAAGAGCGCTCTGTGTTTGACTTCTCTAGCGGCGTATTGAATCAAATTGGAGCCTTGTTTGATATTGAGGCTGAAAGTATTTTTTGTGTATCTCAACGCCCACAAAATGGTCCGTCAGCCATTATTAGCAGCCAAAGCGATGATTATGTAGTCGTGGCTGCCAACCATAAATACCAACCACTGTTTGGAAAAGGTCTGACAAAACTGGATAGTGAAGATCGCGCTATTCAAGCCGTTCATCAAGTGCTAAAACAAAAATCACATCTTTTTAATGACGATTTTAGCTGCCTGTATTTATCCACCCCTTCACTTTGGGAAGGCGTGATTGTTGCCGAGAAAGCAGACAAGCTCAAATTCGTTGACCAAGAACTATTGCAAGTTTTTTGTATGAACGTTGCTGTTGGTTTAGAAAATGCCAAATTTTTTAACTATCTGAATAAAGCGGCTTACTATGATGATGTAACCGGTTTACACAGTCGTGCAGGTTTTATCGATTATGCCCGTTCATTCCATCACCAACATGGTGATGATATTTGTCTGTATTTAATTGATGTGGATTACTTTCACAACATTATTGAAAGTCTCGGCTATGAATTTGGCAATAAAATACTCAAACGCATCGCTACCCATCTATTATCATCGTATGGTGATGAAGTGTTACTGGCTCGGTTACACTCAGATGTATTTGCCTTACTTCTGCCAAACAGTCGAACCAAAGCGCAGGATATCGCCCTAAGAAGTTCATTTCCCTTCAATATTGAAGAGCACTCTATTCGATTAGGCGTAACGGTTGGTGCTGCGCAGTATTCTAATGAGTACATCCAACATCCACCGCAAGATGGTAACCACCACCATGAATCAAGCTTTGATGCTGGCTTACTACTTCGTCATGCTGAAATTGCCTTAAAGGTAGCCAAAGAAAACCGCCGCGGCTCAGGTGAGTTGTTTGATTCTGGCTATGAAATTGACTCCTACAACCGCATGAATCTATTGAATGATTTACGTAATGCGATTACCCATCAAGAACTCTTCTTAGTTTTACAGCCTAAAGTACATACCACAGATGAAACCATCATAGGCTATGAAGCGTTACTGCGTTGGAATCACAAAGAAAAAGGCGCTATTCCACCAGGGGCATTTATTCCGGCGGTTGAAAAATCAGGTTTATACTATGATGTTGATTTATATGTGGCTAAAGCAACCTGCCAACTACTTAACGACTACCCTCAAATCACCCATCCGATTTCAATTAATTTGTCAGCAAATTCACTTAATCATGAAACCTTTGTTGATGATCTCTTCGCTATTTTCAAACAGGCGAATATTGGATTAGACAGAATTGAGTTAGAAATCACTGAAAATGCATTAATTCATTCTGACTCCGCCATCAGGGAATTAGATAGACTTGCTGATTATGGCTTTACAGTGTGTCTGGATGATTTTGGTGCTGGTTACTCGTCTTTGGGGTATTTACTGAGATTACCTTTAAATACCATCAAAATAGATCGCGCTTTTGTGTCTCATTTAGTCGATAACAACAATGCTCAAATCGTTTTAGAGGGCATTATTCATATGGGCACCAAACTTGGCAAAGAAATGATTGTTGAGGGAGTAGAAACAGAGCAACAACTTGCCGTGGTTAAAAAGATGGGCGTCAATGTGATCCAAGGTTTTTATTTTTTCAAACCTCTGACCATTGAACAAGTACTCAATTTATCAACACAATATCAGATATAAGCATGTCAGAATTAACTCACTCAAAGTACACTATGCCCGATTAACTAAAACGACTATGTATTTTTGCTAAAGCACCTGCATTGGAATAGATAAAAGCATGATTGAAACGTATAACGCAGCAATACTCGAATTGGCTCTAGCGGGTATGCAAGATTTAACTGAATCCAATAAATCGCATAAAGGGCAACGTACTTTGGCACAAGAAAGCCACTTTTTATGCAGTTGGATGGTAGATGCACTTAAAACAAAACGCTTTTCCAAATTAGTGGCGGATGATTTAACGCAATGGATCCGTCTCGGTCGCAGCCAAGGTGCTGGCGCGCAACTAAAACAGCTTCTTGAACGCATTATAGTGCAATACCAAACAGCGAAAACATCTGAACTCGGCACGGCACTAGACGCTATGATTGAAGATTTTAAACAGCAAAATTGGTTAGTGATTACAGACACCCCCTTATCGACTAAGTTAAAGCTAGAAGGTGATGGTCAATCCAGTATCGTTATTTGTGCCGAACAACTGCTAACCCATCGTAAAGATAAGGAAATCGTCAAACCCGTTGCTATTTATGTGCGAGGAGATGAAAACACGTTAGCTAAAAATGCGTTGGCGCAGGGATTGTTGCTAAGTCAGGCCAATAAAAAGAACAGTCTGATAAAGCACCATAAGACCTATATGGTTACCCCGAAAAACTTACACCAAAGCCTTTGTTTATTAGCCATTGAATAAGACTAAAGTTACTCAGCCCAGCCACTAAAAAGGTTGAATATTTCAATTTAAATGATATACCTAATATGTAGTTTGTTTCCAAAAAAGGATAATCATTGAAATCTCTATCATATGCCTTAGGGGCGTTTTTACTTATGACGTTCTGCAGCTGTGCATCTGCAGACGTCGTGTTAAAGTATAATATCAACGGCTCTAGCGGTTGGGTGCCTTACTACATTCCTTACCAACCTGAAAATCCAGGCATTTTGGCTGAACTTGTCCCGAAAATTTTAGTGTTAGCTCAAATTGAAAATGAAAAACATAACTATCCACCTAAGCGAACCAATCAAGCGTTAGAAACTGGCTTGTTGGACTTTGATCTCGTCAGTCCTAGCTGGTTTCCAAATGAAGATATGGGAGAGCTTTTCGTTCAATCCGATGCCATTATTCAGATAAAAGAAAATATTATTACCCTTGAAGAAAATGCTCAAAAATGGTCTGACATCAATACCATTAAAAAACAGTCAATAGGCACTGTTAGAGGATATCTATACCACGATGACAGCTTATTCACTCGGGTTGACTTCACCTCAGAAAGAGAGCTTATTAAAGCTTTACACAAAAACAGAATTGAGGCCGCTATTTCAGGCGACCTACCTGCGCTTTATTGGAGTAACAAACTTGATCAAAAAATCGCCCTAGCCGCAGTGCATTCTAACGGGGTGTTAGTCATGCGTTTACGTAAAGAGCACCATTTATTACTGCCTCAAATTAACGCAGCTATCGCGCATCTTAAGGCTGATGGTACCATTAACGCCATTATTGATAAGTACACCAAACCAATAGTGCGAACCCAATAATCGGGGCTTTGTTAGCTAAAATGGGTTTAAGCTATAGCCTTGTTGAGCCAGTAGAGCATGTGCGCTCAGTGCTGACAGCGCCATCTCTACACCAGGTAGTAAATCCTCTACACCAATTCCATAATAAGCTGCCGTTTGTCCACAAACATAAAATTTAACCTGATGCGGAGTTAATGCTGCAATCAAAGCCTCATTTGCATTGACGGCCCCTTTATTCAGTTTTTGATAAAGTGCCCCTGTCATATCGACAGCGGCTTTACCATGTACAACCATAGCTAACTCTATGTTTTCCAATTTAACCCCATTAGCAACATGCATATTAATAAAACGCGCTAAGGTATCTATTTGACGATTTATTTTTCCCTCATCAGCAGCCCGACCTAAATCGAACGCTACCTTGAACCTGACGTTTTCCGGAATAGGTAGCTGATTATTGACTTCCGCTATATTGCCAAATTCTTTTATCACAGGGCCTGACTTAAATGCCGCTAATCCAGATTCCGCATGACTGGCTGTACTCAAGATTAAAAAAACTAAGCAGGCAATATTAAGGGTGTAATTAATGGCTTGGGGGATAATTTTCATAGTATTCCTTCATTGTGTGTTAGGCCTGTTGAATGTTAAAGGTTTTAACTTGCACAAACTTCAACCAGAAAAGTTCGACGGGCCCTAGTTGTTTATCCGTTCTCATCAAAGATATACTAGCAGCTGATTTTTTGATGTGTAGTCTGAAATGAGCATAAGACAAATTACTGCCAATGATTGGCCAGCGATAATGGCGATTCAACAGAGTTGCTATCATGATATTACTCCTGAATCACTTGAAAGCATGCAGAGCAAATGGCGAGTCTCACCAAACTCTTGCATGGTCTATGAATATCAAAACCAAATTATGGCTTATATATTGACTCACCCCTGGCAAAAAGGTGATGCACCAAAACTAGACAGTGTTTTGAGCTCAATTAAAGAAACCAAATCGCTGTATATTCATGACATGGCAGTATCGCCTTCGGCCCAAGGTTTAGGCGTTGCCAAAAAATTGGTTAACCAGGTGATTACCATTTCAACTAATTCAGATTTCGCTGGTATAGGTTTAATCGCCATTCAGGGTGCTAGAACATTTTGGCAAGCTTTCGGCTTTCAGCCTTTTGACAATATTAGCGGTTCATTATCAGCGTCATTAGCCAGTTATAGTGATGATGCATGCTACATGTACCTGCAAGCAGATAAGGCTAAATAAGACATGCACCCCACTGTAATAACCATAGGGTTACTTTGTTTAAGCAATATTTTTATGACATTTGCTTGGTACGGTCACCTCAAAACGATGAATAGCAAGCCTTGGATTGTTGCTGCATTAGTTAGCTGGGGAATTGCGTTATTCGAATATTTATTACAGGTTCCAGCAAATCGTATTGGTTATACGGTTATGAACGTGGGACAATTAAAGATTCTGCAAGAAGTAATCACCTTAAGTTTATTTGTCCCCTTTGCGGTCTGGTACCTCAAAGAGCCACTTAAACTAGATTACCTTTGGGCAGGTTTGTGCATTCTCGGTGCAGTTTATTTTATTTTTAGAAGCGACATGTGATCGCGTGAGGATTGTTAATGGCACGCCAAGTGATTTATACCTACAAAGGCAAAACCAAAACCATCGCCTTTAGTTACGACAAACACCATGACCTATATGAAGCCGCTGCAGAGGCTGAAGGTATTGATTTAACCGGTTTTCTTGCAATGGAAAAGCAAGTGGCATTAACCTCTAAAAAAGGTGCAAAAGCGGAGAAAGAGTTTCGACAAACCGAATTTAGCCGTTTTGGTTTCACCAGCATCAAGTTTGTTCGCGATGAAGATGAAACGAAATAAGGCAGAGTAATATGTTGAATACAGAACATGCCAACTTCCCTCGCGCAGGCTTTTTTCGCCGCTTAGGGGCTATGATCTACGACTTACTGCTTGCTGTAGCGGTTTATATGATTGCTGGAGCAATAGGTTTTGGCATTTTTTACGGTTTACATACCATGGGATTGATTTCACTGGGCGGCTTTGAGCATATCTCTGACACCTTGAATAATACGCCAATCTACAAAGGAATTTACCAGTTGTGGTTAGCGCTATGGGTATGCGGTTTTTACGCACTATTTTGGAGTAAAGGCGGTCAAACCTTGGGAATGCGAGCTTGGCGATTGAAAGTGCAACATCCTAATGGACAAAACCTCAGTTTCATTACCGCTTGTGCGCGTGTGGTATGGTCTTTAGCGGGGGTTGGTAACGTGTTTATTCTGCTAAATAGTGACAAACTGGCGTTGCAAGATAAGCTAACCCGCTCTGAAGTGGTGGTGTTGTCGGTTGAAGCTAATCAAATGCGGAATTGGCGCGGAGCTTAACCCGAAAGCTGAAACTGATGGCTACCAGCTGCTGGTTACCAGGATCATAAATATCAAAAAACGCGCAGTAAGCGCGTTTTTTATTCTATCAAAAGCTTAATAGGTTAACGTTTAAAAATATCGATAATTTCACGAGTGTTTTCCATTACCTGAATGACTGTTCCATCGACATTTACCGATACTCTTCCATCTTTATCTCGAGGAGAAATAATTTCACCACGAGAGAAAATATCACGGCTTAAAATATCCCCTTTAGCGAGTTTTTTTTGCCAACCAGGAGGCAATGGCTTACCTTCAGCAACCTTTTTCTGCAGCCCTGGAGGAAGTGATTTATTGTTGTCGTCATATCTATCGTTATACGCTTCTCTGTCTTTGTCTTTCTTTTTGTCGTTATGTTTTTCGCTATATTTTTCGTTATGTTGGTCGTTTTGCTTGTCGTTTTTAGCAATAGCGGCAGGCATTATTAGTGACGCGATAACAACAGCTAAACATGAATAAAATGTTTTCATTCTCATTTCCCTTTGTTTACAACTTGAACAGGTGCGAATAAGTTAAGACTACTTTCGTATGTAATACAAAGCTACGCCAGTAAATAAAATACTCGGCGCAATAGCCCCAACCATTGCGGGTAAGTTATATACCATGCTCATTGGACCAAAAATTTGGTTGCTGATGTAAAAACTGAACCCAGCAACCACACCGAGTAATACCCTCGCCCCCATGGTAACAGTGCGTAATGGGCCAAATACAAACGACAAGGCAACCAGCATCATCACCGCAACTGTGACTGGCTGCATAATTTTACGCCACAGGGCTAACTCATATCGACTGGCGTCTTGTTGGTTGACTTCTAGGTATTCTAAATATCCTAGTAGCCCTTGAATAGATAATGCTTCTGGTTTTACGGATACGACACTGAGTTTGTCAGGCGTTAAGGTTGAACGCCATTGCTCAGAAGGTGTCTCAACCAATTCAATGCGCTCATCTGATAATAATGTGGTGGTGACATCGGTTAAACGCCACTCATCATTTTCATGTTCAAACTGAGCTTTTTTTGCTTGGGTTAATTGTACTAATTTCGATTGTGAATCAAATTTATATAAGGTGATATTATTTAATTTATCAATATCTTGTACTTCAGAAATATTAACAAACAAATCGCCATCTTTAGCCCAAATCCCGCGTTGTGACTTAATTAAACTGCCACCCGATATTTTTGTTGCCTGCAGTTCTTTGGCAGATTGCTCCGCTACAGGAGCGCCCCACTCGCCTAATGCCATCACCATAATCATCAATGGAATAGCCGTTTTCATAGCTGACTGAGTGATTTGTAACCTGGACATGCCGGACGCCTGCATTACCACTAGTTCTGAATTTGACGCTAACATCCCCATACCAATTAAGGCTCCAAGTAACACCGCCATAGGGAAGAACATCTCAACATCACGAGGGATTAAATACAGTACATAAACGCCAGCGTCCATCATGCTATAACTGCCGCGGCCAACTAATCTAAGTTGATCTACCCACTTAATAATCCCCGACAATCCTGTCAGCACGAGTAGACATAAAGCAGAGGCACTCAAAATGACTCTAGAAATGTATAAATCAATTATGTTCATAGCTGTACCTGCTTATTGGTTTTAAACAGGCTACGGAATTTAAATCTTGCAGGACGCTCTTTGCCGAGTAACAAAATGCCCATAATCAATGCACAAGCATGGATCCACCACATACCGAGATAAGCAGGAACAACCTCATCTTGTAAGGCTTTGCGACCCGCAACCATCAATCCAAAATAACCTAGGTATAACAATATCGCAGGGAACATTTTGGCAAATTTCCCCTGACGAACATTCACTCTTGCTAGGGGTACGGCAATTAAGGTCAATAACGGAATTGATAAAGGTATAGCTAAACGCCACTGAAATTCAGCAACGGCTTCAGGGCCTGTAGAATCCAGTAACTGCTCAATCGGCATCGCGGAAAGCTTACGGCCGCGTTCGTCGACTTCTTGCTCTTTAATTTCCATTTTATAACCACCAAACTCAATAATTTGATAGTTCATGGCATTAGGACTGCCTTGATATCGCAAGCCACTTTCAAGTTGTAACTGTTGACTACCATATTCATCTTCAATCACTTTACCTTGTTGAGCGACAACAATATTCGTTAAACCATTTTCATCATTTGCATCTGGCAGCTGGGCGACAAAAACTTTATCTAGCTTATTATCTTTGCTGATTTTCTCAACAAAAAGAACCGCGCGGCCGTTAGGGCTGGTTTGAAAACGGCCTTGAGTTAATGCTGCTAACCCCGCTTCAGATTGTGCCTGCTCAAGCACTTGGTTTTGCCTTTCTTCAGCCCAGGGGGCAACATAAAGCGCTAAATATGCTGTGAACAGCATATTTACAACAGCAAGGATTAATGTCACACGAGTCACATACCACTCGCTGACACCCACACCATGCAATACCACCATTTCATTTTCGGCATACATTCGCCCGTGGGCCAATAAAATACCCAAAAAGAAACTTAACGGTAAAATTAATACAGTAAGTTGAGGCAGATTTAGCCCCAATAATGTCATCACTAATGATGCCGGAAATTCGCCATCTGAGGCATCGCCTAAAACACGGACAAATTGTTGGCTAATAAAAATAGTTAACAGCACGGTAAGTACGGCTAATTGTGCTTTTAAAACTTCGCCAATCAAGTATCTAAATACAATCACAAATAGGATCCAAGGGCTAAACGTATCTTTTTACTGGTATCAGAGTTACTTTCATGTAAACTGTCTACTTTTAGCAGTTTTGATAGTTTTCTGACCAGCTCGGAAGGTGCTAAACAGCTAAGGTTCAGGCCAATTAAGTCGTCTCAGTTATAACGCTTATTTTGCCTACATGCCAGTAGCTTATCACTTTAAAGTTGATCTGCGGCCATTCGGCCCGAAAGCAAACATTATCTTATAAATATAAAAATTTGTCTTTAAGAATCTAGGAGTGCTCATGGAGTTTAGCGTAAAGAGCGGTAGCCCCGAAAAGCAACGTTCAGCGTGTATCGTTGTTGGTGTATACGAACCTCGCCGTCTATCTGGCATCGCAGAGCAGTTAGATAAAATCAGTGAGGGTTACATTAGTAATCTTCTTCGTCGTGGCGACCTAGAAGGTAAGCCAGGACAAATGTTATTACTACACCACGTACCTAACGTGTTGAGTGAACGTGTATTATTAGTTGGTTGTGGCAAAGAGCGTGAGCTAGACGAGCGCCAATACAAACAAATTATCACTAAGACCATTAATACATTAAACGAAACAGGCTCTATGGAAGCCGTGTGCTTTTTAACTGAACTGCACGTTAAAGGTCGCGACACTTATTGGAAAGTGCGCCAAGCGGTTGAAACCACTCATCAGAGTTTGTATACCTTTGATGCATTAAAAACACGCAAAGGCGAAACCCGTCGTCCGTTACGTAAAATGGTATTCAATGTTCCTACTCGTCGTGAATTAACCATAGGTGAAAAAGCGATTGAGCATGGCGCTGCGGTATCACAAGGCATGTCATTATGCCGTGATGTGGCAAACATGCCGCCAAACATCTGTAACCCAGCCTACCTTGCTTCTCAAGCCCGTCAAATGGCAGAGACTTACGAAACACTAAAAGTGTCAACCGTAGGTGAAGAGCAAATGGCTAAGTTAGGTATGAACTCATATCTTGCTGTAGGTCGCGCCAGTGCCAATGAATCCATTATGACCATTATGGAATATCAAGGCGCTGTCGACAGCACTCAAAAGCCCATTGTACTTGTCGGTAAAGGATTAACCTTTGACTCAGGCGGTATCTCATTAAAGCCTGGCGAAGCCATGGACGAAATGAAGTACGACATGGGTGGTGCTGCAGGTGTTATCGGTGCGATGAAAGCCCTGTGTGAAATGAAATTGCCTATCAATGTTATCGGTGTACTCGCGGGTTGTGAGAACATGGTTTCAGGTAGCGCATACCGTCCTGGTGATATTCTGACCACTATGTCAGGTCAAACCGTTGAAGTATTAAATACTGATGCAGAGGGCCGCTTAGTATTGTGTGACGTATTAACCTACGTTGAACGTTTTGACCCAGAGTTAGTTATCGACACAGCCACGTTAACCGGTGCGTGTGTGATTGCCCTTGGTAAACATGCTTCAGGTTTATTCAGCTCACATAACCCACTAGCCCACGAAATTTTAAATGCGGGCGAGCAAAGTGGTGACCGTGCATGGCGTATGCCGTTATGGGATGAGTACCAAGATTTGTTAGACAGTCCTTTTGCTGACATGACTAACTTAGGTGGCCGTCCAGCGGGTTCAATCACCGCAGCTTGTTTCTTGTCTCGCTTTGCTAAAAAGTACAACTGGGCACATTTAGATGTGGCTGGTACGGCTTGGAATAGCGGTGCAAACAAAGGTTCAACCGGTCGCCCAGTGCCAATTTTGACTCAGTTCCTAATTAACCGTTCAGGCATTGAAATCAACGAATAAGCTGATTCAACTAAAGCGATATATTCTTTAAGGCGAAGAGCTCACTCTTCGTCTTTTTTATTGCCTTAAAAAGCATGCCGTTTGCCCCATTAACCCCACTCCATTTTTAGTGTAAACTCACCCTTACCTTATTCACCTGTAAAAGCATCAACACAATGTCACAAACCGTGTTTTACCTTATGCCTGATAATCATAATCAAATGAGTGCATTAGATGCGGTCTATTTAGCAGCCTGCCAATTAGCAGAGCAACATTATAGACAACAAAAACAGGTATATATTCATTGCCAAACAAAACAACAAGCCTATGCCATTGATGAACTTTTATGGCAATTTGAACCAAGCTACTTTGTACCGCACAACTTAAAGGGTGAAGGCCCGGTGACAGGAGCTCCTGTTGAAATTGGCTTTGATACCCTTGGCCCGAATAAAAGTCGCCAAGTTCTGATTAATCTTGCAGACCAAGTGCCCCAATTTGCGGTAAACTTGGCGCATATTATCGATTTTGTGGCTAATGATGACACATTAAAAGGCATCGCAAGAAAGCGCTACCGTGATTATCAAACACTTGGGTGCCAGGTAACAACCCAAGCTTTAGCCGAATAAACACTAAATTTAGATTGAGATAAAACGCCCCCATGGAAAAAACATACGATCCTAAGTCTATCGAACAAACGCTTTACCAAAACTGGGAAGAGCAAGGTTACTTCAAGCCACACGGTGATGAATCACAAGGCAATTATTGCATCATGATCCCGCCGCCAAATGTGACAGGTAGCCTGCACATGGGCCATGCATTCCAAGATACCATCATGGATACCCTCACCCGCTATCAGCGTATGAAAGGTAAAAATACCCTATGGCAAGTAGGTACTGACCATGCGGGTATTGCGACTCAAATGCTGGTTGAGCGTAAGATTGAAGCTGAAGAAGGCAAAACCCGTCATGACTTAGGCCGTGATGCGTTTATGGATAGAGTTTGGGACTGGAAAAAACAGTCTGGCGGAACCATTACTAAACAGCTTCGTCGTATGGGCGCATCTGTTGATTGGGATCGCGAGCGTTTCACTATGGATGAAGGCTTATCAAAAGCGGTACAAGAAGTATTTGTGCGCTTGTATGAAGACGACCTAATTTATCGTGGTAAGCGCCTAGTGAACTGGGACTGTAAGTTGCACACGGCTATTTCAGATCTTGAAGTTGAAAACAAAGAAAAACAAGGCCATATGTGGCACTTCCGCTACCCATTAGCGGAAGGTGCATTAACGGCTGATGGTAAAGACTATTTAGAAGTTGCCACCACACGTCCAGAAACCATGCTAGGTGACAGCGCGGTTGCCGTGCATCCAGATGATGAGCGTTATCAGTCATTAATTGGCAAATTTATTTTATTGCCAATCGTAAACCGTTTAATTCCGATTGTAGCGGATGACTATGTCGACATGGAATTTGGTACGGGCTGCGTAAAAATCACCCCTGCGCACGACTTTAACGATTATGAAGTCGGCAAACGTCATGCATTACCTATGTACAACATCTTTACCTTAGATGCTGCGGTACGTGAATATGTTGAAGTGATTAACACTGACGGCACACCAAACAAAGATATCGAAATCGCTTTACCAGAGCGTTATGTCGGCCTAGATCGTTTTAAAGCTCGTACCGCAATTGTGGAAGAGTTTGAGACCTTAGGTTTACTTGAAAAAATCGCCCCACATGGTTTGAAAGTTCCTTATGGCGATCGCAGCGGCGTGGTGATTGAGCCACTGCTAACCGACCAATGGTATGTTGCGGTTGCCCCAATGGCAAAAACCGCATTAGAAGCCGTTGAAAATGGCGACATCAAGTTTGTACCACAGCAATACGAGAACATGTATTACTCGTGGATGCGCGACATCAATGACTGGTGTATTTCACGTCAGCTATGGTGGGGACACCGAATTCCTGCTTGGTACGACCAAAATGGCAAAGTGTATGTGGGTCGCGATGAAGCAGAAGTGCGTAGCAAACATAACCTTGATGATGCTATCACTTTACGCCAAGACGATGACGTATTAGATACTTGGTTTAGTTCGGCCTTATGGACCTTCTCAACTTTAGGTTGGCCTGACAACTTAGAAGATTTAAAAACCTTCCACCCAACAGATGTGTTGGTTACTGGTTTTGACATCATTTTCTTCTGGGTTGCCCGAATGATCATGATGACAATGCACTTCATTAAAGATGAAGACGGCAAGCCACAAGTCCCTTTCAAAACCGTTTATGTGACAGGACTTATTCGCGACGAAGCCGGTAACAAGATGTCTAAATCAAAGGGTAACGTTCTTGACCCGTTAGACATGATTGACGGTATTGATTTAGAAAGTTTAGTGAGCAAGCGCACTGGCAATATGATGCAGCCACAATTGGCCGCAAAAATTGAAAAAAGTACCCGTAAAGAATTTAGCGAGGGCATTGAAGCCCACGGTACCGATGCACTGCGCTTTACCTTAGCGGCAATGGCCTCAACAGGACGCGACATCAACTGGGACATGAAACGTCTCGATGGTTACCGCAGTTTCTGTAACAAGTTATGGAATGCATCACGTTATGTGCTAATGAATACCGAAGTTCAGGCCGATCCTGAAAGCAATCTTGCGGGAGTTCCACTCGATTGTGGCCAACTGTTGGTTGATGGCAAACCCGGTGAAATGACACTTTCATTAGCAGACCGCTGGATTATTGGTTTATTTAACCAAACGGTTAAAACCTTTGAAGATCACATGGCGGCATACCGTTTCGACTTAGCAGCGAATACCTTATATGAGTTCACATGGAACCAATTCTGTGACTGGTATTTAGAATTAACTAAGCCCGTAATGCAAAATGGCAGCGAAGCCGAGCAACGTGGTACTCGTCATACTTTGGTTACCGTGCTTGAACAAATGCAACGTTTAATGCACCCCATTATGCCATATATTACCGAAACCATTTGGCAACGGGTTAAGCCGTTGGCTGGTGTGACAGGCGACACCTTAATGCTAGCAAGCTTTCCAACATATCAAGCGGATAAAGTTGATGCTGCAGCAATGGCTGATCTTGAGTGGGTTAAGCAAGTGATTGTCGCTGTGCGTAATATTCGTGCTGAATTGAATATTGCCCCATCAAAGCCACTTAATGCCTTATTACGTGGTGTGAGCTATGAAGACCGTATTCGTCTTGAAGCGAACCAACCATTCTTTGCTAGCTTAGCCAAATTAGAGTCTATGACGATTCTGAATGAAGGTGAAACTGCGCCAATGTCGACCACCCAGTTAATCGGTAATATGGAATTACTGATCCCAATGGCAGGTTTAATTGATGTAGCAGCCGAAATGGCACGTATCGATAAGCAACTTGAAAAGTTAAGCCAAGAAGTTAGCCGTATTGAAGGCAAATTATCAAACCAAGGTTTTGTGGCAAAAGCGCCAGCTGCGGTGATTGATAAAGAGCGTGAAAAAATGACCAGTTTAAGTCGTGATATTGAAAAATTAAACGAACAAAAAACGGAACTGGCTAAACTAGAAGCTTAACAATAACCTGTAGTTATCCCTAAGCCTGAAGCCAGTACATTTGTACTGGCTTTTTATTTAGCTAAACAAATGTGACAAGTTGTAACGCACTAAATTAATTAGCTATTTATTTTTGCACTCGATCCCCCCAAGCGGCATAATGCTGCAAACATGTTAAAAAAGATGGCCATATGAAACAAAAATACTCATTCATCACCCCAGCTCTATTGTTGTTATTAACGGCATGCGGAGGTGGAGGAGAATCATCTGAGCCACCAGTGACACCACCTACTGTCACGCCACCCGTCACTCCGCCTCCAGTAGAAACGACTGCACCCACCATTGCTGCCATCCCTCCATTAACCGAATGGAATGAACAAGCAATTACTATTAGCGCGAATGTGACCCTTGATCCCAGTGTGACAGCGACTTATCAATGGCAACAAACCGCAGGTGCGGAAATCATTCTCAATGATGCTGATAAGCAGACTGTCATTATTGATGCTTCACAATTAGAAAGTGACGCTGCTGTCACCCTTAAACTAACCGTCACAGACAGTAAAAACAAAACCGCGTCGACTCTAGTTAATATCAGCCTTAACGATCGTATTTCTGCAGCGATGAAAACTGGCGATGCCAGTGATATTAATGGCCCACTAGTCACGACCTTGATTAAGCGCCTTGATAAGGACTTTATTCAATCTCAGCAGTTGCAAAGTAGTTTTTTGAACAGCATTTTTAGCACTGATGCCATCGTATTTGAACCGGGTCAGCACTCACAATTGATTGAGATTAATAATGCGATTCATGGTTACCCTCATAATCCAACATTTGAATTACTCAAAGGCAATCAAGGGCGTATTTTCGCTGCAGCCAGCATACAACAGGGCGTTAATCATGCTGCATTTGGTACCGATATTTTTAATCGACTCAATGCTGGACACTTCGCGGAATTTGAAGCGAGTTTTAAGCGTTTATTAGCTTGGCAAATGCAACAAACATTAACTGATTCATCAACTAACCGCATCAGTATTTTTGGCCTAAATGAATCAGGTGCAAATCGGGTAAAAACCTGGTTTACAAGTCATTATCCTAATATGATCGTCACTCTTTGTGCCGATAGTGCGGCAACGGATGAGGCATTAACAAGTTGCGTTAATGACAGTGATTTAGTGGTTGTTGCCTCAGATGAAATTTTTACCGATCTGCAAATTAATACTGTATTAGATTCTGCGTTAACCCAGAAAAAGCCCTTACTTTATACCCACAGACATTCTTGGAATAGCAAACCACAAACCGCAATTGTGTTAGGTAAAATTCACTTTTCAATGCAAGCACCAGGTGGCCCTGGTAATTTTTTCAATACGGATAAAGCTAATTGGAATACCGTTACTGACATGCTGCAAGCCTCACCATTATTCAGTGATGAGCAAAAATGGGTTAAAGGATTTTTAAAGCAAGAATTTCCGTTTAATTTCAGCCTTTGCCAAACAGAATGTGATGCGTTGTATAGCGACAATTATCGCCCAAGTTTACAATTGATAAAGCAGCGAATTAACCTGTTAGACCAACAAAATGTGGCACTTTTTGAGCAAACTGATAGCCATGCTATTTATCAAAAAATGGTTCTACTTGGCGATGTATATCGTCAGGACATCAGCTATCCAATGAATGTCGCCAGTTTAGACAATTTAAGTTTCGCCAAAGCCTACTTTGCCGATCACAGTGTTGCCTACACTCGCTCATTTAGCATGGTACCTAATTCACTCGGTAACTTTAGCCGCACTGATTTTAGCCATGTGACACCTACAGACAAGCAAGTCAGCATGAGCAGTAAAAGTGGATTTCGCTCTACAGGGGTGTATCACATACCAGGTAAACCAATGCGAATCACGCGTTTGGACAATAGTGCTGTCCGCACTTGGGTATTTATCAATACCCAACGGTCAGCATCCACCAAAGAATTTGGCGAAAATACGTATAACAGACCTAAATATTTGCAGTCTCCTCAAATTGAACTCAAAAAAGGCGAAACTATCACCCTAACCAGCGCCTATGGTGGACCGGTTCAAATACGCTTTGACCAGTCAGATGTGAGTACACAGTTCAGCTTTAACAATATCGGCGAACATCCATATTGGCGTGATGGCTTGGATGCGAACACCTTTGCTACAGCGCTTGCTCAGGCTGATTATGATTGGGCCGAAATAGCCAGCCCGCATTTTGAAGTGCATTCGCAAACAGATAAAATGCAACAAACCATGACGCTTTATTCACGTTGGAACACCGCAGATACTATGGCTGAAGCCATGAACAACAACTTACATAATTTGCCGCATGTGTTAGCGGGATTTCAGGGCCCGAATATAGACAGTGTTGCTGAAATCGTTGACTTTGCGAGTAGCCACAACTTAGCGGTGACGCAGTTGAACACGGTAAAACATATGAATGCAGACCAAGCAACCTGTGGTTCTGGCTGCTCAGGTAACCCTTACGATGCATTTTGGCATTTTAATCCACTTGGTCATGGTGATATTCATGAACTCGGTCACGGGTTAGAACATTCAAAATTGCGTTTTGATGGTGTCGATGGTCATGCGTCAACTAACCCGTATTCTTATTACACTAAGTATATGAACTACTTATCTTTAGGTGAGCTACCAAACTGTCAGTCATTACCGATTAAAAATGAGTTTGATTTACTGCAGCAAAGTGTTCAAACCGCTGATCCATCGGCCTTTATGAAAGCCGCCAATCTAAATGGTTGGAGCCAAGGTATGTCAATTATGGTGCAGATGTACGCCACAGCACAAAAGCAAGGTGCCGTATCTAATGGCTGGCATTTATTGCCTAGATTGCACATCATTTTGCGCGAGTTTGAAGCGAGCAAAAATGAACTGAATAAGTGGGATGGGATTAAAGCTCAGCTTGGCTTCAGTCTTTTTGATCAAAACGAGGCTAAATCAATCAGCAATAATGATTTTCTGGTCGTTGCCATGAGCCATGCCACTCAACTCAATTATCTGCCACTGTTTGATATGTGGGGATTAGCGGTTTCAGATAAAGCCAAGTTACAAGTGAACCAATTTGGCTATCCAGCAACCATAAAACAGGTTTTCGCATTTGAAAAAGATGGTTATTGCTACGGCTTAGATATGCCAACCCTTGCCATTGATGGTATTCAAACTTGGCCTTTTAATTAGTGCTGTAAAATATCAACTAAGACAGCAAGAGGGTTAATATGTTTAGCCCTCTTGTTTTCTTTAAACACAAGATCACTCATCCGCGCTGCCGTTAATTAAAAAAGCTATAACAGAATATTTTGGCTAAAATTACCAATATTACTGGTCAAACAACGCTGATTACTGTAAAAGCTTCAGCCAAAATCATCCTCCAATCGAACGGTATACCACTATGTCAGATAAATTCTTTTTTAAAGGTCGCAGAACCCCAAAACCGGCCTATGGCGAAAGTGGATATAACACCAAACGCCAAACAAAAATTGGCACTGAAGCCAGCCCGCTTCAGCTATCGGTTCAATCCGAAGAGCGCAAGCAAGCGGTGCAAGCCATTGCCGATGAACAAGGATTATTTGCCATTATTACCATTAACGCTGACATTGAAGAAAACATCGTTCAGCTTGAGAGCATTTTAAACAAACCTAAAGCGGTTGTTGCAGAAGCGAAAATAAATCGCAATGACCCATGCACCTGCGGTAGTGAAAAGAAATACAAAAAGTGTTGTGGTCAATAAGCTTTTTTATCCTGATTCTATGCCAGTCTGAACCATTGGCATAGATAGCTTTCAATAGGGTATTGAAAGCAAACTTCCTGCATTCAGTCACACATATTGGCTCCCCTCTTTTAAGGTAAAATAGACACTTCACTGATAGCTATCGCACATCTGTAAATCACTTTCATTCAGTAATAAAAACCACAAATAGCGATCGGCTTTCCGTTAGCAAGTAAGTTAGCAAGTATATTAGTAAACAAGGATGTAGCCCGCTAAATAACCATAACCACATTGACCTTGGTTTTTCACACCAAAGTTAGGTAAAGTGTCTGCCAATTTCGCTAAACAATCATAACAAAAGGGTAACTTATGAGTGCTAATTCACACTCAGGCAATGACCTAAGTGAAGTAAAACAACTTGGCATGTGGGCTTCCATCACCAGCCTTGGCTATATTTTCTGGCTGGTGGGCGGTATGGAGCTGGTAGAACGTATTGCCTATTACGGCGTAAAAGCCAGTGCGGGCTTGTATGCTAAATCCCCCGTTTCGGAAGGCGGTTTAGGGATCGATCTACACGACTACGGCATCATCCTCGCTGCCTGGGCCTTATTACAAACTTTCATTCCCGTATTAACGGGTGGCATATCCGATCGCGTCGGCTATAAAGAAACCATTTTTGTATCCACCATCATCAAAATCAGTGGTTATTTAACCATGGCATTATTCCCAAACTTCTGGGGTTTTTTGATAGGTGCAATGTTACTAGCTGCAGGTACAGGGGTGTTTAAACCTGGGATCCAAGGTACCTTAGTATTGTCGACAAAACGCGAGAACACCTCTATGGCATGGGGAATATTCTATCAAGTGGTCAACATTGGTGGATTTCTCGGCCCATTAGTTGCTGTACATATGCGTCAGTTATCCTGGGACAATGTGTTTTATGCTTGTGCAGCCATTATTTCATTAAACTTTTTGTTTTTATTGGCCTACAAAGAGCCCGGTAAAGATGAACGGATTGAGCGCGCGCGTAAAGTTAAATCTGGGGAAATCCAACAGGAAGCATTGTGGAAAGATGCCCTGCATGAGCTGAAAAAACCTGTAGTAATTTACTATATGCTGGTGTTTGCAGGCTTCTGGTTTTTATATAACTCACTGTTTGATGTGCTGCCTATTCATATCGCAGAATGGGTGGATACCAGCATTATTGTCACCTCATTATTTGGCCCTGAAGGCACCAGTAACGGTATTTTACAATTCTGGCTGGGGCTAAATAACGACGGTACCAAGGTCATGCCTGAAGGTATGCTTAACTTGAACGCAGGTATGATCATGACCACCTGTTTTTTAGTGGCGGCTTTTACAGCTAAATACCGCATTACCACCGCCATGCTGGTAGGATGTATTTTAAGTATTGTCGCCATAATGTTGGTGGGGGCATTTAATGCAGCATGGATGATGGTGTTAGCCATTGCGATGTTTTCTTTTGGTGAAATGATGATTAGCCCAAAGAAAAATGAGTTTATGGGTAACATAGCTCCTGAAGGTAAAAAAGCCATGTACTTAGGTTTTGTGATGTTACCGCAAGGGATTGGTTGGACATTAGAAGGTTACTTTGCACCTAAGCTTTATCAAATCTATGCATCAAAAGAAATCATCTCTCGTAATGAGCTAGTGACTCGCGGCATGAGCCAATCCGATGTTGATGCCATTCCTCAAGGTGAAGCCTTTATGCGCTTAGTTGATTTTACCGGTATTGAAGCACAACCATTAACCCACATGCTTTATGAAGCGAATAACATTGGTATGGCTTGGTATATTATTGGCGCGATTGGCATTATCTCTGCTGTGGGTATTTTTATCTACGGCAAATGGCTACTACAAATGCAGCGCCAGCAAGCATAACGATATTAATGGTTGTTTCAACCAGTCAAAGCCACCTCAACAGGCCCCAATAATAAAGGGAGATGCATATGCATCTCCCTTTCAGTTTGGTTGAAGTATTGAGTGGCTATTTAGATAGCATGGCAATGATAAAATATGACTTCATTGCTTACCTGTATACTTCGTAGATTGTTTAATAAGTCATTCTTATCTTACATAGTGCGCTGTTCTGGATTAATGTGCACCTCCCATATGGACCTTATCGATACCATAAGTTTTACCTTCTGCGTGACAAGTCGCACATGATTCAACAGGTAAATTAGCGGTTGTTGCAGGATTACCTTCTACATATGCGCCATTACTTTCAAAGTGAGCTAATGCAGAACCTTTAATGTGACAAGAGCGGCAAGATTCAGCAATTGGCGAAATATACTCAGTCGCACTCACTTGAATAGAACGTTTACCAGAAGTTAAACCACCATCATCAGCAAATAAGGTTGCGCCTTCTTTATGACACGCCTGACAATCTGTTGCTAAGGCAGGATAACCTACTGTGTTCATGTTTTTATCAAAGTATATTGCCCCACCATCCCATGAACCGCTATGGAATCTGTGCGCGACAGTAACAAGGTCTCTGTTACTAAAGCTTAGGCCATCTACATTGGCGAAAATCGGTTTACCATCAGCATCAACCTCACCTGTATCGTAGGCTACATCACCATGGTAAGAACCAGGATAACGGTTATTGTGACAATCCATACATTGTGTAAACTCGGTTGCTCCGTGAGTACCTTTAACATGGGTAAGATTACCATGACAGGTGTTACATTGAGCTTCGCTAACCGTGATACGTGCAGGGTCATCAACGCGAGCTATGACTTCATCTGCTGTTGGGTCTGATAAATTGAAGTACTTGATTGGTGCATTATTCGCCACACCAAGTTGTTCAATATCGCCATCGGCATTTTTAGTACATTTGACAATTTTGTCTGCTTCAGCACACACCTGAACTTCTGCCGTGACATATATTGGTCCCATTAAACGACTAGTACTAAAGTTTTTAGCTAAAGTCATTACTCCACCAGTAAGACTTTGAACATTAGAGACTACTGACATACCTAAGCCACGAAGTGGAGTACCATCAGCTTCTAAGTTACCAATCAACAAGCCACGATTACTAGCAGTCATGTACTCACTTAAATTAGTACCATCGGCAATGGCTACCCCATTTAGCATCACTTTAGCGGTAATCGTTAAGGTAGAAATTAAAGGGTCAGCTGTGGTAGTTGCTACGGCAGAGGTAAAGTCAAAGGTTAAGCCTTCAGCGACTCTGTCTCGCTCACCCACTTTATGCGCTTGCATAGGACTTAAAACACCTGCGCCATGACAACCTGAACACACAGCATCACTGCCAGGAACAATACCACGGTGGTTTTCACCCGTTACTAAGTCAACATTGACGTGACACGACAAACAAGCTTCGGCATAAACATTATCATTCCATGCAGTACCGTTATCATGACAAGTGGTACATTGGCTAAGCTCTGCTGGGAAACCGATTTCACCAAACATTTCTTTGGCTTCGCCGGTTAAATCATCCGCAATATGATGACCCGCGTGAATGGTGTGGATCATCGCATTAAAGTTAGCATTAAAGCCTTTTTCAGGATCGTCCTGTCCACCCGCATAAGCTGGATTATGACACGCGACACAGTTTTCTACTTTTTGGTAATTATGGTGAGCACCGATATTTGCAATTCGCAGATCGGTAGCAGCATAACCATCCATTGGGCTATGACACTGAATACACGCCGCATTCGACACAGTATCTTTAGCTGAAATAGCTAACTCGCCGGTTGCAGGAATAAAATCCACTGGAGTAGACATTATCTTATCTGATACGCCAGTACCATCAGCCATGGTAACGTCATAGGCGCGAATAAATACCCGCACAAGATCGTTGGCATCGCCAGCCGCTAAGACAACAGGCGCATTACCATCGTGGGCCCAAGTACCGGTATAGGTGCCAGGGTTAGCTTCATCTTCAACTAAGGTACAAGCATCAACTTCAGCACCACCTCGGGCGGCGGCTTTACCTGTTGGCGTACAATACATGCTACTACCGAATTCATTTGCTAACGTATGGTTTACCCACAACATTGGCGCGCCGGTATCTGTGGTATTTTCAGATTGACTCATGACATACAGCGCCACTTTCTCTAAACCAGAGAATGCTTTTGCATTACCCGCTGCATTTTTACCTGTTGCAGTAAATTTAAGGGTAAATGGGCTGTCACCAACCACAACAATATCTTCAGGCATAACAGAAACAACTAAATCAGCTGCTGAACTCACAGTAGTCACAACATCACCTGCGGGTGTGCCGGGAGTACCGGGTTGACCTGGTTGACCTGGGGCGCCAGGTGCTCCAGGGGCACCATCTGAACCGTCAGAACCGCATGCGGCTAAGCCGAATGCGGAAATGAAGGCGATGGCGATTAACGATTTATTATAGGTTTTCATTTTAAATCCCCCGATTTAATGAAATATGCTTTTGCATACTTAAAATATAATGAAAACCTTACTGTTTGCGCGGATTACGTATCGAAGATGTGAACGAAGGTTAAAATTTCGTTAAATGAAATTTACAATTTCGAATTTGCGGATTGCAGATCCTCTAATTGGTGATTTCCACTTTTGAAATTGATGACACACTAAATTGTTATTCAAACACGCGTCAAATATCACTAATTAGGTATAAGATTAAATATTTCATTGTAAAACAATGTTATACAAAGGCTAAAGTTCCTTCTTTATCTTTATCTTTTGAGGAGGTATAAGTGTTTTATTTACGAAACAGTTAAAAATAACTTATTAATGAGAGTAATTATTATTTGCTTGGACTCTTCAGAATATCGGCGATATTGCTCATCACCTTCAAAAAAACAATAAACCGGGAAGTTCATCACCTTCTTTAATTTGTTTAGCTCTTTGGTTGGTAAAGGTTGCGAACATACCCTAGGTATATCATTTGCTATCAGCCCCTCAGGCATTATCGTTAATGACACACTGCCCATGGTCATTAGATGCCAATACCAATCATCTAATCCTGAAACATATTCGATATTTGTTAAGAAATGGCCACTTTCTTGGCAATACAACTCTAACGGATCAATACGGTGGTTATAGCCATGACATTTTAAATACACATAATCAAACTCAGCAATATCTTCTATCGAAATAGGGCTTGGGCATTGCCAGATAGGATGATCTTTATTAGCGACAACATAGAGGCTGCTGACCTCAATAATGGGAGTCACATTCAGCCCATGTTGGTTTTGTTCATCAAAGCCAATCCCAAAATCTATTTCACCTTTATGAATTTTTTCTTCCGTGTCATTTTGCCAAGGATGTAAGCGTAAAGGCCCAAAATGATTAAAAAACTCAGGTAAGCTCAGCGACATAGCCAAGCTGGTTATAATACTGGGTGACACAGCCACATTGAGCACGGGCTTTAATGGGTTGCGCTTGGTTTGTTGTGCGACAGATTCAATTTGATCAATGGTATCGCTGAACTGACAGATAGGCTGATAAAGCTGTTCGGCTAAAGGTGTCGGCTTTAACCCTTGCTGGCGGCGATAAAATAACTCATCGTCAAATGTATTACGCAACGAGGTTAAGCAGCGACTGACCTTAGGTGCGGAAACCCCTAACGATTTAGCTGCAATATTGGCGTAACCCGTTTCATAAATGGTTTTAAAGACTAATAAACAAAAAACATCTAACTCGCTAATTTTTTTTATTGCTTGAGTATCCACATTTCTTCTCAGTGTTAGGCCAATTCATTAAAACTAACACTTCACTCAAGTTAAAAAATTGATCTATCTCGCTAAATGAGCATCTACTTATTTAATCGTCAATATAAACAAAGGTGACATGCAACAGCATCAAAATGACCAGTTGATTTTAAATTAGACCCGTTATATTTCAGGTGCATACCCAAACAACCTGAAGATGCTCGATTTCAGCAAGAATTTACACGCGTTTAGGCAAGGCATTGATTGCGGGTAATGGTT
>NZ_BMOT01000007.1 GCF_014647215.1 Shewanella aestuarii
GGAGCACGACTTAGTATTAGAATGAAGCGCTTAAATAGTGTAGAGCAACTCAAAGCAATCAGCTTTCCGAATTAATATTTAATGTCGAATGACGTTAGATAAACCAAATTTGTCTGGAAACCATAGAGCTTCATTTCCAGGCGCCTAATACGCTTTAAATAGCAACAGCAAGGCCACTCTTATCGAGTGGCCTTTTTGTTTTTGCGAAATAATCTCTCGCGGCTAATCTGAAATCGTGTGGATGATATGCCGCTGTGAGAGTCGGTATTTCAAATATTCAATCAAATACCAAAGCCACTCTTACTGAGCGACCTTAGTATTTTTGCGAAACCTATCTTCTCGTGTCTAATCTGAAACCGTGTGGACGATATGCTCAGTGAAAGGTGGTTATTTCAAAAGCCCAAGAACACACCAAGGCCACTCTTATCGAGTGGTCTTTTTTTGTGAAACAAATCATCTCGTTTCTAACCTATAATCGTGTGACTGATATACCCATGTTAAAGGTGGTTTTTTCCTTATCCCAAGTAAAGCACCTAAGTCACTCTGTTTGAGAACCCTTTTTATTTTGTGTAAACGTATAAGGCTACATAATATGAATTAATGTCGGGTGCTTTTAGATTGATTACCTAGTCAGTTTTTCATTCATTATCTCGTAAGCAGTTTTTATGTGCAGATAATTCCTGTGAATTAAAAAAGTGATTACCTATTCGATTTGATTGATATAATCTGCTGTGGCTTTTTCACGAGGTTTTTTATGGATTGTCGTCTTGGATGTGGTGCCTGTTGTATCGCACCATCAATAACTACTCCGATACCAGGGATGCCTCAGGGGAAGCCCGCTGGTGTGCGTTGCATACAACTCAGCGAAGATAACTTATGTTTGATATTTGGATCTTCACAAAGACCAGCTGTTTGTAGCGGTTTTTCCGCTAGTGTTGATGTTTGTGGTAACACAAATGAACAAGCTTTATGGTTGATCACTGAATTAGAGCATGTGACATGCTAAAGTCTTCTTTTCTTTTATTGATTCTGGTTTATTAATGCAATTAACTCGTTATACAGATTATGGTATCCGAATACTTATGTACCTAGCCGTGCAACCAGAACGCGAATCCTTGTTCCGAATTGCAGAGGTAACTAAGGTTTTCGATTTATCCTCAAATCACGTCGCTAAAATTATTCACCAACTTGGTAAGTTAGGCTATTTGCAGACAATTCGAGGGAAAAGTGGTGGTTTTAAGTTAGCTATGAGCGCTAAAGAGATAAATATCGGTGCTTTAGTTAGACAATTAGAACACTCTTTAATCCCGGTGAATTGTGAAGAGCCTTTATGCCGATTTACGCCTGTTTGCAATTTGAAAGGTGTACTAGGGAAAGCGGTCACGGCGTATTTAGCCGTTTTGGATGGTTATACTTTAGCCGATATCGTGAGTAACAAGTTAGATTTGGTTGCTACTTTTGCTGATTTATCTATCTCAGTGTTTGATGTGAGCTAGTTGGGTAAGTCTTGGCAATGTCCACCGCCAGTAATTCTGATGTGTTGACTAAATTAATGCCATTAGCTCGAAGCCTAGGTAAGTTAGCGTTTAAGTAAGCTATGGTCTCAGGATAAGGGTGTGCGATAGCAACTAAACTTCCTTGTTGTTTCGCTTGAGTGATTATTTGTTTAAATTGTTTTTCCAGTGCGTATAGTCGTACATCGTTGTCTAAAAAAACTTGTCGTTGTAACAATGGCACCCCAACATCTTTTGCTTGCATACTCGCTTTGCTAAATCGCGTTGTCATGCTGTCAACAAAGTAAGCTTGTTTGTTCTTTAAGCTTTGCATAACCCATAGCATAGGGTTTTCGAGTTGGGTGAGTAAACTGCCCATATGGTTGTTTGCGCCTCGAGCAAATGGAATGTTGTTGAAAGCGGCGCATATCTCAGATTTTATTTGTTGTTCATTCATATCGCTGGTTAATGCACCAGGGCCTAATCGATTACCACTTAATGCCTGCATTGGTATGTGGATCATAATTTCATGACCTTTTTTATGGCCTTCTAATGCTAATCGCTTTCCTAGAGGTGTGTGTGGTAGTACGGATAAAGTAATGTTAGCAGGCAAGGACAAAACCGCCTCATCACTTTGACGATATCCAATATCGTCAATGATGATAGCTAAGTTGGCCGCATAAAGCGGTGGTAAACAGGTAAGTAATAATAAAACTATTAAAAAGCGCACAATGAATAAATTTTCTTTTTTGTTTTTATTTGATTTATCTGCCATCTATCCAAGCTATTGCAGAAGCGACTTGTTGATCGTAGTTGGGTTCTATTAGGTTTTGTGGAACGATTATAGGCATATTAGTATGATCAGTGACAGCAGAAATTTTTATTTCTATGTCTGGGGTAATTCCTTTATGGTGAATATTATTGCCATTTGGGGTGCTGTAATTTGCTATGGTTAATTTAACCGCATTGCTATGCCCTAACATGGGAATAATACTTTGTACCGTGCCTTTGCCAAAACTGGTTTCACCAAATATGAGTGCGCGGTTATTCTCTTGTAGTGCTGCGGCTAAAACTTCTGATGCAGATGCCGACCCTTTATTGATTAATACGGCCATTGGTATGTTATTGAAAATACTTTGCCCAGATGCATAATAATCTTCATTAGCATCAAAGAAGCGGCCATTGGTTGATACAATTTTTCCTTGTTCGAGAAATAAATCCGCAATGCTAATTGCCTGTTCAAGTAACCCGCCTGGATTGTTTCTGACATCTAAAATGATGCCTTTAAGATCATTGTCTTGCCATTTTTTTGCTTGTTCAACTATGGCTTGAGTGGCATCTTCTTGGAAACTGGTCAAGTGGATATAACCTATATCATCTTCGAGTATGTAGCTCTCAAGCGATTGAATATATACAAAATCAGGTAGAAGGGTTAAAGCGTATTCCTGATGGCTGCTTGCTTTTTTAAGGGTTAACTTGATGGCATAGTTATGGGTGCTGTGAAACCTGATTTCAGTTAATACGGATTGATAGTTTGTCTCATCCACCGGCGTATCGTTGAATTTTATGATTTTGTCACCCGCCTCAATACCCGCGCGTTCGGCGGGAGAGTGTTTAAATGGGGTGACAATCGTAATTTGTCCATCATCTGTGGCAACTTCGAAACCAAAGCCAAAATATTCACCACGATTAGCATCATTCAGGGCTTGATAGCCTTCTTTATTCAAAAATCCTGAATAGGGATCTAATTTATCAAAAATACCTTTGATAGCTGCATTAATTAGGGTTTCACGATCAACTTTATCAACATAGTAAGTTTCAATGGTGTCAATAATATCGACCAAAAGTGGAAAGTTAGCGTCATGGTAGATTGATTTTTGATAGGCTTGCTCTGAGCTTGAAATACTCAGAGATAACGCCACACAAGCGCCAAGTACAAAACAACAGAGATAACGGGTAAATTGCTGCATAGCTGCCCCTCGCTAACGGGCAGCTTAAGTTGATATTAGCGACAGTACCTTGCCGGATCGACCGCTTGCCCTTTATGTCTTATTTCAAAGTATAGGCTAGGTTCGGTCTGTCCACCTGAACGTCCGACTAAAGCAATAGATTCGCCGCTGTTAACATTGTCACCAGCACTTTTGAATAGGGTTTGTGCATGGCCATATAAGCTCATATAGCCCTTACCATGATCCACGACCATCACCATACCAAATCCACGTAACCAATCAGCATAAATTACTTTACCCGCAGCTATCGCTTTGATGTTCTGGCCTTCTGGTGCAGTTAGCACAGCCCCTTTCCATTTGATTTGCCCTGAACGACTGCTACCAAAACGTTCACTTACTCGGCCTTTTGTTGGCCATTTCAGTTTGCCTTTTTGATTGTCTAAGCCATTCATTGATGGGTTAGATTTGGCCGTGGCTACCGCTTGTTCAACAATACGCTTTAAACTCGCTTCTTCTATCTGCAACTGTTCGAGTTGTGCGCCCTTATCTGACAATGTACGTTGTATTTGGGTTAGGGTTAGTTGGCGCTGATTTTGCTCATTCGCTAATTGTTTCGCTTGTTGCCTTTGGTCAACAATCACGGAGTTGAGTTGTTGTTGTTTCTTTATCTGTTCATTTTGTACTTTAACCAGCTGCTCACTAGTTGCTTTAAGTTCATTAATTGCTTTAATACGAGCGTTATTTAAATACTGGTAATACACCAACATACGCTCAACAGTAGAGGGGTTTTGCTGATTCAACATCATTTTGCTGTAATCATGATTGCCCGCCAGATAGGCACTGGATAATTGTTTCGATAAAGTTTTTTGTTGGCCTATTTTGCTTTTATGTAAACTTGTTTGTTGTTTTTCAAGTTCGGTTAACTGGGTTGTAATGCTTTTTAGTGATAGCTGGGTTTCATTAACCCGCTGTGCTGCACGAGCAATAGCTTGCTCATCCTTTTTAAGTAAGGTGATCAGTTTTTCTCGTTGTTTTGACGTATTTTTTAAATCATTTTGCTGCGCACTAATCTGCGTTTGAATAGACTTTAGCTCAGATTGACGTTTACTGAGGTCGGCGCCAGTGGCGTTTGCTGAAAGTATTATAAAGCCAGCAACAATGCTGGCTTTAACAAATAAACGAGTTATCACAGGTAATTAATTACTCTTTTAGGTCAATGATACAGCGGCCAGTCATTTCGCTTGGCACACTTTGCCCCATTAACGTTAACATCGTAGGTGCGATGTCACATAAGCGGCCGTTATCTTTGATAGTAGCATCACGACCGACATAGATGAAAGGAACTAATTCACTAGTGTGTGCAGTATGTGCTTGGCCCGTAGTGGGATCTGTCATTTGCTCTGCATTACCGTGGTCTGCAGTGATAATGCATTCGCCACCGACTTTAGCAAGTGCTTCAACCACTCTACCAACGCAGGCATCAACCGCTTCACAAGCTTTTACTGCAGCATCAAACTTACCAGTATGGCCAACCATATCACCATTTGGATAGTTACAAATTATGACATCATATTTAGCTGATTCTATTGCACCTACTAGCTTGTCGGTTAATTCTGCTGAATTCATTTCAGGCTGCAAGTCATAGGTTGCGACTTTTGGTGATTCAATCAAAATACGATCTTCACCATCAAAAGGCGTTTCTTTACCGCCATTGAAGAAGAAAGTGACGTGGGCATATTTTTCAGTTTCTGAGATACGCAGCTGAGTTTTACCTTGCTTTTGAAGCGTCTCACCCAATGTATTGACTAAATTGTCAGAAGGGAAGGCTACAGGTACTTTAATGTCTGCAGCATATTCTGTCAGCATCACAAAGTTAATTACAGGGGTTTTATGACGAACAAAGCCATCAAAATCAGCATTTACAAAGCTGCGAGTGATCTGACGTGCACGGTCGGCACGGAAGTTCATGAATATTAATGCGTCATTATCATTTAATGCCGCCGTTTGCCCCGCTGCATCTGTAATGGCCGATGCCGAAACAAACTCATCATTTTCATCGCGTTCATAAGCGGATGTTAGCGCAGTGACCGCATCGGTATATTCAAACTTGCCTTTGCCTTCAGTGATTAACTCATAAGCTTGAGATACTCGATCCCAACGGTTATCACGGTCTAATGCGAAATAACGGCCAATTAATGATGCAACTCTACCAGTGCCAAGTTCACTAAATAATGTATTGAAATGCTCGATACTGCCTTTTGCACTGCGCGGTGGGGTATCACGTCCATCTAAAAAGGCATGCAAGTACACAGCTTTCGCACCGCGAGCAACTGCCATTCGGCACATTGCTTCAATATGTTCTTCATGGCTATGTACACCACCGGGTGACAATAACCCCATAATGTGAACCGCGCCATCAGCAGCTATAGCGTTATCAACTGCCGCAACTAGAGCGGGGTTTTGCTCAAACTCGTGGTCAGCAATTGCTTTACTGATGCGAGTTAGCTCTTGATAAACGATACGGCCAGATCCTATGTTGATATGACCAACTTCAGAATTGCCCATTTGGCCGTCAGGTAAACCGACATCTAAACCTGAACCCGAAATTAAACTATTTGCATATGTTGCTGTTAACTTATCTAAAACGGGGGTGTTAGCATGAAAAATCGCATTATCCTGCGGATTTTCACGATAGCCCCAGCCATCTAAAATAAGTAATGCCAGCGGACGTTTTGTCGTCGTCATGGGTATACCCTCAAAGTGAAAAAATAGAAATTAAAAATGAAATTGGACAAATATTACTACTTATCAGCAGTGGGAAACAGACTTAGGTTAGATATCGGGGCTGCTGATGATTAAATTTCATTGATGTGTGCGTTTATCTGCAGTTAAGCACGTTAGACAGGTGAAAACTGTTGCTTAAATCGATATACTCTTGGCCAAATTAATCTTAGCTCAATCCTTTATAGGCAGTGATCATGCAAGAATATATCGAATTTTTAAGAGCAAACCCAATGTTGTCATTAGCTTGGGCAGGCTTATTTGTTGCTTTGATTGTAACAACATTCAAATCCAGCACATCAAAAGTAAAAAATGTAAATAATCACGAACTGACTTTGATGATGAATAAGCAAGATGCAAAAGTCATTGATGTGCGTGGCAAAGAAGAGTTTAAAAAGGGTCATATCGTTGACGCGATTAATGTGCCATTGTCTGAAATTAAAAATAATCAAGCTACTAGTCTTGAAAAGTTTAAAAGCAGCCCCATTATATTAGTATGTAACGCTGGTATGACATCATCTCAAGCAGCTCAACTTCTTGTTAAGCAAGGCTTTGAAAACGTTCATAACCTTAAAGGTGGTATGGGCGACTGGCAATCTGCAAATATGCCAGTAGTGAAAAGTAAGAGATAGTCGTAAGGTTTATCATATTGAAGTAAAACAAAGTGCTGGTAACATCATCAGCACTTTTGATCCTACTTGCCAAAAGAGCTTTGTCAGTTTTTAGCAGTGCGATCGACTTGAGGTAAAAGCGAAATTATTTTCGTTGCAAACCCAACATCATATTCGCTCCATAGAGAAAGCGAAAAATAACATAGATAGGTAGGAAATCATGGCTGAAGCAGTAGCAAACAACGAAGCAAGTGCACCACAATTTAACATTCAGCGCGTATATACAAAGGATTTGTCTTTTGAAACGCCAAATAGCCCAGCTGTTTTCCAAAAAGAATGGAACCCAGAAGTGAAGTTAGACTTAGACACGCGTAGTGCAAAGTTATCTGACGACACATATGAAGTGGTACTTTCTTTAACCGTAACTGCTAAGAATGGCGACGAAACGGCATTTTTATGTGAAGTACAACAAGCTGGTATCTTCTCAATTGTAGGCTTAACAGAGCCACAACTTGCTCATTCTTTAGGTGCGTACTGCCCGAATGTACTTTTCCCATATGCGCGTGAAACCGTATCAGGTCTAGTTGCTCGTGGCACTTTCCCACAACTTAACCTAGCGCCAGTGAATTTTGATGCATTATTTGCTCAATACGTTCAACAGCGTCAAGCCGCTGCAGCAGCACCAGCTGAAGCAAACGCATAAGTGATGAGTAACGCTGCCGAAATAACGGTATTAGGGGCGGGGTCTTATGGCACCGCCCTTGCTATTTCTTTAGCAAGCAACGGTCATAAAACCTTGTTATGGGGTCATGACCCTAAGCGTATGCAAGCGTTAGCTGACTCTCGTAGCAATGAAGCTTATTTGCCAGGCATTCAATTTCCTGATTGTTTACAAATTGAGCCAGATTTAGCCAAAGCATTAGCCGCCAGTCAGAATATTTTGGTCGTGGTACCAAGTCATGTCTTTGGTGATGTTCTTAAGCAAGCTAAACCGTTATTGCGCAATGATGCACGTATTGTATGGGCAACCAAGGGCCTAGAGCCTGAAACTGGTCGTTTACTACAAGATGTCGCAAGAGAGCAACTTGGTGAGCAATATCCACTTGCAGTGTTATCAGGCCCTACATTTGCTAAAGAACTGGCGGCAGGATTACCTACCGCGATATCAGTAGCAGGTACTTGCCCGCAATTTACCCATGAACTTGTTGAGTTACTCCATAGCCCTAAGCGTTTAAGGGTGTATGCCAATGATGACTTTACCGGCATTCAACTGGGTGGCGCGGTTAAAAACGTCATTGCAATTGGCGCAGGTATGTCTGATGGTATCGGATTCGGTGCCAATGCTCGCACCGCGTTAATCACTCGAGGTTTAGTTGAGTTATCGCGTTTAGGTGAAGCCCTAGGTGCAGATGCCTCAACCTTTATCGGTATGGCAGGTTTAGGTGATTTAGTACTGACATGTACCGATAACCAATCGCGAAATCGTCGTTTTGGTTTAGCGCTGGGTCAAGGTAAAGATGTGCACAGCGCACAGGCTGATATAGGTCAGGTGGTTGAAGGTTATCGCAATACCAAAGAGGTCTACACTCTGGCTAAGCGTTTGGGAGTAGAAATGCCTATCACTGAGCAAATTTATCAGGTGTTATATCAAGGTAAAGCCCCCGTTGATGCGGCAAAAGAGTTATTAAGCCGAGACAAAAAATCGGAAACGATAAAGAAGTAGTCTACGCGAAACTCTCACTCTTCAAATCATACTAAGGATGCTAAAATAGCATCCTTTTTTGTGTCTGAATGTTTTTTCTCAGTAAAACCAGAATGCAAAACAACTAACAGCTTATGTGAGGCAATTAAGTGAAACATCATGATGTAATTATTATCGGCGCGGGTGCTGCAGGGTTAATGTGTGCGGCAACGGCAGGTTATCGTGGTCGTGATGTGCTTGTGCTCGATAATGCTAAGCAAGCTGGGCGTAAAATTCTGATTAGTGGTGGTGGCCGATGTAACTTCACAAACCAAAAGGTTGAACCCGCTAACTTTATCTGTGGTAACCCTCATTTTGTTAAGTCTGCATTGGCCCGTTATCGCTCAAGTGACTTTATCGAATTGGTTGAGCGTCATGGTATTGAATATCATGAACGCGAACATGGGCAATTATTCTGTAATGACTCCGCAAAAGACATCGTCACTATGTTGATGACCGAATGTGAATGGGCTGGTAATAAGATCCAACTGCGCACTGAAATTACTGCAGTGGCTCAGCAAGAAAATGGCCATTTTACACTCATCACCTCAAATGGTGATTTTAGCTGCGAGTCTCTGGTTATCGCCACAGGTGGTTTATCTATGCCCAAACTAGGTGCATCGCCTTATGGCTATAAAATAGCACAACAATTTGGTTTAAAAGTACTGCCCACTCAGGCTGGGCTAGTTCCATTTACCTGGCATGCAGAGCAAAAAATAAGATTTGAGCCTTTGTCTGGCATTGCTGTGCCATCAACCATCACCGCAGCTGATGGTACCCAATTTACTGAAGCTTTATTATTTACACACCGTGGATTATCAGGCCCTGCCGTGTTGCAAATTTCTAATTATTGGCAACCGGGAGAAGCGATTTCAATCAATTTATTACCGGGCGAAAACGCTTTAGAAAAAATTGAACTAGCACTAAAAAATCACCCTAAACAGAGTTTACGTAATACCCTTAGCCATTGGTTGCCTAAACGGCTAGTAGAAGCATTATTTGAAGAAGTTCAATTAGATAAAGCCTTAAATCAGCTTGGTCATGGTGAGCGCGAAACTCTGGCTGATGCGTTAAATAACTGGTCAATCATGATGAATGGTACCGAAGGTTATCGCACAGCTGAAGTCACGTTGGGCGGGGTTGATACTAATGAGTTGTCATCCAAAACCATGCAGGCAAATAACGTAACCGGCTTATTCTTTATTGGTGAAGTGATGGATGTCAGTGGTTGGCTAGGAGGGTTCAATTTTCAATGGGCATGGGCCTCTGGTGTGGCAGCAGGTTTAGCGGTTTAATTGAAATGATGAAATTAAAACGAAGACTATTTGAACTCAACGAAGACAATCTTTTTGTGCAAATTGCTTAATTTGATACCTATTTGGTTAATTTTCTTAGTAAAAAATATGTCTTAAGTTTTCTCACTTAGCCTACGGTTCTCGTGAGTTAAGGTGAGTTGTTAAAAAGGACTGTGTATGGAAAATATAGCAAAGTCGTTAATGATTGTAGCAATCTTGGCTGCTGTAAGTGGTTGTTCTACAGTTGTTTGTGATGCCAGAACAGATACCTACACCAATGATTTAGATAAAAACCTCAGTAAACAAGAGTGCGTGAAACAAGTTGATGACAGTATTAACGCGCATTTTGATAAACAGGAAAAAGCTGAGCGAGAAGCTTCAGATAAATTATTGCGAGATTCTCTGAATAAGGCTTTAGCCCCAAAAACTCAATAACACACTAGTCATCTGCTTCACAGTTTTAACAATTGGCTCTAATATCATTCGATTGCTTGAGTTGGGTCACTAACGACAAAATACATTGTGATATATCTTCCCTAAGCATGATAAATGGGGGAAGAAAGCCATGTTTTATATACATATGCTGCTGTTACTGGCAGTGATTTTTGTTGGAATTCGCCACGGCGGAATAGCCTTTGGCTTGCTAGGTGGTTTAGGTGTATCTGTGTTGGCGTTTGTATTTGGCATTGCGCCTGGCACGCCACCTGTAAGCGTTATGCTGATTATTTTGGCTGTTGTGGCGGCATCTGCAACGTTAGAGGCCACTGGTGGTTTAAAGCTATTGGTTAAATTTGCCGAAAAACTGCTACGTAAACACCCTGAACATATTGTCTTTCTTGGCCCTCTTTGTACTTACTCACTGACTGTGTTGGTGGGTACTGGTCACTCGGTTTACCCTTTATTACCTGTTATTTATGATGTGTCTTATAAGAAAGGCATTCGACCTGAGCGCCCATTAGCTATTGCTACTGTGGCATCACAAATGGGTATTACAGCTAGTCCAATTGCTGCAGCGGCGGCAGTTGTGCTGGCTACCACCGTTGATAATAATCTTGATATTAGCTTAGTCGATGTGTTGATGGTGACCATTCCGTCTACATTGATGGGTTTGCTGGTGGCATGTGTCTGGAGCTTAACTCGAGGCAAAGATTTGGATAAAGACGAGGAGTTTCAAGCTCGTTTACAAGATCCAGAGTTTCGTGACAGCTTAGTTGATCCTCAAGCTGAAGAAACACAAACGTTAGCCTCAGAATCAACGGCGAAAAAAGGCTTAACGGTTTTCTTGCTGGGCATTTTTGCGGTGATCATGATTGCAATGTTCAGCAAGCAAGTGTTACCTGCTGGGGTTAATATGTCGGTGGCGATTCAGTTTATGATGCTGTCAGTTGGTGGCGTGATATTGCTGGCGACACATGTTTCTCCTAAAAAGATTGTCACCAGTAATGTATTTACAGCGGGCATGACGGCGGTGATTATTATTTTTGGTATCGCTTGGATGAGTGACACAATTATTGGCCACCACAAAGCGTATTTGGTCAGTGCTGTCAGTGATATTGTGAGTGTCTACCCTTGGACGTTTGCCATTGCGATGTTTGTGGTCTCAGTTTTCTTGAAAAGTCAGGCGGCAGTATTAACGATTATGTTGCCCTTAGGGTTTTCATTGGGGATCCCAGCTCCTGTGCTTATTGGGGTATTGCCGGCCTGTTATGCATATTTCTTCTTTCCATTTTATCCTAGTGATTTAGCGGCAATTAGTTTTGATAGAACAGGTACAACTCATATTGGTAAATATGTTTTGAACCATAGTTTTATTGTGCCAGGATTTATCGGTGTCGTGACTGCCACTATTTTGGGATATTTTATCTCAATGGCGATAAATTAGGCGTAAGTACAAGTTATTTGAATATTTGGCAGCCACTAGGCTGCCATTTTCTTTTACGGATAAAGTTTTCTTTTGAGATTTTTTTTAACTGGTGTAAATTATCTTGTTTATTACTTGAACAACATAATTGTAAGTTAGTCTTTTTAAACAATGTTTCTCATACTAACTTGAAGTATTTCGGCTTAGAGGTAAGTCAAATTGATAAAAAAGTTGTCTGTTATTAGCTTAGCAATTTTATTAAGTGCCTGTGCATCACAAGCACCTAAAGTAGTGGTTCAACCTCCTAAACCTGTGATTGTGGTTAAGGAAGAGCCAAAATTACCTAAGTGGAGCGAGCCTAACTTATTGGCGTACCATGATGATTGGTCAGGTACGCCATATCGTTTAGGCGGTATGAGTAAAAATGGCGTAGATTGTTCAGGGTTTGTGTATTTAGCTTACTTGGATATTGTTGGTCAAAAGCTGCCTCGCACCGTCAATGCTCAACGTATTTTAGGGAAAGAAGTGCCGCGTAATGAGCTAGAAATTGGCGATTTAGTGTTTTTCAAAACCACTAAAACGGCTCGTCATGTCGGTATTTATATGGGCGATTCAAAATTCTTACATGCTTCCACTAAAAAAGGCGTCAAAATTTCTAGTCTGGACAATGTTTATTGGAAACCACGCTATTGGTTCGCTAAACGACTTAAGTCCCCACAACAATCGGTTGAGTCGTCTATTGCGGCGTTGATTGAGTATGCAGAAGTTGAACAGCAAGGAATGCTTGCTGCTAACTAGTTTAATGTATTTTTATCTCAGGCTTAAGTTAACCACTTAAGCCTTTTTTTATGGTTTTTCAACACTCTGACATAGCATTTGTCGCACTTTATAGTTTGAGGTTTTGGTGTTCTGGCTTGGCTTGTGTGCGAGTTTCATCCTTGTATTTGTTTTAAATCAGTGCACAAATACCTAGTCTGACTCGAAATATTTCTATTATTGATTGAAATTAACGAGAGATGAATCAATTCATCATGTTTCGCTTTATGCTACTTTATCGATATTGAATGTAAGGCAACGGAATAAAAAATATATGACTAAAGCAAAAATAGGTATTGTGACCGTAAGTGATCGCGCAAGTGCAGGCATTTATGAAGATTTGTCTGGCAAAGCCATTATTGATGTACTGAACCAATACCTTACTTCACCATGGGAAGCTGTGTATCAAGTTATTCCAGATGAGCAGGATGTGATTGAAGCGACGCTTATTGATATGGCTGACAATCAAGGCTGTAGTTTAATTGTAACCACGGGTGGAACAGGCCCTGCAAAGCGTGACGTTACCCCTGAAGCAACAGAGGCTGTTTGTGACCGTATGATGCCTGGCTTTGGTGAGCTTATGCGCGCTGAGTCGCTAAAGTTTGTACCAACAGCAATTCTGTCTCGTCAAACCGCAGGGTTACGTGCTGACTCATTAATTGTAAATTTACCCGGTAAACCTAAGTCGATTCGTGAGTGTTTAGATGCGGTATTCCCGGCCATTCCGTATTGTATTGATTTAATGGACGGACCATTTCTAGAGTGCAATGAAGATGTGATTAAGCCTTTTAGACCGAAAGCCAAATAGGTTTTAATGGTTACCCTGATTAAGCCCTGCATTGTTTGGGCTTTTTTGGGTTTTAAAAACATGAAATGTATCGGTTATTTTTAAACATATAAATTAACTGAACGAGCAAATTCCAGCTACACTCAATAGTATTATTTGAATTTGAGCTGATGTGCATGACGTTAAAACGCTTTTCATTATTGCTGTTGTCATCGCTATTGATCAGCGTTGCCTGTTTAGTGATGGCTATTTATTACTTTTTTTATCTTCCAGGTATTAACGCTGAAGTTGTAGACCAACAGCAACAAGAATATATTTTACTTAAAGCGGCATTTTCAGCATCGGCTAAAAATTTAACCACCTTAAGTTTTGATTATGCCGTTTGGGATAGTTTGGTTGAGTTTGTTGCTCAGCCTTCAGATGAATTTATTGAAAATAATTTATTACCTAATGCGTTTGAAGTCGCTAATGTTGATGCGGTGTTTATCCATAAAGCGGATCAGCAATTGGTTTGGCAATATCTAGATAGCTCGATTACTGAAAGTGCCTCAGTGTTAAGAGGATTTGTGGAGGGAAAAACCAAAACAAATACAGACACATTGTTGCCTTCATTAGCCGAAATTTCGGCACAAATCGCCTCTACTCGACATGGCTATTATGTCATTGCCGGGCAGTTATTTTATGTGACTAACACAACTATTTTACCGTCAGAGGGCAAAGGGGAAATTGCTGGCAGTATTACTATGGCCAGATTGGTGGATAAGGAAATGATAGACGAAATTACCGGCTATTCTATGGTGAAGTTTGCTATTGATAACATGAGTAATTCCACTGCAGATCCCCTGCCTAGCAATGATTTTTTTAGCCAGGATCAATTAAAAGTGGTAAACGCATCGCACAGTTGGCTGATCCGCAATAAGTTTGATGATCAAGCCGTTGTTATTACAGTTCATCATCGAAAAACATCCAGCCCCAAATTAGATGCGGTTTCAGTCGTTTTGTTATTGCTAATTATCACCATGATTGTGACATTTTCAATGATGATGTTGTCGCGATTTTTAATTTCACCTTTGATTCATTTCAACAATAATATTAATGACTCTTCAAATGATAATCTGATGACTAAAGTTCCTAGTCAGCACTTTATCGATGAAATAGATAATGTGTCTAATTCATTTAACCAGTTGCTCATTCGTTTTGCGGAGCAACAAAACTATTTAGAAACCTTAACCGTACAAGACGCGTTAACCGAAATCACTAACCGCCGAGGATTAGAGGCTTTTGCTGATAATGCGATAACAGCATGGCACCAGCAAGAGTCTGGGTTTAGTGTCATGATGATAGATATTGATCACTTCAAGCTTTATAACGACCGACATGATCATCTGGCAGGTGACAAGGCCTTAGTCGATGTTGCCTGTTGTTTAATGGAAACCATGGCTTGTTATAATGCGCTTGTTGCCCGATATGGCGGCGAGGAATTTTGTGTCATTGTGCAAGATGATAAAATGGAATCAATCACTCATGTCGCGGAGCGATTAAGAAATGCTGTGGAAAGTTTGCATATTAAGCATGATGTAGATGGCACGCTTTGGCTGACCGTCAGTATTGGTGGTGTGGTGGTGCCCAAGCTGTTTGAACATGCTGAGCAGTACCTTTTTCATGATGTATTAAAACAAGCGGATAAGCAGCTCTATATAGCGAAAAAAACCGGACGGAATAAAGTGGTGTTGAATGTGTTTAAGTAAGTTTTTGTTGTCAGTCAGTGCTAATGCCAGTTACTTTACAACCCCACTTAGGTGGGGTTGTTGTATTAAAGATACGATTAATAAAGACTAAATTATAATTGATTAAATTTGCGCTTCAAATCATAACCGTCATCGGTTACCAGTTGCTCTAATACTTGGATTCTTTCTATTAACGCCTTATTTTGTGCCAATAAATCATCTACACAATGGCTATTATGTTTCTGCTTGGTTTTGCTGTAATACTTAAACATTTCAACGGCGCTGGTGCCAATAACGATAATGGCCACTAAGGTTATTATTGCTAAATCGCTTTCCATCGTGTCACTCCTTAAGTCATTTACTTCTAACTAGATAAACTGCGGCGAGAGAGGGTGAGTTACCACATAGGCTCACACCGCGGCTATAAGTTGAGGTTATCTATAGTCCAAATACCACTTTTTCACTTTTAAGCATTTTTTCCATGCCCAGCATTAAGCCAATTGAGATCGCTATGGTCATAGTTGATGACACAGCTAGCTGCAACATAGGGATGTCTTTACCTTTAATAAAGTCCATTAAGGCTTGTTGTTGACCCGATACAGGGATCCACTGCAGCATATCTGGGGCTATGTTGTAGCTCGCCGCCATAGATAAGGCGATGGGGACAAATAACACCATGGTTAGATAGGATTGTGCTTCTTTAAATGATTTTGCCATAAAAGACACAAATAGCTGTAAGGTTGATGCGAGTAGAGCTACAGGAATGCCAATGACAAACATCAGTTTCATAAAGTCGGTTGAAATGTTGATGCTAAAGCCCAGTTCCTGCCAAGGCACAAAGGTGTAAGCAATTTTAGAGATGAGCAATATCAGCACCAAACCCAATAATGCAAACAGGGTTACGGCAATGACTTTGCCAAGCACCAGTTGGCGAGTGCTAATGGGATGGCTTAGCATTAATGCCAGCGAATTACGTTCGCGCTCACCGGCACTGGTATCAATGGCGAGGTTCATCGCTGAAATAAACACTGAGTAAATCATGGTGAAAATCGCAATGCCTAAGATCATACCGCCTTTTGAATCAGGGGTTGATTGGTCTTGCATGTCCACTTTTAATGATTGCATCACCTGTGGGTTAATGCCGCGAGCAATTAAGCGTAAACTGCCCATTTCTGAACTGTAAGTTTGTAGTTCTTGCTGAAGACGTCGAATGGATTTTTGTAATTTCTCATCAGAGTTATCCGCTAGAATAATCACTTCAGCAGGTTTAGCGTTGGCCATGTTGGCGGCATAGTCTTCTGTAATAGTCAGAGTGATAGCTTTTACATCAGCATCAGGTTTAGCCGTTAAATCGGCCTGATTAATCCCTTTTCGACTTAAATAACGGACTAAATCTGGAGCATTTTCGGCTTTGTTAATCGTGATGTTTAAGTCTTCAGGACTGGTTAATTGATTAATGAGCACCATAAACATGCCACACATAATCAAAGGTGTACCTATGGCGTAGTATAAACCAGCCATCACCGAGCGTTTGTCGCGTGCGGCATCAATGAGTTCTTTGCGCACCATTGCGATGAGTTTATTCATTATGCTGCAATCCCTTCGTCAGTTCCGATAAGTTTAATGAAAGCTTCTTCCAGTGAAGACTCTCCCGTTTGTTGGCAAAGCTCATCAGGGCTGCCAGTGGCGACAACTGAGCCATTGGCCATCACAATCACATGATCACAGAGCGCTGCGACTTCTTGCATCACATGACTAGAAAATAATACGCAATGACCACGCGCTTTTAGATCGATTAAGATATCGCGTAATAAACGTGTGCTCATTACATCTAAGCCGCGAGTGGGCTCATCTAAAATGATGTTGGTTGGCTGGTGGACAATGGCTTGCGCCAGTGCAGTTTTCATTCGTTGTCCCTGCGAAAACCCTTTACAACGACGATTGCTGATATCGCTTAAATTTAGCTGTTCAATCACCTTCTCAGTGGCCGCTTTTGCTTCTTTGCGCGACATTCCACTCAGCTCGGCAAAGTAGGTAATGTATTCACGTGGCGTGAGGCGTTCATATAAACCAAATGGATCAGGGAATAAGCCTAACTGCTGTTTGGCTTGGATCGGTTTTTCTGCCACATTGATGCCATCAACTTCGGCATAACCTTCATCGGGTGTTAATAGGCCGAATAGGGTACGTAAACAGGTGGTTTTACCTGCGCCGTTAGGGCCAAGTAAACCTGTGATATGGCCATCTTGGGCGCTAAAGCTAAGTTTGTTTAACGCCTGCACATCACCGATTTTTTTCGATAAATTTGTCACTGAAATCATGATTATTCCTTATCTGCGCCAGTGGCATTGTCTGTTGAAGTTGCCTCATCGGCGATAGCCGGAGTGTCTGCATCCGTTGAGATAACCGGTTCTACCGAGTTAGCATTGAGGTAAAAGCTACGGCGTATATCTTTTTCAAGACAGCTGGCATCAATTTTTTTAACGCTGGCGCTATCGACTAAATCAGCAATCAAATCGTTAGCACAGGTTTGCGCTGCTACACCATGGGTCGCAAAAGGTGAAATTAAGTGCTTGGCGTTGGTTAATTGCTTTGTCGCTAACGCGCCCCAATGGGGAGGCGTAGCAGGATCTAATTCGCCAGATAGCAGTAAAGTGGGTAAATCACTGCTAATCGGCTCACTAAAGCTATCTGCAACGGCTGGCACTTTCCAAATTTCACAGGTTTTCTCTAACCCCTCCATCATGGTCGAGCTAATGTAAGACTCTTTGGCATCTTTGCGCATTTGGTCTGATATTCTGTGGATGTCTTCGCCGCAGACAACAGAGGCATGCATTCCCATAGCTAAACCTATACCATCAGCCGATAGGGCATATATGCCAAGTATTGGTTGATAATCTTCTTTGGCGGCTTGGTGAATCGCATGGGGTAATAGTGCACGGATAGCTGGACTATATAAGCCCATTCTAATTGCGCCATTGAACTTGCCGCGAGTCAGTAATAACGTGCTTGGCTCATTGGTCAGAGGGTCATGAACGCTTTGTTCAATCGGTTTGTTAGTCAGGCGTTCATCTACGGTTTTAAAGTCGGCCAGTAAGTTAGGATATTGTGCATGACAAGCCAGATTGCTGGCACAATCTCGCATTAATAATTCAAATCCACGTTCAATAGCGCTACCAATGGCCACCACGCTTTGTTGCATCGGCACTACGCCATCTAAGGTCACTGTGCTTAATGCCTCTGGGTAATGACGCATATACAGTTGAGCCATACGTGTGCCATAAGATACACCGTATAAGTGCAGCTTTTGGTAGCCTAAATATGTGCGTACAGCTTCAAAATCCGTTAATGCGGTTTCACTACCATATTGAGTAATGTCTGCATCCGTTTGCGTTAAACATTGTTCAGTATCAGCAATAATATCAACATCTTCATCGTTAAATGACAGCATAGATGTGGCTTCAGAGTCTTCGCAGTTAAGAATATTTGATAAGCCTGTTCCGCGTTGATCGATAAGTAAAATATCGCGTTGTTGACGTACTTTGTTTAGTAATCGGTCAAATCCAGCGGCATGCTCTATTGCGGATTGTCCCGGGCCTCCGGCAATGGCAAGAAGTGCTTCGTTTGGGTGAGTGTCTTTAATGGCTGGCAATATCGCAAAATGGATGTCGATATGCTTGCCATCTGGTTTTTGTGGGTTTTCAGGAACACTAATCTTACCGCACTGTAATTGCTCTGACATGCCATCTAAGTGACAAGAATGTGTTTTAGTATCAGCAGTATTGAGTGCTTGAGGCTGGCCTGCATCATTGGCATAACTGGAACTGGCAAATAACGCGCTAATGATTACAGCAGCTAAACGGCTAGTGCGTGTTGCCGATGGGGGCAAAGCGTAATGGCGCAACCTTGAGGTTAGCGATTTACTGACAAACTTCCTGTTGATCATCGGAACGTTTCCTTTTTGCTTTTTGAGATGATTGTGTTAACTTACACTAAGTGTATGGGTGTATCAATGTATTAATACAGTTTGTAAAGGCTAATGTTAGAACTATTAAATGTCAACCCCAGTAGTGGTGAACCTATCTATCGTCAATTGCATGATCAAATCGTGCGATTGATTGTGGGCGGGCAATTGCAAGCTGAAGATGTATTGCCTTCGGTTAGGCAAATGGCCGAATTTCTTGCCGTGAACCCTATGACGGTGTCACGTGCTGTGCAGCAATTGGTGGATCAAGGTTGGATAGAGCGTCGCCGAGGTCAGCCATCTATCGTTGCTGCTCGAAATTGCACAGATAACACCTCTGGTGGGAGTTTGATGCAACCCAAAGTAGACGATTTAGTGACTCAAGCTCAACAACTCGGTGTTGAGTTAGCGGAGTTGCAAGCATTGATAGCTAAAAAGTGGGCCGCTAAATAATAGTTGATAAATCAACAACTCATCGTCGCTAAAAGAGTCAGTAATACCATAAGATTGAGCTAAAGGAATGCCGATAATGCAACAAAATGAAGTCCCGATCCTAGCATTTAATAATGTCACTAAAGTCTTTCCTCTGAAAGGAAACAAAACCACACACACAGCTTTGGATCAATTGTCGATGCAATTATACCCAGGCATGGTGGTTGGGTTACTTGGTCAGAATGGTGCAGGGAAATCGACTTTAATGCGGTGCGCTTTAGGTATTTTAACTGTCGACTCTGGAGACATTAAAACCCTTAACGAGTCACCAGCAGTTTTGTCTGATACGGCGAAATCTCGCATTGGTTATGTTCCTCAGCAACCCTTTGGATATGAAGGTTTTACCGTTGATCGTGCGTTAGATTTACATCGCAGTTTTTATGTTGATTGGGATAAACAATTAGAACAAGAATGGCTTAAGCGTTTTGAATTAGATGTGACACAATCGGTACAAAAATTATCCGTTGGCCAACGTCAATCATTGGCGTTAATCATGGCAATGGCTTACCGACCGACATTATTGATATTAGATGAGCCCGTTGCCAGTTTAGATCCTATTGCGCGGCGTAAATTCATGACCGATTTATTTGATTTAGCCTTAGAATCGGGTTCTGCTGTGCTTTTTTCATCGCATATTACCTCTGATTTAGAGCGGGTAGCGAGCCATGTTGCCTTGATTAAAAAAGGTAAATTAGTGCTGTTTAAAGAAATTGACACCTTAAGAGAGCAGGTGAAATTACTCAAAGTCAGCGTCGATTCTGAATTACCTCAGCATTTAGACATTTTACACCAAACAAACACGGCCGATTCAATGCTAATCCTTGCTGATAACTGCCAGTCACAGGAACAATTCAACGGCCTTATTAGTGAACAATCATTGAACTTAGAGCAGCTATTTATGGAGTTGCATCGATGAACACTATGTTGGCCAATTTAGTGAAGTCATCAAATCGGCTTACACCAAATGGAATTAAACTAAGCGATTTTATAAACCGCGATAGTTACCGTGGTTTGTTTCGATTGTGGTTTTTTGATGTCGGTAGCGTGAGCTTTTTATTCACGAGTCTACTGGGCTTTGGCATCGCGGCCTTAAGTTTATATATTGATAAAACCTCTTCTATCGGCTTGGTGTTATCTATGTCGGTGATATCCAGCAGCATGTCTGTTTTATGGCAATTAAACCGTTTGGTTGGTGCTGAAACCAGCGGTTTAATTCCCGGTTATCAGCGTAATGTTGTCGTGCAATCAATCGTCATTTATTTTAGTGTGATGTTGTTTTCATTAGGGTTTGCGGTGATATTTGCCCCCCAAACTGTGACTTCGGTTCTGTTAGCCGTATTGATTAGTCTGGGATTTTTATGGGGATGTTTACATTGGAATAAAGGCTTTCAGTTTTCCATATTGCTGTTTATCGCTATGCCTTTTTTTGATCAGATGACGCTAAATGTACCTTGGTGGTGTTTGGTGATCCCCTTAGGCATCTTGCTTGAATTGGTAAAAGTGAAACTGGGGCAGTTAACTTGGCATCAAGATGCCCGAGCAACCTATTTAAGTGGCATGGAAATGGGCTGGTTTTGGTTACCCAGCATGAAACAGCATAACCTGCTGGATAAACTCAATCGATATTTACACCCTGCGAGCTTTTTTGTTGGGCCACTTTTAGCTATGGCCTTGGTAATGGTGACCCTATTTGGTTTGATATTATTGATGCCATCGACGCTTTTTGAATGGCACCTGCCTGTTCAATTGATCATTGGCCAACTGCTATTAATGATGTGTTGTTTAGTTCATTGGAGCCGAGTTCAGCGTTGGCGAGGTGCTGAAACCTTGTTTATGTTACCTGGATTCACAGGCTTAACTGGGTTACAGCAGTCATTCTATAAGGCCAGTGTTAGGTTGATTACATTATTAGTGTTGAGCATGCTATTGATTTGTATAGCGGGCTATCTAATGGGGCAGCAACTGTCTTTGCCATTCATTATCCACCTATTACTGTCAGTGTTATGGAGTGGTCTGTTTGCTTTAGGGCTTGGAGCATTAAGCCGTAACATCAGCCAAATGTCAGCTACTATGCTGGTGATTATTAGCCACTCGCTTTTTGTGTCATTTAGTTTTAAGGCATTACAAGTACAACAAGATATGGATATTTGGCTGATTGCCGATGTTGCGCTGACAGCGGCAGGTGTGTGTTTGTTTATTTGGAGTAAAAATCGGTTGTGGAAAAACAGTGTGATTGATCTATAACTGTGAAGTTACCTATTAAAAAGTGATTTAACCCTTAAGGGTAGAGCAAAAACTCTTATTGTTTAAGGTTGCTTCAGGTAGAATGTAATAAAACAGTACACCTGTAAGCTAAAAGGTATCTCACTATGTTGTTAGAAAACTATCATATCGTTCGACTGCTGCAGCAGCAAAGCCAGACATTGGGTGAAAATATCGCACTTGAAGGTTTTGAAATGGCAGCGCCTTGGAACACAGTTTCCTGGCATCAGTTTGATACCATCACCAGTAAAATTGCCCAGTTATTGATTGATTTTGGTCTGCATGTGCATGATAAAGTGGTGATTTTGGCGCAAAATACTCCACAGTGGACCTGTGCCGACATCGGTGCCCTAAAAGCACGCAATGTTGTGGTACCTGTTTATCCGACCAGCACTATGGAACAAGCGGTATTCATAGTGAATGATTCTCGTGCAAAGGTTATTTTTGCCGGTGATGAAGGCCAGTATCACACCGCGTGTAAAATTCAAGCTCAGTGTCCAAGTGTTCAGCATGTTGTGGTGTTTGATAGTACCGTTAAGCTGGCTTCTGATGCCCATTTTCATTTAGATGCATTGCTCAATACCACCCCTTCACAACAAAGCCATGACGAGTTAACTCAGCGTTTATCTCAAACCTCGCTGGATGATTTGCTCACGCTTATTTATACCTCGGGTACCACGGGTGAACCTAAAGGTGTGATGTTAGATTATCGCAATATCGCATCCATGGTTGAACAGCACGATACTGAAATTGCGTTTAAAGCTGGTGATGTGTCATTGGCATTTTTACCATTAAGTCATGTATTTGAGCGTGGCTGGACATTTTATGTATTATGTCGCGGTGGCCGAAATGTGTATTTAAACGATACCCATAGAGTCAAACAAGCAATAGCCGCAGTGAAACCGCATACTTTATGTGTTGTGCCACGTTTTCTTGAAAAAGTGTACAGCGCAGTTCATGACAAAGTAAATTCCGCACCCGCAATACGTCAACAGCTATTTCATTGGGCAATTGGCGTCGGTGCTCGCCAATTCGAAGTAAGTCAGGGTAGAAAGCGTCCGAGTAAGTTGTTATCTGCACAATGGAAATTGGCAAATAAATTAGTCTTCAGTAAATTACAAAATGTGTTGGGTGGCCGCTTAACCTTTATGCCGGTTGGTGGCGCGGCGCTTGATGTAAATGTTGGCGCATTTTTTCATAGTATTGGGGTACCTATTCTCTGTGGTTACGGGATGACCGAGACCTGTGCAACAGTGACCTGTAATACCTTAAATAATCGAGTGCCGGGGTCTAACGGCAAGCCTTTGCATGCCATGGAAATTAAAATTGGCGCTAATAATGAAATTCTAGTGCGTGGCGAAACCGTGATGCGCGGCTATTTTAATCGACCAGAAGATACCGCAGAAGCCTTTGACAACGGTTGGTTAAAAACCGGTGATGCGGGCATGATTGATGCCGAAGGTAATCTATATATTACTGATCGTATTAAAGAATTAATGAAAACATCCAACGGTAAATACATAGCTCCGCAGCGTGTTGAAGGGAAAGTCAGTTGTTGTCCGTTTGTTGAACAGGTGGCAATTATTGCTGATGCTCGCAACTATGTTTCAGCTTTGATTGTGCCAGCATTTGAAGCATTAGAAGTGTGGGCCAAAGAGAAAGGGATTAGCGTTGAAAACCCAATAGATTTGCTGCGTAACAGTCAAGTGGTGGAGCATTTTGAACAGCGATTGAAAGAGTTGCAATATGAGTTGGCAGGGTTTGAGCAAATTAAAAGGTTTACCTTGTTACCTGAGGCTTTTTCAATGGAAGCCGGTTTAATCACCCCGACCATGAAATTACGCCGTAAAAATATTTATAGCAAATACGCGACCGAAATCGATGCCATGTATTAATGGCATCATTCGTTATCATTAAGGGGGCGCTTAGGCGTCCTTTTTTATGTCGCTCTCGTTACGTGCCATGTCAAAGGCGACAGCTGGAACCCTGTCATTGAGTATAGATTTGCACAAAAATATTTTCTATTGTGCTATAAAGCCACTTAATAGCCACCCGTTAACTTCAGTTTTGGAATAGGTAATTTATCATCCGCGCCAAAGGTATTATGTGTTGTTAACTTGTCATCATTCTTCAATAAAGTTAATGCATTTAACGTTAGGCCTTACGATGCGAAAACCCAGCAATGCTAACAATATGAACGCTTTTGCTTGTTATGTACGGCGACTTATTGGGCAGGTTTTTGTCTGAAAAGTGAGGCTTTGCTGCAGCGGGGTTAAGCTATTGCCAAACATTGGTGGCATATCGAGCGAGTATACGAGCTCATTCAGTTCTCCGGCTTTTATAGCTTATTATCAGCGGGTTAGCATCACTGTTTGCATACCATTACATGCATCAGTATCTCCGTGACAAAGACTTCTTTGATGATTATTAGTCACTGAACTAGAATGGCGCACTGAATAATCTCAGCTCGGGATAATAAATGCATTTCAAACAGCTCTTTGAACCGCTAACTGCGTTGAGTTTACTTGAAATCGCTCGCTATTGAGGCGCAAGTTTGCTTTGTTATCTGCGCAACGTTCAAGTTTGATTGTAAGTGGCAGAATATTATCATTATCAATCTTCTTCATTCATCTTTTAACCCGAGTTAAGTTTAATAACAATAATAAGGAATATGCCGTGTCTGTTACTCAGTTTTCTATGGATTTAACCCCTCGCTTTTGTGAAACCGATGCTTTGGGGCACATTAATAACACAGTGATCCCTGTGTGGTTTGAAGCTGCAAGAGATCCTATTTTTGAAATCGTAAATCCAGGGCAAGATTTAACTAAGTGGAACATGATTATTGCAGGGTTTACCATCGCATTTAATGCGCCGACGTTTTATGGTAAAACCATCACAGTGAAAACCCATATTAGTCGCATTGGAAATAGCAGTTTTGAAATTGCACAAAGTTGCTGGCAAGACGGTAAGCAAACCGCCGAAGCGAAAACAACCATGGTGCATTACAACTACCAGACGGAAAAAAGCCAACCATTAGCAGATGCGGTAAAAGCGCAATTGGCAGGCTTAACGGGTTAATCAACTAGGCCTAGTTGATTAACCTAGAAACTTTTGTACATAACTGCAGCTGGCCTCAATGGTCAGTTGCTGCTGTTTAGCCCAGCTTAACCCTGTTCTGACCAAGCTTTCGGCGACACCTTTACCACGCATTGCTGGTGGTACAAAGGTGTGGTGAAAGTTCACGTTATGGCCAGTTAATCGGTATTCTAAAATTGCTTGCTGTTGATTAATTTCGACGAGAAAGCGGTGCATTTCAGCTTGATGGATAACAGATACCGTAGTCATATAAACTCCTTAGTCTTTTGTTTTAGCGTGTTGTTTCAATGCAACAAGTAGCGGCTCTGATAATTCAGCTTTTTTACCTGTTTTAAAATTAAACATAACAACCTTTGCCCAACCGATAGTCGTAACCGCCTGTTGTACTTCACTGTAAGCTGTGTAATGCATGGTAAAACGATCCGCGGCTATATCGCTAATGGTAACACCAACAACTAAGGTGTCTGGAAAAGTAACCGGTCGTTTATAGCGGGCGTTGGTTTCACTGAGTACTGGGCCTACACCGGTTTTATGCAAGTCTTCCAGAAAATTAAGTTGGTTGAAAAAGTCTAATCTGGCGGTTTCAAAGTATCTGAAATACACCGCGTTATTAACATGCTGCAAGGCGTCCATCTCGCCCCAGGCAACGGGGATTTTTGTGTGTATTGGGTGCGCTGCGATAAAGTCTTCCATGGTCTGTCCTTGTTTTGACGGTAAACGCTAATTTAAAACAATTGTTTAACTTGCGACCAATTTAGCAACCAATGATACTGACAACAAGTATTATGCTATTGTTTTGTTATCAAATGGATGAGTAGCCTAATGAATCCCCCTTCTCATGGTGGCTGCGATGATAAAAATGAGTCAGGTAGCCATGTTTGCAAGAATAAAATCGTTTAAATTACCTAAACCCATATCAATGCCTAAGCTTCTGTTGCAACAGCTTTTAAGTAAGGTTGTTACGATAAGAGACCAGTTGTCACTTGGGCAAAAATTTTATTTACTCGCTATAGGGCTTTTGCTGCTTAATCAACCTTTAACCTGGGTTGCGGCCATAAGCTTATTGGCAATTTTATTAGAGTTTTGGCCTGTTTTTGAGAAGGTTTGGAATAGTCTAGCAGGCAAGGCGGTATTACTGTTGTTTTATGCCATTATTGCCAATTTTGCTTTAGCCAATGCCAGTGCTGTGGTTAATGAAGTGGTGGGCGTTCCTGCGCAGCATTTTAATTACACCCATAATTTTGCGATTCTGCTGTATATTCCGGCCTGGTTTATCATTATAAGTGGCATAGTGATGTTTATGGTGCAGATCATGTCGCCAATGTATTTTGTGTTGATGTGGTTGTTAAAGCCACTCGGTATTTATTCTCCTAAACTGGTTGCTTATCAGGCTTTTCATCGTATTACCTTTATCATTCGAATTATTTTATCTGTGATTGTGCTTTATCATTTGTGGATGTTAATCGGATTAGATTTTGAAGATGACATAGATGATCCAAACAGCCAATTTTCTCAAGTATTAATGGGGCCGGATGAGCAAATCAAAGAGAAAATAAAATCTCAGCTTGAGCAAGCACAATTAGTTAAGGATCAGAAGGCTTTAGCCAATGATGATGAAGTCCTTCGCATGGATGTTAATATGGATAAGGAGATTGATTTTAAGCAGGTTCATCAAGATTATTATCGGGGTGTTCGCAAGGCGATTGCGTTTTTTGCCTTTACGTTTGAAGCCGACACTTTTTCCCGTTGTGACAAAGCCCCAGATTCTCATGTTGTTGAGCTGAATGATTATGAGATTTTAGAAATTGTGCCTGATAAGCAGAGCCAATATGGTTATCTATTTTCGATAAAACAATGTTATTCGGCGGCATTTCCATTGAATAAATAATGTCTATCCGAACTCTGGCAAATAAATCTATTTTCAGCGCAAACCGCGTTGTATTTAAAGCTATAGCCGTGCTAATTCACCTGTTAGCACGTTGCGAAAAGTAACAATTTTTGCCCAATAAAAAAACGACCATTAAGGTCGTTTTTTTATTGGTTAACTTTTACCTTAAATTAGCATTCTAACTCATCAAATGTGGTGATGATTTTGAATTTGGCAGTACGAGCATTAGGCTCTCTGACCATTTGGCAGGTTAGCATTCCTGCTGCGTCAGCCGCTTTTAATTCCTCAACCATATCTGAGATAAACAGCATTTGTTTGGGTTTCAAACTGATGGTATTGCAAATATTACTGTAGGCTTGTTTGTCTAACTTATTACCAGTACGGGTATCAAAATGGCCACTAAAATGTGTGGTTAAATCGCCGGCATCTGTGTGGCTGAACAGCAGTTTTTGCGCATCAACTGACCCTGATGAAAAACTGTAAATACGAATGTTTGCCGCAATAATGCGCTCAATATTGTCAATAAAGTCAGGATATATGTGGCCTTTGAATTCAGAACGATTATAGCCTTGCTTCCAAATTAGCCCTTGCAAGGTTTTTAATGGCGTGAATTTACGGTCTTCTTCAATCCATTGATTAAGAATTTCAGTTACACGTTCAAGGGTTGCATCTGGTTCTAAAGCAATATCTTTTACATCGCTAATGCAATAATCCACTAAGGCATTATCTTGATTTTTAGTTAAAAAATCAGCCATGGCTTTTTTAGAATATGGAAATAACACATCCTGAATAAAGTTAAGATCTGTGGTTGTGCCCGCTGTATCAACGATGATAGCTCTAATACTCATAATGCTTTGCGACTCCAAGGTGATGCTAATAATGAGATCCTATGCTTTATTGTGCAGCAAGGCTAGTCAAAACCCCTTAGATTTTCATATTTGTTAACTTATTCATAAGCTGCTAGTTTGTAAGCAAATAAGCTATTAAATAATAGCCAGTGCTAGATAAGTCATTCAAGGAACGAACATGATTAATATGTTGAAGCTAACTTCAACCCAGTATTTATGGGCTCTCATTGTCTTGTTATTACTGTCTCTGTCACCTCAATCTGCAGCACAACAAACACTTGATACCTTGAAGGTTACTTCGACAAGTTATCAAGGAAGTGCAGATTTCTTGGTCACATTACCCAATAAATATGCTGAAAATACGGATAAAAAATACATCGTATTGGTCGACTTCCATCCAGCAAGCCAGCCTTATTTAGCAGGGCTGCATCATTGGATGAGCCACAATGGCGGTTGGCCGTGGTTAGAAACGATTATTGTGACCGCGCCAGACGGGCATAAGGGCTTGGGCAAGCTAAAGACTTTTGATAATGGTGAGCAGGGCCAAGCATTTTTGAACTTTCTTGAACAGGATTTATTGGCTGCGATTGATAATAAGTATCGCACCAATGGATTTAAAATACTCAGTGGCTTTACCGGTAATGCCACATTAGGTTTGTTTACTTTAATACAAAGGCCGAAGCTATTTAATGCCTATATAGCCGCTAGTCCGATTTTAAGTGAAAATTATCTTTCAGTCATGAATGACACGCCAAACTTGGTCCCCACTCTTGCTGCACTAGCGCAACCGAGAATGCTATTTTTGTCGCGTGCCGATAGTGATTTTGAGCAAAGACAAATAGCCGATTTTGATAAGCTGGTAACGACATTAAAGCAAAAAGCCCCAAGCAACTTATTATGGCGCAGTAAGGTGTTTGACGGTTCTTACTATATGTCACAACCTGCATTGGCAACGATATATGCCATTGAGCAAATATTTAACGATGTACATACCATAATTAAACCCGATTCAGCTATTGGTAAAGCTGGGCCAGAAGCGATATATGCGCATTTTCAGCAAGTATCAAATAAGTATGGTTTTGCAGTCAGCGCAGCAGATTCATTGTTCGAATTGGCAAAATCTAAATCGGAGCCAAAAGATGCTTTAGTTGTTTATCAGTTTGCCGTGGATAAATACCCTCAAAATGCGCATACCCATCATGGCTTAGCGACAGGATTAGCTGCTGCAGGTGAAATGCCGCAAGCGATAGCTGAGTTAAAATTAGCCATTACGATGACAAAGCATCCGTTTTACCTGCATCATTGGGGAAAATTGCTTGAAGAATATCAAGCTAAATAACCCTGATAAGCTAAATTTCGTTTAGCTTATCAGGTATCATATATCAGCAGCTTAGCTTAATAATTTACCTATAAGGCAGTCATTATGATTTCAAAGTGGGCAAAACGTTTTTTTCAAATGGCTGAGCTTGTCGGCTCGTGGAGTAAGGATCCTTCCACGCAAGTGGGCGCGGTGATCACCAAACATAATCGTATAGTATCGGTGGGGTTTAATGGTTATCCACATGGTATTTCGGATAGTGCAGAAACCGACGACCGTGAGATGAAGTTACTGAAAACATTGCATGCTGAAGAAAATGCAATCCTGTTCGCAAAGCGTGATCTTGATGGTTGTGATATTTGGGTGACTCATTTTCCTTGTCCTAATTGTGCGGCGAAAATTATCCAAACTGGTATTACAGGGGTATTTTGCCCAGAGCAAAGCGATGACTTTTTATCTCGTTGGGGAGATAAGATTAAAATCAGCCAAGAGATGTTTTTACAGGCGGGTGTCAAAGTGAATTGGCTGCCCATCGATGAATTGAACAAAAAGTAAGCTTTACTTTCACGATAAAAAATCGCCAGCATCGGCGATTTTTTCATTTAACGGCTATTGTTATTTTGCAATTCAATGGGTTGAGCCATTTCTATCTTATTGCATTCGATGCAACATTTCTCCCTAGCGTACCTTTTTGTTTAATGCCAAGACCTGTTTGTTCTTAAACGCAGCAATGCTATAACCTGTTCAATTAGATTTTTATCAATAATATTTTTATCAATTAGATTTTTTGCATGAATATGATCAACATCAAATAATCATCTATCACTTTTGGGTAACATCATTAACAAGGCAGATAAATGAAGGTTTATTTGGCTTCAGTATAAAAATAGCCACTTTAGAGGTACAGATGATGAAACCAATGCAACAATTAGGCGTAGTAATTGCGGTGATATTAACCCTAGGCAGTACAGCAATGGCTGCAGATGGCGGTAACCCTAAAAAGGGAAAACATCTCTATAAAAAAGAATGTAAAGCATGCCATAGCGTAAATAGTGAAGGACCAGAGTTAACGCCAATGGCAAAAACAATGGGCCAATGGGATAGATTTTTCCAGCGCGATCAACATAAATCAAAGCCTGAAGTGTTTAAGGCGCTATCAGAACAAGAGCTAAAGGATATCCAGCAGTTTTTGTATGACCATGCAGCAGATTCAGATCAGCCTCAAACCTGCGGCTAACGCTTATATCGCTGATGTTATGGGCAGATTTTAGATAACACGTCATCAGCAAACCCAAATAAAGGTAGAAAAAGCGAGGATTAACCTCACGGATTTCTGCACCCTAAATTTAGCTAACTCGATTGATTTATCAAGGTTAGCGTAAAACAAGGAAGCACTATTATGCGAACCTTAATATCAATTTTAGTGGCAAACGCATTAGCAATAAGCAGCATGGCTGTTGCCGCAGACACGGTACAAGTAAACGATGATGCGCAAAAAATTGCCGAACTACAGCGCCAACTTGCTGACATAACTGATGAGCTTGACGATATTAATAGTCGAGTTGATAAAACCGAAAGACATAGCGCATTAGATAGAATTAGCATCACCGGAGACTTTAGAACCAAAGTCCATTCTTTGCATTACCAAAATGTCACCTGGAACCCTGCCATGAATGTCGATTTTTCAGACTTTGGCGCTAAGGCAATGTCAGGGGCATTTGGAGCACCTACGGATGCCAATTCGCCTCTAGGGCAAATGATGATGGCTAATCCTGAGTTGGCCCAAGCGTTTCAAAGTGGCCAATTACAAGGTGTGATGCCCTATGTTCTTGCGCCTAAAACCATGCAAGACATAGACAATGATTTGTTTTATACCACGCGTTTACGCTTAGATTTAAAAGCCAAGGTGTGGGATAACGTTAGTTTTTCTGGTCGCTTAGCTATGTATAAAAATTGGGGCGACTCAACCGGTACACAGGTTTTTGACTCTTGGCGATCATTCACTATGGACGGAACCAGCAGTGGCAATACTAGCGGTGACTGGTTAAGGGTCGAGCGTGCTTATTTTGACTGGCGTAATATTGGTGGTAGTGAAACCTACTTGTCGATTGGCCGTCGCCCCTCTACCTACGGCCCACCAAGTCATTACCGAGAAAATGAAATGCGCGGTGGGACACCATCTGGGCACTTAGTTAACTTCAACTTCGATGGTGCGACCTTAGGTTACAATCTTGGTGAAATAACCGGTATTGATGGTCAGGTGGTACGTTTTTGTTATGGTCAGGGATTTGAGTCTCAGTGGGGCAATGGTGAAATGTTTGGTGACATAGTGACCAAGGATACCCACTTAGGCGGCTTTAATATTGATGCCATCAATGATGGTAATCACTTCCTACAACTTACCCTTTTTGGCGCAAAAGATGTTAATGATGGTTTTAAGGGCACGATGGCATTTCCTACACAGTTAGCGGGTATTTTTGCCCCTACCATGTATCAAGATATGCAAAAGTTCGACAACTTTAACTTTGTCACCCGTGTGCAACCAAGTGGCGTCATTGGCGACATGTATTTAGGTGGTATCGGTTATGCCTACGAAAGTGATGACGACATTAAAGTGTTCGGATCGCTTGGATGGACTCGTGCTGAGCCTAATGGTAATAGCGGGTTATTTGGTGGCATGTTAAGTGATGCGGTATTTGAAGCTGAGCTAAATAGTACAGGGACAGAGATTATTATGGTGCCTAAATATGCCGATGATAGCTCATCTAAAGATGGTTATGGCATTTATGTGGGCATGCAAATACCTGCGCCATTTGGCAAATTTGGCTTGGAATATAACTATGGCTCTGAATATTGGACGCCATTCACTCAGGCGCAAGATGACCCAGTCGGCAGCAAGCTCGCCACGCGCGGACATGTGGCCGAGGCTTATTACATTTTTGACATTAATCCCCGTATGTTCATCAAGCTAGCTGGGCTTTATTACGACTATGAATACACTGGCAGCGGCACGCCCGTTGGCGCACCGCAGAAAATTGATGACGTAATGGAAGGCACTGCATTCTCGATGTTGCCTGTGGTAGATACGGCTTTTGATGTTAATGCCTCATTAACTGTTAATTTCTAATCATGGTGCCCCAGCTTGCTGGGGCAAGGAGTATACGATGAAAACCATGACATTATTTATGGTGCTGGCATTAAGTAGTCCACTTGCTTATGCAAAATTTGACCACAAAGAAGCGATAACAGGTCCCTTTACTCAAGGGAGTGACGTGACATCCCAATGTATTGAGTGTCACGAGGATCATGCCAAAGAGTTTATGAAATCATCGCATTGGACTTGGGAATTAAAGCAAGAACTCCCCGGAAGAACCGTAATGCGCGGTAAGAAAAATAGCATTAACAACTTTTGTGTTTCGATAAGCGGTAACGAACCTCGCTGCACCAGTTGTCATGCGGGATATGGCTGGAAAGACAATAGCTTTGATTTTTCTGATATGACCAAAGTAGATTGTTTAGTGTGTCATGACACCACAGGAACCTATGTCAAAGAACCTGCTGGGGCAGGCGAGCCTATGGCTAAAGTTGACCTCACACGGGTAGCACAAAATGTGGGTCAACCTGTAAGGGATAACTGCGGTACATGTCACTTTTATGGTGGTGGAGGTGACGCCGTTAAGCATGGCGATTTAGATTCATCCATGTCTTATCCAGATAAAGCAACCGATGTGCATATGGACACCGACGGTAACGATTTTCAGTGCCAAACCTGCCATACAACTGAAAGTCATCAAATTACCGGTAATGCGATGGGTGTATCGCCAGGTGGCGAAACCCCTATAGGTTGCGAGAATTGCCATGACAGTGCCCCACATCAAAATAAAAAGCTCAATACTCACACTGCCGCGGTGGCGTGTCAGACATGCCATATTCCATTTTTTGCTAAAAATGAGCCAACTAAGATGCGCTGGGACTGGTCTACAGCAGGAGATAAACTGCCAGAAACCAAAGATGAATATGGTAAAAGCACTTTTATGAATAAAAAGGGCACGTTTGTTTGGCAGAAAAATGTCCCGCCACAATATGCCTGGTTTAACGGTAACGCGGATGCCTATATGGCGGGTGATAAAATTGATCCTAAAGGTGTGGTAAAACTAACCTACCCATTGGGCAATATCGGTGATGCAAAGGCTAAGATTTACCCATTTAAAGTACATACGGGTAAACAAATTTACGACACTAAACATAATATTATTATTACCCCTAAAACCTATGGCGAAGGTGGATACTGGGATAAATATGATTGGGATCTTGCCGCAGACTTAGGCATGAAAGCCAATGCCACTATGATTGAAAAAGGCTTAAGTTATAGTGGGCAGCATGATTTTGTTGAAACTGAAATGTGGTGGAGAATTAACCACATGGTGTCGCCCAAAGATCAAGCTCTACAGTGCAGTGACTGCCATAACAAAGGTCAGCGCTTGGACTGGAAAGCATTGGGATATGATGGTGACCCAATGAAAAACAAGCAAGGTAAACGTCATACAGTGAAGTAACCTCACTAGTATTGATTATCCTCGCTTGGTATGCCCTGTATTAATCTTTCAAGAGCTTAAATCAATAGTCGATTTAAGCTCTTTTTTTGCCCAACTAACTGGATACATGTACCACCAAATGGCCTGGGTAAATGCTTGTTATTGTTGAATAATTTTGCCGGCTTTAATCACTTGCTCACACGGATTGACGCCAAAAGTATAAGCCAGCTCTGCGGGAGAGTTTATATCCCACAAACAGAAATCAGCTTGTTTGCCAGCGACTAAACTGCCGACATTTTTATCAATCCCCAATGCTTTCGCTGCATTGATTGTCAGGCCTTTCAGGGCTTCTTCCGGGGTTAGACGGAAAAAGGTGCACGCCATATTCAGCATTAACTTGGTTGAGCAAATAGGCGATGAACCAGGATTAAAATCGCTCGCAATCACCATTGGCACCTTGTATTGACGCAGTAACTCAATGGGAGGCAATTTTGTTTCTCGTAAAAAGTAATAGGCTCCTGGCAGTAATACGGCACACGTACCGCTTTCACTCAGCGCTTTTACTCCAGCCTCATCTAAATGTTCAATATGATCGACAGACAATGCGTTTAACCGTGCGGCAAGTTCACTGCCGCCAATATTTGATAATTGCTCGGCATGCAGTTTGATTGATAAGCCGGCATTTTGGGCTGCAATGAGTACGCGCTCTGTTTGTTGCAGATTAAACGCAATACCTTCACAAAAGACATCCACAGCATCGGCAAGTTGATGTTCAATTACCTGCGGTAGCATCTCATTAATGACTAAATCGACATAAGCATCAGGTTGGTTTTTATATTCGGCAGGAATAGCATGGGCGCCTAAAAATGTGGTCTTAACATCAATATGATGATGTTGGCCTAATTCTTTTGCGACTCGAAGTAGCTTGAGTTCAGTTTCAGTATCTAGGCCATAGCCTGATTTGATTTCAACCGTTGTGACACCTTCTTTAGCCAAAGCATTCAAGCGTTTACGCCCAAGATCAAACAGGGTCGCTTCATCAGCTTCTCGGCAAGCCTTAACGGTGGAAATAATACCGCCGCCAGCGCGGGCAATGTCTTCATAACTAGCACCCTGTAGGCGTAGTTCAAATTCATTGGCTCGACTGCCGGCAAAAACTAAATGAGTATGAGCATCAATAAGACCTGGAGTGATCCATTTACCTTTTCCGCGGTAAATTGGCGTGGCTAACGCATCAAACTCAGGAAGATCAGCGCGAGGACCTATCCAAGCCACTTTGCCGTCTTTTACGGCAATAGCAGCATTTTCAATTGCGCCATACGGCACTGATGATGCCGTATCCATAGTGGCAACATTGACATCAATCCATACTTGGTCCCAGTTCATAGCCATTCTCTTGATAAATTCTTTTTTGATTGTTAATCAAACAATACTTGATCTTGCTTGTATATACAAGCTAGGATGAGTGCAATAAATCTCCATTATTTGACGTTGGAACACCGCATGGCGTTGGCAAAATTTGCTGAAATAAAACAATTTATCCTTGCCCGTATTGAAGCGGGCGAATGGGAAGAGAACGCCCGTGTGCCATCAGAAAATCAACTCACCGAGATGTTTAATTGTAGCCGAATGACCGCTAGGCGAGCATTAACTGAACTGGTTGACGCTGGCATATTAGAGCGTACACAGGGGCTAGGGACATTTGTTGCAGGATTAAAATCGCAATCATCGTTACTGAATATCCGTAATATTGCTGATGAAATTAAAGAGCGTGGCCACGGCTACAGTGTTAAACAACTGGAACTTACCCAGATAGAAGCCATTGCGCCTATTGCGATTGCGCTGGGATTAGAGGTGGGAAGTCCAGTATTTTACTCAGTGTTGATTCATTGTGAGCAAGGCTTACCCTTGCAGTTAGAAGAGCGCTTTGTTAATCCGCATTTAATTCCCGACTATTTATCGCAAAATTTTACCCAGCAAACGCCGCACGAATATTTATCACAAGTGGCACCGTTAACGGAGGCGCGTCATACCGTTGAAGCCATCATTGCCAATGAGCAAATTCAGCAGCGTCTTGAGATTTTAGCCACCGAGCCATGTTTGCAAATTATTCGGCGTACTTGGTCACGTAAAGGGGTCGTCAGTTTTGCCCGCTTAGTACATCCCGGTAGTAAATTTAGATTAGGCGGCCATTTAACATTTAAACGTTAATGGCGTTTACATAACACAGATAAAAACCAAAAAATAAAACAAACCGAATAGGTTGAAGAGGAAAAAATGGATAAACGACACGACCCAAGCCGACGCATTATTGCCCCTCATGGCACGACTCTAAGCTGTAAAAGCTGGTTAACTGAAGCGCCGATGCGGATGTTAATGAATAATTTACACCCAGATGTAGCCGAAAGACCTGAAGATTTAGTGGTTTATGGTGGCATTGGCAGAGCTGCCCGTGACTGGCAAAGTTATGACAAAATCATCGAAGTATTGCAGCGCCTAGAAGATGACGAAACCTTATTAGTGCAATCTGGTAAGCCAGTGGGAGTATTCCGTACCCATGCAGATGCCCCTCGGGTATTAATTGCCAACTCAAACTTAGTTCCGCATTGGGCTAATTGGGAACACTTTAACGAGTTAGATAAAAAAGGCCTGGCCATGTATGGCCAAATGACGGCGGGTTCTTGGATTTATATTGGCACCCAAGGCATTGTACAAGGCACGTACGAAACTTTCGTTTCTGTGGCAAAACAGCACTTTGATGGTGTTGCTCAAGGTAAGTGGGTGTTAACTGGTGGCTTAGGTGGCATGGGCGGTGCACAGCCATTAGCAGGAACCATGGCTGGATTCTCGGTGTTGGCGTGTGAAGTTGATGAAACACGTATCGATTTTCGCCTGCGTACTCGTTATGTTGATAAGAAAGCCAAGAGCTTAGATGAAGCTTTGGCTATGTTAGACGAGGCTAAAAAAGCGGGTAAACCTGTGTCTGTTGGTTTGCTTGGTAATGCTGCAGATGTCTTTAGTGAACTTGTTGAGCGTGGTATTACCCCTGATGTGGTGACAGATCAAACATCGGCACATGATCCATTAAATGGCTACTTACCTCAGGGCTGGACCTTAGAACATGCCGCTCAAATGCGTAAAACCGATGAGGCTGCGGTGGTAAAAGCGGCGAAAGAGTCGATGGCGGTACAGGTTAAGGCGATGCTGACCTTACAAGATAAAGGCGCAGCGACATTAGATTACGGTAACAACATTCGCCAAATGGCATTTGATGTCGGGGTCAAAAATGCGTTTGATTTCCCTGGTTTTGTGCCCGCTTATATTCGCCCATTATTCTGTGAAGGTATTGGCCCATTCCGTTGGGTCGCTTTATCTGGTGATCCCGAAGATATTTATAAAACCGATGCCAAAGTGAAAGAGCTGATACCTGATGATAAGCATCTGCATAACTGGCTGGATATGGCACGTGAACGGATTGCATTTCAGGGGCTGCCAGCGCGAATTTGTTGGGTTGGTTTAAAAGATCGCGCCCGTTTAGCGGCAGCATTTAACGAAATGGTTAAAACCGGTGAGCTATCTGCACCTGTGGTCATAGGTCGTGATCATCTTGATTCTGGCTCGGTGGCAAGTCCAAATCGCGAAACCGAGTCGATGATAGATGGCTCTGATGCGGTATCAGACTGGCCTTTATTAAATGCCTTGCTAAACACAGCTAGTGGCGCAACTTGGGTGTCACTGCACCATGGTGGCGGAGTTGGAATGGGTTTTAGCCAGCACTCTGGTGTGGTGATTGTTTGTGATGGTACAGATGCTGCGGCTAAACGTGTTGAACGTGTGTTGTGGAATGATCCAGCTACAGGTGTTATGCGTCACGCTGATGCGGGATACGATATTGCTAAAGACTGCGCTAAAGAGCAGGGTTTAGATTTACCAATGGTTTTCGCAAGTAAGACAGGGGCACAATAATGGCTAAGCATGTATTCACACTCACACCTGGTACGTTAACCCTAGCAGAGTTGCGTCAGATCAGCCGTAACTCAGTTGAGCTTAAACTTGCCGATAGTGCCATTGCTGAGATTAATCAAAGTGCAGAAATTGTCCAACAAGTATTGCGTGAAGGGCGCACGGTTTATGGCATTAATACTGGTTTTGGTTTATTAGCCAACACTAAAATTGCGCCTGATGATTTGCAACTGCTACAGCGTTCTATCGTATTGTCGCATGCTGCAGGTATGGGGCAATATATGCAAGATGCGACCGTGCGTTTAATGATGGTCTTAAAAATTAACTCCCTAAGTCGTGGTTTTTCGGGTATTCGACTAGAAGTGATTAACTTCCTCATTCAGTTAGTTAATGCTGGAGTTTATCCTTGCGTGCCAGAAAAAGGCTCTGTTGGCGCTTCGGGCGATTTAGCACCATTGGCTCATATGTGTTTACCATTACTCGGCGAAGGGGAAATGAGCTTCCAGGGTGAACTTATCAGCGCCAAAGAAGGCTTAGAAATTGCTGGATTAGTACCACTAGAACTAGCAGCAAAAGAGGGGTTGGCGTTATTAAATGGTACACAAGCATCAACAGCTTTAGCGTTAGAAGGCTTATTTAATGCTGAAGATTTGTTTGCTGCAAGTTCAGTGATTGGGGCAATGAGTGTAGAAGCGGCTATGGGGAGCCGTAGTCCATTTGATGCCCGTATCCATGCTGCGCGTGGTCAAAAGGGGCAAATTGATTCAGCTGCTATTTTCCGTCATTTATTAAGTGAACATTCAGAAATTAGCCAAAGTCATGCTAACTGTGAAAAAGTCCAAGACCCTTATTCTTTGCGTTGCCAGCCACAGGTATTGGGAGCTTGCTTGACTCAGATCCGTCACGCCGCAGAAGTCCTTAGCGTTGAAGCAAACGGTGTGACGGATAATCCGTTAGTTTTCCAGGACACCGGCGATATTATTTCTGGTGGTAACTTCCATGCAGAACCCGTGGCAATGGCTGCGGATAACTTAGCTATAGCCATTGCAGAATTGGGTTCTATTGCTGAGCGTCGCATGGCATTGTTGATTGACTCTAGTCTTTCAAAATTACCGCCGTTTTTAGTAAATAATGGCGGGGTGAATTCAGGCTTCATGATCGCACAGGTGACTGCTGCGGCTTTGGCTTCTGAAAACAAAACCTATGCTCATCCCGCATCGGTAGACAGTTTACCGACATCAGCTAACCAAGAAGATCACGTATCTATGGCAACCTTTGCTGCACGTCGTTTACGCGACATGAGTGAAAACACCCGTGGTGTGCTGGCCATTGAGATGTTAGCGGCCGCACAGGGGCTTGATTTTAGAGCACCGTTACAACCGAGTGACGCAGTGGCTAAAGCCAAAGCAGAACTAAGGGAAGTGGTGAGTTTTTATGATCAGGACCGTTTTTTTGCACCTGATATTGAAAACGCCATTGAATTATTATTGCAAGCAAACTTCAATACTTACTTGCCACTTGGGATGATCCCGAGTCGATAAATATCGCCTTACAATACAAAGGGCAGCAATGCCTTTTGTATTGTGAGTAACAGCCGTTTACATAGAAAAACCAATGCTAAAGATTGCCGCTTGAGTATAGGTATCATAACCCGCACCAATGATAATACCTTTAGATAAATCGTATCTTAGTCCTAGTTCTGCGCCCCAATTTCTGTCTCGGCTGCGCTCCCAAGTGGGTTGGCCGCCAACATTTCTTGGTGAAATGTTGTTGGTGTAATTGGTTTCATAAGTATATGCCGTTGCGCCACCGTAAAGACTGAAGTCTTGCGAAAAGCTGTAACTTACACCAAAGCGCCACATATATTCTTTCAGGTATGACTCAGCAGGTTTGGGCACTTCTATTTTAGTCTCATCACCTTTGCTATAGCCGATATAGTAACCCCAGTCACTGTATTCTGGGTCAAAATGCCTTGGTGCTATCGTCAGCCCCCACATCCCAGTTGTTGTATCTACATAGTCAACAAGTAGTGCGATTTCAGGTTTTAATCTGTCATGCTCAGCACTGGCGGCGACATTAGGCAAGCATCCCCCTAGAAAGGCAGGTAACATTAGTAGATAAAAACGTGTCATGGCATTCTCCAATTAAGCAATGCGAATATTGTTTAATCTTTCATGTAAGTGGTCAAATGATGATGTTAAAATCACTGATAAAATAGCTGCTTGTAGCCTATTTGCTGCCAATATTTGGTCGGTAAATACACTATGGGTTAATGGGTTGTAGTCATATTGTTTGACATCAAGGCCACATTATCACAATCAAACGAACAGGAATTAACGTGAATACGAATTGGCGAATTGAAGTAGCTTCTTGGCTAACTGGTATGGGCATTAATAGTCAGCCTACCGATGGCATATCAACGTCTGTCCTATTGGTTGCATGTCTGGTTATGGCAAGTATTGGCTATTTTATTGCGAGTCATTTTTTCGTCGGTGGGATAAATCGCATCATCAGACGTTCTAGTGTGACGTGGGATGATATTTTTATTCGTTTTAAAATGTTTGAACGCTTGGCCATGCTAGTACCGTTACTGATTTTAGATTTTTTATTGCCAATCGTGCTCACCGAGCATCAAGTATTAAGCCTGTTTATTGATAGAACCTTGAGCGCGTTATTAGTATTCCTGATTATTAGGGCAATATACGCGGGCTTAAATGCCGTCAATGAAATTGCTGATGTCAAAATGATAAATCGTCGTTTACCGGTAAAAAGTTTTGTTCAGTTAACTAAGTTATTTTTATTTTTTATCGGTCTGATTGTTATCATCGCGGTGTTGACGTCTCAATCACCTGTGTATTTCTTTAGTGGCCTTGGGGTTGCGACTGGTTTTGTGATGTTAGTGTTTCGCGACACTATTTTAGGGTTTGTGGCGGGTATTCAATTGGCCGCTAATCGCATGGTGAGTAAAGGTGATTGGATTCAAATGGATAAATACGGCGCCGATGGTGCCGTTGAAGATGTTACACTCACTACAGTGAAAGTGCGCAATTGGGATAACACTATTACCATGATCCCAGCGTATGCACTTGTTTCAGATGCGTTTAAAAACTGGCGTGGTATGTCTGAATCTGGCGGTCGCCGGATCAAGCGTTCAATTAACATTGATGTTAACAGTATTAAGTTTTTGAGTGATGATGAAAAAAATCGCTTATCCAAAGTGAATTATCTAAAAGCGTATTTGCCGCAAAAATTGTCTGAGATCACCGCCGCTAACCAATTGATTAGCGATCTTGAGATGCCGGTTAACGGCAGGCGACTGACCAATATAGGCACCTTCCGGATTTATCTGCAGGAATTTCTGCGCCAACATCCTAAAATTCATAAAGAAATGACTTTGATGGTGCGACAGCTTGCGCCTACAACGGAAGGTTTACCCATAGAGTTGTACATTTTCACCAACGATACCCGTTGGGCTTATTACGAAGAAATTCAAGCTGATATTTTTGACCATATCTTTGCAGTATTACCTGAGTTTGAGTTGCAAGCATTTCAAAATCCAACGGGTATTGATATGCGCGCAATCAATCGCCAATCTCATTATTAATTGGATTCATACCATAAGGGCTGCACAATGCAGCCCTTGTTTTTAGGTTGATTTACTGAGATTTTTGATAAACAGGAATGTGCTTAGCATGACGTCCTTGGATGGTGCGATAAAAATCCATTAGTTGATTCATTTCTGCTTCAATATCACCAGTAGGTTTGATAGCTGAGGTGATAATGATCTGCTTCTTTTGAAAGTCTAATCCGACAGGTACTATCTCTACTCCAGCTTGTAAGGCGATATGGTAAAATCCACTTTTCCAGCGAGTCACAGGACTACGAGTTCCTTCAGGTGCCAATGCAAGCTTGTATGTAGGATCTTGCTTAAACAACTGCACTGCAGCATCAACAAGATTGTTGTGCTTTCGGCGGTCGACAGGACTGCCGCCTAATGCACGAAAAATCCATCCCCAAGGAGGAATAAATAGTTGGTGTTTACCTAAAAAGTGGATTGGTGTGTTTAATGCTCCACGAGCTAAAATACCAATGACAAAATCCCAGTTACTGGTATGGGGTCCTACGCTGATAATACAGGAGGTATTAGGGCTAATGTGGCCGTCAAACTGCCAACCTAATCTCGCTAACAGCCAGCTACAGAATCGATTAAACATAAGTATCCTTCTATTGGCCCGTGTGGAGCCTTATTATTATCAGGTTTAAGGTAGCAAATTGGTTTCAGTTGGCAAGTAATTAAGTTTGGACTAATGCTTTACTGTAAATGGGATGGGGCTAACTGAAATAGTCAAAACAAAGTAAAAGCTTGTGTATTACAGCAAAGTGAAATTGAGCCAATTTATATCATCAGGTGTGAATTATCTAAGATATTGGCTCGGATAGAATGGTTTTCAATGAGAAAAATACAGCAGCTTATATGCTTAATGAGTAGGCACTTGTTCAAACTCGGCAATTATTTTCGCTTCCTCTAAAATCGCCTCACCTAAGTCAGCCTCAGAGCGCATTCTGGCAAAATCCAGTTTCATACGTTGCTGTTTCGGCAAGGCTTTACGTGCCTCCATTATCGGGTGTGATTCGATTAACTGGTAGTGAACAAATAGCTGGGGAAACAAAGGTGTCACTTGTTCTGTCATGGATAAAGCGTCAAATAACTTACCAATACGTACAACCCCTTCAGAAAGCTCACAGCGGTCTTCTAGCATGGCGGCAGCAATATAACGAATGTCGGTGAGCACTTTTTGGCGGTGCTCATTAGCTACGGCCTGACGCTCTGCAAGAATGCGTTGATTATTGGTTGTTTGACGCTTTAGTTTCAGCAATAACGTGGTGGCATAAGCACTCAGGGCGATGATAACAATAATGGCGATAATAATGAGGGCGGTAGACACTTAAGCTCCTTACTGAATGAGGAAATAAAACACTGGCGCATTACGCGCCAGAGAATAGTGTAAGCAATTAGTCTTTGGAGAAGTAATCGTTTAGAAGATTTTCACCTGACTCAAAACGTGCTAATAAATCATCATCGGAATCAGATTTAGCAGGTTTTTTGGTGTTTTTAGCGGGTGCAGTTTCATTTAACCCCAAACGATCCATTAAGCGCTCGATTTGGTCTAATTGTGAATCCAACCATTTTTGATCTTCGGCAGATAAATCGCGGCCTTCTTCTAACATATCAAGTAAGTTATTTAGGCGCGGATCGTCTTCTAACTTAAGCAGTTTCTGCTCATCAGTCATTTTAGGTTGCTTCGGCTTGTCTTTTTCTGCCACTTTAGGCGCTTTTACCACAGGAGTTAACACCACTGGTTTTTTACTACCATGGCGAGGATCTGTCGATTTGCCTGCATTTGAAGGGGCATTTTGCTTTAGCAATGTTTCGTTATGACGACTTCCAGATTTCTTACCTGTTTCGCCACGTTTACCTTCAGGGTTTTTACGATCGGCTTTTTTGACTCTAGGAGCAAATTTAGGGCCGTTCTCTCCGCCCTTGCGAGTTTTTTTACTGCGCGCCATGATTATCTCAGTTACTTTTTAAAACAGATCACGTCGGCGAAAAACCCACGTGCATTAAAATAGGATGCGCTTTATATCAGATCCTGATGATTTTTGCATCAAAATGAGCGCCTGCGATGCAAATAATAGCGTAAATTCGCTATTTTCGGCTAAATATTCGAAAGTTTGTTGTTGATAGAAGCTAACATGGGTGGGATTGTTTTTGTAATGCCATTTATCAAAGTGGTTTAAATCCGTTAACAGCGGTGTGCTAATCGCTAACCACCCTCCAGGTTTCACTAGTCTTGTTAGAAGCTGCCACTCTTTACTTGGGTTACGAAAATGCTCGAACACTTTATAGCTACAAACAAAATCATAGCTCTTTTGCAACACGCGGTGATCCGCAGCAAAAAAAGGATCGTATTGATTTACACTGTGACCAGATTGTTCAATTTTTTGTAAGCATTGCAGATCTAACAGCCTGCCAAAATTAAGTCCAGACAGTGCCCCAGCTTGTTGTTGGTTAATCTGCTCTAATAAAGGCATGATAAATTGTGAAAGTTGCCGCTGCTTAGCACTCTTAGGAGCACGACCATAACGTTGTTTTTCGATATTAGGCATCAAGTGCGATTTAGGGTCTGCGATGACTATGCCGCACTCTGGGCAAGTATAAAACGCGCGCTTTTTATCTTGGATAAAAAACCGAACCTGATGAGTACACAAAGGGCAGGGTATCATTAACTATTATAAGTCCCTAAAAGTAATGTGTAATTGCAGTATATAGTGATTTATTACTATTGAAAATATTCGAAATTGTTTGATTTGTTGAAAAACAGGCAAGAAAAAAGGTGGCAGTAAACTGCCACCTTAGAAAGAGTGCCTAAAGCACCTTATTCTGATTCCAAGTTTCCATACTTGCTATGCGACTTCCCGGTCGGATCCTTCTTATTTTTTCAGCTTTCCATGCAGATTAATTGTTATTGGTCATCAATGACACTTTTTTAATATCCTGTTGCCTTCCTGACTTCAGCTTCCGTAGATGGTCTTCTATGACGCATCATATTCCTAATCGTCATCAATGACGTGAGTACACAATCCATGTATCAAGTACCTTCCAGTGATATCTAGCTTCCAGCATGTGCATCCTAAGCGTTAGCTTCCTTTGCCATAATTTGAATCATTCAAATCATTTCCTGTTGGCTGTTATCTCTGTTGCGTAAGGTAGTGCTATATAGCGTATCGACCAAATGGTCTGTTCCTTACAATTTCTGACCTGGATTTCAAATGAAAATCGCGACTCTTGTTATTATTAATATCGAGCGGTCTTAAGCATATTATTATTATTAATTAACTTTATTCTTATATCTTAAATGACAATGTCCGAAATCTGTTTTTACATTATTATTTTTAGCAATAAACAGTTGGGTTCATCTCGGTACGGGGGGTATTTAACCCTAAAAGCGTGATGGCTGTCAAGTATTGTCAGTGAAAGCTTACGTAAACGTAAACTTGAGGTGAAAAATAATGGGCTAATCAAGCCCATTATTTGATGCGCATGTAAATAGTATAAAACTACTTAATGCTTGAAATGTATTTAGATAATGCTTCGATATCTGCGTCAGATAACTTTTTAGCCACATCTTGCATCATGCCGTTTAAATCGTTGTGACGATTTGTATCGCGAAACTTAGTCAGCTGGATTTTGATATAATTTGCGTGTTGACCACCTAACGCAGGGAAACCCGCAGCTTCCATACCTTTGGCATCTGGACCGTGACAGGCGACACATGATGTAATACCACGCGCCATATCACCACCTTTATAAAGTGTTTCGCCAGCAGCTGGTACTTCAGCAACATCGGCAACAACTAGGGCTTGTGATGAGTAAAATGCAGCAAGATCAGCAATATCTTGATCGCTTAAACCGATAGCCATGCTACCCATGATTGGGTCCATACGGCCTTCTTTACCACCCGTTTGCATCGCTGAGCGGAATTCTTTTAATTGCTTCTCTAAGTATGATGGGTGTTGACCCGCTAATTTAGGGTACATGTCAATCATACTGTTGCCGTCAACACCGTGACAGGCAGAACATACGAGTGCTTTAGTTTTGCCTGCTTCAGCATTACCTTCAGCCATAGCAGGTGATGACATAGCGGCTACTACAGACAGCGCAAGAGCTAACTTTTTCATGGCGTTCCAACTTCTTGTTAATTTATTGTCCTGAGCTTACTAGGATGACCCGCAAGCGTGGTAAAATAGTTTTCCAAGCTACAATTTGGCCACAAATGAGAGTTTTTACTCCTTTTGGGGCATTTTTAATCACAATGTTAAGCTTTGCTTGGGGTTATAATGTGATCTGGCTGATATTTTACACGAAAACGTGAAAAAGGCAGCACTTGAAACATAAATATGATGTTACGTAAACATTTTCTGGAGTAAACCGTGTCTGAATCTCAAATCGACTTCCGTCAAACTAAGTTTTTAATCAGTGCCCCAGATATTGCACACTTAGATGAATATCTCCCTGGCGATGTCGGTGTTGAGATTGCATTTGCTGGTCGCTCTAATGCAGGTAAATCCAGTGCATTAAATGCGTTAACTGAACAAAAAAGTTTAGCCAGAACCAGTAAAACCCCAGGTCGAACCCAGCTTATCAATGTTTTTTCATTAGATGCAGACCGTCGACTTGTTGATTTGCCTGGTTATGGTTTTGCTAAAGTACCATTAGCGTTAAAAAATAAATGGCAGCTTGCGTTGGGCGAGTATTTGCAAAAACGTGCTTGTTTAAGTGGTGTTGTGGTATTGATGGACATTCGTCATCCGCTTAAAGATCTAGATATGCAAATGATTGAATGGGCAGTGTTTAGTGAAATCCCCGTGCTAGCTTTATTGACTAAGTCTGACAAGCTTGCACAAAATGTGAAGATGAAAACAGTCAACGCCGTGCGTAAAGATTTGGCTAAATTCGGCGATTGGGTGCAAGTTGAGCCTTTTTCGTCAACTAAAGGAACAGGTAAGCCAAAAGTGTTGAGTATTTTAAATAAGTGGTGCCATCCACAATGGCTGCTTGAACAGCAAGCTCAGGATGAACAAGAGTAACCTTTAGGTTTTATTGACACTCAATTTGCATGGTTTTTTAAGCGTAATATTATGAAATATTACGCTTTTTTATTGTAGATGATTTATTTTTTCGAAAGTAACAAGCCGTATGTAATTACCGCCTGCTTTATCTGGTGGCAAATAAGCAAAAAAAAACCGATAACCATAAGATTATCGGTATAAAATTCTTTAGCTCTTTTGGGGAGAAGCTAAATTCAACAAGACTCAAGCGCCATCAACTCAATTTAATGACTCTCAATGAAGGCATCATAGCGCGATTTTATATTAAGTTAAAGTATTTACTCTAAAAATTTAGTTCCATTGTTAAATGGCTTACTATTTGACTCATATCTTCTAAAAATCCCAAAAAAAATCCAAAAAAAAGCCCCAGCAATAAATGTTGCTGAGGCGCCGAATTTGGCTAGTCACTATCGCTAGTGAAAGAAAGGTTTGAAAGATTGAACATCTTAACCTCTGTACCCTACGACAAGGATAATACCTCATTAGCCTTAAATTGAAAAACTGTTTTTCATAAAAAACGACAATTATGTGATATTAAGCACAAGATGATAGCCAGTTGGGGCAAATGACTTAAGGATATTGAGCCATTAATAATCATTTTACGCATTTGAGTACTTTGAATCCCATTCCAAAAGCAATTGAAACGTGTGACACAATAATTGGGCCTTAAATTATTGAGATAAAACTCAGACCAGTAGATGTTGTTTTTTGTTTTTTGTTGTTTGCCATAATCTGCTGATGCTGATGCTGATGCTGATGCTGATGCTGATGCTGATGCTGATGCTGATGCTGATGCTGATGCTGATGCTGATGCTGATGCTGATGCTGAGGGTTTCATGTGCTGTGATATGAAAAAGCAGCCATAAAGGCTGCTTTTATCTCAATCTGCTTTGGGTGCAGATCAAACCATGGGCTGCAAAGCACAACTTTGCAATAAATACTTGAGGATTAACTGTTTCAATATCGCTTATTAATCTTTTGGCCTATTCCTGCTTAGTGAATACTTGATAATAGTGGTATTAAACCTTGATAGGGTTAGCTATAGCAAGGCTTGTGCACCAAAGGTTCTTGACTCGAACACAATTCAACCAGCAAAGAGCCGCAGGCCCTAGTGCGCTTGATCCCAATTGTCGCCAATGCCCGCTTCTGCCAGTAAGGGGACATCTATGGTTGCGGCCTCAGCCATGAGCTGACAGATTTTTAACTTCATTGCGTCAGCTTTATCAGCATCAACTTCAAACACCAATTCATCATGCACTTGCATGATCATGGCGATCTCACCTTGAGTCTCTTGATTAATCCATGTTGCGACAGCGATCATTGCTTTTTTGATGATGTCAGCGGCCGTACCTTGCATCGGAGCGTTAATTGCCGCTCGCTCAGCAGCTTGACGACGCATTGCATTACGATCTTTTATTTCGGGCAAATATAAACGGCGACCATATAGCGTTGAAACATAACCTTGTTCGGCAGCATCAGCGCGGGTGTCTTCCATATACTTTAATACCCCAGGATAGCGAGCAAAGTAAGTGTCGATATAGGTTTGGGCTTCATTACGTGGAATGTCTAACTGCTTGGCTAAACCAAACGCCGACATGCCATAAATTAAACCAAAGTTAACGGCTTTAGCACGTCGACGTTGCTCGGTGGTCACTTCTTCAAAGTGAACGCCAAATACTTCTGCTGCCGTTGCTCTGTGAATATCCTTTCCCTCAGCAAAAGCCGTTAATAACCCTTTATCCTGTGAAAGGTGTGCCATGATGCGTAATTCAATTTGCGAGTAATCGGCTGCAAGTATTTTTCGTCCTTCAGGGGCGATAAAGGCCTGGCGAATTCTACGTCCTTCTTCTGTGCGGATTGGAATATTTTGTAAGTTTGGATCACTTGATGATAAACGACCAGTAGCTGCATTGGCCTGGTGATAGCTGGTATGAACACGTCCGGTTGTTGAGTTCACCATCAAAGGCAGTTTATCGGTATAGGTGCTTTTTAATTTTGCCAAACTACGGTGCTGGAGAATGATTTTAGGTAATGGGTAATCTAGCGCCAATTCCACTAACACATCTTCTGCTGTAGAAGGCGCCCCTTTTGGGGTTTTCTTTTTTACGGGATACTTTAATTTTTCGAAAAATATTGTTTGTAACTGCTTCGGCGATGCAAGATTGAATTTTTCTTCTGCAATCACGTAGGCGTCTTGTTCAAGCTTATCGAGCTTTTGAGCTAATTCATCACTTTGTTGGCTTAACAACATAGAGTCGATATAAACACCTTGGCGCTCGATATCTGATAACACTTGAATTAACGGTAACTCTAGCTCGTTAAATACACTTGCTAGTTGCGTTTCCTTTTCCACTCTTGGCCATAAGTGTTGGTGCAATCTTAGGGTGATATCTGCATCTTCTGCGGCATACGGCGCGGCTATTTCTACAGGTATTTGGTTAAAGGTAATTTGTTTAGCACCTTTGCCGGCAATGTCTTCAAAGCTGATATTCTTGTGGCCTAAATATTTAAGGGCTAAACCATCCATATCATGGCGCGATGCTACCGAGTTAAACACATATGACTCTAGCATTGTGTCGTAACGCACGCCTTGAAGCTTGATGCCAGCGTTGGCAAGAATGCTGATATCATATTTAAGATTTTGGCCTACCTTTTGCGGTTTTGTACCTTCAAGAATTGGTCGCAGCTTTTCTAGTGCAGCGGCTTTATCAAGTTGCTGCGGTACGCCAACGTAATCATGGCTTAACGGCAAATAGGCTGCTTTACCAGCTTCGATAGCAAATGAAATCCCAACTAACTCAGCATCCATATAATTTAAACTGGTGGTTTCAGTGTCTACCGAGATTAATTCTGCTTGAGATAATGCGTTAATCCATTGGTCAAGTTGTGCATGGGTTAAAATGGTTTGATAGTCTGTTTCAATCACTTCATTTTTTACGGTTTCTTCATCGGTTTCGATGGTGTCTGAAGTTGAAGAACTGCCTTGTGATTTGTTATCTAAAATTTCAGCTAACCAACGCTTGAATTCCATTTCACCGTAACAGCTAATTAATTCATCACGGTTTTGCGGTTTAATATCGAGTTGATGCCAATCCTGTTCAAGCTCAACATCGGTTTTGATTGTGGCGAGCTCATAAGATAGCTTTAGCATATCGGCATTTTCGATGATCTTGGCTGGCATGGTTTTTGAGCCTCTAAAGCCAACGTCAACAACAGAGTGAGGATCGGCAAGTAACTTCTCAACGCTGCCTACGCCAGTTAGCATCGCCAATGCCGTTTTTTCACCCACACCGGGTAAACCTGGAATGTTATCGGCTTTGTCGCCCATTAGAGCTAAGAAGTCGATAATTAATTCAGGACCGACTCCAAATTTAGTTTTTACCTCTTCGGGACCCATGATTGTGTCTGTCATGGTATTGATTAGCGTGACATGTTCGTCCACTAACTGGGCCATATCTTTATCACCAGTACTGATTAATGTTGCCCGACCTTCTTTACTGGCTTGACGAGAAATAGTGCCAATCACATCATCCGCTTCCACACCTTCAATGCTGATTAGTGGTAAACCTAGTGCGCGAATAATGCGGTGCAATGGCTCGATTTGGCTGCGTAAATCGTCAGGCATCGGTGGACGCTGGGCTTTATATTCGCTGTACATATCATTACGAAATGTTTTGCCCTTGGCATCAAATACCACAGCAATATGAGTGGGCTCATATCGGGTCAGTAAACTGCGCAGCATATTCACTACGCCGTAAACCGCTCCTGTCGCTTCTCCCTTTGAATTGGTTAAGTGGGGAGGCGCATAGTAAGCGCGATAAAGATAAGATGAACCATCGACCAAAATAAGCGGATTATGAGCAACTGTAGGCATAATATGAGTTCGTTTCTGCTGTGTTGAAAAGAATATACTGGATGTGAATATAGCACGAAATAGGCTGAGAATGTTTGAACGTTGTGAGTAACTTATCGCAAGCTTAGCGGCTTTAAAAAATTCCCAATACAAATAGTCACAGCCTGTGGATAAGTCTGTGAGTCATTTTATTCAAATAACAGGATAGTTTTAAATACGACTAGAATTGAAAAACTTAACTTGTTGATTTATAGGTTGTATTTTAATTTTTGTGAGCAAGATATAAGTTTGATAAATTACTCATATTATGTGGACTTTTTTATTTAACTGAGTTAGTCCCTTTAACGGCTAGCCGTTCAGTCAAGATATTTTTGAAGTTTTTATCGCTATCAGATACATTCATTTGGCAGTTACAATTATCTTGAAACTTCGCACTGTATTTTTTTCAGTTAGCTAAGTTAGCACGTTTTTTAATCAGATCAAGTGTTTTGTTGAGTATTTGTTATAAAATACTTTAATCAATTTTAAATGGAAGAAACTGACTATGAAAAGCATCGCAGTATTACTGAGCGGTTGTGGGGTATTTGATGGTACTGAAGTGCATGAAGCCGTTTTAACCCTACTGGCTTTAGCGCGCGCAGGTGTTAAATATCAGTGCTTCGCCCCTAACATTGAACAAATGCATGTGGTTAATCATTTAACGGGTGAGGTGGCTAACGATGAAAAACGAAACGTCTTAGTTGAGTCCGCTAGAATTGCCCGTGGTGAAGTGTTAAATGCCGTCAGTTTAGACATTACCCAGTTTGATGCCTTGATTGTGCCTGGGGGGTTTGGGGCCGCGAAAAATTTATCAAACTTTGCTACCAATGGCAGTGACTGTAGTATTTCGCCGATTGTTGAAACCTTTTTACGTGAATTTGCGCTGGCAAATAAACCTGTTGGCTATATGTGTATTGCGCCAATGATGTTACCGCTTATTTATCCAAATGCTAAAGGCACTATAGGTACGGACAGCGAGACAGGCCATATATTCAATGAGATGGGCGGTAAGCACTTTAGTGCCAGTGTTGTCGATATTGTGGTAGATGAGAACAACAAAGTGGTTACCACTCCAGCTTATATGTTGGCAAATAATATTGCCGAGGCTAATGAAGGTATTGAAAAGCTGGTTAATAAAGTGATTGAGATGATTGATTAACCTAAAACGAACCCGTTTAATAAGCTTAAAAATGAAAAAACTACCTAAAGGTGGTTTTTTCACCAAGGCGTTTTTTAAGTTGGGGATGGTTTGCGGCTATCAAATAAAGCTTGAGCTAAACCTACCAGTAAACCACCAACATGTGCTCCATTCGCAATCGGCATTCCGAGCAAATCAGTGAACCCAAGAACTAACCACACCATCATAAAGCCCATATAAGATGGTGGTAAACCAATGCCACACTTGGGGTTGCGCACTCCCATTAGCCAGGTGTACCCAACAACGGCATAAACAACGCCAGACAGGCCACCAAAATTAGGACCAGTTATCAAAAATTGTACGATATTGGGCAATGTTCCCGCCATCAAGAGTAAAAACAGTAATGGTCGCGAGCCTAAACGGGTTTCAATTTTTCCACCTAAATACCACCACCACAGCAAATTAAATATAATATGCATGGCAGAAAAGTGCATTAATGAGGGAGTAAATACGCGCCAAACGTCACAGACATTACTACTTGGCACCGCACCAGCAAAAGATAACGCGCTAAAAAGGGTATTAGCCATGCCTAAATTCATTAAGGCGTACACAAGGACACAGATAAAAAAGGTGACTAATGTTAACGGGCCCGCAGCGGTAATAAATTGCTGAACGAGTCCTAGAGTGCCCGAGCCATAATCAAATTTTGTCTGTGTATTACCATTATCCCACGAGGCTTGAAGATACTTTTCATCGTGAGGATGCTGCACAAATTGAGCGAATTCATTACGGGCTTTAGCTTCATGCTGTGGCTCAACTAACATAATGGCCACACCATGAGGGTGAGGCTCAATATAACTCTCAATACCTAATCCTGTTAGGTAATCCACAAAAGCTTGTGCGGTGCGAGCATATGGTAGCAGGCCAATTTCTATCATGCGTGAGCAAGGCTCCATGCCGAAAAACCGCCGTCTAGACTGTAAACATCGTCAAATCCTTGTTCGATAAGATAGTTTGCGGCGCCTTGGCTGCTCACACCGTGGTAGCACACTACAACGAGTGGTTTATCCATGTCGGCAGCAGCGATAAACTGGGCGATATTTTCATTGGTTAAATTGGTTGAACCTTGAATGTGTGCAGTGCTAAACGAGGCGCCATCACGGATATCAACTATCTGTACATCATTTGAATCTGTAGTCATATGGATAAGTTCGTTGATAGATAAATGCTTGAAAGTTGACATATGGCACCTTAAAGAAATAGAGAATAGGTAAAGAGTTAGGCTGATTATGTAATAAGGGGTTGTATTGATACAACCCCTTATTGGTATGGTTATTAGCTTAGGTGTTGCTTAGTCCCAATTTAAAATAACTTTACCTGATTGGCCTGAGAGCATGGCATCAAAACCTTGTTGGAAGTCATCGACACTGAAGTGGTGAGTGATGATTGGTGATAAGTCCAATCCTGACTGAATTAAGCTGGCCATTTTGTACCAGGTTTCAAACATCTCACGGCCATAAATACCTTTGATGATTAATCCTTTGAAAATGACTTTGCTCCAATCGATAGCCATATCTCCACCTGGAATACCTAGCATGGCAATTTTACCGCCGTGATTCATGGTATCTAGCATAGAGTGGAATGCAGATGGCACGCCTGACATTTCTAATCCGACATCAAAACCTTCGGTCATGCCTAACTCTTTCATGACATCTTTTAAATTTTCTTTGGCAACGTTTACAGCACGAGATACGCCCATTTTGCGAGCCAAATCTAAACGGTATTCGTTAACGTCGGTAATCACTACATGGCGAGCACCCACATGTTTACATACAGCCGCTGCCATAATGCCGATTGGACCAGCGCCTGTAATTAATACATCTTCACCAACTAAATCAAATGATAATGCGGTATGCACTGCGTTACCAAAGGGATCAAAAATAGCGGCTAATTCATCAGGGATGTCAGCAGGAATTTTAAACGCATTAAATGCCGGCAGTACTAGATATTCTGCGAATGCACCATCACGGTTTACACCCACGCCAGATGTGTTACGGCATAAATGGGTGCGACCGCCGCGACAATTACGGCAGTAACCACAGGTAATATGCCCTTCGCCAGAAACGCGATCACCAATGCTAAAACCACGCACTTCTTGTCCAATACCGACAACTTCACCAACGTATTCATGTCCTGCAATCATAGGAACAGGAATGGTTTTTTGTGCCCATTCATCCCAGTTGTAGATATGTACGTCAGTGCCACAAATTGCCGTTTTACGAATTTTGATTAATAAATCGTTGTGACCCACTTCCGGTTTTGGTGCATCCACCATCCAGATGCCTTCTTCAGGCTTTAACTTACTTAATGCTTTCATCTTAATAACCTATTGTTCCCGAACCTAGGTTTACTTGATCTGAGATCAAATAATACCCATTTCTTTACCTATGCGGGTAAAGGCACCGATAGCATGATCGAGTTGTTCACGGGTATGTGCCGCTGACATTTGCGTACGAATACGCGCTTGTCCTTTAGGTACTACCGGGAATGAGAAACCAATCACGTAAATATTTTCTGCTAATAACTTGTTGGCAAAATCACTGGCAAGCTTCGCATCACCAAGCATTACCGGAATAATTGCGTGATCAGCACCACCTAATGTAAACCCTGCTTCGGTCATTTTTTCACGGAAGTATCGGCTATTTTCCCATACGGCTTCGCGAAGAGCCTGGCCTGTTTTAAGCATTTCAAGAACACGAATCGACGCGCTAACAATTGAAGGAGCTAATGAGTTTGAAAATAAATAAGGACGTGAACGCTGACGTAACCATTCAACCACTTCTTTTTTCGCTGCAGTAAATCCACCGGATGCGCCACCTAATGCTTTGCCTAAGGTACCTGTGATAATGTCTACTCTATCCATCACTTCGCAATATTCGTGGGTACCACGGCCATTTTGACCAATAAAACCGACAGCATGTGAATCATCAACCATCACCAAAGCACCGTATTTATCGGCTAAATCACATACGCCTTTAAGGTTGGCAATGACACCATCCATAGAGAAAACGCCATCGGTAGCAATCAAAATATTGCGTGCACCTGCGTCTTTAGCGGCTTGTAACTGAACTTCTAAATCGGCCATGTCGTTATTAGCATAACGGAAGCGTTTAGCTTTACATAAACGCACCCCATCAATAATTGAGGCATGGTTTAGCGCGTCAGAAACGATCGCGTCTTCAGCATCTAATAACGTTTCGAATAAACCCGCGTTGGCATCAAAACAAGAAGAATACAAAATAGTATCTTCCATGCCTAAAAACTCGCTAAGACTTGCTTCGAGTTGTTTATGAATATCTTGAGTACCACAGATAAAACGCACTGAGGCCATACCAAAACCATGGCTATTTAAGCCTTCTTGTGCAGCCATAATTAACTCAGGGTGGTTAGCTAGCCCAAGATAGTTGTTGGCGCAAAAGTTGATAACTTTAGCGTGGTTAACTTCAATGGCAGTTTGTTGCGCAGAGGCAATAATACGTTCACTTTTATATAAACCGTCTGCTTTAACGTCGACGATTTGTTGATTGATGCGGTCGTAGAAAGAGGTTGAGGCCACCTGTTTTCTCCTAGATATTGGTTATTATGCTAATCCAATCCGCACAGTAACAGTTATCTACGCGGGGACTGGTAGTTGGAGTTGATGGCATTCTAACCTGTATTTTTGTTGTCCCACAGTGTTTTTTATAGTCACAAATGCAACATGAACAAGATTAGGGCAATCGACGCTTTCAAGTTAGAAAATCTAATGAGTATTATGAAATAATTGTGAACAATAACACCATTAACCCGCTTACAAGTGTAGCGGGTTAGCGTAAAAAAGGTGAGTGAGTATTTATTTATGCAGCGACGTTGCGTTCCTGGCTCGCCATATTCCGATAGTGTTGCTCTAATCGCTCAAAAGTAGCAATTGACGATGGCGTTGAATACGCTTTAAAAATCATCATTACGCGCAACAAACCGTCGTAAAGAGTGGCTTTGGTAATAGTGCTGATGCTGGTTTGAGTTAACTGATAACTGATCCAAAAACTGACCATCATTTTAATTGTGTCAGCTAAGTCGACTATGCGTGCATCATCAACCTCTAAAATACCGTCTTTTTTCAGCTTGCGTAACACATCACTAGACCGATTTAAGACTTGTTGTTGCGCATGAAGGTAGCGCTTTTTAAGGGCTTCATCTCGGCTAAGAATATCGGCTAAATTGGCGTACATAAAGCGGAACTGCCATAAGGTGTAAAACATGGCATCGAAGTAGCCAATCAGTAGGTCGACGTTAATAGGCACATCATCATAGGGCTTAAATCCAGACTCTAAATGACTTTCATATAAGCTAAATATGGAGTTAATAATGTCTTCTTTATTGCGAAAGTGATAATACAAGTTACCCGGGCTGATACCTAAGTGAGCTGCAATATGATTGGTTGTGGTGGCTCGTTCGCCATGTTCATTAAACAGCTCAAGGCTTGCAAAAACAATTTTATCGCGGGTTTTCATGCGGTTTCCAAATTCAACAAAAGTCATTTACGCGTTCAGCGACATGATAATCGAGCGTCCATATCCCTATGAATTATGATTATGTTAACATTGTGTTTATCTGACAAGTAAAAATCTCAAAAGTAGTCAATTAATGTCCCGAATTCTGTATTCCATTTTTTTATATCTCCTATTTCCATTGGTTGTGATTTATTTTGGTGTGCGTGCCTACAAGAGCCAAGATTATCGCAGTCGTTGGAATGAACGCTTTGGATTGTGCAAATGGAGTCAAACCGATGTTATCTTTCATTGTGTCTCCATGGGCGAAACCCTAGCCGCAGTGCCTTTAATTAAAAAGTTGATGGCCACTTACCCGGATTATCGATTTACCATTACCACCACAAGCCCAACAGGTTCTAATGAGGTGATTAAAGCTTTTGGTGATAGCGTGCAGCATTGCTATTTGCCTTTAGATTTTTCTTACGCCGTGAAACGTTTTTTACGTCAAACCCAGCCCAAAATGCTTATCATCATGGAAACCGAATTGTGGCCAAACTTATTGTATTTTGCCGATAAACAACGGGTGCAATTGGTGCTAGCCAATGCACGCCTTTCGGCAAAATCAGCGCAAAAATATCAAGATAAAGCATGGTTAACTCAGCCGATGCTTAAACGATTAACTGTCCTTGCTGTGCAAACGCAAACAGAGGCTGACCGTTTTGCAGCATTAGGTATTGCACCAGAAAAAATACAGGTTTGTGGTAGTGTAAAGTTTGATTTGAGCGTTGATCCGCTAAAACAGCAGCAAGCGCTATCACTCAGGCAACAATGGCAGCGCGCAGATGCGCCTGTTTGGGTTGCAGGCAGTGTTCATCCGGGCGAGTTTGATGCCATGCTGAATGTGCATAAGCAAATTTTAGCAATATATCCTAATGCATTATTGATTATGGCTCCGCGCCATCCTGAGCAGTTTAACTTGGCGGCGATTACTGTTACTCAATCGGGATTACAGCTAGCGCGTCGCAGCATGAATGACGAAGTGAATCAACACACTCAGGTTTTACTCGGCGATACTATGGGAGAGCTAGTTATGCTGTATGGCGCAGCAGATCAAGCTTTTGTTGGAGGCACCTTAATTGATAATGGTGGTCATAACCCTTTAGAACCCGCGGCGATGGGGCTAACTGTGACTGTAGGGCCTAGTCACTGGGATTTTGCTGAAATTACCGCATTGCTTGAACATGCGGGAGGGCTAAAAGTGGTTGCTAATGCAGATGCATTAGCGACTACCTTATTGCATTATTTTGATGATAGCGCAGCCTACCGACTGGCGGTTAAAGCTGCAACCAATGTCGTCGAGCAGAACCGCGGTGCCTTAGAAAAGCAGTACCAACTTATTGCGCAGCGTTTAAAAGAGTAACCCTATTACAGGTTAATGGGGTTAAGTGTTTGATACCCATTGAGTAATTGCTGCCAGTTTTGACTATTGAATTGTAAAGCTGCAAGCTTTGTTTGTTCTTTATTAAATGAGCGCAGCAACCTTTGCAAGTTAGCCTGTTGCCACTTGGCGTGCGGTGATTTTATTTCACCGCGGTCAAAATCAATCAAATAAAATTGCTCATCAGTGATCAGAATGTTTTTTGCGTTAAGATCGGCATGGTACACACCTCTGAGATGAAATTTAGCAATGGTCTCGCCTAACTTATACCAAAGCGTGTTATCCATAGTGTGGTGCGCTAAATGTGCCACCAGATCTTTGGCACCACTAACCCGCTCAATAATGATATCGGCTCGATACCATAAACCAAAGCGTTCAATTTTGGCCGCGATAGGATTAGGTACCGCAAAGCCTTCTTGGTAAAGCTGGGCTAATAAAGCCAATTCAGCATAAGCGCGAGTCCGGCTTAATCCTGTATAAAGATAGGCATCGCGGCTAAACTTCTCCATCAACCCACCACGCCAATAATGGCGTAAAACCCATTGTTGATGTCGGTGCTCAGCGCTAGTTTGCACAAACCAAGTGGTATAACGTCCCTTTGATTGACCTACAACGGCATTTTGGCTTTGCCAATATTCAACCGTGAAGCTATCGGCAGTTAATTGTTTGGCCGATGGTGGGCACCAAGCGATGACGCCATTGGAGATAAATTTTACCTGCATGAATACTTGATAACCCTGCTAGATCAAAAACACATTATACCTTAAGATCGCAGACTTGCATTCACTGGCAACGTAGCTTGCTTAACCTAATGTTGGATACCGATGACGTTTGACCCTAAGAACATGAAATCCTTATGCCTTTTAAGGTTGTCTGCCATTGGGGACGTGTGCCATGCCGTGGCTATGGTTCAGGCTATTCAGCGTGAATATCCTCAGTTACCCATTACCTGGGTGATAGGTAAAGTTGAATACCAGTTACTAAAACATCTGCCAGGGATTACTTTTGTTATTTTCGATAAATCAAAAGGCTGGCGAAGTTATACCGCTTTGCGCAAAGCATTGGCTGGGCAAAATTTTGATGTGTTACTGCATATGCAGGTAGCATTAAGGGCAACAATCGCCTCATTAATGATTAAGGCTAAAGTGCGCATTGGTTTTGATAAAAAACGCGCCAAAGAAGGCCAGTGGTTAGTAACAAACCATGCCATTTCTGCGCAGGAAAAACCCCATGTTTTAGATGGTTTTATGGGTTTTGCCAAACGTATTGGCGTGAAGGATATTACCCCTCGTTGGCATATTCCGGTACCACAAGCTGACCAGGATTATGCTCAAGCAATGATCGCCGATAACGAAAACGTTTTAGTTATCTGTCCTGCAGCCAGTAAAGCTGAGCGTAATTGGTTACCTGAACGGTATGCTGCAATGGCTGAGCACGCCGTACTTAAGGGATACCGTGTGATCTTGTGTGGTGGACCTAGTGAGTTAGAGCGCAATTTAGCGGCAAGTATTATTGAACATGCACAATGTAATATTGATAATATTATAGGTAAAACCACCTTAACCCAGCTACTTGCGGTATTAAAGCGCGCAAAAATTGTCGTGGCTCCTGATACTGGCCCCTTGCATATGGCAGTTACCCAGGGCACTGCCGTGATTGGCTTGTATGCTCACTCTAACCCTGGCAGAACCGGCCCCTATTTTTATCGTGAAAACACCGTCAGTGTTTACCCGCAAGCGATAGCTCCGCAAGTTCAGGGTGATATTCCTTGGGGAAAAAGGGCAAAAGGGGAAAATTTAATGGAAATGATAGCGCTAGATAGCGTTATTCAAGCGTTCGATCGCATTTCATCTTCAGCATATAAATGGTATAAATAGCCTCTTCGTTTGTTTATCTTAGTGCATTAATACTCGCTTTATGGATGAGTATCGAGTTGTGTTAATTATGGAAAATTGTAATTGCCTACTTTATGTAGCAATGGGAAATGTTTAATGCCAAAAGCGCCTGTAATTTTGTTTGTGCCAGTTTCTTCAGAAGAAGGAATTGGGGAATATATGCGCTCAAAAATTGTGGCTGATGCAATTGTTGCGCGCTGGCCAGATGCCCATATTGAGTTTGTGCTAAACAGTTTTGCACCGTATGCCAATGCTTGCCCTTATCCCGCTCACTTAGTCAATGACACACCGACAAAGCGTATCAAAGAAGTTAATCAACTTGTCACGCGTCTTAAACCAGATTTAGTTATTTTTGATGCTGCGGGGAGAAAAGCACAATTAAAACATGCGTATAACTGTGGTGCTAAAGTGGTTTTTGTCAGTCAGCATAGACGCAAGCGTGCTCGCGGAATGAAAATTGAGCGAGCTTTAGTGACCCATAGTCACTGGGTGGTACAGCCTGAATTTGTTATCGGTGACATTACCGCATTTGATAAATTTAAACTCAACCTTATCAAGCGACCTTTACCTATTTTTACCGGTTCTATTTTTGCTAAGCCTGATCAACAACGTTTGCAGCAATTACAAACACACTATGGCATTAAGCCTGGGCAGTATTTAGTGTATAGCTCGGGATCAGGAGGCCATAAAGTGGGAGGCGATTATGCTGCTGATATTTTTGCTCACACCGCAGCCAATGTTTTCAAGCTAACCGGTATACCCAGTTTAATGGTTTTTGGGCCTAACTATCCTAAAGCGTTACCTGAAATGGAAGGCGTGATTGCGATCCCGGCATTATCGAGCATCGACTTTATCAGTTTACTGAGTCAAGCTCAGGCGGCGGTGCTCAGTGGTGGTGATACGCTATTACAGGCGATTGCCTTAAATATCCCCACGCTTGCGGTTGCAGTATCAAAGGATCAACCCAGCCGAATCAAACAGTGTGTCCAGCATCAATTAGTGTTGGGCTGCGATATCAATGTAAAAGATATGAGCCTCACGGCAAGCTTATTAGTCGACGTCGGAACTAGACAAAAACTGATTGATGAAATGCAGCAACAGGGTGATGCTGAGGGGTTGGATATTTGCATGGCTGAGATCACTCGTTTATTAGGCGAGACAGTTAACAATGTCTAAAAGAATTGCACTGGCCATTGATAGTTTGGCGGGTGGTGGCGCTGAAAAAATTGTTCTCACGCTTGCCCGCGAATTTAAACGCCTAGGACATGAGCCGCATATTTTAGTGTTAAGCCCGCATTGTGATTACGCTTTGCCTGCTGATATTCCGGTGCACTTTTGTTTTGATAAAGGCCAACGTCATATTGATGGGCTGTTGACACAACATCTAGCGGTGAAAAAGGTTAAACAATGGATAGCCAGTTTATCGAGCCTGTTAGGAGCGTTTGATGTTTTTTTCTCCAACCTAGATAGAACAAATTTATTATTGACCAAAGCTCAAGTACAGCCACTGTATTGCGTTATTCACAATGCCATTGAAGAAGAGCTCAAGCGTGAGTTAAAACTCGGACCTTTGGCATATTTGGCAATGTGGCGCGCAAAAAAAGCATTAAATCACCAGCAGTTAATTACAGTGTCAAAAGGCATTGAAAACGACATTATCCAGCGAAAGCGTATTCAACCAGCATCGATTCAAACCATATATAACCCGTTCGATATTGATGCTATTCGTCACAGTGCTGAATTACCGAATATTGAGATCCCAGACGGAGATTACATTATTCATGTGGGCCGGGTGGCCAAGCAAAAGCGCCACGATGTGCTTTTAAGTGCATTTGCTAAGATGCAGACTCAATTACCCTTAGTCTTGTTATGTAATAAGCCTCGTAAAGCTTTGGCGTTAGCCAAAAAATACGGCGTTGCAGACAGGGTAATTTGTCCAGGATTTCAGGATAATCCATTTCCGTGGATTAAAAATGCGCGTTTATTAGTATTAAGCTCTGATTATGAAGGCTTTGGCAATGTCATTATGGAAAGCTTGATCTGTAATACACCAGTTGTCAGTACCGATTGTCCGTTCGGCCCCAATGAAATACTCACCCAGGCCTTTGCGCAGTTTTTAGTGCCTAGGCGTGAGCCTGCTACTTTAGCGGATAAAATGGAACAAGCATTAGTGGCTTATCCTCCTATTGGTGACACAGACATATTCAGAAAGATTGATATTGAATATAGCGCCACTCAGTACTTAAAACTGATTCCCTAACTCATTTCAAGTCAGCTTATTTTTGCACAAACTCATTCAGACCTAAGGTGCAGGCAATGCTTTTACTCATCTGAATATGTTTGAGTCGCTTTTCATTTCGACCGAGATTTTTTCGGCAGTTTTCTTGGTGGGCTAAATGATAGGCTACAGCATAAAACTTCGCTGTTTTACGACGCCTGCCTAAATTGATAAGGCGTTGAGCAAACTCTTGGTCTTCTGGTCCCCAGCCTTCAAATTCTGCATTAAAGCCATTAATATCAATAGCATCTTGTCGCCAAAAAGCCATGTTACACCCATGAATACCTGTTATTGAATCAGGCGATTTCATGCTAAGCTTTTTATGCAACCATAAACATCGAATGCTGAGTTCTCTGCCACGCGTTATACCTTGGCTAAAAAATGATAGTGGTTTTGAGGTTGTTTTGTGAGTCTGTAAAAGTTGCTCGCTAAGAGGGTAACCCAGTTTGACCCTTTTCCCGGTAACGAAATAACCCGGTTGAGCAATCTTAAGATGATCGGCGATAAAATGTTTATCTAGTACCATGTCACCATCGATTAAAATAAGGTAGTCATGACTCGCTAAGGCAATGGCTTTGTTTCGACTACGGGAGAGTCTGAAACCTATATCTTCTTGCCAGCTATGAATTATTGGTATTGAAAACTGAGGACGCAATAAGGCAATTAATATGGCGGTTTCTTCAGTTGAACCATCATCGGCAATGATAATTTCATCGGGCAAGTGTTGCTGGGTTAATACGCTAAGTAATACGGTTTTTAATGCAGCAGTCCAATTATAAGTCGTTATGATTAAGGTTGTTTTCATGTTTAAACTGGCTCGTTTTTGGGTACTGTGTGCAGAATAATTTGTTTTAATGATTTGGCAATTTTTTCACCATTTAGGGTTAATAGGCTGTTGCTCGATGCCTTTTTTATGTTCAAAAGTGAATAAAATTCGTTAAAAAGTAGCTTAAATGTTGTGCAAATAACAGGCTGCGACAAAGAGGCTGAACGCTGCTTTAACGTGCAAGTTATACGTTAATCATTATTGAAAATATGCTATGTTACGCTTATTAAAAATGGCAGATGCTATTGTCGGTTTATTTCCACATCTATTGCTTAATAGCAGAGGATTTATGCACAGAAGAGCGATTTACCCTGGGACGTTTGATCCTGTCACTAATGGACACGCTGATTTAATTGAGCGCGCGGCTCGTTTGTTCAAACATGTGATTATTGGCATCGCATCTAATCCCTCTAAACAGCCCAGATTCACCCTAGAAGAACGAGTCCAGCAAGTTAATTTAGTCACAGCGCACCTAGATAATGTTGAAGTGGTGGGTTTTACTGGATTGCTGGTGGATTTTGCCAAGGAGCAAAAAGCCAGTGTTTTAGTGCGTGGGTTAAGAGCTGTGTCTGACTTTGAGTATGAATTTCAACTCGCCAATATGAATCGTCGTCTGAGCCCTAATTTAGAAAGTGTATTTTTAACCCCGGCAGAAGAAAACTCTTTTATCTCTTCTACGCTGGTTAAAGAAGTGGCTTTACATGGTGGTGATGTTTCTCAATTTGTTCATCCACAGGTGGCAACTGCACTTGCGGCTAAAATTGCGCAAATAAAAGCGCAGCAACAAGGTAAATAACGTTATGTTAAATGGATTTAAACCCTCTTTATTGGCGATGGCTTTATCAATGTTAGCCGTATCCCAAAGTGATCAAGTACAAGCCGCCCCTTGGGTTGATACGTCAGATATTTATTTAAGAGCCGATATTCAAGCATTGGCTGATGCAGGTGTGATCACTGTGCCTGTGAACACTTATCCACTAATGTGGTCTGGGATTGGTGCTGATTTAAACAAAGCTGAACCGTCATTGATGTCAGCTGATCTTGTTGATGCTTTTGCGCGAGTGAATTTTTATTACCAAAATGCCATGAATAATCGTGGTAATACCAAGGTAAAAGCGATTGCTGCGACCGACTCTGCACGTTTTCAACATTTTGGTTCTGATTACCGTGAAAAAGGTGAGTTAATCGGTAGCCATGAATATATGGGCGAACGCTTCGCTTATAAGGTCAGTGCCTCTGCGAATTACGATCCATTAGACGATAAAGAAGTCCGTTTAGACGACTCTTATTTTGCCATGGTAATGGGAAACTGGATTGTAACTGCTGGTACCTTGAACCAGTGGTGGGGACCTGGATTTGATTCAGGGCTCATTAAGTCAAATAATGCCCGACCTACACCGTCTTTGATGCTCAGTCGTAATAATGCTGCAGCATTCGAAACGCCGTGGTTATCTTGGGTGGGCCCTTGGACATTAACCGCAGGTTTAAGTTTGCTTGAAAAAGAGCGTGCTGTGCCTAAGCCATTATTGTGGAATTTTCGCGGTACTATCAGACCTCTTAAACAGCTAGAATTAGGTGTGTCATGGACCACTATGTTTTGTGGTGAAGGCGAAGAGTGTGGTTTTTCAACCTTCTTTGATGCTATCAGTGGCGGTACTGAATGTGCTACCGGCGATGCAACCTGTGATCCATCGCTTGATACGAAAATTGGTAATCAGATGGCGGGTTTTGATGCACGTTATTCAGATACTTGGTTTAATGTTCCAGTTGGTTTGTACTTGGAGCGTACCTGTGAAGATTCAAGTGGTCCAGCACCATGGGATCTCGCTGACTGCGCTATGATGATTGGCGCAGATACTCGTTTTGCATTTGACAGCCAGCAATACAAATTATTTTTTGAATATACTGATACTATGGTGGCGTGTGGTACAGATCAAAACGCATTTAATTGTTTTTACGAGCACGGCACTTATCAAAGTGGTTCACGTTATTATGGGCGAGCGTTAGGCAGTACCTATGACAGCGATGCCAAAGTGTATGCGTTAGGATTAGTAGGTCAGTTTAAAGACAGCCACGGCTTGAGCTCTATTTTACGCTACGCACAGTTAAATAATGACGGCCAAAACAGAGGGGGTGAGTGGACGCCGCAACCCCCTAAAGAAGATTTATTGATGCTTGAAGTGTCTTATCGTATGCCGATGTTATCGGGAATGGTGACCTTTGGTGGCACAGTTTCTAATTCGAAGTTTGAAGTGGAAGACAATAAAACCGATGGTTCGGTATTTGGTAGTTATGAATATCGTTTTTAAAGGCCAAACAGCTTAGCGATAGGTTATTTGATAAAAGGGAGCTGTGGCTCCCTTTTTTAATAATCACCACAACTAAGGTGCTATTGGTTCATCAGGATCGTGTTTAATGTCATCAGATTAACTTTAGCGAGTTTGGCATAGGCCACAAAAAACCGTAGTCCGTTGACCTAATTTTATTTCAGATAACAAGTTGCCACAGGTTGTACAGGTTTCGCCGCCACGACCATATACATGCAGTTTTTGGGCAAAATAACCGGGTTTGCCATCAGCGTTAGTAAAATCTTTTAGCGTAGTACCACCTTGAGTGATCGCGTTTGCTAAAATGGTTTTCACTTCACTTACCAACACAGTTAATTTTTCTATATCAATGCTACCAGCCGCTGCTTGGGGGTGGATACCTGCAGCAAATAGCGCTTCATTAGCATAAATATTGCCCACACCGACCACAATATGATTATCCATCAAGCATAGCTTTACGGCCTTTTTTTTCCCAGATAACGCGGCTTGTAATTGATTCGGGTTAAAGGCATCGGTCAGTGGCTCTGGGCCTAACTTTGACAGTAATGGATGAGCCTCTTCAGGAAGTTCATACCATAACCACGCACCGAAACGACGTGGGTCGTTATAACGAAGAATGCGGCCATTTTGCAGCACTAAATCAATATGATCATGTTTCTCTGCTGGAGTGCCACGCGGCAAAATTCGTAAACTGCCCGACATCCCTAAATGCACGATAGTGATGCCTGCATCAGTGTCTATCAGTAAATATTTGGCTCTGCGGCGGACACATTTGATCGTTTGCCCGACAATGTTTTGCGCCACATCGGGAACAGGCCAGCGGAGTGAAGCATTGCGAACTATCAACTGTTCAACGGTTTGGTCAACAAGATAAGGGGCAACGCCTTGGCGGGTAACTTCAACTTCTGGTAATTCAGGCATGGGTTATTGTTTCACTGTTGGGTTGATGAATTATCTTGGACGATTGATGTTGAGTGTTTTTCAATGGCAACACTAAGGTTGTACGTTAACTATGGGTAATAGATCAGTACGTAAGCTCGGGGGGATTTGGTACCAATTAAAGCTAGGTGACTGCAGTAAGCCTTCTTCCGCAAACAATAACCATACCTGGGCTTGATCGATGTTTTCTATGGATAAGATGATTTTTATTGCCGAAGATGTATGATCAGGCTCTGTTTTCAAAGCAGATATGGCGATGTTTTCCCAGGCAGCAACCCATTGCTTACAGTTAAGCACGTCATCTGAACATTGCCATAGGCCTTGGTTATTGACAAAAGATTGGGTATTAATTTGCAATTGCTTTAATGGTAATTCGCTATCAAATAGTGGCATAGCCTCAGCTGGCAGTTGTGTGGTTTTACTATCTATAAAGGTTAATACTGCAATCATCATTGCGCTGGCAAGAATAATAATCGTATTCCATTTTTTACGTGATAAAGCCATAGACTCAACTTAGTGATTGATGATAAGTGAAGTTTATCATCGATCACGAAAAATACGAATTACCCCCCTGTTGCATTCATAAACCGTAGAATTTGCACGCCTTGCTGATCGAAATGATGCGACTGAGGTTTAAATTTGATACCCGATAAAATGGCGGTTTTTAAGCGTTCAATATCAGCGGGAAACGCTCTTACTATGGCTTTTAAATCAATAGAGTTCTCATTGCCTAAACATAACAATAATCGACCTTCTACCGTCACCCTGACACGATTACACTCATGGCAAAAATTATTACTGTGTGGCGAAATAAAGCCAATATGAATGTGACTGTCAGCCATTTTAAAATATTTTGCCGGTCCACCGGTACGTTTGCTGGAGGGCACTAAAGCATAATGTTGCTCAATCAATTGACGCACTTCAGCGCTTGAACAATGTCTGCTGCGTTTACGCTCATCCATTACACCCAGAGGCATTTCTTCAATAAAGGCGATGTCTAAATGCCGTTCTCGGCAGAAGTTGACTAAATCAATGACCTCATGGTCATTTTGACCACGCAAGATAACCGCATTGATTTTTATGTTGTTAAATCCCGCAGCAATAGCGGCATCGATACCCGCGATCACTCGGTCTAACTTGCCATTTCGCGTCAGTTGGGTAAATAACCTTGGGTTAAGCGTGTCTAAACTGATATTTAAACGAGATAAGCCATTGTCATGTAATGGTTTTGCTAGTTTAGATAAGCGAGATCCGTTGGTGGTCATCGACAAGTCTTCTAAGCCGGGTAATTTACCGAGTAATTTCACCAGTTGGTCGCAATCGGTTCGCATTAACGGCTCGCCACCGGTTAAGCGGATTTTTTTCACACCTAATTCAGTAAATGCTTGTGCCACCCATGAAAGCTCTTCTAAAGAGAGCACTTGTTCGCGTGGTAAAAACTCGGGGTCTTCACTCATGCAATATACACAGCGAAAATCACAGCGATCGGTTACCGATAATCGCAGGTATTCAACCTGCCGATTAAACCCATCTACAATTTGGCTCATATTTTACCTACTTCGTTTGCCTATACGTTCGGCTGTGTTGACAATATTTAAACATGTTCACCACCGCTTAAATCGTGTTAAAGCACATCGGCAAAGGGTTGAATGAACACTGGCTGACCTTGAACGATATGATCATCCTTTTCAGCAATCACGATGAGGCAATTTCCCGATACCATAGAGCTCAACATGCCAGAGCCTTGCGCTCCCGTTGAACGCACATGCACTTGTCCATCGGCTGCAATATGATAGATGCCACGTAAAAACTCAGAGCGACCGGTTTTACTGCGCAAAAACTCATCCGCAATGGCGGGGATGTAACGTGGTTGCCATGGTTGCTCGCCTGTTGGTGATTGCTCGCCTGCCATTTTACGTAAAGCAGGTTGCACAAACTGTAAAAAAGACACCATTACAGCAACAGGATTTCCAGGTAATCCAAAAAACAGGCTGTCATTAATTTTGCCTACAGCCAGGGGCCTGCCAGGGCGCATATTGATCCGCCAAAAGTTTATTTGGCCGATCTTAGCTAACACCGCTTTGATGTAGTCGGCATTGCCAACAGACACTCCGCCTGAGCTAATGACAATATCGGCTTGCGCAGATGCTTGAAGTAAAGCGGCGGTTAAGGCAGCCTCATTATCTTCAATAATACCTAAATCGATAATGTTACAGCCTAATTTACGAGCCATGGCTTTGATGGTGTAGCGGTTTGAATCATAAATACAGTTAGGTTTTAAAGTCTCGCCAGGCTGGCTGACCTCATCACCGGTAGAGAACACCGCCACGGTTGGCGCATTAACCACTTCGGCTTGGTAACAGCCTAATGAAGCCAATAAGCCTAACTCTGCAGCGCCTAAACGGGTCCCTTTACTTAAAGCAACATCATTTACGGCAATGTCTTCACCGGCTAGACGTACATGCTGTCCTAGTTTAATGCTGGCAGTGTCTAATAGGGTAACCTGATTATTTTGAGTGTCGCATAACTCGCGCGGCTGAATAGTATCAACGCCTTGCGGCACAGGTGCGCCCGTCATAATGCGAACGGCTTCACCAGGTTGTACGACTTTGTCATAACCGTGTCCCGCTAATACTTCTGCAACTACATAAAATGGCGTAGCTGCGGCAACATCGCTATATGCAAAACCGTAACCATCCATCGCTGAGTTGGTGTGTTGCGGGACATTAACCGGAGAAATACAATCACGGGCTAATACACGATTATCGAGTAGATCTAAGTCAACCATTTCAGTTTCTGTGATCGCAGAAACTTGATTTAAAATATGATTGATACCCTGGGCCACAGATAAACCTTGTTGGCCAGGCTGTGGTGTTTCTGCTGATGCTAAATCAATGGGTAATGTCACCTTAGGTGCTTGCCAACTTTGTTGATATTGCACCACGAAATCGGCAATTTGACCGACATTGTTAAGGTCTAATCGAGTAAGCTCAGCAGGTGTTTGGGTTTCATCACAGCAGGCTATTGCTACAATATTGTCATCATGGGTATGAATAAAAGGTTTACCGTGTGAGGCGCGATGAAGTTCAATTTTAGGTAATGCTAACTTTTTAAAGCCTTCCACTAATACAATATCAACCTTGTCGGCTTCAATTTGTTTTAGCAAATGTGGCAAGCTGGGATCCGAATCTAACGCATCTTCAGTCATTAATGCCCAACGAACATGCGAGGCTACCAACATTTGTTTGGCACCTGCTTTACGCATTTCATAGCTATCTTTGCCGGGAATATCGACATCAAAATTATGGTGAGCATGTTTTATCACCGCTAGGCGAAGGCCGCGACGATTGAGCTCTGGAATGAGTTGCTTTAATAATGTGGTTTTGCCTGTGCCACTGTATGCACAAAAGCCAAGAACGGGGATCGACAGTGGATTGTTAAACACACAAGACATAATTACCTCTATTTTTTAATTACTGCGCTATTTGATCGGCGAGTTGTTGTTTTTGTTCTGGTGTATTGACGTTAATAAATGCGTTGGGTTGATCGGCAAAACTGGTCACTTCATAGTGATGTTTAGCATACCAAAAATCGATTTTGCGCTCGCCTGCATCTAAAAATGCTTTCATTGAGTCACGTAAACTCGGTTTAAGTAATAACACCACAGGTTGCTCGCGTTTACCGTCGCTAGCCACCACCAGTTCAGCACCTGTTTGCTGCATAGTGGCAAGCATTCTGCTGGCTAGATCATGGGGCAGCAGTGGACAGTCGCAGGGTACTACCAGCAAGAGCTCTGCTTGAGTGTGTCCCATGGCGGTGATCATGCCCGCTAGTGGGCCTAAGTAACCGGAATCAATATCACTCATTACTTGATAACCAAACTCGCTATAACGCTGTTGATTACGATTAGCGTTAATCATGATGCGCTGCACTTGAGGTGCTAAGCGGTTAATTGTATGACTGATCATAGGTTGGTTATTTAGCTCGACTAAACCTTTATCTTCACCACCCATACGTCTGGCCATACCGCCTGCAAGAATAACGGCTTCAATTGTTGGTGAGTGTTCATTTGGCGATGACATAGCGAGATTCCATTACTGAGTTATCTTGTTGGGTATCTAAATTAGGGACATGTTGACTGGGATGAATGACCTGATCTTTGATATGCCAATGCTGCAGGCATAAAGCGGTTAAACCACAGGTTTGATGGCTGCTGATCAATAAACCTGTACCTTCAATTTTAAGTTGATTAATCATTGCAAGCACCAGTCGTTGTGAATGCTTGTCCATGTTAGAAATGGGCTCATCCAACATCAGCAGCTTTGGCTGACAAATCCATGCCCTTGCAATGGCAAGGCGTTGGCGTTCACCGCCGGATAAGTCAGTGGCTGAGTGTTGAAGTAAATCTGATAATTGTGCCATGTTGATGGCCTGCTCAAGACGTTGCTTTAGCGCCTTGGTGCGGATTTTTCTTGCCGACAATCCATAGGTTAGATTGTATTTTACCGTGCCATCAAAAAGATAAGGATGTTGATGTAAATAGACTGCTTTACCTAATAACGAAGCAGACTGCCACCATGCAGGCTGGCTAAAACCTTGGCAGATCACATGACCTTGCGAGGGTTTGATTAATCCGGCCAATATTTTCATTAGGGTAGATTTACCAGAGCCATTATCACCCTGTAAATAGATTACATCGCCTTCTTCAAAACGCAGTTTTTTAGCACTGAATAGCCTACGTGCGTCAAATTGCATCACTAAATCAGTGGCTTCTATCGCTGCTTTTATCTGAGTTGGTATTAGTGCCGATTGGCTCATTAGTGGCTCCTTGGCAGGGCTTTACCCCGTAATGAGCCCAGTGCGAAATTAAGCACTAATGCTAAAATCAACAATACCAACCCCAGTGCAATCGCCTGAGCAAAATCACCCTTGCTGGTTTCTAATGCAATCGCGGTAGGAATATTGCGGGTCACATTCATGATATTCCCGCCAACCATCATAGAGCAACCGACCTCGGTTAAAATACGGCTGAATGCGGCAACAATGGCCAGTAATAAGGCGACCCGTAATTCGCGACAGACGGTCCAAATAGCCATTAACCAGTTGGCGCCTAAGGTACGCGATGTTTCCCATGCACGGCGATCAACACTGGCAAATGCCGCTTGTGATAAGGCTACTAACACTGGCGCGCAAATTAACATTTGCCCGAATATCATGCCATTTTGGCTAAATAGCCACTTTAAATCACCCATAGCACCATTACGGGTGAGCAATAAATACACCAGTAAACCAATCACCACAGTAGGGATGGATTGTAAGGTTTGAATTAAATTGGTGATGATCCAGCGGCCAGGGAAATGGGTAAATGCCAGAAAAAAACCCAACATAATTGAAGGAATTAAGGTGATAAAAAGTGCCGCAAACGAGACGGAGAAAGACACATTAATGATTGACCATACATCGGGGTCAAAGGATAGCAGCAAGCGAAAAGCTTGCTGCAATAGGGCTAACCAGCCTTCACTCATTTTTGATAAGTTGCCTTAAACAATTGCTCTCCTTGCACTGTGAATTGGTTAATCATTTTTTGTGCTTTGGGACTGATTAACCAGTCGCTTAATGCTTGAGCACCCTGATGATTTAGTTCTGGGTATTTTGTGGGATTGATTAGCATCACTTGATAAGGATTGGCTAATTCTTTGCCGCCTTCAAAACGAATGCTTAAATCCAGTTTCGCTTTAAATGCCACAAAAGTACCACGGTCGGTTAAGGTGTATGCTTGTAACTCGTCAGCCATTAATAAAGTTTTACCCATGCCTTGGCCAACTGAAGTATAGCCTGCAAAATCAGTTTTTACGTTAGCTTGTTGCCATATCTCTAACTCTTTCATGTGAGTGCCAGAGTTATCACCGCGAGAGATAAAGGTACTTGGTTTTGCAGCAATACGTGCAAATGCTTCAAGCACACTTTTTGCGTCATGGGCGCCGGCTGGATCACTCTTCGGACCAAGTAGCACAAAATCATTTTCCATTAAGCCACGTGGCTGCACGCCATAGCCATCAGCTACAAACTTAGCTTCAGCAGCCGGAGCATGGGTCATAACGATATCAACATCGCCTTGGCTAGCAAGCTTAATCGCTTGCCCTGTGCCTGTTGCGATAACTTGCACCGAATAACCAGACTCTTTTTCAAAAGTCGGTAATAACGCACTTAATAAACCTGAGTTTTCAGTACTGGTGGTGGTGGCTAATTTAATCACACTATGAGCGTCATGCTCATGCGCTTGTAAAAACGGACTAAAAGCCAAGCTGCTTAATATACTAAATGACGCAGTGATACAGGCGATTTGTTTAAACATCAGTCAATCCTTTTATAGAATGTGTGTGGCAATATTTAATGTAAAGAGCATCAGGCTGAGGTGAATAACGTTCAGATACCCCACACAGTTAAGCAAGTTAAATGCCAACCGCATTAAGTGCAAATTCAGTTCACGACAAATCCTTAATTTGTGAAGCAGATCCCACGGTGGTTAAAAACACCTAAGACAAATTGTCCCAAGGTCACTTTTCAGTGGTTCATACTGACCTAACGAGTATCATTAGGTGCCAAAGAGAGTTCAAATTGAGTCAAAATGTCCAACCGGAGCGCTAATGAGTATGTCTGCCAGTGTTAATACCAGTATGTCTGTGCTGATTGTTGATGATGAACCCGGTATGCGTAGTTTTTTAACCAAAGCGATGTTAAAAAAATTCGCCTTTGTTGAAACCGCATCAACGATTGCTGAAGCAGAGCAGCTTAGAAGCCAAGGGCATTTTGATGTGTTAATTGTCGACATACGATTACCCGACCGCTCGGGTATTGAGTGGCATGAAGCGTTAGATGATACTGACCGACAATCCGATATTATTTTCATGACGGGTTACGCAGATATGGATGTTGCGATTAAGGCCTTACGCGCTGGCGCATCCGATTTTATTATGAAGCCGTTTCATCTTGAGCAGATGATGACAGCGGTTGACCGGTGTATTGAAAAACGTCTACTAAAACGTGAAAATTTTATGCTTAGACGCGAGTTATCACACGGTCAATCGTCAACAATTATCGGCAGCAGTGATGCTATTCATGAAGTTAAACAAGTTATTGAACGTGTCGCACCTACCAATGCTGTGGTATTGATTGAGGGTGAATCTGGCACGGGTAAAGAGCTTGTCGCAAGGCAATTACATCAGTTGAGTGGTCGAACGGGTCCGTTTGTTCCGGTTAACTGTGGTGCTATTGCGCCAGAACTGCTAGCCAGTGAATTGTTTGGTCACATTGCCGGCTCATTTACTGGCGCTAAAACTTCACGGGAAGGGTTATTTAATTTTGCATCTGGTGGCACCATCTTTTTAGATGAGATAGGTGAAATGCCAATGAACATGCAAACGGCCTTACTTAGGGTGTTGGAGCAGCGAGCTATTCGACCTGTTGGCAGTGAAAAAGAAGTCAATATTGATGTGCGAGTGGTGGCTGCGACGAATCGTTTGCTGGTGGATGAAGTCGAAAAAGGGCTCTTCCGTCGTGATCTGTATTATCGTTTAAATGTATTGAATATTCTAATCCCACCTTTACGAGCAAGACCTGAAGATGTTGTTGAATTAACCCATCATTTTACCGTGCAAATCTCCAAGGATTTAGGCATTAAACCTGTGTTGTGGAGCCATGAAGATCTACAAGTGCTAAAACAACACGAGTGGCCGGGTAATATTCGTGAATTGAAAAACATGATTGAGCGCTGCATTTTGCTGGGTAAGCCGCCAGCTGAATATTGGAAAAAAACAGCTGTGATAGAAACCATTGAAAACTATGGTTATCCCCTTGATTGGCCCTTAAAAGCGGTTGAGAAAGAACATGTTACCAAGGTTGTCGATGCTCATGATGGTAACAAATCCGCGGCAGCACGGGATTTAGGTGTGTCACGTAAAACGCTCGATAGAAAATATAAAGATTGGCTTGGACAGACTTCTGATGAGCAAGAGGAAGTATAATCGTGTCTTTTTTTAAGCGAATTTTTAACATCAGCTGGCAGCAAATGCAGGCAAAAGTGCGCTATCGGCTATTGATTTTAACCTTATTACCGATTCTATTAACGCTTGTTAGCTTGGTTTTTATTACCATCTATTGGAATATTAGTTACACCAGCCAGCAATTATTTATGAAGGTTAAGGCTGATTTAACCGTTGCTGAAAATACCTTAGAGCAAGTGCAAAATCGTCAAGAGCAGCAATTGGTGCATGTGGCAAATTCATGGGCATTTCAAACCGCTTTTAAACAGCTACTTCAAGATAAAAATAATCAACAGGCACGAAAAACCATTTCACAGGTTCTTAATCAAACTAAACAACAACTTAGTTTAGATTTTTTACGTGTGGTCAGCGCTGATCAAGTTAATAATGATACTGATTTAAGTGCTTTGTTACGAAAAAAAACTAAGTCACCCTCTTCAGGAATGATGGTGTTGTCGCCTAAACGCTTAAAAGAAATCGACTCGCAATTAGCCCAATATGCCATCATAGATTTAAAAACAACTCAAAGGGCGCTTGAACCGACAAAAGCGCAGGAGAAACGTGGTTTAGTTAGCCGCAGTGTGTTGCCAATCATTAACCCAGATTCATCGGTAACTTGGTATCTTGACGGTGGAAACCTGCTCAATAGAGATACTGCAATTGTCGATTACATACGTAATTTGGTATATGACAAAGGTACGCTACCTGAATTATCTATTGGCACAGTGACGGTGTTTTTAGACAACGTTAGAGTCAGTACCAATGTCCCTATGAATGCTTCTTCTTCACAATACTCAGATCAAAATCGAGCCCTAGGCACATTAGTGTCAGAAGAGGTAAGGCAGAAAGTGCTATTAGAAGGTCAACCTTGGATAGACAGGGCATTTGTATTTAACGATTGGTATATTTCAGCCTATGCCCCTTTACTTGATATCTACGGCAAGCGCATTGGGATGGTTTATACCGGATTTTCTGAAGGCCCCTTTATCAATAACTACCTATTAAATATTATCGAGCTTGGCAGTATTTTAATGTTGGTGCTGTTTATTTCGGGGTTATTGGTTTATCGCGGCGCCTACAGTTTATTAAAACCGATTGAGCGCATTCATCACGTTGTTAAAGCCGTGCAGTCTGGACGTAATGTACGAATTGGTGAGTTAGGTTTAGACCGTGATAATGAGCTGGCAAACTTGGCAGAACAATTTGATAGTATGTTGGATTTATTGCAACGCCGTAATCTGCAAATTCAAGCTGCTGCAGAGCAACTTGAAGTCAAAGTCGAACAAAGAACCAAAAGTCTGCAAGATAAAACTGAAGAGTTACAGCGTAATGTGGCGTTATTGAATGAGACCCGTCAGCAGCTAGTGACCAATGAAAAACTTACCGCTTTAGGTGAGTTGACCGCAGGTATTGCACATGAGATTAATAATCCTACAGCAGTTATTTTGGGTAACATGGAGTTATTGAAGTTCGAGCTGGGTGATCAAGCAGAGCTGGTTGCGGAGGAAATTGAACTGGTCATTCAGCAAGTCGGGCGGATCAGCACTATTATTCGCAGTTTATTGCAGTACAGTCGCCCAGGTGAATTTAATGCCCCGATAGAAATGCATCAAGTGACACCGATAGTCGAAGAGGTGTTAGTGCTGGTGCGTCACTCAATTCAAAAGCAACAAGTCGTGTTAGTCAAAGAACTCAATGCAAGCTGTCCTGTTGAGGTGAATCGCCCCCAACTGCAGCAAGTATTGATTAACCTTGTGATAAATGCCGCCCATGCGATAGAAGCCAAAAAAGAGCCTGATCGGGATCGTATCTGGATCCGAACCCAAGATTGGCTGCAAAACGATGAACCTATAGGGGTAAAAATAGAAGTGGAAGATGAAGGTGTCGGGATCAGTGCTGAGCAACTGAGCCGTATTTTCGATCCTTTCTATACCACCCGCAAAGATGGTACCGGTTTAGGGCTATCATTAAGTTACGGGATTATTAAGCGCTTAGGCGGCACGATAGAAGTGAAATCAACCGAAGGCAAGGGTACAGTTTTCACTATTGGTCTGTACTATAAAGCCAAAGATGAGCATACCAACAACCCTTACGATGGCTTACATTTTAGTTAATTTCGGTCATTTTTAGGCAAAAAAAAGCCGGATGATTAATCCGGCCACAAAGAGTGTGTGAGCAATGTCGTGCTTGCGAACTCAGCGTAAAAATAAAGGTGATGAAGCTTTAAAATTGAAACTGAGCTTTGGAACGCACATAAATAGTAATCATTCTCATTATCGTTTGCAAGTTTTATTCGCAATCTTATTTCAGCTTTACATTCTTACTGCATAAAGTCTGCTAGGTTATTGGGTTGCAGAAAGATTAAGCTGTTTTTGTAAATGCAGTTTATGCTGACTAATGTTACTTTGATCCGCTTCAACCGCAGTAATCTGATACTGACGACTGACCAACATATTCAACATGGCATTAAAATGGTTACGAGTTTTGACAGATAAAGTGACATACCCTTTATGGGCAACCCATTTCTCCTGATATTTCAACATCGATTTAGCTAACCCTAACTGTCGAAAATCCGGTAATACACCACCTAACCAGCTATAAAACTCAGTGTCGTGTTTGGCATAGCCTAATTTGAATCCAGCGGCTTCGCCTTCAACGTAAGCAATTAAGATTAAGCAGGGAGCTAAGCTTAATCGCTGTTGGATATCCGCTTGAGTTTGTGGACTGTCTAATTCAGGGATTTGTTGGGTCAATTTGGCAATGAGTTGGCAAACCGTGTCGGTTGCATCGGTAAATTCACGAATTGCTAAAGTGTACATCTAAGCGCTCCACAAGCGGTGTTTTAGGTATATAAAGGCCGATATTATAACAGGTCTGTTCAGTTGAGTTTATGATTAGTTTAAGCCTATAGATGAACGGAAACTCTGCTGAATCTTCAATTGCTTAACTAATCATGGGAGGTAAGACAAATACAGGTGTGGGCTGGATTTCAATTTTTGGACATAACAAAGCGTGATAGCTGCAGCTACCACGCGATGTTTGTTCGGTTAATTAAATTCACTCATTTCAATCAAAAGGGACAGGTTAGTTTCAAAATATCCCAATGAATGACAAATCATGTTATAAAATTCTAACCGAGTGTTGATGAGTGCTAAGCAACTTATCTTGGAGCACTCTTAATAACACCCCGTAAGCAGGTAAAAATAATCCCAAGCTCACAATCAATTTGAAACCATAGTCTATGGTGGCGATTTCTGGCCAGTGTGCTGCCATAAAGACATCTGTTGAAGCGTAAAAAGCCACGCTGAAAAAGACCAATGTATCGACAAAATTACCGATTAAGGTCGATGCCGCAGGTGCAATCCACCACGCACGCGCCTTTCTTAATTGAGCAAATACGGTAATGTCCATTAACTGTCCGATAAGGTAGGCAATGAAGCTGGCAAAAGCGATGCGAAACACAAAAGTATTGATGTCTAATAAGGCATTTAACTGTTGAAATTGTCCTTGATGGAACAATACACCAATTAAATACGACACAACTAAAGCGGGTAGCATAGCTTTAAAGATAATCTGCCTAGCAGCTTGTTGACCAAAAATACGTACAGTGAGATCTGTGGCTAAATACACAAATGGAAAGCTAAATGCTCCCCAGGTAGTGTGATAACCAAATACTTGAAAGGGTAATTGAACCAGATAATTACTGGCACAAATAATCAGTATATGAAAGCTGACTAAAAATAGCAGCGCACGACGCGTTTGCGTCTGAGTAAGTTTTAACATCTTGTGGCCTTTTTATTTGTGGTAGGCGGGGTGAGGGAACCCGCAATTTTATTAGCTTTAAGTATATTGATACTCAAAGTCTGTACAGAGATTTTTTATGATTATATCTTGCTGATTAATCACCATCACCAGCTAAATGATAGTGGATGCCAACAAGGGGCGGCGATAATAACATCGTCGATAAAAAAAGCCCAGCATAAGCTGGGCTGATTTTTACACAACTTATTAGCGCTTAGACATCAGACTTATGTGTTGTTTCAGCTAGTGTATCAGCGGTTTGTTCCACGTCAGCTTTATTCTTCTTGCGGCTAAAGATACTTTCTACCACCACGAAGAATAATGGAATGAGGAAGATACCTAAGAAGGTTGAGCTCATCATACCGCCAAGTACACCGGTACCAATGGCATTTTTACTGCCTGAGCCGACACCGGTACTGATCGCTAATGGTACAACACCAAAGCCAAATGCTAATGAAGTCATTAAGATAGGGCGTAAACGCACTCGCACAGCATGTAGCGTGGCTTCGATTAATCCAGCACCTTTATCATAGAAGTCTTTGGCGAATTCTACGATTAAGATGGCATTTTTAGTTGCTAGCCCCACAGTGGTTAATAAGCCAACCTGGAAGAATACGTCATTAGGTAAACCTCGACCATTCATAGCAAGCAAGGCCCCAATTACCCCAAGTGGCACAACTAATACTACCGCAAAGGGTACTGACCAGCTTTCATAAAGCGCGGCAAGAACTAAAAATACTACCAGAATTGATAAGGCATATAATGCTGGTGCTTGGTTGCCAGATAGACGTTCCTCATATGATAAACCGTTCCATTCAACCCCAAATCCAGGCGGTAATTGCTCAACCATTTTTTCAATAGCCGCCATTGCATCACCGGTACTGTAGCCTGGAAGTGTAGCGCCTTGAATGTTTACCGCAGGTAACCCGTTAAAGCGCTGTAACTGTGGCGAACCATAGTTCCATGAACCTGTTGCAAAAGCAGAGAAAGGCACCATTTCACCGTTAGCATTACGTACATACCAAGTGTCCAAATCACTAGGTTGCATGCGGTATTTTGCATCACCCTGCACGTAAACCTTTTTAACACGGCCTCGATCAATAAAGTCATTGGCATACGAGCCACCCCATGCAGTCGCTAATACGCTGTTGGCATTATTGATATCTATGCCTAATGCGCGAACTTTTGCATGATCTATGTGAATTTCGTACATTGGCGCATCTTCTTGGCCGTTAGGGCGGACACCAACTAAGTTAGGGTTTTGAGCCGCCATGCCCAGTAACTGATTACGTGCTGCAATTAACGCATCATGCCCTTGACCTCCTCGGTCTTGAAGGTACAAATCAAAACCATTGGCTGTGCCCAGCTCAATTACCGCTGGCGGCACGAACGCAAATACCATGGCTTCCTTAATTTGCATAAAGTAACCCATCGCGCGTCCAGAAATCGATTTAACATCTTGCCCTGGAGCTTCACGTTCTGCCCAATCTTTTAAGCCAACAAATGACATACCCATGTTTTGGCCCATACCAGCAAAACTGAATCCCGCGACACTGAAAACAGATTTAACTGTGTCGGCTTCTTGGGTGAGGTAGTAATCACTGATATTTTCTAGCACTTTAACTGTGCTTTCTTGGGTTGAGTTAGTTGGCAAAATAGCTTGGGTAAACAAAATACCTTGATCTTCATCAGGTAAGAATGCCGTCGGCATGCGCATGAAAATCCAAGCCGTTGCAATAACTAGCACAAGATAAATGCCCATCATACGGAAACTACGCTTTAAAATTTTTGCTACGTTGGCTTCATAACGTGATGTCATGCTGTCAAACATACGGTTAAACCAACCAAAAAAGCCGGTGTTAATGTGTGTATGGCCTTTTGGCAATGGCTTTAACATAGTGGCACAAAGTGCGGGTGTTAAAATCAAAGCGACTAATACTGACAATGCCATTGCTGACACAATCGTAATAGAGAACTGACGGTAAATTACCCCCGTTGAACCCGACATAAAGGCCATTGGCACGAAGACCGCAGAAAGCGTTAAACCAATACCCACTAGTGCGCCAGTGATTTGATCCATCGACTTTCGCGTTGCTTCAAGTGGACTTAAGCCTTCTTCAGACATCACACGTTCAACGTTTTCTACCACAACGATAGCATCATCTACCAACAGACCAATTGCCAGTACCATAGCAAACATGGTTAGCGAATTAATCGAAAAGCCTGTCGCTGATAAAATCGCAAAGGTACCAAGTAATACCACAGGTACCGCAATTGTTGGGATCAGTGTTGCTCTGAAGTTCTGTAAAAACAGATACATGATCAAGAACACTAATACGATAGCTTCAATTAAGGTGTGGACTACGCCTTCAATCGATTTTTCAACGAAAGGTGTAGTGTCGTAGGGATAATAAATTTCTAAACCATTAGGGAAATAGGTTTTTAATTCGCCCAAACGCTCACGAATGTTGTTGGCGGTATCCAGTGCGTTAGCTCCGGTTGCCAGTTTAAATGCTAAGCCCGCAGCAGGCTTACCATTGTAAAATGATTCAACAGCATAGCTTTCAGCGCCAAGTTCAATACGGGCAACATCTTCAAGATACACGTTAGCACCTGAAGAATCTGACTTTAGGATAATACGTTTGAACTGCTCAGGCGTCTGTAAGCGGCTTTGAGCGGTAACCGTAGCGTTAAGCTCTTGACCTGCCATTGCAGGAGCGCCGCCAAGCTGACCAGCTGAAACTTGAGCGTTTTGCTCACGAATCGCTGCCATTATGTCGATACTGGTTAAGTTGTATTGGGTTAATTTTAATGGTTCAAGCCATATACGCATGGCATATTGCGCACCAAATAATTGTATTTCACCCACGCCCGGCACACGGCTCATTGGGTCTTGAATGTTTGCGGCAACATAATCTGAAATATCGTTTTTCGCTAGCGATCCATCTTCAGATACAAATGCAGCAACCATTAAAAATCCCGCACTGGATTTGTTAACGTCAACACCCTGCGACTGCACTTCTTGAGGCAATAAGGTCATTGCCGCTTGCAGTTTGTTTTGCACTTGCACTTGGGCAATATCGGGATCAGCTTCGGCGTTAAAAGTTAACGTCACAGTGGCGTTACCAAAACTGTCGCTGCTTGATGAAATATAACGCAGATGGTCAATACCCGTCATTCGTTGCTCAATCACCTGAGTCACTGTGTCTTCCATGGTTTTGGCCGATGCACCAGGGTAAAACGCAGTAATGACTACGGTTGGTGGTGCGATACTTGGGTATTGCGCTACTGGGAGGCCTTTAATGGCCAATATTCCAGCTAACATGATAAGTATTGAGATCACCCATGCAAAAATAGGGCGATCGATAAAAAAGCGAGCCATAGTCTTGTCCTATTTTTGTGGAGTGTCTTCAGTTAATACTTGTGGAGCAACTTTAGCGCCAGGACGAATTTTTTGTAACCCTTCAACAATTAACTTATCACCAGGTGTTAGTCCATCTACGATACGCCAGTTGTTATTAATTACTTCAGCTGTGGTAACAATCCGCACTTCAACGTTGTTATCTTGATTGACCACCATCGCCATGGCCTGTCCTTTTGTATTACGAGTTATAGCGCGTTGCGGCACTAATATCGCTTGTGGATCTTTACCTGTATCTAGGCGAGCACGCACATACATGCCAGGTAATAGCACACCGTCAGGATTTGGGAACTCTGCACGCAATGTCACTGAACCCGTGGTTTCATCAACGCTGACTTCAGCAAATTGCATAGTGCCCTGCTGATCGTAAGTAGAACCATCTTCTAAAATAAGCGTAACGGCGGCATTGTCACTTTTAAGCAATTTACCGGCTTTAAGCTTACTTTTTAGGCGTAATAATTGCGCGCTAGACTGTGCGATATCAACATTAATAGGGTCTAGCTGTTGAATGGTGGCTAACGTATTACTTTGATTGGCAGTCACTAAAGCGCCCGCAGTAACAGATGATTTACCGATGCGGCCAGAAATTGGCGCCTTTACTTCGGTGTATTCAAGATTGATTTTTGCAGTATTGATTGCCGCTTCTGCGACCGTCACTGAGGCTAGGGCTTCTTTATAAGCCGCTTTGGCTTCATCAAAATCCTGTACGCTGACAGCATTAGTTTTTACTAAGGTTTGATAACGAGCCGCTTTGGCTTTTGCTGATTCTAAGGCGGCGTTAGCACGCGCTAAATCGGCTTCGGCGCTGACTAAAGCTGCTTTGTAGGTGGCCGAATCAATCTGATAAAGAGACTGACCTTTAGTCACTTCTTTACCTTCAACAAACCCGCGTTCAGTGATAATACCTGAGACTTGAGGACGAACTTCTGCTTCAAGAAACGATTTGCTACGACCAGGTAATTCAACTTGAATAGCTTGCGATTGGGCTTCTACAATCATGACACCAACCGGAGTAGGTGGGCGCTCTTGTTGAGCTTGCGCTCCATCGTCTTGTTTGCCACAGGCTGTTAACCACAAAGACGCAGTAATGACTGCGGCAATTTTCAATGCTTTGTGCATGAGAGCTCCTACTCCTAATGTTTCTCACCCAAATTTCATTGTGTGTGAGAAGTTGTGCCATTTAATTCGAACTGTCTATTTTGCTCGGTTATTGTCTTTACGCATAGTGACTATGGGTAAAGCCGAAGCGTAAAATTGTAAATAAATACGTTAACTAGCTTGATTGATACCAAGTTGTTAATGGTTTTAGGTTGAATTATCGATTTGTCGGTAATTTCAGTAAAAAAGTGTCTAAAGAGTATAGTTAACTTAACAGTGTTATATTGCAGATTCATTAGTTAATTGAATCGACTACTCGGGTTTGTTGCTCTTCGCTCGTTAAATTTAGTTCGAGCGAAATGTTGCAATTCGAACCCTTAGTAGTATTTCATTTTTGAATTAATTTGTCTGTTATATGTTCTACTGACTTTTCATTTTAAAACAGGTGTTTGTTATCGTGTCACAGCAGCGCCATCAAGTGCATTATTTGAGTCTGTAAGTTTTCAGCCAAGGTGAGGTCAGGCTCACGCATCAATCAACAAGTTGTTCTACCTGAGTCAGGTTTTAAATTGATCTCCCCACGCGATTTTCTTGCGGTTAGAGAATATCAAAATTCACTCTAAAGTAAACTATACGGTGTAGTTTATGAGGGTTAGGTTGAAAAGTAAACTGTTCAGTGTAAAATAAGTTGGAATAAATTTTATCAATATACGAAGTGATGACGACTGAAATGAAAAGCCGTAGCCAGTTAAAACGACAAGCGATTATTGAAGCCGCCAAACGTATTTTTAAAGAGCTTGGTGTTGCAGCAAGTAGCATGGATAAACTGGCCGAGGAAGCGCAGGTTTCAAAGCGTACTGTGTATAATCATTTTGCGACTAAAGAAGCTTTGGTAATGCATTTAGTCAGTGAATTATGGCAAGAAGCCATGACTAAAAACCAAGGTCGTTATCAAGTAGGCGTCGCTTTAGAAGGGCAGTTTGCTGCCATAATCTTAACCGAAATTGAGTTTATTAATTCACAAGAACATATCGATTTAGCACGAGTCGCGATTGGTCACCTGTTTTATAACAGTGATGAAATGACCCGAGAAATTGAAAAAATGAAACAGCAAGAAACGGCGCTGATCCGTTGGATAAAAGCGGCCGAGGCAGACCATAAGTTACAACTCGATGATGCTAATTTTGCCAATGATCAATTGATGTCATTAATTAAAGGCCATTGCTTTTGGCCCCAGGTATTGGCCTGCAAACCTCTACTCACCGAGATTGAACGTCAACATTTGGCCATTGAAACAGCGAAAATGTTTTTAAGTCGATACCAGGTTGTCAGTTAGCGTTAACCCATTCTCATTAAAGATGATTATCGCCCACACCTAAAGAGATAATACGGCTAATTTCGGCTAAATTGAGTCCACTCTCCTGTTGCCAGGCATTAAATGCCGCTTGCGTTTGTTTCAAGCCTGTTTGTGAACTAAAGCCTGCATCAACCACTTTTTTAGCCTTTAAATATCCCTGCACATCATTCGACAGCAAAAACGTATCCTTACCAATCGAACGTAAAAAATAAGGTCCTGTATTACCGCCTAAACGGGCGCCTTTTTTTTTCAGCAATTGCCATAAACTAATAATGTCATCAGTTGGCCAGTTAGCGATAAGTTGTGCAAAGTTGCCGTGTTTTGCAGATAAGGCTTGCACCATATAGGCGTTATCAACTATGGCTTGGGTTTTCTTTTGGTGACGGATTAAGGTGGCGTCAGTTGCACGTTGCTGAATTTGCTCGGGTGACAGCATTAAGACTTTTTGTGGCTCAAAATCAAAGAACGCCTTTTCGTAAGCCGGCCATTTATTTTCGACTACACGCCATACAAATCCACTTTGAAATACCCGCTTTGACATAGCAGATAATAACTGTGCATCGCTATATTGAGCTATTTCACCGCTGGGTAAAGTATCGGGTAATAACGCCTCAACATTTGCTAAACCACCTTTGCGCTCACATGCACGCGATAGAATATCGGCAAATTTTTCAAGCTTAGCCACGTTATGCTCCTTTCTTTTAGCATTTATCCATTTGAGTAACATAAAAACAAAACAGCCATCTATACGATGGCTGTTTGGGTTTAGATTAGCTTTTATACCCAAACAACCTGAAGATGCTCGATTTCAGCAAGAATTTACACGCGTTTAGGCAAGGCATTGATTGCGGGTAATGGTATTCCCTTTTCAAAAACAATAACGCAGCATAAACGCGTGTAAAACTTGCCCTCAGGGAGTTTCACCGTGTTCCCCTGATTTTTAAATCAAGAGCGTTGTTGCGCTAATTTATAAGGTACCTACATTACCACATTAACGCGCCTAGTATTGAAAACACGGTGAAGCTCTGAAACACATATCTTCAAGTTGTTTGGGTATATAACAATAACTGTCAGCCGAATATTTATCACCGGTGCTAATTATTGGTCTGGATGCTGGAGGGTTTAGCTGCATGATTATTATCTCTGTCATGGCAGGATGTCTAATTCTGCAGTAACCCTGTGTTGATACATCAAAACGTTTTAGTGCTAAATACTTTTAGCTTAGCTATTGCGATCTTTTTTAAGCTGTAAAAATTGCTTCCACTTTACGACTTCTGGCGGCAGTTCAGGTATTTCACCCTGGTAACCAGCTTCAGAAACTAAGGTTTCAATTGGCACTTGTTTGCGATTACACACAAAAACACCGCGCACATGGACGATGCAATGTAGGCCTCTTGCCGTGATAAAGCGTTGTTCAATATAAAAGTATTTTTCATCCCAACCGACTACTTTGGTTTCAATTTCAAACTTTTCGAAAGGCTTAATGTCACGGATATAAGTAAATTCGGAAGCATTGACAATAGGCATCCATTTCATTTTCAGAAACTTGTTCATCAAACCCATGTCGGCGATCATATAAGTGCGTGCTAAATCCATAAACGCAGGGTAGCGCGAATTAGTGAGGTGCAAATTCACATCACAATCAAATGGCAAAGCACGATAGCTAATTCGGCTGGTATCTAAAAAGCCAATACCCGGACATTGGCGAATACGCCACAAAAATAACCACACTAATCTAAAATACAGATTCATTTTTACCACTCCTTTGTGAGCGCAACAGGCTAGCAGAGGTCATACCAGCTATCAAGCAGAGTTTATGTGATTTATACACACGTTTGTTGCACCACTTGATTGAACTTAGCTTGTTTGGGCTTTACTATAGCCGGGCTGAATTTCCAGCATGAATTCTCAGGGCGGGGCGAAATTCCCCACCGGCGGTAAGTTGTTATACTAATTTGATTTTAGTGATTGCTAACAACAAAGCCCGCGAGCGCTCGATTCGTCGAGGTCAGCAGATTTGGTGACTTAGTGCATTATTTGTAAAGTAATCACTGATATTCCAGAGCCGACGGTTACAGTCCGGATGAGAGAGAATAGCAACATCACCAGCAGACATTTTCTGCTGGTGCGATTCTATTTGGTGTAAAACCCCTCTTCAAAGCCCTGATTCTGGTCAATTTTTAGGAGTAACCATGAATCAGTTATCTTTACTTTCACCTTTTGGTGAGCCACTTATCCGTGTTGAAAAAGCCATTGAAGCGCTTAAACAAGGCAAGGGTATCTTATTACTTGATGATGAAGATCGTGAAAACGAAGGCGATTTGATTTATTCTGTTGAGCATTTAACCGCAGCACAAATGGCATTAATGATCCGTGAATGCAGCGGCATTGTGTGTCTGTGTTTGACCGATGCACAAGCAAATAAGCTCGAGTTACCGCCTATGGTGGCAGACAACAATAGTGCCAATCAAACCGCGTTTACTGTGTCGATAGAAGCCAAGGTTGGCGTAACAACCGGTGTTTCAGCACAGGACAGAGTCACCACTGTCAAAACCGCAACGGCTGCCAATGCCAAAGCCAGTGATTTAGCAAGACCAGGTCACGTATTTCCACTTCGCGCTCGCGCTGGTGGAGTACTAACGCGTCGCGGCCATACTGAAGGTACGGTTGATTTAATGCAAATGGCCGGCTTAGGCGAGTCAGGGGTGTTGTGTGAAGTGACCAATGAAGACGGCACTATGGCGAAAACGCCCGAAATTGTCGCCTTTGCGTTAAAGTATAATATGCCAGTATTAACCATTGAAGACATGGTGATATATCGCCAGCATCATGCGTTGAAATTAGCTTAAAGCGTGGTGATGGATTTGCAATGCACTTACATTGCAATGTGTAAAATGAAAGCCTAAAACAGAGTCCTGTTTTAGGCTTTCATTTTTGCAAAGATATTTAGCAAGATATTGTTTAGTTATTTAAAATTACAAATCAATGAATAATTGATTGAGTAGTTTTTTAATTTGCTCGTCATCTTCTTCAAATTGTACACCTACGTTGACCTTGCCATGTTCAAAACGGCTATTACAAACTTTTGCCGGAATCGTCATTTCGACATCGTTGGGGGTGCGGATCACGACAAAAATATTTTTTTGATTCACTTTAATATTGGCGTTGTCACTTTTAAAAACAAAGCCACAGCCCTTGGCGGAAATATCTGAAATTATTCCCTTGAGTTGCGCGGCTTTTTTTCCTTCGCGTTCTTCCTTTGCTTGAATGATCGCAGGTAAATGAGTAGTAAATCTTTGATGTGTACGTAATTGCCGGTTTTCAATTCTTTCAGGGTAAGTTAAAAAAATAAACTTTTCAGGCAGTTTAGTGACATTTCTAATGGTCGATTTAAAGGCGTAACATTCACCTTGTTGACCTTCCAGTAGGTAACGCACCACAACGACATTGCCTTCAACAAGTACATCGTTGTAATTGCTCATATTCTGCGGCGCTGGGTGTTTTAAGATAATGTATTGCCCTAAATCATACCCAACCAATATGGCTTTGATGCGTAATTTAACGGGATGATCTATCTGTAAGTCCACCGTCTTACCGGGTGTTAACTCAAAGAAAATCTTTTTAACATGGCTGCTCAACGTGTAGACCTATTGTTATTATTTATTCACTATTGAGGTTCAAATGTAGGGTGAGTGAGCGTGTAAGGCAACTGTTTTGCTTAAATTTTGCGAAAATTTTCTCAATGTTTAAAATGGCAGAGGTTGCTAGCTGTGATTGTTAACTGTGTAATTGGGACATTAGGGTGACAGATAGCAGGTTACTGTTTTGGGAAAGTATTTTTGGGCTTAAAGAATAATAAAGGCGCTAAATAGCGCCTTTGAGTAACAGCATTATATTAACGTTAGAGAAATTAAGCCGCGATTCCGCTGTGACGTAATAATGCATCAGTGTTTGGCTCGCGCCCCATAAAGCGCTTAAATAGTGTCATCGGCTCTTCACTGCCGCCCATTTCTAAGATGTTATTTAAGAAGCTTTGTCCCGTTTCGGGATTGAAAATCCCTTCCTCTTCAAAGCGTGAAAAGGCATCGGCAGATAATACTTCAGCCCATTTATAACTGTAATAACCCGCCGCATACCCACCCGCAAAGATGTGGGCAAATCCGTGTTGGAAACGGTTGAAGCTAGGCGGTGTTAATACGGCAATTTGGCTGCGTACTTCATCAAGAATTCCCTGAATATTAACCCCTTTTGCTGGGTCAAATTCATGGTGCATTCTGAAGTCGAATAATGAAAATTCCAACTGGCGCAACATCATCATGCCTGATTGGAAATTCTTTGCGGCAAGCATTTTATCAAGCAATGCTTTGGGTAAAGGTTCACCTGTTTCAAAATGGCCTGAAATTTCAGCTAAGGCTTCTTCTTGCCAACACCAGTTTTCTAAAAACTGACTTGGTAACTCAACGGCATCCCAAGGCACACCATTAATGCCCGATACACCGCCAACATCTACCTTGGTTAGCATGTGATGAATACCATGGCCAAATTCATGGAATAAGGTCACTACTTCATCATGGGTAAATAATGCCGGTTTGCCATTTACTGGGCCATTAAAATTACAGGTTAAATACGCAACCGGCTTTTGCAAGCCTGTCGACGTAATGCGTCGGCCACGGCAATCATCCATCCACGCGCCGCCACGTTTGCCTGTACGGGCATACAAATCTAGATAAAAGCTACCTCTGTGGGTGTTTTCGGCATCAAAAATATGGAAGAAACGCACATCTTTGTGCCATGAATCAAATTCTTTCTCTTCTTTAATCGTTAAGCCAAATAGTTTGTTAACGGTAAAGAATAAACCCGATAGCGCTTTGTTTTCAGGGAAATAAGGCCGTAATAATTCTTGAGACACTTCATATTTATGTTGTTGTAGTTTTTCGGCGTAAAAACTTAAATCCCACGAGGCCATTTCAGTGACATGGTAATGTTCTTTGGCAAAGGCGCGCAGTTCAGCGAGTTCATTGGCGGCTTGATGTTTTGAGCGTTCACCCAGTTCGTTTAAAAAGCCAAGCACTTGTTCTGGCGTTTCGGCCATTTTGGTTGCCAATGACTCATGGGCATAACTGTCAAAACCTAATAGGTTGGCAATTTCATGGCGTAAAACGACAATTTCATTCATGTTGTCTGTGTTATCAAATTCACCCGCATTCGGGCCTTGATCCGATGCGCGAGTCACAAAAGCGCGATAACACTCTTCACGTAGCGAGCGATTTTCACTGTAAGTCATTACAGGTAAATATGATGGGAAGTCTAAGGTAAATAACCAACCTGTTTGCTCGTTTGCTTCTGCCATCGCTTTAGCGGCGCCAAGTGCGGATTCCGGTAAGCCGGCAAGTTCTGCTTCGTCAGTAATCAGTTTGGTCCATGCTTGAGTTGCATCTAGCAATTGGTTCGAAAAGTTACTGGTCAGTTCTGAAAGGCGTTTAACTATTTCACCATAACGTACTTTATCGGCATCACATAAGCCAATACCTGATAATTCAAAGTCACGTAGGCTGTGTTCAATAACGGTTTTTTGAGCTTGAGTCAGTTGCGCGAAATTGGCGGATTGATGAATCGATTTATAGGCTTGATAAAGTCCCTGGTGTTGGCCAACGTATGTGCCGTAATCAGATAACAGCGGTAAACAATCATCATGGGCTTCACGAAGTTCATCACTGCTGATGACTGAATTCATGTGTGATACTGGCGACCATACTTTGCTGAGTTCATCATCAACGTCTTCAAGCGGGGCAATCAAATTATCCCAAGTGTAAACACTATTCTTAGCAAGGAGATCGTCAATACAGCTACGACAGTTTTCAATGGCTTGTTCCACTGCTGGCTTAATATGTTCTGGCTTGATTTGTGAAAAAAGCGGTAGTTCTGCACCACTTTGCAATGGATTGCTCATGTTGTGTCCTCGAAGAATAAGCGTATGAGTACTTTATGAGGGCATGATGGCTTAAAATCAAGTCAAGATGGATTATCCCTCGGTCATCAATAGATAAATAGGTTGGGTTGTGAGTTGCCTAACTTAAAAATTGTCGCAAGAAAGTGATGCTGATCTCGATTTTAATTTACACGCTATTTACACTTCGAATATTGACAATTAGATCGCAAATGCAACTCGTTATCATTTCTCTTTGCTATTTTGTTGGTTAATATAGCTAAAAATTGTCAATCGCTCTTAACCGATAGAGTTATCACTATGATCAAACCCGCTTTTTTATCAGCAAGTTTACCTAAATCTCTTGTTACTTTGATTGTGTGGGGTGCCATGCTGTCTGTCAGTGGCGGGATAACAGCAAATGCACAAGCTCTGACTGAGGCCGAGTTTGCATTCGACCTCGCATGGGATAGCCAATATATTTCCGAAGGGCGGGATAATTTAGACAAGGGCGGTATTGCTTGGGGAGTTGCCAGTATTACAGATGGTGATTTAGTCACTTTTGTGGCTTTAGGTCGCGGCGACCAAACGCATTATATCGAGTGGAATTTTGGACTCGAATACACATTGCATTTAAGCGATCACTTTGATGCAACCATAGGTTATCAGCGTTTGGAGTTTTATGGCGAAGAGCGCGACTCAGATAATGAAGTGTTCGGCTCATTAACCTACACTGGAGTTGACTGGCTAATACCTGCTATTAATTATACCTATTCAACAGAAGCTGGCGGCTACTTTGTTGAAGTGAGTTTGCATAGCCCATGGGATATAACAGAGACATTATCTATCACACCCTATGTGCTACAGGGGTTTGACTTTCAATATGTGACTGAAGATTATGATGGCGCCAACCATATACAACTCGGTATTGAAGCTGCTTATACCATATCCAATCACATCGCACTAAGTGGGCACCTGAGTGTCACCCAGGCCATGGGCGATATTAAACGCGAGGCTTCGGATAACCACATTTCGAGTCATTTAAATGAAGCTTACGCTGGAGTGCATTTGAACTGGGTATTCTAAATGCTTGAACCTGCTTTGTGTCTGATAAAAATTAGACTACACTTTAAGGCGCGACAGGATGGTTGCGCTTTTTTATTGTTTACACTTGCAAGGATGCATTATGAAACCTATTCAACAGATTTTACCCACTCTATTTCTTATTGCTTGTATCAGTATTCAACATAGTACTATTGCTAGTGATAAATTGAGTGCGATTACTCCTCAAACATCATCAACACTTAACACCTTAAGTAATGAGAATATTGCCCAGCTTGGCAGTGATGGTGTTTTTGATAGTGAAGGCCAGCCTGTCACGATTAACCCGCCTTCATTAGCATTAGAGTATCATGCAGATGAAGCCTTAGTTGATCGAGCATGGGGCTCAAAAGGCAAAGTTAGTCAGCCCTATAAATCAAAAGCAAAAGTCTCAGCCCTTAAAGCCCCTAAAGTGGCGAATGACCCCAGCTGTCGCTGGTTAGATAACCGTATTAGTTATTTGCAACGTAAACTAAGACCAGGTGCGCAAAATCAACAGCATTTTGAGAATGAAATGAACGTCAGATTAGATGAGTGGAAGTGCTTGAAATGTGAGACTAAGGGACCGTCCGAAGGCGATCATTCTCTGTGCCAATATAAGCGCTAGTAGGAGTTTTTGAATACCATCTAGCATCGAAGTCGATTCCTCCCTACAATGGCAGCATCAATTGTAGCGGAGATTATCATGGCTCAACATTTTGACTATATTGCTTTGGGTGCCGGCAGTGGCGGTATCGCATCAGCAAATCGTGCAGCAATGCGCGGCGCAAAAGTATTAATTATTGAAGCAAAGCACGTTGGTGGTACCTGTGTAAACGTAGGCTGTGTGCCCAAAAAAGTGATGTGGTATGGCGCGCACGTCGCTGAAGCTATGAACCTTTATGCTAAAGACTATGGTTTTGATGTTACCGTCAACAAATTTGACTGGAATACCTTAGTTGATAATCGCGAAGCTTATATTGGCCGCATTCATGAAGCCTATGGTCGTGGTTTTGCCAGCAATAAGGTGACCTTACTAAATGGTTATGGCAAGTTTGTAAATAACAACACCATAGAAGTCAACGGTGAGCATTACACGGCTGATCATATTCTTATCGCTACTGGCGGTGCACCGACTATTCCCGATATTCCCGGCGCAGAATATGGAATTGATTCAAATGGTTTCTTTGAATTGCGAGAACAACCTAAGCGTGTTGCTGTTATTGGGGCAGGTTATATTGCCGTTGAGTTAGCGGGTGTTTTACATGCGCTTGGTAGTGAAACCCATTTATTGGTTCGTAAACATGCCCCTTTGCGTAATTTTGACCCTATTTTGGTTGATGCCCTAGTTGAAGCTATGGCAACCGATGGCCCTACCTTGCATACCAATAGTGTGCCAAAGCAAGTGGTTAAAAATGCTGATGGTAGCCTAACACTTGAGCTTGAAAGCGGAAACAGCGTGACTGTCGACACCCTGATTTGGGCGATTGGCCGCTCACCAGCTACAGCGAATATTGGCCTTGAAAATACTGATGTCACCTTGAACACAAAAGGTTATGTGGTAACCGATGAGCAGCAAAATACCACGGCTAAAGGTATTTATTGTGTCGGTGATATTATGGAAGGTGGCGTAGAGCTAACCCCTGTTGCCGTTAAAGCAGGTCGCTTGTTGTCCGAGCGCTTATTTGGTCAAATGCCTAATGCCAAAATGGATTACTCATTAATTCCTACTGTGGTATTTAGTCATCCGCCAATTGGCACTATGGGTCTCACTGAACCAGAAGCCGTTGAGCAATATGGGGCAGATAATATCAAAGTGTACACATCAGGGTTTACCTCTATGTACACAGCCGTAACTGCTCACCGTCAAGCCTGTAAGATGAAATTAGTTTGTGCTGGTGACAATCAAGTGGTTGTAGGTATTCATGGCATCGGTTTTGGAATGGATGAAATTCTTCAAGGTTTTGGTGTCGCCATGAAAATGGGGGCCACCAAAGCAGACTTTGACGCGGTTGTCGCCATACATCCTACAGGTGCCGAAGAGTTTGTTACTATGAGATAATGGCATTGCGATAGCTAGCGAGACCGTTATTCTCAATAAGAGTTCTAAAAAGCAAACCTCAGTGTTTGCTTTTTTGTTGGCTATTGTTTGTTAATCAGTGAGGTAATCACTCACCTCAATTGAAGCTGAACGGCTGATTTAGTTAAATGGCTTATTAACAGAAAATGATGAGTTTTCGATTAACGCTTTACCCAACAAAAACTTTGCATTTTATACTAAATTTGACTGTTAAAGTGATTTAAAATCAATATCATGTTCTTATGGTGGCGAGTAAGATTAATGTGGTTTTGTGTCATTATTTTCTAAATAAATGTAGCTGTTGGATATGCGTTGGGAGTGTTTTTATTCGCCCAAAGCCATCATCAAATCATGTTATTTTAGATATCGCTGAAATAGATAAGCATTCACATAAAAATAAGAACTTAATCTATGCTGCGCTCGTATACCCTTTATAAGCTTATTTAATTGCTCATCTTAACTACTCTGATGTAGTAGTGATAATACCGATATAAAGGACATCGTATTTCACATGTTTTTGTTAAACCCCAATCTTCACATACAGCTAACTTACATCCCTGATTCAAATGCCTGAGTGTGGATTATTGATGATCTGGTCGACGATTTTCATGAAATGTTAAATTATTGCCGTAAAACGGCTTATTTTAATCCGATAGGTGCCGAGGGAACATTGTTTCCTGGTGTTCGTGATGAGATGCCAAAACCATACTATCAATTAATTAACGCACTGCTAAACCGTTTAGCAAAGCACTCACAGGGGCGTTTATTTAAACAGTCGCAACTGCTCAAAAATTGGTTATCAAAAGTGACGCTATTGCCAGAAAACTTGGATGTAATGCAAACCATGCCTCACTTTGATTCCTTGTCTGAAAATCATATGGCAGCAGTACATTACTTGAATGACAATCATCTAGGTGGAACCCTTTTTTATCGCTACAAAGGCACCTCTAAAATACATTTGTCGCATGATGACAAAGATACCATTATACAGATGGTGGAATAGGTAAAGCAGTCTGCAAATGAACGAGCTGGTTATATGAATGATAGCGATGCATTATTCGAAAAAGTGTTTTCAGTTGATGCCAAGCCCAACCGCTTAATCATTTATGCGGGGAACATTATGCATAGTGCCAACATTACCTCTGCAGTGGATTTTGATAAGTCATCCCCAAATAATCGTACAACCATTAATTCATTTTTCACCATAGGTTAAAAAACTCGCGATGTGAATTAAACCATCGCGAGTCAATAATGGGGATGTGAGTGGGTTAATTTAAAAATGCCATTGGGAAGTGAGCGTTTTCGCCTTTCACTTCCAAAGCTGCCCGATATCTTATGATACCGTTTTTCCAAGCAAGATCATCTAACGTGAGCTGGTACATGCCTGCCTTTAACTCTTCCATTGCTATGGCGCATTCCTCAGTATCAATACAGCTGGTGTGCTGCGCTTGATGCCAAGCTAACTTATATTTACTGGAGTAAGGTCCAGGTTTAGGATATCCCATAAACAATAAGTTAAATGCGTTGGCTCCGATCACCGCTTTATCATCATCACCAGTTAAGTTAATAATCATGGTGCCATTTTCTGGTTCACTACTGACAAGGGCAACTTCGATAACGGAAGTATCATTAATACTAATGGTGGTTGCAGGTGGCTCAGGAGGCTCAGGTGGCGCAGTAACATTATCATCGTCAGAGCTGTTGCATCCAAAGAGCAAAACGAAACTGACTCCCATCATTAGGCTGAGTGTTGTTTTTTTCATGTCTTGGCTCCTATTAATTAGTGACCGCCATGACAGGTGTCACAAGCCATGTTGGTTTTCACACTCGGTGCAAAAGTTGAGTCAGCCGTATGGCAAGATTGGCAACTTTCAACCGTTGTAGATACGGGGTGATCATTAACAGTTTCGCCATCAAATGCTTTGTTTAACATCACGACTAACTCATAAACGACAGAGGCTGATAACTGTTTACAGCGCATGCCTTTTTCATTGAACGTCTTACCATTCTTACTGGCCCACAAGCTAATAGAAGAGTGGCATAAAATAGTATTTGCAGCGGTTGGGCTGCCCACTTTAGCTAATGTCTCAGCTTTATCAGCCCCGATACCATCTAGAAAACTGTCAGTTTGAAGAGGTAGGGCTTCGTTTTCATAAAAGCGCATAACCTGGCTTAAAAAACTGTTTGCAGGAGATCCATTAATAGAAAGAAGATTCACTAACATACCCGCAGCATTGATATTGCCGCATACGGTTCCTTCCCCTAACATGCCGGCATAACCATAGTGCGCCATCGCAGTCGGTACTTGAGCAAATTTCTCGGCATCAGGGGAACTTGATTCGGCTAAGCTTTTAATAATGCTGTCAAATACCTGATACATACAGCCATTACCGGTTTCATAAGCACGTTTTGCAACAATCATAGGGTCTAGTTTTACATAAGCTAAGCGAGTGCCTACTTCTAGTTTCCAATCGCCAGTTTCTGTGGCAATTGCCGCTAATACGGGATTAGCAATTAACGCTCCACCTACCGCCGCAGATGAAACACCAATAATGCGTCCAATCGCTTGTCTTCTGTTTAATGTGTTCATAAATACCCTCATCTTTTCTATTATTTTCATCACAAGTAACATTGAAGGGATCTAGGATGATTAACATAACGGCCTTTGTAAGGGCGTGGTATGCCAAACCATTCGTTAGCATATGCAACAAAAAACAACTGCAAATGAAACGAGCTCAACCTTGTTACTGGGTTAACTCAATGATGACGTTTAATAAAAAAACAAATGAGGTGAGGATCAAAGTAATTTAGCCCTCAGAAATACCACTAAGAATAGGCTTAAGTCATAATGATGATGTACTGTTTAATTGTCATTTTTTGGCGTAACTACCTAAAATGTTGCAATTAACAGTGTGTAATACTGATTACTAAGTATTTTTTTATATATTATCGCCAATAAAATGTGATGATCATCACGATGACGCAAAAGACTGCTTTTGGGCGGCGAGTCATTGTCAAAATACAGCGGGTGGCAACGGCAACCAAAGTGTGAGTTGTGAGGCGGTTTAATCTAGACAATTATCGTAACATTAACGATATCGCTAACAGACAAGACACATTATGAGGCTAAAAGCATTTGAGTTTGATATAAGCAACAGTTTGTTGATTAATACCGAAACTCAAACTCAACATCATCTCACGCGTACTGAAGCGCAAGTGCTCGAGCAGCTAGTTAATCATCCCAATCAAGTTATGTCGAAAGGGCAATTATCCTGTGCGGGTTCACAACAAGCGGTAATGAGTGAATCGGCCGTCGCAAAGGCGGTATTCACTTTACGTAAATATTTTGGTGAGCCCAATATTGATTTAATCGAGACGCTGCCCAAAAAAGGTTACCGTTTAAATATATCCACACCTTCACCAGAATGGCAGCAACAGCTCGCAAGACGAAAAAAACACCTAGTGTTGGCCTGCAGTATTATGTTGTTGGTTGTGATGCTATTGATCACCGCCATGCATCAGTATATTTGGTTCAAGACCGCGGAGTCTCCGGTACGAGAAAGCCGTATCGTCACATTAAATAATCATCAACAAATTGATTTAATATGGTTACAGTCACCTAAAAAATCATCGCAACAAGTCTCCAATATGGAGCTAAAAATAATTGCCGCGCTTAATTTGTGCCCCAAAGTTAAATGGCGAGATGTGTATTTAGCGCTGTCCAATGATATGCAAGTGCTAAATATTTCGATGGAAGGCTATTCAAGCAATGGTGAGTTACTGGTGAGAAACATTAAAACCAGTGATTTTACTCTGCGGCCAAATTTTATTTCTCAAAATTGGCTGCAGGAGGTATCACTCTGTGACTAAAAAAATGCAGTGGTTTGGCGCGTTTGGTATTAGCTTTTTGCTATGTAGTTTAGTGATTTATCAGCATCTTAAAGCGTCTGAAGTGAGCATCGTTTTATCATGTCAAAATGAGCTGGTGGCCGCCAATCCTCAAACCCAAGCCATTGAAAAAAATATAATGATTGCTGATTTTAGTTTGCAAAAACGTTCAGCCAGTATTAGCTATCGCTATTTTTCTGAAGACGGTGAGTCAATTGCCACGCTACATCTTAAAGGGGGTATTTTAAGTGCTTATAAAGAAAAGGATATTTACATTCTTAATCTGACCCAAAGCGAGCTTATTCGCCATAATCAGCAATTGTCATTACCGCAACATGCTACTCATGTGCAAGCATTCGCCTTACGTAATATTGCTAAAGAGGGCGTTCATAATCTTACCATTCAGATAGTTAAAACTAATTCAGACAAAAACTTAGCACTGCTGTACTTTTTACCTAGTACCAATATTTGTGCCTGTAGTTTGGTTACAATGAATTAACGCATGTTGTTACCTGTCACTATGGGCAGGCAAATATCTCTAGTGGGACTTGAATGAAAATCATCTAGGATGAAATTCCATATACAGCATGGAAGTTGTGTTGGTCATGTTAAGTCATCATAGTGTCGTTTATACGGCTTTAACGACTCAGTGAAATGAATTGCTTGTGATTAACTATACAAACACCAGCGAAGCTTGAATAATACGATTATTATTTTTAAATAAGAATGTGAATGATGGCAGTTGAAATTGAACGTAAGTATCTGGTTAATAGTGATCAATTTAAAGCTTTATCTCATAAGGCTACAAGGATTACCCAAGGCTATTTGAATTCAGATAAAGCCCGAACTGTGAGGGTTAGAATTATGGGTAATCAAGGCTTCTTAACCATTAAAGGGTTAAGTGATCAGGCGGGATTATCACGCTTTGAGTGGGAAAAAGAAATCAGTGTGTCAGAGGCACAAGCGTTACTTAAATTGTGTGAGTCTGGGGTTATAGATAAAACCCGTTATTTAGTGGAATTTCAGCAGCAGGTTTTTGAAGTGGATGAGTTTTATGGTGATAATCAGGGGTTGATTGTGGCCGAGTTGGAGCTCGCCACAGAGCAGCAAGCTGTGTCTAAACCCGATTGGTTAGGTGACGAGGTCACTGGCGATAATCGATATTACAACTCTACTTTGATGAAAATACCCTACAGCCAATGGGCTTAGGCGAGATCATTGTTATTGGCTGTTAAAAGTTGTTAAATTTCTCCGTTAAGTCACCCAGAAAGCCCGTTCTCGTTTGTGTTAATGATTCATTATTGATAAGCGAAACGGGAGCCGATTTAAGTCGGTTTGATTGCATGAGTATATACCCAAACAACTTGAAGATACGTGTTTCAGAGCTTCACCGTGTTTTCAATACTAGGCGCGTTAATGCGGTAATGTAGGTACCTTATAAATTAGCGCAACAACGCTCTTGATTTAAAAATCAGGGGAACACGGTGAAACTCCCTGAGGGCAAGTTTTACACGCGTTTATGCTGCGTTATTGGTTTTGAAAAGGGAATAACCATTACCCGCAATCAATGCCTTGCCTAAACGCGTGTAAATTCTTGCTGAAATCGAGCATCTTCAGGTTGTTTGGGTATAAGCATGGCGTGCATTCTTTTTATCTTGTTTATGTTGGTACATGCGTTGGTCGGCGAGTGCTAAGCAATCAGATTGGCTATCGGTTTCAAAACTGCTGGCAATTCCAAAACTAAAGCCAATACCTTGCCATTTTGTTTGCTGTAATGCTTTGTCTGCGTTTAATAATGCTGTGGAAATTGTTTTAACGAGTCGCTTTGAGTGTTCCACATCCGCAACATCGGTCACTAAAATAAACTCATCACCGCCGGAACGGAAAATCACTCCAAGCCTGTCTAAGTGATTCTGGATCACGTCAACCGTATCAATCAAACATTTATCGCCCATGTCATGGCCATGCTTATCATTAATCGCCTTAAAACCATCAAGATCTATAAACGTCAGACAATAACCGCCAGTTAAGCTTGCTAACTTTTCTGTTTGCGCAAAACGGTTACCAATTTGGGTTAGCGGGTCAATACGTGAAACCGCATAGCTATGGCGATATTCTTTTTGCTGTATTTGTAACCATTCGGCTAAAGACATTAAAATGCAGGCACAATCAATAGTTAATGCAATTTGCACAATAAGCTCTGGATAAATATTGCCGTTCAACTTCAACAGGTGGGATACAATATAAAAGCTTAATGATAAGCCATATACCAGATTACCAATGAGATAATATTTGGCTCTAAAATCGTTTTTACTCAGCATAAATAAGCCTGTGCCAATACAGAGCGGAGTCCAGACCGCGGCAACCACATGTGAAAGTATAAAGGCATCATTAAAGGACATAAAAAGCATTAATATGCCCACAATAATACTGGCAAGCGCAAGCGCGTTAAATGCAGTTGCTAATCTTGGGTGATCTTGCTGGCAGTTAAACAACAATTTAGTGAATTGACATGCACAGGCAATGGCAAATGGAAAAATAAGCATGCCAAGGTAAACCGGATTAAACGGCAGTCCATTAAACAAATGCCCAAAGCTACCAGAGGCGACAAACCAACCTAAACCATGTAACCCAATATATCCCGCACAGGCTAGAGTAACTAAATATTGGGTTCTGAAATAAATGAAACAGGCAATTAACCCCAGCGTTAACATCACTGAAAACGTTATCGTGCTGATACTGTTAGTTGCAAACTGGTCTTGGTAAAAAGCGGGTTCAGAGTAAATCGTTACCGTAACGGGTGTGGCAAATTGTTTAGCTTGTATGTATATCCACAGCGTCCCGTTTGCCTGGTTGTTTAAGGCGATTGAAAATGCCTGAGAATGGGCTAATTTGGGATTTGTGCCATCCATTTGGCCAAAACTTTTTAAATCGATTGCTTCACCTTGTTCCGGTTGCCAATAGGCCGTGCCGATATCTAAGTAGTTTGAATGCAGTTTAACAAAGCGGGCTTGTTGGCTGGAAAAAGTATTGCTGATGTTAATTTTGGTGACATATGCACCTGTACCGCCGATGGTGGACGAAACGGGTTCCGCTCGGGCAAATAAATGACTGATCTGTTCAAAACTTGGGGTGGAATTTTGAGGTTGGGTTTTTAACCAGAGATTATCTTCAACTAGCTTAATGGTTTCGCTGCCATCTATTTCAATATAGGGGGTCGCACCTGCCGCGATTGCAACAAGAGAACACAGAAAGCAAAAGAAACGCACGATAGATTTTGCCATGGTCGTGTTGAGTTAAGGTCCCTTTTAATACATTTTCGTGAAGTATAACACCAAGTTAAGTGTAGTATTAAAATTTGCTTTTTGTCTTTAAGAGTAAATAGATGATTAATCTATTGTGATGATGGGCATGTCTTGCCTCGCTAAAATGATGTTTGTTCAGTGTCGTTGGACGAAGTGTCGCTGTTAGGTGCCTGTTATCTTGCCAAGTCGTTGTGAGAGCTTCGACTTGGCAAGTACTTTTGGATTAGTTGGGACTCAAAATTAGTTATCTTCACATAAATTTTTACCGGCAGAGTAACAGCTGGGCTGCCGTGGGCAGACGGCACCGCGTGAGCAAATTAAGCGGGCATCATTTTTAATTCCCCGTTCAATCCAATTAATATTAAGGATTTTTGCCACGCTGGTAAGGTCTTTTTTAATGTGTTTTGGGATCTCAATCGAGCCGCCATTGGATGCACAAGCCTGTTTTAAATCATGGGCAATGGACAGTGAATCTTTACCTTGTGCATCAATGGCAGGATTTAAATCTATGCCGGCACATAACACATGGGGATTTCCTGCGGAGTCTTCTACTTTAATAGATTCACAACAGTATATCCGCGGTTGATTACCCACATTTAAGATTGAAATTTGTGCCGATGTACCCGATGACGGCTCGTTGATCATCCTAAATACCGCCCAGTGCTGACAGGGATCTTCTACTAAGCGCATATTACCCCACGGCAGCGGGATCCCATTACCACGATAAACCGCCTTGAGCTTACCAGGGGCGTAGGCATCAAAGAAATGCCAATGCGGATAAGGCGACACAACCGTCATTCGGCGCATCGCAACCGATGCCGATACCTGTAACTGTTTGTGGACACTAATTTCATAACCATGACGGTCGAGTAATTGCCTAAAAGGTACTTTAGGACACAGCAGGGCGCCAGCAAAAAAGCTCGACTCAAAATCACGCCAGGCATGCAAAATATCTTGCGCATTTAAGGTGTTTGATTGCGGAATACTATTATCATCACCTTCTTCTTTACGACCTGAGGTCATCACCGATTTCAAGCCATCTTTATTGTGTAAAACACAGTGGCCAATATGCACAGCTAAGTCATATTTCAGACGGTGAGGACGATTTTTGAGGGTGTTGTTCAAATAAATCGTGCTAGGCGGCTCAAAAAATGAGGTCACTAACTGGCGAGAGCTGGCCCCCATTTCATCGCGTATCTCTTGTGGTGTGCGGTCAATCCATTTAATCACTAAGCCCATTCTTGCGGCAATGGTTAGCATGTCGTCGGCCATTAATGGCATACGCTTTAATCCCACATCTTCAGCGGCACGCTCCAAATCAGGAAAGTGATTTTGATGATGTTCTTGGTGGGCGCGGATCAACAAATGGGCAAACTGTCTACCCGAAGTGCCTGTTTGTGACAGCATCTCAGGGATCGCAATTTGTAAAATATCATTCGAAAATAAAAAGCTTGGCTCAAGTGGCATACCGCTAATACCACCTTTACTGCCTTTTTCTGGTGTAATGGCATGCTCTTCGGGCACATCGTCAAGAAACCATTCAACTTCTTTTTGAAAAACAGCGGCGATAACAGCCAACATATCCGCACTTGGCACCCGTTTTCCGCGCTCAATCATGGATAAGTATGACACCGAAGGTGAATTGCTTGAGTCCACTCGCATGCAGCGGGCAGAGAGATCTTCCATGGTTAAGTTATTGCGTTTACGCAAGTTTCTTATCTTGGTGCCCAGAAAGTGGGTCTTTCGCATTAAGCTTTTTTCATTTCTCATTTGTATAATTCACACTGTAAAATTTTTATTGTGAAATTGTTTGTAAAAATAGCATAGACTAAAAATCAAGCTGTGAACAAGGCTTAATTCAAAACCATTTTGAATGACTATAAATAAATTAATGTGACCTACTATTGAAAAGAAGAGGATAAGGCTATGAATATGTCTACTCAAGCAAATACCAAAGCGACCCAAAACCTTAACCACTTCATTGGTGAGCAATTTGTGGCAACAACTAATAAATTAGATCGCTCGATTAATGCGAAAGAATTGTTAGACGCCCAGTTCCCATTAGCAACAGGTTCGCATCAAGATGTGACAAGCTATGTTGTTTATTACACTCATCTTTTAGCATTCTTAAAAGATGGTACTCAATGTGGATTGCAAAATCCTTGTCAATTTGTGGCATTAACAGGCCATAAGAGTGAGCCATCATCGGTAGTGTTAAAAAACAATGATACCCATGTTGAGATATGTTTTGACCGTCAAGGTGAAATGGGTAGTCATGATTTAGCTAACATTGAAGATATTCAAATTGAAATGCCGATTAAAAACTTACCAACACCTTACAAACAGTGGATCAGCTTATTACATTCAAGCTGCAAACCAACAGACGGCCGTTGTAAAGTGTTCACTGCGAAAGATGGTAGCGATTATGCTATGCATCAGCGCTAAGCTTACTCGATGAGCCGCGACAACTGAAAAGCCAGTAGGTAATGCCACTGGCTTTTTGATGTAACAAAACTTACATCACTTAATATTTTGTCAGTATAATTCATCCGCAAAGAAGGAGTTGAAACGCGCTATGTTTCAGCCTGTTTAAGTAAGGTTTCATTAGTATTTTTTAACCTAACTCTTAGTTAGTGTTGGATGTTAATTTTTTCTGAGTTATCGGTTATTTTACCTCAACGGGTTAAGAGATTACCCAATGAGATTTAAGAGCAAATATTCAATTGCTGTAAATTCACTTCCATAGGTCAACAGCATCTAAATGTCTTTCAGTGTATTAAACGTTGCCTATGGTTGAATAATTTGTTGATGAATTGCAAATCTCGACGTTAAACATCGTTTGATAAGATTCAAATTGCTACAATAGCGCACTGCTTTTTAAATGAGTTTTCTTATGCTCAACTCACCTGTTAAAAATTATAAATTATGGCTATTCATTTTAATGGGCCTGTTTTGCTTAACGCCCTTGATATCCTCCCCTGTGGCTTTACTGATGGGATTTACCCTGGCCAGTATTGGGCTTGTGCCTGAAAATATTGATCTGGGTAAATGGACCAAAAAATTGCTCGCTTATTCTATTGTTGGATTAGGTTTTGGTATCAATCTGCCTGAAGCCATAGAAGCCAGCAGCAGTAACCTTGGATTAATTGTCGGTTCTATTTTTTTCACCTTGGTTTTGGGTTATGGCCTAACCCGCATAATGGGGCTAGATAGTAAAACCGGGCATTTAATCAGCTGTGGTACAGCTATTTGTGGTGGCAGTGCAATTGCAGCTGTTGCTCCGGCAATTAATGCCAAAAACGATCAAATTGCAGTGTCATTAGCCTGCGTATTTTTACTCAATTCAATTGCGCTTTTTGTGTTCCCTACCATAGGCCATGCATTGCAATTATCGCAATATGATTTTGGTGTGTGGAGTGCGATTGCTATTCACGACACTTCTTCTGTAGTTGGTGCCGCATCGGCTTATGGCGATGAAGCATTGAAAACTGCGACCACAGTAAAACTGGCCCGTGCACTGTGGATTATTCCTGTAGCATTATTAAGTGCGATTGCATTTGGCGGCGATAAGAGCAAAATTACCATTCCATTTTTTATTATCTTTTATTGTGTGGCAATTTTAGTGGCTTATTTTGTGCCACAAGGCCAGGCTCTTTACAGCTTACTATTTAGTGTTTCAAAGCAAGTGTTAGTGCTGTGCTTATTCTTAATTGGGGCAGCCATTACCGTGAAGAAAATGCGTGCTAATGGACCTAAGCCATTGTTATTAGGCGTGCTACTCTGGTTTGCTATCGGCGGGGCATCATTGTTTTATATTGTGAGGTTTTAACTGTTGCAGCTAGCGGTGATATTACTCACCGCGTAAGTGACAATCGTGCTGCTTGATATCTGGCTTTGATAAAGCCAGCCAAATCAGACTAACAAAGGCAACTAGCTCTATTAGCGCACGCGTTAAACCAGTGGTTTGCACTGAAGCTATCACTGCGATAATACACAAGGTAATAATCGCAGTGGTTTTTAATTTATGAGATAACCATAATTGTGCCATTTCCCCTCCATATAATCGTCAATATCAGAATTATATTATCGAAGAAACTGGCAATTTTACGCCAATATCAATTTTAACTATGTCATAACCGATTGCAGCTCTTGATATTAAACCGTCAGGCATAATTATTGGAGATTGATGTGATGCACTATGATGTGGTCAATACCATGAAACCATCCAGTGCGATTATTTCGGTATCGAGAACATAGCGTGAAAATGTTTCCCATTCGAGTTATCTAATGAAAACTAGATAGTATTGCTAATACAATGATGTTTCTAATAAATTGACTCTTACTTTAGGTATGTCAGATACATTTTAGGCTACTATTAAGCGAGTGAAGTGTGGTTTATATTTTTAGCAGAACTATTTTCATGCCAATAACGTAGTAAGGTGGTTGTTTTTAGTTAAAATACTTTAGCTAAATACAATAATAACGGTGGTGTAAATGGATGTGACTTATTCACTAGGATTGAGCAGGTTAGGCTTAACTTTTATACACATACCTAGTTTTACGCTACATGATTTATTAACAGAATCGAGATTCAGATGCTAATTTGTCGTTTTCAGGTACTTATTGTGACAGCCTACTTTTTGTTATCGCTTCCTCTTTATGCTGCTTCTGTGCGGTTTCATTTGAGCGATACAAGCTTGGCAGGGGTTAGTGATGCTGTCGTGGAGTTAGTGGCTGAAAATCCTGTCTCTTCACCTGCTGTTAATATTCATGAAATGAAGCAATCAAATCGTATATTTTCTCCCTTTGTGCTGGCAGTACAGCAAGGGGATAAGGTCGAGTTTCCTAACTTTGATCGCACACGTCATCATGTTTATTCTTTCTCACCGGCCAAAACCTTTGAGTTAAAGCTATATGTTGGCAAGCTAGAGGCGCCAATAGAGTTTGAACAGCCAGGTGTCGTGGCAATAGGCTGTAATATTCATGATTATATGCAAGCATTTATCTATGTTGCTCAAAGTCCGTTCTATGCCGTGAGTAATGCACAAGGGGAAGTTGTGTTTAATGATTTATTACCGGGTAAATATACCGTAAAAGTATGGCATCCTTGGCTGACTAAGCCTTTTGACGACAGCGCTTTTGACTTAATTGAAGAAGAGAGGGTGATTGATTTAAAGGTAGATGTGCATTATCAGGAGAAGCCTAGCTCTCCACCATCAGGTTTTACATTAAACTCCACGTCAAATGAAAGTGAAAATATTCATGCGGACTAGTTTTCGGCATCGGATCATTCTAGTGCTCTTAGCTGTATTGACAGTTATACAGTTGTTGACGGCACTGTTTGTATTGAACGCAACGCAAAATGCTAGCCGGCAGCAACAAATTCAGCGTTTAAAGGTTGGTATTAATGTTTTTAGTGACATGCTGGCTAATCGTAATTTACAACTAAATCAGAGCCTTTTATTGCTTAGCGCTGATTTTGGTTTCAAGCGGGCTGTGGCAACAAAAGAACAAGAAACCATCTCTTCTGTTTTATCTAATCATGGTAAAAGAATTAATGCTAATGCTGCAATATTATTATCCCCGCAAGGTAAGCTCTTATCATCAAGCTTATCTGGTTTAACGGAAGATGATGTTAATGACTTATTTATTCAGCACAACAATGCTGAAAACAATTTTGTAATTTTGAATTTTAATCACGCAAGCTATCAGTTCGTGTTTCAACCAGTTAAAGCCCCTACATTAATTGCATGGGTAGGAATGGGCTTTTTGTTGGATGAGAAAGTCGCCAAACAAGCAAAAGCAATGACAGGTATTGATATCAGTTTTATTAATTCAACATCGCAAAGAATAGAAATTGTATCAACCTTACCGAGAGCGTTATCCGAGCAGTTAGCTCAAGCTTCTGTCAATTTCACCGATACAACTCTCGCCGTACAAGATAACTACCCTGAGAATTATTTGTCTCAGGTGATTCAACTTGATTTAAAAAGTGAATCGCAATGGGTTGTCCTGCATCAATCTAATCAACGCTGGCAAGCAAGCTATCAACAGCTACGTAATAATATGTTGATGATATTTGCATTGACCTCAATTTTAGCTTTTATTGTTGCGATGTGGGTAACAAGTGGACTCACCAAACCGATAGATGCGCTTGTTCATTTCGCTAAAAAAGTGGGTCAGGGCGAAAACCCATCTAAAATAGAGGGGGCACCAGCAGAGTTACAAACACTGGCTGATACCTTATCAACAATGCGAAACAATATTGAGCAACGCGAACAAGATCTACTTTATCAATCTGAACATGACTCTTTAACAGGATTGCTAAATCGTTTTGCTGCAGAGACGAAAATAAGCCAACAGATCATCGGGTTAACAGGTACTTTGCTGTTGATCGACATCAAGCATTTTAGACAAGTAAACGACATCATTGGTTTTGCTAATGGTGATCAGTTACTTGTTAGTTTTGCTGAACGATTAAGTCGCTTGGCCTTAGATGTCACCTTATTGGCAAGACTAGACGGCGATGCTTTTTTATTACTATTAGCGGATGAGATAGAAAAAGCTGAACTTGCTCACCATCTTTATGGTGTTGTGATGCCATTTAATGTGGCAGGTTCAAAAATTACTCTAGCTATCAGAGCGGGAATAGTGCAATTAAACGGGCTGTACCTGCACACTGATACCCTATTTAGGCACGTTGAAATTGCGTTAAACCATGCTTGTAATCAAGGTGAAGATGCATACGTTTATCAGGAAGGAGATGATGCTAAATATCAGCGTGAATTGTCCTTGGTGCGCGATTTGCCTCTAGCATTAACCCAAGGGCAGCTGCATTTAGTTTATCAACCTAAAGTCAATATACAAAAAAATACCTGTTATGCCGCAGAAGCCCTTATTCGTTGGCAACACCCTGAGCTCGGTTTTATCCCTCCGGATGAGTTTATTAAATTGGCAGAAAATTCAGGCAACATATCAATGATAAGTGAATGGGTTATCGCGGAGGCTATAGCACAAGCAAGTGCTTGGCACCAGCAAGGACTAGATATCACCGTGGCAATTAATTTATCCGCGCATGATTTAATGGATGATACATTGCCTATGCGCCTTGCCGAGCAAATGAATACCATTAACCTACCGACCTATACGCTTGCTATTGAAGTTACCGAAGGTGCGGTGATGACAGACACTGAAACAACCATTCATGTGCTTAATCAGTTTGAAGCGAAGGGTTTTCATATTGCCATCGATGACTTTGGTACTGGACATTCGTCATTAGCTTATTTAAAACTATTACCCGTTAATGAAGTCAAAATTGACCGCAGTTTTATTAAAGATATTCATCAAAATGCAACAGACCACATGATTGTCGATACCAGCATAAAGCTAATAAAGGGCCTGCATTTATCCGTTGTGGCAGAGGGGGTTGAAACCCCGTTAGGAATCGATATTTTACAAAAAATGGGGTGCGATATTATTCAAGGCTATGTCTACTCAAAACCTATCAAAGCGGTTGAGTTTCAGGCGTGGGTGACTAACTTTAACCATAAAGCAGATCAATCAGCATAGCATGGAAGTCAAAATGCAGAGTATTCGACCAGTCGTTGTCCTAATCTCCATGCTTATGGGGATGATTTTGTCGCCCCATAGTAATGCACAGACAACGAAGATAATTGCAACCGGAGGAGCTACTCAAATAGAAGGTGCTGGTGGCGGAGGTATTGTTCCGTGGGCTGTGGTAAATGGTTACGGTAGCAGTGATGAATGGGCAGCTACTGCGGTGGCAACATCAGTAGCTGTTGATGACTTTACCTTACGTGTGCTTGGTGCTTCTGTTAGCTATGACAATCGATTAGAGTTGAGCTTCGCAAGACAAACATTTGATTTAGATACATTAGGTGGCTCATTAGGGCAGGATGTTTGGGGGATAAAGTATAAATTGGTCGGAGAGTTACTTTATACCAGCATACCGCAGATCAGTGTTGGGTTGCAGTATAAAAAGGTGGCTGATTTTGGTTTGCCCTCAGCGGTTGGTGCTGCAAATGATGCCGGGTTAGATATTTACATTGCCTCAAGCAAGGTCTTTTTCGACGCCATCGCAGGGAGAAACATTTTACTCAACGGCACGCTTCGAGCCACCGAAGCTAACCAAATAGGTTTGCTTGGATTTGGGAGTACTCATTCAAGCGATTATCAAGTAATGCTAGAAGGGTCAGTCGCTGTGTTGCTAAGGGATGACATCGCTTTGGGATATGAATATAGGCAAAAACCAAATCAGCTAGATTTTGCAAAAGAAGATGATTGGCAAGATATTTTTTTAGCTTGGTTTGTAAATAAACACCTCTCGGTTACAGCCGCATATACCGATTTAGGTGGTATTGCCGGTTTCGCTCATCAAAATGGTTGGTACTTGTCTGTTGAGGGGGCATTATGAAAAAGGAGTACGTTTTTTTACTAAATGTAATTTTACTTCTAACCTGCATAGGTTGTGCAACTCCGCCCGCATCAACTAATCTACTTTATCAGCGATTGGGCGGGTATCATGGACTCGAACTCATTACCAATGATTTTCTGCTACTGATTTCTCGAGATAAGCGCATAGTTGACCACTTTAATGAAACAGATATCAGTATTTTTAGACAGCGCTTAATCGAGCATTTATGTGTTGTTGCAGGCGGTGAGTGTGACTATCAAGGTGAAAGTATGCTAAATGCTCATCAAGGTCTTAATATCACTCAAGCTGATTTTGATGTACTAGTTGGCCACTTAATTACGGCTATGAAGCAAAACGATATTCCAATGGCAACCCGCAATGCTTTGTTAGCAAGACTTGCCCCCATGTATGGTGATATTACTTATCAGTAAAACCCACAAGGTTAATAAAAAGGGCTTGGGTCGACATCTAAGCTGCTGGGTGAAATACCGCGTTCAATATTCAGATCTGATTTTAATAAATCAACCATGATGACTTCGGTATAGCGTCGGTGTTTTAAAGAATAAAAACACTTCACAATTGGGTGTAAAGCATCGCGGTTTTTAGCTTCCCACACAATACCGACACGCTCATCGGATAACTGTACTAATGAGCCAACGGGATACACACCGACACAACGAATAAATTCATATACCAAAGACTGATCTAAATGAAATGGCGTTAAACTAATGAGAATTTTGAATGCCGCGGCGGGGCTCATTGCTTCTTTATAACAACGCGTGGCGGTTAAGGCATCAAAAATATCGACGATACAGCTCATTCTTCCGTGAATCGGAATTTCATCATCTTTGAGCCCCTTGGGGTATCCTCTGCCGTCTAATTTTTCATGATGCATTAAACACACATCTTTACTGATTTGCGATAACCCTTGAGTATCATCCATAATTTCAACCGCATAAGTTTGATGCAATTTCATGTGCTCAAACTCTTCAGGGGTTAACTTACCGGGTTTGTGTAAAATCTTATTATCAACTTTCACTTTACCTATATCATGCAAAATGCCGCCAACAGCCATTTGGCGAAGCACATCAATATCCAACTTTAAATGTTTACCAAAGGTAACCAGTAAGAAAGCCACGTTAATAGAGTGTTCGAGTAAATATGCATCTTTGGTGCGTAATGCCGAAATACATTTAAACGCATCGGCATCATCCATTACCGATTCAATCATTTTGTCAGCAACCGCTTCAAAAGGGGCAACCTCTACAGCTTTGCCTTCAAAGGTCTCTGACAGCACTTTCTTAATTAAACCCTTTGCTTCATTTAATAGCTGCTTGGCTTGAGCCTGCTGAGCATCGCGGCTAAGGTTAGCTTTTTTTGCTAAAGGTTTGCCGGGTACCTCATGTGGTTTAGCTTTTTTCAGACCGCAGGTATCCGATGAGCGGTCGATATCTACCCAGACATGTTTGATATTATTTTTGACTAATTGTGCAACAGATTCACGGCTTTTTATTTGACCGGCATTGGCAATGGCAACTGTGCTGTTGTTGCGATCTATTGCCGTAACAAACATTCCCAAGTTTAATTTGGAAACAGGGAGTTTTATGATGTTTGAAGATTCAACAGAATCACTCATTTGTCTAGCGCCCTCAAGGTCAAAATGCACTTAACGAAATTTCGAATTATTATTGTGTCATTTAAAGATAAGCCGTCCTTGGGGGGTTAAATTTACTGCATAGGTAATCGATGTAGTAAGTAACAGTTTATAACACAAGTTATAGTATATAACATAAGTAATCGTTATATCAGCTTATGAATATTAGCTAAGTATAGATCACAGCCTAGGCTACGGATGATTGACAGTAAATGATTGGTTGATTAACGTTAAGCGCTTATTGCCATAGATCGGAGTCGACATTGTCTGGCCACTTTTTTAGTTCACAATTTAATGAGTTAAAGCAAAAGCTTGAACAAGTTATGCAGGCGTCTGATATGACGCCCATTGTGCAATTATCAGTAGAAGCTCCCGCAGTGCCCCTATTGTCGTGGTTAAGTGCCCAAACACAATATCCGCGAATTTATTGGCATGGCCGCGACAAAATCGAAGAAGTTGCGGCCATTGGAATTTGTAAGCAGTTTTATTATCAAGATCAGGTCGATGATCATCAACTTGCCGCAGATTACCAAGCCCAACGAGGCAAAGGAACTAGCCAAGACTTACGTTATTATGGTGGGGTTGCATTTGACCGCACGGTAGCATGTTGGCCGGAGTTCGGCCGAGCGCGATTTGTATTGCCACGCATTGAGCTTAGGCGCAGTGGCCAGAAAATAAAAATTTTGCTAAATCTCAATTTTGATAACCAAAATCGTGATTTAGAGTATCAGCTGGCGTTAGATGCCATCGCCAAGATAGAAAAACCTAAGCCGTTATCACCGCCGAATAAAACGCGTTTGATGAGCCGCAGTGACTTACCTGATAAAGATAGATGGCGAGAGCTAGTTGAGCAGGTAACGCAACACAACTTCAATAAGACCACTCCAAAAGTGGTGTTGTCTCGTCAAACTCAAATTGAAATAACCGAGCAACTTGATCCTTGGACAGTATTGGCGTGCTGGCAAGGTCGCAATCCTAATAGTTTTCAGTTTGGGTTCCAATTTAGCCCAGAACGCACATTTATTTCCTGTTCACCCGAACGCCTCTATTTGCGTCGCCAGAACGAGTTATTCACTGAGGCATTAGCGGGCACAACTATCCGTGGACTAAACCAAGAACAAGATGATTTACTGGCACAACAACTACTCGATGATGTTAAAAATAGCCATGAAAACCAGTTAGTAAGACAACATATTGTCGATGTACTTAAGCCGTTAAGCCAATATGTCGGCGCAGATGAAAAAGCGAAAATATTCAAATTAACCCACATTCAGCATTTACACAGATCGATCCGTGCCGAATTAAAGGCGGGTGTTAACGATTTTGATTTATTACGTGCATTACACCCCACGCCAGCCGTAGGAGGACTGCCTCGAAATAGTGCTATGAACTTTATTCGCCAGCGAGAAGGTTACGCGCGGGGATGGTACGCAGGGGCATGCGGTTATTTTAATCATTATGAGTCAGAGTTTTCAGTGGCCATCCGTAGTGCGCTAATTGAACCTAGAAGAATTAGTTTATATGCGGGGGCGGGAGTGGTTGCGGGATCGGACCCCGATGCAGAGTGGCAAGAGTTAGAAAATAAATTGGCGACGATTTTATCTATTCTTATCGATTTTTAATACTTGGCCAATGGTTATATCACCCACATACTAGCCACAAAAAACGCATCCCAAGGGATGCGTTTTGTATGCACTAAAGCTGGGGCTATGGTGTGTAATACGTGGCCGCATTCGGCCCTACAGGTAAGCCTAAAACAAATACCCATAGGAAGAAAAACAGCGTCCAGCCAATAAAGAAAACTATGGTGTACGGCAACATAGTGGCAATCAAGGTGCCTATGCCTAAGTCCTTTTTATAACGACAAGCCACTGCTAAAATTAGGCCGAAATAACTCATCATAGGGGTGATCAAGTTAGTTACAGAATCACCAATTCGATAAGCCGCTTGAATCGTTTCTGGTGCATAACCTACCAACATCAACATAGGCACAAAAATCGGTGCAGTTACGGCCCATTGTGCCGAAGCACTGCCAAGCATCAGGTTGATAAAGCCACACAGCATAATAAATAATACAAACACTAGCGGGCCCGTTAAGCCAATGGCATTTAAGGCTTGAGCACCACCAACAGCTAAAACCGCGCCTAAGTTTGTCCAATTGAAAAAGGCCACAAACTGAGCGGCAAAAAATACTAGAACTATGTACATGCCCATAGTACTCATGCTGTGCGACATGGCATTAATTACATCGACATCTTTTTTCATGGTGCCAACCACTTTACCGTAAACCAGCCCTGGAATCGCAAAGCCAATAAAGATAAAGGCGACAATGCCTTTTAAGAAAGGCGAACCTGCCACAAGACCTGTTTCAGGGTGTCGTAAAGGCCCATTCTCAGGAATAATGGTCAGCGCTAAAAGAGCTGAAAAAGCTATGGCTGCAAACGCCGCCATTTTTAGGCCGCGCTTTTCAATATCATTCACCTTATCCATGGTTTGAACGTCTAAATCGCTGGCTTCACTGGCATCATATTTACCCAGTTTAGGCTCAACAATTTTTTCAGTGACTAGGCCACCCAGTAAGGTAATTAAAAACGTCGAAGCAAACATAAAGTACCAATTAACCTCAGGGCCAACGGTATATTCTGGGTCAATCATTTGCGCTGCGGCTTCAGTAATGCCTGACAATAAAGGGTCAACTGTACCGAGTAATAAGTTAGCACTGTAACCGCCCGATACCCCCGCAAACGCAGCAGCCAAACCCGCTAAAGGGTGACGTCCTAATGAATGGAAAATCATTGCCGCCATTGGGATAAGCACCACATAGCCAAGTTCAGCAGCTGTGTTAGAGATAATGCCTGCGAAAACGATGGTATAGGTGACTAATCTTTTTGATGATCCCATTACCAATAAGCGCATCGCGGCGGATAATAGGCCCGAACGCTCCGCAATACCCACACCAAGTAATGCAACCAATACAGTACCTAACGGTGTAAAGCCAGTAAAGTTAGTTACCAGCCCTGATACAATGCGCTGTAATCCTTCAGCACTGAGTAAACTCACTACATGAATTAAACCATCAGGGCTTCTACCCGTTGTGCCCTCAGGACGAGGATCAATTACCGACAATTCAAAATAGCCGGCTATGCCACTGGCAAGGATCACCGCTACACAAAATAGAGCAAATAAAGTAATGGGGTGAGGTAGCAAGTTACCTAAGCGCTCGACTATGTTCAAAAAGCGAACAAATGCGCCGCTAGAGGCGATATCTGAAGGGCTTCCCTTGCTAATTGTTTGATGAGGTTGCGTCATTATTTTCCTTCGTTCGGCTTTTTCCTGATACCTATCAATATATTAATGATTTTTATTTTATGGGGTATCAGAGCTGTTTGTAAGATTTGGCCAATTTACAAGCTTACAGAGCGAGGGTTAACTGAAACTTAATTTATATTGAGTCAATATGTGATGTTGGCAGTGAAAGTTTGCTTAAGGTTGGATATCTTACGGTTAAGTGCAAGTAATGTTAGCTAAATTAGCGGGATAAATTGATGAGTGGATTAAAAAGTGCTCATTGTGATTTTATGTTTATTTTGCTGTTTATTATGCTTTTTTTATTAAATGTTAATTGCTGGATTCAAAAAAAACGCTATATTTTTGGCTAAGATATGAATTTAAATCAAATTCGATAAAATTGCTTGTTTTGTCACGTAAATGTTATGGTGAGTTAATTGGTGCCAATAAATATAGTCGGTACTTCACTGAGATTTAAGTGAAATATCGGTTAATTTATGCTTATTATTAGACATAAAAACAAAAAACCATCATTAAGGAAAACATCATGCAAGCCTTGCTGCTGAGTGTGAGCTTAGCCGTTATTCTCTGTTACCTTTGGTACGCCAGCCTGATTAAAAAGCGTCAGTCGGCTATTGATTCTCTTAGCGTGTTAAACCAAAAAATCGATGCTCGACTTTTGCTGTTAACGCAACTTTCTAACGTTAGCCAACAACATCAACCGCTTGATGCTGAACAAACCGCTCAATGGCAACAATTGCACCAGCTGAGTGCTAAAAGTGTCTGGTCACAACAAATAGATCAATACTTACCCCAGATTTTAATGATTTGGTCTGACATGGATAGCTTACAAAAAATGCTATTTTCAAACTTGCATGGTGATGAGTTAAACGAGCAACAAGTCAACGAGTATTTACAATTAGAGCTGGATTACCAAAACGCCAGCGAGTTTTATAACCAAGCCGTGACCGACTTAAACCAGGGCGTAAAAATGTTCCCCGGTTCAGTGGTGGCCAAATTAGCCAAAGTGGCCGCTATGCCCCTACTTGTTGTTGCCACTGAGTAATATCGTGAAAACCTTTGCACTAACAATCGTGAAGCAGATAAAACATCGCCAGATGCTGATAAGGCTCGGCTATGGGTTTTGTCTGTTATACACGCCTATCTGTCTGGCCGCAGAGGTGCCTGCTAAAAAACCTGTCATTAAAGCTATTTATAAAGCTGAAACTACTGCCATTGCTGAAGACAAACCACAACTGAGTTTGTTTCCAGATTTAAATAAGCTCGCTGTGACAGCAACAAATCGTGCCGATGCAGCGATTGAGTCGTCTGTGGTGTTGGATAATGGTTATTCATTACCTAAACCTGAGCTGAAAAAACCGGCCAAAAAGCATGTTAAGGCAAGTTATTCTGAGCATGGGATTTTGTCGGATTTGGGGGTTGAAAAACGCAAGGTATACCAGTATGAAGAAAACGGCATTATGGTTTTTAGTGACAGCCAGCCAACCCAGGGGGACTATCGCATCCACTTATATGAATGCTTTGCCTGTCGCCCAGACTCAACCATTGACTGGTACCATATTCCACTCTTTACTAAAGAATACTCAGCCGTGATAAGCAATGCAGCCAAACGTTATCAACTTGAACCCGCCCTCATTCGAGCAGTGATCCATGCTGAATCGGCATTTCGTACTAATGTGGTGTCTAAAGCGGGAGCTATGGGGTTAATGCAATTAATGCCAGGTACCGCCAAAGATATGCAGGTGACAAATGCCTTTCATGCTGAACAAAATATTAATGGTGGCAGCCGTTATTTGGCCAAGTTATTAGGGCAGTTTAATGGCGATATTGATTTAGCTTGTGCAGCCTATAATGCTGGCCCAACCAACGTTGATCAGTATCAAGGTATTCCGCCTTTTCCTGAAACACAAGCTTACGTGCAAAGGGTAAAAATTCTTTACAGCCGTTACCGCAAGGCCAGTTAATAAATGCTTGAAGTGATTCAGGACGATTAGCTTCATATTCAACAGCCAACAAGATTAAGCAAGCACTGAAAGTAATACCAATCAGCATAAGAATGTGATTATTCTTACTGGTTAAAATCGCTTATAACTTCGTTAGAAATTTTGTAGGTAGAGCAACTAGCTAGCTGCAATTCCTGCCTTGTTCTAAGCGATTTTTCCTACGCAATATTTGATCACTTATGTATCCCGATTGGTATAAAACAGCTTTGCGCTAATAATAGGAATGTTTATGATTTTATTACGTCCCAAGTTATCACTCGCGTTAACCCTTGCCAGTCTATTTCTGGCCTCAACCGGGCAGGCTAATCCCGCTTTAATTTCCGCTGCGCCGTCCCAAGAAGACATGCGCTTATATGACATCGCTACTGCGCCACAAGCAAAGCGTTTAGAGGACGATGTGCGTAAGTTGGTTAATTTTGGTACCCGTCACACCTTGTCAGACACTGCATCGACTACCAAAGGTATAGGCGCAGCAAGACGCTGGATAGAAGCCGAATTTAATCGTATTTCAACAGCTTGTGGTGGTTGCCTTGAGGTCATTACCGTAAGTGACACAGTACAAGGAAAACGCATTGCTAATCCCACAGAAGTGGTCAATGTGATCGCCATTCAGCGCGGTAAAACCGATCCCAAACGCGTAGTGATGATGAGCGGAGATATCGACTCTAGAGTGACAGACGTATTAGATGCGACCTCTATTTCCCCTGGTGCAAACGATAATGCCTCAGGCGTTGCTGGAGCAATTGAAGCTGCCCGCGTGCTGTCTAAATATCAGTTTAATGGCACCATTGTTTATGCTGCTTTGTCAGGGGAAGAGCAGGGGCTTTATGGTGGTGATATTTTGGCGAATTATGCTAAAAGTCAGGGCTGGAAAGTACAGGCGGTATTGAATAACGACATGATAGGCAATATCTCGGGTATTAATGGCGTGGTGAACAACTCCACTGTACGGGTATTCTCTGAGGGCGTGCGTTTTGTTGAAACCGTCGAGGAAGCCAAAGAACGTTATTTTAGTGGTGGTGAAAATGATTCTGCCTCGCGCAACTTAGCTCGTAATATTAAAGCGTTAGTTGATCAATACATGACCAACTTAGATGTGATGTTAGTGTATCGCCTAGACAGGTTTGGTCGCGGCGGGCATCATCTTCCTTTTAACAAAGCCGGTTTTCCAGCTGTGCGGGTGATGGAAACCAACGAGCATTATGATCGCCAGCATCAAGACATTCGCACTGAAAATGGCGTTGACTATGGTGATGTGATTGAAGGTGTCGATTTTGATTTTAATGCCAAGTTAACCGCACTCAATGCCATAAGCTTAGCCTCAATGGCATGGGCTCCCGCGCCACCGTCAAATGTGACCATAAAAGGTCAAGTGTTACCCAGTACCACGCTTAATTGGGCCAAAACAGCAGATAAAGATGTAGTTGGCTATCGTGTTTATTGGCGATTAACGACAGAGCCAGAATGGACTCACAGCCGTTATGTTGGCAATGTAAATGAATTTATGCTGAAAAATATGGTCATAGATAATTATCTCTTTGGTGTGGCAAGTGTGGCAGCAAATGGTAATACTAGCCCTGTGGTGTTTCCGGGGGCGGCAGGGGCATTTTTTAACTGACACGCCCAATTATGTCCTGTGAATAAATGACACATATCACACGGGATGTGATGTGCATTTAGAATCTCGAGCAGAAGGAGATTTCCCTTTTTAATGCCAATTAGTCATCGTTATTCAAGCCAGTATAACCATTGTTTTGTGGCGGTATAAAGCAAATGCCCTGACATTCAATCAGGGCATTTTATTTTAGCGCTGTCTATTCTCCAACTTCCCACTTTACGGTTACTGAACCATCGGCACGGCCTAAAATTGGCGCTAGGTAGTCAAGCGCAGCTTTGGCTAGCTCGTCGGTTTGCCAAGGTGGATTAATTATCCATAATCCAGCGGCGGTCATGCCAAATTCATCACTGTCAGCACTTATGGCTTGCTCAATGCGCAGCTGTTTTTTTATGCCGCTATTTTTAAGTAAGTTAAGCATAGCTTCCGTTTGCTCACGCTTAACCACCGGATACCACAACATAAATACCCCTGTCGCAAATCGCTTATGGGCTTTTATAATGGTTTGGGCAACATCAATATAATCCGATTTAATCTCATAGCTTGGGTCGATTAATATCACTCCACGGCGCTCTGGTGGCGGTACTGCTGCCATTAAGCCCTGTAGCCCATCGCCTTTAATCACTCTGACTTGTTTATCCTGATCAAAATATTCTTCAAGTAACTGATGATCAGTGCCATGTAGCTCATGCAGTACCATGCGGTCTTTGGGGCGCAATTCTGCGTCGACAAAGCTAGGGGAGCCTGGATATACAGTGAGTTGGTCAAACTCGCCGTTAAAAATTTTTACCGCTTCCACATAGTCCGCTAAAGCTGTCGGTAAATTGTTGGCTTCCCATAATTTAGCTACGCCATCTAGGTACTCCCCGGTTTTTTGGGCAAATTCATCATTTAATGAGTAAGCCCCCGCTCCAGCATGAGTATCAATGTACACATAAGGCTTGTCTTTTTTCTGCATGGCCTTGAGCACTTGCAGCAACATTGAATGTTTAAGTACATCGGCATAATTGCCGGCATGATATCCGTGGCGGTAACTTAGCATGAGATATTCCAAAAAGTGGCAGCGTTGACTGCAAGATAGCCGCATTATAAGTTTTCTTGCAGGTAAGGTATAGGTATTCACTGCCTTGGCGTTTTGGCATAATAGTCATATTGCCCTTTAAGTAGATAACAAAGTGACCGCGATTTATTTCAATCAACAGTATCCAAGCCTTGTCGATATTTGCCAACGATGGTCACTTCATTATGATCAAAACGCCCCGTTTGAGCTGCGTTTTGAGCAAAACCAATTAACCCTACATAAACGCGACGAGCCAAAGCTGGACGGTATCATAGTGGATTTTGTTACTGGCGCAGTGGCGCACAGGCGGAAATTTGGTGGCGGCAGAGGGCAATCAATTGCTAAAGCTGTGGGGCTAAAACAAGGTGTATCTCCAACTGTTGTTGATGGTACTGCCGGTTTAGGGCGCGATGCATTTGTGTTGGCTAGCTTAGGCTGCAAGGTGATTATGGTTGAGCGTCACCCCGTTGTTGCCGCGTTATTAGAAGACGGTTTACGCCGGGCTTATGATGATGCTGAAATTGGCCAGTGGATGAATGAGCGTATGAGCCTGTTCCATGGTTCAAGTTTAAGTGCACTCGCAGATGCGGCTAAAGGTAGCGGCACTGAAATAGACGTAGTCTATCTTGACCCTATGTACCCACATCGCGAAAAATCGGCGTTAGTTAAAAAAGAAATGCGCGTTTTTCAAACCTTAGTTGGCGCCGACCTAGATGCCGATGGCTTGTTAAATCCCGCAATACAGTTAGCCACAAAACGGGTGGTGGTGAAGCGTCCTGACTATGCCGAAGATCTTGATGGCGCCAAGCCAAGCATGGTTATTGCCAGTAAGAAAAATCGTTTTGATGTTTATGTTAAATCTGCAATGAAGTCATGATAGCCCATCAGCGCCCTTATTCGCGCTTACTATAACCTCACTCACTTATACTACTAGTGAGTTGTATTCTTCTGGGCATTTATCTGTTTGCGATGTCTACTTATCCGAGTGTTGGCGTTGATTCAATAACCTTTTGAATTTGAATCAGCAAAACGGGTGTCGGACTGATGTAATGCCAATGGTTTATCTCGTCGCCAGTTGTGGCTAATAAGTCGTATTGAGTGATTGGGTGCGATTCGGTGGTTTCATCTTGGTATGTTGCATTGGCTAAAAATAGCACCATTAACTCGCCTGGTAATGCGGGTAAGTTGCCAGTAGCAAGCTGATGTCGGCTAACTTTGGCCTGAAACACCCCTCTGCGAACCATAACGTTAAAATCTAACACGGTGGAATTAATCAGTTGGCTGTTAATCGACAGCTCACCTTTAAATGAAAAAGGGGCGCTACTACTATTGATTAAAAGCGTTTCAGGATCATCATCTTGCATTAATCGAAGCCCATCGCCTTCCAGTATCACTAGATGGCGGTCAATTTGACTAAACAATGAAAACGGACCATGGGTTTGCACTTTTGCCATGCTAATACGAATATCGAAGTTTTCTAAGTTTGCTTCAAGTGGATAAATATAGCGTTGAAACGTACTTCCATGACCATTTTTCCATGGTGTTTCTGTGCATTGGCAAAACTTGTATAGCATCAGCGATTACTTTTTTGTGGTGAAACCTAAATTTTAAAAGTAAGCGGAAATAGATGAAATAACAAGTGAATTTCTGTCTAAATCGTTTGCAAATTTCCCGCCTTATTGGTGCCTGATTTTTATCAGGCCACAGTGATAATACACACAACTATGACACTGAATGCTATGTGGTGCTAATCGGCATCATTGGTGATATTGTGAGGTTTTTAAATGGGTTGAATATTGATCATGATTAAGTATTTAATGGATTATTTTCGCTTGGCTCTATTTGTATGTGGCGTGCTCATAGGTATTCAAGTGCCTGCTTTTATGGATCAATATGAACAACGTCTTGAGGCTCATCAATTAGAAGCTAAGCTTAATTTGGCTGAGTTTCAACGCGATGCCGATCGATTTTTTGACGGCGATATTGGTCAGTTAATTAGGCATTATCGACAAAATAATGATCCGGTCGTGAATGCGGGTAGTGATAGCATTGAATCGATTTATCAGCGTTATTTATTGTTAACAGAGGCGATCACTCAGTATCGTTTAAATAGTTATAGCCCCTACCAACAGCTAGTGCTTAATCCACAAAAAGATATCCAAACAGAAACGTGGAATAACTACTCACATGTTATTTTATTAAAGCCTGAAGCGATAGCGATAGGAGTGCTGCTAGGATTTCTGATCGCGGCATTATGCGAGTCTGTTTTATCTATTTTATATCTAGGTTGTCGCAAAGTGATTGCCGCCATTTAAGCTTTTATTACTGCTGCCACGAGCTTTCTTGCCAAGTGGGTGCGAGCTCTTCGACTTGGCAAAAACTCATACCGCTCATTTATTATCAAAAGGTGACTGTTTCAGTCATGCCTCATCTTTATGTTTAACATTTTTGGCAAGAAGCACAAAAAATACCGATAAAGGAGCTTTAGGGCATGTATATCGGTTTTTGGAAGATATTTTGTGAACAATATTTAGTCACTTGATAGTGTTGATTAAATTAATATATCGACGTTATAAAATAACCCGAAGAGGTGTGGCGTTATCGAGTAATAAAAGTAATCAATTCGTAAGTCTTTAGTTGTATTGGATTTAATTTATCTTGTTGAAATTCATGCTGTTGATCAAAGAACATGTGCAGTAAAAATATTGTGCTAGATAACCATCTAATCAATCATTTTTGGCGGCAAATGTTACGGGGTTGTTATTGATAAATCAGGGATCTGGGTTATTATCAAATAACTGCCTTAATGTAAAAAAGGTGCTCTATTTGTCGCAAGCCTACTTTGCTCCTCGCCGCTGGTTTCACCATTTGGCTAGTTTGAATCAAACGCCTCTTATTTTATCGATGCGTGAGGGCTTTATTGCGTTAATTCCTTTTTTTGTTATCTCTTCATTGGCATTTATGTTGATTGGCTTACAGCCTTTTTGGCCTGATTTTGACAGTAAATCGACAATTTTCTCATTACTAAATCAAAGTCATCGATTGATTATGGCGATATCACCATTAGCAATTGTGATTTCATTAAGCTATCACCTTTCAAAAAATTTACGCGTAAACACCATTGTTGGCAGTATTTTGGCGTGTTTATGTTTTATTACCCACAGTAATTATTTGATAAAAATGGAAGCGGGCTACATGCTTAGTTCTGTCTGGCCAAATTTTTATTCCATCCTGATTCCACTACTTGTGCCTTATATGGTGCGGTTTTTTCGCCAGTTTACATGGTTAAAATTAGTTAAATCTACCATTGTTAGTTCATTTTTAATGAAGCACATAAACCTGATTGTCCCCTTTGTGCTGGTGTATTTAACGTTATTTTTATTGCTTCCCATACTGGATTTGTTAATCGGCGATGCAGCACAAGCTTTAGTGGCAAGTGTCACGAGTTTATCTATTGAAGTACAAGGCTTCTTACGGATGATTATCATTCATTGCTTCTGGTTTATTGGTATTCATGGTGACAACACCTATTTTAGTTTGTTTTCCGATCACATTATGACTGAGCCATTTATTGCCGGGTTGTCACTTAATAGTTTTTATAACCAATTTGTGATCGTGGGTGGTTCAGGATGTTTGTTGTCGTTGATTATCGCTACCATGTGGAAAGGACGATCATTGCAGGAACTGGCTTTAATGAAGGTGTCGTTACCTTTTAACATATTTAATTTTTGTGAGCTGATCGTTTACGCACTGCCTATTGTGTTCAATCCGGTGTATTTAGTGCCATTTATTTTAGCGCCTTCGGTTAATTTTTTGATTTCGTATTGGGTGCTAGGTACTGGAATATTTGAGTTTTCATCGCAAGAAATTTCATGGATGACCCCCGTTTTATTGAATAGTTGGCTGATCAGTGGCGATGTCAAAGTGGTGCTTTATCAGGCTCTGTTAATTACCTTGAATGTGTTTATTTATTTACCTTTTGTGCAGTTCTCCAGTCGCTTTGCTAATAACTCCAATTTGATTGAAAAACTCAGCCATAAGTTAAAATTTACTGAAATTCATCAGCTTGATGCAGAAGCCCGTTATACCTCAAAACAACAGGTGTCAATTAACCGAATTGAAGAGCTCAATGAGGTGTTGAATCATATTGATAACGGTCAGTTGATTTTGCATTACCAGCCCAAAGTGGATATTAGTCTTAAAACAGTGATCGGATTTGAAGCACTTTTACGCTTAGAAGAGGCTAATGGCAAAGTGTCAGGCCCATGGTTTATGGATATTCTTGATCGCAATAACCTAGTACCCATGATTGATTTTTGGGTGATCAATAAAGTGAAGCATGATCTGAATTTACTGGCTTCACGGCAACAATTTCCATTTTTCTCTATCAACATTCACCCTATGTCTTTACTCGAACCGAGCATAATGCATGCGTTAGCTGAGCTGAATGCTAAACATCCTGCGCAAGTGCAAATAGAAGTGCTGGAAGTGAGTTTTGATGATGATAGTGAACAAGCATGGGTTAACTTGGCGCTGCTGCAACAAAGTGGTTTTAGCGTGGCGATTGATGACTTTGGTCGTGGATTTTCAAACCTATCAAGGTTAATTAAGTTATCACCTAACGATATTAAACTCGATCGTTCCATGCTATTGGCTGCAAGCACAACTGATGGCTTGCTGTTGTTTCAACATATGTCGGCTTTGTGTTCCGCCTTAGGCTACCGTCTGGTTGCGGAGGGTGTTGAGACACAGACTGAACTGGCGATAGTAAAAGACGCCGGAGTGCATTGCGTTCAAGGTTGGTTATTTGCTAAAGCGATGCCGATTGGAGACGCCATGGCTTATCGGTTTCCAACCTAGTGAAAGGTGACCGTGCTAAGTAAGCTGACTGAGTTACTGTTGAGGTGGTTTGGATATATTGTTCAGGTTCTTCATGGTGAGCTTGGCGGATTAGATGGCTAAGCTAAGTTAAGTTTAGTTAAGTTGTTTGGCCGTGATAACTTACCAGAGTATAGCTTAAATATGCAGTGGCTAGATAAAGCAAGGTTAGCCGAAAGTAACGGCTAACCTTGTTATCAGACTAATACAACTAATCGACTTTAAATTGCGCACTACTTTCTTTCAATTTACGGGCTAACTCCTGAACAGCTTTGGCTGATGTCAAGCTGCTACGCGCACCACCTGCGGTATCTTTAGAGATTAAATGTACCTCGCCAATACTGCGGTTGATTTCTTCGGCAACCACATTTTGCTCCTCCGAGGCACTGGCAATTTGGTGGTTCATATCATTAATGGTTCCTACAGAGCTAATAATTAATGCTAATGCACTGTTGGTTTGTTCTGACGCTTCAGCCGTTTGGGCGGCTTCTAGCGTTGTGCTGGCCATAGATTCAACAGAGCGCTTTGTCTCGGCCTGTAACGTACCTAACATAGTTTGGATTTGTGAGGTTGATTCTTGGGTTCGGCTAGCAAGGGTTCTCACTTCATCCGCAACCACAGCGAAACCTCGCCCCTGTTCACCAGCTCTTGCCGCCTCAATAGCAGCGTTTAATGCCAGTAAATTGGTTTGCTCGGCAATACTGCCAATCACACCTAAAATATTACCTACATTATTGGTTTCTTTTTCAAGGTTGCCAATAATACTGCTGACATCATTAATTTTAGCGACCAAGCGGTTGATGTTATGCGTGTTGACTTGAACCACTTGTTGGCCTTTTTGCGCTTCCTGCTGTGCGGTGCGAGCTGAGTCGGCGGCGTTTTGGGCACTGCGATTTATCTCATGTACCGTTGATGTCATTTGTTCCATCGCGGTGGCGGTTTGCGACAGCATGTCCATTTGATTATCACTGGCATTTGCAGTGTGATCGGTAACATTTAATAATGCTCCCGCTTCATCAGTTAACTTATTGCTGGCTATATTAATTTGTTTAATCAAGGTGGAGACTTTATCTGCCATTAGCAGCATTGCGGCATAAATACCTGTGGCTTGTTGATCAGAATTGGCCTTGATGGTCAAATCACCCTCGGCAATTCTTTTTACTAGTGCTTCAATGTCCCTTGGCTCACCCCCAATGGGGCGCATGATGGTTTTGGTGACATAAAAGGTGAATGTTATCGCTGTGGCTAACGAAATCAATACCACAGTAATTAAGGTGACTTCCATTTTATTACTCTGCTCAACGGCATTATTACCAAGTGCAACTTGTTCTGCGTGCACTGAGTCCACTAACTTATTTAAGTTATTAAGAATAATCGGACCTAGGCTATTTAACTTGCTATCAACAATACTATTACGATTATTAATAGTATTAACTACTTCAATGTAGGTACCGTTGTACTGGTTTATTTCATTTGTGGCTTGAGTTAACCATTGACGGCGCTGTGGGTTTTGAAGTTCGGTATCAAGCTTACTCAATGCTTGCTTTAACAAGGCCATTTCAGAATTTGCACGGTCGGCATCGGAATCTTTATTGGCTAATAAAAACTTACCCGCATAAAGTCGAACCAGCATGAGTTTTTCAATGGCTTGTGACGTGTAAAATACCGCGTTAGCATCTTCATCTTCATGGGCAGAATCAATTATGTTAGACAGTAGAGCTCGTGCATCTGGGCCTAATGTATCCATTGTTTGCACCAATTGACTTCGCTTAGCAAACAATTTTTCGACTTCCTGAAAACCGGCACTGTACTTTTGTATGTCTTCGTCAATGGATTTTACAATGATTATACGGGCAGGGTTTTGAATTTCGACTTTTGCTTTATCGACTAAATCTTCTAATCCAGACATCGACTCAGTAAACTTAGTGATTAACTCTTGGCTAGGATCTTTTAAAAACTTGACCACAGCCAGGCGCGTTTCTAATAGTTGTGTCGACATTCTCAGTGTCAGGTCATTGTCCTGTGAGAATGCTTGGTATTCAGCCAGGTTATCTTGGCCTTCATCAATTGCAATACTCGCTATAGCAGCAATAACTAGTAGTAACACAATTAACAAAGTAAATGACAGCGCCAACTGCTGTTTAAGTTTGAGTGTAGAAAACATAATAAACCTTAAACACTTCACCTCAGCGGTGCTTTCCTTCGCTAAGGCTGCTGATTACTTGATCATCAAAGTTTTCCATTCAATGATGTATTATTTGGGGGGCGTATAAGTGATAGGTTATAGCGACGTCCATCGGTTACTGCGTGATACCGAAATTGTCAGGCAAGGTAATTAGTATCGATTAATTGACGTCATTTTCATGTTTCATCAGAGTCAATTACACCTATAAATCCATTTAAGATAATCATCATATAAAAGTATAAACAATATTTTTTAGGGTGCTTTTTTATTTTTAATGATTTTTTATTTAGTCAGGAATGCAGCTTTAGATGCTGACAATGGCAACCAAGATGTTCGCCTTTAGGTTGATACTCTTTGGTCATAAAGGTGATGTTTAAGTGCAAATGCATAAAGCCGCAAACCGCTTTATCAATGGCATATGCAATATTCAGGTATATCGTTTGCGTTTAGCAGGCCACAGATGGTGACAATTTTGTGCAGGTTGCTAATCAATTTTGTGCTTCGTCTTATCGATTTATAGCAATGGGTTAATCACCTGGTGTAAACCCTGAAGCAGGTAAGTAAGTGTTACTTGCTGCTATGATTGTTTGTGTTCGATTTATATATTGTATACAAAGGGCTAAAAATGTAAGTGCTTAACACTAGCCAGAAACATAGCTTTTCTATGGAAACTTTGGTGACTTTACGTAGGTTTTTCTTACTGGGAAGGACTTTTTTAAACGCTTTTTGATAGTTCATATGATCCATTACAAATAATTAGTGTTCGAACTATTATGATACGGGGTTAATCGTAAAGATCAACCCGAACACCCGAAATTAGGTGTAATAATGGCCTGATAGTGACAATAAATAGTCGGATGAGGCTATTTATGATCAACCTGCGCTTTGTTAGTATTGTAATTATTCGTGTTGTATTGAGTTTTTTGATGAAAAAATATGAAGAATTATTAGTTTCGTTGCGCCAAGTGATCCGCGCAATCGATTTGTATTCAAAGAAGTTATCGAAAGAGACAGGTTTAACAAGTCCGCAACTATTGGTTTTGCTGTCGATTGCTGAGCATGACGATGCCATGGTAAAAGAAGTGGCTAAAACCATTAACTTAAGCTCGGCAACTATCACAAGCATTGTCGATCGTTTAGAAAAGCGTGGATTAGTAACACGTACGCGTTCGACAACGGATAAACGTAAAGTGGGAATTAGTTTAACGGCTCAAGGTAAAGAGATAATTAAAGACTCCCCTAAGCCTTTGCAAGATCACTTCATTGCCCGTTTTGAGTCAATGCAAGAGTGGGAGCAATCGCAAATGTTGGCGACCATGCAACGTATTTCAACCATGATGGATGCTGAAGATTTAGATGCGTCACCTGTTTTAGAAGTTGGCCAAATAGATCAGCATTAAGATCATTAAAGAGCTAACTATTTAATGTTAAGTTAGCTCTGATTTTGCCATGTTAATTGTGATTAAAATGGCGTATTGATACAGGTTTTTCCTTCAGAGAATACTAACTTCCCTTTACTGTATACTGCCTCAATCGCCAGTGAGTGGGGATTTAATAAATTAATATCCGCATCCATACCAATGGCTATTCGACCCTTTTGAGCTAACCTTAATATGTTAGCGGGTGACTCAGTAATTGATGCTAAAGCAAGCTCAATCGGCACATTAAACAGTTTCACCGCATCCACCATAGCTTGATGTAGGCTACTGACGAGTCCCATTTGTAAATCAATTAAGTTACCTTTAGCATCAAATACTGGCAGGCTGGCATTACCATCTGAGCTCATGGTCAGTTGGCTAATGGGGGCATTTTTTTCTAGCGCTAATGCTAATGCTTCGGCCGCGGGAACTTCCCCTTGGGCAATAATTTGCGCTGTCGTGCTGGTAGTGAAATCAATAAAACCGCCCTTTAGGGCAAAATCAATTCCAGCCTCTAATAGTGATTTGCTACGGTTAATATGGGTTGGGTAATATTGGGTGATCGGAATATCAAATTCACTAATGACTTGCTCAAGTAACTCGAGTTTACTTGGCTCATCTCCCACATGAATACTGACAATACCCACTTTGCCAGCCAACATGCCAGCCACTCTCGCCTCAGATGTTAGGCGCGCCATTTCGTGTGAGGTGATTTGTGAGCTACGGTGATCGGCAATGGCCACTTCACCGACGCCAATAAACTTATCAATCAGCATAATGTCATGCTTTACCGACTGGGTAATGGTGACCATAGGCAAATGATAAGAGCCGGTATAGCAAAATACCGATAAGCCTTGTTCTTCCAACGCGTAGGCTTTGGCGAGAAGATTCTCTAAACTGCGGGTTTGAGCATCCGTCCCCAGTACGCCTATTACAGTAGTTACACCGCCTTTAATGGCATCGTTTATATGCATTTCAGGGGTGCGAGTCGTGTATCCACCCTCTCCACCGCCACCAGTAATGTGTACCAGTGAGTCAACAAACCCTGGCGTTAATAGCTTGTCAGTTGCATCAATAACGGTTGTAAATGAGTTGGCGACTAATTCAATACTGTTTTCAATGGCGATAATTTTACCGCCAGCTACCAGAACATCTTTTTTACCCAGATACATAGGAGCATGAACTTGTGCATTTTTAAATAATTGCATGAAAATCCTTAGCTAAAGTTGATGCTGACCGCAATGATAATAAACGTGATTGAAATGACGACCAGTAACAGCATAAATCGCCATATAAATTTAGCCCAAACAAACCAGTCTACTTTAGTGACACCAAGGCAGCCGATGAGTGCCGCAGAGGTTGGAATAATAATATTGGTTAGGCCGTCGCCGAGTTGAAAGGCTAATACAGCAATTTGGCGAGGTAAGCCCAAAATATCAGACAAAGGCGCCATTATCGGCATAGTTAACGCTGCCTGACCTGAACCCGATGCGATGAAGAAGTTAAATATGGATTGAAATAGGTACATGAAAATCGCTGAAGCGGTTTCAGGTAATTGCCCTAAAAATTGACCGGTATAGTGTAGTAGGGTGTTCAATACTGATGGAGTATCTGCTTGGTCGCCGCCTAATATAATCACAATACCTTTAGCCATGCCGACAATCATCGCCGCGGGCAATAATTCTTGTGCGCCTTTTTTAAAGGCATTGGCAACATCATTAATCTTAAGGCGATTGCTGAGTATAGCGATTAAGCCTATCGCACAACCTAAGGTAAAAAACTGACTTGCCAGTTCGGGAATATAATATCCTCTAGCAATCACGCCCCAAATAACCCACACAATACCCAGCATAAAAGTGGTCAGAATAAGGCCGTCGGCTAAAGTGAACTTAACTTTTACCTGTGGCTCAGTTGAAATAACTTCTTGGCTAAAGCAGGGAGATAATTGAGGATTTCGTTTTATTTTTTGGGCATAGTGCAGGGTAAATGCGACTCCGACAGAGGTAAATATAAACCACATGACCACTCTAAACTCTAACCCTGACATCAATGGAAGGTCAGCGATACCCTGAGCGATTGCAACACTAAAAGGGTTCATCCAAGATGCGGCAAAACCAATTTGAGTCGCGACATAAGTGACTAGAATGGTCACAATACCGTCGTAACCTATGGCGCGCATTAAAGGTAGCAGCACAATACAAAATGCAATGGCTTCTTCGCCCATACCAAATATTGCGCCGCCAGCGGAGAAGAGAACAAATAAAATAGGAATAAAAGCCAGTTCAAACTTTTGGGTTTTAGCAATTAACGCCAAAATCCCATTATCAACCGCTTTGGTTTGCATGATGATCCCAAAGGCGCCGCCAGTAATAATGATAAACATCATTACTCCAATAGCTGAGCCCCATTTGTCACCCGATACCATGCCTTCAAAGGCAAAGTTAAGAAAACCAATTTCACCATGTTCGGCAAATAAGGGCACTCCTTGATAGTCGGTAGCAAACTGAAAACTTCCTGCAATTAAGGCAGATTTATTGGTGTCAGGATTGATGGCAACTTCAAAAAAGCCAGCAGGCACAAAGTGGGTGGTAATTGCGGCAAATAACACCACAAAAAACAAGATGATGAAGGCATCTGGCATTTCTCGAGCTGTTTGTAACTTCATATTGTTATACTTTTATTTTAGTGAAAGAAAGGGTAGGCAGTACTAAGCACAGACTACAGAGCTTAAGTTTTTTAAAACTTAAAAGTATAACGTACATTCTAGCGGTGTCCGAGCCAATCATGGCAAAACGAATTCCTTCAGGCAGCCAAGCTGATATTGATGATAGCCATTGGCGATTGATGAATTTTGAATTAGCTAATCAAGCTGTTTCAGTTAATATAGCTGCCAATTCATCAGCGTATCAGCAATGGATTGGGCAAGCTTGCCGTGACGGACGATTATCGAACAAACTTATCGATGACTTTAAGCTTGTGGTTCACCCGAGTTCATTAGCGGGATGCCAGCAAGTGCTAAAAGGGCCGCTGGGCTATCAAGGCATTAAGCTGTTGTTACAGCAATAATATTATTAGAATCGAGTACCTAGCTAAGATGCTTCAAGTCATCCTATAACAGCGTTTTAGCTTAAATACAGAGAGCGTTATGCATAAAACGGCAAGAAAACTCCATCAATGGTTGATGTTATTTTTAGGACTGCAATTTGCAATCTGGTCGGTCACCGGCGCTTATATGGTCTATATGGATATCGATTTTATCCATGGTGACAATTTAGTGACTAACCCACAAACTAAAGTTCAGCCCGCTCAAATGCACTATTCCCTGCAACAGCTAACGCGTGCTTACCCCAATATTGACAATATTAGTGTTGATACCTTGCTAGGTGAAACCGTTTATCGGCTGACGCTAGCCGATGGTGAGTCATCAACAAAATTAGTCATTAGCGCCAATAGTGGCGAAGTGTTAACACCATTATCAGAGTCAGCGGCTATATCGGTAGCACGATATTTTTATACGGGTAAGGGTGAGGTTACTGAGGTGGCGTTGATTACTGACAATCCTCCATTTGAATTAAGCCCGCGCCATTTACCAGCATGGCGAGTTAACTTTGATGATTTTGGCGCTCCGTCGCTTTACGTGTCGGCACAAACGGGCATCTTGGTGGGCAAGCGCCATGAGTTTTGGCGTTGGTTTGATTGGATGTTCCGTTTTCATATTATGGACTATAGCAGCGGTGAAGATATTGATAATGCGTTGCTGTTTTGGGTGGCCTTGTTAGCCAGTTTTGGAACATTGACTGGCATGGTGTTGGTGTATTTCAGGGTGTTTAAGGTTCAGTTTACAGGCCGTAAAAAAAGCCGCTTACGACGCGGAGGAGTAGTCTAATGCGTTGGATCAGAAAATTGCACAAATGGGCTTCGGTTATTGTGGGGATTCAGTTTGTGCTATGGCTAGCCAGTGGCCTTTATTTCAATTTGATGGATCACACTAAAGCGGCTGGGCTAACCTATTTGAGTCAGCAGATGGTGTCGCATCAGCTTGATGTGTCTAAGTTGATTGAACCTAAAACCGTACTTCAACTGCATAATGATAGCGTGTCACTGGATACGGTTTTTTTATTGGGTAAACCCTATTATTTGCTCAGTCATCAGCAAGGTTTGTATGCGCACTCTTATCATCAATACACCTTGGTCGATGCTTATAGCGGTGATGCTGTTACATTTGATAAAAAGCTGGTGACAAGGTTAGCCCAAGCGTCTTACACAGGTGAAGGTAAGGTCATTCAACTCAGCTTACTTACGCCACCCATTAGTGATTTTCCCAAACAGCAAAACTCCACATGGCAGGTTAACTTTGCCGATGACATAAATACTCAAGTGTATGTTGAGGCGCAATCTGGGCGAATAGTGGGTCACAGTGATGATCATAAAAAGTTAGCTGATTTCTTTTTTATGCTGCATTTTATGGATTATTTTAATGAAGGTAGTTTCAATAATGTGCCCATGATGTTGATGGCCTTTTTCAGTTTGTGGTTAACCCTAACTGGCTGTTATTGGTGTATTGATTTACTTCGAAAAGGAAAATACCGCCGCAAACGTCGTGCCCGTTAATAAGCTACTGCGATAAAATTGTCATAGTTTTAGCTAAATTAGGCATTTATCACACTGTTGCCACAATAAAAACGTTATCATCAGCATGAGTTTAGCGTTATGATATTGGCCTTATCGACTTAATTGCCAACTGCGCTAACGATTTAAGTTGTTTAAAATTGAAAGCATTTGATGATTTACACGGTCAACTCTATTAGTTGATATTTTATGAGCCCATATTGAATTAATGCCCCCGTAACTGGTAGCAAAATTGATTCAGTCTGGCATTATTGGATTTTGAGTGCGATGCAAAAAACACTGAAAAACTACTGGCTAATGACTTTCACTTTGTTCGCACTTATCGGACAAGGTTTGTTAGCTAATGGTAGTTCTATGGTGCCGATGGATCATCAACAATCCCATATGATGACTCAAGCATTGGGTGACGGTTCAGCTAATACTGTGCCGATGAACTCAATGCAGCATGCCTTTGCAATGACAGATTGTCATGGCAATTTATCTGCGACGCAATCGCAGCAAGCCGATAACAGCAATAGCTGTTGTAATGGTTTAGGCGGTTGCAGTATCGATTGTAATCACTGCTTAACGATTTCCTTCACCGCTGATTTAAGTGATATCCAGTTAGATATTGCTCATGTTCCTGCTAATCCAGCGCCACTCACCGCGACATTGAACAGTTTCTCTGTCGACTTCCCGCCTGCATTTAGACCTCCTATTGCATAAGAAAATATTTCTGCCGTGAGTTAACGGTAATATTTTATTGTGTTTTTTAACGAGTATTGGCACAACTTTGTGTTAGACCGTTCGAGGTTTATATGAAAAATTCTGTATTTAAAAACAATGCTGTCGAGCGCGTTGTATTGGCTGTTTGCTTTTTGGTATCCACAAGTTTATTGGTGTCTCCTGTGACGTTAGCTGCGGGACATGAACACAGTGAACATACTGGTGAGGCTTCAACGATATCAGCAACCTATATTTGTCCTATGCACCCTGAGGTGACCAGTGATAAAGCGGGTCGCTGCCCTAAGTGCAATATGTTTTTAGTGGTCAAAGAAGAAGAGGAAGAGGCCAGCCCAAGTAACAATACTGAGGTTGAACATGCAGGGCATGATCATGCGGCGATGGACGCTTCCGCAACCCAAACGCCAGTCGCTAATCAGGCTGACAAGGTGTTTAGTCAGCCTCAAAATGACCTACTGCCTGGTAAAAGCGCACAGGCGGCATCTAATATTAAATATGTTTGTCCCATGCACCCACATGTGGTGTCTGATGCGCCCGGCACGTGTCCAATTTGTGGTATGAATTTAGAAAAAGTTACCTTAGGTGAAGTGGGCGAAGAAGTAGTTGTTGGGGTTTCTGGTGGCATGCAACAAGCTCTAGGCATGCGCAGTGAAACCGTTACCGAGGGTACGCTGTGGAAGCTAGTCAAAACCATAGGTACGGTGGAATACAACGAAAATGCCATAGGTCATGTGCATACCCGCGTGACGGGATGGATAGAAACCCTTAAGGTCCACACTGTGGGTCAGCAAGTTAAAAAAGGCCAATTATTGTATGAGCTTTATTCGCCTGAGCTGATAAATGCGCAAGATGATTACATGCAAGCCAGAGATTACCTTAAACAGGATAAAAACCGTGGAGCGGTATTGTTGAAAAAAGCCCGTCAGCGTCTTGAGTTACTTGGGGTGAGTTCGGCATCAATTCAACAATTAGAGCGCACAGGTGAAACCTTATACCGAGTGCCATTTTATGCCGAGCAAGATGGCTTAATTAGCCAGCTGACTGTGCGACATGGCATGTACGTGCAACCGGGTGATACCTTATTTGAAATTGTTGATTTAAGCAGTGTGTGGGTGATTGCCGATGTATTTGAAAATGAGCAAAGCTGGTTGCAACAAGGCCGCGCAGTAGAGGTCACCTCTGCGGCGCAAGGGTTATTTGATATTGAATCTAACATAGATTACATCTACCCAGAGTTAGACCCAGTAACAAGGGCAATGCGGGTAAGAATTCGCTTAGATAATCCCGATCAGCAATTAAAGCCAGGCACCTTAGTAGATGTAAAACTGTTTGGTGGTCCCAATCGTGGGGTTTTAGCCATTCCAACCGAAGCGTTAATTCTTACCGGACGTGAAAACCGTGTTGTCGTGCAACGCAGTGATAACCAATTTGCATCCGTCCCGGTTAAGGTTGGCATGATTGCCCAGGGCAAAGCTGAAATCACTGAAGGGTTAAAAGCAGGTGATAAAGTGATTGTGTCGGGGCAATTCTTGTTAGATTCAGAAGCCAGCATTCAAGGTAGCTTGCAGCGATTAAGTGGCAGCAACAGTGCTGCAGTAGATCCACACGCAAATCATTAATCGGAGTTCACTATGTTAGAAAGAATAATTAGTGCGTCGATTAAGCAGCGAGCCATGGTGTTGTTAATGACCGTGGTGATTGCGTTAATTGGCTATCAAGCCATGCGAATGACGCCGTTAGATGCCCTACCCGATTTATCGGATGTGCAGGTGATTGTTAAAACCTCTTACCCAGGGCAAACACCACAATTAGTTGAAGACCAAATCACCTACCCATTGTCGACGGCAATGCTAGCCGTACCAGGTGCGAAAACCGTGCGTGGTTTTTCGATGTTTGGCGATTCCTATGTGTATATCATTTTTGAAGATGGCACAGATATCTATTGGGCTAGATCACGAGTTTTAGAGTATTTATCGCAAACTCAGGGACAATTACCACCCAATGTTACACCTTCATTAGGGCCTGATGCCTCAGGTGTGGGTTGGGTATTTCAATACGCCCTTGTTGACCGTAAAGGTAAGCATGATTTGGCTCAGTTACGCTCGCTGCAGGACTGGTTTTTAAAATTAGAATTGCAAAGTGTTGAAGGTGTATCAGAAATAGCCACTATTGGCGGCATGGAGCAGTCGTACCAAATTATTGTCGACCCACACAAGTTGGCGCTGTATCAAATTGATTTGATGACGGTGAGGAGTGCACTAGATAACTCTAATAATTCTACCGGCGGCTCGGTAATTGAAATGGCCGAAGCTGAATACATGATCAGCTCGTCCGGTTATCGTCAAACCTTAGAAGACTTTGCCGAAATTCCCTTAGGCATAGTGGCGGAGTCAGGTACGCCAGTATTGATGAAAGATGTGGCGCAGCTACGCACAGGCCCAGCGGCTCGAAGAGGTATTGCCGAGCTTGATGGTCAAGGTGAAGTGGTTGGCGGTATAGTGGTAATGCGTTATGGTGAAAACGCCCTCGCCACCATCAATAACGTCAAAGCCAAACTGGCCGAAATTGAAAATGGCTTACCCGAGGGTGTGGAATTAGTTATTACCTATGATCGCTCGGAACTCATTTTAAACTCGGTGGATAACCTCAAGCATAAAGTGCTAGAAGAAATGCTGGTGGTTGGTTTTATCTGCCTGATTTTCTTACTGCATGCTCGCTCAACCTTGGTGGCGATCATTTCATTACCGATTTCAATTTTAGTCAGTTTTATTGTGATGAATATGATTGGCGTCAATGCCAATATTATGAGCCTAGGCGGTATTGCGATTGCGATTGGGGCTGTAGTAGATGCCGCCATCGTGATGGTGGAAAACGTCCATAAACATCTTGAGCATTACCGAGAGCAACATGATGGCGAAACGCCAACGGGTGAAGCCCATTGGGAACTAGTACGTCAAGCATCAGTTGAAGTCGGGCCAGCACTGTTTTTTAGTTTGTTGATTATTACCTTAAGTTTTGTGCCTGTGTTCGCACTTGAAGCGCAGGAAGGGCGGTTATTCCATCCGTTGGCCTTTACTAAAACCTTTGCTATGGCCGCATCGGCAATACTGGCTATCACCCTAATTCCAGTGTTAATGGGTTACCTTGTGCGCGGTAAAATTCCAGCGGAAAAGACAAACCCGCTAAGTCGCCTGCTCATTGCCATGTATGAACCCTTGTTACGCGTGGTTCTGCGCTTTCCCAAAATCACCATATTTGTGGCCATTATGGCGCTTGGTAGTGCGGTATACCCGATGACGAAAATGGGCAGTGAGTTTATGCCGTCACTCGAAGAGGGTGATTTACTCTACATGCCAACCACTTTGCCTGGCGTTAGTTCAGGTAAGGCGGCGGAAATATTACAGCAAACTGACAGACTGATTAAAACCGTCCCTGAAGTAAAACGGGTTTTTGGTAAGGTTGGCCGTGCTATTACCGCGACCGACCCCGCGCCATTAACTATGCTTGAAACCACCATCATGCTAAATCCACGAGATACCTGGCGTGAGGGCATGACACTGGAGGGAATTATCAGTGAGCTGCAAAAAACCGTAAAAGTGCCCGGTATCACTAATGCGTGGGTGCAACCAATTAAAACCCGTATTGATATGTTATCGACAGGGGTAAGAACCCCCGTCGGCATAAAAATATCAGGGGCAGATATTAATGAGCTTCAGCGTATCGGCACTGAAATTGAAGCGGTAGTCAGTAAATTACCAGGCACCTCGTCGGCCTTTGCTCAGCGCACCAGTGGTGGCCGTTACATTGATATTGAACCCGATCTTAAAAATGCGGCTCGTTATGGCATGACCTTAAAAGACATACAGGATGTGGTGCAAATGGCCATTGGCGGTATGCAAGTGGGTCAATCAATTCAAGGGCAAGAGCGCTATCCGATTAATATTCGTTATCCGCGCGAGCTGCGTGACAATATTGAAAAGCTAAAAGATTTACCTGTGTTAACTAAGACAGGTAAGTATTTGCCTTTGGGTAATTTAGCCAGTATTACCATCAGTGATGGCGCACCTATGTTGGCCAGTGAAAATGGTCGTTTAATCAGTTGGGTATTTATTGATTTACAGGACATTTCAATTGGTGAATACATCAAAATGGCGCGCACTGCATTAGATGAGCAAATTAACTTACCACCCCGTTACAGCTACACCTTTGCGGGGCAATATGAGTATATGCAGCGCGTTGAAGCGAAAATGAAGCTGGTGGTGCCATTGATGCTAATGGTGATCTTCATGTTGTTGATGATGACATTTAGTTCATTCATTCAGGCCTCGGTTATCATGCTCAGTTTGCCATTTTCATTAGTGGGCAGCGCATGGTTGTTGTACTTGCTCGACTTTAACTTCTCGGTTGCTGTGTCGGTGGGGATGATCGCCCTAGCTGGTGTTGCGGCAGAATTTGGCGTAGTGATGCAAGTTTACCTTAACAACAGTATCAAAGAACGCCAGACGGCAGGACAATACAATCATCGCTCAGATTTAACCGAAGCGTTAATTCATGGGGCGGTAATGCGTATACGTCCAAAAGCCATGACAGTAGCAACGATTTTCTTTGGATTATTGCCCATTATGTGGGGTAGCGGCACCGGCAATGAAGTGATGCAAAAAATCGCTGCCCCTATGGTTGGCGGTATGGTAACTGCGCCGTTGTTATCTTTGTTTGTGATCCCAGCTATTTACTTGTTGGTGTACGGCAGAAGAATGGCTAAGTAACCTCGTCTCGGACAAAGTGAATAAAAAAGCCCTCAATATGATAGAGGGCTTTTTACTTTTACAGTAGCAAGCGGCCTAGGTTGATGATTGATCTCGGGTTTTCCACAATGAGAACAACACCCCAGCCAGCAGTAAACCAAAAGTCACACCTAAAGAGAGCGCGGTGGGAATTTTAAAATCGATTAAGCCTGTTTGATTAAAATATACCAGCCCGACTTTGACACCAATAAATACCAATACCACAGATAAAGCGTATTTTAGGTAATAGAATCGATGCACCATTGCCGCTAAGGCAAAATACAAAGCACGTAAACCTAAAATGGCGAAAATATTTGAGGTATAAACAATAAAGGGATCTTGGGTTATCGCAAAAATTGCTGGAATACTGTCAACCGCAAAAACTAAATCTGCCGTCTCAACTAAAATCAGCGCTAAAAATAATGGCGTAGCCCACCACCCTTTTTTAAGTTGATGGTCTTCACCGCGTACCCAGAATTTTTGCTGATGTAACCCAGGAGTAAAGCGCATCTTACTTCTGAGCCACTTGTAAAACTTATTGTCCTCAATGCTGCCATGTTCATCATCAGAGAACAGCATTTTGATACCAGTGAAGATAAGGAATAAGCCAAACAATACCAATATGCCCTGGTATTGAGCCACTAACACTGCCCCCAGACCAATCATGATAGCGCGCAGTACAATTACGCCTAAAATGCCCCAGAATAACACCCTATGTTGATATATTCGTGGAATGCCTAAACTGCTAAATATCAGAGCAATAACAAAAACGTTGTCCATTGACAGCGACTTTTCAATTAAGTAACCCGTCAGGTATTCCATACCTGCGGTAGACCCTTTGTACCACCATAACCAGGCACCAAACAGCAAGCCCATCGTGATATAGAATGCTGACAGTTTTAGGCTTTCTGCGACTGAGATTTCATGCTGTTCTTTATGCAATACCCCAAGATCAAAGGCTAATAAACCAATGACAAAAGTAAAAAACATGACCCAGACCCAAATGGGATACCCAATAAACAGTGTTGCAAGCAATTCCATAAATTTCCTTAGTTATCGATAATCAAGGCCCTAATAAAAGGTCAATATAACCATTCCATTATTGCGCTATACGCCAGCAAGTTATACTGGCACGTTAGTTTAAATTATTGGTTTTAAATTTGGCTTAAGCTGAGGAGTGTATAAAATGGTTTTTGTTTCTTTAACAGTATTTTATGCTAGCCGATGCAATGTCAGTCTTTAAATGATGAATGCATTGGGAATATTTACATTGCCTTGCCAGTCAATGTTTAGCTTTAGTCCGAAAACAGATGCATTTTTAAGCCGTCTTTGTCAAAATGTCACAATTACATGACTGACTACACCTTATTTTTTCAACATATTAGTTCATAAAAATAACCTAAAAAAGGACTTTCTATGAAAGCTTTTACACTGGTTTTAACCAGTTTAGCCTTAGCCGTTGCGGGCATGGCGCATGGCGCCGAAATCGATCTTAACCATGTACAGCGATTAGGCCCGGTTACCCAAAAAAGCGCGGCACCGTTATCGAAAAGTGCTCATGCAGATGCGCTTCGTGCCAATCTTGTTGCCAAACTGACCCAAACCGATACTACCCAGCCTGTTATGGTTTTTAATCAGCCATTAACCTGGCAATCTGCGCTAGAAAAGGCTGAAGGTGAGGGCTGGTTAGCGTACCAGCTTCCGCTATCAACCCAGCGATTTACCCAGGGGACACTCAAAATAAAAGGGCTTGAAAACCCACAAGTGTATTTAAATGGTCAGTTAGTCAAATCAGCCGATGAAGTGCCGTTAGCGTTAGCCAATGGCGATTACCAATTGATTGTTTTGGCTGATAGCCAGCAAGCCGATGTGCCTTTCAGTTTAGATTGGCAGGGTAATAGTGAGGTTGATGTACTCAGTTTTGTCAAACAAGACACCCAGCGCGTGTCTGCCCAGCAGCTATTTGATGCCAAAACGATTAGCGGTATGCAGCTATCGCCAAATGGTAAATATTTACTGCAATCGACAGTTGAATATTCCCCTAATGCGGGCGATAAGGCTATTTCGGTTATCGAATTACGTGATGTTGCAGACAACGATGTTCTTTATCGTTGGCAAGATGGTTTACCTCAAAGCAGCGCATTTTCATCAGATAGCAAACAGTTAGCGTATGTGACAGGGCAGCAAATTATGCTGTTAAATATCGCAGATTTATCATTGAAGGTGGTCGCTGATAAAGTTGAAAATGTCTCTGGTTTACAGTGGTATGGCGATACCTTGTTATTTAGCTGGCAAAAAACCTTTAAAGCCGACGAAAAAGCCACCTCAAAGCGTTATCAAGCACTGGAAGATCGCTGGAGTTATTGGCGTAATAATAGCCAGATTTACCAGTTAGATGTGGCATCTGGCGCAATAAGACAGCTTACAGACGCTAAGCAAAGTAGCGATTTGTTAGACAGTGATATTGGCTTAGGTAAGCTGTTATTGACCCGTTCAGTGGTCGACTATGCTCAACCTGCCCATGGTTTGTCGCAATTAGTTGAGTTAGATATTGCCACTTTAACTGAAATCTTAATAGGCGAATACCGCACCTTTGGCAGTGCCTTGTATGGCGAAAATGGCATGTTTATTTTGGCGGGTCCTAACTTTATGGATGGTCTAGGTAAGCAAGACCCTGCTATGGAAGTCAATGACTATGATGGTCAATTATATTGGCGTGAAACGAAGAACCAGCAAGTAACAGCCTTAAGTAAAGAGTTTGACCCTGCAATTACCAGCATGACAGCGATTGCGGGCCGAGACTTGATTTTATCTGTGATCGAGGGTGATTTTGCCCCATTGTATTTCTTTGATAAAAGTCAAAATAAGTTCAATAAAATCGACACGGGTGTCGAAATGGTCAACAGCTTTGGTATTGCTACCGATCAAGCTTTGCCTACCATAGTTTATGCCGGAACATCAGCAACTGTGCCGCAACAAGCATACGTGATGAATATCAAATCAAACCGTAAACTGATGCTTTTTGATAGTAAAGTCGCCAGTTATGCCACCACACGTTTTGGTCAAATTGAAGATTTTGACTTTACCAATAAACAAGGTCAATTGATTGATGGTCGAGTGTATTTACCTGTGGATTATGACGCCACTAAAAAGTACCCCGCGTTAGTTTATTACTACGGTGGTACTTCACCTGTTGGGCGTCACTTTAGTGGACGCTGGCCATTTAATTTATGGGCGGCACAAGGCTATGTGGTGTATGTGCTTCAGCCAAACGGCACCACAGGTTATGGACAAGCGTTTAGTGGTCGTCACGTTAATGCCTGGGGTAAACACAGCGCGGATGACATTATTGAGGGAACTCAAGCGTTCTTGCAGGCTTATACCGCAGTTGATCCGAAAAAAGTGGGTAATATGGGAGCGTCTTATGGCGGCTTTATGACCATGTATTTAGCCACCCAAACGGATATTTTTGCCGCGTCTATGTCTCATGCCGGTATCAGTAACTTGTCTTCATATTGGGGACATGGCTGGTGGGGTTATGGTTACTCAGGTGTCGCAAGTCGAGGCAGTTTCCCATGGAATAACCGTGAGTTATATGTAGATCAAAGCCCGCTATACAACGCTGACAAGATTACTACGCCGCTATTACTGATCCACGGTGATGCCGATACCAACGTGCCTGTTGGCGAAAGTCATTACATGTATACCGCGCTAAAATTATTAAACAAAGACGTAGAATTAGTCGAGTTTGCCGGCCAAGATCACCATATTAACGCGCGCAACATACGTTTTGATTGGTGGGATACCACTATGGCATGGTTTGATTTACAGCTAAAAGGTGAACCAGAGTGGTGGAATACCCTTTATCCTGAAACCAAAAAATAAGTCAGGTGTTGCAGTAAGATAATTAAAGCCTCGCACAGCGAGGCTTTTTTGTTGGTGTTATAAACTGAGTTGAGTGGTTAAATAACTATTTCATCAATGGTGTGGCTTAACATTATCAAATCAATTTAAACGGATATGATGCTGATAAATTTCAACTATGGTGTCCCGCAGCCATTTGTGCGCAGGATTGTTGCGCTGCCGTCTATGCCAAATTAGTGATAATTGTACCGGTTTAATATTAACTGGCATGTCGATAATTTGGATATTAAAAGCCTGCTGGTATTTATGCGCAAATGATTTGCTGCAAGCCCCAATACAATCACTTTGAGCGACCAAAGAAATTAATGATAGTAATGAGTTGCACTCAGCCACGACTTTTCGGGTAGACAGATTATTCTCGGCATAGAAATCAACAATCGAGGTGTTTGCGCGGGTGAGATTGAGCTTAATGTGCTGCTCTGAAAAAAATTGTTCGGCACTTACATTGCCGTTAATGCGCGGATGATGATGACGGCAAACCAATACAATTTCATCAGTAGCTAAGGGTTGGTAAATTAAGGTGTTATCGCGGCTATCGGTAATATCAATGGCGAGATCGGCTTGTTGGGAAAATAGCGCCTCGTTGATTTGGGTCTCATTGGTGTTTTGATCTTTAAAGGTGATTAACGGATTGCCCAGCTTTTGCAAATGCAGAGTATGGGGCAGTAACTGATCTGTGATGGATTCAAAGGCCAGAACCGTGAATTGCTGATGAGAGTTCTTACTGTCAAATACCTTAGTGTCTTCGACTAGCCCTTCTAATACTTCAAGTGATGGCTGCAGTTGCTCCATCAGTTGATGGGCATATTGGGTTGCGATGATGCCGCGGCCATTACGAATAAACAGGTCTTGGCCGCATAATAGGGATAAGCGCTTAATCGAGCCACTCACCGCAGCTTGAGTCACTCTAAGTTGTTCTGCCGCTAAGGTTATCGACTGTCTATGGTATACCTGTGAAAACACTCTATAGAGATTTAAATCAATCTTTTCTGGCATAAGTTCTCATCATTTCGGTAGGTTTAATTCATAAGTATAACTTAATAATAAACCATAGTTACCTTTGTTTATCTAAATTGTTAACAGTTTATGATGAAGGTAATTCAGTCAGCGAGTGGTTTGATTATTCGCTAGGCATCAAGTAGCAAACTCAATATGGGTGATTATTTATGAACAAGTCAGTTATTGCTTCAATCGTTATTGCAAGTTTTTCATTGAGCTCTTCTGTTGTATCAGCAGCAGATCATGGCCATGGTCATGGTGCAGGTCAAGATGAACATACATTAACTACCTCATTTATGTACCAAGGTAAGCCAGCTACCCAGGCGACTAAAGCTTATAATGCTGAGTTTGCTAAAGGATTAAAGTTTGACGATACCAAATCGTTTCAAGAAGGTCGCGCCAACTTAATTGCTCCACTTGATGCCGCTACTTCGGCATTGTTAGCAGATGCTTATGAGTTTGTCGGTGAAAAAACGCCTGACACCATTAACCCATCGCTTTATCGTCAAGCGCAAATGAACAATGAAGCTTACGGTTTGTACCAAGTAAACGATAAAATTTTCCAAATTCGTGGTACTGACTTAGCCAATATGAGTTTAGTGCGTACCGATAATGGTTGGATTGTATTTGATCCATTGACTACGCGTGAAGCCGCTAAGGCATCGTTAACTTTTGCGTTGAAAAACCTACCATTTGGCAATAATGATCCTGTAGTCGCTATGGTTTACTCACACTCACATGCGGATCACTTTGGTGGCTCTCGTGGAGTGCAAGATCTGTTTCCTAATGTAAAAGTATATGGCTCAGCTCACATCACTAAAGAGATGATTGATGAAAACGTGTTAGCCGGTAATGCCATGTCTCGCCGTACGTCTTATCAGTATGGTGCAACAATGAAACCTTCAGAAACCACCATCGTTGATGCCGCGTTATCAAATGGTATCGCTAAAGGTGAGATTACTTATGTGTTGCCTGATCATGAAACTAACCTAGAAAACAAATTTGAAACCGTCATTATTGATGGTCTAGAGCTAGTCTTTATGGATGTATCTGGTACAGAGGCGCCATCAGAAGCGGTTGCTTATATCCCAAGCATGAAGGCCATTTGGGGAGCTGAAGTCACCTATAAAGGTATGCACAATATCTATACCTTACGTGGCGCAAAAGTGCGTGATGCACTGAAATGGTCAAAAGAAATCAATAACATCATCCAAGCATGGGGCGGTGAAGTAGAGTTTCTGTTTGCGGCACACAGTTCACCAGTGTGGAGTAATAATGACATTAGCGATTTCCTAAAGCTACAACGTGACAACTATGGTTTTGTCCACAATCAATCGCTTCGTTTAGCCAACAATGGCGTGGTAATGCAAGATATTGGCTGGGAAATTCAAAAGGTATTACCTAACTCAATCAAAGATGCATGGCACACCAATGGTTACCACGGTACTTATTCGCATAATTCACGTGCTGTGTATAACATGTACTTAGGTTACTTTGACATGAACCCTGCTAACCTAAATCCATTACCAACAAAAGCCGAAGCTACTAAGTTTGTTGAGTATATGGGTGGTGAAAAAGCCGTGCTTAAGCATGCTAAGGCCGATTTCGCAAAAGGCGAATACAACTTCGTTGCCACAGCGTTAAACAAAGTGGTCGTTAGCAATCCAAATAACAATGATGCTCGTTTGCTACTGGCTGATACTTATGAGCAGTTAGGTTATCAATCGGAAGGCGCGGGTTGGAGAAACGTGTATCTTTCAGGTGCTCAGGAGCTGCGTATTGGTCGTCAAGAGGGGGCTCTGAAATCGGCTTCTGCTGATGTTATTGCAGAAATGCCAGTGGGTTCTTTATTAGATTTTCTAGCGATTAAAGTCGACTCAATTAAAGCGCAAGATTATGCCTTTGAAGTTAACTTAGTCATCCCAGACGCTAAAGATATCTTCGTGGTTGAGTTGGCAAACGGTAACTTAAGTAACGCTAAGATTGATAAAGTAAAAGACACGGCAACAGCGACTTTCACTATCAATCAATCTGATATCGTTAAGCTGAACCTTAAGCAAACCACGGTTAAAGAGTTATTAGCAAGTCAGGCAGCTACCATTCAAGGTGATGCTTCGTTCCTAGAAACTTTAGCTAAAGTGATGACAGAGTTTGACCCAGCATTTGAAATTGTGCCTTTACCGTCAGAGAAAGTCATTGAAGCTAACAAAGCCATCTACATGAAAGATGTTGCCAAGCCAGCACACAATGACCGTCACCATGGCCATGATAGTAAGTAAATACTGATTAACTTACTCCGCAATAAAAAACCGCTCATTGAGCGGTTTTTTTATGGGCTTAGTTTCGCTCAGTTTGCCATTGCTGACAAAAAGCCATAAAGCTTTTAAGCAGTGGGTTTTGATATTTGTCTTTGTGGATTAAAAACCAAAAGCGACGAGGCATGCAAATCGGGGAAGTCAGTTGACAAACACGACCACTTTTTATGGCGTATTGTGCAGCTAAAGTAGATAAGCAACCTAGCCCAAGGCCGGCTGAAACACTGCTAATCAATGCCTCAGTGGTATTAATTTCAAAGGCGAACTGCCAATGGTTAAGTTTGGGGGCCAGAGTATTAATAAAACATTCGCGTGAACCTGAGCCGGGTTCTCTTAACACCCAATCGTTATGTTCTAAGTCAGCTAGCGTCAGCTTTTTGTGCTTGGCTAGCGGATGATCTATAGCGCTAATAATGCACATTTCATCGTGACTAAAAGGGATTGAAATCAAATCTGGGTGATGGGTTTGGCTTTCGATAAGGGCAATATCTAGTTCAAAATCTATTAGCTTTTGGCAAATAGAGGCAGAATTTGAAATAAATAAACTTTGCGATAAATGCTGATGTTGTTGCCTAAATTGGCTAAGTAAATACGGACTAATATGATTACCTATAGTGTCACTACTTCCCAGTCTGAGCTTGCCGTATAGGGCTGGGTTATCACCAAAAAGATGGCTAATCTGCTGAGCGCGATTAAGCAATTCATCTGCCAAAGGTAAAAGCTGAAGCCCCTCCTGATTAATAATAAGCCGATTGTTTACCCGATCAAATAACGGATGAGAGAGCTGCTTTTCAAGTTCCGCTAACGCCATGCTGATGGCGGCTTTTGATAAGCATAATTGTTCGGCGGCAGCCGTTAGGGTTTTGTGCTGCGTAATCGCATGAAATACATTCAGCTGCTTCAAAGATATGTGCATGACCTTAGTTATCATCCCTGCTTATGTTTGTTATCAACACCATCATTGATGGTGTTGATTGGTTTGTTATAGCCAAGTATAACGTTCAATATTTCTTAACTCATGTTCTTAATAATTGGATATATATAAACAATTAGCAAGCGTAACATCGCATTAAGAAACACATCCGCGAGTTAATCGAAATTGTTAGAGGTCTACATGATAAACATGGCTAAGGGTAAATTAATCGCAGCGCCAACACCTATGGCTGGCTTAGCCTTGGGGATTGCCAGTTTGGGTTGGTGTTGGGAAAACTTCGCCGATTTAGGGGGTTATGCTCAACTGGTCGGCGCCGCCATTGCCAGTGTGTTACTGATAGTGTTGGCGGTGAAATTTTTAGTCTTGTCAGATACCTTAAAAGAGGATTTAGCCCATCCTATAATTGGTAGTGTTGTTCCCACATTCGCCATGGCAACTATGGTGGTGTCTCACTCGATCGGACGATTTTACTTACAGGCGGGTGATGCGTTATGGTTATTTGCGGTTGGCTTACATATCGTATTTTTAATTAGCTTCTTATATCACCGCACAAAAGCATTTCAACTACACCACATGGTACCGAGCTGGTTTATCCCGCCGGTCGGGATCATCGTAGCCGATGTGTCATTTTCGGGCTCGCCACAATTAGCCTTAGTTGCGCATATTGCCTTAATATTCGGCATGGCGACCTATGCTGTGATGCTGCCGCTAATGATTTATCGTTTGCTGTTTAGCCATGAAGTTCCCGATGCGGCCAAGCCAACTTTAGCCGTTTTAGCGGCTCCCGCCAGCTTGTCATTAGCAGGTTACTTAACGGTATCAACTTCACCATCACCTATTATTATTGCCTTACTATTTGGTATTGCAGTGTTGATGACCAGTATTATTTACTTGGCATTTATTAAGTTACTTACTCTGCCTTTTAGTCCAGGCTACGCAGCCTTTACTTTTCCTATGGTGATAGGCTCAACGGCGTTATTCAAACTGATCACCTGGATGGAAACGGCCAATATAGCCGCACATTATATTGATCAAGTACGTCGATTAGCACAACTGGAACTGCTTATAGCAACCACGGTTGTCACCTATGTGGTTATTCGATATTTGTATTTCTATCAGCCGTTTAGAATGAAAGCGACGGTTAGTTAACCCGTGTTTAGGTTAGATTTTATGAACCTCAGGGTTTAACAAATTTGGGGGATATAGCTGTTTTAGATAAACAGCTAGTCTTGTGACAAATAAAGTGGCCAAAGCATGACAATTTACCAATAATAGGCTGCTTAGATTTATGGCGTTGCTATTCAGATGTATGGACGTTCATAACATAGCAACATCGACAAACTCACTCAGATATGTTCAGCCGCTAATATCTTTAAATACATTTCTTTGTTATGTTTTATTATAAGCAGGGTTGCACTATGAATTATTTCAGGAGGAAGTGTGGTGAGAACACTTGTATTGTTTGTTGCCCTTAGTCTAATACCCCTATCTTCAGTCTGTGGAAAAGAATTAAAACTTGCCGTGGTACCCAAGTTTCATAGTGTTTTTTTTGACCAAAGCAAAGCTGGCTGTATAGATGCTGCCGCGCAAATAAAAGGCGTGAAATGCCTATATCGGGGACCCGATATTAGTAATGTTAGGATGCAAGATCAGGTTATAAATCAACTGATTGATGAAGGTGTAGATGGTATCGCTATAGCCGTTACCCAATCAAATTATCTGGTTAAAAATAGCCTTAAGAGAGCTAAAGAAGCAGGCATACCGATTATAACCTATGACTCTGATGTTGATACGTCAATCAACGAGGACCCTAGTCATTTGCGTCTAGCCTATATAGGCACGGACAATTTTGAATTGGGTAAAACCCTAGGTGAAGAGTTAAAAAAAATTCGGCCCAATGGGGGAACACTAATAATGCAATCTGGGCGACCAGATTCTCCCAATCTGAATTTAAGGCTGATGGGTGTTCGTTCTGCACTCTCTGGCAGAAAGTATGCTACTCCTCCTGGTGAATTACTGAATAATGATTTGGGCTGGACTGAAGTTAGAGAGCCTTTTTTTAATTTTGATCAACTGGATCAATCTGTTAAACAAATGGAATCAGTAATGAAAGGTAAGCCTATAACAGCAGACTCTTTTATTGCTGTGGGAGGTTGGGCGCAAAATGATCAGGCACTTTACCGTACAATGATTGCACCGTACCAAGAAAAAATTAATAACAACAAGGTCATCATTATTATTACAGATACTTCCTCTGAACAATTAACTATGTTGGCAGATCAACTTGCTCATATCAATATTGGTCAAAATCCATATGAAATGGGAAGACAAGCCATCCAGACACTTTATAAGATTGTAACAAAGCAAAAATATGAGAAAACCATTTACACGCCAATCAGAGTTTGCACACCAGAAAATGTTGATACATGTACCAAGATTGCCGGATTGGAAATGGTTGGGTCAGAGTAAACTTTAGTGTGGAGCTTAGTGGTACATCACATTCTGCAACCTTTCGCCCCTAAATGGTTACTCGATGATAGTGTTCGAGCTAAGTTAACTTTGATATTGGTTTTTATCATTAAAATTCAAGCTTAAATGTTCGCGCATTAGGGTGGTTAAGTCTATTCATGGCTTTAATCTAGTCCAGTGCCTGCCGCAGGCTATCGTATATGCACGACCGTGACACGCTGCAAGTTCGTCCTTGAACGCTCGGCCATGACATCCAAGCCATAGAAGGTCACTGCCGCACTTATACCCACAATTTTCACTTCTTCGATTTAACGCTATTTGTAACTAATAGGGACAAACTCTTCCAGACTCAATTTGAATTGAGGTCATCGACAAATGAACGAAGTACGATATTGATTTTTTAATTGGAAACAAATAATGGGACAAACCAAGTTAGCTTTTAATAAAAAATGATACCCAATGAAGCTAAATCGAAGAGATAGGATGACTCAGTGCAGATACGGTTGAGGGTATCGAAAATAGGGATGTTTTCGTTAAGCGACCATGGATGGCGTACAGCGTCCCAACGCTGTATCTGCACATAGGTTTCGCTCTTTCACATCCATGTGATCACAAGATTCAGTTCATTTTGAACATCTTAGTGGTAAGTAATTGATAAGCATGAAGCTCAAGGTTCAAACTTTTAAGTTTACTCTTATGTTCTATACAAGGACCTTAGTTACATAATCATTACCAGTAACTTAGCTGGCTAATTTATGTACGGTACAACACCTTTACCACATGCCAGCCAAATTTGGTTTTGACTAAATGCGGGGTGATGAGCTCGCCACTAAAGCAGACTTTATCAAACGGTGGTACCATTTGCCCTTGTTTAAACTCCCCTAAACTACCGCCTTTTTTGCCAGACGGACAGGTGGAGTGTTGCTTTGCAAGGACATCAAATTTAGCGCCTTTTTTAAGTTTAGCGATAATATCATCGGCCAACTCTTTGTGTTTTACCAAAATGTGTAATGCGCTAGCTGTGCGTGCCATGATGAGAGCCTTTTATAAAATGTCGCTAATGGCAGCATTATATCATTGCTAATGTCTGTTGCTAACCTAACAAATTGAATGGCATGTATCTGATGAATTCAGCCGAATAAGCAATAATAGTGTTAGCGAACTCTGTGGTGCTAACGACTGATTTCACGAAATAAATACTTATCATTTTTCCTTAAGAAAACCTTAAGATTGACTCGATAGATTGCCAGTATGGGGTTTATCTAGGATTCATCATGCCAGCCATTCATTATCAAGTTTCGTTACTGTCGTTTCAAAAAGCCGTCAATGCACTGTGTTTATGCTTTAGTGCGTTGTGGTTTATCACGTTTGCCCACACTAGCATTGCGGCACCGGGGTTAAATTACACCGTGCAAAATGCTCAGGGTGAAACCGTTAACCTATCAGAGTTTGCTGGCAAAGTGGTTTATGTCGACTTTTGGTCGTCTTGGTGCGGACCTTGCCGTAAATCATTCCCTTGGATGAATGAAATGCATACCAAATATGCAGCCAAAGGTTTCGCTGTAGTGGCGATTAATTTGGATGTTGAACCTGAGCTGGCTGCACAGTTTTTAACAAAGTTACCCGCGAGTTTTCCTGTACGTTATAACCCCGAAGGTGATGTTGCTAAATCATTTGAGTTACAGGGCATGCCGAGCAGCTTCTTGTTCAATCGTCAGGGTGAGTTAGTGCAACAGCATGTGGGTTTTTATGATGATAAAAAAGCCCTGTATGAGCAAGAAATTCTACAGTTGTTGGTGGAGTAGTTTATGAAAAACAATTTGATTAAATTCAATGTCAAAGCTGGACTCGCTATTGTTATGTTAACTGGTTTATCAGCTTGCTCAACCTTGGGTGTTGAGCCTTGGGAAAAAGATCAGCTTGCTAGAGCTGACATGGCTTTAGACAGTGAAAAGCTTGATATGGCCTTAGATGATCATATTTATTTTAGTAAAGAAGGTACAAGTGGTGGTCGTTCATTAGCGGGCGGAGGTTGCGGATGCAATTAACTCAAAAACGCAACATAGCAGGGGCCTTAGCCATGGCGAGTTGCAGTTTAATCAATCCTAATGCGCAAGCGACAGACATTAACGAAATTGTAAAATCAGATGATTGGAAAGTGGATGCCGCCATTATGTACTATGGCGAGCAAGATAGAGTACAAGCCGCTGAAGTCATTGGTAATGTGCAGAAATCCTTTGGTGATAGCTCGCTATTAGACATGAAACTGGTCGTAGACAGCTTAACCGGTGCATCGGCATCTGGGGCGGTGGCGCAAGACAGTAGCCAAACTTTTACTCGACCCTCTGGTCATGGTGAATATACCGTTAATGCCGGAGAAACACCGCTGGATGATACTTTTCATGATACCCGGGTGCAATTAAGCGCTAACTGGATGGAAGTGCTTAATCCAGATTGGACCTTAAATGTGGGTTTAAATGGTTCAACCGAATTTGACTATTTATCTCTAGGTTTAAATGCGGGTCTTGAGCGTAGCTTTAATAAAAACAATACCATAGTTGCGTTATCCGGGGCGTTTACTCAAGACACCATAGATGCGGTTGGTGGCAGACCTGTTGCGCTATCTGAAATGGCGCTTAGGGCTAAATATGATACCGAAGCGGCGTTTCAAGCGGCATTTGACGACACTCGTCAAGCGGGTACCGATGATAAGCAAACCATTGACCTTATGCTTGGAGTAACCCAAAACATTAATCGTTATTGGTTAATGCAAGCTAACTACGGTATTTCGAATGTCTCGGGTTACATGACTGACCCATACAAGGTGTTATCTCAAGTTGATAGCAGTGGCACAACTCAGGCTTACCTTTATGAAAATCGTCCAGAAGAACGCTTAAAACACAGCGCGTTTGTTATGGCGAAAGGTGCATTAGATTCAGGTGTGGTTGATTTTTCTTATCGCTATAGTACTGATGATTGGGATATTTCATCACACACACTGGAAACTCATTATCGTTATTATTTGAGCCCACAGTTTTATGCTCAGATACACCTACGTTACTATCAACAACAGGCAGGAAATTTTTATCAGCCGTTTTTATTGGCGAATGAACCCTTACCTGAATTTGCCAGTGCCGATTATCGTATAGGCGATATGACCGCGTATACGGTGGGGATAAAGTTTGGCCAGCGCTTATCTGGCGGGCATGAATTAAGCTATCGTTTAGAGTATTACCAGCAGGCGCCAGAGAATAATGGTACTGAGTTAATTGGCCAGTTGAGTCAATTTGAACAATTCCCTGAGGTGAAAGCTATCGTAGCGCAAGTGAGTTATTCGTTTTAAGATGAACACTTTAAGTGAGCAGAGAGCATCCGCGAATGCGTTCATCAAATGTGCTAAATAATGCCTCAACGTCGACTTTACAAGCTCGGAGTTGGGGTTTTTTAGCTTGCTTTCGTGCGATGGCAAGCCCGTGTGAACTGCTGATTGCGACCAATGACCAAGCCGTTGCAAAAGCAATGTTAGAGATTGCGTATAAAGAAGCGGCGCGAATTGAGCAAAAATACAGTCGCTTTATTGATGGCAATCCGCTGTGGCAAATTAATCATGCACAAGGCAAGGCTACCGTAATCGACAGTGAAACTTTGCAGCTTTTGCGCTTTGCTCAGCAGTGTTACCAGTTAAGTGATGGCGCCTTTGATATTAGTGCAGGCTCATTAATGCGTTTGTGGCGCTTTGATGCCAACGCTAAAGTGCCGGCAGATGCCGACATTATGCTGGCAAAAGAGCAGGTAAACTTTGCTGCGGTGAAGTTTGATGAGCAGCAGATCACTATGCCTGCGCAAATGAGTCTTGATTTTGGCGGTATAGGTAAAGAATATGCCGTCGATAAAGTGGCTTATTTGTTAGCGGAAAAATGGCCTAGTATTTCTGTATTGGTTAACTTTGGTGGTGATATTAGCTGCTTAGTGCCTAAAGCTGGCGACCCATGGCAAATTGGCATCGAAAATCCCGATGCATTAGATAATGCCGCCGCCCTTTTAAGTGTGCATCAAGGGGCTTTGGCTACCAGCGGTGATACACGGCGATTTATTGAGGTTAATGGCCGTCGTTATGGGCATATTATTAATCCAGACACAGGTTATCCTGTGCTTGATGCTCCTCGCTCGGTTACGGTACTTGGGCCTAATTGTGTTACTGCGGGTATGTTGGCGACTATGGCAATGCTGCAGGGAGAAGATGCTGAGTTTTTTCTACAACAACAATCAGTAAACTTTAAAGTATTCAGATAGTTTATAACGTAAGGCGAAATTAACATGCGGGTATTACTGGTTGAAGACAATGCATTATTGGCGCAGGGCGTGTACCTCAGTTTAACTAAATTGGGCATGCAAGTGGATCATCTTTCAACCTATCAGCAGGCATTAACTGCGTTAGATTATGAAGATTTTAGCGCGATCATTCTCGACCTTGGCTTGCCCGACGGTAATGGTGCTGACTTACTAAAACAGTGGCGTAAAAAAGGGATTTCAGTGCCGACAATCGTGCTGACGGCGAACACAGATTTTGATACTCGTCTGGCGTGCTTAGACATGGGCGCTGATGATTACCTTAGTAAGCCTTTTGATGTGCGCGAGCTGGCAGCAAGATTACGCGCTATTGTCAGACGACAATATGGTTTAGACCATAATCAATTTACATATGGTGCGTTAAGTATTGATTTTTCAAAATGCGAAGTACATTTCAAAGGCGAACTTGTTCAGCTTTCAAGACGAGAATACCAATTGCTGCTGGAGTTTGCCCAATCTGCTGGGCGGGTGTTAACTCGCAGCCAGCTGGAACAATTAACCTATGGTTGGGAAGAGGTCGGCAGTAATTCAATTGAAGTGCATATTCATCATTTACGGAAGAAAATGGCCAATGAATTAATCAAAACCGTGCGTGGCATTGGTTACACTTTGGTAGAGATTGCTTAATGTTCAAAATGTTGCGACAAAAATTGCGCTCAATGTATTCATTACGCAAGCTGATGAGCGTACTGATCACGATTGCGATGATCATCACTGTGGTGATTACCAACGCCTTAAGTCGTGAAGATGCCAAAGAGCAAATTGAAGAGTTGTTTGATGCGCAGATGCTGCAAACTGCCAAAGTGCTTGAGCTATTTTACGTCAATCAATTTACTCAAACTAAGGTTGAACAGCTAGCTCTGCAACCGATTAAATTGCATGTGCATGCTACAGATGTGGAAACCTTCGCCGAACAATCAACCGCACTGAATTTAATGTATGAACATAAATTGTCGTTTCAGTTATTAAATTCAATGGGGGATTTATTAGTTTATTCAGACAGCTCAGGTGATAAACCTTTAACCTCGTTTACCCAGGGGTATGAGCTGCGCAATATTGATGATGTGTCGTGGCACGTGTTTAGCTACTTCTCTCAAGCGCATAAGGTGTGGATTGTCACAGCTCAATCTGAAGATGTACGTAAAGAATTACTTGAAAAAATGATGTCTAACGCTTGGACTGTCCCCTTAATTGTGACCCCCATAGTGTTATTAATATTACTATTGATAACGTATTCTTTATTTAAGCCCCTTAAAGCGTTAGAAGCCAGTTTGTTGAGCCGCACCCCCCAAGATTTATCATCTTTGCACATTGATCTCCCCAGCGAGTTAGTGCCCGTTCAGGATGCGATAAATGATTATTTATCGCGGATTTCACAAGCAATGCAGCGTGAAAGGCGCTTTAGTGCAGATGCTGCACACGAGCTAAAAACACCTTTAGCTATCGTTAAACTTCACCATGATGGTTTGCAAGAAGTGCTAAATGAAGTGCCAGAATCATTAGCCCCCCAATTACATGATGCTCATATTCATTTAAATGCGATTGATCAGGGGGTTGAGCGCATGAGCCATATGGTGGAACAGCTACTGTTATTATCTAGAGTTGACGCCTTAAATGCCTTGAACTTAGCGCCTACTCGGGTGGGCGAGCTTATTGAAACGTCAATTAATCAATTGATTACGATAATCACCGACTATGAATGGCAGATTAATATTGCCGATGATTTAACGGTCAATGTCGACCCTTTTTATATGGCATTAGTGTGTAAAAACTTAATTGAAAATGCCTGTAAATACAGCCCGAAAGAATCGATCATTTGTATTGATGCCGCAGAGGTGAATGGTCAAATTGTGCTGCGCTTTTCTGATAACGGTAAAGGCATGACTGATACCCAAATTCTGCGCGCCAAGGAACGTTTTTATCGTGTAGATGAAAATGCAAACCAAGGTGCTGGATTAGGTTTATCTATTTGTCAGCATATTGTTAGCCTGCACTGTGGCACCATCCATCTGCATTCAAATCTTCCAAACGGATTGACCGTGGTGGTGAGTTTACCTATTGCGCCTAAGACGATAGGCCGTGCGTAAGACCAGTACAGATAAACATAGCAATAGCTTAAGTGTGATGGTTAATCACAGTATCTAGGCAAGCCTAAAACAAGCCTTGATAGCCTGATAAGTGGCCTATTTTAAAAACCACGGCGGGCTTTCGATAAAAGGTGGCGCTTTTAAAAATGATGCAGAATTATCTTATCTGTTAAGCTAAATTGTGGTGAATTAGTTTGGGCTAATTTATGCTAACCCGCGTACAATATTGATATTTCTGCCTTAATGTCACTTGCAATTTAGCTTGCGATATTCAGGCTTCATAACACTGTTAAGGATTTAAATATGATCGCACAAGGACAAGCTTTACCTGCAGGCTCTTTAGGCCAGTTAACCAAAGACGGTATGGTAAATCACAATGTTGCTGAGTTATTTGCGGGTAAAAAAGTGGTACTTTTTGCAGTACCAGGTGCATTTACCCCAACTTGCTCAGAAGCGCATTTGCCAGGCTATGTGGTATTGGCAGATCAACTTAAAGCCAAGGGCGTAGATGTCATTGCCTGCGTTTCGGTGAACGATGCCTTTGTCATGAAAGCCTGGGGCGAAGCACAAAATGCGTCAGAACTCATGATGCTTGCCGATGGTGATGCCAGTTTTACTAAAGCGCTAGGCTTAGAGATGGATACCGCAGGCTTTGGTGGTGTGCGCTCACAACGCTATGCCATGGTGGTCGATAATGGTGTGGTAACGGTATTAAATGTTGAAGCACCAAAAGCCTTTGAAGTCAGTACTGCTGAAGCGATATTAGCCACTTTATAAGCTTCTTTTAACGTTTGTGAACTTGAATGGACGCATTGAGCGTCCATTTTTATGTGTTTCATTTTTTTGGTAATAATACCCGCGCAATTAATCCACCTTCAGCACGATTGGCTAAGCTTACTTTACCATTGTGCCTATCAATAATACGCTTAATAATGGCCAATCCTAAGCCCGATCCTACACTTCCTCTGGCTGTATCTCCTTGAGTAAAGGGTTGAAATAAATCGTCTACTTTACTCATGTCGATGCCGGGGCCGTTATCTTCAACGCTAAAACCGACATAGCGTCCCTGTTCAAAAGAACATATTTTTACCCATCCGTGACCATAGCGAAAAGCATTTTCCACTAAGTTACTGAGTACCCGTTTGATAGCCACATGTTGGATGGGGATGTCAGGACAATGGGCTAACACGATTTCTATCTCGCCCTGTCGGTTACTTTCCTGTTGCTGGATTTCTTGGATTAACTGATTTATCTGAAAGGGCTCTCTAATTGCCTCTTGATCATGACGGACATAGGCAATAAATTGTTTAATGATGGCATCCATGTCTTCAATGTCAGTAACAATGCCCTCTTTGAGATATTGATCATCCTCAACCATCATTTCAGATGCCAGTCTAATGCGGGTAAGAGGGGTACGTAAATCGTGGGAGATACCAGCCATCAGTAACGCTCGGTCTTGTTCAAGTTGTTTCATGCTCTGAGCCATCTGATTAAATGCATGAGTTACTTCAACAATTTCAGTTGATCCACTTAAAGGTAAAGGATCGGGGAATTTTCCTTTAGATACAGTGACGGCGGCTTTTTGTAAGCGTTTTAACGGTTTATTTTGTTTACGAGCAAATAGCCAGCCACCGGCGACACTGAGTGCGCCAATAACCAGTAAATATAAGGTCAATGGGGATAAATCAGATTCATTAATGCCGCTAAGGGGGACTTTAATCCATATTGATGGCGCTTGCGGGGGCCGGATCCATACATCCAAATTTTCACCCTGAGAAAACCTCACTTCCGCTTCGCCGCCCAGATACACAGACATTTGGTCAGACAGAAAACCATAATAAGTGGCGTTGTCTAACCCTGCCTCTTGAGCTTGTTTGAGGTTATAAACCGTCATACCGTCGTCGCGTACTTTGGCATTCAACGCGTCGACAATCGACAAGTGTTCGCGGCCAACATCCACACCATCAACAAATAAAATGTTGATTTGACGTGCAATAAGCTGATTTATTTGCTCATAACTGGGTTTAATAAAATACACCGCGACCGACCAATAAGAAACCAGCTGATTGATCAGCAGCAAGCTACCAATCAATACCACGGTTTGACTAAAGGCGTTGCGTGGTAAAAGGTGCTGCCACCATTTTAGTGTTAATTTGACAGGTTCTGGCACGGTTATTTTCGAGTTGAGCCATCAGGAACAAACACATAACCTAACCCCCACACGGTTTGAATATAACGTGGGTTGGCGGCATCTTTTTCAATTAAGCGGCGTAAGCGTGACACTTGCACATCGATAGAACGCTCTAGTGCTGAATAATCACGTCCCCTTGCTAGATTCATTAATTTATCACGCGATAATGGCTCACGAGGGTGAGAAACCAACACTTTCAACACTGCAAATTCGCCACTGGTTAACGCAATACTTTCTTCACCATGAAACATTTCACGGGTGGCTAAGTTAAGTGAAAAATCACCAAAAGTGATCTCGGCTTCTTGTTGGGCTGGCGCGCCTGGTACATCATTGGTTTGCCTGCGCATGACTGCTTTGATACGCGCTAATAGTTCTCTTGGGTTAAAGGGTTTAGGTAAGTAATCATCTGCGCCGAGTTCTAGGCCGATAATCCGGTCTACTTCATCACCTTTAGCCGTTAGCATTACAATAGGGATAGGATTTTCCTGTTGGCGTAAACGACGGCAAATTGATAAACCATCCTCGCCCGGAAGCATTAAATCCAATACTAATAAATGAAAGTTTTCACGCTCAAGCAATCTGTCCATTTGTTCGGCATTGGCTGCGCTACGTACTTGATAACCTTGCTCCATTAAATAGCGTTCTAATAATGAACGCAGTCGCATATCGTCATCAACAACGAGAATTTTAGACGTTTCTTGGCCCATGAAAATATCCTTTTATCTTTAGCATTTTGACTCAATATAACCAGTTTAGCGCTTGGCTAATAGTGTCTGAAAAGTAAGTTTTATTATTTTATGAATTAACTAATGAAATTGGTAGTTAATGCCATTGATTATTATACTTTTTTTGCTTTTTGTTCTGCCTTTGCAGAAATTGTAACAAAAGCCACAATGCGGCTATGTTTATGGCGAATGGAGGTTAATTTTGCTTGGCCTCAAGTCATTTTGTTTAAAATAATTGCCCAAAAACAAATTGGGCAGCCGTAGTTTGTGCTAGGTCACTGTAAATATGAGCATAATAACCACTTGGAAAAATGACTAAGTAACTCATATCAATAGATTGCTTATCAGGCCAGTAACCAAAAGTGTGGTGTGACTCAAAGGTTTGATACAAGATCTCATTTTCGTGGCTGCTATGCGAAGTTGTGGATAAGGTTAACCACCGAGTATTGTCCGATGAAGTGTAGTGAATCGTCTGAAATAACAGCGCATCGATAAAAACACTTTGCGTTTGATTTGGCACCTGTTTGAGCTCAACCGTTGCGTGAGTTTGAGTCGCAAGTGCGATTTCACTAGGGCGAAATACGAGTGCTTGGTGACTTATTGAAACTTGCCCCCAATGATGAAAACTACTTTGGGGGTTAGCCAAGTCAATGACGACATGGCTGTAACTGTTGTCATGATTAATATGGATAAAGCCCAGTTTAGAATCAGATTCGTGCAACCAGTCGCCTTGAATTAACCGCGAATTTACTATGAGCTCATCATCCAGACCATAGGCGTGAGCGGGCGCAGCAATACTCAATAAGAAAATAAATAGCCATAAACCAAGGCTGTTGGCACGGGTGAAAAAATCAATGGAGTGATCCGCAGGCCAGTACATATAATTCCCTTTATGTGTACAAGTGAAGCGCTAAGTATAGTCGATGAAATGGTCTTTTACAGACGATTGTATTGAGGGTGTTTATGTCAAATCTGTCTATGACAATGTGACTGCAAAAACCAGAAGTCGTGATATATTAGTGACCGAATTTTTTATCTTCCAATTGTCATTGTAAGCAGATTATGAGAACGGCTATTGTTACCCGTGAAGGGTTTGAAAAACTACAACAAGAACTCAATTTTTTGTGGCGTGAAGAGCGCCCTGAAATCACTAAAAAAGTGGCTTGGGCTGCCAGTTTAGGCGATCGCAGTGAGAACGCGGATTATCAGTACAACAAAAAGCGACTTCGTGAAATTGACCGCAGGGTCAGATATTTACGTAAGTCTATCGAGAACCTAAAAATTGTTGATTATTCGCCTGAACAAGAGGGAAAGGTCTTTTTTGGTGCTTGGGTTGAAGTTGAAAATGATGACGGACAACAGCTCACGTTTCGCATTGTTGGCTATGATGAAATTTTTGGTCGCAAAGGTTACATTTCAATTGATTCGCCGATGGCGCGCGCATTATTGAAAAAAGAAGTCGATGATGAGGCGGTCGTTAACACGCCAGATGGCGATAAGTGTTGGTATATTAATAAGATATATTATCACTTACCTCAATAGTTTTGTGTCTAATGTATTGGCATCATTAATGATGTCTTCATTGTTGGCTATTCAATATCATTTATATTTTTAGAAAATCTGCAGGCTAGGGTTAATTGTTTACTGGAGCATTTAAAATACTTTTGCCTTGCAAAGTTCACGTTAATACAGTTGAGGTCGCTTTTTTCCAACAAGTTATTTTATGGTTTAGTGACTTTAATCTCCATGTCATAAGCGTTACTTAAGTTTCAGATATCAAAATACTTAAAAATGATCGTTAATTGATATCAAATTACGAGTTAACCATACTTGCACCACTTCGAGGTTGATTATGAAAACATCACCAGATTTCCCTATTGTTCATCGACTCATTCATTGGGGGTTAGCCTTTGCCATGTTAGTGATGTTGCTGACAATATTTTTGCGCCTTGGTTGGATGGAAAAAAACCACATGGCGGCCATTATTCAGCAAGGTTTAACCAAAATTTCGGTGACTATTGATAATAAGCAGGCGGTGAGTATTGCCAAAATGATCCGTGGTGAGATGTTCCAGTGGCACATTTATTTTGGCTATGCTGTTGGGGTATTTTTGTCGGCGCGGTTTATCTACATGGCGAAATGTGGCTTACACTATTTGTCGCCATTTAATCCACAGGCAAACTTACAGCAAAAAATTCAAGCTGGAGTGTATTGGTTATTCTATGCTGGGGTGACTTTTTCAATGATCACTGGGTTATTACTTAAGTTTGGCCCTGAATCTGTCGAGGAGGTGGCTGAAACTATTCATAAGTTAGCCTTGTGGTATTTCATTCCGTTTATTGTGCTGCATTTAGCCGGTATTGTGTTGGCTGAAACTGGGCATGATAAAGGGCTTGTATCAAAAATGATCGGTGGCAAATAAGTCATACTCCCTCATTTTTAATCGCATGGGATGAATGACCATGCGATGAGATTACTAGGCTTGATTACTCCTTTTTAGAGGTTTATCAAGCCCCAGCATTTCATCAAAAAGATTTTCAAATTCGTCAATCGGAATAGGTTTCCCAAATAAGTAACCTTGGTAATTTAAGCACCCTTCACCTTGTAAAAATTGCTGTTGATCAAGCGTTTCTACGCCTTCGGCGATCACTGAAAAACCCAGACTTTGCGCCATTGAAATAATGGTTTTTACAATAGATTGGTCACTTTTGTCAGTGAGTAATTCATCTATAAATGAACGGTCAATTTTCAATTGATACAAGGGTAACTTTTTTAGGTACTGCAACGATGAATAACCTGTGCCAAAATCATCCAACGAAAACTGAATCCCCAATCTTCCTAGGGCATGCATTTGGGTAATCGTATTATTAATATCATCTAGCAATAATGACTCCGTTAGCTCCATTTTTAATTTAGCCGGATTAATACCATGTCGTTTGATAGTGTCGGTCACTTGTTCTACAAATTTAGACTGACGGAATTGTTTGGCGCTGACATTAATTGAAATGGTTAAATCTTGGGTTGTTGGATTTTGTCGCCATTGTTTTAGCTGTTGGCAAGCGGTATCCATTATCCATTGACCCAAAGGAATAATGAGTCCTGATTCTTCTGCTGAGGGAATAAATTCAATGGGAGGAATGATACCTTTTTGTGGATGTAACCAACGAATAAGTGCTTCCGCGCCCACAGGTTGTTGTAGGTGGTTAACTTGTATTTGGTAAAATAACTGAAAATGATTATGTTTAACGGCATCAAATAATTCAATTTCAAGTTTGGCACGATTTGAGATGTCTTCCTGCATTGCTGGGTCGAAAAAACACATGGTATTACGGCCCGCAACTTTGGCTTGATACATAGCTATGTCAGCTTGTTTCATTATTTCGGAGGTCGTAGTTAAGGGGTCATTGAAAAGCACCACGCCAATGCTGGCACTGCAATTATATTGAATATTTTTGAGCTGAAAAACATCGCTCATAGCTGCTAATATTTTATGGCAAACCTCAGTAGTTTGCGATGCAGCGGTAATACTCTGTTCACTTAATCCCTCTAAAATAATGACAAACTCATCTCCACCAATTCTTGAAAGGGTATCTTCTTCTCGAATACATTGACTTAATCGTTCAGCAATTGACATCAGTAATAAGTCTCCCATGTCATGCCCATGGGTGTCATTGAGCATTTTGAAGCGATCTATATCTAAAAATAATAAGGCATTATTTTTGTTTAGCCGTTTACTAGAAATAATCACTCTATTTAATCTATCAAGTAATAAACGCCTATTGGGTAGTTGAGTGAGGTGATCATAAAAGGCCAGTTGTTGGATCTTTTGCTCATTTTTTTTACGAATAGAAATATCATTAATGGTAACGATGTAATTTGTAATGCAGTGCTGATCATTGCGTACAACATCTATACAGACATAGGCCGGAAAGGTAGAACCATTTTCATGTAGATGCCACATTTCGCCTTCCCAGCTATCTTGTCGCTTTAGTTTGTCCCAAATAAGGTTATAAAATTGCTCATCATAAAGATCGGAGTTAAACAAATTGAGCGACTTGCCAATAATGTCTTGTTCTCGATAACCGGTAATGTTGCTAAAGGCGGTATTGGATTGCAAAATGATTTTATTTGAGTCAGTGATAAAAATACCTTCTTGTGACTCAAACACCTTTGCCGCAAGACTGAGTTTTTGTTCAAGCTGTTTACGTTCGGTGATATCAGAAATACCCGCAATGAAGCCAACAACATTTTTATCAACATCAAATTCAGGTACATATTGCACCAGTAATTCTTTTGAAAATAAATGTAAATCGTAAGATGTAGGTATGCCAGATAACACCTGATCGATATGGTGACTTACCTCGCTATAGGCTATTTCGCCCAATGTATCTTTAACCGTTCGATCTAAAATATCCTCCGGCTGTAAACCAAATAAGGCCGAGTAAGGTTTAGATACATAGATATAGCGCTGCATATCATCACACCTTGCAATATAAAAAGGCGAGTTGTCTGAGATAAATTGTAATTGCTGTTGTTGCTCGATAAGCTTTATTTCTGCTTGTTTGAACTTAGTAATATCTTGCGCAAAACCGGCAATAGAGAAACTGCCATTGTCGGCCACAACACGCTTTCCTCTACATTCAACCCACCGAATTTGACCATTATCTGGTCGAGTTATTTGATATTGCACATGATGTTCAGTGCCTGTGTCATAACAGGACTGCATAGATGCCATTAAGTTAGCGCGGTATTTGGGCAGAATAATACTGGATAATAAAGTAAGTGTTGGTGAGGTATCTTTTTGTATGCCCATTAAGCTATGCATTTGCGGCGACCACTTAATGGACCCGTTTAAATCTGTAAGATCCCAATGTCCTACCTGAGCATAATACATTGCTGTTTCGAAGCGCTTTTCGCTAAGGATCAGCTTTTGCTGGATCTCATTACTTAATCTAGTTTTACGCATCAGGTGCAAAGTATTAGTCGATAAACTGGCATAAATTGACAGAATAACTTTAACCAAGTGGCGGGTTGAACCTTGCATTTTCTGTTTGGTAAAGTCTCGGGCTGCTTGCTTTTCCATGCCGCTTTCGAGTGCTAAAACATAAACCACCATATAGCGGTCGCTTTCTAAAATGTGTGATGCTAGCCACTGGGTTAAAAACGCAATCGTTTTTTCAAGCAAGGCATCGGATGGTGTGGATGTGAGTTCAGCTTGCAGATGAAGGACTTGTTGAATGAAGTTGTCGTGGCTGAGTTTATGATCGATTACAGTATCGTCATCAGATAAATACTGATGCCAGATATCTTCTTCAGTTTTGAAATGGTAAACCGTGTATTCAACCAGCTCTTTAAATACGGTTTTTAGCTGCAGTTGTTGCTGCCCAAATACCGCGTGATTGGCTAGGCGGTTCAAAATGGCGACTAATTTTTTATGCTGATGATCAATTTTTACTAATCCGGTGCAAAAATTATCATCCCAAGGAAAAATGTCTATTGATTCAGTCATAAATCATCCATGCTTATTTTTCATCCCTAAGGCATGAGTATAGTTGCTGACATAAATCTTTGTAGCGAATTGTTAAATCATTTTCATTTGTTATCTAAAGATGGTCTGAATGGCGACAAGCGATATCACGTTTTCGATGGTTTGTGGTATTGTGGGCCAATGTTAAAATTTAAGTTTATATAACTCCTGCTATGCAAAATATTGCCCAACTGATTGCTCAAGAATTGAATGTTCGCCAACAACAAGTCGACGCCACCATAGCCCTGCTTAATGATGGCGCCACAGTGCCCTTTATTGCACGATATCGCAAAGAAGCAACCGGTGGTTTAGACGATACTCAATTACGCCAGCTGTATTCTCGTTTATCTTACCTAACTGAAATGAGCGATCGCCGCCAAGTTATTTTATCTAGCATTGATGCTCAAGGTAAGTTAACTCCGTCTTTAGCCCAAGCAATTAATGATGCTGATAGTAAAACACGTCTGGAGGATTTGTATTTACCTTATAAGCCTAAACGCAGAACCAAAGGTCAAATTGCCATTGAGGCGGGTATCGAACCTTTGGTTGATACTTTGCTGGCAGATCGCACCCTTGATATTGATGCCAAAGCGGCAGAGTTTATTAACCCAGATGCGGGGTTTGTTGATGCTAAAGCGGTGCAAGATGGCGCGCGATATATTCTGATGGAGCGTTTTGCTGAAGACGCTGAGTTACTACTAAAAATTCGCCAGCACTTAACGCAGCAGGCCGTGCTTGAAAGTAAAGTTGTCAAAGGCAAAGAGAAAGAAGGTGCTAAATTTCGCGATTACTTTGAACAAAGTGAAGCCATTACCAAAGTACCCTCTCATCGAGCTTTGGCAATGTTACGCGGCCGTAATGAAGGCATTCTAAGTTTAAGTATTAATGCTGATCCAGAGACTGAAGCAAGTCAGGGAAGTTACTGCGAAGTGATCATTAGTGATCATTTCAACCTTAAATTAACTGATTCGAGCGTTGATCAATGGTTAAAAACGGTAGTCACGTCCACATGGCGAATTAAAATTGCCTTACAGATGGAAACCGAATTTATCGCCAAAATGCGTGAAAGCGCAGAAGAAGAAGCCATTAAAGTGTTTGCTCGTAACTTAGGTGATTTATTGATGGCAGCCCCTGCTGGCGCGAAAGCTACCATGGGGTTAGACCCTGGTATTCGCACTGGCGTAAAAGTGGCGATTGTTGATAACACGGGCAAGTTAGTCGCCCACACCACTATTTTCCCCCATGCACCGCAAAACCTGTGGGATAAATCGATTAAAACTTTATCAAACCTGATTGGTATGCATAAGGTGGAAATTATTGCCATAGGTAACGGCACTGGTTCGCGTGAGACCGACAAGTTAGCGGGCGAGTTAATCGCCATGGTCAAAGAAAGTCATCCACGCCTAACTAAAGTCATGGTCAGTGAAGCGGGGGCATCAGTATATTCCGCATCGGAATTTGCCGCGAATGAGTTTCCTGATCTAGACGTATCTATTCGTGGCGCGGTTTCCATCGCTCGCCGCTTACAAGACCCATTAGCTGAATTAGTGAAGATTGAACCTAAAGCGATTGGTGTTGGGCAATATCAACACGATGTGAGTCAAAGCCAGCTGTCACAATCGTTGGAAGCTGTAGTTGAAGATTGTGTAAACAGTGTTGGCGTTGATTTAAACATGGCGTCAGCGCCATTATTAGCGCAAGTGGCAGGATTAAATAAAACCCTTGCCAAAAATGTAGTGGATTATCGTGATGAACATGGTCAATTTACTAACCGCAAGCAATTGTTGAAAGTCGCTCGTCTAGGGCCTAAAGCGTTTGAACAAGCCGCGGGGTTCTTGCGTATTCGTCAAGGTGATAACCCATTAGATAGCTCCGCCGTGCATCCAGAAGCTTATTCGATAGTCGAAGCTATGGCGGCAACCTCAAAACACGATGTCGGCCAACTCATTGGCAATAGTGAACTGTTAAAGGGTATCAATGCGGCGCAATTTGTTACGGCATCATTTGGTTTACCAACGATCACCGATATTCTGGCGGAACTGGATAAACCAGGTCGTGATCCTCGTGGTGAGTTTAAAACGGCTAATTTCAAAGATGGCGTAGAAGAGCTGAAAGATCTTAAGGTTGAGATGATCCTTGAAGGCGTTGTCACCAATGTGACTAACTTTGGTGCCTTTGTTGATATTGGGGTGCATCAGGATGGTTTAGTGCATATCTCATCGTTAACCGACAAGTTTGTTAGCGATCCACATACCGTAGTCAAAGCGGGCGATGTGGTGAAGGTGAAAGTGATGGAAGTGGATATTGAGCGCCGCAGAGTCAGTTTAAGTATGCGCCTTGATGAAACGCCGCAACCTGCTAGTACTGACAGCAAATCACAATATACGGGTCAGGCTAAACATAGTAAGTCAACTAATCAAGGCCATAAATCGGCACATGCCGGCAGAAATTCTGCGCCACCTAAGGCTAAAGCACCTGCTAATGCTGCGATGGGCAATGCGTTCGCAGATGCATTGGCTAAAATGAAAAAGTAAACTAGTTGGTATATACCATCAAAAAGCGCTTATTATTAAGCGCTTTTTTTGTTTTCGTCTGTCATCAACTGAAGTTTTACTGAATAAGTGATTATTCAGCTTTTCTTCAGCACTTCTTAAGTTTTATTGCGCATAATTCATCTAAGTTAGTTTACCTTAGGCGAAAAAATTGAAATTAATATCACAAATAAAGGCATATTGGCGAACCGTCGTACTGACTAAAGAGGCGATGATTGTGCTAATAGCGATGTATTTCGCCATCGTGATTAATTTTCCGATAGTTGAACGTATATATCAGCTATCTACAGCCGGACATTTGATTTTTTCACTCACCCCAGTCTTAGTGTTAACCGGTTTTTTTATTATTATATTTAGTCTATTGTCATCACGATTTATTTTTAAGCCACTGCTGACGCTATTGCTTATCTCTTCTGCTGCAGCCATGTATGCCATGCTGCAATATAATGTGCTATTTGATTACTCGATGATTGAAAACATTTTCGAAACAAACTCATCAGAAGCGATTTCCTATCTTAGTTCCCGTTCTATTTTATATGTCGTTGTCTTTGGCGTGCTACCGAGTATTTTTCTATGGTGTACGCCGATGGCACCATCAGGTGGAATGTTTCGGACATTACTGCGTCGTATAGCGCTAGGTGTTATTGGCTTTGCATTAGTTGGCATTGTGACACTGTTTTTTTATAAAGATTACGCCTCAGTTGGTCGCAATAATCACTATCTTAATAAAATGATTATCCCTGCCCATATCTTCAATACTGTTAAATATCTCAATAATACTTATTTTACTCAGCACTTGCCCTATGCCGAACGCGGACAAGATGCAGCTTTGTTGGATAGCAAAAATAATAAGCCCACCTTATTTGTACTTGTAGTTGGCGAAACTGCCCGAGCTGAAAATATGGCTTATTATGGCTATGGACGTAATACCAATCCTTACACCGAAGACCTAGGTTTAATTGCTGTTAATGACGTATCGTCATGTGGCACGGCTACAGCACATTCATTGCCTTGTATGTTCTCTGACTTTACCCATGATAATTACAATCGAGAACAAGCCAATGCTCAGGATAACGTGCTTGATGTAATGAAAGAAGCGGGTGTAGAAGTCGTGTGGTTTGATAATGACGGCGGCGATAAAGAAGTGGCGGCTCGTATAATTAAACACGAGATACCCGCATCTTTAGATAATGCTTTATGTGATGGGCAAAGTTGTTTTGATGAAATACTAGTACAGCAGTTATCTGCTTATTTAAGTGAGAAAGTCGCTAACAAAAATCAGCATGCGTTAACCAATCAAATGGTCGCTTTACACACTATAGGTAGTCATGGTCCAACTTATTACAATCGTTATCCTAAAAAATTACAACGATTTGAGCCAGCTTGTGAACGCAGTGATATTGAGAACTGTAGCGATACAGAAATTATTAACGTTTATGATAATACTTTGGTGTATACCGACTATGTATTAGCACAAACAATTGAATTGCTAGAGCAATATTCATCTGAATATAATGTCGCCATGGTGTATTTATCGGATCACGGTGAATCATTAGGTGAAAATGGGCTTTATCTGCATGGTACACCTTATGCTATAGCCCCAAGTCAACAAACTCACGTACCTTGGTTAATGTGGTTACCTGAAAGCTATACAGAGTCAAAAATGCTTGATCGAAGCTGTATTGTTAAACAAGCAACTCAAGGAGAACACTCACATGACAATCTTTTTCATACCTTGTTGGGCTTATATGGAGTACAAACTCACTTAAGAAATAGCCAACTTGATATCAGCCAGAATTGCAGAATAAAGTAGCTTTTATTAATGGATTATCCGAGAAATAATGATAGTCATAGATAGTCGATCTGGTGAATGCGTTAATGGAATAGCAGGAAGATAAATGAAAGTGTTACTAATTGAAGATTCTGAGGCACTGCGCAGAGGGATCAGAGTCGGGCTAGATCACTTAGGCTATACGGTAGATGAAACTGGTGATGGTTCTGAGGGCCTGAGCATGGCACTGACCAATCACTATGACTTTATTATTTTAGACTTAATGCTGCCGAATGTGGATGGCATTAGCTTGCTAAAAAGTATCCGTAAATTGGGTAATCAAGCTAAGGTGATTATTTTATCTGCCAAATCGTTAACAGAAGATCGGGTTGCAGGTTTGCTGGCTGGCGCTGACGATTATCTCACCAAACCTTTTTCATTTGACGAGCTTCAAGCGCGTTTAGTCACTTTAGGGCGTCGTGGTGAGCTTACCTCACACTCACAAAATGTACGCATGGGTGAATTGTTGCTTGATGATAATCAGAAAGTACTGATTTATAAACAAACTACAATTGAGCTGACTAAAAATGAATACAAAATTATCGAGTATTTATTTAACAACCCTAATCAAGTGCTTAATCCTGAACAAATAAGTGAGGCTGTTGTTGGCTCATTTAGCCATTTATCGAAAAATACTATCGAAGCCCATTTATCGGCGGTGCGTAAAAAAGCAAAATTAGTGGGCGCAAGCTTACCGATAAAAAATAAACGCGGTTTTGGTTACTTTGTTGGTGAAGATTAATGAAATCGTTAGCAAGCAGTTTAGTTAATCGTATGACCTGGGCAGTATTAATTATTGTGATACTGATATTTTTAGTGGTTGATATCATTATCGATAACTGGATTGACACTGAATTTGATAATGCGCTAATGCTTAAGTCTAATTACCTTAAAACCTTAATCAAAGTGTCGCCTGCTGGGGTTGAATTTGATTTTGCCGGTGAGTTTATGCCTGAGTTTACTTTACCTGCCAAGGGAGAGTATTTTCAGCTGTGGCAAGATGGCGCTGTGTTTGAACGGTCTGAGTCATTAGTACATTTTGGCCAAACCAACCTCATTAAAGTTGATTTACCGATTAATGGGCAGCAATTTTTTGATGTGACTTTGCCCGACGGGCGTTCTGGGCGAGCAATGGTGTCTGTTTTTGAACCACAGGTGCCTGATAAATATCAAAGTGTCATCACTGGAAATATTGCCCCCATGGTGCTCACTGTGGCACTGTCAGAAGAAGAGTTAAATCATATTCTGATTATTATCGACTCCAGCCTAGCTGTGGGTTTATTGCTGGTGATTTTATTTATGCGTTGGGCCGTGGTGAAGTTAATTCATCGAGGTTTACAACCATTAAATGAGTTAAACCAAGCCCTCAAAAACATTGATTTTCAGCAAACTGAGTTACAACTGCCTAACAGTTTTAAAGCGTTCATCGAAATTGAGCCGGTAAAAAATGAGCTGAATAAATTCATCAGGCTTAATCACCAACATCTGCAAAATGAAAAACGGATCACCGCAGATATCGCCCATGAACTGAAAACTCCAATTAGTGAGCTAATTAGTTTAAGTGAAATCTATATTCGCTATCCCCAAGATGAACGTATTGGTGTGAGTTACAAGCAAGATGTGTTGGCGATTAGTTTAAAAATGAAAGACATAGTTAATAATTTATTGTTATTGCAAAAGGCGTCTTCAGAAGGGTTGCAATTAAACCAAACTGTCATTGATATTGAAGCGTGTATTGCCAAAATAGTCGCAGAATTAAATGCCTCCCGAGCTGGTACGTTAGCCAGAGTGAATATTATCAGTGAGTTGGTTGGGGCGAATTGCCAAACAGATGAATTTTCATTGCACACGGTATTGTATAATTTGATTGATAATGCCCTGTTTTATAGCCCGCAGCAGTCAAAGGTAGTTATTCGTTTAGTGGAACAAAAACAGCCTGGCCATAACAACAAATCAGAGGTAGGGATCACAATTGAAAATGAGTTGCTCAATAGCATAAGCCAAGATGATTTAGAGCGATTAACGCTGCCATTATTTCAAACCGAAAAATCTCGTCAACATCAAAACAGACATGGGCTGGGTTTAGCTATTGTGGATAACATCGCCCAGGTGAATCAATATCACTTTTCGTTCGGCCTAGTCGATAGCAATCGAATCGCGTTTACTTTTTCGTTACCTAAAATAACCTCTTAATTGAATAGCTAAAAACAAACCGTTAAGAGAATGTCATTAAAATGAACTAATGGTTATTTTTAGCGTCCAACTGGCAACAAATTACTATCATAGAGAGGTTTTTATGATATGGATTGTTGCCAGTATACTGTAATCATAGAGCAATACTGCACCAATCAATGTTTGACTCATGTTGGTATTCTGTTAACGTGCTCGCCGCAGTTTGCCATAATTTATATCACTTACAGGTATAATTGTTAAAAATAAGTACGATAAAAACAAGTGTGGTTAAAACTCAATGTTATTAGAACTGAGTTTATTAACAGAAAGTGTTGCTAATACAAAACGCCCTAAAAATATCGTAAAAATAATAGCATAAAAAATTGGAGTTATTTATGGGAGTATTTTCCCTAGGGTCGAATAAAGACTACATAAAATCTGCACGTTATTCTAAACCTCACCATAGTTTTAAAGCTATTTTAGTGTTCGCGTTAATCATGCTAGCGGTAACCACCTTGAGTCGTTTCGGCATGTCGTTATGGCAAATCGAGCGAGTAAATGATGCCCAAGGTTGGTCTCATATTATTCTGCAAGGCTTGCGTGTTGATATTGCAACTCTATGTTGGTTATTAGGCATTGCAGGCCTAGGGACAGCCTTGTTATCAGGCAAGCATGCAATCGGCCAATTGTGGACTGTGTTATTACGTGTTTGGTTAACACTTGGCTTATGGCTCATCGTTTTTCTCGAAATATCGACACCGTCATTTATTCAAGAATATGGATTAAGACCTAACCGTTTATATGTCGAGTATCTGATTTATCCTAAAGAAGTATTATCGATGTTGTGGGCGGGCAGAAAATTAGAGCTGCTACTAGCTCTAGTGGTTTCGATGGCTACCCTATATGGCGGCTGGCGTTTATCTGGCTATTTAACCCGTAATGTTAGATTTCCCCGTTGGTATTGGCGTCCGGTGTTTGCGGTTATTGTTATTTGCATCACCATTTTAGGCGCACGTTCAGCACTGGGACATCGTCCATTAAATCCATCATTGGTGGCGTTTTCGGACGATCCATTGGTCAATTCTTTACTGCTAAATTCAAGTTACTCATTAACATTTGCGATTAAGCAAATGGGCAACGAGCAAGATGCCTCTAAGGTCTACGGTAAGTTAGAACAGCAAAAAATAATCGATATCATTCGCCAGCAAAGTGGTCGTTCTCCTGAGGAATTTACTTCTAGTGAATTTCCAAGCTTGACCTATAACCAAGCGAGTTATCAGGGTAAACCGAAAAACTTGGTGATTATTCTACAGGAGAGCTTAGGGGCAAGGTTTGTAGGCAGCTTAGGTGGATTACCTTTAACGCCAAGTATCGATGAGCTGTCTGCTCAAGGTTGGTTTTTTGAAAATCTGTATGCCACAGGTACCCGCTCAGTTCGCGGCATTGAAGCAATTACTACGGGCTTTACGCCTACGCCGGCACGTGCTGTGGTTAAGTTAGGTAAAAGCCAAACTAACTTTTTTACTATTGCTGAATTATTGAAACGTCAAGGCTACTCAACCCAGTTTATTTATGGTGGCGAAAGTCATTTTGATAATATGCGTAGTTTCTTTTTAGGGAATGGTTTTAGCCAAATCATTGACCAAAACGACTATAAAGACCCTGCGTTTGTAGCATCTTGGGGGGTTTCTGATGAAGATTTATTATTCAGAGCTCATGATGAATTTACTGAGATGCATAAACAGGGCAAGCCGTTTTTTAGCTTAGTGTTTAGCTCAAGTAACCATGATCCATACGAGTTTCCTGATAACCGAATTGAGCTGTATGAACAGCCACAATATACCATGCACAATGCGGTGAAATATGCCGATTACGCCGTGGGTGAGTTTTTCAAGAAAGCTCAAAATGCTGACTATTGGAACGATACTCTGTTTTTGGTAGTGGCGGATCATGACAGTCGTGTTGGTGGCGCCAGCTTAGTGCCGATTTCACGCTTTAGAATACCTGGGTTAATCTTGGGTGGTGGAGTCGAAGCCAAGCGCGATCCTCGAGTGGTTAGCCAAATAGATATGGCGCCGACGTTATTATCTATGATTGGAATATCTGGTAGTTACCCTATGTTGGGGCGAGATTTAACCCAACAATCGCCAGGTTGGCAGGGCAGAGCGCTAATGCAATATGATAAAAACTTTGCTCTTTTAGAGGGTAAAGACGTCACCATATTACAACCTGAACAAGCTGCAAAAAGCTTTGTGTATGATTTCAGTAACGAGACATTAACGTCACGTGAGCTTGATACTCAGCAGGCAGAAAAGGCTTTAGGTTGGGCGTTGTGGGGCAGCGCGGCTTATAACCAGCACTGGTTTAGTTTACCCAAACAAGAGGTTGAAACCCAAGCTCGTTAAAAGCTTTTTTGTAACCTGCTTGGTGAGTGATTGGATAGTCTAATTAAGTTTTGTGTTGGCCATAGTATTGGCTAACATGCTGACGCACCAATTGAAAATAAGCAGCATCTTGTGTTGAAGCATGAGTTGCTGCTTTTTTATTATCCGGCGTCGTGGTTTCTGCCTGTGCCGAGGTAGACAGCTTAATACGAATGTCTTTACGCTGAATTGTCGGTGAATTGCTTGCAGTCACTTTAACAGGTTGGTTAAGCGCCGCTTGTTGGGAGGTTTGTTGTTGATTGCTAGAACGTTGTTGCTGCTGTTTTTGTTCAACAATTTTATATGCTGGTGCGCGCTCATTTTGTGGATTAAAGGCGCGTTCAGGATGATTTTTTGTCGGTTGCTGCGGAGGAATAATGGGCGGTTTTTGTTGATTATCCACTCGAGCAAGATCCGTCGCAACATTGCTGGTTGCTAAAGGCACTTGTGGATAGTGGGAATTAATCAACATAGTCAATCACCTCAGTCGGTGTTTAGGCATAAATACAACATCACTAGATGTTTGCTTTACCGACAATATGTTTGAATTATAGCCAATTGTATCGAGTTGTGAAAGTGTTACTAGAGACCATATACGGCCCTAAGCTTTAAGCGTGTTAAGCCAGTGATTTATGTGCTCGATAAACAGATTCGTGTGTGAAATAAACGGCGAATGTGAGGCTTTTGCTAAAATAACATCTTCCATATTTGTATTTTTAGTCAGCATGTTTATTGATCTACGGGGCACTAAGCCATCTAATTTTCCCCAAACTCTTAACCAAGGGCGTGTGATATTGGGCAGTTGATCGCGTAAATCAACTTCGGCCAGCATATCTAAACCCTGTTGCAAACTCGCCTCGCAGGGTAACGGCTTGGCCAATACCAGTGACTTGATTTTGAGGATATCGGCTTTAGCGGTTTCACTGCCCATGGCCTGAATCGCCAAGAAGCGCTCAACGGTTTTAGGCAGGTTTTGATGTAGCTGAGTGGAAAACTGCCCTATCACCTCCGATGCAATTCCCGGCCATGGTTGAGGTATTTCAGTGGTCTGCGCCATGAAACAAGGCGATGAGGCTACCGTGATCAGGGCTTTTATTTTATCGGGGAATCGTAATGCGATTTGGGTGGCCACAAGACCACCGAGTGACCAGCCCAACCAAATGGCGTTATTTGGCAGCTGTTGGCTTAGCGCAGTAGCCCAGTCATTAATATCACCTTCAATCATAGGGCTGTCGCCAAAACCGGGCAAATCAACGTAATGCGCTCTATACTGACTTAGTGCCTGTTTTAACGGTTCAAATACCGCACCATTTACCCCCCAACCGTGCAGTAACACGATATCTTGGCCATCACCTATGGTATTGATATGCAGTCTAGGGTAGGTCAAATACTTTGCCTCTATTTAATGGAATGAATAGTGAAAATGCGTAAAAAAGTCTTAAATTACAACAAAAATGACAAGGATGTTGATGTTGCTTCCATGGCTTGGTTGGCAAAAATAAGCCAGTGGTTGCATCATTTTATCTTCGAATTGCGTTGCAGTTTACCTAACCGCTGCTTGCTGTGCCAGCAAAGGATTGAGCAACAAGGCTATCAACAGTCATTTCCAAATAGGGTTTTAACAGGCATTTGCCAAACGTGTTTAGTCAGTGGTTTGTATCAAACAGAAGTGTGCCTGGGGTGCGCTAAACCTTTAACAAGGCTGCAAGAGTTCTGCGGTCAATGTATGGCAAGTCTTCCTATCAAGGTGATAGCCCCGTGCAGTTACCATCAGGGGTTTGGCCCCTTGGTGAGTGCGATTAAATATCATCGCCAAATGGCGGCCCTGAATGTGTTGTCACAGCAATTAGCATATCGCATACAACAACTTGTAAATTATGGTTTAATTGACTTGCCGCAGGTTATTATTCCAGTGCCTTTGCATGCGAACCGTTTAGGTCAGCGAGGCTTTAATCAGGCCTGGTTGATTGCAAAGCAGTTGAGCGAGCTGCTAGATATCCCTATGGATGATCAATTTATTTTTCGATGCCAAGATACTAGCCCGCAAGCTGGACTTGATGGAAAACAGCGACGGGATAATTGCCATCAGGCGTTTGCGCTTAAGGCGCAGCAACAGTATTTCAATGCAAAGGGATCCATTGCCCGATATCAACATGTTGCGCTTGTTGATGATGTGGTGACTACTGGCACCACAATTAATGAGATTGCCCTATTATTAAAGCAACACCAGATTGCCAGTCAGGCATGGTGCCTAGCGCGAGCGGAAGCACCAGAGTTACGTTAATTCGTGGGTTTAAGGTGCAGCCTGAATAAAGTACAAGGCGTTGGCGTAGACTTTTTCGCTCCCTAACCAAATATTTCTGAACATCATATTATCTGCTAAACCCACAATCGCCCCTTTGCCTTTTCGTTCTACCATCATGGCGGGCTTGTTGGCAAAGGCGCGTTGATATTCCTGTGCCATATAGCCGCTAGATAATAATTGATCTTGGTATTGTCCCGCTACCGTAAAAGGTGCTGAATTGGTTTCAAAAGCCAATGGTTTGTTTTTCATTACCGCAACTGTGCTAGGCATACCGAAGGTTAATGGATGAGATGAGTCTAAAGCGAGATTAACAATAGCACCGCCAATATGCTGTTTAGCTTTAAACGCGGCCTGATCGCTAAAGCGTAAACCATCACTGTTAAACAGTTTATGGTAATAACGTTCTGTTTGTACTTCCTGACTCAACACATTACGTTTATTCAGCCAAGTTAATGCCGCTTTTTGAGCGATAATCACGCCACCATTTTGTACAAACTGTCCCAGTTTGCGGGCGCTAGTATCATTCATGCTGCTAAAGTTACCTTCAGTCATAAATACGTGGGTATAACGACTTAAATCAAGACTATTGATACGCTCTGCATTTACCAAGCTGACGGGGACAGAAAGTTTTTTATCTAAGTAATACCAGATTTCTCCGACTTCAAAAGCATCACTGCCATAGCCGCTAATGATCATCGGAACCACAGGTTTAATGGTGGTAAAATCGTCAGAACCTAAATCGATGCCGGTAAAATTAGCTGAACTTGCGGTAGCGATAACGTCTACCTGCCATTTTGTTGCCGCTTCCCAGGTCAATTGTCTCACTTCGGCTATGCTTTTTCCGGTTTGCTTTACAGGGATTTGTAAGCTGCCAGCGACAAATTTTTGCTTAATTGTCTGCTGGTTTTGTGTTTGCTTAAGACTAAATTCTTGATTAGAAAACTTAACCTGCACACCTTTTGTCAGTAGCTGATTAACAAAACCGCTGGCGGGTGATTGCTGCCAATTGATCAGTAACGCCACACTGTTTTGCGGCCATGGCGGCGTTGCGCTGTTATGCAAATTAAGCTGATGATATTGCATAGGGTGAGTCGTTAGCACATCCACATCAGGAGTGACATTTGGCACCACATTTAAGGCTAAAGCCGATTCAATATCCCAGGTAGAAATATCGTAAAAAGTCGGATCTTTAAAATCGGTTCGTTTATCAAATAGTGCGTTTAATAATGCTTGTTGAGGTTGATTATCGGCAACAAAAATACTGTCGATAGGGCGGTATTCTTGTCCAGAGTGGAATAATGACTTGGTTAAGTAATTAAATTGAATTTGATGTTGGTTGAATAAATGAATCAATTCATCGCGGCGCGCGGTATCGTTTAATGCGCGAATTAAGCGGCCTTTGCTGCGTATTTGCTCTTTGGGTTGTTTGTCGCTAAAGAACTCGGTTTGGTAATTGATAAGCGCTTGTTTAAGTGCCAATGCACCCTGGACGCTGGAAATAGAAGTGGCAAAATGATTCGCAATAGCGGTTTGAAAAGTCACTACGCCATTAGCAGAGGCTTGCGCTTGCCCACGGGCGCTAGCTTGTTCAAACAATACGCCGACCGAGCCATTGATGTCCGGATAAGTTGAGCCTTTACCATAGAAAAAATCATCAAATAATTGACCACTGAAATACACTTGTTTGGCTTCATCTAAGGCTTTGCGGTGAAAATCTGCGAGTCTTTCGGTGAGTTCATGATTCGCTATAGGGGTTAATGGGTAGATGCGATCGATCACTCCAGGTTGAAAAAAGTAAGATTGGCTATGCCACATTTCGTGAAAGTCGCCAACATAGTGAGGTTGCCATTTGTGGAAAAATGCTACACGGCCTTGCGACGCTTTATGACGTAAAAATAACCAATCACGGTTTAAATCCGCAAAATAATGATTACCTCTACCCGTTGGCCAATCTTGCCAATGCTCACGATGGTTTTCATCACTGACGTTGGTTTGGCCTTTATGGTTGTTTGCCCAGGTAGCAAAACGGTCAAATCCATCGGGATTTTGGCTTGGGGTGATTAGCACTACAGCCTGCTCTAAAAGCTGCTTTACCCAAGGCTCTTGGCTTGCGGCTAAGTAATAGCTAAACGCGATGGCGGCATGGGCACCGCTCGCTTCGTCACCATGAATTGAATATGCCAGCCAAATGACCAGAGGCCCTTGTTGGGGACTACCTTGTTTTACAGTACTGCGTTGTTGCAGGATCTGGGCTAAATTACGCTGATTTTTATCTGAAGTAATCACAGCGGTCAGTTGTTCTCGGGCTTCATGACTAAAACCTGCGCTATCTAAAGAGACTCTTGGGCTTTGGTTCGCTAAGGTGTTGAGGTAGAAATTGATTTGATCATGACGTAAATGCCACTCACCAAGCGGATATCCTAAAAATGCAGCAGGAGAGGTGACACTCTTATCTAATTGAACGTTGCTCATTGCCAAATCAAGTTGAGATGGCGCGGGCTGCGCACCCAGCGGAGCGCTCAAAAGTAAGCCGGTGAGAAGTAAGCAAAAGAAGCGCATAAAAGTCATGGTAATCAACATCAATAAATCAAGCCTGAATGGCATAACCTTAATGCCAAATGGCGATTAGTGCCATTAAAAGGGTGTGATTTATCGCATTTTTTCGATAACAAACCACTATGAGGGCTACAAACAAAATGCAACACAGAGTATCATAGCGCTAATTCTTACTAATTTACTCAGGTATACCCTGACGGAGCAGGTTTTATGATTACCATTTCCGAAGCAGCTCAGGCGCATTTCGTTAAATTGTTAGCTGATCAAGCCGAAGGCACTCATATTCGTGTGTTTGTTATCAGCCCTGGTACCGCGCAAGCAGAGTGTGGCGTATCTTATTGCCCACCAGATGCGGTAGAAGATGATGACATGGAATTACCTTTTAATGGTTTCAAGGCAATGGTTGATGAGAAAAGTGTGCCTTTTCTACAAGAAGCCAGCATTGATTATGTTTCTGATCAAATGGGTTCGCAGTTAACCTTAAAAGCGCCAAATGCCAAAATGCGCAAAGTTGCTGATGATGCGCCATTAACCGAGCGTATTGAATATGTTATTCAATCTGAAATTAACCCGCAGCTTGCCAGCCATGGTGGCAACATTATGTTGGTTGAAATTTCGGCTGAAGGTGTTGCCGTACTGCAATTTGGTGGTGGTTGTAATGGTTGCTCACAAGTTGATATCACTTTAAAGGATGGTATCGAGAAGCAACTACTTGATATGTTCCCTGGTGAGTTAACTGGTGTACGTGACGTTACCGATCACCAACATGGCGAGCATTCTTACGCATAATTGTGCCAGTTTGCTTAATGAAAACGCGCCTTTAGGGCGCGTTTTTCGTTTACACAAGGTTGATGTTACAGTATCAATATTGAGCCTAAATAAGGGAAATAGCATTGTTTAGTATAAGTAAAAAACAGGACGGATTTACACTAATAGAGCTAGTTGTGGTGGTGATAGTGTTAGCTATTTTGGCTGTAATCGCATCACAAAAATACCTCGACATTAAGCGTGATGCTGCCATTAGTGACGTTAAAGCAACCGCTGCGGCTTATCAACAGAGTTTAACCTTTGTCCATACTCGTTGGCAGATACTTGGCAATAAGCGAGCGATGAATGATTTACCGGGTTTTGGTAATAACGATCTCGATATCAACTCCTTTGGTTATCCGCTAGGGATTGATAAAGGCAATCCTATGGGCCAACCTAAAAATATTGGTCAAGGCCAACAGGGATGTGTTGATTTATGGAACGGGTTGTTAGTCAATCCACCTTCGGTGGCGATTGCCAATAGCAATAATGACAGTGATTATGAATCATATCGCCATCAAGCTGACGTGAACCCTGATGGTCAAACTCAATGCAGTTATGTGTTGCGAACCTTAGGCGACAGTGGCAATCGAAATCAGGCTGAAATAAAAATTGTTTATGACTCTGTTGCTGGCACAGCACAAGCTGTCATTAAAAATTAAATCATTTTCAGTAAAAATAGCGGCCACTTGACCGCTGTTTTATGGCTGTACCACTGAGTACTAGCGAGTAGCCGTTTTCGATTTAAAGGTTCTTCTATAAAAAGTAACCGTACTGAATAATAAAATAAATATCGCCACAATTGAGATTGAGGTAATTAATACCACATAGCTTAGGGGCATATTTAGTGCATCATGGAGGGGCCTAACAAAACTGGCTATTCTTCCTGATAATGCACGGTCACTGTGCTTTAACGCTGATTGTATTTCACCTGTGTTGTAGTTAATGGTGATATTGTCTGCCTGTCTTAGCCACACATCGCTGTGGCTATCAAAGCGAATGCTATAGATCAAATCTGTGGGTTGGATGTTTTCGTCTGTCGAGATCCTAGGCTTATTAACCGACACCAGTATGGCCTGTGGCCATAAATTTTGTGCAGTTTCGAGTTGGCTGAGCCAGTCATTTGGCCTAGCGCTTGAGTAGTTTACGGTTTCTTCTGTTTGGTGTTGTAAATAGTCGGTCCAAAGTCCTTTATAGGTAATCAAAAAGCCACTAATACATAAGATAAATAATGGTACAGAGATAAATAAACCTAATTGAATATGGCTTTTTAGCAAACTGCTTGAGCGCGTATCAGTTGGAATACTGTGCTTTAATCTAAAAGCTTTACGTACTCGCCACCATAAGTATATGCCGACTAATGTAATTAAGCCGCCAGCCAAAGAGGCCCATGCGTTGGTATATTTACCCACATCGTCCAATAAAAAATTGCGGTGCAACCAAAACATCGTGCTGTAGAGTGCGATATTATGGTTAGCATGTATCGCTAGCTCATTCAGTTGAGTGTCTAATACGATAGATTTACCACGTGTGGCCGCTTCAATATATGGGCTGTATTCAGTTGGAAAACGCACTGAGCTCATTTGTGGGTAGCGTTCAAATATGCTGTGCAATATGTGTGCTTTTTCAGCTGTATTGAGTGCGACAAAGGTTTGTCCGTGATCCTCAATACGTTTAAGTATGTCCATGCCACCCAGATAGACCCCAGTTGTCAGCACAATAAGCATGGTAATGCTGATAAAAAAACCTACCCAGTTATGAAACCATTTTAAAGCCGGTACTACTTTCATGTTTTACTTTCTCAAAGTGTTAAAGTGCGCTGGTTGCTCAACGCATGATATTGCTCAACAAAAAGGCAATATTGGTATACATTAATGTCATTTCGAGAATGATAATCAATATCATTTTGTTCATCAATTAAAGAAGTGTAAAGATGGCAATAAAGGTGAGTAGTTTGGCAGTGAATATCTTGATAAGGGTGCTAATAAGGATATGACATTAGTGCGTTAGCTTGGTTTTTCAAACAAAGCTTTAAGCCTGAATTAATAAGGTGCTACTAATATTGCTTGGCGCTGAGCGGGTTCACCAGTTAGTTATTTTCCGAGTGTTTTCGTTGGCAAACCGGGGAGCTGTCAGTGGGCAATAGATAATTAAGCTATTAAACAACTATATAAAGCTATTTCAGATGCCGTACGCCTCTCTGGTAAGTATTTTGCTAATTTAGCACTAACTCATTCACTTTTAATATTTGCGCGTCATGCTTTTCACATCTACGCTTATACTTCGCTGCTGTTTTAAACAGCGTGTGCAGTATTGTTGGCTAGGTCATCACAGATAAAATGGTGATGACATAAAAAGTGTCAATTAATACCGCAGTTTAATATTGAATGGATTTCTCTACCTTAATCAAGCATCACGGATGAACTTAAAGGTTATTAAATGAAACTTAAACAAAAACTCTTGTTGGCATTTTTGTCAATCGGCTTGATCCCAGCATGTATTATCAGCATCAGCGTACTATTTATCAGCAGTCAAACATTAACCCAGCAAGCTTTTAACCAGCTAGATTCAATTAAGTACATCAAAAAAGAACAAATAGAGTCTTACTTTGCTGAACGGCAAGGGGATTTAAATTTACTGCAATATACCCTTTCTAAGCGTTTAAATTTTAATAATGAGAGGGATCTTAGTGATAGCGCTGAATTGCAACATGATTATTTCGAACATTTTGTATCGGCATATCAATATTACGATTTATTTGTTATTAGTCCTACGGGCAATATTTTATATACGGTTGCTAAAGAATCTGATTATCAAACTAATTTAAATAACGGCACTTATAGAGACTCTAACTTGGGTGAGTTATTTCGGCACACTATGAGTCAACAGAGTTACCAACTCACCGATTTTGCTCCCTACGCGCCCAGTAACCATGAACCTGCCGCCTTTATCGCGCAGCCAATTATTGAAGATAATCAAGTGAAAGCCGTGATTGCGTTACAGCTTTCCCTTGAGTCAATAAACGAAATCATGCAGTTACGTGCAGGTATGGGGGATACTGGTGAAAGTTATCTTGTGGGGCCTGATTTACGGATGCGTTCAGACTCCTTTCTTGATCCTACAGGGCATTCAGTGAAAGCCAGTTTTAGTGGTAATGTCAAAAATAATGGCGTGGACACGGCGGCAGCCCATGCTGCTTTGAAAGGTATATCAGACACGCAAATCATCACTGATTACAATGGCAATCCGGTACTGTCCTCGTACGCTCAAATTAAAATAAATGACTTGTACTGGGCTTTATTGGTTGAAATCGATGAGGCGGAAGCTATGGCCGCGGTACATCATTTACGTTGGATTATTTTACTTATTTCAGTGGTTGCTGTGATTGGTATTTTGATGACTACATATGTGATCACTCAATCAATTTTACGTCCTTTAGGCGGCGAGCCCAAGACGATGCAAGTGATCACCGAGCGCATTGCTAGTGGTGATCTTACAGTTAACTTTGAATCTAACGTTAAGTTAATTGGTGTATATGGCGCCATGCGGACTATGTCGACTTATTTAAAACAAATTATCGGCAGTATCGTTGATGCCACATCCCAATTATCCGCTACAGCAGAGCAAACTAGCTCAACTAGCCATCAATCAAATATCAGTTTACAAGAGCAACAAGCAAATATTCATAATGTGTCGGTAGCCATGCAGGAAATGGCAACTACGATTGCCGATGTGGCTATGAATGCTAGAAACGTAGCGGATTCAACCAGTCATGTATCGGACATTTCAGAGGCCGCCACTACCAGTATCCAGCAAACTATTACCGTTATTGCATCCTTAAGTGATGAAGTCTCTAGGGCCACAAATGTGGTTCAAGAAATTGCTAATCAAAGTCAAAGTATTGGATCTGTGTTAGAGGTGATTCGTTCGATAGCCGAACAAACCAATTTACTGGCGTTAAATGCCGCTATTGAAGCCGCCAGAGCCGGAGAGCAAGGCCGTGGTTTTGCGGTAGTCGCCGATGAAGTTCGACAATTGGCGTCGAAAACCCAGAACTCGACTGCCGATATTGAGTTGATGATCCAAACCCTGCAAACCAAAACTAATCATGCGGTCACAGTGATGCAACACAGTGCAGAACATGCTTTAGATACGGTAGATAAAGCTCGCCATACTCAAAATTCATTTAAAGAAACGACTACGGAAATTGAACGAATCGCCTTAAATGCGCAGCAAATTGCTGCCGCAGCCGTGCAGCAAGCCGATGCTGCCGAAGAAATAAATCAATGCTTAGTGACCATTAATGATGTCGGCAGACAAAATGCCGAAGGGGCACAGCAAATTTCAGAGGCCAGTGCCGATTTAAGTCATTTAGTCAGACAGTTAAATGGCATTACGTTGAAGTTTAAACTGCAATAATATTCACACTCCACACTCTTCTCATAGAGGGGTGTAGAACCCTAATTATTCAGGCTCACGCTGGTAATGGTTAAGGAGTAGGGTAGTTTGCACATATCAATTTATTGGCTATTTTTTGTGTTTATGACTTCTGAAATAACGCGTTTTCGATTAACTTTAAGGCCATCCATTGTGATATTTGGCCAAGCATAAAAATGTCGTGGGCGCTTAAAACTAGCCAGTTGTTGGATCACCAATTGGGTTAGTTGATGTTCAATATTTACGGGTAGCTCTGCCTGTTTATATTCAATAATGGCCGCAGGCAATAATCCAAATATGTTATCGGCAAGGCCAAAGACTAAGGCTTTACTGACCAAAGGATGTTTCAGTAATACGGATTCAATTTCTTCTGGTTGGATATTCTCGCCGCCACAAATAAACATATTATCAACACGGCCGAGTAATATGAGTTGGCCTTTTTCATTGAATTGACCGCGATCCTGTGTACAAAACCAACCTTGATCATCTATGGGTAAATCCAACTGATATTGTTGCTGAGCATTGATATTCAAATAGCCTTGAAACAAACATTCGCCTTTTACCCAGATAACATCATCAACTAACTTTAATTGTCGATTAGGCAAAGGACGACCAAGATGATGCTGCAAGTTGGCTTTTGCTGTGGTGATTTGCGAACTCATTTCTGTCATGCCATAGCTTGTGTAAGTGTTCACCTTTTTTTGAGCCAGCGCCTCAATTAATCCAGCTTCAATCACACCACCACCAAGTAATAAGGCTTTTAAAGCGCTTAATGCCTGTGGCGCTTGCTGTAGAATTTGTAGCGCTTGTGTTGGCACCATAGACACATGGGTAATTGCTTCATCTTTAAGTTGTTGAGCTAATGTCATCTGGTTTGATTTGATCACAATAGCTGCCGCGGCAAGCGCACAACGATTAACTATGGCCAGCCCGCCAATATGAAACAAGGGTAAGGATAATAACCAACGGTCGTTATGTTGCAGTGGGATATAGCGGCTTGAGCCCTGAGCACTGGCAATATGATTGATTAAGGCATGCACGGCCGCTTTGGGTGTGCCGCTTGAGCCTGATGTCAAAATGATATTAACCGGTTTGTGCGGGTTTACTTTTTGCGCGGCACAAACCCGCTGACTTTTGTCGAGTTGACGATTAGCTGTTACCTTGTGCGCTAAATCAATTAATCCAGGGCGGAACTCTCGCGACACAATTTCACTAGGTTGCCAAATAAAATGGATTTGAAAACGCTTAATAAGTTGCTCAATTTGGCTATCGGAAAAGCGGCCATTGATGGGAAAAAATATGGCACCAATTTCAACGCATGCCCAGTAAAGAGTCATGATGGCAAAGGTTTGCTGGGCTAAGTTGTGATTTGAGGTTGTCGTGGCGCTAACAGATGTTGGGATCACCGCCGCAATAATAACACCTGGCGTAACCCCTTGTTGTTGCAAGTTTTCTGACAGCGCAGAAATTTGTGCCGCCCAGCTTGCGTAAGTTATCAACTTACCTTCAAGTAACACCGCGGTATTATTGGGTGATTGCAGTGCAGTTTGTTGCACTGGTGATAACATCATAATGCTGCCTAGTCTTTAATCAGTTTGAGCTTATTAAGGGTTAACTGGCCATTTTCATCTAACAAACGCTGGCTAAATGCACTTAAGGTATCAAGCCCAGGAGGGTTATCTGGGGTGAGTGCTTGGCTGATAAACGCTAGATCAGTAATGCCTACATCTGATTCCAAACTTGAGCTTAAAATACAACGCACGCCTTGATGATCGGCAAGGCTGACAATTTCTTGCATCTTAGTTAATGAACCAAGCAGCATAGGTTTTAAAATGAATGCACCGATACCTGGTTGGTTTTGTAAGAGTTTTTCGAAGTCTAAATCAGCGGTGAGCAAAAATTCATCGAGGGCGTATTTAATCCCAATTTGCTTATATAATTCAATGTTATCGCTAGGTTGGAGACAGGGCTCTTCAACGTACTCAATTTGTTTTTTAGGTAAGCAGGCTAAAAAGTCGACCGCTTGATTGAGGGTAAACCCACGATTGGCATCTAGTCTTAGGGTTAAACTTGGTTTACGCGCCAACACTTGATGTACAAAAGCGATTTCGCTGTCCATATCTGTTTGGGCTACTTTGATTTTTACACTGTGAATATTGGCTAAATCGGCCAATTTATTATCAATCGCTGTGGCAGATAAGCCATGGTAAAGCAGGGGGATATTAGCCTGTGTTTTTACTCTAGCTGGAAATTGTTGTAGGCATTTGGCAAGCAACACACTTAGACCAAATTGAACCGACGGGTAAGCACTGTTAGCGACCGCGGAATTGAGTTCATTCACTTCCTCGCCAATTAATGTGCTCTGTAATTGAGTGAGCTCAACCATAACCTGTTCAATGGTTTCATGGCTAAATCCTTGCAATGGCAAGCCTTCAATATCAATACCTGCTAAGGGTGATATTTCAGCAAAAGCCTGTTGGCCGTTATCTAAAACCACATTCACAATAAAGCCAACACGATGATCAATCCGCTGCTTAGCAACGGGTAATGGCGTATTTAAATCAATTTGATATTGGTAAAGTTCAAGCGATGTGATGTTAGGCATAGGGCACTCTTATTGTATGGGGTCATCGCGAAGTATTGATAGTAACGTATTACTGAAAATATATGGCTGCATTGAATGAATATTGTGACCAACGCCTGTAATGATGACTAACTTTAGCAAAGAGGCAGAGTGAAGCGCTTGCTGCCAATCTTTGGCTAACTGCTGAAATTTGTTATCTTGTTCACCTGTGATGAACACACTTTGACACGATAGTTTATTTAGCACATTGCGACAGTCGTGCTGCAAGCTTAACGAAGTGGCCCGATAGCATGCGTGCAAGTTTTTTGGATGATTACTAAAGCGTTTGCTGATTAAAAATTGCCGTTGCGAATGACTGAGATCGCTAAAAACCGTTTGTTGATACCATAGTTGCAAAAATTGCTCAAAAGGCTGACTGAGCAACTTATCAGCCCAGTTGTTATCATTAATCGCCCTTTGATATTTTTCATCATCACTAAGTAAGCCCGGGTGAGCAGACTCTAAGGTTAAACTTAATAATGCTTGTGGCTGTATGCTGGCAATATGCAGCGCAATACGACCACCTAATGAGTAACCCACCAGGTGAAACCTGCTATAGCCTAAATTATTAACCGTTTGAATAATATGCTCAGCAGCGCTGAATAAACCTGGATGAGGCAAAACCAATGCGTTATCGCCATGACCGGGTAAGTCGATACAGATGCAATGAAAATATTGGCTCATTGTGGCCATCATTGGCTGCCAATCTTCTTTTGCTCCCATAAAACCATGCAATAACACCATGGCCGGTAATTGAGGATCACCGTATTGATTTACCCATGTCATCAGTGTTGCTTCACCCATTGGCTAATTTGGGCAATTTGATCGCTTGCTTGATTGGAGCTGACATTCACTTCAATTACACTGGCACAATCAAATTCAAAGGCTTCGGTATAGGCTTCAATAAAAGATTCTAAATCATCGGCTTGACGGTAAGCTAAACCGAACATGGCCGCACCATAACCAAATTCAAAACCGTGAGATAAGCGGTAAAAATCTTGGCGCAATTGCTCGCTTGGCACAGGTAATAGATTGAATATATTGCCACCGTCGTTATTTAAAATAACCAATACATAGGTTGAGGTGATTTGCTTTAACAGCGCCAACGAATTTAAATCATGTAAGCATGAAATATCGCCAATGATCATGGTCATTTTTTGTTGTTTATCTAGTGCAATACCAGCGCTGGTAGCAATCAGTCCATCAATGCCCGATGCGCCACGATTGGTATATATATACGGCAACGCGGGGCCAATAGGAGCATACATATCGTACAAGCGGATAGGTAAGCTGTTGCCGATAAATAATACTTGTTCAGCGCTTTGTCGCTGCGCAATCCAGCGAATAACCTGTGCTTCACCAAATTGAGTTTGATCGATTTGCTGGCTAAATAATTCAGCTAAGGTTTCGTTGTGATTGATTAACTCAAGCCCCCAATTGGCACTTGATGAGCGTGGCCAGCTCAGTTTGCAAAATGCGCTGACACTGGTTTGCCAAATTTGTTTACTTTGATGGCTGGGATCTAATCGACTTGAGTGAGGTAATACTTGCCAATAGCTATGCCAAGCTTGATTTGCTAAATAGCTGATTAACCGTTTCGAAATAAAGCGTCCACCAAATACCAACACGCGTTCGGCTTGTTCTAAAAGCTTAGTGGCTTTTGGGTTAAGCAGCAGTTGGTCAACATTACCAATGACACCTGAATGTTGTCTTAACTGTGATTGCGCATCTGTCACAATCGGCCATGCGAGCTTTTGGGCTATTTCTACGATTAATTCTGGGTTGTCAGCAGGCGACAAGGTTCCCACCACAATGATGCCTTTGCCATGGGCGAAACGCTTCAAGGAGTCTTCACTCGGCAGTAAAGCGCCCATGCTTTGCTGATACTGACTAAAAGGTTTGTTATGAGTTAACCATTGGGTGAGTGGTTTTAAATATTGCTGTATGACCACAGAAGCATTTTTTGCTTGCCTAGTTAAGGCGCTTAGCTCACTGGGGTAAAACGGTTCACGGTACATGCAGTTGATATGAATTGGCTGACTATGTTGGCTAACCGCTTGATCTAACGTGGTGAGTAATGCGCTTGCTGGAAATGCTAGATCAGGTGTGGGTAAATTCACCTGTGCGGCATAATTGGCAAAAATGGCAGGTTGGATAATGGCCTGATTGGCACCGCACTCAATTAATTCACTTGGGCGATCCCCAGATAGCACAATAAGAGGAACATGGGTTAGCCATGCTTCAACAATCGCAGGATACAAATTAGCGACCGCAGTGCCAGAGGTGGTAATGATCGCTACCGGTGTATTACTGGATTTGGCTAAACCCAGTGCCATAAATCCTAAACCGCGCTCATCAAAATGAATGTGCCTGCGGATCGTATGCTGCGACGCTGCGGCTAAGGTTAATGGCGTTGAGCGCGAACCCGGTGCCATGCAGACGTGTTTAACCCCCAAACGGCTAAGTTCTTCGAGGATTATTTGCCCCCATAAAAGATTTAAATCGGCACTGGGCTGAGGTTGCATATTAAGAATTACCTGCAAAAAAAAGTCTGTTTAAGTGTAACCGTTCACAATCGCTATATCTAAGATTTCGTACTCAATTGTAAATGATGCCTTAAATATTTCATCAAAAACACTTAGTAAAAATCAGTAGGTTATATTTTTGTTGTGCTAATGTTATATATATGATTTATATAAAGCGAGATACCTAAACAATGTCAAACCCTTATATAAGAATATTCGCCATTAGGGCGGCTAAATCACGGTATTAATGAACTAAGTCCTGAGCGCATTAGAGAGCCGTTGCTATCTTTCTAACCTGCTTAAGATACACTATTAACTCACCCGAAAAAGTGAGTCAGTAAATCCATTTATACATAAGTGGAACATAATCTGAACTCATCCCTTATTAAAAGAGGATATGGGTGGATCACAAGGAGAACACATATGCAGTCTGCGGCGTTATTAAAAAGAGTTGATGAGCTTCCTCGTTTACCTAAAGCTATCAGTGAATTACTCGAAGCGGTTAATAATGAAAATAGTTCGGTCAAAAGTATTTCATCGAAGGTCGCTCAAGACACCTTGATCAGTGCTCGTGTATTACGTTTAGCTAACTCAGCTCATTTTGGACGAAGCCGTGAAGTCGGCTCAATTGATGAGGCGGTTATTCGATTAGGAATGCAAACCCTACGAACCCTAGTGATCGCATCGGCCGTGGTTGGCGCGATCCCGAAAGTTGAAGGTGTTGATTTAGCTGACTTTTGGGGAACGACTTTCGAAATATCTTTATATGCGCAAGAGTTAGCAAAACGTTGTAATGTTCCTGCTGATGAAGCTTTCACCTGCGGTATTTTACATAATATTGGCGATTTACTCATTGCTACCGTTGAACCCAGTTTAGCGGCACAAATTCGTGCTGCGGCCGAGCAAGGTGGCGATACCCAAGATCTTGAAATGAAACTATTAGGGTTTGATTCACCTTCAGTGGGCGCGTTACTGGCCAAAAACTGGAAGTTTACTCCAACTTTGGTGGCTGGGATTGAATATCAACGCAACCCTAAAACCGCTGAACCGCAATCAAAATTAGCGATTTTGATGTATTTATCTCACCACATTTATACTCACTGGGATGATGAGCGTGGTGAAGAGCCATTTACGGCCTGGCTAGCTGGATTGATTAACAATGCCGGAATCATCAAAATGGATATGTCGGGTTTAACCGATAAGCTAGTAGAATTGCGCGGTAAAGGCATAGAAATAGGCAAACAATTAGCCTAGTAAACTAGAGCTTGTTGATTTTTGCAGGTTGGATTTTATTCGAGTTAAACGTGTAAATTGAGGCGAATGCGTAGATGCTTAGTTATCTGAGCCACTCCTCATTCACCAAGATGCATTCAACAAAGAGTAAAATGTTTTTAGCCGAACTCCTTAGGTATCGTTTGTTGGCCATGTTTACAGCGTTATCGACTTATTATGTAGAATAACTGCACTACAAAGACTCTGTTTTGTAAGGATTTATAACGATATAAAGTAAAAATAAGTTTGCAAGATTAACAGGCCCGATAGTTAGTAAAAGCCAGTCACAATAAGATGACTGGCTTTTTTGTGTTAATTAATCCGAGTTAAGGTTATTAATCCATTCGCTCATGACGACATGGGTTTTGATTTTGATGATGTCGGTTTGTGCATCAATATATTCACGAATTTCATGTAAGCGCTTCATTGAGTCGGCATGAACGTAAACCAATAAATCCATGTCACCTGTAATGCCTTGGCAGGTGATCACTTCAGGAATACTCTGAAATACATGCACTACATCGGCGCAGCGAGGGCATTTATGTTGTATTTCAAAATAGGCAGAGACTCCTTGTTTTTGTGATTCGCTTAATAATACTTGGTAACCACGGATCACTCCTGAGGTTTCCAGCTTTTTTATTCGCTCAGTAACGGCACTGCGTGACAAACTGACTCTATCTGCGATAGTCGAAATACTTTGGCGGGCATCTTGGCGCAACTCATTTATAATGGCTTTATCAAATTTATCCATAACCACTCCGTCATTTCGTTGGTCTTTTGTCTTCTAGGCGTCATATTGTTGGTTTAATACCGCATTTAGGCGCTTATCGCCGACAAATTGATACTCGATTTGAATTTATAATAACCTAAAAATAGCCTAGTAGAATAACAAATGAATCAAATAGCAGGAACAATAGGACGCTGGCAAGGAGCCGGGTTAATGGCCACCACTTTGTTGGGTACAGGAGTATTTATTTTACCGCAAATGACCATCGCGGTGGCGGACTCAGGGGCATTACTTGGGTGGCTGATACTTACCTTGGCAATTATTCCGGTGGCACTGGTATTTGGGTTATTAGCCAGCCGGTTTCCCCATGCAGCAGGGCCTGCTTATTTTGTCGAAAAAGCCTTTGGCCGAACCGCAGGCAGAACCATAGGGCTAATCTTTTTGTTAGTTATCCCCATTGGCGCGCCAGCCGCTATTCTTATGACCTTCCAATTTATGGATGCGTTAGTGCCACTTAAAGGAGGCTGGCAACTGGTGGCTGAGTTATTTGTAGTGTTAGTTTTATTGGGGTTAAACATTCGCGGTATTCAGGTGTCTGCCAAATTGCAATTTGGTTTAACCTTAGCCATTGTGAGTGTGGTGGCAATATTGTTTGCTGCAAGTGGCTTGAATTCAGAGCAGCTTGAATCATTTAATCAGGCCAGTCATCCGCAAGTTAGCACCGTCATGTTGGCTATGGGTATCGGATTTTGGAGTTTTTTAGGTATTGAGGCCATGACCCATCTTGCCAGCGATTTTCGTCGTCCCGATAAAGACATGCTGCCAGCCATTTTGATGGGCACTGTGCTGGTGGGGGTGATTTACTTAGCCTGTACATTTTTATTGTTGATGGTGCCAGCAGATAAAAGCGGCGTAGCAATGATCAGCGCATTTGATTATTTACTCAGTGAAAGCTTTTTACACGGGTATGGTGCAAACATTATTGGTGTACTCGGTATTGCTAGTGGACTGGCTACCGTAAACGTCTATGCCGGAAGTGCAGCAAGGCTGCTGTGGAGCTTTAGCAAAGAAGGTATTTTACCTAAATATTTTGTGGTGTTGAATCGCCATGGTGTGCCATTTAGAGCCTTATTTACCATCTTAGGGACGATGGCCTTGGTTATTGTCGCCACTTTTTATTCTCAGCATGATTTAGAAGAACTGATTGCCTGGAGCAACGGGGTATTTGTGATTATCTACCTATTAGCCATGTTGTCGGCGGTGAAGTTGTTAAGTAAACGCTATTTACCGTTAATCATTGCCAGTTGTGTATTTTGTGTTGGGATAGGAGTCGCGCTTGCTGACAATATGTTGTACGCGATATTGTTAGTGGCAATCATAGCCCCCTTTATGTGGTGGCAAAAAACACACTTGCAGCGTAAGCATGCCACTATAGCGACACCTGAGTAATCTGTACTTTTGGGTGCGACTGTGAAAATGGCGTATTTTAATGTGCTTGCTGTGTTTGAGGGGCAACTCATTTACAGGGTAAAATGCCGGCAGCGTGATGTGAGCTTATCTTTGTTCCATCGCGATATTACGCATTTGAATCAGCTCGCTGTGCTTGAGGTAAAGTAAATCAGCACAGCGACGAATAATTTGATCTTCATAGCGTGATAGCTCACCGTCAGCATAAGCTAAACGCCACATGGCAAGTAGCAATTGCTGCTTTTCTTCGAGACTAAATTGTTGGTTAATTTCAGCGGTAAATTCAAATAAAGAGGTGGCATTGCCTCTGATTAAAGTGGCTTGTTTAATCAGATCTTGTGCTTCTTCGATACTGATATCTAACGTGTTTTTTAACATGTCTGGTAACAGTGAAACTTCAGATTCATTTAGGGTTTCGTCGGCATACACTACTTCAAGTAATAGGGTTGCCGCCGCTAAACTTAATTGGTGTGCTTTATCCTCAGGGCTTATTGCATGAGTACGTGCCTGAATAAATTGTTTGAGCTTTGCAATCATAATGACTCCTCGTTGAACACTTATCCTAGCAAAGACAATAATGCCGAGCACTGTGCTCGGCATTAATTAATGTTTAGGTTGACCACTTTAACCCTGTGGCAGGAGTGTAATTTACAATAAAGAGCCTAAACCTTTCATCAATAAATCCACTGAACCGTCACCCGATTGCTGTTGTAAATACTGCTTAGCAATATCGACCATAGGGGCGACATATTCTCTTGAAATACCCAATTTTTCAAAAGAGTCATATACCATAGCAGCTCCTTGGAATGACGAGCCTAAATCACCAGCTTTAGACAGTAACCCTGACATACCAGAATCGCTACCTAGTGCTGGTGCAGCACCTAATATCGAATCGATACCTGGAATGCTTTTACTTAAGGCGCTAAAGTCGCTATCACCTAAGTTGGATTGGGCTAAGCCAAGTAAAGACCCTAATCCACCTGCGGCTTGTTGCTCATTTAACCCTAACTGAGACATAACATTGCCAACTAATGCATTGTCAGCTAAACCTGTTGCTACTTTAGCTTGGGTTGCAACTGGTGCCACTTCACTCTTAGTCACATTGTCTAACCAGCCTGCACTAGCTGGCGTTGTCAATAAAACGGCCGATAATACTGAGTTAGCAATAATAAAACGCTTCATATAATCCATCCTTTGGTAAATATTGTGCTTTAATTGCCGTCATCTTAACGTTTTTTGGTGATTTACGACATATGCAGATTTTGTATTGTGCAAAATCAGTCATTTTTGGGTATCCTTAGCCCCATATACATCCTAAGTTGATTTTTGGAATCTCATTTATGTCACTTTCAGCTACTTTGACTGAAGCTTATTATTTTTTTCGTAATCATATTAGCCAGCTCGCGGCGATGACCTTGCCGTTGTTGTTGGTGCAGGTGATGATCCAGCTTTGGCTGGGAAATGAAATGATCCAAGCTGATGTTGAGAATCCGCAATTCGGCGGGATCCATGCCGCTGCAATGATGGCGCTATTATTACTATTTTCTACGTTAATCGCTGCGCTTACTGTGTATCTTGAAGTCCGCTCTCGGGGTCATGATGTCACCACCGCAATGGTGTTTAAGCAAAGTATCCAGTTTGTGCCGCCATTATTATTAGCAGGCGTGTTTTCGGGCTTAGCGATTTTAACCCCAGTGATGCTATTTGCTGTTTTTGGGCCAATGTGGTTAGTGGGGCTAGTGATCAGTTTTTACCTATTTGCCCGCTTGGCTTATGTGAATTTTATGGTGATTGTTGAGCAGCTCACGCCTTTAGAAGCCATCAAAGCCAGCTTTGTATTTACTGGGCCAATTACAACTAAAACCATTGCGATTTTAATGCTATATATTCCATTATCTTTAGTGGGTGGCACCTTGTCACAAATAGCAGCGCAAGTAGGGTTCCCGCTGCAGTTAATCACAGATACCTTATTTGCATTTTTAGGCTTATTTATTAACGTTGCATTATTTCGCTTATATATGGTTAACCGTAAAACGGATACCCCGCAAAGCGATGACACTCACACAGAGGTGTAATTTACCCCCTCAACTTGGGTTAGCGAATAAACCAGATTGATGCAGCAAGCATTCATGTGGGTACAATCAATCTTGCACGCCACACTGATAACAAGGCGAGTTCATTTGCGATAGCAGTCTATTGCTATGAATTCAGGAGAGTTAGCGGCGAAAAGGAGTGTTTGATATGGGTTTATTATCCCTCGTTGAGGTGATTCAGTTTACAGGGGTGAGTATTGATAACTGATATTGAGTTAGTTAACCAATTCTCCACCAAGCTGGGTGAGGATTATGCCAGCGCCAAGAGCTATGTCCGTGACATACCAACTCAGGCGTTGGTATTTGTGCGAAGTTTTACCCACAAACTGGCAATACTCATTGCCGAACAACACCATCTAGAGTTCAGTAGCCCAAACCTATACGACCGGATTGAGCAATTAAATCAACGGCGTTTGCTAGACGTAACAGCTATTCGAGCTATGCATAAGTTGCGTAGCGACGGTAATCGTGGTGCGCACCCTGAAAAATATCATCTAACTCAAACTCAGCTAGTGGCTTTGGCAGAGAAGTCGATTAAGCAAATTCTTAACTTAGTCGCACAGCTTTATCCAGTACTACATTCCGCTCAAGTACTCGCTTACCAATTTGTCGCATTCGATTCGCTCGCGGGCAGAGATCTATGCTATCGGGCGATGATGCAAAATGATCACCATGCGCAGTATTTAGTGGCCATGTCATTAAAGGCACAAGCGCTTATGGCACAAGAGCAAGCCAGTGCCACGGCATTAGATGCTAAAACCGCCTCTGCGCTTGCAACGACTCAGGATGAAGTACAGCGCTTATTTGCTCAGGCTGCTTACTGGTTTGCTCAAGCTGCACCCTTTGAAGATGTGGCCTTGTATGAGCATGGCGTTAGTTTGTTGCATGGCTATGCCGAAAGTGGCCAAGTAAAGCAGGGTGAGTTGCTCATAGCGCAAGCGGCCAAAGCGGGTATAACAGAGGCGCAAGCGTTATTGGGTTATTTTTATTTGGTGGGTAGCACTGTGTTTGCTGTTGATGTTGAACAAGCCAAAGTATTACTTCAGCAGGCAGCTGAAGCAGAAAATATCGAGGCAATGTCTAATCTTGGTGTGCTGTTTTATCAAGAAAATGACCATCAGCAAGCGTTAGCCTGGATGAGCAAAGCGGCGGAATCGGGTTATCCACAATCTCAATACCATTTGGCATTATTATTGGCAGAAGGCGCAAATGCCGACTCTGAACAAAGCCGTTTATGGATGCAAGAAGCCGCAAGTCAGGGACAGCTTGATGCCATGTTGCATTGTGCTACCGAAATTCTTCACAATGATGATGCTCAGAGCATCGAGCTTGAACTGGCAGAACGTTATTTACATGATGTGATTAAGTATGGTCATAACGTTACCGCGATGATTGAGTTGAGTGTGGCTTTAGCTGACGGAATGCTTAGCCGAATCGACGTGGTGCAATCCGCATACTTATTGCAGCAAGCCAAACATTTTGGCAATGATATTCAGCAACAAGTGATTGAGCCATTGTGGCAATCACTATTGATGCAGATTGACAGTGTTATTGCGTTGAATCCCAGCAAAGAAGAGTTGGTCAGTTTACAACAGGCTAGACAATTTCTTGAATAAACCGTGTATCGGTTCAAGCCCGTTCATTTATATTTGCCGCTATTTTTAGCCTTAGATTGTCTATTTTTAAAGCCATTGATACGTGAGTGTATGCATTATATTCATGTAAGCTATTTTGATGATTTACACGCCTTTACATGATAATGATTCTTATTTAGAATTCGCGCACTCTTAATAGATGCCGGAAAGAGTAACGTAAGTTACTTTAGGTTAAATATGATGCATGAAGACAGTTTAAACCCTAAATGTTTAATTGATTTAATTGAGCGAAAACGATTTGGTGTTGAGTATCAGCCAATTATTGATTGCAGAAACAATGACATTTTTGCTTATGAGGCACTAGCGCGTTTTTACAATGCCGATAACACGACCATTAGACCAGATTTGGTTTATGCCTCTTTACACAGCAGCCCATTAAGTTTGTTCCAAGTGGAATACCAACAAAAAAGACTACAATTATCTTATGCCGTTAACGGCTCAAATCTTTTTGTGAACTTAGATCAAGACTCGTACTTTTCGAGTGGGGTGATTGATGAAAACAATCCTTTTTTGAAGCTATTTAAAGAGTGTCATAAAGCCGAGATTATTGTCGAGTTGATTGAGAATTCAGAAATTAATGATGCGATAATGAGTTTGGCGATGATTAAAAACTTATCTAAAAACAAAATACTTACCGCTATTGATGATGTGTGTAATCCGCAATCTATGATATCGACATCCGTTATCCAGTTAGTTAAATACATCAAACTTGATAAATACGTATTACAAAATCGGGCCAATGAAAATTTTATGTTATTGGTTAAATCGATTATCAATTATGCCCACAATGCAGATAAACAAGTTATTTTAGAAGGTGTTGAAACTGAGGATGACTTAGCGTTGGCACATAAACTTGGCATCGATTTTGTGCAGGGTTTTTACTATAAAAAACAATTTAAAATGGTGAAGTAATATACCGTGCGTAAAGTGTGATGCGAAGTCATGCAGATGTTGATGGTTTTATTATGATTTTTAACTAAATCACCCGCGATTTAAGACGGATGTCGATGACCCATGTTGGGTCATCTGCAAAACGGGTTGTGAATTATCTTCTACTGGCCACATTTGGGCGAAAAAGAACGCCGAGTCAGTCTTACTAACGGCAATTTTGATTAAACAATATAATGTTTTAGTTCACTTGCTCATCGGCATTATGTTCAAAGGTACGCCCTTGTGGATGAGCGTTTTTAGGTTGTTTAAACATGTTGGCATAAGGTGCGGGTTTTTCACGTTGAACATCGGCATAGCCTCGGTATATGTCACCCTGATTACGTTGCGATGATGCGTAGGCTTGTTTCATTTTCGGGGATAAAAATGTACGACCTAACACCTGAAAAGTAATGAAACTGAGTAAGCCTAACAAGAGCAAAAAAGGCAGCAATATCAACGCTAGCACAACGATACTGATAAGTGCGAGCAGTACAATAATAGGATTCATGGTTGCGAATCTATGTTTTAAATGCGCTGAATTAAATGACGAGTTGAATCTCATAATGGCTCCTAAATGCGATTAGCCTAAACAGTTTCTCTATGATTTACAGCAAGTGTGCAGCAATAAGACATAATATGTCACGTTAAATGTGGTTAATGTGCTGAGCGCATTAAGGCTTTAGGAATACTATTAGAAATCATTTCTCTGACCCATTTATGTCCAGGTTCTTGATTATTACGCTCATGCCAAAGTAACACGTAAGCCATAGGCATAAACTCAAATGGCAGCGGAATTTGCACTAACGAATAGAGATTTTGTGCATGATGAGCAAAGCTGGATGGCAAAGTAAAAATCAGATCTGTGTGGGCACAGATACTTGCCGCGCCGTAAAAGTCAGGCACAGTCGTCGATATTTGGCGATGATGGTTGGTGGTTGCCAAGTGATAATCTAATGCCCACCAATCGTTACCTTCACAGCGCACTTGAACATGACTTAGGGCTAAATAGGCTTCTTTATTCCAATCACCACGGCTGATGGCGTGTAAAATCGGGTGGTTTTGGCGTACTAGGCAAACTTGTTTATCGTTGAATAAGGTTTGGTATTCAAGGCCATCAGCAAGATCATCTGCTTTAAATTGTGACTGCGGGTGTACATCGCGGCCCGCGATACCAAAATCAATTTGTCCATGTTGTAAATCGTAAATCGACTTTTCATTCCAGCCATAAGAGTCTAACTTTAATTTAGGCGCTTGTTGCAGCAGTGGCCCAATAAAATACGGGATCAGGGTTTCATAGGCACTTTCTACCATGGCTAAGGCAAAATGACGTTGGCTAGTGGCGGGCTCAAAACTCGGGGGCTGGGTAAGTTGATACAGATTTTGTAATGCTTGTGGTAACACCTTTCCTAATGCTAATGCATGCGCTGTAGGCTTTAATCCGTGAGCCGTGCGTTGAAACAGTGGGTCGTCTAAAGTGTCACGAAGACGGTTTAAACTTTTGCTTAAAGCGGACTGACTTAGGTGTAAACGATTGGCAGCACGCGTCACGCTTTGTTCTTCAAGTAAAACTTGCAGTGTCACTAACAGATTTAAATCGATTCTTGCAAGGTTGTCTAAATTCATTACAGATATTCCTTTGGGGAAATTCATTGTGGAGTTTATATCATTTCTTGTCATACCTCTAATGCGATAAAATTTCACCATACCCAAATCGGTATCCATAGCTTAAACATGAGTGAGAAGTCTGATGCAACGTAATTTATTGCCACTATTAATGTTAATGGTGTTGTTAAGCCCACTGGCCATTGATATTTATTTACCTTCCATGCCGACCATGGCGTTAGAGTACGGCGTATCAGACAGCCAGGTGCAATCCACCTTAGTTTTATTCTTATTTGCTATGGGATTAGGGCAAATTCTGATTGGTCCACTAGCGGATCGTTTTGGGCGCAGACCCATCGCCTTGTTTGGTATTGTGCTGTATGGCATTAGCAGTTTACTAGGTGCTTATGCTGTTGAGTTTGAATGGCTACAGTTTGCCAGAGTCTTTCAAGGATTAGCGGCGTGTTCTACTTCGATTGTGGTATTCAGCGCGGTTCGCGATTGTTATAACAGCAAGCAAAGTGTATCTATGTATAGCTATCTTAATGGGGCGATTTGCGTGGTACCTGCCCTTGCACCTACACTTGGTGGCTTACTCGCATTGCAATTTGGTTGGCGATCTACCTTTATCTTTATGGCGCTATACGCCATCGTGGTGTTGTTTTTAGTTGGCTTTAAGTTCCCTGAAACACGTCCATTGAATACCGATATCTCTGGCAAACTTTACCGTTGGGGACGATATAAGCCGGTACTGAGCGATGGCCATTTTATGTTTTATGCCTCAACATGCATGGTAGCCATGGCTTCAATTCTTTGTTATGTATCCTATTCTCCGGTATGGCTTATTGGTCGTTTGGGGATGTCTGAACTAACCTTTAGCGCCTTATTTGGATTAAACGCGGCTGTTAATATTGCAGCATGCTTTGCAGCACCTGTGTTAGTTAGACGTATTGGCAATCGCGCTGGCGTACTAGTGGCACTTAACCTTATGATTGCAGCGGCAGCCCTTGAAGTGGTGATGCAATTAGTTGGGCCACAAACAGGATTAGCTGCGGGATTTGCGTTTATGCTACCAATGATGTTGCTCTGCGTAGGCTTTGCAATTTTGTTAGGCCCTGCTACGAGTATGGCCTTGTCAGGTTTTGGTGAGCGGGCAGGTACGGCAACAGCGATGTTAGGTTGTATTCAAATGAGCGGCGCATCAATCTTGACTGCGTTAATTCAATTAACGGATATTTCAGCACCGTTTGCCATCGCACTATTAATGGGCGGTATGTCTAGCATTTTACTTGCAGTAATGGGAATGCAACGCTTTAACCATTGGCATCAAGAGCAGCATGCATAAGTTTTAAATGAAAACGCGCATTATTAATAATGCGCGTTATTGAGAAGCTACTTACAATTAAAATCGAGCGTTGATCGCAACACCCAAGCTAGTTTCTGAGTCACTATCAACAAACACTTGTTGTGCCACAAATTTAGCAGAGAAAATATCAGAAAAGTGCCAATAGTATTGAGTATTGATATTGCTGATATTTTGATTGTCGTTATATCTGCCTTCATTCTGAGAATATTCATTATCATAGTAATAATCCTCCTTTGATTGAAGATAACTCGTTGCAACCCCAACCGACCAAGCGTTATTAATGTACCAATCAGCTTCTACACCCAATGTTAATGTGGAGTTATCCACAATAACATGCGTATCAAACGGGTCTGGTTGTAGGTCTCCGTCAAGCGTATATCCGGAGGCGTAACGATTATTAGCGGTTATCTGGTAATTAATCCCAGCCGTTAAAAAAGCCCAGAAGTGGATTCAAATGGAAGAAAATGCTCGTAGCTGAGGCTATATAAATCGAAATCTCGGCTTTGCTGCTCGTCTACCTCAAAGTAGCAGCCTTTTAAATATTGAGATTCACTTTGTGAGGATGTGGTATATCCTAAAGTTAACTTTGAACTTTCGGAGAAATAATAACCGGTATTGATATGATAGGTATCAATATCATCGAATAAGTTTAAAAATGATGTTTCATTAGCAATTTTTAAATATTCAGCACCAATAAACCACTTTGAATCGAAAACATATTCTCCAGATAACGCATAGAGGTCTTGATATTCTGTCGTTGCATATCGCGCTGAAATAATCGCGCCTTGGTTCAAGAATGCCGCTAATTGATAAGGCCTTTCGGTTTGTTCTACTGCGGTAAAATAATAGCTGTATTTTGCATTGACTAGTCCATCACTATCCTCGGAAGAGTCCATAAAACCAATTTCGGCTTCATGATGAAATGGTAAGTTTTCTGCAGCAAAAGTGGAAAATGATAAAAATGAGGCCAATAAAGCGAGTGAAACCTTTGAAAGTGTCATTGATCGTCCTTGAAGTGTTAAAATGTCTGACGCGAGAGCATAAAGTTCTTTTAACAAAGGTGCAACAGTAGTATGGCTCGATCTTACTGTATTTATTGTACATATCCTATTTCTGCTTGTTTGTGCCATGCAGTTAGCCCAATTCAAATTAGTACTGAAGTGATTGTGATGCAACACCATTCAGAAGTACATCATGCTAAAAATACCGTCAGGCTAATGCAGTTGGTTATCCCTGAAATCAAAGTGGTAGTGGGTGAAAGTCAAACTGATTTTAGTCAGTTAAAAGCCTATTTAGACACACAATCAAAACCTATTTATGTAGTGTACCCGAGTGACAACAGCGTATCTGTTAGTCAAGCGAACCCCGCGAACAACGCTATCATTATTTTAATCGATGGTACCTGGCGTAAAGCGTATAAAATTTTGCAATCAAACCCGTGGTTACTTGAATATACCGCGCTACATTTAGATGTTGAACACGCATCCAATTACATTATTCGTAAAGCCAAACGCCCAGATAGTTTATCCACCCTCGAGGCCACGGCGCTATTATTATCAGCAATGGATTCTGCAGTAGACACCACACCTTTATTTGCAGCATTTGATGCAATGGTGCAACATAGATTGAGCGCCATGCCCGAAGGCATCAAAGCCCGTTATCAATTGCATAACAAGGAAGTAAAATGAAATACACTCTGTTAAGTCTCTGTCTTGCACTCGCATCACCGTCAATGGTGTTTGCCAGCGATACCATTACATCTATTGACCCTGAAAAACCGCGTAAAAAGTTGTCCTTAGAAAAACAGGCCGAACAAGGGCGCATTGACTCCAAAAAATTAGAGCAAACTCAACTTGATAAAGCGCGTGCTGCCGCAAAAGAAACCGCTGAGCGTGAGCAAGATGTGTTATCACATCAAGAGTCCGGAGAGTGGCAAGACGAGCAGCGAGATAAAGCAAAAGCGCAATTTGATGAGCGTGCTGAGCGTGAGAATAAGTATCTAAAACAAGCTCAAGAAGCCGCCGCTAAAGAAAGACAGATTAGCGAAGAAAAGTAGCCTGATTGATTTTTTAAGAGTCCGTTAACATGAATGACACTTTATCCGATGCACCTAGTCATTGCCCGCTTTGTCATCATGATCAGTTGGCCTTTTTTCATCAAGATAAAAGGCGTGCTTATTTTCAGTGCCAGCAATGTCAGCTTGTCACTGTACCAGCGGCATTTTATCTTGATGAAGTTGCAGAAAAAGCGTTTTATGATTTGCACGATAATACCGTGGCAGATGAAGGCTATCAGCGCTTTTTATCGCGTACACTCACTCCGGTATTAGATGCCATTCAGCCTGATGCTAAAGGACTTGATTTTGGCTGCGGAGAAGGTGCGGTATTGAGCAAAATGGCCGCTAAACAAGGTGTGTCAGTTAATAATTACGACTTATTTTATTTCCCTGAGCAGGGACAGCTTCAGCAGCAATATGATTTTGTTACTATGACAGAGGTGCTGGAGCACATTGCCGATGCTCAGCAGGTGTTTAAGCAGCTACAAGGTTTGTTAAAACCTTCTGGTTTATTAGCAATAATGACTAAACGTGTTCGTGACCATGCGGGTTTTATTAATTGGCATTATAAGCATGACCCTACACATATTAATTTCTACAGCGAGGCTACCTTTGAGTGGATCGCGCAAGCCTACCAATGGCAATTAGAGATCATCGATAACGATGTGGTGTTTTTTAGGGTCCCTTAAATCACATACATTAACTAGCGCGTTTTAAACCGAGAGCCTTAAACCTCAGCTAGGGATAGTGGTTTCAATCTTGAAAATAAAGATTTGCAAATAAATCGATACAATTGTTTTTCTCTCGCCATGTCAAAAAAATTAACAATTTTGCAAAATAAAGGTAAGTTAGCCAGTATTGCTGCTCATGCAATAAAGAACGCTGGGCGCCATTGCTGAAACCATCATTGACTCTGGTTACCCTGTTAGGGTGAAGTATCCCGAATTAGTTGCCCAAATGAGTCCTTTAATTGAAGTGCTTGTCGGCCCTTATATGTTAATTGGGCCTGGCACTTGGTGCAGCACAATAGTTATTAGATAGCTCAAAGGAGCGAGATATGAAACGTACGTTAAGCGCATTAATGTTACTGGCAGGATTGCTAAGTACATCGAATGCAAATGCAACAACAGCCAAAGATATTAATAGTTTTACGCTTGATAATGGCATGAAAATTATGGTGTTAGAGGATGGGTCAATTCCTAATGCCAACATGTACTTATTCTGGAAGGTAGGCTCGCGCAACGAAGTCCCTGGCATAACCGGTATTTCGCATTTTTTTGAACACATGATGTTCAATGGCTCAAAAAAGTTTGGTCCAAAAATGTTTGACCGCACAATGGAAGCTGCTGGCGGGGCGAACAATGCCTACACCACAGAAGATATGACAGTGTATACCGATTGGTTTCCAGCTAACGCATTAGAAACGATTTTTGATTTAGAAGCTGACCGCATCGCATATTTAGATATTAACGCTGAAATGGTTGAAAGTGAGCGTGGCGTGGTGCAATCAGAGCGCACAACGGGCTTAGAAAACTCAAATTGGCGTACGATTCAAGAAGCGTTAAAAGGTGTGGCATTTTCAGCCCACCCATACAGCTGGTCAGTGATCGGTTATGAATCTGATATCGCAGCATGGTCATTAGAAGACTTACAGCAATATCATAAAACCTATTATGCTCCGAATAATGCAGTGGTTGTGATTGTTGGTGATGTGAAATTAGCTGAAGTTAAAAAGTTAGCTAACCAATATTTTGCACCTATCCCCGCCCAAACACCGCCTAAAGCTGTGCGCACCTTAGAGCCAGTACAGCAGGGCGAGCGTAGGGTATTTGTGAAAAAAGAGTCTGCTAGCACCCCGAATGTGATGCTGGCCTACCATATTCCAGCGACTAGCCATGCTGATTACTATGCACTGGATTTATTAAGTTCTATTTTAAGTCAAGGTAATAGCTCTCGCTTTTATCAAGGTTTAGTTGATAAACAAATTGCTACCGCTGCTGAAACATATATGCCAATGTCGTTCGACCCTAACTTGTTTTACATTTTAGGTGTTGCGAATTCGGGTGTTGAAGCCAACACGCTTGAATTAGCATTACTTGAACAAATTAACTTAATTGCCAGTCAAGGTGTGACGGCAGAAGAGTTAGAAAAAGTGAAAAACATCAAATTAATTAATTTTTATCGCGACATGGAAACCATTAATGGCAAAGCCAATACGCTAGGGACTTATGAGATGTATTTTGGTAGTTTCGAAAAGTTGTTTGATGCGCCTGAGCGCTATAACACAGTCACTCCTGCGGATATCCAACGGGTGGCACAAACCTATTTAATTCGAGCTAATCGTACAGTAGGGGTGTTAGCTGCCACAGAGGAGAGCGACAAATGAGACTAATAAAACAATCCATTAAATTGTCGCTATCGGCTTTAGCTATTGCCAGTGCCTTGTCGTTAACTGGGTGCGCAACCACGGTTAAAAACACTGCGGTTACTGTCGTCGAAACGGGCAGTTTTAGCTTGCCACAATACCAAACCGTTAGCTTATCTAATGGCCTTAAGGTGAATTTAATGGTGCAAAAAGAAGTGCCGTTAATTACTTTAAGCGCCGTGGTGCGAGCAGGGGCGGTTAATGACACCACCTCAGGCTTGGCTAGCATAACGGCTCAGGGTTTAATGCTAGGTGCTGGTGGCCAATCTAAGGCGGAAATTGAACAAACGCTTGATTTTATGGGGGCAAGTTTGAATACTGCCGCTGATCAAGAAGGCAGTTATATTAATGCCAGTTTTATGACAAAAGATATCGATAAAGTACTGCCTATCTTCAGTCATGTGGTAATGGCTCCTGATTTCGATACGACTGAATTTGCCAAACTACAGCAACGTGAAATAATGGGGTTGTCGCAGCAAAAAGAAAGTCCTCGAGCTGTTATTGGACGTTACTTTAACAAATTGGTATTTGGTGAGCATCCTTATGCCAACCCAAGTTCAGGTAACAGCGAATCCATTGCTACGTTAACAATTGAACAGTTGCGCGCTTTCCATAAGGGGTACTACCAGCCAAGTAATATGACCATCAGTGTCGTAGGAGATTTTGACCCACAGCAAATACAAGCTAAGTTAGAACAGACTTTTGGCGCGTGGCAAAATACTGAAGTCGTTGCTCAGGCTGATTTAAGCCAAGGTTTGCCACAAATGAGCCAAAGCAAAGTGCTTTTAGTGGATAAATCCGATGCGATTGAAACCACCTTTGTGATTGGCGGTATGGGGATCAGTTATGATAATCCTGATTATGTAGGTTTAACTGTGGTGAATACCATTTTAGGCGGCCGCTTTACCTCGTGGTTGAATGATGAGCTAAGGGTTAATGCGGGTTTAACCTATGGAGCACGTTCAGGGTTTGTGCCTTATTCAAAAGCCGGCGTTTTCCAAATCAGCACATTTACTAAGGCGGAAACCACTAAAGAGGCAATGGACTTAGCGTTAAAAACCTATTCTAGACTTTGGCAAACGGGCATAGACCAAGCGACGCTAGACTCAGCAAAAGCTTATGTCAAAGGACAATTTCCACCCAAGTTTGAAACGGCCAGTCAACTGGCAGGGTTAATGTCAGATATGTACCTATATGGTTTTGATGATAATTTCATTAATCAATTCCAAGCTAAAGTTGATGGCTTAACCTTAGAGGAAACACAACGTTTGGTGAAGCAGTACTTCCCACAACAGCATTTACAGTATGTGTTGATTGGTAATGCCAGCAAAATTGCCGATATTGCCAAACAGTATGGCGAAGTGACTCAGGTTGATATTAAAGACAGTGGTTTTGGTCAGTAATTATCATTGACGCGGAAAAAGACCCACTAATCAGTGGGTCTTTTGTTTTATAGCGTGTATATTTTTAAATAGCATTTTTTAAAGAGTTTGATTAAATGGCGAAAATATCCGCAGATGTTTCATTGATAGAAAATTCCAGTGACGAAATAAATGCACGCTCATCCCTTTACCCGCCGACCACAACCACGGATGCAGACACGCCTTGGTGTCATGTTCAAGAAACCATGAATCTGTTGATTTTGGCCATGGCGCAAATTGAATTAGGTTTAGAGGATGGCGATCAAAAAGTGGCAAGTTTAGGTGATCTCTTTACTGATATGGCGACTCATCAGCAGCAAGTTAATCAATATCTAGCTGCACAAAAAGATACTCCGCAAGCCATTACTGAGCACGGTCTGCAATTGGCTGCAAAGGTGAATCAAGGTGTGATGGCTTTTCAATTTTACGACAGGCTATCACAACGTTTACAGCATGTTGTAAACGGTTTGGGATTAACCAAAGAAGTACTAGGCGACCAACATGCTAGGCATACCCGTGCGGCTTGGCAGCAGGTCAATCAACAAATAAAAAATGGTTATTCATTAGAGGAAGAGCGTGCACTGTTTGATTGTATTCTGCAAGGAGGCACGCTGGCACAGGCTTTAGATCTTTATCAACAGCACAAGAAAAAGCCTCAAGAAGATGACATTGAATTGTTTTAAACTCAGTTGGTGGGTCATCATTACTCTCTTAGGTGCTTCGCCGATATCGGCATTTGCGACCAAGGTATCGCTAGATGCTATTTGTCCTAGTTTAAGTGGTGAGTGGCAAGGTAGTGCCGCTAACCCTAATGGGGCATCAAAACGAGTGACTAGCTCCATTATGTGTTCTGCTGATGGGCGCAATATGTATATTAGTGTTAGCCAAGGTGCGCGGTTTGTGAATAGCGAAACCTGGTGGTTTCGTCAGCGCGGCAGTGATATTGAATTAGTGTATTCTGATGGTATCAATGCGGATATTTATCAAACGTTAACTTTATATCAGCAAGCGGGTGGATTTGCCTTTTTAGGTGCAGGCGAGATTAAGCAGCGACCCGCATTGATCCGCCTTTCATTTGACGCTCAATCAGTAGATGCCCAAACTCAGTGGTTATGGCAGCAAAGTGCCCATTTTTTGGATGATGATAGTGATCATTATCAGGTAGTAAGAGGCATCAGTTTGATGCCCGTAGAGTGAGCATTGCTATTTGACTCAGTCATTCGCTTTATTAAGCAAAAAGTGCTCTGCTTAAGTGATCCTTTTAAATGAAAAACTTAGGTAGGACTATATGGTTAGCCCCAAATATACCAAGCAAAACATAACCAGCTTAAACCCAACAAACAAATCAACCCCCACGCTAGCGGGGTCATCTGGGATGATTCATTAAACTCTAACTCTAACTCGGGTTCATCATGCTGAGCTCGTTGTTTTTGTTTAACTTGTTGTTTACGTGCTTTATCGCTTTGTCTGGCCTTAGCCTTTTGCTGCTTTTTGTATTCAGCAATACCTTTTTCAATGCCACTGGCAATCAGCTTAGTTTGCTCTTTAGTCTGCCCCTCTTTTTGGGTCGACTTGGCAATCATCACCGCTTGTTGCTGAGTTTCGCTTGAAATGGGTTGCTTCATTGAGCACCCACAAAATCAAGTTGTCGCCAAGCTTCATAGCTAATAATGGCAACAGAATTTGATAAGTTAAGACTGCGACTGTTAGCTGTCATAGGTATACGCAGCCTTTGTTCTAAAGGGGTAGCGTTAATAATATCCATAGGTAAGCCACGGGTTTCAGGGCCAAATAACAGCACATCATCTTCGGCGAAAGCGATTTGGGTATGTGGACGACTGCCCTTGGTGGTGCAAGCCATGATACGTTTTCCCGCCATAGCAACCAGAAAATCATCATAATTCTTATGGCGTGTCACGCGAGCTAAATCCGCATAATCTAAACCCGCACGTCGCAATTTTTTTTCTTCTAAATCAAAACCAAGAGGCTCGATAAGGTGTAAATGTGAACCATTATTGGCACATAAACGAATAATGTTTCCCGTGTTTGGGGCGATTTCTGGCTCGTAAAGGGCGATATGAAACATGCTGACCTACCTCAAAAAATAACGGTGCATTATAGCTGAACTTGTCACAAGCTCCATGATTAACTGTGTTTATTCATGGCGAGTATCAAGATTTTGGCATCAATGCGTTTAGATCTGATAAAGGGCGGTACCCTTGACGCTTTAATTGTGCCAGCACAAAGTTGCTGTCTTTACATTGTTTATTTACCCAAACCCCGATAGGAAAACGCCTAAATACCAGAGCAGAATCTTGAATTAATGCCGTTGGAAAGCCTATTTTTTCAGTAGCATAGTAAATGGCATTCATGTCACCATAAACATAGTCGACGCGGTTTTTTAGTAAAAGGTTAACTCCTTGCTCTAAGGTGTCGACTAACAAAAGTGTGGCACCCGCATCGACAAATTCTTTGACCACCCCTTTAGGCATTTGCATTCGTAATTGAGCGACAACTTTGCCAGATAATTCATTACCTAGGAAAACCTCAGGTTCGGCTAATCGAAACAGCTTAAGTTCAATTGTTTCTTTAAATAGTGGCACCAAGACATGATCTTTATTCGGTGAAATTGGTGGAAAAAAACTTAAACACCATTGACCTTTATCTACCCGATTATGGGCTCTTGCTGGCGACAAAAACTGCGCATTAATACTGACAGGGGAGTGTGTGAAGGCTTGGGCTAATTTGTCATATGCTATGCCGTATTCGGGCTCTTTTTCTGTAAGGTATGGCGGATATTCAAGAGCAATAACACTAATCGATTGGGCATAGGAACACGGCGCAAAAAAAAGAGCGGCAAAAAGATATAGAAGGATATGATTAGAAAAGTTCTGAACAGCCTGAGAATGCATGAATATCCTTATTCGTTAAATGCGCTGAGTTTTATCGGGGTGGACGCAATAATGATAGCAGTTTTTGCCCTGTAGTAGAGATTATAATGTATTTTGGTGTCATGGTGCTTAGAAGGTATTAAGCGGTAAAACTATTTTAATCAGCAAGCCATGTGGTGAGGTGTTTACTGCTTTAATACTGCCTTGGTGTATATGAATAGCCGCTTGAGTAATGGCTAATCCTAATCCCCATCCACCGCTATCTCTGTCGCGGGCATCATCAGGTCGATAAAAGGGTCTAAAAATCGCGTTAAGCTCTTTTTCATCTATCCCTTTACCGTCATCCTGAATTTCAATTATTACCTGTGTACCTTGCAGTACTGCGGTTATGCTGACGTGTTTATTGGCGTAGCGAATGGCATTACGTAATACGTTTTCGATGGCGCGGCACAAAGGTTTTGGGTAGTGCTCAAAGGCAAGGTGGTCATCGATAGCAATATGCAGCAGCTTGTGTTGCTGTTCAGCTTCAAACTCAGCATCATCTAACACTTGGCTGAGGGTTTCATTCAGCTCGGTGTGGATCCGAACTTCGCTAGCATTGAGTGTGACCCTTGAAAGCGTTAACAGCTCACCAATTAAGTCATCTAATTGGGTGGCTTCATATTCAATACGAGATAATTCTGTGGTGTCCTGACCTTTTTTACGCGCCAAGGCCAGTGACAGTTTTAAGCGGGTTAGCGGGGTTCTTAGCTCGTGAGAGATATCACCCATCAGCCTTTGTTGGTTTTGCATCATGGTTTCAATTGAGTCTGCCATACTGTTAAAGGCTTGAGCCAACTGGCCAATTTCATCGCTTCGGCTGATGGTCGATTTATCTGCACGATGCGATAAATCCCCTTTAGCAAGCGCATTCGCACTGTGTTTTAAGCTATTCAGAGGTTTGCTGAGATGCCAGGCAAGTAGCCCGCATAACAAGCCGGAGAATAAAATCGCGATAGTGGCGGTGAGTAATTTGTTTTCCGAAAAATACAAAAACCAAGGCCGAGGATGGTTGGCGGGTATTCTGCCATACACCTGAAAGGTTTGTTGATTAGCGCTGAAAGATAACGGCCCAAATATTAGCTCATTTCTAAACTGGTGACTCATTGGTTGTTTGGCATCTTCTGCCATCAATAAAAATTGTCTTAATGAACGGGGGACTTTACGACTATTAATCACTTGGCCATCGCTATTGGTTACATAAATGCGTAATGGTCTGTCGCGCTTTGAATACTGTCGTTGAAGTTGATTTAGCCTGTTTGAGTTAAGAATATCGGGTGACAGCTGAATATCTTCGACTACTTTATGCAGAGCTTGCTGTAATCGAGCATCTAATGGTGCACGGTCATGGCTTTGCAGCAACATGGGCAGCATTAACACTAATGCAATAGTAAGAGAGCTGCATAGCCAGAAGCCAATCAGTAACTTAAAAAATAATCTATTTAATGGGGCAGTAGTTCGCATTAGGGGATCCAAATGTAACCTCTGCCTCGCAACGTTTTTACCCGAGCGCGGCCATCGGTTCGTTCGGGCAGCTTTTTGCGCAAGTTAGATAAATGCATATCTAAGCTGCGGTCAAATGGCATCAATTTTTTACCTAATACATTTTCGCTTAACGTCTCTTTGGTGACTAACTCTCCCGCACTGGAGATCAGATTAAGCAACAGGCTAAATTCAGTGGAGGTTAAGATGATTAATTGATCGTTGCAAAAGGCTTCTTGTCGAGTAGGGTCTAGGCATAAATCACCCAGTGTGACGGAGTTACTCGCTGCTTGCTCTTGTCCGCTAGCGTTTGAACGGCGCAGAATAGCCCGAATTCGCGCGATTAATTCACGATCATTGAAGGGCTTTGGTAGGTAATCATCAGCGCCAATTTCTAAGCCGATAACTCGGTCAATTTCATCACCGCGAGCGGTTAACATTAGTACGGGGGTTTGCTTACGTTTACGTATGCCTTTTAAAACTTCAAACCCACCCAGTTTGGGCAGCATGACATCTAATAAGATAAGGTCGCAGTCAGAGTCTAATGCTAACGCTAACCCCGCTTGACCATCATAAGCTTGGCTGACGACAAAACCTTCCATTTCTAGAAGTTGAGTTAATAATTCTGATAATCCGACATCATCATCAATAAGTAAAATTCGATTCATTTCAGCCCTCAATATGCATATAAACACTTTAGCTTAAGGCGGGCTGAGATGACATCATCATTGCACAGTTTTACATTAGTCGGTTATTTGAGTTTTAACACTTGAGCCAATTTAACGATAACAAAGGTTAAGATAATTGAACCGATAATTAGCCCTATAGACAACACGGGGTTTTGCAGTGACATAGGATCAATGACTAGCATTCCGCCAAGACCTAGCATCATGATCCCTGACATCAGCTTAAGCTTTTCACCTTCTTTTTCAGTGAGTTTACGCTTACCTAACGTCATAGAAAATACGATAACAATCGTTGCTAACGGAATAACATACACGACGTTATACGCAACGAGGTACAGGTAGCGCTCCATCACATCTAAGTTCGAAATTGATAGCACTGAGGTATAAATCATAGGGAAACCCGCAGTACACAATAATTCATAGGCATTGGCTAAAATGGCTAGGATGGATGAACCGATAATCATAGTGGGTAATGAACTGGCCTTAGATAATTTACCCATGCGTTTAATCAGGCTACCTCGGTTTTCGACCGACATGGATAAACTGACATCACCTCGGCCAAAAAAGTAGTCTTTAATATTTACCGTGGCAGCCACTAATGCCAGTATGCCTGCGCAGGTAATAATGATGCCGCCATCACCGCCGCCAAGCAGTTGGAATAAGTTGAGCCATGCGCTCATGAAAATGAAGTAAATAAAGCCTGAGAAGAACACAAAAATCCCCCCGACCAATAACATACGTTTTTTACTGCCGGCATTAACCATAATGCTGAGTAAGAAAAGTAATACGAAAAATGCACAAGGGTTAAAAGCGTCGACACCCGCTAGCACAATCGTTAACAAGGGGAGTGACATTTTTTCAGGATGCACCGCGCCGATTAACGGAATATCCACGGGTTGCACATGAGGTTCCGCTACCTGTGTGGTGTTGCTGTCGCCAGGGTATTGTGACATTCCACAGGTGCTTGCTGCACCATCATCTGCACTGCTGGTTTCGGCGCAGGTGCCAAATAGTGGCTCATCTTCAGGGGTATTTAGGGTGAGAAAGTCTGCAAGTGTATTGCCTATGTCAGGCTGTCCGCCTTGTTTTTTATAGCAATCTATTAGTCGCTCAACAATGTATTGCCCTGTCACTTGGTGGCTGTTGTAGCCAATGATGGCTTCGCCGCAAACGGCAAAGTAGGGTACGGATTTTGGCTCACTGCCAGTCAGTTTACCCATTTCCATGAGTTTATCGACATTCCCTGGCTTACTTATGAGGTAATCTTCTACCGCTATCCAATCAAATCGCTCCCCTAAAGCGTCTATAAAGGGGTGGGCTTTTCGGCAATGTGGGCAGGTTTCTGACCAGAAAAAATGTAGCTTGATAATCGTTTGGTCAGCTTGTTGAGTCATCCAAATCGAATCGTTTTGAGATGACGCCTGTGCCGCAGGTGAGGTAAAGGCTGCTGAAAATAATAAGATGGCTAACAATGCCCAAGTGCGCGTGAAAGTAAGATTCATGATAGACCTTAATAAGAAATACAATCTTTAGCTAATTTTATGCTTAAGGCGTTGCTATGTAAGTATCAGGTTGTCGTTACGTTAACTTGCTCTCATTAAATCACAACATTTACAGTATTTTGTTAGCTTGATCACTGACTCATTTTAACGGCTTTACATAGCTTTACGCTACTAGCACCCTCATTGACATTGCGATCGGTAAACTAGGTTCCATGTTGTGAACTTTGCCAACATTCAATTAGGCTTAATTAATAAGTCATCATCAACGAGGTAATAGCTATGAAAACATGTCTTCCTATTAAAGCGGCTCTTGTTGCACTGATTGCAAGTTCGGCTCTATTAACAGGCCAGCTTTATGCTCAATCAGCCGAAGAGCCAGCAGGCAGCGCTCAGGTTGAGCGACCAGCAGCAGGTAAATATTCCCATGGTCACGCAAGAAGTGGCATGCATAAAATGCTACGTAAGTTAGAGCTTACTGAGGCACAAAAAGCGGATGTAAAAGCGATTGTTGAAAAATACAAAACACAAGGTTCAGATAAGCCGTCGGCAGAAGCGAGAGCGGCTCATAAAGCTGAGATGTTGAGTTTAATCACCCATGCTAATTTTGATGAAACCAAGGCACAAGAGCTCATTGCTACCAAGCAAGAGTATAAGGCTGTTCAAATGCTACAGCATTTGAAAATGCAAAATGAAATCTACCAGTTATTGACCCCTGAACAACAAACTAAGTTTACTCAACGCCTAGAAAAACAGGGTAAAAAGCGTTAACTGTTATTCGCAGCATTTCGATGGCAACCGTTAAGTTAATTATTAACTTAACGGTTTGTCGCTTTCATCACACTTTCACCGCGTGATCTTGTTAAAAAAGGTAAACATTGTCGAAGCCATGCCCAGATAATTGCTATGATAAAGCCAAATAACCATTAATGATTGGGTGAATTCGGAAATGAAAACCAACCAAAATTATGATTTTTGGGTCAAACTAGCGAGTAGAGCCTCAGTGGCCGTTGCGTTAGGCTTAATCGTCATAAAGATGATTGCGTGGTTATACTCAGGTTCGGCAAGTATGTTGGCTTCGCTGACAGACTCATTCGCTGACGCGATGGCATCTATCATCAACTTCATTGCCATTCGCTATGCAATTGTCCCAGCTGATAAAGACCATCGATATGGTCATGGTAAAGCTGAGCCATTGGCATCGTTAGCACAATCTGGTTTTATTTTAGGTTCAGCTTGTATATTGCTGTTCTATGGTGGTGAAAAGCTAATAAACCCCGTACCTGTTACCCATGCAACCTTAGGTGTTGTGGTATCGATTATTGCAATTATTGTGACTCTGGGATTAGTTTTACTGCAGAGAAAAGCCCTAGAGCAAACCAGCAGTTCGGTTGTTGAAGCGGACTCATTGCATTATAAATCTGACTTGTTTTTAAACTCGGCAGTATTACTGGCATTGGTGTTAGCCAACTATGGCTGGTGGTGGGCCGATGGTTTGTTTGCCGTGCTGATTGCACTCTTTATTGGTCAACAGGCCATAGATTTAGGCTACCGTTCAATACAAAGTTTACTCGATAGAGAGCTTGATCCCGAAACCCGAGATCAAATTAAAACCTTAGCCTTAGCGGATAGCCATGTAAAAGGCATTCACGATTTACGTACGCGTCAGTCAGGGAAAACCATTTTTATTCAATTGCATTTAGAGTTAGACGGCAGTCAACCTCTGTTTGATGCCCATCGAATTGCCGATGCGACAGGTTTACGGATTCAAAATGCTTTTGAAGAAGCTGAGGTGATTATCCACCAAGATCCGGTTTAGGTGACACCAACTGCAGAGAAGCCTAGAGCCAATTCTAGGCTTCATTCTATGTTATCTAAGCTAACCTCAACTCGGACTAAGCTACTCCATTGATAACTCTTTGAGTTTACGTGTTAGCGTATTACGCCCCCAACCTAAACGTTTTGCCGCTTCTTGCTTATGACCTTGAGTATGCTTTAATGCGGTTTCAAGTAATATGCGTTCAAAAGCGGGCTGTATTTCGGTCAATAAATCATTTTCGCCGGCAGCGAGTTTTTCATCTATCCAACTTTTCAACGCAGACTGCCAATCACCATGGGCTACTTGATTTTGATGGTTTGATACCGGATCTTTGAGTAATTCCGGCGGTAAATCCTGCGGCAAAATTTCCTGGCCCGATGCCATGACGGTTAACCAACGGCAGGTGTTTTCTAGCTGACGTACGTTACCTGGCCAAGGCAATTGAGACAATTTAGCCGCAGTATCTTTGGTTAATATTTTGGGTTCAACACCAATTTCTTTGGCTGCTGAGTTGAGGAAGTGAGTGGCTAATTGAGGTATATCCTCACGGCGTTGTGATAACGGGGGTAAGTGCACTCGTATCACATTGAGACGATGGAATAAGTCTTCGCGAAAAGTCCCTTTTTGAACCAGTAATTCAAGATTTTGGTGGGTTGCAGCAATAATTCGCACATCCACTTGTACCGCTTGATGTCCGCCTACGCGATAAAATTGGCCATCAGACAATACCCGCAATAATCGAGTTTGCACATCAATCGGCATATCGCCAATTTCATCTAAAAATAATGTGCCGCCGTTGGCTTGCTCAAAACGCCCCTGGCGCACATTTGCTGCCCCTGTAAACGCGCCTTTTTCATGGCCAAAAAGTTCCGATTCAATCAAGTCTTTAGGGATCGCCGCCATGTTAAGTGCAATAAATGATTTATCTTTACGTGGGCTGTGTTTGTGCAGTGCGCCAGCGACTAATTCTTTACCCGTTCCAGATTGTCCATTAATTAATACACTAATAGATGAACGTGACAGACGTCCAATGGCACGAAACACCTCTTGCATCGAAGGGGCTTCGCCAATAATTTCAGGGGTTTTCACGGCGGTTTCAGCCGGAGTAGAAGGTACTTGCTCAGTTGCATGGGTGAGTGCGCGCTCTACTAACGCTATGGCTTCATCAATATCAAAAGGCTTTGGCAGGTACTCAAAAGCCCCTGCCTGATAAGCACTCACGGCACTGTCTAAATCCGAATGAGCCGTCATAATAATCACCGGTATATGCGGATAATGTAGCTGTAAACGGTCTAGGAGAGTGAGTCCATCCGTGCCCGGCATGCGGATATCAGACACTATGACTTGTGGCTGTGAATGTTCTAATGCTTGCCATAATGACTCGGCAGCCGCAAAGCTTGCACTGCTAAGTTTGGCGCCGGATAACGCTTTTTCTAGCACCCAGCGAATAGAGCTATCATCATCTAAAACCCATACTTGTTCGCTTATTGTCATCTTGCTACCTCGTTCTGCCTTTAGGTCTAAAATTATTGTAATGGCAGCGTAATGATAAATTCGGTATGGCCAGGCGCAGAGACACAGTCTATGCGGCCGCCATGAAGTCTTGCAATGTTGTGAGCTATTGATAAACCAAGGCCCGAGCCGTCTTCTCTACCTGTGACCATTGGGTAAAATAAGGTATCCATTAGTTCGGGTGGTATACCAGGGCCGTTATCGATAATTGATAAGGCCAAAACTAGTCGATATCTCTGGGTGCCTATGGTCACTTGGTGTTGTGTACGGGTCTTGATCAGAATTTCGCCACCACTATTGTCGAGTGCCTGAATGGCATTTTGAACTATGTTGAGGACAGCTTGTTGAAGTTGATCTGGATCCATCTGAATGTCGGGGATAGAAGGATCATAATCACGCTTTAACTTGATGTTTTCAGGCAATGCCATTTCAACGAGTTTTAATACTTTTTGTACCACCTGATGGATATTATGCTCGGTGTGCTGCGTTGGGCGTTGTGGGCCTAATAATCGGTCAACCAAGCTACGTAAACGGTCGGCTTGCTCAATAATTAAATGGGTGAATTCTTTTAATTCAGGAGAGTGAAGCTCTCTTGATAACAGTTGCGCAGCACCTCTTAAGCCCCCGAGTGGATTTTTAATCTCGTGGGCTAAATTGCGAACTAAATATTGGGCTGCTTGTTGTTGTGCATCCATATTAAGTTGCTGGTGGATACGACGTTGCTGATCGACTTGGCGTAGCTCTAAAATGCTTAGGTTTTGCTCATTTTCAATAGGAATTAACGTGAGATCTATCGTGTGATGTTGGCCATCTAAGGTGATCAACGCTGCGGTGTTAACAGTAATACCTTGGTTTGACGAGACGGCATCGCGCAAAATATGTTCATCAACACCCAAAAATTGGTATAAATCCGGTAAACGCAATTCAAGAAGTTTATGGTTAGCGACAGCCAATAGTTGTTCAGCCGCAGCGTTTGCAAAACGAGGCTTTAGGTTAGTGTCGATGACTAACACAGCGGTGACTAAATGATTTAGTAGGTTATTGGTGTCCATTTGCCGTCCTGGGTATTGGGTTGCACTATTATGGTGCACCAATATGGTGCATGCTGCAAGCCAGTTTCATCAAGCAAATGTTTCGGTTGGTAAAGAGGTGGTTAAATTAATACATTGTTTTTAATGAAATTAATAATTAACCCCCTCGCGGGGTAGGCCGTGTTACCAAAGTTGCTTGATGAAGATAGATGGTTCTAGGAGAACTAGATGCAAGGACTTTGCCGTTTTGATCCAATGCTTTCACTACAATGGCATGTTCACCACGATAAATGCCTTCAAGGCTAAAGGTGGTTGATGTTTGAGGTTGAGCTTTTATTTCACCATCAATGAATAATGCCAACAGCATGCCGCGTAATAGTTTAGGCGCGACACTTACAGTAACATCGAATTTGCCTTCATTACTGCGAATGGTTTCTTCATGGGTAGGCGAGACAATCGTGATTGTGGTGTTAACCGCGGTATCAAGCTCTGATTCTTTGGGGGAGTTAAGTTTGGTTTCGCGAAGCGCAATGGTATTTTGGGTATTTTGCTTCACTTCTACAAGCTCAGCATTCTGCTGAGGCTCATCGGCATAATGAACCTTGCCATTTTCATCAACCCATCGATAAACCGCAGCGCTGCTGCATAAGCTAATACTGAGTAGGCCGAATAATAATATAAGTCGCATCTTGATCCCTTTCTCACCGAGTGACAACTGCTATAGTAGACTTTTTTGAATCAAAAACTAGCATAGTTTATTTAGGCTAATTTACCCAAATACCCAACCGATATTGGATTAACTCTATTTCAGCATCATGACATGGTATTAGCTTACTCTTTGTCGCTAATCATTTAAGACAATACGGCCAAAAATAAGTGAGTATGGTATTAGCGGTTTTGAATTAACAAGCCGCCTTAAGATGAAAACTCAATTCATTTAAGTGAGCTTACTTTCTTAGCGTTGTGATTTTTTATTGAGATAATGACACTCTGCTAGTGCGAGAAATAATGCGTTGCGGGGTCAGCCTGAGGAAATGCTTTCGATGAGAGTGTAATAGCCCTGAAATGACCTTCAAGGCTTAGTCTGGCATGAAGAATGTAGCAATTAAAGTCCGATTGTTTATCAATAATGGCTTACAGGTAACTACAACAATATTCCGCTACCGCACTGGTACGAATGCTAAAACTCACGCCTGCAGCTAATTTAAAATGAGCGCCGGCTGGATAGTTAGCCCATTCAGATGCATTAGGGAGTAGCACGTCAAAATCACCTGAAGTCACTTTCATTATTTCTGCTTGAGACGTTGAAAATGTATATTCCCCCGGCAATACCACGCCTAAGGTTTGTTTTGAACCATCGGCAAAAAATACCACTCGACTAGTTACTTTACCATCAAAATACACGTTTGCTTGCAGCGCCACATTGACATTTTCTAACATATTCACCCACTCCATAAAATAAGTTGGTGTGAATTTATATCTATTTATTGTGAATATCTAGTTATTTTTTAATGTGGTGATTCTTAATTGAAAACAAGCAGACACAAAAAAGCCCAGAATAATCTGGGCTTTTAATTCAACTCAAATAAGCTGACTGATTACGCACCAGCGCGGTTATGGCGCTTACGTTCGTTTTCAGTTAAGTGTCTCTTACGAACACGGATGTTCTTAGGCGTTACTTCTACTAATTCGTCATCATCGATGAACTCAAGCGCTTGCTCTAAAGTCATGTTGATTGGCGGAGTTAGTACTTGTGCTTCATCAGTACCAGAAGCACGCATGTTAGTAAGCTGCTTACCTTTCAAACAGTTAACTGTTAGATCGTTTGAGCGAGCGTGAATACCAACAACTTGACCTTCATACACTTCAGCTGCGTGGCCAATAAACAAACGACCACGGTCTTGTAAACCGAATAGTGCGAATGTTAGTGCTTTACCCGTTGCGTTTGAAATCAATACACCGTTAGCACGTTGACCAATGTCACCGCCTTTATGAGGGGCATAGTGATCAAATGAATGATAAATCAAACCAGTACCAGACGTGGCGGTTAAGAATTCAGTTTGGAAACCGATTAAGCCACGGCTTGGGATAATAAAGTCGATACGTACACGACCCTTACCGTCAAGTTGCATGTCTTTCATTTCAGCTTTACGGGTACCTAATTTTTCAATTACAGTGCCTTGGTGCTCTTCTTCAACGTCAACCGTTACGGTTTCGAATGGCTCACATAATTCACCATCAATCGTCTTAAGAATAACTTCTGGGCGTGATACGGCTAACTCGTAACCTTCACGACGCATGTTTTCAATCAGGATTGATAAGTGTAATTCACCACGGCCAGAAACACGGAAACGGTCTGGACTGTCAGTTTCTTCAACACGTAATGCAACGTTATGAACCAATTCTTGTTGTAAACGCTCAAGAATATTACGTGAAGTAACATACTTACCTTCTTTACCCGCGAACGGAGAAGTGTTTACTTGGAAAGTCATGGTTAATGTAGGTTCATCAACAGATAACGGTGGTAATGCTTCAACTTCAGTTACGGCACAAACCGTATCAGAAATTTTTAGCTCGCCAAGACCGGTAATTGCAACGATGTCACCAGCGTTAGCAATTTCAACTTCAGTACGGTCTAGACCCATGTAACCTAATACTTGGCCCATTTTACCGTTACGTTTCTTACCGTCAGCGCCGATCACAGTAACCTGTTGACCAGTTTTTACGCTACCACGCTTGATACGACCAACACCGATTACACCCACGTATGAGTTATAATCAAGTTGTGAAATTTGCATCTGGAAAGCACCTTCAGCGTCAGCGTCAGGGAAAGATACTTTTTCAACGATTGTTTGGAACAAAGGCGTCATGTCTTCGCTTGTATCTTCAGGATCTAAGGTTGCGAAACCATTTAATGCTGAAGCGTAAACGATAGGGAAGTCTAACTGCTCGTCAGTTGCACCTAAGTTGTCGAATAAATCGAAAACTTGGTCAATAACCCAATCAGGACGTGCACCAGGACGGTCAATCTTGTTGATCACAACGATTGGCTTAAGACCTTGAGCAAATGCTTTTTTAGTTACGAAGCGAGTTTGTGGCATTGGGCCATCAACTGCATCTACTAGTAATAAAACTGAGTCAACCATAGACAGAACACGTTCAACTTCACCACCGAAATCGGCGTGACCTGGTGTGTCTACGATGTTAATACGGTAGTCGTTCCACTTGATGGCAGTGTTTTTTGCCAGAATGGTGATCCCACGTTCTTTTTCAAGATCGTTTGAATCCATCACCCGCTCAGTAGCTTCTCCTCGAGATGCAAGGGTTCCTGACTGCGCCAGCAACTTGTCTACCAGGGTTGTTTTGCCATGGTCAACGTGTGCAATAATGGCGATGTTACGTAAATTCTCTAGCACGGATAAAACCTCTATACCATCAAACAAAAAAGGGATTATTTACAGTTGCTATTAAGTATAGCCACCATAAAAAAGCGTGCCATTCTACTCCAGCAAGGCCTCAGTAGATAGGATTTTTTTTGAACACCACGTATTTTCACACGTTTGGACAGATATATGTCGACTGAACTGGCTTAAAAGGTTGTTGTGATGACTCGATGACTGATAAACATTAAGAACACAGTTTTCTGAATTAGGTTGGGTAAATTGTTATCTCAGTACACTTTTTGTTGATGAGTCTCTATATACTCGGCATGTTCATTTACGGTGCAGCCCAGCTTAACTGTTGCACCAAATTAGTGCTTTTGTGGATCTTTTTGGTGCAATTTGATGGTCACTTTATAATGCTAAAAAATCAAATTCATATAATTCAATGTGTTATATATTTGGCATAAAAATAGCTTAGTAAGTGACATCATGTGAACATCACTGTTTTACATTGGTTTAACTAAGTAAAGTGTACTTGGTAAACAGTTAGATTAAATTAAGAAGGGAATACCCTTGACCCTACCGGAGGCTTGAGAATGTCAGTTGAATCAGTATTAAAGCAACTTGAAGAATTAGAAGTTAAGTTTGTTGACTTACGTTTTACCGATACTAAAGGTAAAGAGCAGCACGTATCTATTCCAACTCATCAAGTTGACGCGGATTTTTTTGAAGACGGCAAAATGTTTGACGGTTCTTCTATTGCAGGCTGGAAAGGCATTAACGAATCAGACATGGTATTAATGCCTGATGCATCAACTTTCTTACTTGATCCTTTCACAGAAGAAACAACTGCGCTTATCCGTTGTGATATTTTAGAGCCAGGCACTATGACTGGTTATGACCGTGACCCACGTTCTATCGCTAAAAAAGCTGAAGAATATTTAAAGTCTACCGGTATTGCTGACACGGTTCTTATTGGTCCTGAGCCAGAGTTCTTCTTATTTGACGACGTACGTTTTGGTACTGACATGTCAGGTTGTTTCGTGAAAATTGATGCTAAAGAAGCTGCATGGAACTCTGCAAAAAGTTATGAAGAAGGTAACACGGGTCACCGTCCAATGGTGAAAGGCGGTTACTTCCCAGTAGCACCTGTTGACTCTTCACAAGATCTACGTAGCGCTATGTGTTTAGTACTTGAAGAAATGGGTCAAGTTGTTGAAGCGCATCACCATGAAGTGGCTACAGCGGGTCAAAACGAAATTGCTACACGTTTTAACACCTTGACTAAGAAAGCGGATGAAATCCAAATTCTAAAGTATGTTGTTCACAACATGGCACACGCTTATGGCAAAACAGCCACCTTTATGCCTAAGCCAATCGTGGGTGACAACGGTAGTGGTATGCATGTGCATCAGTCATTATCTAAAGATGGTGTAAACTTATTTGCTGGTGACAAGTATGCAGGCTTAAGTGACATCGCACTTTATTATATTGGCGGTATCATCAAGCACGCTCGTGCATTGAATGCTTTCACTAACCCAAGCACTAACTCTTACAAGCGTTTAGTGCCACACTTTGAAGCGCCAGTTATGTTAGCTTATTCAGCGCGTAACCGTAGTGCATCAATCCGTATTCCTGTAGTGCCAAGCCCTAAAGGTCGTCGTATTGAAGCGCGTTTCCCAGATCCACATGCAAACCCATATTTAGGTTTTGCGGCATTGTTAATGGCTGGTCTTGACGGTATCCAAAACAAGATCCACCCTGGTGATGCAATGGACAAAGACTTGTATGACCTACCAGCTGAAGAAGCGGCAGAGATCCCACAAGTTGCAACGTCTTTAGAGAATGCACTTGAAAACTTACAAGCTGACCATGAGTTCTTAACTAAAGGCGGCGTATTCAGTGAAGACTTTATTCAGTCTTATATCAAACTGAAAACAGCTGAAGCTGAGCGTGTAGCACGTACAACTCATCCATTAGAGTTCGAAATGTACTACAGCTTATAATCTTATCAGCTAATTTTTTAGCGAATAAGTAAAACAAACCCTGCTAACGCAGGGTTTTTTATTTGTCATTTTTACAATTAGTTACAAGCTAATGTGCCAATAAATTAACTCTCCTTGCTTTAATTTGTTAATTTTTCAGCTTACTGCTGTACCATAAATAATGCTTTATATAACGACTTAGTTGTTGATAATTATAGTTAATTATAAGTTGTCTACTCTTGTGCTTTTTATTCAGTTAACAGCGCTTTAAAAACCCCGGTGTTTTTCGCACGCTTTGTGAGCCAGTTATCGGTATTTAAGCGGCAGATATGATGCGAGATTTATAAGTTGACGGTTGCAATAAGGCTTTTTATCCGTAAACTTGCTGCGCATAAATGTCGAGCTTTTACTCTATAAAGGTGTGTTTGTTGCATTAAATCGACATAAAAACAACGAATAAGAGAATATAATGAAAAAAACAATACTTACTTTGGCTATATCAGCAATCGTCTTTGGAACCACTTCACAAACTCAAGCCGCTGGTTTTCAATTAGCAGAATTTTCATCGACCGGTTTAGGCCGCGCATTCGCAGGTGAAGCTGCTATGGCTGATAATGCTTCTGCACAGTCCCGTAACCCAGCTATGCTGAGCTATTTAGAAGGCCGTCAGCTTTCTGCAGGTGGTGTGTATGTCATGCCAAATATTGATGTAACAGGTGATATTGCCATCGATTCGCCTTTGTTTGGTGGACAATCATTGCATGTTCCTGCCAGTGCTCATGATGTTGCCGGTGACGCTTTTATTCCTAACTTTTACTATTCTAATCAATTAAACTCGCAATGGACTTGGGGATTAACCGTTAACTCTAATTACGGATTAGCGACTGAAATTGAACCCACCCATGCCGCAGCCATTTTCGGTAGTAAAACAGCCATCACTACAGTGGAGTTTAACCCTAACCTAGCGTACAAAGTGGATGATACATTCAGTGTCGGTGCTGGTTTACGTGTGGTTTATGGTGAAGGCGAAATTGGTGCAACAACCCCTGCTTGGGTTGGTGCGATTAAAGCCAATCCTGCATTACCTGCCCAAATTGCTGGTCGTTTACCTGATCCTGGCACAAGCCTTAAATCAATGAAAGGTGATGATATTAGTGTGGGGTGGAAAGCAGGTGCTAGCTGGCAGATAAACCCTGATCATCGTTTAGGCTTGGCTTATCATAGTGGTGTTGAATTAGAGCTAGACGGTCATGCTTCTGGTTTGCTTTATGATGGTGGCCAAAATGTGTCAATTGAAGGCTATTTACCTATTGAGCTGCCTGCTTTTGCTGAGTTAGCTTCGCATCATCAGTTGACTGATAAATTTGCCATGCATGCCAGCGTAAATTGGACTCAATGGAGTGTATTTGATCAGTTAGTGGCTTACTTTCCTGGCGAGCAAAAACCGATTGGCGATATCGAATCTGATTTAGTTAAAAATGAAAACTTTAAAGATAATTGGCGCTATGCAGTTGGCGGCACGTATTCATTAACTCATGATTGGACGTTAAGAGCTGGTTTGGCATTAGACCAAACCGCGGTAGAAGATGAATACCGTACAACAACTATTCCAGATACCGACCGTTTATGGTTTAGTATGGGAGCGGGTTATCAAGCGACTAAAAATCTTAGCCTAGACTTTGCCGTCACCTATATCAAAATGTATGGTGATGCGCCTATCAGCGAAGAGCAAGATTTAGCAGGCTTAGCAGTAGTCACCTTTAATGGCGAAGCCACAGGTAACGTTTTGCTTGCTGGCGTGCAATTGAGCTATAAAATGTAAGTTTAGTGCTTGTCATTCTTCATCAGCCTCGCATAGCGGGGCTTTTTTATATTGACTATATTTAAGGACAGTAATGGCTAAATTGATGTGGGTCGTGTTGATTTTGGGATTCAGCTTTGCAGCTGATGCTAATGAGAAATCACAAGTGGTGACGCAATTTGTAGAGGCATTTAATGAGCGCGATCCCGAGTTAATGGGGCAAATGGTCACAAAAGAAGCCTATTGGTTTGATGTTACCCGCGCGGGAATGACCAGCCAAACAACCTCTAGGGATGAGCTTGTTAAATCAATGAAAGGTTATTTCGCTGATGCAAATAGAGCACATTCTCGGGTAATCAAGTCTGTTACCTCTGGTGATTTTGTCAGTACAGTAGAGCAGGTTTCTTGGCAACAAGAGGGGGAGTGGTTGTCCCGTTGCAGTATTGGGGTGTACCTTTTTGAAAATCAAAAAATTGCCGCTGTGTGGTATTATAAAGCCCATCAATGTGACCTAAATAATTAAATTTGTTTGGTTTTTAAAAATTAATCATCTTCAAGCTTTAGGTGTTCTCATTTTACGTTAACCTAAACTTAGGCTTTCCTCCGATAAAGAGAGTGTCATATGACAGCGAATAAATACATTGTTGCTTTAGATCAGGGAACCACGAGTTCAAGAGCGATTGTGTTCAATCATAAGGCTGACATAGTGGCAATTTCGCAACGGGAATTTCGACAACATTATCCCCATGCGGGTTGGGTTGAGCATGATCCGATGGAAATTTGGTCCTCGCAAAGCTCTTCATTAGTTGAGGTGTTAACACGAGCAGGCATTAATCGTCATGAAGTGGCCGCTATTGGCATTACTAATCAGCGTGAAACAACCATTGTTTGGAACAAGCATACCGGGAAGCCTATTTATAATGCGATTGTGTGGCAATGCCGACGCAGTCAGGGAATTTGCCAACAGTTAAAAGCACAAAATATTGAAACCCTGATCCGGCAAAAAACCGGTTTAGTGCTGGACCCGTATTTTTCAGCCTCAAAGATTCAATGGATCTTAGACAATGTTGCGGGCGCGCGCGAGCAGGCTGATGCCGGAGAGCTTTTATTTGGCACAGTAGATACCTGGTTAGTATGGAAACTTACCCAAGGTAAAGTGCATGTTACTGAACCAACCAATGCGTCGCGTACCATGTTATTTAATATCCATACTCAGCAGTGGGATGACGACTTACTCAAATTGTTCAATATTCCGCGGCAAATGTTACCTGAAGTGAAATCTTCCTGCGAAGTTTACGGTTATACCGAGCTTGCCGGCGGGCTAGGCATTCCGGTTGCGGGCATGGCCGGTGATCAGCAGTCCGCTTTATTTGGTCAACTGTGTCTGCAGCCTGGCATGGTAAAAAATACTTACGGGACTGGCTGCTTTTTACTGATGAATACCGGTGATAAAGCCGTTGAGTCAACCCACGGTTTGTTAACCACAGTGGCGATTGGTGACAAGGGACAAGCATGTTATGCCCTTGAAGGTTCGGTGTTTATGGGCGGTGCTATTATTCAATGGTTACGGGATGAGTTAGGCATAATTCAAGATGCCTATGATACTCAATATTATGCTAATAAAGTGAGCGATACTAATGGTGTTTATGTGGTTCCTGCCTTTGTAGGACTTGGAGCGCCTTATTGGGATGCCGATGCTAGAGGAGCCATTGTTGGTTTAACCCGTGGTGCAAATCGAAACCATATTATTCGCGCTGCATTAGAATCCATTGCCTATCAATCTCGTGATTTACTTGATGCGATGAGTAAAGATTCAGGTGTCGCATTAACCCAAATTCGTGTCGATGGCGGAGCAGTGGCAAATGACTTCTTAATGCAATTTCAAGCGGATATAACTGATGTGCATGTGTTAAGGCCTAAAGTGAGTGAGACGACAGCAATGGGCGCGGCGTTTCTGGCTGGATTGGCCGTCGGGGTATGGAAGTCAACACAGGAGTTACAATCCATTTTAGCTACAGATCGCATTTTTACTGCCACTATGGATAACGATTTACGACAAACCTTGTATCAAGGTTGGCTTAAAGCCGTTAAACAAGTTAGTACCCAATAATGCCGTTAACGCCAAGCTTAAGCTTCAACATCAATGTGCTTAATGGGCACTTTTAACTCTTTCAGAGGCGCTTCATCATCGGTGATGTATTCATGAGGCTCATCTTCCCTGATGGGATCCACTTTATTTTCGGCTATCGAGTTGTGTTTACCTCGTGTTGGGGGCAACTGAGACTGGGGGGCTTCATGGCTGTCAGCGGCAATTTCACTGGTAACATCCACACGGTCAACAATACGTTTACGATTACTGATTAAACGAACCGGTGTGGCAAGCATGCTATAAATGCTATCTAAATTCATCAGATACTCCTTTCATTATCATCGCTCAGATCCTTTAGCGAGCAAATTGTAATTGTTATCTTTATATCGGCCAGTGTCGATTAAAAATTAGTCGAGTGGTTTTTTTGCCCGTTTATTATCAGTTAATGGGTCACCACCAAGGATTCATTCATACTAAAGCGCTATTTTTTGCCAGTTTAAAGATTAAGTTTCATTAAAGAAAACGGCTAAAAATAAAACTAATTGCGATTAAATTGTGATCTATAGCCGCCAAGAACTGCTGTATGTGATTGTTTCTTTCTCCCACCTAAGATCAAAATTGCTGAAATAACCGCCTATATGTGTCTGGTTTTGCTCATTAACTCTGTTATTTCTGTATATTTTTGCGCTTTCTATTTGATATTTTTTCGTTGATTGAGAATTCCCTGCTAACCCGCTTGGCGTCTGGATTTAATATATGTTCACATCCCTTGACAACCCTTGTGTTGTATCCCTAAACTTAGCATTTGTGGGAAAAAGTGGATCATTGTGGATCAAATTAAAAAAACAAGGACTTTATAAACGTGTTTCGAGGCGCAAGTGCAATCAATATGGACGCAAAAGGACGGATCGCTATGCCAGCGAGATTCCGTGATGCGTTACGTAATGGGCACGATGGCACTCTCATTCTTACCGTTGATATCAATTCTCCTTGTTTATTGATTTATCCGTTACATGAGTGGGAGCTCATGGAAACTAAGTTGCTGCTGTTATCAGATATTGATCCCACAGAGCGTTCGCTTAAGCGCAAACTATTGGGCTATGCCCAAGAGTGTGAGCTTGACAGCCATGGCCGCATCGTTGTGCCGCCAATACTCAGAAGTTTTGCCAATTTGGAAAAGAAAACCATGTTGGTAGGCTTATTAAATAAATTTGAATTATGGGAAGAAGGTGCTTGGCAGCTGCAAATGGAGCAAAACCATGAGCTGATCAGCAACCAGAATTTAGCCAATCATGAAAGATTGAGCCACTTCACCCTGTAATGGAATAAAAAGAAGACCCTAATGAGTCAAGAGTTTGCCCACTTAAGCGTGTTATTAAAAGAGACCGTAGATGGTCTTAATATCGATCCAAATGGCATCTATATTGATGGCACATTTGGCCGCGGTGGACATTCACGCCATGTGCTTAGCCACCTAGGCCCTGAGGGACGCTTAATTGCCATAGATAGAGACCCGCAAGCGATAGCAGCGGCAAAACAATTTGCTGATGATCCACGCTTTCAAATTGTTCACGGTGGTTTTGGCCAGTTAGCGGATTATGTAGAAGAATTAGGGCTAGTTGGCAAGATTAATGGGGTGTTGTTGGATTTAGGTGTTTCTTCACCGCAACTTGATGATGCCGATAGAGGTTTTAGTTTTTTGCGCGATGGCCCATTAGACATGCGTATGGACAATAGCCAAGGCGAAACCGCAGCACAATGGTTAGCAAGAGCAGAAATAGAAGATATGGCATGGGTGTTCAAAACCTATGGTGAAGAAAAAAATTCTCGTCATATTGCTCGCTGCATCGCCGCAGATAGAGATGAAAACCCCTTTTTACGCACTAAAGATTTAGCGGATTTGATTGCCCGAATTACCAAAAACAAAGAACGTAACAAGCATCCAGCAACACGGGTATTTCAAGCGATACGTATTTATATCAATAGTGAGCTGGAGCAAATTGATCAAGCATTAGAAGGCGCGTTAAAAGTCCTTGCGCCTGAAGGTCGTTTATCGGTGATTAGCTTCCATTCATTAGAAGATCGCATGGTAAAACGCTTTATTCGTCGCAATAGCCAGGGCGAAAGCGTGCCGCATGGCTTACCTATTACCGAAGCTGAAATTAATAAATCGCGTAAGCTGAAGTCAATGGGCAAGGCAATGAAGCCATCGGATGAAGAGATTGAACAAAACCCTCGCTCACGCAGCTCAGTGCTGCGTGTTGCAGAGCGCTTAGCGTACTGAGGTTAGCATTGTGAATCAGTCTGCACTGAATCTGCCTCGGCTTGTTTTGCAAGATATCTGGCACCACAAATGGGTGGTGTTGTTAAGCATTGTGGTGATGATTAATGCGGTAGCTGTGGTGTACACCAGCCATGTTAGCCGTAAATTAACCTCGCAATGGGATCAGCTTTTACAGCAGCAAGACCATTTAGATATTGAATGGCGCAATTTATTGTTAGAAGAACAGTCGCAGTCGGAACATAGCCGCGTGACCCGAATAGCGACTAAAGATTTGAATATGTCCAGACCGCTTCCTAAAGAGGAAGTGGTGATTAGGGCCAATTGAGCATAGGGAATATGTCAAGACAAGCCAAGCGTAAGCAAAATCCCGAACTGATCCCATGGCGTTTATACGTTGTGGTGGGATTTGTCTTGCTGTTATTTGTCAGTTTGATTGCTCGCGCAGCCTATATACAAATTATTGAACCAGATAAGTTACGCCATGAAAGTGATATGCGTACCTTACGTACTACAAGTAATCAGGTGCAGCGTGGCCTGATTACCGATCGCAATGGTGATATGTTAGCCGTGAGTGTGCCTGTTCGTGCTGTCTGGGCAGATCCTAAACATGCTCATGATCAAAAAGCGTTCGTTGATATGCGTCGTTGGCAAGCGTTAGCCGATGTGTTGCAAGAACCCGTTGATAAGCTGGTGAACAAAGTAAAACGCGATCCTAAAAAGCGATTTGTCTACTTAAAACGCCAAGTTACTCCTGCGGTTGCTGATTATATTGAGCAATTAAAAATTGGTGGCATATACCTTAAATCAGAATCTCGTCGTTATTATCCAGCGGGTGAAATTGCCGCTCAGTTGATTGGTATTACCAATATTGATGACGTGGGTATTGAAGGCATTGAAAATACTTACAATACCTGGCTTACAGGTACGCCATCAAAACAAAAAGTGAGAAAGTCGCGCGACGGCAGTGTAGTTGAACGTTTAGACATAGTACAAGAGGGTGAAAGCTCTAACGATATTGTGTTGAGTATCGATCAACGCATCCAGCAATTGGCCTACCGGGAACTTAAACGTGCTACCGAAACCTTTCAGGCCACCTCAGGCTCGGTTGTGGTTATTGATGTGCTAACTGGCGAAGTACTGGCGATGGCGAACACGCCCTCATACAATCCTAATGCGCGCGATAATTTACAATCACATCGTATGCGAAATCGTGCATTAACTGACACCTTTGAACCCGGTTCTACGGTAAAACCCTTTGTGGTCGCGGCGGCATTAGAGGCCGGAACCGTAAAGTCTGATGAACTGATCCCAACATCACCAGGCTGGATGCGGATTGGTGGTCGTCAGGTGCGTGATTCAAATAATTACGGCGACATGTCGCTGGCAAAAATTCTGGTTAAATCATCAAACGTAGGTATCAGTAAACTGGCTTTATCTATGCCCGTTCAGCAATTGCTTGGTACCTATCAATCAATGGGGTTAGGCAATTATTCAGGTATTAATTTAACCGGTGAAAGTGCTGGTTTAATTCACGACCGCCGTCGCTGGTCTGACTTTGAACGCGCCACATTATCGTTTGGTTATGGCTTCACCGCAACGCCGCTTCAATTGGCACGCATGTATGCCACGTTAGGCAGTGGTGGCGTGTTGTATCCTGTATCGATTTTAAAGTTAAAAGAAGCGCCTAAAGGGCAACAGGTTTTATCAGAACAAGTGGCTAATGATGTCATGCAGATGCTGGTTGGGGTAACTGAAGCGGGTGGTACTGCCACGAAAGCACACATTGATGGTTATCCTATAGCAGGTAAAACCGGTACCAGCCGTAAGGCAGTTGCTGGGGGCTATGGCGATGATTACGTAGCGATTTTTGCTGGTGTTGCCCCTGTACATAATCCAAGGTTAGCTATTTCAGTCGTGATTAATGAGCCTAAAGGCGATAAGTACTATGGTGGCGATGTGGCCGGTCCTGCTTTTGCAAAAGTGATGTCGGGTGCGTTACAAATGTTAAACGTTGAGCCTATTTCAAAACGTGAGGCCATACAGATGGCGTCTGCGCCAAGGAGCGCAGAATGATGTTACTAAAAGATTTACTTGCGCCCTGGTTTTATTATGCCGGGGCTGAAACGATTTGTGGTTTAACGCTTGATAGTCGCTTGACTGCAACGGGTAAAGTGTTTGTGGCTTTGCCTGGGCATAAAGTGGATGGCCGAGAATATATTGCGGCTGCGATTGAAAAAGGCGCAACGGCTGTGCTGGCTCACACCGACTTCCCTGAAAAACATGAAAAGGTCGATTGGGTTGGTGCAGTTCCAGTGATCCACTTTTGCCAACTGAGCAGACAGCTTTCTGCAGTAGCGGCACAATATTACGCAGTCTCAAACAAGCTTAACGTGATTGGCGTGACTGGTACTAACGGTAAAACGTCAGTCAGCCAGATTATTGCCCAGTTGGTGACGTTATTGGGGCAAAAAGCTGCAGTCATGGGCACGCTAGGTAATGGTTTATGGGGTGAGCTGATAGACAGTGGTAACACTACCGCTGATGCCATCACCGTCATGCAACAATTGTCAGCATTTGAACAGCAAGGCGCAACAGTCTGTGCAATGGAAGTATCAAGTCATGGTTTAGTGCAAGGCCGCATTGAAGCCGTACCTTTTAATACTGCTGTGTTCACTAATTTAAGCCGAGACCACCTTGATTATCACGGTGATATGGCTTCCTATGCTGCGGCTAAAAAACGTTTATTTAAATTTGCCTCGTTAAAAAATGGCATTATTAATCTTGATGATACCGTTGGTGCAAATTGGCTTGATGAATTTACCACTACCCCTGCGCCAGCCAAAGCTCAGTTGTTTTCTTTTAGTGTCGCGAACACACAAGCAGACTTTTATTGCCAAAATACGCAATTTGATGATCAAGGGGTAAGCGCTACCTTGATATATCCAGCCAACAATGGCTCAGAAAAGCTAAGGGCTAATCTGGTTTCGCCATTATTAGGGGAATTTAATTTATCCAATGTGCTAGCAGCAATATCTGCCTTATCGTTACAAGGCATAGATATGGCTGAAATTCTTCGGGTTCTTCCTCAAATTAAACCCGTAGCAGGACGCATGGAGCGTTTTTCTGGTCATAATAAAGCAACCTTAGTGGTTGATTACGCACATACGCCAGATGCAATCGAACAAGCATTGAAAGCACTACGAGTACATTGCCATGGACAATTATGGTGTGTATTTGGTTGTGGTGGCGACCGAGATAAAGGCAAGCGCCCTCTGATGGCACAAGCCGCCGAAGCCTTTGCTGACCGTGTCATGGTCACCAGTGATAATGCTCGAAGTGAAGACCCACAAGCCATTATTGATGATGTCTTAGCTGGACTGTCTTTGCCAGAACAAGCCCTGTCAAATATCGACCGGATCAGCGCAATCAAGCAAGTTGTAGCGCAAGCAAAACCGCACGATATTATTTTATTGGCGGGTAAAGGTCATGAAACCTATCAAGAAGTGGCAGGAAAAAGATTGGATTACGATGAACGCGCATTGGCCAAGCAGTTAATGGAGGCCTCAGTATGATTTCACTTTCATTAGATCAAATCGCACAGGCTATACATGGTCAGTTGATTGGCAACAATATCACCATCAATGCAGTGAGTACTGACAGCCGTAAATTTGATAACGACAGCCTGTTTATTGCCTTAAAAGGTGAGCGGTTTGACGCCCATCAATTTGCAAATAAAGCGATTGAAAATGGCGCTAAAGCCCTTTTAGTATCAACACAATTGCCATTTAACGTACCACAGATTGTGGTTGGCGACACCCATGACGCACTAGGCCAATTAGGCCAGTTTGTGCGTCAACAAGTGGCCCCAATAGCCGTTGCTCTGACGGGTTCTAATGGCAAAACCAGTGTGAAAGAAATGGTTGCCACTATATTGTCGCAACAATTTCAGGTGCTATTTACCGCGGGCAATTTTAATAATGATATTGGTGTGCCACTGACATTATTACGTTTGTCTTCGGGCGACCAATACGGTGTGTTTGAGCTTGGTGCAAACCATAAAGGTGAGATTGATTACACTAGCGCGCTTGTGCAGCCTCAAGTGGCATTAGTAAATAACATTGGCAGTGCACACCTTGAAGGCTTTGGTTCTGTTGAAGGTATTGCTGAGGCAAAATCAGAGATCTTCAATCATCTTAAACAAGATGGTGTGGCGGTGATTAATGCCGATGATGCCTTTGCTGAGTTTATGTCGACAAAAGCCGCTGGATTTAAACAGCTACATTTTTCGCGCGTTCAGGGTGTAAAAGCGGATATCCGTGCAACCGATTTAAAAGCCGATACTCATGGATGTTATGAATTTAATCTTGAATATTTAACTCAATCAATTGTGGTGCATTTGCCCTTGGCGGGTATCCACCAAGTCAGCAATGCATTAGCCGCAGCTTGCATGTGTATTGCATTAGGGCTCGATTTAACAAAAGTAGCCAGCGGGTTAAGCCTGTTACAACCAGTAAAAGGCAGAATGATGCCTAAAGTACTCGGGCGCTTCTTAATCGTTGATGACAGTTACAATGCCAACCCTAGTTCAGTACAGGCTGCGATATCCTGGTTGCAACAACGTGATAATTATCGGTGTTTAGTGCTGGGAGATTTGGGCGAATTAGGTGACAATGCTGCCCCTTTGCATGAACAGCTCGGGCAACAAGCAAAATTGGCTAATATTGATGCACTTTATTGTTGTGGCAGCTTATCTGCCAATACCAGTAAAGCATTTGGTAGCCCACATTTTCAAGATGTCACAGCGCTGGCTCAGGCATTAATAGCACAATTAAATCAGTTGCCAGGCGAGGCGACCATATTAGTTAAAGGTTCTCGAAGCGCGGCAATGGAACGCGTGGTCGATTTGTTAGTAGATGCCTTCGGGTGTGGGGAGTTAGTGTAGATGCTGGTTTATCTGGCCGAATATTTAACCCAATTTTACAGTGGGTTTAACGTATTTTCATATGTGACATTTAGAGCTATTTTGGGCCTACTGACTGCATTAGTGTTTAGTCTCTGGTGGGGGCCTAAGCTCATAGAACGTTTGCAGTTATTGCAAATTGGTCAAGTCGTTCGCAATGATGGACCTGAGTCGCACTTTAGTAAGCGCGGAACGCCAACAATGGGTGGACTGCTTATTCTTGCTGGCATTTTTATCAGTGTTTTATTGTGGGGCGATTTATCTAGCCGCTACGTGTTAGTTATGTTGTTTGTATTAGGCGCTTTTGGTGCGATTGGATTTTTAGATGATTACTTAAAAGTCGTTAAGAAAAACTCTAAAGGACTGATTGCTCGCTGGAAATATGCCAGTCAGTCGATTGCAGCCTTAGTGGTGGCATTTTATTTATATGCCTCATCGGCGATTCCTGGTGAAACCCAACTTGTGGTGCCATTTTTTAAAGATGTGATGCCACAACTGGGTATCGTGTTTATCTTTTTAGCGTATTTCACCATAGTCGGTGCAAGTAACGCGGTAAACTTAACCGATGGTTTGGATGGTTTAGCCATTATGCCTACGGTAATGGTTGCCGGTGCATTTGCATTGATCGCCTATCTTTCAGGGCACGCACAATTTGCTAATTATTTACACATACCACACCTACCAGAAGCGGGTGAATTAGTGATTGTATGCACCGCTATTGTTGGTGCTGGACTCGGTTTTTTGTGGTTTAACACTTACCCTGCACAGGTCTTTATGGGCGATGTCGGTTCGCTAGCACTTGGTGCAGCGCTCGGCACTATCGCAGTATTAGTGCGCCAAGAAATCCTCTTGATCATCATGGGCGGTGTATTTGTAATGGAGACGGTTTCAGTCATCTTACAAGTGGGATCATACAAGTTGAGAGGGCAGCGTATTTTCCGGATGGCACCCATCCATCATCACTATGAATTAAAAGGTTGGCCAGAGCCGCGCGTGATTGTGCGTTTTTGGATTATCTCGTTATTCCTTGTGTTATTGGGTCTCGCGACCTTGAAGTTAAGGTAAATTATTATGCAATCCAATTACACGCACATAGTGTTAGGATTGGGAGCCACTGGGCTCTCAGTAGTGCGTTATTTAGTTGCACAAGGCATCAAACCTTTAGTAATGGATAGTCGTCGTAATCCTCCGGGTGAAGATGTGCTAGCAAAAGAGTTTTCAGACATTGAACTGATCACTGGTGGTTTTGATTGCCGCTATTTAGTGCAAGCCAAACAAATTATTATCAGCCCAGGCATTGCGGTTGATACCCCAGAAGTGAAAGCCGCCAGTGACATGGGTATTGAAGTTATTGGTGATGTCGAGCTTTTTGCTCGAGAGATTGCAGATAGAAAACCGTGCGTTATAGGCATTACCGGTTCCAATGGTAAATCAACCGTTACTACGTTAGTTCACGACATGCTTAAAGCGGCGGGCTTAAAAGTGGTTATGGGCGGCAATATTGGGATTCCTGCTTTAGATTTATTGCCATTAGATGCTGATTATTACGTGCTCGAGCTGTCAAGTTTTCAACTTGAAACGACCTTCTCACTGAATTGCATTGCGGCAACCTGTTTGAATATCAGTGAAGACCATATGGATCGTTACTGCAGCATCAACACCTATCGTGAAGCAAAATTAAACTTATATCCACAAAGTAAATTTGTCATGTATAACCGCGATGACGAATTAACTTTTCCGCTTGAACCTATGAACCAAAACACCTTTGGTTTAGGTGTTCCAGAAGGAGATGAATGGGGCTTAAGCGACGGTAAAATTTTCCACGGCGACAGTGAAATCATTAACTTAAATGATGTCACTCTTATTGGCTCCCATAACCATGCCAATTTACTTGCGGCTATGGCGTTAGTGGATGCTTGTGGTGTCGATAAAGCATTTGCCATTGAAGTAGCAAGCAGTTTTAAGGGGCTAAGTCATCGTTGTGAATTGGTCGCGATAGTGGATGGCGTGACTTACATTAATGATTCAAAAGCCACTAATGTCGGTGCCACAGTTGCTGCATTACATGGCTTAAACACCCATTTAGGAGAGGTGTTTTTGATTGCGGGTGGCGATGGTAAAGGTGCTGATTTTACACCGCTTACACCAGCATTAGAGCATGTCGCAAAAGTCATCACCTTAGGTAAAGATGGTAATAAAATTGCGAAGTTGAAAGACGATAGTATTAGCGTTAGCACTATGAAAGAAGCCGTTGAACAGGCTGCAAAACTGGCTTTTTCTGGTGACATTGTATTGCTGTCTCCAGCCTGTGCCAGTTTAGATATGTACAAAAACTTCATGGCCCGTGGCGATGATTTTAAATTTTGCGTGGAGCAGTTAGATGGCCAGTAATGAGCAATTAAGCTTATTCAAACAAGGCCTGAGTGGGCTTTGGCCATCATTATTAGCTGATAATAACACCCCTGGCATGCCGTTATACGACAGGGCTTTTTTAGTCGCCATTATTGGCTTGATGTGTTTTGGCTTTGTAATGGTCATGTCAGCCTCTATGCCTGAAGCGGAGAAGCTTACCGGTAATCCATTTCATTTTATTGGCCGTCATGTTTTTTACTTAATCGGCTGTGTGGTGATTGCCTTTGCAGTACTCAAAGCGGATGTCAGTTATTGGGAAAAAAACAGCGGCATGTTGATGATAGGTGTGCTGGTTTTGTTGTTTGCTGTGCTGGTTATTGGCACTTCGGTAAACGGCGCAAGGCGTTGGTTATCCATCGGGCCTATTCGTATACAAGTTGCTGAAATAGCGAAGTTCGTTTTTATTGTGTACATGGCGGGATATTTGGTTCGGCGCCATGGTGAATTACGTGACAACCGTAAAGGTTTTTACAAGCCGATTGGTGTTTATGGCCTGTTCGCAGTATTGATATTATTACAGCCAGATTTAGGTACAGTGGTGGTGTTGTTCGTTTGTACTGTGAGTCTGTTATTTTTAGCCGGTGCGAGAATCATCGACTTTATGGTGCTGATTTTATTAGGGGTGGCCACGTTCGTATTGTTGGTTCTGTTTGAACCTTATCGTATGCGCCGAGTCACCTCGTTTATGGATCCATGGGACGACCCATTTGGTAGTGGCTACCAGTTAACTCAGTCTCTTATGGCCTATGGTCGCGGTGATTGGCTAGGACAAGGTTTAGGCAACAGTATTCAAAAGTTGGCATATTTACCAGAAGCACATACTGACTTTATTTTTGCGGTGATTGGTGAGGAACTCGGGTTTATAGGCATTATTTGTGTGTTACTGACGCTATTTTTTATTGCGCTACGTGCGATTAGATTAGGTAACTTATGTTTGCAAATGCAACGCCCTTTTGAAAGTTATGTGGCTTATGGCGTGGGTATTTGGATTTGCTTTCAGACCGTTGTAAACGTAGGCGCCAGTATCGGTATGCTGCCAACCAAAGGGCTGACACTGCCTTTTATCAGTTATGGTGGCAGTAGTTTATGGGTGATGACGGCAGCAGTCATGCTGTTAGTCCGAATTGATCATGAAAGGCGAGTCAGTTTGATTCAAGCAGTGCAAGGGAGGACTAAGTCATGACAAATACAAGTGCAGTGGCTTATAGCCGTTCTCCAAAATTATTAGTGATGGCCGGCGGTACCGGTGGTCATGTTTTTCCGGCACTTGCCGTGGCAAAGTGTTTGGCAGATAAAGGCTGGCAAGTTCGTTGGTTAGGAACTGCAGACCGAATGGAAGCACGATTAGTACCACAGTATGGTTTTGATATTGAGTTTATTGATATCAAAGGTGTCCGTGGCAATGGTCTATTACGTAAGCTTTCAGCTCCGTTTAAAGTCATACGCTCTATTATTCAGGCCAAAGCAGTTATTGATGATTTTAAACCGGATGTTGTATTGGGAATGGGCGGATTTGCCAGTGGCCCCGGTGGCGTTGCGGCTAAATTATCTGGCGTGCCAGTGGTGCTGCACGAGCAAAATGCGATACCAGGATTAACCAACAAATTATTGTCAAAAATTGCGACTAAAGTGCTGTGTGCGTTTGCCAATACTTTTGCCAGCACAGTAAAAAATGTGGAAGTTGTTGGTAATCCTATTCGGCAAGAATTGGTGTCATTAGGGGGCGTGGCGAAAACCGTGAACGAGGACGCCTTAAAAGTGCTTGTTGTTGGCGGTAGCCTTGGGGCGAAAGTGCTGAATGAAACCTTACCCGTTGCCGTTGCTAAGTTATCTAATCAGTATTCGGTAACTGTGTGGCATCAGGTGGGCAAAAATAATCTCGATTCAGTTAAGGCGGCATATCAGCACCTTAATCAGCTTGATAAAGTCAATGTTGCTGAGTTTATTGATGATATGGAAGCGGCATATCGTTGGGCAGATGTGGTGGTTTGTCGTTCAGGAGCATTAACGGTATCAGAACTTGCCGCGGTAGGTTTACCGAGTATTTTAGTTCCATATCCCCATGCGGTTGATGATCATCAAACTAAAAATGCATCAGTACTTGTGGACGCAGCGGCAGGGTTTTTAATGCCGCAAACAGAATTAACGGCACAATTGCTTGCAGACAAACTGCAGTTATTTGCCAGTGACAGACAGATTTTACTCCAAATGGGGTTAAAAGCACGCGGCGTAGCAGTGTTAGATGCCACTCAACGAGTAGCAGATATATGCGCCACGGTAGCGAACAAGGGTTAACATGACAAAGACAGAAAAGTACGCACAACTTCGCACTATGATCCCTGAAATGAGACGGATCAAGCGCATTCATTTTGTTGGCATCGGTGGTGCTGGCATGGGCGGTATTGCGGAAGTGCTAGTCAATGAAGGTTACCAAATTAGTGGCTCTGATATTGCGGTTAATAGCGTGACTGAGCGATTAGCACGATTAGGTGCAAAGATTATTATTGGCCATCATGCAGACAATGTTGTTGGCGTTGATGTGGTTGTGGTATCGACTGCAATTAACAAGCAAAATCCAGAAATTATCGCTGCGCAGGAAAACCGTACTCCAATTGTGCGCCGTGCAGAAATGTTAGCTGAGTTAATGCGTTACCGTCACGGGGTCGCGATTGCAGGCACCCATGGCAAAACAACCACAACCAGTCTTATCGCCAGTGTTTATGGGGAAGCGGAGCGCGATCCTACCTTCGTGATTGGCGGTTTACTCAATAGTGCCGGAACCAATGCGCGTTTAGGGACCAGTCGCTACTTGATTGCCGAAGCTGATGAAAGCGATGCCAGTTTTTTACACTTGCAGCCTATGGTCAGTGTGGTGACCAATATTGAAGCAGATCATATGGACACCTATGGCGGTGATTTTGAAGTGCTTAAAACGACCTTTGTCGACTTTTTGCATAACCTGCCATTTTATGGTGTAGCCGTGATGTGCGTTGACGATCCGGTAATTGAAGAGCTATTGCCGCGTGTTGGTCGTCAAGTAGTGACCTATGGCTTTAGTGAACATGCCGATGTGCGTGCCAGCGATTTTGTGCAACAAGGGCATCAATCACGGTTTACCGCACATAGAAAAGATAAGCCCGATTTAGATATCGTATTGAATTTACCAGGGCAGCATAACGTACTTAACTCACTCGCGGCCATTGCGGTAGCAAGTGAAGATGACATAGACGATGCGTCAATCGTTAAAGCACTTGCTGAGTTTGAAGGTATTGGTCGTCGTTTTCAGCATTTAGGTGAATTTGAAACGCCAAATGGCAAAGTCATGTTAGTAGATGATTATGGTCACCATCCCAGTGAAGTGCTTGCCACTATTAAAGCCGCACGCGCAGGATGGCCGGATAAGCGTTTGGTGATGGCCTATCAACCGCACCGTTATAGCCGCACACGTGATTTATACGAAGATTTTGTCGATGTGTTGTCACAGGTTGACTGTTTATTATTGCTTGACGTGTATGCCGCTGGAGAAAATCCGATTCCAGGCGCCGATGGCCGAGCCCTATGTCGCTCCATTCGAGTACGAGGTCAAGTGGATCCTATTTTTGTTTCGGGACCCGAACAGTTAGCGGGTGTACTTCCTGATGTACTTCAGGATGGAGACTTATTACTTACTCAAGGTGCTGGTAATATTGGCGCATTATCGCGAGATTTATCCGCGACAGACTTGGGTTTTAATGCGCCACAAAATAAAGATAAAACAGACTAGTTTTTGTACAGCTATGCAGTTGAAAAATCGTGCTTTTATACAGGCATCAAGCGCTATATAATGACCGGTTTGTTGCAGGGCAGAAATGGTAATCTTCGGGAGTAATTATCGGTGTCGTGGAGTAATAAAGGACGCCAGTTAAAACAAAAGCTAAAACAAGTCGATTGGTATTTGTATTTTGGTTTGCTGTTTTTACTCAGCGTGTTAGCAACAATTACATGGGGTGGGCTAAAGCTTCATGGTTTGTTAAATGATGCTGATGCGCTACCGATAGACGCCGTTGCCGTGAAAGGCGAGCGTAAGTTTACCTCTGATCAAGAGATCCAGATGGCGTTGCAATCGTTAATGCAAAGTAGTTTTTTTAATGCGGATGTTGTAGATGTGCAGCGTGCGCTAGAAGAATTGCCTTGGGTTTATCATGCGTCGGTAAGACGAGAATGGCCGGCTAAGTTCAAGGTGACAATACAAGAACAACAAGCCGTGGCTCACTGGAACGGTCAAGCTTGGCTTAATGTTAATGGTGAAGTCTTTGATGCCATAGGTTATCCAGAGTTAACCGACTTACCCATGTTATCTGGACCTGATGATATGGCACAAGAAGTGTTAGTCAGTTATGGGCAACTGGATGAATTACTGAAAATTAACGGATTTAAATTAGCCAGTTTACGTTTAAGTCCACGTCATGCGTGGCAAGCCGAATTAGCTAACGGCATAAAAATAGAGCTAGGGCGTGAAGATAAAATGACTCGAATACAGCGTTTTATCAATGTATACCCGACACTGCAACAAAGCGAGAGACCTGTCGCGAAAGTCGATTTACGTTACGATACGGGTTTTGCAGTAGGCTGGGATGATACCAATAAGAGAACTGAGAACAAATGACCAAGAATCAGGAAAGAAACCTTATCGTAGGGTTAGATATCGGAACATCTAAGGTCGCCGTCATTATTGGTGAAGTACTACCTGACGGTGAAATTAGTGTTATTGGTTTAGGTAATCATCCTTCTCGTGGCATGGATAAGGGCGGGGTGAATGACCTCGACTCTATCGTGCGCAGTGTTCAAAGAGCCCTTGATCAAGCTGAGTTAATGGCTGACTGTCAGGTTTCGTCGGTTTATTTGAGTATTTCGGGTAAACACATCGCCTGCCAAAATGAAAATGGCATGGTATCGATTAACGACGAAGAAGTAACACAGGAAGATGTGGACAATGTTATCCATACCGCTCGCTCAGTAAAAATACCGACAGAGCGCCGGATATTGCATGTATTACCACAGGAATATTCTATTGATGTTCAAGATGGCATCAAAAGCCCAATTGGCATGTCAGGCATGCGTATGGAAGCTAAAGCCCATATCGTGACATGTGCAAATGATATGGCGAAAAACATCACCAAAAGTGTTGAGCGCTGCGGTTTAAAAGTGGATGACTTGGTTTTCTCTGGCATCGCATCAGCAGACTCAGTATTGACCAATGATGAGAAAGATTTAGGTGTGTGCATTGTCGACATCGGTGGCGGAACAACGGATATTGCAGTTTATACCAATGGTGCCTTACGCCACTGCGCAGTTGTGCCAGTCGCAGGTAACCAAGTGACTAGCGATATTGCCAAAATATTCCGTACACCACTCACCCATGCCGAACAAATTAAAGTGCAGTTTGCCAGTGCCAGAAGCTCAATGGTAAGCCGTGAAGACAGTATTGAAGTGCCATCTGTGGGTGGAAGACCATCGCGCAGCATGTCACGCCATACCTTGGCGGAAGTTGTAGAGCCAAGGTATCAAGAATTATTCGAGTTAGTGCTTAAACAATTACAAGACAGCGGTTTAGAAGATCAAATAGCTGCAGGTATTGTACTAACCGGTGGAACATCTTCCATTACAGGTGCAGTTGACATTGCCGAAGCCACTTTCGGTATGCCTGTGCGAGTTGCCTCGCCACTGCCAGTAAAAGGATTATATGAATACGTGGACCAACCAATTTACTCAACAGGGATAGGGTTGCTTCACTATGGGGCTAGAAGGGTAATCGAACGCCAGTTTGAACGTCCTGATCGCCAAGGGGTAACTAGCTTTTTGAATCGGGTGAAAAGCTGGTTTAAGGGTGAATTTTAAATAACGCAGACTAACGGAGATCAGACAATGTTTGAGATCATGGATACACATTCAGACGAAGCGGTGATCAAGGTCATCGGTGTCGGTGGTGGTGGCGGTAACGCTGTCGAGCATATGGTTAAGCACAACATCGAAGGTGTTGAGTTTATCGTCACAAATACAGATGCACAGGCATTACGTAAATCTAGTGCTGGTTCAACGATTCAGCTTGGACGCGATGTGACTAAAGGTCTTGGTGCTGGAGCTAATCCAGATGTGGGCCGTCAAGCTGCAGAAGAAGACCGTGAAAACATTCGTGCAGCGATTAAAGGATCTGACATGATCTTTATCGCAGCTGGCATGGGTGGTGGAACCGGTACTGGTGCCGCACCTGTGGTTGCGGAAATTGCCCGTGAAGAAGGTATTTTGACAGTGGCAGTGGTCACCAAGCCTTTTCCATTTGAAGGCAAAAAGCGCATGGTGTATGCCGAACATGGTATTGCAGAATTAGCTAAACACGTTGATTCGTTGATCACTATCCCGAACGAAAAACTATTAAAAGTATTGGGTCGTGGTACGTCTTTACTTGATGCATTCGCAGCAGCCAACAACGTGCTATTAGGTGCGGTTCAAGGTATTGCTGAACTAATCACTCGCCCAGGCTTAATCAACGTCGATTTCGCTGACGTTAAAACAGTTATGTCCGAAATGGGTAATGCCATGATGGGTACAGGCGTTGCTACAGGTGATGATCGTGCAGAAGAAGCGGCTGAAGCTGCGGTAGCAAGTCCATTACTTGAAGATATTGATCTAGCAGGTGCGCGCGGCGTATTAGTGAACATCACAGCAGGTATGGATATCAGTATTGAAGAGCTTGAAACAGTGGGTAATCACGTTAAAGCTTACGCATCTGATAATGCGACAGTAGTAGTTGGTGCTGTAATTGACCCAGAAATGAGTGAAGAACTGCGCGTAACTGTAGTTGCAACGGGTATTGGCGCTGAGAAAAAGCCTGATATTCAATTAGTGCAGAAGCCAGCTCCACGTCCTGAGCCAGTCGTCATTGAAACTCGCCCAGAGCCAGTTGATGAGCCAGTGATTCAGCAATCTTATGTTGCCTCAAAAGGTAACGCTGTACCACAGCCATTAACGACGCCACGTGCAGATGCGGATTATTTAGATATTCCGGCATTTTTACGTAAGCAAGCTGATTAATTTGGCATCAGTATCAAATCCGCGAACAAGCGGTTTTGATAGGCCGTGATTAATACCAAAATGTATTAATCTGATGAAAGTACCTTGTTGTGATAGCTGATGATGAAATGATGCTGTTTTGTACTTATTCGCATTTTTTTTGTGAATTACGCAAGATATGGTAGCATGTCGTACCAGCTATACATGATAGCTTTAGGTTTTATTTATAAACTTTTGTTTTTATTGTTATTTACGGGTAAATGAATGATTTTTCAAAGAACTGTTCAAAAAATGGTGAAGAGTACTGGTGTCGGATTACACTCCGGCAACAAAGTCACTCTGTGCATTATGCCCGCACCAGTAAATACAGGGATTGTACTGACACGTACCGATCTTTCGCCAGCAGTGTCGATACCTGCTAAGGCGCATTTGGTTCGTGAAACAACTATGTGTACGGCTCTTGTAAACGATGCTGGTGTTCGTATTTCAACAATTGAACATCTATTTGCCGCACTTGCTGGCTTAGGGATTGATAACGCGATTATCGAAGTCGATGCGCCTGAAATTCCAATTATGGATGGCAGCGCCAGTCCTTTTGTGTTCCTGCTCCAAAGCGCAGGAATAAAAGAGCAAGCTGCACCTAAAAAATACCTAAAGATTACCAAGCCTATTCGAGTTGAAGACGGAGATAAATGGGCAGAGCTAAAACCATTTAAAGGCTTTAGAGTTAATTTTAAAATTGACTTTGCTCACCCTGAAATCGCCCGTAGCCAACAGCATATGGTAATGGATTTTTCTACATCGGCATTTGTTAAAGATATTAGCCGTGCAAGAACCTTCGGCTTTATGCGTGATATTGAATATTTACGTGCTAATAACCTTGCGTTAGGTGGAAGCATGGAAAATGCTGTTGTGCTTGACGAATACCGCGTCCTCAACCCTGATGGTCTGCGTTATGATGACGAGTTCGTTAAGCATAAAATTCTCGACGCTTTTGGTGACTTATATGTAGCAGGTCATGCCATAGTGGGTGAGTTTTCAGCCTTTAAAACCGGCCATGCGTTAAATAATCAATTGGTCAGAGCTTTACTAGCCCAGCAGGATGCATGGGAATTAGTGAGCTTTGACAAAGAAGCCGATGTACCAGTCAGCTTTATGGTGCCAGGTACAACCGCACTCGCTTAATCCTTAGATTGCCTATTACGGCTGGCCAATGCAGCCAGCCGTTTTAGTTTTTCACCTAGTGATCCTTCTACATGCTCAGCTAGCGCAGCAATGTGTTGTGCTGATTCGTTACTGAGTTGTGCGTGATTTATTTGAGAGCTAGCCTTAATCATTGCTAAACCTGGGTTGACTTTAACCTCAATTGCAGTGAGCATGGGTAGCGTTTCAGCCTGAAGTTGTCGTAATAGTTTAGGCTTTTGAAAATTGATTCTGGCAGCCCAAGCAGCGGAAGCCGTTTCAATAACAAGAACACCCTGGCGGAGATTAGCAACATTAAGTTGCTCTGCCGCAGGACCACCAATAATTTGTTTCACATACCGATTCAGATTATTCAGTAGTTCTGCTTTCTCAGCGAGTTCAGGTAATTTTCCTGACAAATGTAATAAATTGCTGAGGTCTTGAGGGGGCTTTTTCATATGATAATAAGATGGCTGAATTAGGCTATGAGTGTAACAGTATTTGTTCAACGTCGAAATGGGGTCACACGCTGGCAACCCAGTAAACGATGGTTTCTCTTACCGATTATGATTATGGTAACAGGGACTGCAATTTATCAATACAGTGCCGATCGCTTTGCTAATCAACAAGCTAAAGTCGATAAAAACCAGCAACTGCGTGAGCAACAAAAACAACAAGTGATTGAGCTCAAACACGCAACTGAAGTGCAATTAGCCACATTAGTTACCCACGTCGCTAAAATGCAAGCCAAAATTACTCGACTTGAAGCCCTTGGGCAGCAGGTTGCCCAAAACAATTTACTCGATGACCAGTTCGACTTTCACACTGAAGTGGGCGTTGGTGGTTACAGTGAATTAGGGACGGGAATCGAATTAAGTCAGCTTATTAGCGATATGGATAAGCTGGCATCAAGAATTGATAATAATAATCTTCAGTTGTCACTACTTGAAACAGTGTCAACGAATCTCCATATAGATGAAGAGCGTTATATATCAGGGCGACCAATCGATAAAGGTTGGTTATCTTCGCCCTATGGTTTACGTAATGACCCTTTTAATGGCCGAAGAACAATGCATAAAGGTATTGATTTTGCGGGCCGAGAAGGGGCAGCCGTTATTGCAACTGCCGCAGGTGTAGTAACGTGGTCAGGAAGTATGTTTGGATATGGTGAGCTTGTCGAAATCGACCATGGTAATGGCCTTCGCACTCGCTATGGACACAATCAATCTCTGTCAGTAAACGTAGGTGACGTCGTTGCCAAAGGCGATAAAATTGCCAATATGGGAAGCACAGGTCGTTCAACCGGCCCTCATGTGCATTACGAAGTGCTACGTGGTGGACAACAAATTGATCCTCAAAAATTTGTTTACCGCAAAGCAAGTTAATCATATTAACGGTTAATGCGCTCTGATGAGCCAAACCTACAAGAGATAAGTGACTAAGATGTTAGGTAAATTACTGACAAAAGTATTTGGAAGCAGAAACGACCGCACCCTGAAAGGCTTAGGCAAAGTTGTTGATAAAATTAATGCATTGGAAGCCGATTATGAAAAGCTGTCTGATGAAGAATTAAAACTAAAAACCACAGAGTTTCGTCAGCGCTTAGAGTCAGGTGAAAGCTTAGACAGCATTATGGCTGAAGCATTTGCGGTTGTTCGTGAAGCATCAAAGCGTGTATTCGAAATGCGCCATTTTGATGTTCAGCTATTAGGCGGCATGGTACTTGATAGTAACCGTATTGCTGAAATGCGTACCGGTGAAGGTAAAACCTTAACCGCAACATTGCCCGCCTATTTAAATGGTATTAGTGGTAAAGGCGTACACGTTATTACCGTAAACGATTATTTAGCCCGTCGTGATGCTGAATTTAACCGTCCTTTATTTGAGTTTTTAGGCCTGACCGTCGGTGTAAACGTTGCTGGTTTAAGCCAAGTTGAGAAGAAAGAAGCTTATAACTCAGATATTACCTACGGTACCAATAATGAATTTGGTTTCGATTATCTGCGTGACAACATGGCATTTTCTCCGCAAGAGCGTGTTCAACGCCCATTGCACTATGCGCTTATCGATGAAGTTGACTCAATCCTAATTGATGAAGCACGTACGCCGCTGATTATTTCGGGTGCTGCTGAAGATAGCTCTGAGCTATATACCAAAGTCAATGTGTTAATTCCTAGCCTTATTCGTCAAGACAAAGAAGATACTGAAGATTACATCGGCGAAGGCGACTTCACCATTGATGAAAAAGGTAAGCAAGTTCACTTAACTGAACGTGGTCAAGAAAAGGTTGAGTTACTGCTTACTGAGCAGGGGATGCTGGCTGAAGGCGACTCACTGTATTCGGCGACTAACATTTCATTATTGCATCACGTTTATGCAGCACTTCGTGCTCACACCTTATTTGAACGTGATGTCGATTACATCATTCAAGATGGCGACGTAGTGATTGTTGATGAACATACAGGCCGTACTATGCCTGGACGTCGTTGGTCTGAAGGTTTACACCAAGCAGTTGAGGCTAAAGAAGGTGTTCATATTCAAAATGAAAACCAAACTTTGGCATCGATTACTTTCCAGAACTACTTCCGTCAATATGAAAAGTTAGCGGGTATGACAGGCACCGCGGATACCGAAGCATTCGAATTCCAACACATTTATGGTTTAGATACCGTTGTTGTGCCGACTAACCGTCCTATGGTTCGTAATGACATGGCGGATTTAGTCTACTTAACCGCTAAAGAAAAATACGATGCGATTATTGCCGATATCAAAAGTTGTCGCGAACGCGGTCAGCCAGTGTTGGTCGGTACGGTATCAATTGAGCAATCAGAATTACTTAACGGATTACTTAAAAAAGCCAAAATACCTCATAGCGTGTTAAATGCTAAGTTCCATGAAAAAGAAGCAGAAATTGTTGCCCAAGCCGGTAGCTTAGGCGCGGTGACGATTGCAACAAACATGGCGGGTCGTGGTACAGATATCGTATTAGGCGGTAACTGGAACATGGAAATTGAAGCACTAGATAATCCGACTCCAGAGCAAAAAGCTAAAATTAAAGCGGATTGGCAAGTCCGTCACGATGAAGTGCTTGCCGCTGGCGGTTTACATATTCTAGGTACTGAACGTCACGAATCTCGTCGTATCGATAACCAATTACGTGGTCGTGCTGGTCGTCAAGGTGACGCGGGTTCTTCACGTTTCTATCTCTCGATGGAAGATAGCTTAATGCGTATCTTCGCTTCAGATCGTGTATCAGGCATGATGAAAAAGTTGGGTATGGAAGAAGGCGAAGCAATCGAACACCCATGGGTTTCGCGTGCTATTGAAAACGCACAACGTAAAGTTGAAGCGCGTAACTTCGATATTCGTAAGCAATTACTTGAATACGATGATGTTGCCAACGATCAGCGCCAAGTCGTTTACTCTCAACGAAATGAGCTAATGGATGCTGAAAGCATTGAAGACACAATTAAAAATATCGAAGAAGATGTTATTTCTGGTGTCATTGATACTTATATACCACCACAATCATTAGAAGAGTTATGGGATGTACCAGGACTAGAGCAACGTTTATCAAATGAGTTCTCATTAAAGCTTCCTATCCAAGAGTGGTTAGATAAAGAAGATGACCTACATGAAGAAACATTACGTGAACGTATTGTAAAAGCTTGGACCGATGCATTTAAAGCAAAAGAAGATATGGTGGGCGCGCAAGTGTTACGCCAGTTTGAAAAAGCGGTCATGCTACAAACATTAGATGGTTTGTGGAAAGAGCATCTTGCAGCAATGGATCATCTTCGCCAAGGCATCCATTTACGTGGTTATGCTCAGAAAAACCCTAAGCAAGAATATAAGCGTGAATCATTCGAGTTATTCCAACAAATGCTTGAAACATTAAAGCATGATGTCATTAGTGTCTTATCTAAAGTGCAAGTACAAGCACAATCAGATGTTGATGAAATGGAACAACGTCGTCGTGAAGACGAAGCCAAGATCCAACGTGATTACCAACATGCATCAGCTCAGGCATTAAGTGACAACGAAAATGCCGAAGCACCAGCAAAACCGCAAACAGTGATCCGTGAAGGTGAGAAAGTAGGTCGTAATGATCCTTGCCCTTGTGGTTCAGGCCAAAAATACAAACAGTGTCATGGTAAAATAAGTTAGTTCTTCTATAACTACCAAGATTACGAACTCAAAAGCAGCTTATATAGCTGCTTTTTTCTTACCTATGATATGTAGATTATTGCCAACGCAAAGCTAATTTGTGGATAACTTTGGGGGTAAGCGGTGTAAAAAATGTAGGTAAGTGGACAAGATGAAAAAAGATCGAAAAAACACGATCTTTTTCCACAAAAGGGCTTGCACAAAATCTTAAGCTGCCTATAATGCGCATCCACTGACACGGCACAGAGCGAAAGCGAAACGCAGAGTCAGCTTGGTTTACAGCGGTAAAACGCAACAAACCAAACGCGAAAAGAAAGTTTGAAAAAACACTTGACGCAAACAACAGGGTCTGTAAAATACGCAGCCCAAGCCAACGACCTAGCGTCCTACGGCGATGTTTGAAAAATTAACATCACGCTCTTTAACAATTTATCAAGTAATCTGTGTGGGCATTCACAGGTATTGAGTTATTCGACAATTATCAAAACAGTTTAACTGCTTTAGATAATCAAAAAATTTAAACTCAATGCAACGATGAATGTTCATAGCAATATGTACAAAAAGACTTTGTTAACTTCGGTTGATAAAGCAATCAGAATTCATTGAGCCGATTCTTCGGAATCAAAAAAACTTTAATTGAAGAGTTTGATCATGGCTCAGATTGAACGCTGGCGGCAGGCCTAACACATGC
>NZ_BMOT01000008.1 GCF_014647215.1 Shewanella aestuarii
TACCTTTTGCGCCCATATCTACTTTGATTAATGCTCTCTGCATTTACCTGCTTATGTTCTCTTTTTTAAAATGATTATTGGCTAATGTTTAATACCAATCGTAATAAATAACTGATCATTTTAGCTTGTGATAATACCTGATAACGGCGTTAGATTTTTTGATTGTAGAATAACTACTTATCAAAAAAATCTGCCTTGTTATCACGCATTTTTCCTACGCTATTTCTGGCCACTTATTTACTGTGATTGGTATAAAACATTATGATAAATAGATCTATTTTCTTGCTATTGCCATATTGGTTGCCTAACTTATGGGGCAATTACTGCATTAAAGGATTTAGTAATGAAGCTAGAAATGATTTGTACTGGTGAAGAAGTATTATCTGGCCAGATTATTGATACCAATGCTGCTTGGGTTGCTAACGAGCTAATGTCGCTTGGCATTGAAATGCAACAACGAACGACCGTTGGCGATCGTCTAGATGATTTAATCGCCGTGTTTCAGGAACGGAGCAAATTTGCGGATGTTATTTTGGTTAATGGCGGTTTAGGACCTACTAGCGATGACATGTCAGCGCTTGCGATGGCCAAAGCCAAAGGTGAAGCCTTAGTTGAAAATAGCCAATGGCGTGATCACTTAGTAGATTGGTTTACTAAGAATGGTCGTGTTATGGCTAAAAGTAATTTGAAGCAGGCTATGCTTCCTGAATCCGCTGTCATGGTAGATAATCCCGTAGGTACTGCTTGTGGTTTTCGGGTAAAACTCAATAATGCGTGGTTGTTTTTTACCCCAGGGGTGCCTTTTGAGCTTAAGCATATGTTTAAAGAACAGTTTGTGCCCTTTATTAATCAAGAGTTCGGATCGGGTGATAATACTCAATTACATAAACTACTGACTATCGGCTATGGAGAATCTGCATTAGCGGATATGTTGACAGAACTCACCCTTCCAACTGGGATTGAGCTAGGTTATCGCTCTTCAATGCCGCACATTGAAATAAAAATCTTTGCTCGTGGTGATAAGGCTATTCGTGCTTTACCAGAAGTAACTAAGGCGGTTAAACAATGTTTAGGTACAGCGGTCGTGGCTGATAACAAGCCTACGCTAGCTGCAGAGATCCATGGTCGTTTATTACAATCTGGTTTTAGTCTTAGTGTGGCTGAATCTTGCACAGGCGGGATGATCACCAGTCAGCTGATTGATTTCGCCGGAAGTTCATCATACTTGCATCATGGATTAGTGACTTACAGTAATGAATCTAAGGTTAAAGTGTTGGGTGTTAGCCCTGAAGTTTTAGATGATCATGGCGCCGTTTCCATCGCAACGGTAGAGGCTATGGCTGAAGGTGCGCGTAAGATTTTGGACAGTGATTTTGCTTTGGCTACCAGTGGCATAGCTGGCCCTGACGGCGGAACAGATGATAAACCTGTGGGAACGGTTGCTATTGCATTAGCTACCAAGCAGGGTATGTATAGCCAAATGATTAAATTACCTAGACGTTCTCGCCAATTGGTAAGGAGTTTAAGCGCTGCAGTTGCTTACGATATGTTACGCCGATCATTACTCGATGAGGCCGTGATTGTTGATTACCCCTCAATTGGCCGTTTTGATAAATAAGTGCTGGAAACAAATAAAGCGCCCATGGCGCTTTATTTTTAAAGGAGCTCTAAGCTAAAATTTTACTACCAATTTGCCTTTTTCAACGGCGAGTTCTTTAGTCATTTTAGCCATTAGTGCCTGATTAGTGTCATTCATATCCAGCGTATAAACAGGCTGGTTTTCTAGAAAACCACGTAAAAAAGTCATCACTTGTGGCGTTATTGCAGATAGTGTTTGTTCAATGTCGGCCGGTTCTGCACTGACACTCACTAAATTCAACTGACGTAAATAAACGCTTTTTGTTTGGCTGTCGTACCAAGGTTGTGCTTCAAATGTTGTTTTAAGCTTAGCGCTAATTGGCATTAGGGGATTGCGAATACTGACTTTTGTCGTAGCCGTTAACCCCATAATGTTAGGTTTGTCGCCTAAGCTAACTTGCATATCATTTAATACCAGATTAATACCGATAATCTGGTTACCTTGTTTTACCTCAAAGTGCATTTCATTATTAAGGTAATTTTCTATCTCATTTTCAGTAATGCTGTACTGACTGGCGCAGCCAGTCAGTAGTAGCAATCCACTGACCAAAATCAGTTGTAATGTTTTCATTAACCCGTGTTTCTCATGCCTGCGGCAACACCCGCGATAGTAAGCATTAGCGCCAATTGCACGTGCGCAGAAGGCTCTACTTCTTTACGTGTACGCGCTAATAGCTCAGTTTGCAGGAAGTTTAACGGATCAATGTATGGATTGCGAAGCTTAACTGATTCACGGTTCCACGGTGTGTGCGACATTAACTGATCTGATTCCGTTAGCGACAGCACAGTATCAACGCCAAGTTGTAGTCTTTGGCGAAGTTTTTCACCTAAATGATGCAGTTCAGGTTTCACTAAGCAGTTTTCATAATAACGCGCTAAGTTTGGCTCTGCTTTCATGTAAACCATTTCTAGCATGGAAATACGTGTTTCAAAAAATGGCCATTCGGCTTCCATTTCACGCAGTAATGCTAACTCGTCACGTTCTATCGCAGCATTCAATGCTTCGCCTGCACCTAACCAAGCGGGTAACATTAAACGGTTTTGAGACCAAGCAAAAATCCATGGAATAGCACGTAAGCTCTCAATGCCACCATCGACTTTACGTTTTGCAGGTCGGCTTCCCAAAGGCAGCTTACCTAACTCGACTTCTGGTGTGGCTGAACGGAAATAAGGCACAAAGTCTTTTTCTTCACGTACAATCCCGCGGTAATGTAATACTGATTCTTCAGCAATACGCTGCATACAATCGCGCCAGGCTTTTTTCGGTTCTGGAGGCGGTAATAATGTCGCTTCCATAACGGCTGATGTATATAGCGCTAAGCTTTGTACGGCTAATTTAGGTAAGCCAAACTTAAAGCGGATCATCTCGCCTTGCTCTGTCACTCGGATACGGCCATCTACCGAACCAGGAGGTTGTGACAAAATCGCTTTGTGTGCTGGTCCGCCGCCGCGGCCAATTGAGCCACCACGGCCATGGAATAGCATCAATTTAACATTAGCTTTATTACATACCGCAACAAGTTGTTCTTGAGCACGATATTGCGCCCAAGCCGCTGCCATTACCCCCGCATCTTTTGCTGAGTCAGAATAACCAATCATGACTTCTTGCATGCCTTTGGTGTATCCACGATACCAATCGATATTTAATAACGACTCAATGCAGCTTGCCGCATTGGTTAAATCTTCCAGTGTTTCAAACAATGGCACAACACGCATTGGATGACTGCAGCCAGTTTCTTTTAATAGTAGTAACACGGTCAAAACATCAGACGGTTTACCTGCCATTGAAATAACATATGAGCCTAAAGATTCTTTAGGTTGTTTAGCAATAAGCGCACAGGTTTTAATTACCTCTGCAACATCATCACTTGGTTGCCAATTTGATGGTATCAATGGGCGGCGGCTGGTTAACTCGCGCAATAAGAAAGCTTGTTTCTCGTTTTCATCCCAATGGTTGTAATCACCTAAACCTAAATATCGGGTTAGTTCAGCAATAACATCGCTATGGCGAGTAGAGTCTTGGCGGATATCTAGGCGCAGCATGTGAATACCAAAGCTGGCAAGACGTCGTAAAATATCCAGTAGTAAGCCGTTAGCAATCAACTTCATGCCACTATCGCATAAGCTATGGTAAAGAAGCTCTAATGGCTCTTGAAGATCGGCTTGGCGCCAAACAATATCACGGGTATCAATATCAGGATGACGACCTTCAAGACGTTCGTTTAAGTAGTCAATCGTTTTACGTAACTTACAGCGCAACTGGCGTAACACCACACGATAAGGCTCGTTACTGTTATCGGTCAGGGCCAATAATTCAGGCGTTGCTTGCTCCATAGATAACTCACCCACTAAAGCCACTACGTCTTTTAAATAAAGGCGTGCGGCGGCATGGCGGTTTCTGTCTAATACTTCTTGGGTTACTTTGTGGGTAACAAATGGGTTGCCATCGCGATCGCCACCCATCCAGCTAGAAAATCTTACTGGGGCAATGTTGATAGGTAACTCTTTACCTGTACGTTGTTCAACTTGGTCATTTAGCTGACGTAAAAAGTCAGGGATAGCTTGCCATAACGAGGTTTCAATGGTGCTTAATCCCCAACGGGCTTCATCCACAGGAGTTGGACGTTCGCTGCGTATTTCGTTGGTATGCCATATTTGAGCAATTAACTGACGTAAACGTAAGTTATTTTGGTTACGCTCGCGATCAGATAACTGGCTGTTTTCCTGGTCAGTTAAGCAATCTACCACGGCAGAGTATTTTTGAATTAATGTACGGCGAGAAATTTCTGTCGGATGTGCCGTTAACACTAAATCGATTTCAAGTTGCTTTAAGCAATTGATGACATCGTTTTCGTCTAAATCAGTATTTAATATTCTGCCAAGCAACTGCTCTACTGGATCGGGCACACATACCAATTCATCGCAGTTGCGACTGATAGTATGGTATTGCTCAGCAATGTTAGCTAAGTTTAAAAATTGGTTGAAGGCTTTGGCAAATGGGACTAATTCTTCATCAGGCAAAGATGTCAGCAGGGCTAACATTTGCTCACGTGAACTTTCATCACCCTTACGAGCTTGTTTGGCGAGAATACGAATTTGTTCAACTTTCTCAAGAAATGCATCACCAAGATGGCTTTGCATAGTTTCACCTAAAATTTGGCCTAAATGTCCCACGTTCGATCTCAGTGAGGCATACATATCTGCCACTTGCTCTGCCATACATACTCCAAAGTCACTCGTTAAAATTGCCTGACTATCACAATAACCATCGTACAGTATTCGGTCAATACACCAACACTGTGTTTTGTAATTTTATTTCGTTAATAACTTTCATATTGCACTATTTGTAGTGCTTATTTAGTTGTTACTACTTAATACATGCGTGATAAATCATCTTTTTGATCAGTTCTACCGTAGGTGTAAGGTATTCCAAACCGATAAACTCATCGGGTTGATGTGCTTGATTAATACTACCAGGGCCTAAGACGAGGGTCTGACAGCCTAACTTATTAATGTATGGCGCCTCAGTTGAATAGTTAACCACTTCTGCTTCATGGCCAGATAACTCTGCGACCAGTTTGGTCCATGGGTTATCTGCTTTACCTGCAAATGATTCGGCGCCAGGGTATAAGGTGCTGACACTAATACTGCCTGGGTACTCTTTGCTAATATCGCTTAAATAATTCAAAACCATTAATTCAAGCTCAGCCAATTCCATGCCGGGAAGAGGGCGAATATCAAGATGCAAATCACAACAGCCACAAATTCGATTCGCCGCATCACCGCCATGAATATGGCCAAAGTTCATCGTTGGGTAAGGTACAGTAAAAGCATCTTCGCGATAGTTTTCACTTAAATGCTGTTTCAGTTTCATTAACTGACTGATGACTTTATGCATTACCTCAATGGCATTTAATCCTCTTGCGGGATCTGAAGAGTGACCGCTGCGACCGATAACTCGAATTCCCTGGGCTAAATGGCCTTTATGCATATACACAGGTTTTAAGCTGGTCGGTTCGCCGATCACCGCATAATCTGGGGCAATCGCTTTTGAGTCAGCAAACGCTTTGGCACCGCTCATGGTGGTTTCTTCGTCGGCGCTAGCAAAAATGGTTAACGGACGCTTAAAATCTTCAAGTGGCATATCTTTCAATGCTTCAAGGACTAACGCAAAAAAACCTTTCATGTCGCAAGTACCTAATCCGTACCAGCGATTATCCTTCTCAACTAACTCAAATGGGCTCTGACTCCAGCGGCCTTCATCAAATGGCACTGTATCTGTGTGGCCTGCCAATAAAAGCCCGCCTTCACCTTGTCCCAAACGGGCAATTAAATTCTGTTTGTTGCGTGAGTCGGCCACTACTGGCGTCTCACAACTAAACCCCAACTCGCTAAACCAGCTTTGTAACAACTCAATAACTGCATGGTTACTCATATCGTGCTCAGCTTCTAATGCACTGATAGATGGCGTGCTAATTAATTGTGAAAAGGCACTTTTAAGGTTAGGTAGTGTGCTCATTTGTGATCCTAAGTAGAAAAACAATAAAATACTTATTCAGTAATATTGCATAAATAATATTGTGTGTTAGTCTAGCAAACAGATGACTAAGGCACTACAACTTGAATGTAAGAAATGAAAATAAATATGTGTAAACTTGCTGTGAAATCCAATATACCAATAATTAAAGCGAACTTCCTGCGACGATAGCGCTAAATTAGACGTCCCCTGTCTAAATGCTTTATGCTAACACTTCCATTTATTACAACAAAAGACAACAACACAATGAAAAACATCGCAATTATTGGTGCTAGTGGTTACACCGGCGCGCAAATTACGTCTTTGATTAATGCAGATGCTAATTTATCTGTACAGGGTTTGTATGTCTCTGAAGGCAGTTTAGATAAAGGCCGTAAACTGGCAGATTTGTACCCTACTTATAGTCATATGTCCTATGTACTTTCCCCTTTAACGGCAGAGGCTAAAGCGCAAATTGTCGCAGAAGCAGATGCCGTGGTATTAGCCACTGAGCATTCAATTAGTTTGGAGTTAGCGGCGGAGTTTTATCAAAAAGGCTTGGCGGTATTTGATTTAAGCGGCGCGTATCGTTTTGCGGATGTTGCCCAATATCCTAAATGGTATGGCTTTGAACATACTCATCCAGAAGTATTGGCCGATGCGGTTTATGGTTTAGCTGAATGGAATGCTGAACAAATTCAGCAGACAAAAATGATTGCAGTACCTGGGTGCTACCCAACCGCATCATTAACGGCGCTAAAGCCGTTAAAACCTTTTTTAACATCAGCTTATCCAGTAATTAATGCCGTGAGTGGTGTGACTGGCGCAGGACGTAAAGCGCAATTACATACCAGTTTTTGTGAGGTTAGCTTAACGCCATACGGAGTATTAGGTCACAGACATCAACCTGAAATCGCCACTCAATTAGGCCAAGAAGTTATTTTTACTCCACATTTGGGTAACTTCAAGCGAGGTATTCTCGCTACGATTACCGTGCAATTAAAACCAGGCACGACAGAAGCCGATGTAGCAAAAGCATATAGCGTGTATGACAACTCGCCAATTGTGACGGTTAAACATAACCAATTTCCAAAAGTTGATGATGTGGTTTTAACGCCAAATTGCCATTTGGGTTGGAAATACGATGCTAACAGTGGCTACTTGGTTGTTGCCAGTGCAATCGATAATTTAATGAAAGGTGCAGCAAGCCAAGGTTTGCAATGTATCAAAATCCACTTCGGCGTTTAACGGCTAATAAAACAAGGATATAAAAATGACAACTCATTCTGTTTTAGTGCTTAAAGTTGGCGGCGCGTTATTACAAACTGAATCTGGCATGGCTAATTTAATGTCTGCCATTAAAGACATGACAGCAGCAGGTCAGAAAATTGTATTAGTGCATGGTGGTGGTTGCTTAGTTGACGAGCAGTTAACCGCCAACGGTAAAGAAATTATCAAGCTTGACGGTTTACGCGTTACCCCGGCAGATCAAATCGGCATTGTTGTGGGCGCATTAGCCGGCACCTCAAACAAAATCCTTCAAGCTGCGGCAGCCAAAGCGGGTGTCGTCAGTGTTGGCATGAGTTTGGGCGACGGTAATGTGGTTAAGGCGAACATTAAAGATGAACGCTTAGGTCTAGTCGGTGAAGTTACCCCGAATGACGCCAGCTATTTGAACTTTATTTTACAACAAGGCTGGTTGCCCATTTGCAGTTCTATCGCGGTGTCTGATGCCGGCGAAATGTTGAATGTGAATGCGGATCAGGCTGCAACGGCATTAGCCAAGTTAGTCAATGGCACATTGGTATTGTTATCTGATGTTGCTGGTGTGTGGGATGCAAACAAGCAAGTGATTAAAAGTTTGAACAAAAGCCAAATTGAAACCTTGGTTGCAGAGGGCGTGATTGAAAAAGGTATGAAAGTAAAAGTTGAAGCGGCTTTAGAAGTGGCCCAATGGATGGGGAAACCCGTTTTAGTTGCTTCTTGGCTAGAGACTGAGCAGTTAAAAACATTAGCACAAGGCGGGTCCATCGGGACTCAAATACAGCCTTAATGGAGTAGTTTATGAAGCACCTGTTGTCGATAAAAGAGTTATCTCAAACTCAGTTACTGGATATTTTAGCGCTAGCTAAAAAAATTAAAGCAAACCCAGCTGAGTACCGTCGCGCCTTAGATGGAAAAAGCGTTGTGATGCTTTTTGAAAAACCATCACTGCGCACTCGAGTTAGCTTTGACATCGGCATCAATAAATTAGGCGGTCATTGTTTATATCTTGATCAGCAAAATGGTGCTTTAGGTAAGCGTGAATCGGTGGAGGATTTTGCCACCAATATTTCATGCTGGGCCGATGCGATTGTTGCTAGAACCTATTCACATACCACAATTGAAAAATTAGCTAAGCATGGCAGTGTGCCAGTGATTAATGCCTTATCGGATCTGTATCACCCCTGCCAAGCACTTGCTGACTTTTTATCATTATCAGAGCAATTTGATGATGTCAGCAAAGCCAAACTAGCTTATGTTGGTGATGGTAATAATGTCACTCATTCACTGATTTATGGCGCGGCAATTTTAGGCTTAACCATGACAGTGATTTGTCCAGAAGGGTATTTCCCTGACGCCTTAGTGGTTACAGAGGCGCAAGCTTTAGCGGCAAAAAATGGCGGTAAGTTGACATTGTCGGCCGACATTAATCAAATAGAAGGTCACGATGCTATCTATACTGACACTTGGATTTCAATGGGGGATGAAACCTCTTTAACCGAAATTAAAGAACGTTTCAGCCCTTACCAAGTGAACGCAGAGCTTATGGCGAAAGCGGGAGCAAAATACTTCATGCATTGTTTACCCGCGCACCGTGGCGTAGAGGTGACAGATGAAGTCATGGACGGCAAAGGTTCGTTAATTCTGGATCAAGCTGAAAATCGTATGCATGCTCAAAATGCCGTATTAGTCACCTTATTAAGTTAATACTGTTAGCAGTGTTAATCGTTAAATTGAACAGCGTTAAGTCGCAGATTTTAGGAAGAAAACATGTCTAGTGCAGTGAAAAAAACCGGCGTTAAAAAAGTCGTATTAGCTTACTCAGGTGGGTTAGACACCTCAGCCATCATTCCATGGTTAAAAGAAACCTATGATGACTGTGAGATTGTGGCATTTTGTGCTGACGTTGGTCAGGGCGAAGAAGAGTTAATAGGCTTACATGAAAAGGCTATCGCATCAGGTGCTTCTGAGTGTCATATCGTTGATCTAAAAGAAGAGTTTGTTGCCGATTATATCTACCCAACTATTGCTACTGGCGCAATTTATGAGGGCACCTACTTGTTAGGTACGTCTATGGCGCGTCCGATTATTGCTAAAGCGCAAGTTGAAGTGGCTCGCAAAGTGGGCGCAGACGCCGTATGTCATGGTTGTACTGGTAAAGGTAATGATCAGGTGCGTTTTGAAGGGTGTTTTGCTGCGCTAGCACCAGATTTAAAAGTGATTGCACCATGGCGAGAGTGGGAAATGCGTAGTCGTGAAGACTTACTTGCCTACTTGGCAGAGCGTGACATTAAAACCAGTGCCTCAGCGACTAAAATTTATAGCCGTGATGCAAACGCATGGCACATTTCACACGAAGGTGGCGAGTTAGAAGATCCGTGGAACGAGCCATCAAAAGGTGTGTGGACGCTAACCGTTGCCCCAGAAGATGCACCGAACGAGCCTGAATATGTGTCACTGGCGATTAAAAATGGCCGTGTGACCCACGTAAATGATGAAGCATTGTCGCCCTATGCGGCATTAATGAAGTTAAATGATATTGCTGGTAAACACGGTGTAGGCCGTATCGATATTACTGAAAACCGTTTAGTCGGCATGAAGTCACGTGGTTGCTACGAAACACCTGGCGGCACTGTAATGTTTGCAGGCTTGCGCGCCATTGAAGAGTTGGTGCTAGATAAAACTAGCCGTACTTGGCGTGAACAAATTGCCGGCCAAATGTCGCATCTAGTCTATGACGGTCGCTGGTTTACGCCGTTATGTAAGTCGCTTATTGCAGCATCTGAATCTTTAGCAGAATCAGTTAATGGTGATGTGGTGATCAAGCTTTATAAAGGCCAAGCAACACCGGTTAAAAAGCGCTCGCCAAATAGCTTATATTCAGAATCATTCGCCACCTTTGGTGAAGATGATGTATATGACCAAAAGCACGCTGAAGGCTTTATCCGTTTATATTCTTTAGCTAGCCGAATTCGCGCGCTAAATAGCAAATAAACATAAAGCTCACGATATTAGGGCGCTATTAGGCGCCCTTCTTGTAATCACTTTTACTCTCGTACAAAGAGTGCTTACCAGAAGTAAATACTCATAAAATCGACATAATTGAATAGCTACAGCTAAAAAGAGGATACCGACATGGCATTATGGGGCGGAAGATTTCAGGGCGAGACCAGTGCACTTTTCAAATTATTTAATGACTCGCTGCCCGTTGATTATCGCTTATTTGAACAGGATGTTGTCGGTTCAATTGCCTGGGCTGATGCAATCGCTAGCGTGGGTATTATCACAGCTCAAGAGTGCACCAGCTTAAAAGCGGCGTTAAATGAATTACTCCTCGAAGTGGGTGATGATCCCCAAGCCATTATCGGTAACGGCGCAGAAGATATTCACAGTTTTGTAGAACAAAAACTGATTGCTAAAGTGGGCGATTTAGGCAAAAAACTTCATACCGGTCGTTCTCGTAATGATCAGGTCGCCACCGACTTAAAATTATGGTGTAAAAAAGAAGGCGCAGCCTTACTTGCGCGGTTAGGCACTTTACATGCTGAACTGATAGCCCTTGCTGAGCGTGAAGTGGACGCAGTTATGCCGGGTTATACCCATTTACAACGTGCGCAACCGGTGACTTTTGGTCACTGGGCAATGGCCTATGTTGAAATGTTTGAGCGTGACATTAGCCGTTTACAAGATGCACTTAAGCGTGCGGATTCGTGTCCATTAGGTTCAGGGGCATTAGCGGGTACGGCTTACCCGATTGATCGTCATGCACTTGCTGCGGCGCTTAACTTTGCTCGCCCAACGCTTAACAGTTTAGATACCGTTTCAGACCGGGATCATGTGGTTGAATTATGTAGCGCAGCGTCAATCAGCATGATGCACTTAAGCCGTATGGCTGAAGATTTAATTTTCTTCAACTCAGGCGAAGCTAATTTCATCTCATTAGCTGATGAAGTGACCTCTGGCTCATCTTTAATGCCGCAAAAGAAAAACCCTGATGCATTAGAGTTAATCCGCGGCAAAACCGGTCGCGTATATGGCAGCTTAGTGGGGATTTTAACCACGATGAAAGCCTTACCGCTGGCATACAACAAAGACATGCAAGAAGACAAAGAAGGCTTGTTTGATGTGGTTGATAGCTGGGCAATTTGTTTAGACATGGCCGCATTAGTATTGTCAGGCTTAAAAGTGAATCGTCCCCAAGCTTTACTTGCGGCGCAACAAGGTTATGCCAATGCGACCGAATTAGCGGATTACTTAGTCGCGAAAGGCATGCCGTTCCGTGAAGCGCATCATGTTGTCGGAGAAGTGGTCGTGTTTGCGATTGGCGAGCAAAAGCCGATTGAAGAGTTAACCGTAGCGCAATTACAGCAGTTTGCTAAGGTGATCAGCGACGATGTTTACCCTAACTTAACGATTGAAGCATGTTTAGAAAAACGTGATGTTTTGGGGGGCACCGCCTTGAATCAAGTGAAAGCTGCCATCGCCGCTAAAAAAGCGTAAATATCACATCACTTATCAAAACGCCCTGCTGGTGGACACCAACAGGGCGTTTTCATTTTGTGATGTCCCTAGGGTAACTCTGTTGAGTTAATTGTCATCTTTTTGTCATAACATCTTCATATTATGGGGTAAATAATTTTTCTCTATTAGAACCCTGCCATGAAAATTTCGACGCTTTCATTAACCGCATCGGCCATTTTATTGTTATTAGCGGGATTGCTGGCTACCGCAGTATTGTGGAGCAGTGACAAACGCACCGAAATTGACATTCAAGCTAAAGAGTTGCTGGATATTCAACAGGTATTTTTACAAACTGTCCGCCCCGATATCAGCGCTTATTTACACTCGGGTAATAGTCAATACATTAGTCAGGCTCGCCAGCAACTGACTGAGATAGCTCAGCGTATTAATCAGCTGAATTTACCTAGCGCGCAAACTGAAATAGCTGCCGCGGTACAATTTCTAAATGAATTTATTTATAACCTCGATAATCGTTACCGTGCAGCAGGAAAGTTAGCGGGAAACCCTCGGCAATTATTAGCCCATGCTGAATCAGAAATGTTAGATAACAATAAACGTTTAGCCGATTATGCCGAACAAGGCGCGCTAAAAAACGCCCCATTAGCGCAACAGTATTTATCTATTACTCGTACTTTACCATTAATCGTATATCGGCTTTCACAGCTTTCTGACGGGTATTTAATTGGCAAAGACAATCGGCTTGAAGTTGGTTTAAAAGCCAGTATTACTGAGCTTGGCCTGTGGCATAATCAGCTTAGTCAATTACCCTTAATTGGCATTTATCAGCAGCAAGAAGTAGATGAGTTTGCCTTGGGGGAGGATGAGGCCGAGCAAGTTGAAGTGGGCGAGTTTTATCGAGATGAATTATTGAGCTTAAGCTCGCGTTATGAAAAAGAAATCGCTACTACTTATCAAATGCTTACCGATAACTTGGCGGTACAAGAGCAGCTGAGCGCCGACACTTTGCAAGTCGAATCAAAGTTGTTTTCTTTGGGTAATATTCAGGCCAAATTTGATGTGCAATTAAAGCACTGGCTACAAAGCATTCAGTACGCCATGGTGACCATAATAAGCCTATTTGCCATTGGCTATTTATGGCTGCAACAACACAGTGTTGTTATGCCATTAACCCGATTAAATAACGCATTCATGCAATTAAGTGACTCAAACAGTCGTGAGCCGCTAGTGATTTCCAGCCGTAATGAAACGGGTCAAATAGCAGGTCATTTTAATCAGCTGCTTTTACGGTTTGAGCAAGAAGATCAGCAGCAACGCCAGCAAGTTACCGCGGTATCGCAATCATTAGGTTTACTGATTGAACGGATAAAGTGCATTGCTGCTAACACAGAGCAAACGCAAACCGTGGTTAATGTAGCTCAAACCCAAACCAATCAAATTAAATCGCTTGCCGATGAAGTAAAACATTCCTCCATGACAGTGGAGCATAGCTCAGCCATCACTATGCAGCAGATGCAAGACAGTCAGCAGCAAGCGGTGGAAGTACTCAAAGCGACCCAGGAATCACAACATGCCGTTGATCATTGCCAAGCATCGTTAGCAGAGTTATCTACCGCGGTCACCAGCGTTACCCAAATTGTCGATGTGATAGGTAATATTGCTGAGCAAACCAATTTACTGGCTTTAAATGCCGCCATTGAAGCTGCACGAGCAGGTGAGCAAGGCCGCGGTTTTGCCGTGGTGGCCGATGAGGTGCGTAATTTGTCCCATCGTACTCAATCTTCTTTGAAAGACATTATGAGTATTTTAAATCAGTTAAGCCTATCAAACAGCAGTTTAACGGACAGTGTGAAAGGGATCGGACAAGCAACGCAAAGCCAGCAGCAGCGAGTAAATCGCTTGCTTGATGTGGCACAAACGGTTCAACAGCAAGCAAGCGAAATGGTCGATACAGCCAAACAAGGCTCGGGTTATGCTATACAGCAGGTGAGCTATTTAGATGAGTTTGCTGCTGCAATGAACACCTTAAAAGGCCATGCGCAAACAGCGACAGAACAAAGTCATCAAATTGCGCAGGAAGTGGCTGATGGGGTTAAAGCCATTGAGCAGACCTTGGGTATTGCCGCTAGCTAATTGGCGATTTTATGGGTAAAGGTTTATGTTCATTTACCCTGCATTTTCGGCGAATATTTTGTTATGGTGTTGAATGGTAGGCGGCCACTTAATCAGCCATAATCTACTGCATAAATCAGTAATCATTATATTCATCAGCTAATAAGATATTGATCAAACCATGAACGCAGCCCAACGTGACACCCCTTCACCTTGTTCTAGCCGACGCGACAGATTGTCGTGGCTAAGATGCACCTTAAAGCGTTCGCAACAGGAAGCGGTTGCCTCTTCAACCATGACAGCTACCAGTGATAACTTTTTTAATGCTTATGCTATTTTTCTCGGCGCAACCATGGGGCAGATGGGCTTAGTGACCGGATTACCCCAGCTATTTGGTGCCGTATCGCAATTATTATCGGTTTGGTTAGTGAGTCACTTTTCACGTAAATACTTTATTGTTGCTGCCGCTGTGCTACAGGCGCTTGTGGTATTTGCAATGGCTGGCGTTGCTGCTATTCGCCCTGATAATGCGGTGTGGATCTTTATTGGTCTTGCGGCGTTATATCATGGCTTTATGAATTTGATTCAACCGCATTGGCGTGCATGGATGGGAGCTATCGTGCCAGATAAAAGACGAGGGGCTTTCTTTGCTGCGCGCACTCGCTTAACGATGGCAGCTTCATTGAGTGTGTTTTTTGCTGGTGGCGGGATACTGAGTTTAACCGACAGTATTGAGATGACCTGGCTTGGGTTTAGTTTACTGTTTTCAATTGCATTTATGGGCCGATTAACTTCAGCATGGTTGTTATGGCAAATGCATGATCCAGAGCCGTGTCCAACTAAAGTGAGTGGTTATTTTTCACAAACTTTATCTAACTTCAAACAGGCATGGGCAGATAACACCTTTAAACAATACAGTTTGTTTGTCGCTGGAATGCAATGCATGGTGGCAATATCCGCGCCATTTTTTGCTGTATATATGCTGGAAGATTTACAGTTTACCTATATCGAATTTGTGATGGCCAGCGTTGCATCAATTATTACCCAATTTATCACCTTACGTTTTTGGGGACGTTTTAGCGATATTTACGGTAATCGCATTGTGATGCTGATCACGAGCAGTTTAATACCCAGTTTACCGATATTGTGGATATTTTCTGATAGCTACACCTACATCATCGCATTACAGGTGTTATCGGGTTTTGCATGGAGTGGTTTTACGCTAAGTACAGCCAATTATTTATATGATATTCGCCCTTTTAGAAGCGACTTTGCCACCTATGCCGCTTTACAGGCAGCCTTAAGTGCCGCATTTGTTTTTATGGGGGCAATGGTGGGCGGGGTTATTGCTTCTTATGCAGGCAGTTTTTTAGCTTTTACCGGTTTAAACACTTGGTTAAGCAGCCCAATATTTGTGGTGTTTATTGTTTCAAGTATCATGCGCACCCTAGTGACATTGTGGTTTATTCCTCGCTCTGTTGAACCCAAAGTGAGGCCACGTCCGCAGTTTTTACAGCTTATTTTCCGTATCAGGGGCTTTAGTGCCATATCGGGCGTCAGTTTAGACTGGTTAACGGTAACCAAAAAGAAATCGGGATCAGATGTGCAAGGCGAGTAAGCAACTTAAATGGGTGTCTAATAGACTTTAGCCGCTGGATTCAATATTAAAGTGAGTAGCTAAAAAACCGCCTTCTTTCAGGCCCTGAAGCATTGGCGCTAATTTTATTTGAATGCTTATATTCATCCCAACTTGCCACATTACGGCCCATGTTAAGTCGCGGAAAATCAAGCCGCTTAGCTGGGTATAATGGCGTTTCTATACCGACAAACTCCAGTAACTGAGTTAAGCCACCCGTTTGACTAATATCGAGTGATAAAAAATCATCTCGACCATCAAAATACGCTACCACCTGTTGCTGGTGGGTTAGGTAGCATTCACGTAAATGAGCCGCATCGGCAGGTTCAGCAACATCCGATATTTTAAAGCAGTGCTCAAAGCTGCGTTTCATTATCGGGTGAAAGCGGCCAGCATCTTTATCTAAATGCACTAACATGCGCCCGAGTAACATTTGCATCGACGGGATCCACTTATCTAACGGCCTGTCTAAATACACAAACCTAGCAGTAGGAAACAACTTATCTAATTGCTGATAATCGCTAAAACACGGCGCATCTGACACCGCATCTGCCAACATAAACGCCTGCTTAGTAAACGCTTGGTGCGCCACACTTAAACCATGTTCAAGCAAGGCCACACTCACACTCGTTGTGCCCGTGCGTGGCAAACCGATAATAAATATTTTATGGGGCAGTTTATTTACTACGGACGATGTCGACATAGTTGAGGATGATTTAGTGAAGTCAGTCAGCTTAGATGTCATTAACTTGCTATCGCATAGTGTCTTTTGAGTCGGGTGATGATTATACCGAAATCGCAGATTAAAGTGTTATCCAGGTGATAAGTGAGATTGATGATGTAATTAATGCGTCTATCTGCCTTATTTGATGGGTAGCATTTGGCTCATGGTTTTATCATTACACCGTATTAGTTGCCAACGTTGGCAGTAATTGAATGCACAATAATGTTTTATTGCTGCGATAAATGCAGGGATGAATTCACTAATATCAGCGTTTACACCATGTAATTGGGTGTTAAAAGCATACTCTTCAATGTGTAGGTTTTGCAGTAACAAGCATTGTTGTTTTCTATCGGCTTTGACATCGACTCGGCCGATAAAACGGTCGCGCCATAATATGGGGAGTGAGTAATAACCGTATTGGCGTTTGGCTTCAGGCACGTAGACTTCGATTTGATAATCAAACCCGAACCATTGCTTTAGCTTTTGGCGTTGGATGACGAGGTTATCAAACGGGTTTAGCAGCCAGACTTTATTTGGGATTTCAGCAGGTAAGGATAAGTTTGTCACAGAGTAATAATCTTGGTTTGATTCTGTAAAGTGCGATATTTCCCCGCGCTCGCACATGTGTGCCAATGTTTTGCTGAGCAAAGGTTTAATGCCTTTGCGTAAGTATTGGATTTGCTGCAAATTACCAAAACCATGGGCTGATAAATAGCGCAGAATTAAGTGGCTGGCAAACTCGTTATCGCTTGGCGGGCGAGTATCAATATGACTGGGTAATACCCGCTCGGTTAAGTCGTAAACTTTTTGAAATTTCTCCCGCCTAACGACCATGAGATCGCCTTGCATAAATAACTGCTCAAGGGCTTTTTTAGCTGGTTTCCAATCCCACCAGGTGCCAGCTTTATGATTTTCATCATGTTGAAATTGATTGGCTTTTAATGGGCCTTCCGCTGCGATACGGGCTTTCACTTCACGCATGACTTTATGCTCAGGCTCAAACCAATGTTTATCGCCCTGTTGCAGTTGTTGCTTGCGGTATAAGCTAAATCGATAATCCTCTATGGGTAGATATGCGGCGGCATGCGACCAGTATTCAAAAATGCTTTGACTGCTCATGGCGCTATCAAGTTGGCTGGGTGAATAGTCGGCTAGGCGGGAGTGTAAAACATGGTGATGCGCCCGTTCGACCACATTGATGGAATCAATTTGAATATAACTGAGTTGCTGAATGACCTCAGCAACTGCGCTTGAAGGTTGCAATAAACCTTGCTGTTGCAGGCTTATTTGTAGCCATTGTTGAGGAGAGAAGGGCGATGTCATTATGGGTGCGACTTAATCATCACGGGTTAATACTTCAAGCAATTCGATGTCGAAAAACAAATCAGAATGGGGTGGGATTTTATCGCCAATTTGACGTTCGCCGTAACCAAGACTTGCAGGCACTGACAGTTGACGCTTACCGCCGACCTTCATCGGGTTATCACCAATAATGCCTTGATACCAACCTTGAATAACCCGTTTTGCGGAGATCACCACTTGAAATGCTTCAGCGCTATCGAAAACCGAGCCATCGGCTAGGGTGCCAGTGTATTTACAGGTAATTAACGCGCCTTTTTCGGCGGCTTTACCTTGGCCGATTTCAATGTCATTGATCAGTAATTCTGCAAGAGTAGGTGCTGTCATGGTATCTCTTCATTTAGTAAACAATGCCCATATCATAACAGGTGATATGAGCATTGATAAATGTGTCATCGCAGCGGGTTACTGCACGGGGAGATGCTTTTTCAAGAATGCGTCTATGGTATAGAAGGTTTTTAATCTATCGGCGTTGTCACTCAAGTAATGGTCGCCATCTTCCAGCTCAACAAACTCGACATTTTTATTGTATTTTTTTGGTTTAGCCTCTACTTGACCTCCTGTTTAGATAAGCTTTTTTAACCTGAAATGGTAGTGCCACCCCAAGCTCAAACTACGAAATAACATAAAGGCACATAACGCTCCCCATAGGGCATGATTTTCAAATGTCTGCAAACTCCACCAAAGTGGAAAATACACCCCAAACGTTGCCAATATCATGCTGTTACGCATTACCTGGCCTTGTGCAGCGCCAATATAAACCCCATCAAATAAGTAGCAACCAAAGGCTAAAATAGGCATGGCAATTAGCCAAAATAAGTAGGTGTTTGCGGTTTGTTGTACGCTGGGGATATTAGTCAGTAAATGTATTATTTGATTGCCAAATAGCCAAAAGCTACCGCTAAATATGAGGGCGATAATCGCCGACCAAGCAAACGCTAGACTGACAGATTCAAATAACAACGTGGGGTTACCTTGGCCAACGGCTCGGCCTACTTCGGCCTCAGCATAGTAAGCTATCCCATCAAGTGCATATGAAATTAGCATCAATAAATTAAGTAATACGGCATTGGCCGCTAGGGTGGTATCCCCTAATCCAGCACCGTAAAAAGCCATAAAGCTGAATGCCGCTTGTAAGCATAAGCTGCGAATGAATATGTCACGATTAAGAGTGAGTAGGCGTGATAATCCGCTAAGCTTAAAGTGTTGTAGCAATTGCGACCAAGCAAAATGGCGTTGTTGTTTAAGCTGGCGTGTCACCATCAAAGCGGCAACAGTGAAGGCGCAGATGTCTGCAATAACGGATGCAAGTGCCGCCCCCTGCACATCCCATTGAAAACCGATGACAAATATCACATCCAAAACAATGTTGACGATATTAGCAATAATGAGTTGCCACATAGCGGCTTTGGGCTGTTGTCTGCCCAGCAGCCAGCCAAGTAACACAAGGTTGGTTAGGGCAAAAGGTAATGACCAAATACGAATTTCAACATATTGACGACAATAATGCTGCACTTGGGCGCTGGCCTCAGTTAAGTTTAGTGCCAATGACAGTATGGGTTGTTGTAAGGCTAGTGCGCCAATAGCGAGTAAAAGTGCTAAACCGATACCTTGAACCAATAATTGTTGTTGGGTGTGATTGTCTTGTGCTCCATAGGCTTGAGCAACTAAACCTGTGGTCGACATACGTAAAAATCCCAGTAGCCAGACTATTAAAGTTATTATGGTGCTACCTAGAGCGACCCCGCCTAAATAATATGCCTCACCAAGGTGGCCGATGACCGCGGTATCGATTAGTCCCAGCAGTGGAATGGTGATGTTGGATAAAATCATTGGAATGGCTAATGCCATTAACTGACGGTTTTTATCGCCATTGGAGAGAGCGCGCAATAAGGACATATAAAAGGTACTGTATTTTAGATGGTTTTATTATTAAGGAGGCGATATTGCCCCTAATTCATGGATTGGCTTAATGCCATCATTTGCCAAGACGACGTTAATTGATTGTCAGTAATGTGAGTAATTTACTACTCATATCGTCAAGGGGTAATACTTCATTTGCGGCATTGATACCGACAGCGGCACCAGGCATACCCCATACCACCGATGACGCTTGATCTTGAGCTATGGTATAAGCCCCGTTTTGCCGCATCGTTAATAAACCTTGGCTGCCATCATTACCCATACCTGTTAATAATATGCCAATTGAAGTTTTAGCGGCATTTTCAGCCACACTGTTAAACAGTACATCAACTGAGGGTTTATGGCGATTAACCGGATCGCTATTTAGCAACTTGGTTTTTAAATGAGCACCGTCACGAATGATGATTAAGTGCTTATCACCAGGGGCGATATAAACGTGACCCGCCAGTAGCTTTTCTCCACCCTGGGCCTCCATTACATTGAGGCCGCAATTTTTATTCAGTCTTGCGGCAAACGAAGTGCTAAAAACGGGCGGTATGTGTTGAGTAATCACTATTGGAGGAAAGTTAGCTGGTAGAGGGGTTAGTAAGGTTTGAATGGCTTCAATTCCCCCCGTTGACGCACCTATAGCAATCAAACGGTTTTTAAATTTGTTGTTAATGTCAGTTGGGGGTAACTGAATATGACGAATAGGAGGTGGTGCCTCAAAACTGATTTGACCAGCGGCTAATACTTTGTATACCAAGTTGTTTTGAAACAAGGATAGGCTATTTTGATGATTGTTTTTAGGCTTAGCAACGTAATCAATGGCACCTAATGATAGGGCTTCTAAGGTAACATCTGCGCCCTTTTGGGTTAATGACGAGACCATAACAACGGGCATAGGTCTTAATCGCATCAAGTTGCGTAAAAATGCTAAACCATCCATTTTGGGCATTTCAACATCAAGGGTCAGCACATCTGGAGAGAGTTTTTTGATTAACTCGCGCGCCTCGTAAGGATCTTCGGCTTGTCCAACGACAATAATATTGTCGTCGGCGTCTAACATATGAGTCAACAATTGACGCATAAAGGCTGAATCATCGATGACAAGTACTTTAATCATTCAGCCCCCTGTAATTGTTGTAGATGTGATGATAAAAATGGTGCGCTTCGTTGCTTAGCACGGTAAATAGTTTGGCCAACAAATTCAAAATCAGCTGCAAAATCATTGATACTTTCAGAGTGGCCAATAATTAAATAACCACCATCACTTAATAATGTTCTGAATTTTTTTATGATTCTTTTCTTTGTCTCGCTATCAAAATAAATAAACACGTTGCGACAAAAAATCACATCAAAAGGGCCATTCATTGGCCAAGGTTGCAGTAGGTTTAACTGTTTAAAGTGTACTAGATCCTTTATACGTTGTTTGATTGAAAAGTGTTCAGTTTTAGGTAGGGGCTTGGTGTATTTTGACGAGAAATTCGCTGGTATTGTGGGCAATACTTCGGCTGAATATATTCCTTTTTTTGCGGTTTCAAGTACTTGAGTGTTTAAATCCGTCGCTAAAATTTTTAAGTCAAATAGGTTTAAATCAATTCGGCCATACAGTGTCATTGCGATGCTGTAAGCTTCTTCCCCAGTAGAGCATGCTGCTGACCAAATACGAATTCTTTTTTGCTTATTGGCCAGCCATTGTGGGCAGATTTGTTTATCTAAATGCACAAAATGATGCTTCTCTCTGAAGAAAGCCGTTAAATTTGTGGTGAGCGCATTAATAAACTCGGGCAATTCCTGGGTATTCGTTTCTAAGTAACGGCAATATTGGCTAAAGGTTTTGAAACTCAAGGTGCGTAAACGTCGAGACAACCTTGAATACACCATCTGTTTTTTGCGTTCTGGCAGCACAATGCCTGTGTGTGAATAGGCTAGATTGCGTAAAAAGTCGAAGTCCGCTAAGGTCATCGGGAATTCTTGTTGCTGCCACTTATCCACAGTTATTATCCCTTAAGCAGGTTAAATGTGCTGTTTAACAAAAATTAACCTCAAGAACCAAGCCTGAGGTTAATCATGTTGCTCATTTAATTTGTTAAAACTCTTGCCAATCTTCGTTACTTACTTGAATTGCCATATGTTTTATTTTTGCTTTTTGCTCGTTTTTGGTGTCAGAGGCCATGAAGGCGTTGCCCGTATTGAAAAAGCTGAGTTTACGTTTCATTTGTCGAGCTTGTTCTGTCATGGTGTCACCCGCTGCGGCGATTTCTTCAACTAAGGCGGCATTTTGTTGCGTCATCTGATCCATTTGAGAAATAGACTTGTTCACTTCAAAAATACCGGAAGATTGTTCTTCTGCCGCAATCGAAATATGGGCAATCATTTCAGCCACTTTACTTACTGAAAGCATAATGTCTTTGAGCGTATCACCTGACTGATTAACCAGTTGAGTACCGTCGGTCACTTTATTCACGCTGTCTCTGATCAGCTCTTTGATTTCTTTTGCTGCACCAGCACTGCGTTGAGCCAAATTACGCACTTCCCCAGCAACCACAGCAAAACCTCGGCCTTGCTCGCCTGCTCTTGCAGCTTCTACTGCTGCGTTTAGTGCTAAAAGATTTGTTTGGAAAGCAATTTCATCAATCACAGTAATAATGTCAGCGATGCGTTTACTTGACTCAGTAATGGCATCCATAGCCACTACGGCTTGTTTAACTACATTACCACCTTGTTCTGCTTTTTGATTTGCTTCAATGGCAAGGTTATTGGCAATTAAGGCGTTGCTTTCACTTTGTTTAACAGTGGCAGTCATTTGTTCCATGCTGGCAGCGGTTTCTTCTAATGATGCCGCTTGCTCTTCGGTGCGTTGGCTTAAGTCAATATTACCTTGGGTAATTTCTTCAGCACTGGATGTGACCGTATTGGCGGCATCACTAATTTCACTCAGCACCTCAGTCAGGCGTTCAACAGTGGTGTTGGCATCTTGCTGTAGCTTGTTGAATTGTCCTGAATAGGTTCCGTCAAGTTGACGACTTAAATCACCTCTGGCTAAAGCATCAAAAAGTTTTACAACATCAGATAAAATGTTATCTGATACCGTTAACAATTGGTTTAGGCCTTTAGATAATGACAGGAAGAATCCGGCTTTACCTTCTAAGCTTAATCGCTGGCTTAAATCGCCTCCATTTGCCGCAGCAAGTAGTTGGTTAAGCTCTTTTTCTATCATGACTTCCGATGTGCGGTCTTCCCACTCAACCACAGTACCAATCCGATTATCTAAACTGTCCTGAATAGGATTGGCAGTAAACTTGAATACTCTGCTACCCACTGCAAACTCGGCTCTGTGTGTTGTTTTTAATGCTGCAATCACATTATGCTGATGGGCTGGATTTTTGTGGAAAACATCAATGTGCTCTCCGACAAGTTGTTTGGCATTAAAATTAGGTAAGCCTGTTCTGACGTCTTCTTCAGCATTTTCAAACATGGTTTGTAGCGCATCGTTAGTGTAAATAATACGATTGTCATTATCGGCGACCATGGTGCAAGCGCTGACACAGTCTAATGCCTGCTTTAAGCGGGTATTTTCAGCGGCGAGCATATGTTCTTTTTGAGTTTTAGCCACTTGCTCTGTCATGTCTAGCCATTCGACAACCGTACCTATACGTTGATCATCTTTAAATAAAGGCGTGGCGGTTAATCTAAAAGATAACCCTTCAATCACAAATCTGGTGCAATAAGGGGTGGTCAGCTTATCCATCAATTTACGTTGATGCTCGGGATGCTGATGGAAGATATCCATATTTGAACCTACGAGTTTATCTACCGATAAACGAGTGAGGCTTTTTTGCAATACTAGCTCGTTTGACTTAAACATTTTGTACAGCGATTCGTTGCGATAAACGATGTCGTAATGCTCGTCTGCCACCATGATATTACCCTGACAAGCATCTAAAGCTTGCATGTAAAAGCGGCTGTTGATGGTATCTTGATGCCATTGATTGAGTGCTGACTGAAGTTGCGGCCAATGTGATGCCTCAAACTCACCTAAATTAACGGTATGATCTGTGTCATAGCTGCTGGCAATATCCTGGGTTGCTTTAATAAGACGTTGATTCATCTGCTGTAGTTTGAATATGGCTAATAATGTACTCAACAAGGTTAACAGCAGTAATACGCTAACCCATAGCGTATCAAGCCCAGCAAGATCTCCCGCTAATGCGAGTGCGCAAAGTATCGGTGCCCCGTATGCAAGAGGATGGAGGCCACTGGTTGGCGTTGGTTGATTTACTTGCATGTTTTACGTCCTCTGTTTACTTATTCTTATATGGGCCAAATGTGCTTTAAACTGTGGGTATTTCGAGTTGCTCTATGATGCTAGACAATTGCTGTGCACTGGGTAAAACCTCATTTCCTAGGAGTTTATGCACATCTAAAATAATCACCATTTTGTCACTGAGACTGGTGAGTCCTTTGATAAATCTAACGTCAGTGTCGAGCCCAAAATCAGGTGTAGGTCTTAGGTTTTTATCATCAACAATAATCACATCAGATACCGCATCAACAACAATACCAATAATTTTACTGTTTTTTTCAAGTTTAACTTTAACCACTATCACCACGGTTGTTGGGCCATAGCTGAGTTCGTTTAGCCCAAAACGTTGGCGTAAATCTATGATGGGTACCACGTTGCCACGTAAATTAATCACCCCTTTTACATATTCAGGAGCATTGGGAATAGCGGTGGTTTTTTGCCAACCGCGAATTTCCTGTACTGAGAGTATTTCTACTCCGTATTCTTCTGGTCCCATTATGAATGTTAAGTATTGTTGATTAACATCACCCTGGGTTGCTTGCGATTGCTGATGCGAAACATCCACGTTAATTCGCTCCTTTATGCCGCATGTTCTTTATGATGGCCAATGCCAGAAAGATGTGTGAGGCTGATAACATCTATAATCAGTGCCACTTCACCATTACCCAGTATGGTTGCCCCCGATATACCGGGTGTTTTGGTGTAGTTAACCTCTAAGTTTTTAATCACCACTTGTTGTTGCGACAGTAACTCATCAACCAACAGGCCAACTTTTTTGTTATTGCAATCAACAATCATTACTATGCCTTTTTCAATATTTTTGGCATCTGCTTGATGGTTAAATTGTTCAAATACTTTAACGATAGGAATAAATTCTTCGCGCAGGTGGATGACCTCTTGGCGATGACCTTGCTGGTCTTTACCTAAATCATTTATCTGACGTTCAGATACCTGTAATGACTCATGAATCGACATCAATGGCACAACATACACATGGTCGCCTACTCGGACTAATTGACCATCTAAAATGGCAAGGGTTAATGGTAGGCGAATTGTCATATGACTACCTTTTCCCGGCGTTGAACTTAAGTTGATATCGCCATTGAGCTCAGTAATATTTCGCTTCACTACATCCATGCCAACGCCACGTCCTGACAGGCCTGATACATTATCCGCAGTTGAAAATCCGGGTTTAAATATTAGCTGGTGGATCTCTTCGGTGTTCAGGTGTTCGTTGTCTGCAACCAAGCCTTTTTTACGCGCGATACTGAGAATTTTATCTGTATTCAAACCTGCGCCATCATCGATGATCTCAATGATAATATTGCCGCCACGGTGAAATGCATTCAGTTTGATTGTGCCTGATTCAGGCTTGCCCAGTGTGCGCCTTTGTTCGGGCACTTCTATGCCGTGATCCAATGAATTGCGAACGAGGTGCACCAGCGGATCAACGATTTTTTCCATCACAGTTTTATCAAGTTCGGTTTCTTCGCCGCTGAGTACTAAGTCAACTTTTTTACCCAGCTGTAAACTAATGTCATGTACCAGCCTTGGGAAGCGATTGAAGGCAAATGATATGGGCATCATTCTAATTTGCATCACGTTTTCTTGCAGTTCACGGGTGTGAGATGCAAGTTGTTCTAACCCTAATCTCAGTGTAATAAGGGTTTCTTGGTTGATCGTTTCCTGTTGGCCAATTTGACCTAGCATGGCTTGGGTAATGACTAACTCCCCAACCATATTGATTAACTGATCTACTTTTTCTATGTTGACCCGTATGGAACTTTGATTGATATCGGTCGAGCGTGATGTCGGCCTGGCAACGACCGATGTATTGGGCTGTTCACTGGCTGTCGATACTGCGGTGGTATTACTTGTTAAGGTCTGGTTTGTCTCAACTTGCTTGATTTGATCAGCCTGTTCATCTGCAGTTTTTGTTTCTATTTGCTCAATGGGGAATGCTTGAGGGCTTGGCTGATTTTGTTGTTCAAAAGCTTCAGCCAAGGCACTCGACATATCAAAACTGTTGAATGGCTCAAGGGCTGATTGGGACTCAGTTAGGTTTGGTGTCGGTGCGTCTTTATGAACGAATGTTTCTTCACTGGCATGTTTATTTGCCTCTTTCAGGGCTTTGGCATCAAATGGCGAAATAAACTGGGCATCGGTTTCGGCGTTTCGTTCAAGTTGTGTAAATTGAATGTCACATTCACTTTCTACCCATTCGAATACTTCTTTAATGCGCGACAGTGATGTGTCAGTAAGCAGTAATAATCTCCACTGCAAATAACACACTTCAGCTTCGTATTCGTCTACATCTGGGTAAGCGACATCTTTTAATGTGACTTTTAGCTGCCCGAGCTCTGCAAGCTCAGTGAACATGTAAATGGGATCGTTGCCGCAGCGTAAAATATCTTCGCCAGCGCTAAAGTCGATTTGCCACAGGGCTAAATTGGGGTCCAAGCCTGTATCTGGCGGTGTGGTTTCTGACATCGATATATCGTTAGGAGATTGTACTTTATTGGCAGCAGAGTTATCGGTGGCGATATTGTCATTTGACGGCTGAGCGAGAGCTTGTTCGAACTGCTTCATTAACGGCGCTAATGCGGGATCATTAAAGGCTTGATCCTTCATTAAGGCATCAATCATATTGCGGATAACATCCACAGATGCCAGGAGCATTTCAACGTGCTGTGGTTGCATCGGCCTAATTTGTTCACGGATCTCGTCTAACAAGGTTTCGAGCAAATGTGTAAAATTAGCCACTTCGGTAAAACCAAAGGTTGCACTGCCTCCCTTGATTGAGTGGGCGGCGCGAAAAATGGTATTAATACTTTCTTGATCAAAATTATCAATATCAATTGCCAATAGCTCAGACTCCATTTTAGAGAGTCCTTCTAAGCTTTCTTCAAAAAAAACTTGGCTAAATTGACTAAGATCGATATCCATTTATGCTCTGCTTATCGCTAAAAACGGAGTACTTTGGCAGCGGTTGCCAATAGTTGTTCCGGATTAAAAGGTTTGACTATCCAGCCAGTGGCTCCTGCTGCACGCCCTTGTTGTTTTTTTTCTGGGCTAGATTCAGTGGTCAGCATTAATAATGGTGTAAAGCGGTATTGCTCAAGGGCTCGTAATTCTTGTATGAGTGTAATGCCATCCATCACTGGCATATTGATGTCAGAGATCACCAGATCAAACTGGTTTTGTTTAGCGAGTGCCAACGCTTCACTGCCATCAGCTGCCACATGCACTTCATAACCTGCTGTTTGCAAGGTAAAGCTGACCATCTGTCGCATGGAGGTGGAATCGTCCACTGCCAGAATTTTTTTCATTAAAACTGTCCTTTAAACTGAGCTAATCAGCGGTGGTATTGTAATAGCGAGTAATGCTAATTGCTTGCTTATCTCTTTATCGGCGGGAAGCCATGTAATATTAATTGACCGCTTGATACTGGTTTGATGCAGAAACAAGAGTAACTGCGCCCCTGCAGTATCAACTTTGGTCAGTTTGCTAGCATCAATAATAAAAGGTGTGGTTTGCTGTAAATGATTCGCAAGCTGAGAGTATATGGGCTGTATATTACGAATTGTAATCGCCGTGCCTAAATCTAGAGTGGTTTCAGTCATGCAGTATTCCAGCCGTTAACAGCAACTTATTAAAATATAGCCTTTATTACTATTTGAGCAATATTAATCATGGTTTTACAGAGATTATTAATCACTAAGGTCAGAGCCGGGCCCACATAAAAATAACTCGAACCCTTCGGGCTAGGTTTGATGGTCATTTTTACAGTGTTATCGACTTGCTATGTTGAATATCTAGACCACAAAGTTTCTGCCTTGTGCAAATAGGTCACAACTTGAGCAAATAACCTTGAAACGTCAACAGGCCTTAGATAACACGTTACTGATCAAATCGCTTAATGTAAACCGATGTTAAATCGGCTTATGCATTATTAACAATCTTTTTAAAATCAGCTATTAACTCATCATTGAGTATTTGAGGTGGTAAACCGGGTTTAGGTTTTGCCTTAAACACGGCGGTTTTTTCTCCTTGGGGCGAAACCAACACATAGGATGCACTGTGATCAATTTGGTAATTATCACCTTCACCCACCATAGCATAAACAAAGCCTAGATCACGGCTGAAGGGGAATAACTGGCTGTGTTCTGCGGTGATAGCTTTAAAATCACGGTTAAAAAAGTTGATGTAGTCGAGGCGTTTAGCTTGGGTGTCGCGTTGGGGATCTGCTGACACAAATACTACCTGTATATCGGCAGATATTTGCTGTAGTTCTGGGTAGGCCGCCGCCAACTTATTCAGTGTGGTGGGGCAGACATCTGGGCAAGAGGTGAAGCCAATAAAAAATAGACTCCACTTACCTTCTAACTGTTTATTTGTGAAACGGTTTCCGTACTGATCGCTTAGGCTAAAAGTTGCCAGCTTTCTCGGATTGTCGTAAATAAAGCCAGTGGCAAGTTCTACATTTTTGTAGGGTGATTGATGCATTGGTGCTACTGAGTTATTTGAGGGTGTGAGCCATTGATAAGCGGCAGTACCGCTTATCGCCACCGCCATCAGTGCCACAACTATACTGTGCTTACGCATTTAGCACGTCCTTTATCATTAATGTCATTTTAAAAGATGCTTTTTCGTCACGATTTAGTTAACCCACAAATAGTGATCAACCAACAACACGATGAATAACACCATCAAATGATAAATAGAAAACTTAAATACATTCATCGCTAAACCTTGATAGTCATGGTATTTAAGCTGCCAAGCCTTATAAATAAATCCACAACTGAGTAAGGTTGAGCCGACCAGATAAACCGGGCCACACATACCGACTAGTACTGGCAGTAAACACGCGATGGCAAGCAAAATGGTGTAGAGCAAAATACATGTTTTAGTAAATTCAACACCATGGGTGACGGGCAACATGGGGATATCGACTTTGGCGTATTCTTTTCTACGATGAATCGCCAGCGCCCAAAAGTGTGGCGGCGTCCAAGTGAAAATGATGATAACCAAGAGTAGGGCATGACCATGTAGTTCGTTAGTGACAGCAGTCCAGCCTAACAATGGCGGCATCGCGCCAGCTAAACCGCCAATGACGATATTTTGTGAGGTTGCGCGTTTCAAATAAGCCGTATAAACCAAGGCGTAACCGATTAAACTGGCAAAAGTTAGCCAAGCCGTCAGTGGGTTTACCCATGCATAAAGCATGACAAAGCCTATTACCCCAATGGAGATCGCAAATACACCGGCTTTAGTGCCTGATATTTTTCCTTTTGGCAAAGGGCGGTTATAGGTGCGGGCCATTAATCCATCAATGCGACGGTCTATTAGGTGATTGAATGCGGCAGCAGCGCCAGCCATTAACCCAATGCCAACCATACCTATAATTAGCGGTTGAAGGGGCACTACGCCGGGTACCGCTAAACACATGCCAACCAAAACGGTTAGCAGCATTAACGCTACGACTTTGGGTTTTGTCATTTCAAAATAGGCTCGCCATTGAAATGTTACTGCCTCATGAGGGGCGTTGAGGATGATCGGTTTTGTCATTGTTATGTCCTCTAATTACGCTTTACGCCATAGGGCGTAGTTAATAAATACCATGGTCAGTAACAGTAATGCTGCACCGCCATTATGAGAAACTGCGATACCTAACGGTAAGTGCATTACTACATTGCTGATCCCAAGTGCGACTTGTGCAATCACTAATAAAATAAGTAAGTAGGCACTTTTTCGCATTGTGGTTGATTGTGCTTTTAATAGTTTTATCGCAAACCACACTAAAATGATGGCGGTTAACACTCCCCAAATACGATGACTAACATGAATTGTCATTCGGGTCGCATAATCTAAAACGCCAAATTCAAAACTGGGATGATTGCCTTGAAATGGCGAAAAAGCATCGGCAAAGCGTAAGTTATCTATCCAATTACCTTCGCAGATCGGCAAAGTTGTGCAGGCTAATGCCGCGTAGTTTGATGAGGTCCAGCCGCCTAATATGATTTGAATCACTAACACTGCCAGCCCTAATGCTGCAATGGGGGCGAGCTTTCTGGCATATAGGTCGCCGCCAGGGATCCTAAATGGTTTGGTGCGCAAATACAGAACCAATAATAAAGAAAATAAACTGAAGCCACCGATTAAGTGCGACATGACCACAATTGGCATCAGCTTCATGGTGACGGTCCACATACCCAGGGCCGCTTGAAAAATGATGAGTGCCGAGATCAATATAGGTAACTTTTTGGGAGCAGAATGTTGCTTTAAGCATAGAATTAAAATGACGAGAACCAGTAAGCCTAAGGTACCCGCGATATAACGATGGATCATTTCTAGCCAGGCTTTTTCAGGCTCAACCGTATGTTCAGGAAAGTGAGCCTCCACTTTGGCCAATTCATGACTTTCGTTCGGCACAGTTAAATGGCCATAGCAACCTGGCCAATCCGGACAGCCTAATCCCGCATCAGATAAGCGAGTGTAAGCCCCCATCAGAATCACCATTAAGGTGAAAACTAGGGTGAATTTGATTAGGTGAGGAATGCGCATTAGCCAACCCTCGACAATTTAAGCATTTTACGCAGATCGGCTATCATTGATTTGCCTTGAGCTATGCTAGCCTCTCGACCAGCGACACCTTCATATTGCATCACTAGATTGCCTAAAGGGTCGATGATGATCATCTGTTGTTGAGTTAACAACGCGGCTATTTGCTCATTGCTTTGGGCAGTTTCAAATTGAATATGGAGTTGTTTAAGCGCGTCTAGATCACTGTTATTTTGCAGTAAGATAATTGGGCTGACTCGCTCACGGTCTCGCCCTAATGCTATGTGACTCTGGTTAATCACATACAACCTATCCATACATTGCTGGTCACATTTTTCAGGCAGTAAGTACAACATTTGCCAAAGATGTGGCTTGGGGTTCACCATGTTTAACGCACTGTATGTCAGCTCTGTATTTAACAATGCACCTTTATTGGTGGCACCGCCATGGTATAGATCTAAGCTTAATACCAATTTGGCTAAGGCAACGGGTAGCACGAAAACGACTAACAATATTATGAGTGTTTTATTACTTCTTTTGGGCTGGGAGTTCATTCTAGCTCCTCTTCTTACTGCTTAATGTTAATGTTAATGTAAAATGTTTAATGCGCGTTTGCTTGCCACTTTTTGTGAGCCAGCCATGCCATTAACCCTAAAAATACCGCGGCCATAGTGAACCACTGTAAGGCATATCCTTGATGTTTTTGTGCTGATAACGGAATGGGTTGCCATGGTTGTGGCAAACTTAAATCAGGTACGTTATCTGGTTGCAACACCACAGGTAATAATGAATAACCCAGCAGCTGCGATAATTCATCTATAGCCAAGTTTTGAAAGCGTATTGGGTTGCCTGTTTCAGCCATTAAATGATCGCTTAATGGATTGGCCTGTTTTTGATAAATCCGTCCAATCAGCTTGTATCTTCCCGCTGAAATCGCGCTGATATTGGGTAAAACTCGGCGGTCTTTAGCAGCGGGCACAAAACCGAGCTCAACGAGTAAATTGGGTGACGAGGCATTCACTTGAAATACCTGATAAGCCAAATAGCCAACCTGGCCCTGATAGATTTGATTATCGAGTAGCAGTATTTGTTTCGATACAGGCGATGCCGATACGGCAATTCGATATCCTGTTAAAGTGTGTTGTTCTGAATTAGCTGCCGATGTGTGCTCTGTAATGACTTGCAATAACGAATCGAAATTCATTGCTGCTTGGTTTTGTCGCTCGCTTAACGTTTCATCCCATGAGCTTTTGAATTCTGCCCGTTCCAGTTGCCATAATCCTAGCTTGACCAAAATGCTAAACACCGCCACAGTGATGGCAATAAAAACAAACGCGGCCCAACCTAAACCCGCAAGAGGATTGCCTGTGACAGCCCCATTGTTAGTTAAGTTAGTTTTAGTGCTACTGCTTGTATTCATTATGTTTAATTTAGCCCGAGCATTATTTATTATGGTTAAAGGTGAAAACAAACAATCTATGAGTCCATTTTTAGGTCGAAGAGTGATGTTTTCAGCCCTAGTCGTTATCTTACTGCTGGTGGCCATGGCATTAGGTATTATTCAACCTAACCCACGGCCTTATTAATCAGTGTGTTTACAGTACGTAAACGAACACAAATAAACATAACCACACGACATCAACAAAATGCCAATACCAGCTGCCTGCCTGAAAAGCAAAATGCTTGTCGGTTGTGAAGTGGCCTTTTAATACCCGCAACAGCAACACAATTAAGAACACAGTTCCCAAGGTGACATGCATGCCATGAAAGCCTGTGAGCAGAAAGAAGGTATTACCGTAGATCCCAGACTCAAGCGTTAAGCCCATTTCATGGTAAGCATGGCTATATTCTTCTACCTGTAACACCAAGAAAGCGATACCCAATAGAATGGTTAGCGTTAACCAAATTTTTAATGGTGTGCGTTTAGCTTTTTCTAAACTGGTATGGGCAAAATGCAGTGTGACAGACGAGGTTAACAGTAAAATCGTATTGATTAATGGTAACCCTGTCCATGGCATAGCTTCTGTTTTGGTGCCATCTGGGGTGGTGACTAAAGGCCAAATCGCTTCAAATGCTGGCCATAAAACTTCATGGGTCATGGCATTATTTGAAGCACCCCCTAACCAAGGTACGGCAACCATTCTGGCGTAGAATAAGGCGCCAAAAAACGCGCCAAAAAACATAATTTCCGAGAAAATAAACCAACTCATTCCCTGTCTGAATGAACGATCCATTTGGGCTGAGTATAAACCTGCCATAGATTCATCAATGACGGTTTTAAACCAACCGAAAACCATAAATAAAATCACAGCTATGCCGGTAATAAGAATATAACCGCCATAACTTTCTTCTGTTGATAATTGCTGTACGTAGTTGCCTGCGCCAAAGGCGATTAAGAAAAGGCCAATGGCACCAATGATAGGCCAGGCACTTTGTGCAGGCACATAATAGGCTTCATGCTTTGTGGTCATTTTGCTGCTCCTTGCTTTAAGCCACTACCGACTTTTTCAGTAATGTCATAAAGGGTATAAGAGAGAGTCAGGGTGTTAATGGATTCTGGTAAATCAGGATCCACGTAAAATATCAATGGGAGTTCAGCAGTGGCTGATGCCGCGAGTGGTTGTTGATTAAAACAAAAGCATTCGGTTTTATTAAAATAAGCCGCACCTTGACCGGGTGATACCGAGGGTATCGCCTGGCCAACAGTATCGTTTGCTGACAGGTTTTTGGCATGAAATTTCGTATGGGTTAGTTCACCTGGGTGAACTTGAATACGATTTACCGTAGGAGCAAACTCCCAGGGCATACCAGATTGTACTTGAGCAACAAACTCTATAGTAACAGTGCGATTTTTATCAACAATAACAGCTTCGTATGTGCTGGCAGTACTTTGGGTTTTTCCATTAATTCCTAAAGTGTCGCACAGCACATCGTACAAAGGCACCAGCGCAAAACCAAAACCAAACATGCCCACAGCCCCAAGAATGAGCATGGTGAGTAGCTTACGGTTTGATTTGGTTGGCTGATTCATCTCATTTCACCTCTGGCGGTGTAGTAAATGAATGATAAGGAGCAGGACTTGCGATAGTCCACTCTAATCCTTCCGCGCCTTCCCATGGTTTATCCGGTGCTTTTTCTCCGCCTTTGATGCACTTAAGAACAACGGCTAAGAAAATCAGCTGCGATAAGCCAAAGGCGAACCCACCAATAGATACAATTTGATTAATGTCAGCAAATTGAATCGCATAATCAGGAATACGGCGTGGCATACCTGCCAACCCTAAAAAGTGCATCGGGAAGAACAGTACGTTAACTGAAATAACCGAACACCAAAAGTGCCATTTCCCTAAGGTTTCGCTGTACATATGCCCGGTCCATTTAGGTAGCCAATAATAAGCTGCCGCCATGATCGAGAATACCGCTCCAGTCACTAACACATAGTGGAAATGTGCTACAACGAAGTAAGTATCGTGATACTGGAAATCTGCTGGGGTAATGGCCAGCATTAATCCTGAAAACCCACCAATAGTAAACAGAATGATAAAGGCAAGGGCGAACAGCATCGGCGTTTCAAAAGTCATCGAGCCTCGCCACATAGTGGCAACCCAGTTGAAGACTTTTACCCCCGTAGGAACCGCAATCAGCATGGTGCAATACATAAAGAACAGTTCAGCAAATACTGGCATACCTGTGGTGAACATATGATGCGCCCACACTAAGAATGACAGAATCGCAATACTGGCCGTTGCGTATACCATTGATGAATAACCAAATAACTTTTTACGGCTGAACGCTGGAATGATGGCTGAGATGATACCGAACGACGGTAAAATCATGATGTACACTTCAGGGTGACCAAAGAACCAGAAGATATGCTGGAACATGACAGGGTCGCCGCCACCTGCAGCATCAAAAAAGCTGGTGCCGAAATACTTATCTGTTAACACCATGGTGACAGCACCAGCGAGCACTGGCATCACAGCTATGAGTAAGAAAGCCGTAATTAACCAAGTCCATACAAACAAAGGTAACTTCATCCATGTCATGCCAGGAGCACGCATGTTAACTATGGTTACAATCACATTGATTGCGCCCATAATCGAGCTGATCCCCATAATATGCACCGAAAACACAAATAACGCAGTGGTGTCTGGACTATATGTTGTCGATAGCGGGGCGTAGAATGTCCAACCAAAGTTAGGGCCGCCACCTTCCATAAATAGCGAACCAATTAGCATGGTAAATGCGAACGGTAATATCCAAAAGCTCCAGTTGTTCATTCGTGGTAGCGCCATATCTGGTGCACCAATCATCATAGGGATTAACCAGTTAGCCAAGCCGGTAAAAGCGGGCATAACGGCACCAAACACCATGATAAGTCCATGAACTGTGGTCATCTGATTAAAAAAGTTAGGCTCGACCAGTTGTAACCCTGGCTGAAATAACTCGGCGCGGATCACCATAGCCATGGCTCCGCCAGTCAAAAACATAATAAAACTGAACCATAAATATAACGACCCAATATCTTTATGGTTGGTAGTTAGCAGCCAGCGCATAATGCCTTTTGGGGCACCATGGTGATGATCGTCATGGACTGCAGCAGTATCGTGCGTAGTTGTACTCATTAATTATCCCCTACTGTCCATAGCTATTAACATCAGTGGCTTGCACTGTATCGCCAGCGTTATTACCCCATGCATTGCGCTCATAAGTTATCACTGCAGCCATTTGTCGCGGTGATAGTGAACTTGCAAAAGCTTGCATTGCGGTACCAGGCTTACCATTACGAACAATATTAATATGCTGTTCTACAGGCCCCTTAATGACAGGGCTGCCGATTAATGATGGGAAAGCGCCAGGCAAACCTGCTCCAGTGGCTTGATGGCAAGCGGCACAGGTGGCGGTATATACTTGTAAACCTTCGGTCATTAATTCTTCATGGGTCAGTTCGGTTAAATCAACTGGCATTACCGTTGCTACAACCTGTTGAACATCAGTTGGAACCGACTCCATTGGGCTATCAGAAGTCATAGGTTGAGGAGCTGAGGCACTGTTATCAGCGTTGCCACCATTAGCGGCATTACTCACATCCACTGCTTGAATAACATCACCAGAATTATTACCCCAAGCATTACGCTCATAGGTAACCACAGCGGCAATATCTTTCGCACTCAACTGTTTAGCAAACGACTGCATGGCTGTTCCGGGCTTACCATTAAGGACAATGTCAATATGGCCATTAATTGGTCCCTTGATGATTGGGCTGCCAATAAGCGAAGGGAACACGCCGGGTAAACCAGCACCGTTTGGTTGATGACAAGCAGCACAGGTAGAAAGGTAAATTTGCTCGCCGGTTGCCATTAACTCTTCTTTTGAAAGGGTTTCAGACAAAGCGGCCTTCGCGGCTTCAGCGGCGTTACTCGCCTGTTGTTTTTGGTCTAGCAACCACGCATCGTATTCAGCTTCAGGTAATGCCTGCACAACAATTGGCATAAAGCCATGATCTTTACCGCATAATTCAGCACATTGGCCTCGGTAAGTGCCTGCCTTGTCGATACGCGTCCACGCCTCGTTAATGAAACCTGGGTTCGCATCTTTTTTAACTGCGAATGCAGGCACCCACCAAGAGTGAATAACATCATCAGAGGTCATCAAAAAGCGGACTTTACGGTTAAGAGGTAAAACTAAAGGTTTATCTACTTCTAACAAATAGGTGTCACTTTTGGTTTCACCGCCTTCAATTTGATCGCGTGGAGTCGATAGAATGCTATAAAATTCGACGTCTTCATTAAAATAGCTGTAATGCCATTTCCACTGTGAGCCGGTAATTTTAATGGTCAAATCCGCATCTGACGGATCCTCCATCGCTATTAGGGTTTTAGTGGCTGGAATCGCCATTCCAATAAGAATGACAAATGGAATGACAGTCCAAGCAATTTCCACTTTAGTACTTTCATGAAAATTTGCCGCGACAGCGCCTTTGGATTTTCGGTGATAAATCATGGAATAAATCATGATCCCAAACACCACTAAGCCAATTGCACAACAGATATAAAGAATAATCATGTGGAGGTCATAAACCTGGCCACTAATATTCGTTACACCTTTTGTCATGTTGAGGGGCATTTCGTTTGCCCCAACGGGAGGTGCCAGTAACACCGCCATTACACAATACAACCATTGCTTCACAAGACTTCTCCTCTGCCAATTGCGAATAGCAACTACAAAGAAGAGTCACACAGTAAGTCTCTGCTCTATGCAAACTCTTCGGTTCCCAAAAAAGTTTGATGACTCCAAAGCACCTTGGTGGTTGTAAGCGTTTAGGCTTACTGGTTTTTATTAAATGTGCACCACGCTGGTACTTACAACTGAACTTATCAATTCTGATTTGACGCTTTTATCTGTCAGATAAAATCTAGACTGTAGCGTTTCAATAAGGTTAAAAGTGTTTCAACCTTGTTAAGTACATTACTTGTAGATTAAACATTGATCAAGATCACTTTTACAGCTAATTAGCTGAAAAAATGTACAAAAAAGCCCTGCACATGGGCAGGGCTCAGTAAATACGGCAGTTATAACTAATGGAACGAGGTGAAATTAATTGTGCTAACCGTATTATTTTGATTTGAAAGCATCGTTTTAGTACTTAAATCATGGCTTAAGTCTGCATTAGCATCTTCAATCACAATGCCTAACGCGCGTGCGCTTTTAGCGACGAGTTCTAAACGGCGACTGTCGCGAGCATCTAAAGGCTGTGTCCATGAAATCACTGCGCTTGATGTGCCGCTGGTTAATGCCTTTTCCATTGCCCATAAGGTTTCAATCTCATCTTTGGTATGGACTAAAAGCACTCTATCCATCCTAACGCCTGCGCTGGCTAGCATCTGTTTATAACTGATATTGGCAGGGTTAATTAATACAATCCATCGTCCTTGCTGGCTTAATTGAGCTAACTGGCTAGCATATTGGCTGAGTTCAATTTTGCCGTGAGTTTGCGTTTGGAGCGTAGTAATTGGTTGTGCCAGATTAATATCTGCTGTTGGCATATCCATCCATAATCCAGGATGACGCGGGGCTGTGCCCATTAGTTTGTTCATAACCACTCTCCATTACGAATAACACCAACAGCAAGCCCTTCGATCGTTAGGCTTTGGTAACTTAAATCAACTTCAATTGGTGAGTACGCTTCATTTTCGGCATGCAGATAGACAACATTGCCTTTTTTCTCGAAACGTTTCACTGTGACATCATCTTCAACACGTGCGACAACAACCTGGCCATTCCGAGCTTGTTGCATTTTATGCACTGCCAATAAATCGCCTTCTAAAATGCCGATATCCTTCATGCTGTCACCACGCACTCTTAATAAAAAGTCAGCAGCAGGTTTAAACATATTGGGGTCGACTTGATAGTATTGCTCGACGTGTTCCTGGGCTAAAATCGGTTCGCCAGCAGCAACTTGACCAATTAACGGTAAACCATTTTCTTCTGGTTCATCTTCTTGGGTTAGGCGAATGCCACGTGAAGTACCGGGCATAATTTCTATAAATCCCTTTTTAGCCAAAGCTTTTAAATGCTCTTCAGCCGCATTGGCGCTTTTAAAACCTAAGCGTGTGGCAATTTCTGCACGAGTAGGTGGCATCCCAGTTTCAGAGATGTTGTTTTTAATCAGCTCTAAAATTTCAGCTTGGCGTGGTGTTAAGGGTCTCATGTTGCTTCCTGTCTTTCTATACAGTAACTGTCATTATATACAGTGTTTGTTTTTGCGCAAGTATTCGCCAACTATTTTTTAATTTTAAAACAAAATGTGATTTTTTTATGTTTTATTTCAGTAGTATGGGATAAATAAAATGTTCTGTGTTGGCAAAGCTATGCTTGGTTTATACAGCAGTTGGTGAAAGCTAACCAGTTTCTGGTATTCTATGCGCCCATATGAAAAGGGCTTTATTGCGAATATTACTATGTCAAAACCAGATTCAATCATACTTAGGCTGTTGCGTTGGGTTCAAAAATGGATGGTACACACAATTGTTGTGCCTCATGATCCGTTTGCTGATTTAAATTTTGATCCTGCAAAACCTATTGTTTATGTGATGAAAACAGAGTCGCTAAGTGACACTGCAGCATTAAGTGAAATGACTGAGGACTTAGGATTACCTAGCCCATACTCACCATTACAACTTGATGGACTGAAAGTACCACGAGTGGTTTGCTTAGAAGGTCGTAAACCGATAATCGGCAAGCGTGAAGGTGGAGAAAAGTTTTTAAGTTGTTTTACCAGCTTATTAGCTCTTCATCGTCAACAGCCCGATCTCGACATTCAATTGGTTCCGGTCAGTCTTTATTGGGGGCGTACTCCTGGCAAGGAAGATGACACCATGAAAGCCGCAGTGCTTGAGCGTGAAAGCCCAACTTGGCTGCGTAAATGGTTAATGATTTTATTTTTAGGTCGCCATAGCTTTGTGCAATTTTCTAATGCCATGTCATTACGTTATATGGCGGATGAGCACGGGACTGATAAAGCCATTGCACACAAACTAATTCGTGTTGCTCGTGTGCACTTTCGTCGTCAACGCAAAGTGATGACGGGCCCACAATTGCCGAACCGTCAAGCCATGTTCGCTTCGTTATTGTCCTCTGAATCCATTATTAAAGCCATTGAAGAAGAAGGGGCTAATAAAAAGATATCTAAAGAAAAAGCACGTGAAACCGCAATTGAATATTTGGATGAAATTGCTGCTGATTATTCTGACAGTTTAGTGCGCATAGCTGAGCGGTTTCTCACTTGGCTTTGGAACAAACTCTACAGCGGTATTAACATTAAAGGCGCAGAACAAGTACGTCAGCTACATCATGATGGCCATGAAATTGTCTATGTGCCTTGTCATCGTAGCCACATGGATTATTTGTTACTTTCTTATATTTTGTATTATCAAGGTATGGTTCCACCGCATATCGCAGCGGGTATTAACCTCAACTTCTGGCCTGCAGGCCCCATGTTCCGTCGTGGGGGAGCATTCTTTATTCGTCGCAGCTTTAATGGCAACAAGTTATACACTGCGATTTTCCGTGAATACTTAGATCAACTTTTCGCCAAAGGCTATTCAGTTGAATACTTTACTGAGGGTGGCCGTTCACGAACAGGGCGATTACTCGCACCTAAAACGGGCATGTTGGCAATGACAATCAATAGCGTATTGCGCGGTATTGAGCGTCCAGTGACTTTAGTACCGGTTTATTTGGGTTATGACCACGTGATGGAAGTGGCTACTTACCACAAAGAGTTAAGTGGCAAGAAAAAAGAAAAAGAATCTGTTTGGCAAGTATTTGGTGCTATTAGAAAATTACGTAATTTTGGTCAAGGTTATGTCAACTTTGGTGAGCCAATTAACCTGCAGAACTTTTTGAAGCAGCAGGCTCCAGATTGGCGTGAAGAAGTGGCGAAAGACCCTGAACAAAAACCATCATGGGTAACGCCTGCAGTTAACCTTTTAGCTAATCAAGTGATGACCAAAATTAATGGCGCGGCAGCGGCAAGCTCTGTGACGTTAACCAGCCTAGTGTTATTAGCTTCTGAGCAAAATGCATTAGAACGTCATCAATTAGAGCGTCAGTTAGATTTTTATCTCAAACTGCTAAAAAATGCGCCTTATTCCAATTACACTTCCGTGGCGGAAGGCAATGGTGCCTCGATTATTGAGCACTGCTTATCTTTAAATAAGTTCACACTTGAAACTGACCCTTTAGGTGACATTGTTGCGCTAGATCCAAAGCATGCCATCACCTTAAGTTATTACCGCAACAACATTATTCATTTAATGATTATTCCTTCCCTTATCGCCAGCTGTTTAGTGCGCTACGAAGAGTGTAACCGTGAGCAAATATTGGCTGTAGTGGAAGATTTCTATCCACTAATGAAAGCTGAGTTATTCATGGGAATTGAAGATATTTCAGTGTATGTGGATCAAGTGTTGGCGCAGATGGTGGCTGAAAACCTCCTGAGTTGTGGCGATCGTTGTACTGTAGTTGAAAGTAACATTACCCAACTAGAATTGCTTGCTGAAACCGTAAGTGAAACAATGCAGCGTTATGCGATTATCTTTAATCTTTTGGCTATAAAACCTCATTTAGAGCGTGCAGAGCTTGAATGTGACAGCCATTTATTAGCTCAACGTTTAGGCGCGCTACACGGCATTACGGCGCCAGAGTTCTATGACAAAAAACTATACAACACCTTGAGTGTTAAATTGAAAGAGTTAGGTTATTTAAGCAGTAACGAGCATTCAGACGAAGTCTCTCGTATTCGTGATCATGCCAATAGTTTGTTACGTTCATCCGTTAAACAAACCATCCAAGATAGCGTTAACGCGGAGCATTTAAGTTAATGACCAACCATATGAACGCGGCAAAAAATGGCCCCAAAAGTAAATCACTTATCGGCGGGGCGATGATTATTGCAGGAACAACCGTTGGGGCAGGTATGTTCTCTTTGCCGGTTGTCGGTGCCGGAATGTGGTTTAGTTATTCAATGATCATGTTGGTCGGCATTTGGTTTTGTATGCTGATGTCCGGATTATTATTGTTAGAGGCTAACCTTCATTTCGAGCCTGGGGCCAGTTTTGACACCTTAACCCGTGATACGCTTGGGCAGTTTTGGCGTATCGTTAATGGCTTATCCATCGCGTTTGTATTGTATATTTTAACTTACGCCTACATCAGTGGTGGTGGCTCAATTGTTAACCATAGCTTGCAGGCTATCGGTATCGCACTACCACAAAGTATTGCCGGTTTAGTGTTTGCCGTAGTGTTAGCCTTGATAGTGTTAACCAGTACTAAAGCTGTGGATCGTATTACCACCATTATGTTGGGCGGTATGGTGATCACTTTCTTTCTTGCAACCGGTAATTTACTGATTGAAATAGAGCCAAGTCGCTTGTTCGAGCCCGATGGTGAGCCTCGCTATTTACCTTACATGTTAGCCGCATTACCTTTTGGTTTAGCCAGTTTTGGTTATCACGGCAATGTCCCCAGTTTGGTCAAATATTACGGTAAAGATGCTAAGACCATTGTAAAAGCTTTAGTATTAGGAACCTCTATCGCGTTAGTGATTTATACCTGTTGGTTAGTGGTTACTATGGGTAATATTTCACGTGGGATGTTCTCAGAGGTTATCGCCCAAGGCGGTAATATGGGCGTGTTAGTCGGGGCATTGTCTGAATCGATTTCAAGTGAAAACTTATCGCGCGTGTTAACCCTGTTTGCAAATTTGGCTGTAGCCTCTTCATTTTTAGGGGTGACATTAGGTTTGTTTGATTATCTTGCCGATCTATTCGGTTTTGATGATTCACGTATAGGCCGTTTAAAAACTGCCTCGGTGACTTTTATTCCTCCGACTCTGTTGGGTTTATTGTTCCCGAATGGTTTTTTGATGGCGATTGGTTTTGCAGCACTAGCAGCAACCATATGGGCGGTGATTGTTCCTGCTCTATTGGCGTATAAAACCCGCCAGTTATACCCAGACAGCCAAGGATTTAAAGTACCTGGCGGAAATGCGTTGATTGTTATTGTGGTGATGTTTGGTGCGCTTACGGCAATATGTCACTTATTGGCGATGGCAGATATTTTACCCGTTTATAAATAATCGTTTCAAAAATAATAATAAAAAAGTCTTCTTCGGAAGACTTTTTTATTTTATAGCCAATGAAAAGGCATTTTGCCTGATGAAATGAACCAGAGTTGCGTCAATTGATATTCACTTACACTGTTATTCAGAGATAACCCAAATCAATCACCTTGCTGGTAGAAATAAACTGCGTCAGACGTGAAAGTTGCTGTAGTGTCTGCGTTGAATTTGCTATGTTATTTTTTTGATCATGGATGAGGTTTATATGACAGATAACAAGCTACAAAAAATGAAACAAATTGAAAGAAAAATGCTGTTGGTTGGCATTATCGACTTTCCCGGTAGTTTACTGTTTGGTTTAGGTTTGTACGGTATTTTTGTCGGTTTCGGCAACGATTTTTTACCTATGTTAGCCGACCAAACGATTGTTTACAGCATGCTAGCTGTCGGTGGAGCAATCATGGCCTGGGGCGCGGTGAATATGTTTAAGCTCGGCATGGAAAAAAAGCGCCTTCTTGCTACAGATATATAATAGATTGGAGTAAACATCATCTATTTGAGATCTGCGTTGCAATTATGCCGTTGATTTTTTGTGTTTTGTTGTTATATCGCCTGACTTGTATTAAGTTAAATTTAAGTTTGGAGTGAGTATGTTGAGTCGATTATTGATCGACTTCAAAGTTTAAGTGATTTCTACAACCCTATACGCTTAAACTTAGAGTCATATCTGCTTTTTTGGCGCCAAAACACTCTACACTTGCCGAAAATTAAAACGTAAAAATACTGTAAAACGGAGATGTGTGATGAACTGGCGTGCACTTTTTAAACCAAGCGCGAAATATTCCATTATTGTGCTGATAGTAGTCGGCGTGATTTTGGGTGTAGTAGGCTACTTTGCGACTCAGCAAACTTTACATGCAACAAGCACAGACGAATTCTGTATGTCTTGTCATAGCAATCATTCATTAAAAGATGAAGTATTAGCTTCTGCTCACGGCGGCGGGAGTGCGGGTGTTACTGTTCAATGTCAAGATTGTCATTTACCTCATGGTCCAGTTGATTACTTGATCAAAAAAATCATCGTATCAAAAGATTTATATGGTTTCTTAACCATTGATGACTTTAACACTCAAGCTTGGTTAGATGAGAATCGTAAAGAACAAGCCGATCTTGCCTTAAAATACTTTAAGGCCAATGACTCAGCTAACTGTCGTCACTGTCATACTCGTATTTATGAGAATCAACCTGAAGACATGAAGAAAATGGCCAAGAAGATGCATGAAAACAACTTCAAAAAAGCGCCAGAAGACAGAAAAACCTGTGTAGATTGTCATAAAGGTGTTGCGCATCCTTACCCTAAAAAGTAAGTGTATTTAGCTGACAAAAATAAAAACCTCGTTTCAGAAAACGAGGTTTTTTTATGCTTGCCATTTAATCGAGACTAAAGAAGTGTTCTTTGTATTATTTTTTGCCGATAAGCTAATAAACCAAACAGACCAAAAACACAGACCATTAAGTAGTCTTTTATTGTTAAAGAGAGCCTATCTTTAAACATCTGGTGAAATATGACTATTTGTAAAGCATGCATTATTACCGTTACCAGTAGCAATATCGTTAAGGCCATGCCCATCAAGCCTGCAAACGGGTAAGCCAGATTATAAATCATGGCCAACCAGGCCATAGCTGTGGTGGCATAACCCAACTTAATCAGCTGTGTCATCCATTAACTCTCAGCTTGATAAGTAAATAAGCGATAACTGACCTGGCCTGCTTTTTTTTCTTTTAATGGCTGCCAACTAGCGGGGATCACAATATCAGCAACATCGTGTTCGGTTTCAAGATAGATGATCGCATCATTATTTAGCCAATTATGGGCCATCAACAGCTCAATCGTTTGTTGAGCTAAACCCTTGCGAAATGGAGGGTCAATAAACACAAGGTCAAAACCTGTGTCTGCTCCTTTAGATAATAATTGTAAACTATCTCCATTAACCACTTTCGCATTGGTGCAATTTAATGTCTGGAGATTTTTAGTTAATTGATTAGCAGCACTTTTTTGCAGTTCAAACATTAAGGCAAATTCAGCATAACGTGATAAAGATTCAAGACTTAATGCACCACTTCCCGCAAAGCAGTCTAATACTCTGGCACCACGAATATCGCTAGATAACCAGTTAAAAAGAGTTTCTCGCACACGGTCAGTTGTTGGCCGTAAGCCTTCTAAATCATGGATCGGAAGCTTACGAGAACGCCACTGTCCTGAAATAATTCTGACTTGCCCGCTACTGGTATTTTGTCGCGCCATGGGTTCCTCGTGATTTTGCCTGAACAAAGAAAAAGAAAGTGGTAGACTATGCTCACCTTAAACAGCTGATATTTTATATTAAACTCAGCAAAATTACTGAGTATTCTCCAATTCACCCTATTGGCGAGCAAAATTAGCTGTTATTGATCCTATTTTATATTTAGCACTGGTAGCAAACATGGCAAAGAAAGGTTTTTTCTCTTGGTTCCGTAAAGATAAGAGTGAGCAAGAAGTTGAACAGGTTTCTAAAGAAACAATCCAAGATCTAACCCAAGAGTCTCCAGCGGATACGAGTGCTGAAGACGTTCGTATTGCTGCTGAAGCCAAGGCTTTAGAAGATGCCCGTATTGCTGCTGAAGCCAAGGCTTTAGAAGATGCCCGTATTGCAGCAGAAGCCAAGGCTTTAGAAGATACCCGTATTGCAGCAGAAGCCAAGGCTTTAGAAGATGCCCGTATTGCTGCTGAAGCCAAGGCTTTAGAAGATGCCCGCATTGCTGCTGAAGCCAAGGCTTTAGAAGATGCCCGTATTGCCGCTGAAGCCAAGGCTTTAGAGGATAACGCTCAAGGCGTGGTTAGTCAGGTTGAACCGGAGCCACAGGAAAAGCCGAAAAAAGAAGGGATGTTCGCCCGTTTAAAGCGCGGTTTAATGCGTACCAGTGAAAACATTGGTTCAGGCTTTATCGGACTATTCAGTGGTAAGAAAATTGATGATGACTTATTTGAAGAGCTTGAAGAACAGCTATTGATCGCTGACGTCGGTGTTGAAACTACGACTAAGCTAATTAATAGCCTAACGGAACAAGCATCACGTAAACAGTTGAAAAATGCCGAAGCACTGTATGAACTGATGCGCGATGAAATGCATAAGATGTTAGAGCCTGTCGCTATACCATTAGTGCCGGATAATGCCGATGGCCCTTTTGTTATTTTAATGGTGGGTGTTAATGGTGTTGGTAAAACCACAACAATCGGAAAGTTAGCAAAACAGTATCAAAATCAAGGTAAATCTGTCATGTTAGCCGCTGGTGATACCTTCCGTGCGGCTGCCGTTGAGCAGTTGCAAGTGTGGGGGCAGCGCAATAATATTCCCGTTGTGGCTCAGCATACTGGGGCTGATAGCGCATCGGTGCTTTTTGATGCACTGCAAGCCGCCAAAGCTCGTAAGGTGGATGTATTAATTGCAGATACTGCGGGCCGCTTACAGAACAAAGGCCATTTAATGGAAGAGTTGAAAAAAGTGGTTCGAGTGATGAAAAAACTCGATATTAATACACCACATGAAGTCATGCTCACCCTAGATGCCAGCACTGGCCAAAATGCCATCAGCCAAGCGCAACTATTCCAAGAAGCAGTGGGTGTAACCGGAATAACACTAAGTAAACTCGATGGTACTGCCAAAGGCGGTATTATTTTCGCTATTGCAGATAAATTTAATATTCCAATTCGTCATATTGGTGTTGGCGAACAAATTGATGATTTACGTACTTTTAATGCCCATGATTTTATCGAAGCATTATTTAGTCAAGAAAAGGCAGAAAAATAACCCATGATCCAATTTGAGCAGGTCAGTAAAGTTTATCCAGGCGGGCAAAAAGCCCTATTGGATGTTAATTTTCACCTACGCCAAGGTGAGATGGCTTTTTTAACCGGCCATTCAGGTGCGGGTAAAAGTACGCTGCTTAAGTTGATCACCGTTATTGAGCGCGCATCTGCGGGAAGAGTGTCAATCAACGGGCATGATATTGCCAATGTTAGCCCTAAACATGTGCCTTATTTACGCCGTAATATCGGGATGATTTTTCAAAATCATCATTTATTACTGGAAAAAACCGTATTTGATAATGTGGCGTTACCTTTGGTTATTGAAGGTTTCTCCCATGGTGAAATTAAAAAGCGGGTTGCCGGCGCCTTGGATATGGTCGGGTTATATGGCAAAGAGCGACATAACCCTATTATGTTGTCAGGTGGTGAGCAGCAACGTGTTGGTATTGCTAGAGCAATTGTGAATAAGCCACCTATTTTGCTTGCCGATGAGCCCACAGGTAACTTAGACCCTAAGCTGTCTATGGATATTTTACGATTATTCGAAACGTTTCACGATGCCGGTACCAGTGTATTAATTGCCACCCATGACCTAGGGTTAATTGCTCGGATGAAATACCGCACATTTACGTTAAAACAAGGGCAAATGATTGGTGGTGAGCAGCAAACTAGTCGAGTGGGTGAAGCTTAAATGGCCAAACAAAATCATATAACCCAAAGTAAGCTGCCAATTTCAGGCCGAATTGTGATGTTTTTTATTCGCCACGTGCAGCAAGGCATGTCTAGCATAGGTGAATTATGGCGAAACCCCATTTCATCTATTATGACCATGGCAGTACTTGGCGTGAGTTTAAGCTTACCAGCTGCACTGCAAGTGCTGGTCAAAAATGCTGAAAATATTACTCAATCTTGGAACAGCGCAGCCGAAATATCGCTTTTCATTAATGAAGGACGAAGCGAACAGTCGATTCAAAGTTTAATTACCCGAATAAAGTCATTTCGTGAAGTCGCCTCTGTGGACTACATTAGTCGCGAACAAGCCCTAGAAGAGTTTCAGCGCTTATCAGGATTTGGTGAAGCATTATCTTATTTAGATGAAAACCCGTTGCCTGCTGTTGTCAGCGTGACTCCCTCAGTAAAGTATTCCAGCCCTACAGGTGCACGCGAACTTCTGCGTAAATTAGAGCGTGAACCAGAGGTTAGCTTTGGTCGTTTAGACATAGAATGGCTTGAGCGTTTACAGGCGCTGGTTCGCTTGTTGGAAAAAACTGTCCTAGCCATTGCGGCTTTATTGGTTCTAGCCGTGGTATTGGTCATTGGTAATACAATTCGTTTGGCCATTATGAATCGCCGTACCGAAATCGAAATCATGAAGTTAGTGGGGGCAACGGAAGCCTTTATTCAACGACCTTTTCTTTATACCGGCATTTGGTATGGTGTTATCGGTGGTTTATTGGCCTGGCTTATTATCAATATACTTGTGTGGTATTTAGATAGTGCGTTGGCTGATTTGATGGGACTATATGGCAGCCAGCTAAGTTTAGCCTCGTTAACTTTTGCTGAGTTAGGGCAACTCGTATTACTCGCGTCATTCTTGGGTTGGTTAGGGTCATATCTGTCAGTACGCCAACACTTACGTAAGATTGAGCCATCGTAAAGTTTTACTGAACCCTCAAGAAGGTCAATCGCTTAGATATCTTAATTAGAATATCCGATAATGTTAATCGAGCAATCTTCAGCATATGAAACTTTGTTTACTTGCAAAGTAGTGCATTAACGGGTTAAATAACCACTCGAATGAACTTTTTTTGACATAAGATGTCTTAAATACAGTAAGTTCATTAGCTAATAACTTGTAGTGTTTTTAGTTTATGTCATTCAATTACAAGATTTTATAGCATGTTTTATCCAAAGAATAAGTAGTAGGAGAGCGAATGACTTATCAAACGCAATCAATGGCGCTAGCGTTACCACAAAGCAGTGGCAGCATAGAAGCTTATATTCAGTCAGTATCTAAAATTGAAATGTTAGATGCTAAGACTGAATTTGATCTTGCCAAGCGTTTACAAGAAACGGGCGATCTTCAAGCGGCAAAACAACTTATTATGTCGCATTTACGCTTTGTTGCTCACATAGCCAAAGGTTATTCAGGCTATGGGCTTCCACAAGCGGATTTAATTCAAGAAGGCAACGTTGGTTTGATGAAAGCGGTAAAACGTTTTGATCCCGATGTTGGCGTACGTCTAGTATCATTTGCTGTTCACTGGATTAAAGCTGAAATTCATGAATATGTCTTAAAAAACTGGCGTATCGTGAAAGTCGCAACCACTAAAGCGCAAAGAAAATTATTCTTCAACATTCGTAAATCTAAAAATCGTTTAGGCTGGTTTAGCGAAGAAGAAGTGGCAATGGTGGCTGAAAACTTAGGCGTGTCTAAATCCGATGTGACCGAAATGGAATCGCGTATGGCGGCTCAAGATCCTGCATTTGATTTAACTAACGACAGTGATGATGACGCAACCGATTTTGCACCCGCTTTGTATTTAGAAGATCATTCTTCAGACGTCGCTCAGAACATTGAAGATGATAACTGGGAATCAGATTCGCAGAATCGATTATTATCCGCCATTAAAACATTAGATGAACGCAGCCAGCACATTTTGCGTTCACGTTGGTTAGATGATGATAAAGTCACATTGCAAGAGCTTGCCGATACTTACCAAGTGTCAGCAGAGCGCATTAGACAGTTAGAAAAAAATGCCATGAACAAGCTTAAAAGCTGTATGGATATCTAACCTTCGTTATTCTCAATAAAAAAACCTGCCACGGCAGGTTTTTTTGTATTTACTTTTGTTTGATTTAAACCTTATTCAACGTTTTGGATCTGCTTGTTGGTTAGTCATCATTTTTTCTTTTAAATAAGTATTTTAATGATCTTTTTTATTCTTGACGTAATTTTGCCCACCAAATTGCCCACCATTTATCTTGAGCGAGTGGGGAGGGGGGCGTGGGTTCAATGTTTCCATTAACCCCATCGTAGACGTCTTTAGAAAACCATGATACCGACTCAATTTGATCTACTTTAACTACAAGACTCGCATCATAATCAAGTGGGATAGTGTATTCACTTTGTAGTAATACTTTTAGCGTGTCCTTATCTCGATAACCAGATATTGCGGGAACCAGAGAAATTTCTTGATTTGGTGCATTTGACTCGCTAGGTTCCCCAGGCTTGTTTACTATCCCTACGTATATTTTTCGACTTTTCATCGAAATAAGTATTGGTTTTCTTTTAATTAAAGATTCATAGAACATGTAATCTATAGGGCTATCTTTTAGTATCTTTCCTAGCATATTCATTGCTACAACATCATTGTTATAGAATGATCTAGATATTTTACTCTTAAAAATAAAAAATAAGAGTTTTGCTATAGAAATTGTATAAGCTAAAAATACAGTAAAGAAAGATAATGAAAGTAGCCATGATTGCTCAAGTGTTTTTTTACTAACTTTTTTTTCATTTTTTACTTCTGAGATTTTTTTTGCGATATAGCTAACTACTGAGGGATCAAAGTGTGAGCGGTTTTTCAATTGTACAGGATTTGGCTGTATAGTTAGTTTGTCTTTAGGAGCAACATTGGTTTTTATTGGTTCTACAGTATGGTTATCTACTGATTTGCTCCCGCTATCTACCGACTTTTTGTTATCCACTATGTCTGCTGATGCGATTGATGTTCCGTTTTCGCTCAATGTCCATTCGAAAGATATATCTTTTAATAAGAAAGAACAAAGTGTAACAAAAAAGAAATATCGGAGACCAATTTTTGCGGATTTCAAGTATAGCAATTGACCATCATAACGATGGAGTTTTAGTTTCTCATTTGGATTTATGGTAAGAACAATAAATCCACTTACAAGAATTGGGAGGATGAGTAAAGCAAACATGTGGTATCGTAATGTTGTTTATTTTCATTATGATACCACAATTTTATAGGATTTCTAGATACGTGCAGATTCGCGAGAATTAATTATCTTTTTAGCTTGAAGCTTCAGAGCTTGGAACTCTGTTGAGGACGCGATTACTCTACCATCCACAACAATTGTGCCTCTACCTACAACCTCTGCACCAGTAATATTAGAATCTGCTAACGCTTGACCAAGTTTTTGTTCTTCAGAGTTAAGCAAGAACTTAAAGAGTTTAATCATATTTGTTACTCCATACTGAGAAAGTTTGAAATTTTAACAGTAGATTTTTAAAGCTTCCTTGACAGTATAGTATCTATACATTGGTTTGACGTAACTGTACACACTTTTGATGTGACAAAATAACATTCATTCTTTAGAAGCGGTTGCTTAAACGTCAGCTATATACAACTTAATTGGGGCCATAATTCTACAGATTTACTGTGAAGAAGCAAGGTGTTCTTACTTTTCCTTCGCATTTCTTTTTGATTTGCAATTGTGATAATATTAATGATATTCAATAAATTAGGGTGATACTTTGATGGCGAAGCAGAGTTTTAGTAAACATATTATTTCGGATACCTCGTTAAATGTAGAGGATACAGTTTCACAAGCTGCTGGACCTTCTGAAATTATTGCGTCACCTAAAATTGAGGGTGAAACCAAGGCTAAGGGTGAAACCAAGGCTAAGGGTGAAACCAAGGCTAAGGGTGAAACCAAGGCTAAGGGTGAAACCAAGGCTAAGGGTGAAACCAAGGCTAAGGGTGAAACCAAGGCTAAGGGTGAAGCCAAGGCTGTATTAGATGCTGATGATGACGAAGCCAGCTTAGAGTTGGATGTTATTAATTATTTAGGACCTATTTCCCATAATGGCTATTTAAAGCTAACTAAAATAATCGAATCGAAAATTGAGAGAGATAGTAAAGCTAATAGATTGATTCTCGTTTTAGCGACCTCAGGTGGTGAGCCTGATGCAGCGTATAGAATTGGAAGTGCATTAAATTATTATTATGATGAAGTTGAAATATTGATACCTGACCGTTGTAAAAGTGCTGGTACGTTAATAGCAATTGCTGCGCATGAACTGATCATTGCGGATTTAGGTGAGTTAGGTCCACTTGATATTCAATTGAGAAAATCTGATGAAATGGGGGAGCAATCTTCGACTCTTAATATTTTTAAAACGCTAGAAGAATTACAGAAGTCTACTCTTGAGTCATTTCGTCATTTTGTGACCGATATTCGATATGGGACAGGGGTAAGTACAAAGCTTGCAGCTGATATTGCATCAAACTTAACCAAATCACTTATCAGTCCAATAGCTGCACAGATTGATCCTATGAAACTTGGTGAACACAATCGAGCCTTACAAATTGCAAAAGATTACGCGACTCGTCTAAATGATTTATCTGACAACTTGAGATCTATTGACTCTTTAGAGCAACTTATTTCTGGTTATCCTTGCCATAGCTTCGTGATTGATAGAAAGGAAGCTAAGGTGTTGTTTAATCGTGTTAGGGGTACTCAAAATGAACAGGAAGAGTTGCTTTACCGCTTTGCTAGAATGTACATGTCAAAAGTAAGCCAGAGAGAAATGTACAGAAATAATGAAGCTGATGTTCAGGATTTTAAACTGATAGTTGATTTAGTAACATCATCATTAGATGCGGTGGAAGCATCGTAGTTCTGTGCCATAAAAAAGATCTTATTTCTCGCACATAAAAATTGAACTAAGAGGGCGGTACTGTGCTTACAAGGCTGTAGGTATTTGACTACCCCCTCCATTTTGTAGAGGTAAATTCGAGGTGGCTAAAAAGGCTGTACTCCTTATAAACACTGAATGGTAGGCTGTCCTTTGTTCGTCGGAATGGAAGGGCGCATATGCCATGTTGTGAGACAAAACCATGATGATCATCTTCATTGGCCTGGTGTTATTCATTGTTATAATCAGCCGGTAAAAGTTGTTTTTAGCCTTGTTTAGACCAAGAATTGAGTTAAACAAGGCTAGAGTTAGCTAACTAATAAGTTGTTTTAAGTGTTTTGGCGAACGTTATTGTACTTAATCTTTGCATTTGTGACGTGTCACAAACACCCTAGCTGTCTCCAAGTTTTTTGTAGTCATAATTTACACAGACACAGTTTCGTTTATTTGAAATACAATTTTATGTTCAAATTGCTCGTAGCCTTCGCTGTGCCCCTGGATGCTGATGACTCTTGAACCGTTTTTGAGATACTTTCTGACATCCAATTCAGGCCAGTGCAGTTTTTCGATTAAATTTTTAAAGCGGCGACCTTCAACCAGCATTTCCTTGGTTCTCTGCTCGCGAATGATTGAAAAATCAGTATCAAATTTCGGCTTACATGATACCCAAATGAACAAGTCGATATCACTCACTAGGTCAGCCTCCGTTAGATAACTTCCGAACAAAGCCACTTTGGTTACTTGATACAGATATGAGTCATTGAAATTGATTTCATGGACTCGTTGTAGAAACGCCTGATAGTGCTTGTCGGCTGTTGCTCGCTTAACTTTCTTGGCGGCACTGGCTTGGGCTAACGTGGCGGCTTTCATGGTGAGTTGCCAGCGGGTTTTATTGCCACCATCAATTAATTTTTCAAAGTATCCCTCAGACTCAAACGCTTCTATACGGGTTTTAGCGATCTCCTGGCTTATCTTAAATCGATTGGCAAAGCATCGAATAGAGAAACCATTGGTTTCAAAGGGGATACTGCTGACAAGCTTTCGCGCGTTCATTGCTGGCAATCCTGCTATGGTTGTTTTCGAGTCTATATTCAAAATCTTCTCCTACTCTGTTGATGTTTGTATAAGTTAATTACGGCACCGTGGTTTATCGCTGTTCGTCGCAGCTAAAATACGGCAAACGGCAGCCTGTAGCCCAGTAAATACAAGGCTTTTTCCAGTGACCTGGTAACATTGCTGCTGTTGCATAGGGGCCTCAATAATTTTCCAGATACCGCGGGCCTCGTACCCGTGGTTAAAGTTGAAACCCCCAGGGTCCCCCGATGTTTTTAAATGACTGAGCAATTCTTGTAATAGATTGATATAAAAGCTTTTTAATCGGTGATTTACTTGATAACGGTTGCTTAAAATACTTATCAATCATAGTATTTATGAATCTTTAAAAATCAGTGTGTTAGCTTTCATTTGGGACGCAACTTATAAACTGTCTCAATTGTTCTTTTGATCTAAGATCCCCTCACCAAATAGCGCTATATCTCCTGCTACAAAGGTATCGACTAAGTCTTGTTCGTTATTGTCCAGATAGTTGATGGTTGTTTCTGGCTTACTGTGGTTAAGTAATTGCTGTAATTCTTCTAAAGTCACACCTGCTTGCTGTCGTAATCGTGAGCCTGACTTACGCAAAGAGTGAGTACCGAGATTAACGCCCCCTAAGCGGCCACAGGTACGCCGCCACTTGATGACATCGGGTTCTACTTGTGACATCCAACGCCAAGCTGTCTTACGACTTAATGGTTTTCTCGAACCTCCATGACGGCTTTCAAACAGATATATGTTGTTTGGGAATGTCAGTCTCATTTTATTAAGTAATTTAATGGCATGAGGGGTTAAGGTGATCACTTTATTTTTTTGAGTCTTGGTCTCGATAATGGTGAATTCACCAGTATTAAAAGACTCATCAACTTGAGCGGTTGTAATTGCGAGTAAATCGCTGATCCTTAATGCCCATAGTGCGGTTAACTCTGCCAGCCAGCGGGCTTTAAGTCCGTGATTTCGTTCCAACGCATCAAGAATTACGCCAAATTCGTCACGATCCCTAGCTGAATGCACTCTTGACATGATTAGCCTACTTATTTGATTTAAGGGTGGTATTTAAGGTGGCAAGGCTGTTTTGAATATCATTGGTCATATCGGTTAGGGTGTTGAAAAAATGCCCAATATCCTCTGAGTTTAATTCTTCAATATGACTCCCTTGGGCAAGAATGGTTAAGGCTTTAATCTGTGAGGTTTTGGTTTCGATTTGTTCTAGCGCAGTAAATGTTTTAGCAGACATTCCTATAATTCCTCGGACATAAAGTGAGTTAATTTTTTGTTTGGGTATGGCTTATATAAAGCACACCAGATTTTGGGACAAACCCTTGAACATTATAAATTGTGATTATTTCTTTCAAGTTATTGATTAATAGTGTTAATTATTGGGTTTTTATGGGTTTTGCAAACACCAGTAATTGGTGTTTGCTGTTTATCAATTAAAGATGGTTTACACCAGTTATTGGGACTAACTAGCTGGTGTTTGCACCAATTTTTAGTACAGGTGATTTTGAAATCTTATGGCCGTTAATCTTATTCCAGTCATTCCGAATCGGGCTTAATGTCGGTTTTGTTGTCATCTGTCCTTGTCCACGATATTCATCTACCGACTCCCAGGTTATCGCGTATAGCACTGGTGGTAATCCGCCTTTTCTCGATGTTGAGCCTGTGCCCGTGACTTCGATTAATCTATGTTTAATGAGCGCCTTTAGGGCACTTCTCATTGTGTCTTGGCCGCCGAAGTAGGGTTTCATTTGGTCCCAAGTACAGGTTAGATTGCCGTTGTTATAGCCATTCCACTGCCTAACGATTAGGGTCAGCAATTTGATGGCACTGCCATTAAGGTCAGCGTAGCTAGTCGAATCCAATACACAGTGCGGGATACTGATATAGCGTTTATGTGCACTGCGACTTTGCCGTCTTTTTGCCATGCCTTATCCATGTAGCCTCGTTTAAGTGAAAATAGAGATTTGTCTGTGTTTCTGTTGTTTAACATGGGGTTTCTAGTCTCTGTTGGTGACAGTTAAACCATGAATTAACGATCTCGAACTTATCGCCGTAGTCCATGATGGTTTTAAAGTCTTGAATGTTGTCGACTCTAGCCGCACCAAAATAGGTTTGAACTTCGTTACCTTCTTGACAGCGTAAAATAGTGAAGTGCAAAGGTTCCTGGTTGCGATAAGCGAGGATGATGCCGCGCCTTTGATATACATGTGCATCACTAAGCGGCAGTGTTAGCCCATTGTGAAAGAGAGTATTCATTTCTGTGCTCCTAACTGGGCTTTGCTAGTCGCACGGGGACCTGATACTGCTTGAGTGAGTGTGGGGTGATAGATAAACCACAGTAAATCTGAGAGTAGCCAGGCGACTGAGTTCACGCCAAGCTTGGTTCTGATAGGGTGCAGCCCTAAGCGTTCTAGCTCCCAGGTTCTGGACCGAGACAGGGTGGTGATTTGCTTACGTTCATTCTCACGGACTAAACGATCTGATTCGCCAGCGACTTTAAGCAGTTCCTGGCGTTGTTCAGGGGTAGGGCGGGTGTATTGGATGGTCATTATATGCCTCAACGTGTGTTGGTAAGTTCAGGCATATACTAGGGAGAATATTAGAATAAAAACGCTCATCTTCTTACCTAAGAAGATGAGATGAAAATTAGATTCTATGGGTTTTTATATCCACCTCTAGTTGTTTCAAATAGCTAATGCTCAGGATTTGTTGAGCATTTCTCTGAACTTTGTTTTGGATTTCTGTTGCAGTAAAGACAGGGGTTTTATCAGCATTGACGATAGCCTCTGCAAACACTCTAGGTGGAATTTTTAAGTTATTGGTTTTGGCCCAAAGATTTAGGTCTATATACTCAAACACATGGTTTTGAAAAATAGCATCGAATTTTTCTACACTCCTGAACTCGCGTTTAGGCTCAGGGATATTTGATTCTTTTCTGAGTTTGTCTAATAGAACTGTGAACTCATCAATAATTTCACTATTAGTTGCCAGTTTTAGATTCAGGCTTACAAAACCATCCCCAAATAGCTTGCACATCCCAATTTCATGGACATATCTATTTTCAGAGTCATCACTGTCCCTCATGACTTCTCCTGCTAATATCTTAAGAACAGGGGATGATATTAATTTTACATTCAGTCCCAGAGCGTTGTATGCGTCATCTGGAGGAATGTCTGAATCGTTTATAAACCGCTTATTAAATAGTAAAGATAGCTCTTTACACTCCTTGCCTTGTTCAATGTCTTCGTAAGCATGATGACGTAACCAAAGTTCACTCAGAATTACTTCATAACTTGCACGCTTCAAATGTATATATCGTTCAGGTGTATACCAGGTTGGTAATTGTGCAATGCTTGATATGATTTCCATCTTCATCATCCGTTGATTATTGGATCGAGTAAATCAGCCACTTTAGCGTGGGCTTCCTTGCGTTCTTCTAGGTAATCGTGGCGGTCGTAAATGCCTTCTACACCTTTGAGTTTGTGGTTTAAACAGCGTTCGGCGACATGACCAGGCACACCTTGGGATGCAGCAAGTGTTCTGAAAGTTCTTCTTAAATCATGCGGGGTAAAAAGCTGCATATCCCCCATAAGGTTTGGTGGTTGCACCTTACGCCCAGGTTCACGACCAAACAGCTTAGAAATAGCGCGATTAAGTGTGTCATTGCCCATGTGTGGCTTGCTTGAGGATCGGCGAGCAGGAAAGACATAGTCAGAGCCACAAGATCTGATTTTAAGCTCATTAAGCCATTCCATAGCCTGGCGAGGAAGTGGAATGGTAATAGGTGCACCTGTCTTGCTTCTGCCTTCTGGTAAGTGCCAAAGGGCCTTATCTAACTCAAACTCATTCCACATGGCGCAGCATAGCTCACTCTTACGAAGGCCCAAAGTGACCAACATGGCGCAAGCTAAATAGTTATCACGGGTGAAGCTCATTGCGTTGGCTTTAAATAGCTTGAACGCTTTTTCTATCTCAGGGAAGGTCAAGGCTCTGTCTTTGCTGAGTTCAACGCCGCCAGCGTCAGAAACAGTAAATGCACTGGCAGGATTGTTTCCTAATAGATCTAACTTGATGCCATGCCTGAATAATTGCTTCAAATACATTAACGCATCATTGGCGGTTGTCGGCCTTTCTTGAGCAATTTTCTGAACGATAGCCCTAACGTCCCTGGCATTCACTTGGTCTATCGGAATTTCTCCGATGGCGGGCTTTATATCATTACTGTATACCCGCTGTGGAATATGTGGGTGCTTAAGTCGCTTAACTAAGTCCGACTCGTACCAGTCATTAAATAAATCATCAACCACTTTTATGGATTGTTCTTTGATGCGTTGGCGAGCAATAAGGGGATCTGAGCCAGCGTTTATATCTCGTTTTTGAATGGCGGCTTCCGCTTTAGCATCGGCAAGTGAAAGGTAAGGGAATTGACCCAAAGTGATTTCTTTACGCTTGCCATTGGAGGTATAGCGCAGCATCCAATAAGGAGTGGCATTGTTTCTTACGACGAAGTAGAGGCCGCCACCAATAGGGTGTCTTTTGGGTTCACCATTGGCGAAAGTCTGTATTTGTTTTGCTGTTATTGTTGCCATTATCTTCCCTGCCCACCATTGCTATTTTTGTTTGTGGTAGCTGCCCACCGCATTGCCCACCACAAATACTACAACAACTGCGAACAAACGGAAACGAGTGAAAACAAAAAAGCCTCAAAAATTGAGGCTTTATAGGGTTTTTAGTGTTCTAGCGTGACCGCTAAAACATTACTCAACATTCTGGATCTGCTCGCGCATTTGCTCGATAAGTACTTTTAGCTCGACGGCTGCGGAAGTGATTTCTGCGCTGATAGATTTTGACGCTAGGGTGTTTGATTCGCGGTTAAACTCTTGCATCATAAAGTCTAAACGACGACCTTCACTGCCACCTTTTTTAAGGATTCTGCGTGCTTCAGTGACATGGGCTTCTAAGCGATCCATCTCTTCGGCCACATCTTGTTTTTGAGCCAATAATACCATTTCTTGCTCAATACGGGCTGGGTCTAGTTCGCCTTGAATTTCTGCTAGGCGATTGGTTAGCTTTTCACGTTGATATTGCATGACCGTTGGCATGTGCTCACGCACTATATTTACTTGCTCCATGACACCATCTAAGCGCGTAAGCAGCATGTCTTTTATGGCAGACCCTTCTCGGCCTCGCGCTTCAATAAATTGATCTATGGCGCTATCAAAGGCTTTCATCAGCTCTGCGCCAATCGAATCCATGTCCTGTTCAGCCGATGCTAACACTCCAGGCCAACGCAATACGTCAGTAAGGCTTAATTCACCTTGGCCGGCTTCTTGTTTTAACCAGTTAGCGGCATTAAGTAATTGCTTGGCAAGATCTTGGTTTAGCTGTAATTCATTACTGCTATTGTCGGCTAATTCATAACGTAGGTTCACTTCTACTTTACCGCGGTTTAGGCGTTTACGCAGACGATCTCGCAGTACAGGTTCAAAGCTACGAAACTGTTCTGGCAAGCGTAAGTAGGTTTCTAAATAACGCTGATTTACGGAACGAATTTCCCAAGAGGCTGTGCCCCATTGTGCTTTGTGCTCTATGCGAGCATACGCTGTCATGCTTTGGATCATGAAATGTCCTATTATGTGCTATTAATTAAATTGATTATCGATTATAGCGGTTTTATCACCAGGGGTTAAAGGATTCGTTCACAGAATGATGCCTTTGCATGGCATATGTAAGCTTATGCGACTATAATATCGTCCCAAATTAAATACGAATTCGACTACAGGACTTTTCATGCGCCCAAGCAATCGTACACCCGCTCAAACTCGCCCTATTACTATTACCCGTAACTTTACTGCCCATGCAGAAGGTTCTGTTCTGGTTGAGTTTGGTGATACTAAAGTACTTTGTACCGCCAGTTTTACGGAAGGTGTGCCACGCTTTTTAAAAGGCCAAGGCCAAGGTTGGGTCACTGCTGAATACGGAATGTTACCGCGTTCAACCCATAGCCGTATGGATCGTGAAGCTGCCCGCGGTAAGCAATCTGGTCGTACACAAGAGATCCAACGTCTTATTGGTCGTTCGTTACGTGCTGCAGTAGATATGAAGTTACTAGGCGAAAATACCATTGTTATCGATTGTGATGTTATTCAAGCTGATGGCGGCACACGTACCGCGGCGATTACTGGAGCCTGTGTTGCTTTAGTTGATGCGTTAAACTGGGCGCGTGGAAAAGGCATTATTAAAGCTAACCCACTTAAGTTTTTAATCGCTGCGGTGAGTGTGGGTATTTTTGAAGGTGAAGCGATCAGCGATTTAGAATATATCGAAGATAGTGCCGCTGAAACAGACATGAACGTAGTGATGACTGAAACAGGCAAGATTATTGAAATTCAAGGGACTGCTGAAGGTGAACCATTTAGCCATGAAGAGTTAATTGAGCTGCTTGGGCTAGCTAAAAACAGTATTCGTGAAATTGTCGATGTGCAAAAAGCGGCATTGAGCTAAAATCAATTCCAAAATTAGGGGCCGTTTACGGTCCCTTTTTTTAAGTAAAAATAGTCAATAGAGGATTAAAAGTGAAAGCTTATCAACGCGAGTTTATTGAATTTGCCCTAGAACGCCAAGTATTACGTTTTGGTGAGTTCACCTTAAAATCTGGCCGTACTAGCCCGTATTTTTTTAATGCTGGATTGTTTAATACAGGCAAGGATTTAGCCCGCTTAGGACGCTTTTATGCCGCAGCATTAATGGATGCGGGTATCGAGTTTGATTTGTTGTTTGGCCCTGCTTATAAAGGCATTCCGATTGCCACTACAACGGCTGTGGCGCTTTGCGATCACCATGATGTCGATGTGCCTTACTGCTTTAATCGTAAAGAGGCTAAAACCCATGGCGAAGGTGGCAGTCTTGTGGGGAGCGAGCTGAAAGGCAAGGTAATGTTGGTTGATGACGTTATTACAGCAGGCACTGCGATCCGTGAGTCGATGGAAATCATTAATGCCCATAATGCCAAGCTTGCGGGTGTGCTGATTGCGCTAGATCGTCAAGAAAAAGGCAAGGGTGAGTTATCGGCAATTCAAGAGGTTGAGCGTGATTTTGGTTGTGACATTGTATCCATTATCAAACTGTCAGATTTGATTAATTACTTATCTGAAAAGCCTGGAATGGAAGCGGAGTTAGCGTCAGTCAGCGCTTATCGCCAACAGTACGGGATTTAATCGATTTCATCATGATGTTGATTATTAAAAAAGCTGCTCAATAGCGATATTGATGCAGCTTTTTTATTGCGGCACTATCTATTTTACCTGATGCAGAAATTCAGCCCGTGTTGCCGAATTTGATTTGAAAATCCCGCCTAAGGCCGTAGTTGTGGTTGAACTGGTCGAGTCCATCACACCGCGAGATTTAACACAGTAATGCACAGCATCCATTTTAACGGCCACATCTTTAGTTTCTAACAAGGTTTGCAATGCCACTAACACTTGCTGGGTTAATCGCTCTTGCACTTGTGGGCGTTGGGCAAAAAATCGCACAATACGGTTAATTTTAGATAGACCAATAATTTTAGTCCGAGGCAAATAAGCCACCGTTGCGAAGCCATCAATCGTCACTAAGTGGTGTTCGCAGGTGCTGGTAAGACTGATGTCTTGAACTCTGACCATTTCATCAACGCCCATTTTGTTTTCAATGACGGTGATCTTAGGGAAGTTTTCGTAATCAAGGCCTGAAAATATTTCGTCGACATACATTTTGGCAATGCGGCGAGGTGTGTCAGCAAGGCTGTCATCGCTTAAGTCTAATGACATAAGAGTTAAAATTTCACGCATGTGGTGTTCAATTTTGACCTTACGCTCTTCAGGTGTTGACGTTTTTGGCAACATTGGGGTTTCTAGCCCACGGTCAGCTAAGGCGGCTTGAACTTTCTTTGCGGCTTCAGATAGTGCCATCACATTCTCCAACAACAAGTATCACATCAGTGTACGATAAAAATGAGGGTGCCGCTAACTGCAGCCGGGCGGGGATCATAACGCTATTTGCTTTAAAATAGTATTGTTGAAATAGAAAAGCCGACCTTTTTAGTCAAGTATCGGCTTTGGAAGGGTATTTAAAACTTAAAAAATTATTTTACATTTAAGTTTTCTTTTAAGAACTTAAGCATAATTTCATAATATTTAGCGCGGTTTTCTGCATTATAAAAACCATGTCCTTCTTTGTCCCATACTTGTTTTTGGTAAGGGTAATTGGCTTGTTTTAGTGCTTTTTCCATCGCTTCAAATTGTTCTATTGGTGCTCGTTCATCTTCTTCACCATGAATCAATAACACATTGGCTTTAAGCTTATCAACGTTATGAGTTGGTGACATCGCACGTAATTGCGCTACGTCACTACCAAGTACTTCTTTTAAAAATGCTTTACCGCCGTATGATTCTGGAACATCACCAGTTTCAAACATTTGCTCTAAATCATATACCCCAGCAACACCTATGGCACATTTAAACATGTCGGGTGCTAGCATTGGGCTCATTAGGGCAGAATATCCACCAAAACTCGCGCCAGAGACACACACTCTGTTTTTGTCGGCATAACCTTGATCTATTGCATATTGTGTTGCATCAAGAATGTCATGTTGAATTTTACTTCCCCATGCACGATAACCAGATTCCTCAAAATCAACTCCATATCCACCTGAACCACGGAAATTCACTTGCAATACCGCAATGCCGTTTTGGGCTAATAATTGATTTTCTGGGTTAAATACCCATAAATCGCGAGGGCCGTGCGGTCCACCATGTGGATTAACCACCAATGGCATGTTTTTATGTTCAATACCACGCGGTAAGGTTAAATAACCATGAATGGTTACACCATCACGATTGACGAAGCTAATAGGGCGAACTTCTGACATCTCATTAGGGTCAAGTGCGGCATTTCCTGCGAATAGAAACTTTAACTTGAGGTTTTGACGGTCAAATAAGTAATAGTCACCTGAGTTTTTATCATTCATTGCCATGACAATAAGGGTATTACCGTTGATGGTTTCACTGACAATACGGATACGGTGATCTGGAATTGCAGCCATAAGCTGCTGTAATGCTTTGGCTTTATTGCTTTCGGTGTCGACGAAGCGATATTCAGGATAACCATTTTCAAATTCAACCGCGTACAGTGTATTTGTTTGGTCACTTATCCAGGTCTTCAGTGGATCGACAATATTATGCTGAATAATTTTTTTATGTTTAGCGCTAGCAAGTTCAACTTCATAAATAGCGCGAGTATTGCCTTCGCTATTGGCTATCGCGTAAATTGATTTGTTGTCTTCGGTAAATGAAATAGGATAAAAATCAGTTAGATCGCCTTTAATTCTGCTGGCATCAATCCATTCGTTATTATCATAATAAAATAATTGGTCATTATTTTTGCTATCACGAGCAAAGCTAAAACGCACTTCTTCATTGTTATCTACTAAAAAACCAGCGTTAGCGACAGGGGAGGTGGTGATGCGCTTGCGTTTGCCTGAATAGACGTTTACTTTGTAAACAAGGGTATATACATAGTTGAGACTATTCCAAGGATAAGCCATCACATAAATGTATTTATCATCATCTTTTAAGGTATCTAATACAAATGCACTTGCCTGAATAGACTCGTTATCAGACATGTTAGCACTGCCTGAACTTCCCCGGCCATTGTAGCCAAACAAGTATTTTGATTTACTGCCATCGTAGTTAACAGCTAAAAGCTCACCGTAATAAACAGATGATTCTTGACGAGGTTTCTTATAGAGTTTTTGCAAGACAATCCGTTCATCATTGACCCAGTAATAACTGCCCACTTCTTCTTCGCCATCAAATTTTACAGCGTAGGTAGGTTGCATTTTTTCGAGGTTTAAAATCAGTAATGTGCGCTTTTCATTCTCGATAAGAATGACACCTAGATGCTTACCATCGGGTGAAATTTTTACTTCTGAAAACTCTGAATAAGCACTGAAGTCTTTAATTGATGGCGAGGCAAAAGTATGGGGGGTGAATAAAATAAACAAACAGCAAGTGAGGTATAAAATGCGCAGCATAAATACAGTCCGTGTAATAAATGTTAAAAATGTAACGGCATTGTATTTTATCTGAATTTATGGGGCAAGAGTTGTGGATTAATTATTCAATTAGATTAAGCGGATATAGGGAGGAAACTAGAGCTACATACACATTGCATATAGCCCTAATGCTGGCTAGCTTCTCAACAATTGCTGCTGAATAAAGGTCCATTGCTCATCAAAGTGTTGCGTTGGTTTTTGTTTAAACTCACTGCGGACAAATTGCGAAATTCTACCTTCTGCAAAGGCCAGTAATAAGTTAGCTAAAATGGCTTCATCTAGGTTAAATCCATGGCCTTCACGTAAGGTTTTTTCGCGTAAAATTTGTTTAATTTGGGTTTCAATTTTAGCAAACAATACACTGATGCGACTGCGTAAACGTTCATTTTCACCCAATAATGCATCACCATTAAGCACTCTTGAAATGCCCGGGTTGCGTTCAGAAAATACTAACAAAAGATGCAACACTAACTGGCAGCGTTTCATGGTGTCTTTTTCTTCATCCATGATGATATTCAAGCGAGATAAAAGTGCATCTTCAATAAACTCAATCAATCCTTCAAACATTCTGGCTTTGCTTGGAAAATGACGATACAGCGCAGCTTCCGATACCCCTACTTCGGCGGCTAACTTCGCCGTGGTAATACGTTGGCCTGGGCTTGTTTCTAACATTTGGGCTAAACATTGTAGAATGTGTTCGCGACGATTGATTTTTGGGCTTTCCGCCATTCTTATTTTCCTTGACTCAGTGACTACTTATGAAGATTACTTGGTGCCTGAGTGACCAAATCCGCCTTCACCACGATCTGAGCTATTAAATTCATCTACTAATGTAAAATGTGCTTGTACGACAGGGACAAAGACAAGTTGCGCTAAACGATCACCAATCTCTAAGGTAAAAGGTTTAGTGCTTCTATTCCAGCAAGATACCATTAAGGGGCCTTGATAATCCGAATCGATGAGGCCAACCAAATTACCTAATACTATGCCGTGTTTATGACCTAAACCTGAGCGCGGTAAAATAACGGCGGCAAGGCTAGGGTCGGCAACATGCACAGCGATACCCGTAGGGATTAATACTGTCTCACCGGGGGCGATAACCATAGTGGTATCTACCATAGCGCGTAAGTCCATTCCTGCACTGCCAGGGGTTGCATAGGCTGGAAGTGGGAATTCACTACCGATACGCGAGTCGAGTATTTTTAGTTCAATAGGTGTTTTCATTTTGTGGGTAACTGCTGATTAATTAAAGTAAGTAGTTGGCGCGCTAATGACAGTTTATCTGTTGTAGGCAAAGTCTGTTGGCCTTTTGGCCAAAATACTTGCAACGCATTATTATCGGCATTAAAACCTAAGCCTTGAACAGATACATCGTTCGCCGCAATCATATCAAGTTTCTTGCGTGTTAGTTTGCCTTTCGCGTATTGCTCGACATTATTCGTTTCAGCCGCAAACCCAACCGTGAAGGGTTTATCGGCCAATGCCGCAACCGTTGCTAAAATATCAGGATTACGTATCAACGAAAGCTGCATTTCTTCCGCTGACTTTTTCATTTTTTCTGTGGCGACATCGGCAAAACGATAATCAGCGACAGCAGCACAACCAATAAAGATATCTTGCGGGTTGATGTGTTCCATTACGGCTGAGAGCATCTGTTGTGCAGAATCAACATTAATGCGTGACACATTTGCTGGCGTAGCCAAACTCACCGGCCCAGAAATTAAGGTCACTTCCGCGCCCATTTCTGCAGCTGCTTGTGCTAGCGCAAAGCCCATTTTTCCTGAGCTATGATTCGAAATGTATCTGACAGGGTCAATGGCTTCGCGTGTAGGGCCTGCAGTTAACATTAGCTTTTTGCCTGCAAGTAATTTGGGAGCAAAAAATTGACTTAATTGCTCGGCTATAACCAAAGGCTCTAACATTCTGCCTGGGCCTACTTCGCCGCAAGCTTGGCTGCCAATGGCCGGGCCCCATAAACTGAACCCTTTTCTGTTTAAGTTAGCCAAATTTTCTTGGGTAGCGATATTTTGATACATCTGCTGATTCATCGCTGGACACACAATCACAGGCGCGCTTGTGGCCAAACAGGTGGTTGTCAGTAAATCATCTGCCATGCCTGCATTAATGCGAGCAATTAAATTGGCCGTCGCTGGGGCAAGTAACATCACATCAGCCCAGCGGGCTAGCTCAATATGTCCCATAGCTGCTTCTGCCGCGGGATCCAGTAAATCTGCCGCCACAGGATGACCTGACAGTGCCTGAATCGTCAGTGGGGTAATGAACTCCATCGCGCTTTGAGTCATGATCACGCGCACATCTGCACCGCGTTCTTTTAAGCGACGAATTAAATCGGCACTTTTATATGCGGCTATGCCACCACCAATACCTAATAATACTTTCTTATCTGTCAGCATGGGTAAAATTCGCTTCAAATTCTAATGCGGCTAACGATACCACAAAGCAATAGAAAGTGGGTGAAGATCCATTATCAAAATATTCGACCATACTGTTTTGTGACTGCCATTAATTTAAATGGAAAAGGGCAAATAAAAACAAGGAAGGTTTATGGCGATTAAAGATTGGCCTCAAGGTGAAGGGCCGCGAGAAAAACTGTTACTTAACGGTGCAGGACAATTATCCGATGCAGAATTACTTGCAGTGATATTAAGAAATGGTCTGGCTGGCAAAAATGCATTGGATTTATCACGGCAGCTCATTATGCAGTTTGGCGGTTTACGAAAATTACTTTCAGCCTCGAAGCAGCAAGTTTGTAAAATTAACGGTGTAGGACCGGTAAAATTTGCGCAATTACAGGCTGCAGCCGAAATTTCTAAGCGAATTGCGCGAGAAAATCTACAAAGAGGTCAAATTTTGACAAATCCTGATTTAACTCGGGACTATTTAATGAGACAATTAGCAGACCGATCCTATGAAGTGTTCGCCTTACTATTGTTGGACAACCAACATAGAGTCATTCAATTTGTAGAATTATTCCGTGGCACAATAAATGCGGCTTCGGTTTATCCACGTGAAGTGGTAAGCCTTGTGCTTGAAAAAGGTGCTGCGGCAGTAATAGTCTGTCACAACCATCCCTCTGGCATTGCAGAGCCCAGTCAAGCTGATCGGCGAATAACTGAGCGAATAAAAAATGCATTAGAAACTATCGATGTTTCTTTGCTAGATCATATGGTTGTGGGTGATAAAGAGATAGTGTCCTTCGCCGAGCGAGGATGGTTAATATAAACAATACTTGATCTTGTGTAGCCAATCGTGTATAAAATGCGCCCTCTTTGTGCCTCGGGCGACGGCCATACGAGGCACATTAATGCTCGAGCGTTAAAAATTTGTTTTGGAGAAGATTGACATGTCAAGAGTATGCCAAGTAACTGGCAAAAAGCCTATGGTTGGTAACAACCGTTCGCATGCTAAAAACGCGACTCGTCGTCGTTTTTTACCTAACCTACAAAACCACCGTTTTTGGTTAGAAGAAGAAAAGCGTTTCGTACAATTACGTGTATCTACTAAAGGTATCCGTATTATCGACAAGAAAGGTATTGAAGTTGTTATTGCTGAACTTCGTGCCCGTGGCGAGAAGGTATAATAGAAAATGGCTAAATCTAAAGGTAATCGTGAGAAGATCAAATTAGTATCTACTGCTAAAACTGGTCACTTCTACACTACTGAAAAGAACAAGCGTAACATGCCTGAGAAAATGGAAATCAAGAAATTTGATCCAGTTATTCGTCAGCACGTTATCTACAAAGAAGCTAAAATCAAGTAATTGATTTTTGACTCTTAAAAAAGCCCCTTAATAGGGGCTTTTTTTATGCTTGAAGAAAAGTAAGCTATACTTGGTTACTAGTCATGATAACTTTCTGGCTGTCATGAAGTTTTTACAGTGTTTGGAAGTTTTTTATTTCATCTGTGATGAAAATAAATGCTTTAATAGTGAATTAAAATGCAATAGCATTGCGTAAAATATGGTGGTTAAGTGAACTTAATCATCGAAATTGAATTATTAAATGTTAAGAGAGGTGATTTTGTCCGTGAGAACTACAGAACTGGTTGATGGATTTCGTCATTCTGCACCTTATGTTAATGCCCATCGCGGTAAAACATTTGTTGTAATGTTAGGCGGTGAGGCACTCGCGAATAATCATTTTCGCGGCATTTTAAATGATGTAGCTTTGTTGCATTCTCTTGGAATTAAAATCGTTCTTGTTTATGGCGCCAGGCCACAGATTGATGCGGGCTTGAAGGCGGCAGGGATAGAGCCTGCTTACCATAATGGTATCCGTATCACTGATGAAGACACATTAAAAGTCATTAAGCAGGTTGCTGGTGCAACTCAATTTGATATTACTGCGCGTTTATCAATGAGCCTTGGCAATACTCCAATGCAAAATGCGCAGATTAACTTAGTGTGCGGTAACTTTGTAATAGCACAGCCTTTAGGTGTTGATGATGGTGTTGATTTTTGCTTAAGCGGAAAGGTACGCCGTATTGATAGTCAAGGTTTAAGACGTCAGCTAGATAATAACTGTATTGTGTTAATGGGGCCAATTGGGGCATCTGTTACCGGTGAAAGCTTTAACCTCACCGCTGAGGAGGTCGCGACTCAGGTAGCGGTTAAATTAAAAGCAGATAAAATTATCGGCTTTAGTGAGACTAATGGCCTATCTGATGAAAACGGTAATGCGATTGCGGAACTGATGCCTAATCAAGCGATAGAGCATTTAGCGATAATGGAGCAGAATGGCTCAGCATGTACTGGCACAACGGCGTTTGTTAAAGCCAGTATTGATGCTTGTCGCAATGGTGTACCTCGTTGTCATTTAGTGAGTTATTTAGATGATGGTGCATTGCTGCAAGAATTATTCTCCCGAGAAGGGATAGGTACCCAAATTGTTACCGAAAGTGCTGAGCGATTACGCCGTGCGACTATCAGTGATATCGGTGGAGTACTAAATCTTATTCGTCCATTAGAAGAGCAAGGTATTCTGGTAAGACGTTCTCGTGAGCAATTAGAAATGGAAATCGAACAGTTTATGCTGATCGAACGTGACAACTTAGTTATTGGTTGCGCTGCGTTATACCCGTTTGAAGAAGATAACGCTGGTGAGTTTGCTTGTTTAGTGGTTCATCCAGATTATCGTGATGCCGACCGAGGCAGTGTGTTATTAAACAACATTATTGGTCAAGCAAGGGTGCGCGGCTACTCACGCTTATTTGCACTAACAACACGCAGCATTCACTGGTTTTTAGAGCACGGCTTTAATATTGTAGAAGTGGAAGCGTTACCGAATAAGAAAAAGCAATTATATAATTATCAGCGTCGTTCAAAAATTTTAGCGCTTGATTTATAATCTATTTTCAATATAAGAATGCCGGCTTGTCCGGCATTTTTTATATCTGCAATTCCCTCACTACAACGAGTGATTAAGGTTTTCTGCATGTATTATCGCGCAAGATGATGTGATGATTTTTGTGTAAAACTCATGTGTTGGGGTCATCGAGTATTGTCCTTTTAAAACCTAATGGTTGGCTTATATTGTGCGGTTTGATAGCCTCTTAACCCCACAATCAACGGAATGTTCAGTATGCATACCATTACCTTAAGCGCCATCGATACCTCAGCACTTTATAGTTTAATCGGCTTACTCGTTGGTTTGGTGGTCATAGCGGGCATTATATTGATGAAACCTATGCCAAACACGGCCAAGTATGCCGCTATGGGCATATTGCTGGCGGTATTCAGTATATTTAGCGTGGCATTATATCAATCTTACACAAGCCAATTGATATGGGATGATAAAACCGTTTCTTTAAACATCCCGTTATATGCTCAAACCCTAGACGCCGCAGATATTGATTGGCAAGGGGCATATATTGCAGATTTAACGACTCAAACTGAACTCAAGCCAGCATGGCGCACCAATGGATTAGGGTTACCGGGTTACAGTTTAGGGTGGTTTACATTACAGGATAAGCGCAAAGCGTTATTGTCTATTGTTGGGGCTACACAGGGCTCGCAGTGGGTAATTATCATACCCACATACAAAAATTACTTGATGATGATAAGTGTGGAGCAACCAGAACGCGCATTGGCTTTACTTCACTCAAAAATCACTCACTAACCTCACTTGGGAGTATAAATCCAGATCAAACGGCCCACTGCACCGCTAACAGCGTTGAATTTACTTGCCATCGGGTCGTTATCCCAGCTATTGGCTCGTAAATTCTGCCGTGTTATCTGTGAAAAACTCAAGTTTGGCTGAAACTCATTAGGTATTCGCTATTTAGGTCTGGTTTATTCATCTATCAACCCGAATTGAGGTTAGCTAAACTCGGTTATTCGTTGGCGACTTGGCGGCGTTTTTGACGCTGAGTAAGCATATCGCCGACGAAGACGAGCAGTGCCAGCCAGATAAATCCGAAGGTGATGCCTTTTTCCATATCAAAGGGTTCATTAAACAGCTTTACCGCTAAAATAAACATAATACTTGGGCCTATGTATTGGAAGAAGCCCAAAATTGAAAAGGGGATACGTACCGCTGCGCCAGCAAAACATAATAAAGGGATGGTTGTTACAATGCCGGCTGCGATGAGTGTTAAATTCAAATTGAGACTATTTAACAACATACTGGTAGCAGATGAGTCTAACGTCAGCAGTAAATATCCTAACGCGACAGGTAAAAGTAATGCGGTTTCAACCAGTAATCCGGTTTTAGCATCCACATTGACCTTTTTACGCAGTAAGCCATAAAAGCCAAAACTGGCTGCTAGGGCTAATGATACCAGTGGGATTGAGCCGAATGAGATAAGCTGCAACAAGACGCCCATAAACGCCAACGTAACGGCTACCCATTGCATTTTTCGTAATCTTTCACCCAGAAATAACATCCCCAAAAGCACATTAAACAAGGGATTAATAAAGTATCCTAAACTTGCATCTAGCATGTGATCGTTATTTATAGCCCAAATAAAGATCAGCCAATTAGCGGCGATTAATATCGATGTAACGATTAACACACCAATCTGTTTGGGGTGTTTTAATACCAACCGTAAGCGCCCAAATCCGCCAATAAATTGCATTAATACAATCATAAACACAAATGACCAAATAACACGATGCATTAAAATTTCGAGCGGCGAAACTTGAGTGAGCAATTTGAAATAAAGTGGTGCAATACCCCAAATAACATAGGCGCACACAGCAAGGAGAACGCCTTTACGGTATTCTAAATCAGGCATAAAGGATCACAGGAGTTGTCAGGCAAATGGACTGAGGATTGTAGGCCTCATCGATGAGCGACTCAAGTAAACTTAATTAACTTGTTTCATTCGCTGTGTAAAGAAATGTGCTGATATTACCCAACCATGTAAGTGCCAGTGCCAAACGCGATATGAGTGCCTTCTTCATTATGTAATTCCATCCGGCAAACCGAGACGCGATTACCTGAACGAATAACGCTTCCCGTGCCAGTAAAGGTTTTACCTCTACCAGGGCGAAGATAATCAATACGCATATCGATAGTACCTAAGGTTGTGAGTCGCTGTTGTAGCTCCTCGATATTCCAATCTTTTCTGCTGGCGACCAATCCAGCAAACACCGTCAGGCCACCTACGACATCCAATATGGTTGCGGCGACACCGCCGTGAAGAATATTTTGATGTATATTACCAATCAGCTCTGGCTTCATATTGACGACGACTTCTACGCCCTCAATGTCATAGCGTGTTATCGATAATCCTAATAGATTATGGAAAGGCACATGTTTATCAAAAACCTCTGCAACTTGGGCTAAAACTTGAGCTTGAATAGGTGAAGTCATGTTCTTCCTTGGCATATCTCACAAACATAGAGTATTTAATCTAGCGCTAATTTACAGATGATTCAATCACTAATACTGAATGCGGTTTATGCCAAGACATATGGCTTGTGGTGCTTTAGAATAGACGGCGATTTTTCCCGTTATCACCATGGATATATAGTTTTACGCTAATGACATCACAACCGCTTAAGTCCACCCAGAATGATTTATTAGCTGCGCAACTGCAGCAGGTTTTTGGCTATCGCGATTTTCGTGATGGGCAGCGTGAGGTGATTGAACAGGCCCTATCGGGTAATGACACCTTAGTGATTATGCCTACAGGTGGTGGTAAAAGTATGTGTTATCAGTTACCTGCGCTAGTATTTCCAGGAGTGACTATTGTGGTATCGCCACTGATTTCTTTGATGAAAGATCAAGTGGATAGTTTAAGACAAAGCGGCGTGAGTGCTGCATATTTAAATTCATCGTTACCGCGTGAGCAAAGTGCTGCTATTTTACGCCAATTGCATCAAGGTGAAATAAAACTGTTGTACGTATCACCCGAACGGTTATTAAGACCCGATTTCATTGAGCGTATGCATGAACTGACGATTTCATTATTTGCCGTTGATGAAGCCCATTGTATTAGTCAGTGGGGACATGATTTTCGACCTGAGTATGCCGCTTTGGGTGCACTTAAACAGCATTTCCCGCACATTCCATTAATGGCATTAACGGCAACAGCGGATCAAGCGACTCGGCTCAGTATTTGTGAGCGCCTGCATATTCAGCCATACGTGCTACTGGCTAGCTTCGATCGTCCTAATATTCGCTATACCGTGGCAGAAAAATTAAATGCTGCCAATCAGCTGCGCCAATATCTGCAATCCCAAAATGGTGCCAGTGGTATTATTTATTGCAGTAGCCGCCGTCGTGTGGATGAGGTTGCAGAACGTCTGCGATTACAAGGCTTTAACGCACAGGGTTATCATGCGGGCATGAGCCAGGAAGACCGGGTTGATATTCAGGATAAATTTTTAAAGGATCAAGTCGACATAGTGGTGGCGACAGTTGCTTTTGGAATGGGAATAAATAAGTCAAATGTGCGTTTTGTGGTGCACTACGATATACCTAAAAGCATTGAGTCTTACTACCAGGAAACAGGCCGAGCAGGTCGAGATGGACTCGATGCTGAGGCATACATGTTGTTTGACCCCGCCGATATTGGCCGTGTACGCCACTTAATTGAGCAATCTGAACCCGGCCCACAACAGCAAGTCGAATTTCATAAACTGCATACCATGGCCGCTTTTGCTGAGGCACAAACCTGTCGACGCCAAGTGTTACTCCATTATTTTGATGAAAGTGCCTCAGAGCCCTGTGGTAACTGTGATATTTGCTTAGACCCACCAAAACGTTATAACGGCACAGAAGATGCTCAAAAAGTTTTATCATGCGTGTTTCGATTACAACAGCGATTTGGCATGCACCATGTGATTGATGTACTTAGAGGCTCTAAAGCGGCTAATGTGGTCGACAGAGGGCACGATAAACTCACCACATGGGGTATTGGCGCGGATAAATCGGCAGAACATTGGCTAAGTGTGCTTAGGCAGTTGATTCATTTAGGTTTGGCGAGCCAAGACATTACCAGAGGATCAAGTATTCGATTGAACCCTGCTGCAAGACCTATTTTAAAAGCTGAAATGGCATTGATGTTGGCTGAACCGCGGATTCAATTGCTGGACGTCAAGCGTAAATCAAATACTCGAACGGTGCAGCAATATGATCGTAAATTGTTTGCGCGATTAAAGTTGTTGCGTCGCGAATTGGCCGAGCAACACGATATTCCACCTTACTTAGTATTTAATGATGCCACATTGGCAGAAATGTCTGCGATGCTCCCCACAAGCCCTGGTGAAATGCTGGCGGTCAATGGTGTGGGACAGATTAAATTAGACCGCTTTGGTGGTGAGTTTTTAGATGAAATAGGCGATTATTTATCTAACGGATAAAGCCCGAGATCATTGTGGCTATTTGATGCCTTGATGTTGTTTTTGAAGCTTAGCTAATTTATTTAATTCTGCGCGTTTTACTAAGGTTTGTAAATTATCCAACTGCTGTAAACTCGCGCTGCCGAAATGGAGTTTTACTGACAAGTAAGGCTGTATGATCGGCGTAAGTTGACGAATCACTTTCAAAGCACCTTCTTCAGAGGCAAAAGGCAATAAAATCGCCATTTTATTGTCCTCAACGCGTAAAATCTTATCTTGCTCTCGTAGCGTTTGCTGTACCTCTTCCTGCACTATCGAAATATCGACTTGACGGATTTCATCTGTATCTAATAACAATAATGTCAAAGGATAATGGCTTTGTTTCGCTTGGGTTAAAATGGTATCAACTAACTGTAATGGATCATTAAGGTGTTCAGATACTTTATTCGATTGGGGTTTTCGGTAAATAAAAGCCACAAATGATGCCAGTAAAATGAAAATACCTAGGCTGAGTAACGCCACATTTTGCGCTTGAAACATTAACAATTCAGCATTTCTTTGACTTGAAGGGTTCTCAATAGGCTCCCTACTGGCTTTTATTTGAGCAATACGCGAATTGGATAATTGTTCATTCGCTTTTTGGCTGGCGTTGAACTTAAGTTGCTGTTGTTTTAACGCCTGCTCGAACTGGTTTTGTTGCTCATAATAATCGCTAAGTATTTGATGAAACTCTATAAGGTCAAAATATTGCTCACTATCATCGGCTTGCTTAACAATATCTGTCATTAAACTTAATGCTTCAGCCGTTTTATGCTGGGCAAAATAGATCAGAGATAAGGTCCGTTTAGCTCGCATCACTTTTAAATCATCAGCAGTATCGACAAAGTGTAGCAAGCTTTTATTTATGGCCTCTTCAGCGGCGCTTAAGTTGCCTAAATGTAATTCTATATAAGCCGTTTGAGCATTAAAGATTGCTTGATTATGCTTATTTCCTGCTTCAGGGATAATGTGTTTAGATTGGCTTAAGTATTTTTCTGCGGCAGCTAAATCTCCTAATGAGATTGATATTCTTGCCAAATAGAAAGCTGTGCCTATTGCAATTGCGCCATTTGTTTGTGGATCTTTTAGGATTTCCTTGGCGTAATCGAGAGCGGTTGCTGCATCACCCGATGAGTAGAGTAGGTTGCTCATGACCATTTTTAAATAAGGTGCAGGAACCATGTACCAAGAAGGTAATTGTTGTTTTGCTACAGGGTATAGCTCTTTGGCAATCTTTATGTTTTCTGACGCTTGTAGATAGTTACTATTTATATTTTCTCGTAAAGATCGAGTGACTAAACCTAATAACAAAGCCTGAGGCTGATCATATTGCTTGGCGAGTTTAATCGCTTCTTCATTGATTAAGTTTGATAAAGTGTATTTACCTAAAAAATCATACGCACTAGCTTCACAGGCCAAAAAGTACGGCTTGGCTTGATCTATACGCATTATTTTAGTGCTATCAGCCCCTTTTTTAGCAATATCAACGGCATTCTCATTTTGTCCCATATCGATAGCATTGAAACAGCTAACAAGTTGTAATTTTAAATATAAAGTGTCTGATAACGGATGGTGTTGATGGCTTGATTCGAGTGTTTCAATCAGGGCCTTGGCACTGTTGGGGTATTGAGGCGAAAACCAAGAAATATAGTCCAGTTTTTGGTTAATCGTTTTGGTTTCAAAATCTTGCATTGAGAATTCAGCTGGTGCAGCTATTGCTAAAGTGACTTTTGACATCAGTAATATGGCGATACAAAATAACTTTTTTAAGGGAGGCATTAGGCAATGAGTGCGTGAAAGTGCTGGCAGCAAAAACATGATGACCTAGTCGATGAGGGAAACGAATTAATTGGCGAGAGTATACCGATTCTGAAACGAATAATGCAGAAAATAAACAGATAAACTGTAGCTATTTAGTCTAATTTTGAGCACAGAAGACATATTCATTCAATCATTATTCATTATCATTGGTCATTCATATTACTCAACTTGACAAAAAGGGGGTTGACACTGAAGCGTTGCCAAGGTAATTATTAACCCAAGAGAAATTTACACACTGTTAATAATAGAATAGATATTTAACAATAATGAATAGAATTTATGCACTACTAGGCCTCCTTCTCCTCACTCGCAATTGTTGCGCGGAGCCTTTTGTGTTACATGTGAATTAAGATTCTCACCCATCACAAACCCCGCGCATTATGTCGCGGGGTTTTTTGTTTATACACATTTGAAAATTGAGCTATTGCTGGTTTGAATCAAAAAGCAAAGGCAAAAATGGAGTAAAGTCGATGTCAGATAGAGTAATAATTTTTGATACCACGCTACGAGATGGTGAACAGGCATTAGCCGCCAGTTTGACAGTGAAAGAAAAACTTCAAATCGCCTTCGCATTAGAACGTCTAGGTGTTGATGTGATGGAAGTGGGTTTTCCTGTGTCTTCACCCGGCGATTTCAAGTCAGTGCAAACCATTGCGCAAACGATAAAAAATAGCCGTGTATGTGCTTTAGCTCGAGCGTTAGAAAAAGATATTGATGCCGCAGCTCAGGCGTTGTCGGTAGCTGATCAATTCCGTATTCATACCTTTATTTCAACTTCAACGATTCATGTTGAAAGTAAACTAAAACGCAGCTTTGATGATGTATTGGCTATGGCAGTACATGCGGTTAAGTATGCTCGTCGTTTTACCGATGATGTTGAATTTTCTTGTGAGGATGCTGGTCGCACACCGATTGATAATTTATGCCGTATGGTCGAGGCTGCCATTACCGCTGGCGCTCGAACCATCAACATTCCTGATACCGTCGGTTATACCATTCCAAGTGAGTTTGGTGGAATTATTCAAACCTTATTTAATCGCGTGCCGAATATCGATCAAGCGGTGATCTCAGTTCACTGCCATGATGATTTAGGTTTATCTGTGGCCAACTCGATTACCGCCGTTGAAATGGGTGCTCGTCAGGTTGAATGTACTATCAATGGTATTGGCGAGCGTGCCGGTAACTGTTCGCTTGAAGAAATTGCGATGATTTTATCAACCCGCAAAGGGCTGTTGGATTTAGAGTGTGGCATTAACGCCAAAGAAATTCATCGCACCTCAAGTTTAGTTAGCCAGTTATGTAATATGCCTATTCAAGCCAATAAAGCGATTGTGGGGACTAACGCATTTTCTCATTCATCGGGCATCCACCAAGATGGTATGTTGAAAGCGAAAAATACCTATGAAATTATGACGCCAGAAAGCATTGGCTTGAACCGCAACAATTTAAATATGACTTCGCGTTCAGGACGCCATGTGATCAAACATCGTATGGAAGAAATGGGTTATTTGGTCACTGATTACGACATGGATAGCTTATATGATCAGTTCTTAAAATTAGCCGATAAAAAAGGCCAAGTGTTTGATTATGATTTAGAAGCATTAGTTTTCATGGAATCACAAGCACAGGATGATGATAACTACGAATTACAACACATGATGGTACATTCAGATTCCACTGAAGGGGTTGCAACAGCAACTGTGCGTATTGTGGTTGATGGCGAACAAAGAACAGAAGCGGCAACGGGTAATGGTCCAGTCGATGCCGCATACAATGCCATTGCCCGTGCGACGGGGCGTGATATTAACATTACCAGTTATAAGTTAGGCGCCAAGGGCGAAGGCCAAAATGCATTAGGCCAAGTGGATATCACCGCTAAATATAATGGCCAAAATTTCCATGGTGTTGGCTTGGCAACCGATGTGGTTGAGGCATCAGCGCAAGCCTTAGTGCATGTAATGAACTTAACGTATCGTGCAGATAAAGTGGCTGATTTTAAACAACAGATTCATAAAAATAGGGAGTTAGGTGGCGTATGAGTTATCAAATAGCAGTATTGTCGGGTGATGGTATCGGTCCTGAAGTGATGGCTGAAGCGCGTAAAGTGCTCGCAGAAGTGGAAACGCGCTTCAAACTGGATATTAACTACACCGAATATGACGTAGGCGGCATTGCGATTGATAATCATGGCTGTCCATTACCAGATGCCACCCTGAAGGGATGTGAAGCCGCAGATGCGATTTTATTCGGCAGTGTTGGTGGTCCTAAATGGGAGCATTTACCACCTAACGATCAACCCGAGCGTGGTGCGCTATTGCCACTACGAGGTCACTTTGAGCTGTTTTGTAATTTACGCCCAGCCAAATTACATGATGGTTTAGAGCATATGTCACCCCTTCGCAGTGATATTTCTGCCCGTGGTTTCGATGTATTGTGTGTGCGTGAGTTAACGGGTGGTATTTACTTTGGTAAACCAAAGGGACGCCAAGGTGAAGGTGATGACGAAGAAGCATTCGATACCATGCGCTACAGTCGTCGTGAGATCACTCGCATAGCAAGAATTGCCTTTGAAGCTGCTCGAGGACGTAAAAACAAAGTCACTTCAGTCGATAAAGCCAACGTGCTGGCCTGTTCGGTTTTATGGCGCCAAGTGGTGGAAGAAGTGGCTAAAGACTTCCCTGATGTCACCTTAGAACACATCTATATCGACAACGCCACGATGCAATTATTACGTCGCCCAGATGAGTTTGATGTAATGCTGTGTTCAAACTTATTTGGTGATATTTTATCCGATGAAATTGCCATGTTAACTGGCTCAATGGGCTTGTTATCTTCAGCAAGTATGAATAGCACCGGATTTGGTTTATTTGAGCCTGCGGGTGGCAGCGCGCCAGATATCGCAGGAAAAGGGATTGCCAACCCTGTTGCGCAAATTTTATCCGCAGCATTAATGTTACGTCATAGCTTAAAGCAAGAAGATGCCGCAAGCGCGATAGAACGTGCGGTAAGTCAGGCTTTATCTGCAGGCTATTTAACTGGCGAGCTATTAACAGCGGACAAACGCAGTCAAGCAAAATCGACCAAACAAATGGGTGATTTTATCGCTAATGCCATTAAGGAAGGTGTCTAATGACGCAAACTAGCGCAAAAACATTATACGAAAAAGTCTGGGATGCCCATATTGTTGCAACTCCAGAGGCTGAAGCGCCGATTATTTATGTGGATCGTCACTTGGTTCATGAAGTGACCTCTCCTCAGGCTTTCAGTGGCTTAAAAGTTGCCGGACGCAAATTGCGTGCGCCTGAAAAAACCTTTGCCACCATGGATCACAACACCTCTACCAAAAGTGCCAGCCTTGATGCCCTAAGCCCAATGGCCCGTACCCAGGTAGAAACTTTAGCGCAAAACTGTAAAGAGTTTGGTGTGCGTTTATATGATATTCACCATCCTAACCAAGGGATCGTGCATGTTATGGGGCCAGAATTAGGCATTACCTTACCAGGTACTGTGATTGTTTGTGGCGACTCACACACCGCCACTCATGGTGCCTTTGGCGCCTTAGCATTTGGTATCGGCACATCTGAAGTTGAACATGTGTTAGCAACCCAAACCTTACGTCAATTAAAAGCCAAAACCATGAAAGTGGAAGTGCGTGGTCAAGTGACGGATGGTGTAACGGCGAAAGATATCGTATTGGCGATTATTGGTAAGCTAGGTATGGACGGTGGCACAGGCTACGTTGTTGAGTTTTGTGGCGATGCCATTGAAGCGTTATCAATGGAAGGTCGCATGACACTGTGTAATATGGCTATCGAAATGGGCGCTAAAGCCGGTATGGTTGCGCCAGATGAAACCACCTTTAGTTATTTAAAAGGGCGTGAATTTGCACCTAAAGGCGCGACATGGGAGCAAGCTGTTGCTGCTTGGTCTGAGCTAAAAACCGATTCAGACGCTAAGTTTGATGCACAAGTGGTACTTGAAGCTAAAGACATTGCGCCACAATTAACCTGGGGAACTAACCCTGGTCAAGTTGTGGCTATTGATGGCGTTGTGCCAAATCCGGATGACGAAACCAACAGCACTGAGCGTAACAGCATTATTAAAGCGCTGGAGTACATCGGCCTAACTGCGGGCACCAAAATGACCGATGTGGCAATCAATAAGGTGTTTATTGGCTCATGTACCAATTCACGTATTGAAGATTTACGTTCCGCTGCAGCACATGCTAAAAACCGCAAAGTGGCCGCAGGTGTTACCGCAATTGTGGTACCGGGTTCTGGTCAGGTTAAGTTGCAAGCTGAAGCTGAAGGCTTAGATAAAATCTTCCTTGAGGCAGGTTTTGAATGGCGTTTACCAGGCTGTTCAATGTGTTTAGCCATGAACGATGACCGCTTAGAAGCAGGTGATCGCTGTGCTTCAACCAGCAATCGTAACTTTGAAGGTCGACAAGGCCGTGGTAGTCGTACGCATTTAGTGAGCCCAGCAATGGCAGCCGCGGCAGCTATTGCTGGCCACTTTGTTGATATTCGCAAACCTTACTAAACCGAGAAAGGAAATAAACATGCAAGCATTTACTGCCCATACCGGTTTAGCGGTAACGATTGATAGCGCCAATATTGATACCGATCAGATTATTCCAAAACAGTTCTTGTCCAAAGTGACCCGTGACGGATTTGGCGTGCATTTGTTTCATGATTGGCGCTATTTAGACGATGCAGGCGATCAACCAAATCCTGAGTTTGTATTGAATCAGTCGCGTTATAAAGGCGCATCTATTTTATTAGCGCAAGAAAACTTTGGTTGTGGATCGAGTCGTGAACATGCTCCTTGGGCATTAGCCGATTTTGGTTTACGGGTAATAATTGCACCAACCTTTGCAGATATCTTTTATGGTAATTCCATCAATAATGGTTTGTTACCTGTGAAGTTATCTGCTGAGCAAGTGCAGCAATTAATGGATGAAGTGGCGGCTAAAGAAGGCGCGGAAATTACTGTTGATCTGCAAGCTTTGCAGGTGATCTCACCTTCAGGCGCCGTGTTCAGTTTCAGCCTTGTTGAGTCAGCGCGCCATAAGTTACTCAATGGACTCGATGCGATAGGCTTGACGTTGTCGTTTGATCAAAGCATTACTGATTATGAAGCGAAAATTCCAGCTTGGTATGCATAAGCGCTAATAATGAGTGATTTCAAATTAAAAAGCCTTCTAGTATGGAAGGTTTTTTTATGTCCTTTTACTTGCTTATGGCAGTATGGATAACATTTGATCTCCAATTCAAATGCAGTGCTTTCAATACTGAATATACTTTTCAACTGAAATATTCAACATAAACTATTGCATGTATTTGCAATCCGCTATTTTTCTGAATAAGGTGCTCGGTAGAATATATCTTCTCCAAAAAACCGATATAGGGTTAATTATGTTTTCACATTGATGTGAAATATTTTTATTTTTTGTGTATGGATAGAGCATTTCTGTAATGTAAGTTGAAGCTGCTATAGGTTAAATGATGGATAAAAAAGATTTAAAGTTACTCGATATTTTGCAAAAACAAGGCCGTATTTCCATTGCTGATCTCGCGGACAAAATGAACATGTCAGATACACCTTGTTTACGCCGAGTCAAAAAACTTGAGCAGGATAAAGTGATCACCTCATATCATGCGCAATTAGACCCGCAAAAACTGGATTTAAATGTGAGCGCATTTATTGATGTTCGCCTAGCTGATTGTTCCGTGATATTTGCCGATAAATTTGAGCAAGATATGGCTCAGTTAGTTAATGTTATGGAATGTGCGGTGGTGACCGGGGAGTATGACTATTTGCTGAAAGTGGTTGTGAGGGATTTACTCAGTTTAGAGCGGTTGATAAAACACAATATTAGTAATTTAGATAACGTATCTTACGTGAGTTCAACAGTGGTGATGAAACCTGTTTTTAGTCGTACAACCTTACCATTAGAATAACTATCTGCAATTCCCTAGATAGGCAGCAAATGGCATCAAGTATTTGGTCGCATTCTAGCTATTAGCCTTGCGCACAAAAAAGCCGCCATGCATTTATAGGCAAGACGGCTGTTAAATTTTTTATGTCAGCGGACGTTAGGCGCCAGCTTCCATCGATTTAATAAATTTATTTGATTCAGCAATCGACTTATTCATTTCGTTTATTAAGCTAGAAATATCGGTTTGTAAATTGGTGAATTCCCCTTTAATAGCACCAATAGCCTGTGCATTAAGGTTATGTTTTAAATACAACATATTGTCTTTCATCGCGGTTAAAATAGGTGGCATTTTGGCTTCGGCGCGGCGCATGCTTTTAACTAAAGATTGGTAAGAGCGCTGGGTTTCTTTTAACTTCGAGGTACTATTACGACGTAAGCTGGCTTTGCTAATTTCATCGATTTCAGACTGCCATTCTTCAAATAGTGCTTCAGCTACATCTTCTACTTTGTTAATGCGATTACTGACATCATCGGCCGCCGATTGGGCTGACTCGTATTCATCTTTGGCTTTGTTGTAGGCTTTTTCTAAATTGCCACCATCAAATGCCAATAATGCCTGCATTTCTTCTAAAGCAGAGCTAAATTGTTGCTGAGCTTCTTCCTGCGATTCTTTGGCATCTTGTACACGATCAACCATTATGTCGCGTTTGTGGTAACCCACTTTCTCCATTGCACCATAATAGGCACTTTGGCATCCGCTTAACGATAATGTACTGATAGCAAGGGTTGCAGCAAGGGCAACTTTAATAAACTTAAATGCATTCATTTTGTAAGTCTCAATTAAGTGTTAAGCGGGAGATTTAAATTTCGCCGCGTCGATAACGCTCCATAAGTGGAAAATAGCGCCAATAATCGGCGGAATGATTAATACCCAAAAGAAATATCCCACGCCAACAATACAAAAGAAAGCGATAGCAGCCAAAATACGACCTTGTAATAATTGTCCAAGACCTGGAAAAAATAAGCTTGCGACAGCGGCTAATACATTGCCAGCCGATCCTTGTTGCGACATAAATAGTATCCTTTGGTTTATATTTTGATTTGTAATAACATTGTACGAAGTTGAAATGTGATTACAATGAATATCTTACCTATCGTTTATGAATAAGGATTTTTATGGCTATTAGTCGTATTTTGCCATCCCTCAAAGGCTTTTTTATTGGGTCTTGGAAATTCTTATTGCATTTAAAGCAAAGACTTAATGAAGATCAAATTAATATACGTGCAGGTCACTTAACCTATGTCACCTTGCTGTCATTGGTGCCAATGGTTGCTGTTACTATGTCTATGCTGTCTGCTTTCCCTGTATTTAAAGGGATAAGAGGGCATATTGAAAGCTTCATTTATGAAAACTTTTTACCCGCAGCTGGCGACACAGTTCAAGTGTATATCAATGAGTTTGTCAGCAATGCGTCTAAGGGCACGTTTGTTGGTATTGTCGCGTTGGTTTTTGTGGCTATCATGCTGATTTCAGCAATCGATAAAGCGTTAAATAGCATTTGGCGGGTGACTGAAAAACGTTCCTACGTGGTGTCGTTTTCAATGTACTGGATGGTGTTAACGTTAGGCCCGGTATTAATTGGCGCAAGTATTTTGGCATCGTCGTATGTTTTATCCTTGCAGCTACTATCAGATACTGAGTTGTCAGGGATCTTGCCTTGGATTATGTCTCGGTTGCCTATGATGTTCTCGGTCGCATCAATTTTATTGTTATATATGGTTGTACCCAATAGAAAAGTGCGCTTTTGGCATGCGCTATTAGGGGCAATTGTAGCCGCTTTACTATTTGAAGCGGGCAAAAAAGGTTTTGCTTATTATGTGACACAATTTCCCAGCTATGAGGCGATCTATGGCGCATTAGCCGTTATTCCTATTTTGTTTGTATGGGTCTATTTATCGTGGATGATTGTGCTGTTAGGTGCCGTCATTACCGCCTCGTTACCAGAGTATTTAGATCAGCATGTCACCGAGTTACTGCATAAAATCAGAATGGAAGCTGGACATGAGCCGCCGCAAAAATCGCAGCGTTCAAAAGATGTTTTAGGGCCTGACAATGATGAAATGAAACCAATGAATCAAGTAGAGATTGTGGATTCTTCTTCGTCTACAAAAATATAACTAGGCGGTTGAACAGGGATATTGAGTTTGATTTTTATTCGTCATGTTATGGTAAAGGTTGCAGATGATATTGCTTTGTCTGTTTCACAATATGGGCGAGTCGGTGCCAAACCCGTATTGTATTTACATGGTGGGCCAGGTGCTGGCTGTCACGCAAGTGATGTGACATTGTTTGAGCACCTCGATTTACATGTATTTTTTATTGACCAAAGAGGCTGCGGTCGTTCAATCGGTGATGATATGACCGCTAATACCTTAGCTGAATTAATCGAAGATATTGAGCGCGTAAGGCAATATTTTGCTATCGAGCAATGGGCAATAGTGGGCGGGTCATATGGTGCCACCTTAGGGTGGTTGTACAGTGGGCTTTACCCGCACAGAGTTAATAAACAGGTTTATTGGGGGATGTTTTTAGCCAATGAGGCTGCTCGCGATTGGTTGTATGGTCCTAATGGTGCGGCAGTGTTTTTTCCTGACGATTACCATGACTTTCAGCTTGCAGCCAAACATAGTGCCCATATACCTGAGCGTATGTCGATTGAAGATATATTGCTTGGATACTCACAGCACTTTAACGCCGATAAGCAATACCAGCAGCTAGCGGCATCATCCTGGAATCAATGGGAGCAAAAGCTCGCATCACCAAATCAACTCAGTGTTGCTAATTCATCTGAGGAGGCGATCAAGTTGGCTGTGATCGAGCACCATCATGCCCAGCATCAATACTTTTCAGCGGCTAGTTTATTTCAGCAAGTTGATGGCAAAATTACCGCCCAAACGCACTTGATTCAAGGGGAGTTAGATTGGGTGTGTCCAGCCCACTTGCTCAATGACTTTTTACAGCAATCGCAACAAAATCATCTTATCGTTGAGGAAGTTAAATCGGGTTATCACAGCTTAAATGATGTTAAGATGTTAACCCGTGTGATGCAAAGTATAGCGAACATAAGTTAAGGAAATAGAATGAAAAAAATATTACTGCTAAGTGGTTTGTTAGTGCTGTCAGCTTGTAGTACTACCGGAACAGAGACTAAGGCCGCGGCAGACAATGCCATTCCTAGCACTGTCGATATGTCTGCCATGACGAATGAGCAAGCCACCGAGCAATTATATGTTTCGCTAATAAAAGCCAACTATTTAGTCACCAAAGTTGGGCCTACTCGTGTGGCGGTTCAATTAGGGGATCATCAGTTTGTGTTACAACCTAGCATGAATGCAGAAGGGATTGACCGTATTTTAGCGAATCGCTTTTATGCTGTGCATCCGAAGCTTCAAGGAAGTAAAGAATTATTGGTGATGATAGGTCAACTTAATCAAAAATTAAATTTTGCGAAGTTTTTCATTCGTGAAAATGGTGCCGTTATTCAAGTGCAAAGTAGTGCCACTTTTGTCAATGTGATGAGCATTGAAGAAATTCGTCGCTTCTTACTTTGGACTGATGAGGGCTTACGTCAAGTCGGAACCTCTATGCCTGAAGGCACTGAAAAACTGATTAAAGCTATACCTGTGATGCAACATCCTCAAGGGGTTTAGTGTCAAGATGATCGGCTTAATACAACGAGTTAAACAAGCAAAAGTAGTTGTCGCGGATGAAACAACCGGGGAAATCAATCAAGGATTATTGATTTTTCTTGGGGTTGAACGCGATGATGGCATCGAGAAAATGCAAAAGTTAGCCAATAAAATCATTAACTACCGTGTGTTTAATGACGATAACGGCAAGATGAACTTCAATGTGTCGCAAGTTGGCGGCAAATTATTGGTGGTATCACAGTTCACTTTAGCTGCCGATACAGGTAGAGGCTTGCGCCCTAGTTTTTCAGGTGCCGCCACCCCTGAGCAAGCTAAGACCTTATACGATGCGTTTGTGGTTTATTGTCGCGAACTTGGTGTGGAAACCCACACGGGACGTTTTGGGGCTGATATGCAAGTGTCATTAATTAATGACGGACCAGTGACATTTAACCTGCAGGTTTAACCATGAAAATGCATCAACCGCTCATTGAACAACTGGTTGCGACCTGGCATCAAACCATTCCTCTAAGTCAGTTTATGCAGGTGAATGTGGTATCGTTTGCATTAACACACGATATCCATATTAACGCTTCATGCTCGAATGCGTTATTGAGTTCAGATCAACTGATAACCACAGCACCGCTATCTCCCAATATTAACCTGCATAACACCATGTTTGCTGGCAGCATATACACTCTGATGACATTAACGGGGTGGGGGATGGTGTGGTTGCAACAAAAGCTCGCGGCAGTTGAGGGTGATATTGTTTTAGCCGATGCACACATAAAATATCACGCCCCAGTTCGCACTCAACCTATTGCGAAAGTGATATGGCCTGATACTTCATTGATAGCATTATCACAGGGGCGACGTGTTAAAACTAAATTGTCAGTTGAACTTTGGTGCGATGATCTATTATGCGCCACGTTCGAAGGCTTATACGCGTCTTTACCTGTGCAAATTAAATAACCGCAACTCAAGATTACGTCAGTTAATATTCGATTTAATCGAATCTTCGTGTCGATTTATTCCGCTATTATTCCATTTATTAGTAGTTAAACTGTATTCCTGTCAAAAGAGCAGCCATTCAAGGTGGTTGGGCAATGCTGATAACGTTACTAAGCTAAGGAATAATCATGAAAAAAATATTAATGTTGAAATCGAGTATTTTAGGTTCTCATTCACAATCATCAGCATTGTTAGATGATCTTGCTATGTTATGGAAAGACCAAGGTGCGCAGATCACCACACGTGATTTAGTCGCAGATCCTATTCCTTTACTCGATGGTGAATTAGCCAATGGTTTACGTGGTGGCGATGCGTTAAATGAACGTCAAACCGCGGCTTTGGCTTTATCAGACACACTTGTTGCTGAACTGAAACAAAACGACACCATAGTGCTCGCCGCGCCTATGTACAATTTTATGATCCCAACTCAGCTAAAAGCTTGGATTGATTTTATTGCACGTGCGGGCGTGACTTTCACTTATACCGATACAGGGCCTCAAGGATTATTAAGCGGCAAAAAAGCCGTTATTGTGACTTCTCGTGGTGGTATGCATAAAGATGCGGGTAGCGATCATTTAGTGCCATATTTAACAACCTTACTCAGTTTTATTGGTATCAAAGATGTCGAAGTGGTTTATGCAGAAGGATTAAATATGGGGCCGGAGAATGCAGCGACAGCGATGGCGAATGCTAAACAAGCCTTGAACCAACTAGATTAGTGAAGGCTTTCACATTCGGATTGATAGAGAGTATTTTGCTTTAGTTACCCTTTGGGGGCTAATTTCTGCCAAAAAATGATTTTGGAAACACAACTTTTTTTGCGAATAAATTACCGCCTATAACTGGCTAATTTTTTGATTTAAAGTAAAAAAATGTTATTTGGCAATGAAATTCTGCAATTTTTTATTCTGTAGAATGAAGCCATTTTGTCAACGACGACTTTAAAAATGGTTAATGCCTACTTTGGACTATAATCCAAGGTAGGCATTTTTGTATTAGACAGAATAAATATCATTTACAAGAACTGGTGATCTCAATGCAAAAAAGGCAAATGTTGTGGGCTGTAGGATTCATAATCACTACAGTATTGTTAGTGCCTCTATTGATGGTGATTTCACAGCAAATAGCTGGGCGAGACGGCAACCCTCAGTATGGCATCAATGGTGAAAGGTTAATGCCGCTTTCATTTGAATGGCAAGATGTAGCCGAGAATGTACACAGTTTTCCTACTCAAAAGGCACAATACACCTATTTATTTGCTGGCTTTTTATCCTGTTCAGAAATTTGTCCGATACGGATTCAGCAGTTGTATCAACTTGAAACTGCCATCACAAAAGACAATGATTTAAGTAACATAGATATCGCGTTTATGTTTATTACTATCGATCCTGAAAACGACACTTTTGCGATTCGACAACAAATGATTGATGAACGTTCGCCAAGATTTAAAAGTGCTGCGCTACAAGAACCAGACCTTTTAAGCTTGTCAGGTCGTTTATCTGAAAATATTCAATCACACTCGCCTACAAATAATCATGTAGGCAATCTATATTTAATTAAGCCAAATGGCGTTGTTGCCCGTATATACACAGCAAAACAACTGTCGACAGACAAAATGTTGGCCGAATTAAAATACGACATAGAATCGAGCTAAGGTAATAATAATGACTGATAAACAAGCAACCAATTTACTGTTAAAGAAAGATGCCTATATTTATCGACTGTTATTGCTTCAAGTGCCGTTGTTAATTGTTAGCGGGCTATTTGGCGCACAAATGCTGACTTTTGCACTGGTTTCAGCTGTGGCAATTGCCTTACTTACGCAGGCGAGTTATAGCGTGTTAAAAGGTTCGCCCCTGTTTGGTATTGTTGCTGCAGTGCTGATGATGACGGTATCGGCAATCTTAGTGCAAAGCCAAATGGGCATGATTGAAATGCATTTCCACATATTTGCAACTATGGGTATTTTATTGATTTATCAACGGTGGCAACCTTTGTTAGCCTCGCTATTAACCGTTGCTGTGCATCATGTGTTGTTCACCTATATACAACTATCTGGTGGCAGCTTATTCGGCACACCCATTATGATTTTTGCTGGCGAGTGTTCATGGGGCATTATGTTGGTTCATGCCTTATTTGCGACCGCTGAAACCTTAATTCTTATCCAAATGTCACTTTTTATGCGGGCTGACTCATCGGCAAACTTACGTATCGCTAATGCCATTCAGCATATATCGGCAAATAAAGATTTATCGATTAGATTGTCTCCTGCCGACACCCAGGCCGAAGGGGCATTCAACTTAATGTTGGAAGAGTTAAGTCAGCTATTCAGTGATTATCGCGATATCGCGACCAAAATGGGCAGTACTTCAAATCAGCTATTAATGCTTAGCGATCATACCCAAGAAGCGATGACGCACCAACAGCACCAAGCGCAATCAATATCGCAAACAGCCCAGAACGTGATCCAATATTTTCAGCAGGTCACTGAAAACAGCCAGCAATCTGCCCAGCAAGCACAGTCTGCGGCCTCATCGAGCATGCAAGACAGGCAAAGTGCCTTATCGATCATGAAAGATATGCAACTTTTGGAAACCAATACGACTGAAGTCACAACGGCATTGACGGACTTAACTAAAGACGTGTCAGCTATCACGACACTTTTACAGGCGATACGGAGTATTTCAGAGCAAACCAACTTGCTGGCATTGAATGCTGCCATTGAAGCGGCAAGGGCCGGTGAAAGTGGTAGAGGTTTTGCTGTTGTAGCCGATGAAGTTCGTGCTTTAGCGCAACGTACTAGCCAGTCAACTGATGAAATTGAGAAGGTACTGAGTCGCTTAAATCAAAGTATGTTAAAAACCGTTGATTCGATGGATCAGGGAAAGCAGCGCACGACGAAAAATGTTGAACATACCAATACCATAGCAGCAGGGTTGGCGGAACGTGCTAGCCAAATCGAACAAGTGGCCAGCCTAAGTCGTAATGTCGCTAATGAAACCGAGCAACAAGGTACACAATTGAATCACATTGGCAGTGAAATGAATGACAATATTAATACCGTTACTCTGTTGTCAGAACAAATTGCCAAATTGGCCATTGGGGTCAATGAGATGAAGCAAATTACCCAAGAGTATCAAGCCAAAGCGGCGACTTATCGGTTGTAGTCAGCGCTAAACGGATAGCAAAACAATAAAAATGCGACTGCTAAAAACTGAGTAGTCGCATTTTTTTAAGCTGTTCATCACAAGTTGCAAAACTTAGTAATATGATTTGATATATTTTGCCGCGTATTTACGCAGTTTTTTCTCTGGTGCGGTTTCAGCAAGATGCGCGATAACAGGTTTAAATTTTTCATTGCCCGATGACGCTAAAGCCTTAGCAATCCAAGCATAGGTATCTATTGATAGCTTATCCTGCTTGAGTAAATCTAAGCTGGTGAGTTGGCTGGCTAATTTTTCTAGTATGAACTCAGCATAGACTCGTTTTGCCGCAATGTGTTTGGCTGCCATGCGTTTCAATTCTAAATCATTGCTTGCCAACGCATTGGCTAGCACATTTAACTGCTGAGGTTGCATAGCATCATACTGACTTTGGTCATTTAGGATAGGGTTCCAAATGGCAAATTGGTCTAGGTTTTTGAGTCCTTCTTGGGCGTATTTACGCAGTTTTTTATGGTAATCGCCGTTCACAATGGCTTGCAGGCTGGCACGATACTTATCATTACCTGAATAGCCTAATCCTTTGGCTAACCAAGAAGAGTATTCTATTGGATGTTTTTGGGTCGCAAGTGGCAAGCTGGCATTGAGTTTAGCTTCAATCATATCAAATAAACTTGGATCACTGAGACCGGATAAAATCAAAGATTCAAGCGCCAACTGTTGTTTCTGCTGATCCCCGTCTTGAAAAATTTGTTGATATTCTTCTTGGGTGTAATCTTGACTAAAGCCATATGGTGTCAGTAAGCAGCTTGCAATTAACAAGCTTAATGCAATTTTCTTCATTTCATATCCTTATGGGCTAGGTGTTATTTAGCGCATTCTTGCCAGCGTTTAAAAATTAATGAGGTATTAATACCACCAAATGCAAAATTATTACTCATCACATAATGGGTTTCCAGTGTTCTGATATCGCCACGAATGTAATCTAACGGGGCACACTCAGGGTCTATTTCTGTCAAGTTTAACGTGGGTGCGAACCAATTTTCATTCATCATTTGAATACTGGCCCAGGCTTCTAATGCACCGCAGGCACCGAGAGTATGGCCGGTGTAACTTTTTAGTGATGAGATAGGCATTGTGCTGCCAAATACGGCATGAGTTGCACTCGTTTCAGCCACATCGCCTCTGTCGGTAGCAGTGCCATGTGCATTAACATAGCCAATGTCATTTGCATTGAGTTGCGCATCTTTTAGGGCTAAGCGAATAGCAATTTCCATGGTTTGCGCATTAGGTTGAGTAACGTGTAAGCCATCCGAGTTTGTGCCAAACCCGACCAATTCGGCATAGATTTTCGCGCCACGTACTTTGGCGTGCTCTAACTCTTCCAGTATTAAGGTACACGCACCTTCGCCTATGACTAAGCCGTCACGATGTTTATCAAATGGGCTTGGCGTTAAGGCGGGAGTGTCATTTTGAGTGCTGGTGGCAAATAAGGTATCAAATACCACGGCTTCCGTTGGGCAAAGTTCTTCGCCACCGCCGGCTAACATTACCGTTTGGTGACCATATTTTATAGCCTCATAGGCGTAACCAATGCCTTGGCTGGCAGAGGTACAGGCACTACTTGTGGTATGAATTCGTCCCTTTAGACCAAAAAATACCCCGATATTGACCGCCGTAGTATGGGCCATCATGCGGATATAGCTTGTGGCCGTCAGGCCTGTCATATTGCCGGTTTTTAGCATATCGCCAAAGCCCACTATGGGATCAGTGCTTCCGGTAGAAGAGCCATACGCGACACCCGTTTCACCAGAGGTGAGTATTGGATGTTCAAGTAGGTTGGCATCTTCTAGCGCTAGTTCACTGGCGCGAGTTGCCATTAAGGATACGCGGCCCATTGAGCGGATTTTTTTACGGGGATAATGGCTTGGGGTAACAAAATCAGTGACTGGTGCCGCTAAACGCGTGTTTAAGTCAGGGTATCTGTCCCATTCATCCATACGAATAACGCAGTTTTTTTGCGCGAGTAAGCTGGCTTTAATACTTGGCCAGCTATCGCCTAAGGCAGAGATCCCGCCAATACCTGTAATGACGACTCGACGGCTCATATCATGCCTCCGTTAACAGAAATAACCTGACGGGTGATGTAGGCTGCATCCTCTGATAACAAAAACAGCGCTAGACCAGCGATTTCATTGGGTTTGCCCATGCGTTTCATGGGCACGATTTGATCGACCATTTCTTTGGGGAAATCATTGACCATATCGGTTTCAATTAAACCTGGTGCGATACAATTGACGGTGATTTTTCGCTTCGCTAATTCTAAAGATAAGGCCTTAGTTGCACCAATGATCCCCGCTTTGGAGGCGCTGTAATTCACCTGTCCACGGTTACCTGCGATGCCTGATACTGATGCTAGGGTGATAATGCGACCGCCTTTACGGTTTTGAACCATGGGCATTACCGTGGGATGGACCACGTTATAAAAACCATCTAAGTTAGTATGGATGACGCTATCCCATTCCTGTTCTGTCATCGCAGGAAAGGCAGTGTCGCGAGTAATTCCAGCATTTAAAACCACGCCATAATACGCTCCATGTTCAGCAATATCTTGCTCAATAGCGTGCTTAACTGCAGGGCGATCAGCAACATCAAATTGTAATAAACTGACGTTAATGCCACAGGCGACTAATTCTGTTTGGGTGTCAGTCGCGGCTTGCAGATTACTGTGAAAATGTAAGGCGATATCATAGCCTGCAGCGGCAAGCTTTAGGGCAATGGCTTTACCTATGCCACGGCTTGAACCCGTGATTAAAACTCTTTTATTCAATGTGGTTCTCCAAAACGTTAAGCGCTATGACTGTCTTTGATATACGAATGACTATCGTCAGGTTGAAAGACGTTCACGTTGGCTTGCGCCATTAATGTATTTTGATGAAATATCTGACAATCAAACACGGCTAAGCCAGACTCCTCTTGATATAAGCGAGTCACGTGCGTGTGGTAGGTGTGTCCAAGGGCAAATAAGTGCTGATGCATTTGCAGTTTACGGCTACCCAATAAAAAACCTACCTTAATAGGTTGTCCTTGCAGTATTGCCTCAACCCCAGCCAGAGCAGCAATGCTCTGGGCCATATATTCAATGCCAACGTAATTAGGCACCCCTTGCTGTGTTTCGTCAAAGTATGCACTTTGCGGACTAATCTGTGTTTGGGTGATCAAACTGTCTGGCTGATGACGAGTAATACTGTCAATTAAAATCATTGGGGCACGGTGCGGTATAAAGTCGCTTATCGGGCGTGCTAATAATTCAGGCGTCGCGGTTGTCATTAACTCTGACCTTGTTGAGGTTGTTTGGCAAAAATTATGCTGGCATTGCTGCCGCCAAATGCAAATGAATTACTCATTAAATAGCGAAGTTTCGTGGCGGTTTGCCCTGGGCTGACTAAAGGTAGGCTGGGATCATTAGGATCAGCTTGTCCATCCCATAATTGCGGTGGCAAGGCTTGATGAATATTGAGGTCACTTAATATTAAATAACAAAATGCGGCCTCAATCGCCCCAGCAGCACCAAGTAGGTGGCCAACCAAAGGTTTTGTCGAGCTACAAGGTGGAATTGTACCGTTAAAGAGCGCCGCTACAGCGCGCGACTCCATCGCATCATTTTTAGGGGTGGCTGTACCATGTAAATTAATATAATCGATGTCGTTTATGCTGATATTGGCATCAGCAATTGCTTGTTCCATTGCCGCTATTGCACCGCAACCTTGCGGGTGTGGCGCTGATATATGATGTGCATCGGCGGATTCGCCTACGCCAACCAGCATGACTTGGGCGGATTTTTTTTCAAGGGTAAAAAGGACCGCTCCTTCACCGATATTTATACCATCGCGATTAACACTAAACGGATTACACTGCCCTGATGAGACAGATTCTAGTGCGCTAAATCCGTTTAAGGTGAGTTGGCACAAACTGTCAGCTCCGCCAACAATCACCATATCGCAAAGGTCTGCTTGTAATAAACGTTTGGCTGCAGCAAAGACTTTTGCGCTGGAAGAGCAGGCGGTTGAAATGGTGTAACAGGGGCCTTCAAGTTCAAATAGTTTTTGTAAATAAAAACTGGTGCTGCCCAATTCCTGTTGCGAATAATGATAATTAGGCGGAAAACAGCCGTGTTCAGCACGATACCTTAATGCGGTTTCGCCCTTTGAAATCCCCGACGTGCTAGTGCCTAAGATCACGCCAATCCGTTTGGCTCCATAGGACTGTTTTGCGCTTTGTACCTCAGCATTGATCTGCATAGCTGCGGTATGAAGTAATCGGTTATTGCGACAGGAAAACTCCTGTAAATGTTCTGGAATATCCAGCAGGACATCATTGTTCACTACGCCAACGAGTGTCGATTTTTCAAATAATAAATCGTCACGCCATTGCATCGCGCTAGTATCGCCTTGCAATAATTTGCTTAACACGGACTCTGCGCTATTGCCTAGCGGAGTACACAATCCTATGTGTGTGATGCCTATACCTGTCATGTTTTTATCTTCAGCGTTGTTTATGTCTATTGGCGATTCAGTTGTTGCGCTTATTGTAACGCTTGAATCCTAATCTGCACATCGGCTTGGGTGATGTTAATGTTGATAGCTGCTTGCCAAGGGTTATTTTGGCTATATTCAGCGTGCAATATTACATTATCTTGCGTGAGTTGACGGCATAATGCCGACAGACAAGCTTGTTGCTGCCAGCTACCTGACGACAAATGTTGATTAACTTCCTCTGTTGGCCAATACACTAACTGTAAAATTGCCATCAGATATTCTGCTTTAAATGCTTCACCAAGCAAACTGCTTTGCTGACTAATTAAGTTGTTTCCATCGTAGACTATGGTGAACAGTGGCTGGCCCAATGGAGCCAGACCAACCAAGGTCATAGTATATTGATCAATTTGTAGCTCAGTAATTAATTGATGTGATTGTCCATCATGGCTAAATTGCACTGTTTGGCTATGTGTGCCCTGTTCAACTTGCGTGCTAACTGGCGCTAAGCAGTAGCTAACCCCCTCTGTCAGAGCCACACAGGTTTGCCGCTGCAATTGCTGGCTACAACCGCTAAGTAATAAGAAACTTAGTAGCAATCCACATAAGAGTTGTAAGCGATAGCTATGGTATTGAGTCTTTATCATTAATTTATGATTGATCTTAGGTTGATGGTGCGGGTTATTGAGTCCCTATCCGATCCCATTGAGATTGGCGCACCAATGATACAAGTCATGCCGCAGTTTCACGACATAAGGCGACGATGGTATTTAAGCGTCGTTCCGACTCAGCCACAAAGGGATTGTCTGCATCCCAGGCATAGCCAGCTAAAATTGAACAGATCATCTGTTTGATCTTAGGGTTGCCTTGCTGGTAAAAAATCACGTCCTGAAAACGGCCGTCATACCAAGCTTGAACATAAGTTCTAAAGGTATTCACCCCTTTCATCAAAGGTTCAGCATAGTCTTGTTGCCAATCGACTGTTTCACCCTCTAATTGTTTTAATAAGCTTTCAACGGCCATGGCGGCAGATTGCATCGCAATGGTTACACCAGAAGAAAATACCGGGTCCAAAAACTCTCCAGCATTGCCAAGTAGGGCAAATTTGTTGGTTGCTAGGGTGCTGACATTGGCAGAGTAGCCTTTTAAGGTCGCACATTCTTGAACAATTTTTGCATTTGCCAGTAAACGTTTCAGGCCAGATTCTTCATTCACAATAGCGAATAATTGCTGTTCTAAAGTGCCTTCAAGATGTTGCAGTAAATGGGGTTCACCTACTACACCAATGGAGCAGCGGTTATTGCTGAATGGGATCAACCAGTACCAAATATCTTTATGCTGTGGATGCACACTGATCAGAATCTTGTTGCGGTCGAATGTGGGATCATCAATATTGTCTTCGATATGGGTAAAGATAGCACTGCGTGAAGGTAAATTTGACGGTTTTTCAAGGTTCAGTAAACGCGGTAAAACGCGGCCAAAACCGCTAGCATCGAGAATAAATTTGGCGTTGACTTGATATGCGCAGCCATTGTCATCGGTAACATGTAACACTGGCTCGGCATTTAAATCGACTTGGGTCACTGTATGGCCGTAATGAATGCTAACGCCTTGTTGCGCGGCAGTATCAGCCAGAAGTTTATCAAATTGTCCGCGCTGTACTTGAAATGTCGTGCCAGGACCTGCAGTAAATTTGTCGGTAAAGTTGAAGGTAGTGTACTGATCTTGGTAACGAAATGCCGCGCCGTCTTTAAACTGAAATCCGGCTTGTTCAACCGCATCTAACATTCCCGCTTGTTTAATAAATTGCATACAACAAGGCAATAAGCTTTCGCCAATTGAAAATCGAGGGAAATACTGCTTTTCTAACACCAACACTTTTTTACCTTGTTGATGCAGTAGGCTGGCGGCTATTGCGCCAGAAGGGCCTGCGCCAATAATGGCAACATCAACGTCCAAGTTGTTGATTGAATTTAACGATTCGCTGTGCATGTTAATGCGTTTTCCTTGTTATCAATGTCATAAAGGGGGCAAGTAAAAAGGTATAGCCTATCCCCAGTAATAGGGTTAAACCAAAAAAGTGGATAGCGTTGGTTTGGCTAAAGGCTAATAAACCAAAGGCAAGTAAGGTTGAGCAAGCCGACATAAATATCGCCATCATCACCCCTCGGCTAGTGCGTTTCGCCTCGGCAAAAAACAAGCTGTAGTCTATGCCAATTCCTAGTACTAAAATGAGCGCCAGTGCATGAAATAGGCTAAATGGAGAAGCCAATATCCCTAAACTACTTAGTGTTAAGATAATCGCCAGCGTAGGCACTCCGATAACGGCCAGAGCTAATTTTATCGGGTATTTGATGCAAAAAATCACACTAGCAATGATCAACACACCCAATAGCAGCATCAAGGTAAATTGGCGATATTGGCCCATCAAATTGGAAATGTCGCCTACTTTATCGACCAGTTTAACCTTAGCATCGTTTAGCTGAGTGTGATTAATACGCTTTGTTAACCCATCTAGGTTGTTGATGCCAGTTAGTAGCACTATCGCCCCAACGGCTCCTTTGTTCTCTGACGTTAGCCATAGGTCTTTCAATGCACTGTCACCAAGCGCGAGTAACCCATCTGGCGTTAAATTGGCGGGTTGTGCTTGAATGTAGGCCGTCTGCAGCGATTGATTTAATAAACCGCTGACATCATTTAATCCTAACTGATCAATAATCTCGGGTAAGTGTTGCTGATAAATCAGTCCCTGTAATTGATAGTTTTTTTGTTGCTGCGAAAGACTGGGTAACAAGCTCGCTAGGCTAAAAAAATGCGTTAACTCATCTTGGTTAACAGCCAGTTCTAAAGTGGAGGCCAGTTGATGCAAGGCTTCTAACAGGTCGGTTTCATTAGCGGCACTGACCAAAATAAATTGATTATCCGTGCCACCACTGAGCCAGTGTCTGAGTTGGTTTTCTTCATCGGTGATCTGCTGTGGACTTTGTTGTAAATGCCGAATGTCATCGTTATGTTGTAACTGCAAAAGCCCAGTGAAACTCACTAATCCTATGACACAAAACCCCGTCCAATTGACGCCGGGTTTAGCGGATATCTTTGCCACTAAGTGTAAATAATATTGTGCCCAGCTTAGGGCATTTGATGGCTTTAAGGGTTTATTAGCCAGCAGTGGAAAAGCCAATACTAAGGTGATGTAAGCACCGAATAAGCCAGCGGCACAAAATACCGCCACTTGTTGCATACCGGGAAACGGCGTAAAGCCTATACCGATAAAGGCTAGCGAGCTGGTGGCCAAAGCAAGTGTCATGGCGGGCAAAATATCATCAATGATCTGATTAGCATTGTGTTGTGGGTGGTTGAGCTTCTCACAGTAAAAATGAAAACTATAATCGATGGCAATTCCGATAAGGCTGGTACCAAACACTAGCGTCAGTAGATGCAATTCATTGAATAAACTCAAGGTGGCGACTAACGCCAACACAAAGCCACTTGATAAGGTGAGCAAGGCTAAATGCAGGGGCATTAAGGTGCGAAATCCTAGCCAGACCAAGATCACTACCCCAATGAGCGACAGTCCGCCAATAAAGGTAATTTCTTGCTTGGCTGATTCGGTAGCGGCTTGGGCGTGGAATAAGGCTCCAGCTTTTAAAATCTGCACATCCCCTCCATCAATGGCCGCAAAGGCATGGTTGAGAGCGGCTAATTGTTGCTGTTGTGCATTGGGGTTAAAGGCACTTTGTGCTCCCTTAGCAATAACAATTGCTGCGGTTTGATTAGCTTGTTGATTGAATAAAATACCTTGTTCTTGGCGCAGTGATGATGACGAAGTTAATGCCAGCATGTTATCGCTAAACAGCAGTAAAGGATCCTGGCTAATCAATTGGCTATTGGCGATGCCAAATGCACTGTAAAGTTGTTGCTGCGCTTTAGCGATTAAACCATCAAGTTGCTTGGTGGCGAGTGCATCTTGCTGATCTGCCGTTAGCAGTTTAAAGCGATGGTCAAAGTACCATTTACCCAAAGCATTCATATTGCCATTAGACGCACTGGTAACCTGGCTAAATGCTTGATGTGGGTCTTGTTGAAGTTGACTCATCAATGTTTGTGCTGCGTTAATCGCGGTATCTTTTTGCGAAGACACAATGGCAACATAGACCTGATTGGCTAAACGATTTTCCACTTGCTGAAGTGCATTCCGGGTTAATTCATCCTGCTGTAGGTGCGGCAGCATTGCCAAAATATCACTTTGCACTTTTGCGCCAGATTGCCATAAATTTATCCCATAGATCACCACACTGCTAAATAGCAGACACCAGATAGCAAAACGCCATTTGGCTGAAATGAGGTGACTTTTTACGGGCTTTCGCGTCATTATTGCGTCTTCACTGGGCTGGAATTTTCTTTGGCGCTAGGTGAGGTCAGCATATCGAACCAGGCGGCATTTTCTCTGCTTATTGGCAGATAATTTACCTGTTTGAATAGAATGTCGGTGATATCAAGGCGATCAGCTTGCTGAGTCGATGCTTGATTTAACATCACAATGCGATTGATTTGCGGTTGACCTTGAATGATAAGTTTACCTAATGCTTGTTGTAAAAGTGGATCTTTTGCGAGTAAGCCTAAGGTCCATAACTCGGTGCTATTGGCATCGGATGAAAGATAAAACATCGAAAAATCATCTTGTAATGCCATCAAATCACCGCTGAGTAAATGTTGCATTAACTGGGGAACTTGCTGCATTAGCGGATTAGCAGCTTGTGCGCTTTTAGCGGCAGAGTGCGTAATATTACCATTGCTATCTATGGTGGTTAGCTGTTGTTTGTGCATCACCATGGTGGTGACAAAGGGGGACTGTTGATGCCAAACCATACCCAAATTAGGATTAAATGCAAAAGTGCCATGGCTGGTTAATGGTCGGTTTAAAACCGCTAAATGGCGTGTTTGCTCGAAAAGGCCTTGAGTATTTTCGTGTGTTAAAGACACTCTGTTAGCCAGTTGCTGTAAATTTTGTGTACTGGCAGGGTGTTGGAACACTTTTACTAAATCAGCTGGGGTAACTAATGACGATTTGTCTACAGTCTGCGCTGTTTGCGCGTGAATGACTTCAGCCGCCTGTGATGGCGTCAACTGGGCAATTAATAGCAACAGAAAGAGTGCCAATAGGCCAGACTGCATAATGACTATAAGCTTGTTAATCCAGCGTGCCACACGGTTTGGTTTATTCATTAGCGGTAAGCCAGGGTTTGATTTTGTCTTGAAAGACGTTAGGGGTGATAAAGCACAGTTCTTGGGTAGCCATATCCACCGCAGCTTGAATGGTATAGCCCTTAGTGATGCGTTGACCTGTGTGGGTATCAATAATTTGGTAATTGATTTTTAAACGATTTTCCCACTCAACAATACTGGCTTTAACGGTAATAAGCTGATCAAAACTGCTGCTTTTAACATACTTAATCTGTAGGTCTACCACGGGCCAAGCAAACCCAGAAGCTTGCATTTGACGGTAGTTATAGTCAAGTTTATCTAATAGCTTGCAACGCGCCACCTCAAAGTAGCGCAGGTAATTACCATGCCAGGTGATGCCCATCGAGTCCACATCGTGGAAAGGGATCACCATGTCCATTTCAATGCTGAGTATGCCTTTCATTAACAGACCTCCCATTCACCTTGCTGTATTTTGGCAACGGTTTGACGCAATACAGCTTCTAATGGTCGATCTTCAACGAGTAACTCAAAGTCTTCGCTAACCTGGGCAAGGGTTTTCGCGAGTGATGGTGTCAGACTATTAATATCTAACTCATTTTGGCTAATGCGTAATTGGATACCTTGACTCATGGCCAATAATGCGGCTGCCGCAACCTGCTCAGTCAGCTGTAATATCCGCATGCAATCACGGGCGGCAATGGTGCCCATGCTCACTTTATCCTGATTGTGACATTCAGTGGAACGAGAAAACACACTGGCGGGCATGGTGTTTTTGAGTGCTTCAGCTGTCCAGGCTGACACGCCAATTTGTACCGCTTTAAAACCATGATTGATGGCGCGACGCTCACCGGTTGCGGCCGAAAGGTTAGCCGGCAAGCCGTTATTAAATTTGGTGTCCATCACTAATGCCATTTGGCGATCAATTAAATCGGCAATATTGGCGATGGTGTTTTTCATCGAGTCCATAACAAAAGCGATATGGCCACCATAAAAATGGCCGCCGTGCAGAATATGTTCGCCCTCTGCATCCACAATAGGGTTATCGTTGGCGCTGTTTAACTCAGTTTCAATAAACTGGCGCATAAAAGGTAATGCATCTTGCAATACCCCAATGATGTGCGGTGCACAGCGGATTGAATAACGGTCTTGTAGGCGGTCTGAGTTTCGCGGATGCGTATGATGGTTTAAATCTTCGCGTATCCAGCTGGCAACTTGGACTTGGCCTGGGTGCGGTTTAGCGGCAAACAGAATCTCATCAAAATGGTTTGAATTGCCTTTTAACGTTAATGAAGCCATTGCGGTGATCCGGCTAGATAAACGCGATAAATATTGGGCGCGATCATATGCCAAACAGGCTAAAGCGGTCATCACCGCAGTGCCGTTCATTAAGGCTAAACCTTCTTTGGGGCGAAGTTTTAGCGGGGTAATCCCCAAAGCCTGATAAACCGCGCTTGTCGGTTGGCGTTGACCTTGATACATCACATCCCGCTCACCAATTAATACAGCAGCAAGATAAGATAATGGGGTTAAATCACCACTGGCACCGACAGAGCCTTCTTCTGGGATGACTGGAGTAATATCATTATTCAGTAACCATTCGATACGTTGCAGTAAGGCATAACTGACACCTGATTTTCCTACTGCCAATGAATTCAAGCGACATGCCATTACTGCGCGAGCTTGAACAGGGCTTAATATATCACCTAAGCCACAACCATGAAAACGGGATAAATGCAGCGGTAATTCGTGCACCAATTCTAAGCTGACATTAACAGTGCAAGAGTCGCCATAACCTGTAGTCACCCCATAAACCACACCTTCTTCATGTAACAGGCTATCAATAAAACGTGCGCCTTTTTCAATGTAGTGCTGGTATTCAGGGCTGTTATTCAATTTAACCTTTGCCCCTTTAGCAATGGCAACCACTTGCTCAATGCTGAGTTGACCTTGATAAAAATCCACATGACCTAAATGAACGGTGTTGGGTTGTGAGATCGAATGCGTCATCGAGTTATTGTTCCTGCTTTGCTGGGGCTGATTGGCGTATGCTTTTGTCATCATCACGCCAAAAATCATAAAAATTAAACCATTGTAATGGAGCTAGCTGTGCGAAATACGCTAAGCGTTGACTGTATTCAGTCATGGCTTCAGTGAGTCGCTCTGCTCGTGCTTTTCTGGGGCCTTTTAAGGTATTGGCTAGGTGTTTAACATGCACTTGATAGCGGCCATTTTGACGAATACAGAACATAGTAAAGACAGGGCAATCCAGCAAACTGGCCAAAATGAATGGCCCTTGCGGGAAAGGAGCGGGTTCACCTAAAAAGGGCAAGTTGACGACTCGTCCTTGACTGCTTGAAGACGTTCGATCGGCGGCAATCACGACCAATTCACCTTGCTGTATTTTTTGTTGTAACAGCATGGCTGTGCTGGGATCTAGCTCATTAACTTGGATTAAATTTAACGTGCTTTGTGGGTTAAGTTGCTGCAATACTTTATTGAAGTTTTCAGCATGGCTTGTTAGCACCATGACATTCACTTTCACTTTTTGCTGGTGGATAGATATCGCGCGACACAATTCTAAATTACCTAAATGCGATACTAGCAACACGGCACCTTTGCCTGTGTCTATTTGATCAGCAAGTAAGTGTCTGTCGGCAAAATCAACTTCGCTCAGTTTAATCCTGTCGCACCAAGCATCGATTCTATCTAACGCTGCGTTACCAAAGGCGATAAAATGTCGCAGGCTGTCCCGCCAGCTTAGTTTGGCCGCCAAATCGGTATGATGTGGGTTAATTTGCTTAACTCGCTGTAAAAACGCCATCGAGGCTTTACGCGCACTTCCGCCCGTTAAAAAGAAATAACCAATTACCGGATACATGATGGCGCGGCATAACCAATGGCCGCCAAATCGATAGCTTTGTGCCAGTAACTTTATGCCCCAGTAACTGCCACGCTCTTGCATCGTTGACCAATGTTGCTGGTTATTGCGCTGCAATAGTCTTTGGGGGAGCCTGCTTAGCATGCCAAAAAATAATCGAGTGTGCATCCAACTGATGCGAACGTTGTCTTGTAAGCCTTGGAAGTGGCTAATACCATTTTCAGGGTAAATCACTTTAGTGGGCAGCTGAATAATAGGCGTTTTTTGCCAATGCAACTTAACCATGACTTCGATATCGAAATCCATTCGTTCGCCAAGGGAGTCAGTTTTAAAAAGCTGCTCAGTTGCCCCAAGGGGATAAATGCGAAAACCACACATGGAATCTTGAATGTCAAAACTTAAGGTTTCAATCCACACCCAGAAATGGGTGATGTAGCGGCCGTATAATCGTCCTTTAGGCACAGATTCATCGTATTCCGGCTTACCTGAAATGAGGGCTAATGGATTTGACTCCGCAGCCGCAATCATCAGTGGAATATCCGTAAGGTTATGTTGGCCATCGGCATCAACTTGCAAAGCGTGGCTAAAACCATCGGCAAAAGCCGCTCTCAGCCCAGTGATCACCGCAGCGCCTTTACCGCGATTAAAAGGGTGATGAATTAACGTGACCCAAGCAAATTTATCTGCCATGGCTTGTAGCACATAGCGGGTCTCATCTTGGCTACCATCATCAATTAAATAACAAGGTAGGTTAAATTGTGCTAATGCAGCAAGGGTATTTTCAATCTCAAGATGATGATTGTAATTGGGAATAATTAACGCCAGTTTCATGAGTTGTTTCCTGAAACATTGGGGGTGAACATTATGCGCCCTGATGCATAGCGTTTATCACCGTTGGCATACTGAAACGTGAGTCTGGCTTTATCTTTATTGTGATTAATGGTGAGTTCAACCTGACTGTTTGGCAGCAACAGTTGTTGAAACTTTAATACCTCAAGGCTTGCAACTTTTGGCTCGTAACCAAATGCCTTGCAACCTAACTGCACCGCCCAATCTAACTGTGTGACACCTGGTAATACGGCCTGCTCAGGAAAGTGGCCTTTAAAAAAGTCTAAACTGGCATCCACAAAAATATGCCAAGTAATGGTGTCTTCTTGCTGATGGGCACTAATGATTTGCGGTAATACAGATTTAATCATGTTTTTTTAATAACGAGACCAGTTCAGATTGGACTCGTTTTCCTTCCGAATTTTGAGGGATCACATCAGGGTAACGCCAACGCCTTGGAAGTGTCACTCGCTCAAATTGGCTTAATAAATGCTTTTTAATGCGGTTATTAACCGCGAGTTTACCTTCTGTTGCCAGTAAAGCTTTACCTTCATCAGTTAAGGTTACAATCGCGCCTAGCATTTGACGAGGCTTGGTGAGCATAGCGACAGCGGCATCTTCCACTAAAGGATGTGAGCGCAGTAACTGTTCCATCTGCACCATGGAAATGCGTTTTTCTTCAACTTTTACTATACGGTCGAGTCGATTAAGCAAGGTAAATTGCTGCGCATTAATCAGCTCAATGCTGTCATCACACTTATGCCATTGGTTATCTTGCTCTAAATAAGCCGATTTAATACATAATGCGCCATCGACTGGGTCTTGCTTGATACTGACGGGGCTGAACACTTGCCAAGGTTCATTCGCCATGTGTTGACGTCGATAGGCAATGCCACCTGTTTCTGTACTGCCGAAAATTTCGATTGGCACTTGACGATAACACTGCTCAATATCAGTAGCAGCTTGAAAACTCAGTGGTCCGCCAGAGCTGAAAATCAAGCTAGGGTGGCGATGCTGTAACTGATTTTCTAAAGCATCAGGTAAGCGTGAAAGTTGTGCTGGGCTACTGATTAGACATAGGTTTGGCATGATGGCTAAGTAGTAGCTTAGGGTTTCTGGGTATTCAATTTGCTCACTCAGAAAAGGTCGATTGGCCGCCAAAGGCCATAAAATTTTGAACAATAAACCATAAATGTGTTGATGCGAAACCGTAGACACAACCGAGCAATGTGGTAATTGCTCGGCAAAGGTATGCTCTAACGTACTGACTTCAGCATCAAGCTGTTCAATTGTTTTGCGCACCGCTTTGGGTTCGCCGCTACTTCCCGAGGTAAATAGAATTAACTCACCTAAGCGTTCACTTTTGGGCCACTTTGCAACAGGCGGGGTTATTTCGGTGGTCAGGGGAATAAAGGTTCTTACTTCGCAAACAGGCACGTCAGCAATCACGGCATCAAATTGATGATTGAGCTCAGATATCGTCCCTGCTTGGGTGTTCGCGGGCAAAATAATGGTTTTACCTGCTAATAATCCTGCGCAAAGGCCGGCGGCAAATAAATCGCTTTGCTTGGCGGCAAGTAACCAACGTTTTGCAGGCTCTGCGTGTAACTGCTGATAAAGATAAGCCACCTGAGCACAAAAGCGATTGCTTGGCATAATATCGTGATGATTAAAACTGATTAATTGCTGGGTATTTGGCCCTGTTTTAAGCCAAGTAAGTAATAAATTATCCATGTTTTTTCAACCATAAAGTACGATATAGCCATTCACCACCCAATAACGTGCCCATTAATAGATATGCAATAAAGCCGTTATATAAGGTCCATGTTTCTATGCTTGTTGCAAGTGCGGTATACAGCGCCATGAACCCATTTAAAACAAAAAACAGACACCAAATCAGGGTTACTTTAACAAGATAAGGTGTAGCCTCAGGTGGTAAATCGGGCTCTTTCAATTTAGCTAGACGTTCAATCATGCAGGGGCCATATTTCAATGAATGGCCAAATAAAGCTAACATGCTGAGATTAATAACCACAGGGTAATACAATAACCAGTCATGGCGTTTAGCAATAAAGCTGGCTGCCGTTAAGGCTATCCCCACTATCAATGGTGCTAGCATAGGTTTTAATTGTTGCCGACTTAATGACAGTCGCGTAATTAATAAACCACATAGCACTATGGCAATCACGCCGCTGGGCAATAATTGCAGGCCGAAGTAGACAGCAAGAGGATATCCCATCACCGCTAAAGCAGACAGCACCTGCAATATGCGTTTCATTATTGTTTCATTAATCCATCAATGGCATCGACAACATCACTGACACTTCGCACGGCTTTAAACTCTTCAGGTTGTATCTTTTTACCTGTCAGTTGTTGCAGTTTAATCACTAAATCTACGGCATCAATGCTGTCTAAATCTAAGTCTTGGTAGAGTGATGCATCTAAATTAATGTCTTCACGGTCAATTTCAAATTCATCTACTAAAATGCCACAGAGCATGTCATAAATTTGTTCACGGCTTTGCATGTTGGCTCCTAAACTCGCTGAGACTCGATAAAACTTGCCAAACTTGCCACACTGTAAAAGTGAGCTTTGGTGGCATCAGAGTTCGCTTCAATTTTTACATCAAATTGTTTTTTAATGGCTAACCCTAATTCTAAAGCGTCAATTGAATCTAAACCTAAGCCTTCACCAAAAAGAGGCGCATCGGTTTCGATATCATCTACTGTGATATCTTCAAGATCTAAACAATCAATGATGAGTTGTTTGATGTCATTATTTAACGTGGTCATTTTCTATTCTTATGGTTGCTAATATCTAAAACGGGATCGGGTGTACTAATTGTGTTTTGTAAAACTGTTCCAGCTCACGCGTCATCTGTCTCGCGAGCTTTGCTTCGCCGCTATCGAGTTGACGGTAAGTTTGGTAGGCAAAAATATCACCGACTTCAACCGACATATTAATCGTTTGTTGCGGAATTTCATACCATGGTTGTTGTTTGGTTAATCCAGCTACATCGGTTCGCAGGATAACAGGTAAAATATTGCTGCGGGTGCGCAGGGCAATATTGGCTGCACCACGGGCAAAAGGGTTAATGATACTGCCTGTGACAGTGCGGGTGCCTTCAGGGAAAATAATTAAATTGGTGCCGCGAGATAGCACCTGAGCGCAATCCTCCAGTAAAAGTGCCGCCCCTCGATTGGGTATATATCCAGCAGAGGATAATACCCCGCGAATAAACGGGTTGCGCCACAAGGTTTGCTTTACCACGCATCCGACATTGGGCATTAAGCTAATTAGCACCACCACATCCACCAAAGTGGGATGATTAGCGACAACTATTGTTCCTGTTATGTTATTAAGCTGCTTAATCTGTGTTTGGTTGACCTTTATTACACCAGCAAAGGTTAACATGGCGACAAAACCACGAAACATCCAACTGACAAAACGCTGTACTCGCGAGACTTTAACGGCGTATGAGCCTGGCCAAAAACGCAGAACAGGCATAATGGTTAGTGAGCTGATTAAGCCACCTAAGCCAAATATCAAATAGCAACAAACACCACCGAACCATCTTGGAATATAAGCAACGCCAGACAATTTGGGGGCTGGCGGGGGAGTTGGCTTGGCGCTAGACATGGTGGGTTAACGTCCAATGCCATTGACACATTTTGCCTTGCAGTGCATTGCTGCTGGCAAGATGGTGAATGAGTTGGCTTAAACTGATAGCAGAGTCTGAAGTCTGCAGGTTATTTGTATCTGTCAGTGTTAACCGGGCTATCCTTTCTGGTCTAGGAGTATCCGATGCTAAGGTGAGTAATACGCCGAGGCTAATCGATAATTCGACCTCATTGATAAACTCGTTATACACAGGTGGCACAGGTTCATCTGCAAACACCAGTAGTACTGGTGTGGGGTTTGCCACAAGTTGACCGTAGGTTTCAATAAGTACCTGAGGCAAACTTTGTGCCCCAGCGGCAATGGATGTGGAGCTTGCGGTATTACCACTGACGATACCATAGATACCACTGCCAGTATTATGTACCGATTGACTGAAGGCCATAGGAGAAAGTGGTTGCCTGGCAATAACATCTTCAAGCAAACCTATGGTGCGACTGAGTTCACCATGGCGCGATGCAAATACGCTTCGGGTATTGGGTTGCGCCTGACATTCAAAAGCAACGTGAAGCATCATTTTAGTTAATCGGCTAAAACGACGACGTTGCATCGCGGGTATATCGGGTAATGCAGGAGCTACAGAGTTAGGCTCAGCATTTTGATTAGGAGATTGCCAATTTAACCAACTCTCTTTTGTTTGAAAGTCGGGTGTCCATGCACCCCAAGATAAAATATCAAATGCTAACTGCATTACATTGCCTCATTGTTGCCTAGCTGTCCTTATCTAAGAGTTAATGTTGGCTGCCTGTATAGCGTAAGCAATGCTCAAAATTAACTGCGCAATTGTACACTAAATCATGAGGCTTAAAACAGGGTAAAAGGCATAAAAAAGCAGCGTCGATGATGGCATTTCCGCTGCTTGTTTGATGGCCACTCTATGATAAAAGTGACAGATGTGATGCTTTTAGTTTGGCAGTAAAGGCTGTAAACGTTTTACGGCATTTTTAATCTTACGGGTATTTTCTGGTCCCATTCTGACCAAAAGCTTTTGGGCATTAGGTAAAGCCTCTAAGTTGACATCGACATATTTGTAATTAACTGAAATCGAGGTTAACTCAATAGGGTCTTCAACGATTGGCGCATCGGCAATCATTTTAAAGGCCTGTTGCATGCGAGCATCAAAGCTGGTGTCGGTATAGCCTAATTCGGCAAACGCCTCTTCAAACAAGGGTTTTAGCTCGCGATAGGTTGCCGCTAATTCTTGATCGTTTAAACCACTGACAAAATCAGCATAAATATCATAACGGTGATAACTATCTGGGTTTAAATAAGTTTTATTAGTGATTTCGCTGGTGGTAAATTTATTGTCAGGACCTTTCATCGGGCTGGCTTTACGGATCAACTCACCCTGAGCTAGGTTATCAATAAATACCACAAATTGACGCGCCATATCTTTTTTCAAAATGAGTGGTTCAATTTTCATTCCACTGGCGACAGTAAGGGCTTTTTTAGCCACAAAATCATCTGATTCAGCTAACGCAGGTAAAGGCTCGAAAATAGCTGCAGGTGCTTCGGGCTCACCTAATGGAACAACATCAGATGAGGTGATAGATTCCTCAATAGCAGGCTCTTCAATTGGCGCTTGCTCAATTGGATTCATAGGGACTGGTTCAGGTAACTGAACGGGTGTTGGAATTATTGGCTCGATTTCAGCTGAATCATCACCGCTCATACTGAAGTAACCCGCCGCCGCAATAAGTGCAACGACCACTACACCAATAACCGTTTTATTGGAACCTGATTTAGGCTCTTGAGTGGGTGCTGGGGTTGCGCGATCTTCTTTATTAACCTGCATTGTCGTTCCTTAGCTGTTAAAGCTGGTGATCCTGAATATTAAAATCAATAATACACTGTACATTGTGCAAGATTACACTTGCTTGTCTATAGGAGGGTTGAAATATAAATAAAAAATCATCTTTTATGCTTGTACATACTGCTGGCGATCACCTAGCCATCGCTGAATGATAGGAGCGACATTTTCAGGAACCTGCTGATTTATATGAACCGCCAATTTTTGAATGCTGGGGATCAAGTATTGATCTCGGACTAAATCAGCAATTTTTAATTCAGCAAGACCAGTTTGTTTCGTGCCTAGTACCTCGCCTGGACCTCGAATTTCAAGATCTTTTTGGGCTATAACAAAGCCATCATTACTGTCTCGCAATACCCCTAAACGTTTGGTTGCTGTTTGCGATAAGGGGGCTTTATATAACAGCACGCAGTGGCTGGCTATCGCCCCACGACCAACCCGTCCACGTAACTGGTGCAGCTGTGCTAGCCCTAAACGTTCTGGGTTTTCAATAATCATTAAGCTGGCATTGGGAACATCTACGCCAACCTCAATCACTGTGGTTGCCACAAGAAGATGTATTTCACCTGCTTTAAATTGTGCCATGATGGCTTGCTTTTCTGCGCTTTTCATTCGCCCATGTACTAACCCAACTTTTAATTCGGCCAGTATCTCTGTGAGTTCCGCTGCGGTATCTTCTGCTGCCTGACACTCCAGCACTTCAGATTCTTCAATCAAGGTACATACCCAATAAGCTTGGCGATTATCCTGCAGTGCGGCTAGCCTTACGCGCTCAATGACATCCTGACGGCGGCTATCGGATACCGCCACTGTGCTCACAGGGGTTCGACCTGGCGGTAGTTCATCAATAATAGAGGTATCAAGGTCAGCGTAGGCTGTCATGGCCAGTGTTCGTGGTATGGGAGTTGCGGTCATGATCAGTTGGTGTGGATGAAATCCTTGATGCACGCCTTTTTCGCGTAGCCCTAAGCGTTGATGTACGCCAAATCTATGTTGCTCATCGATAATAATCAGGGCAAGTTTATGAAATTGTACCGCTTCTTGAAATATTGCATGGGTTCCAATGACCATCTGAGCTGCCCCAGAGGCGATATCGGTTAACGATTGGGATCTGGCTTTGCCTTTAAGTTTTCCGGCCAACCAAGCCACTTTTAATCCAAGTGGCTCAAACCATTGTGCAAAATTAGTTGCATGTTGCTCTGCTAATAGCTCTGTTGGGGCCATCATGGCAACTTGGTAACCGTTTTCTATTGCTTGCAGCGCCGCCATAGCGGCAACCAAGGTTTTACCAGAGCCAACATCACCTTGAACTAAACGCATCATTGGGTGAGCTTGGTGTAAGTCTTGGCGTATTTCAGCAACCACGCGCTGTTGAGCTGCAGTGGGTTTGAAGGGTAAATGTTGCAAGAATGGATTGAGCAATTGCCCGCTTGCTGACAGAGAAACCGCATTATCACGTCGAGACTTTTGTCTTAACTGCAGCATGCTTAAATTGTGAGCCAGTAACTCTTCTAGCACCAAGCGTTGTTGTGCAGGGTGATCGCCTTGCTCCAGTACGTGTGGGTCGACGTTTTTATCGGGTCGATGCAGTATCATTAAGGCCTGGGGCAGGCTTAGATTATTCGGTTGTAAGTTTGCGGGGATAAGTTCAGTTAATCCACCTTGGTTGAGCATTAATAATGCTTGATCGGTAAGCTTTATCCAGCTTGCCTGTTTTAACCCTTCGGTTGTTGGATAGATGGGCGTTAAGGTGTCGCTTAAGCTGGCCTCATCGCCTGCTTGGATCATTTTATACTCAGGGTGCACAATTTCAGCATGGTGGTTGCCGCGGCGAATTTCACCATAAGCTCTGATCATTGCGCCCTGTTGCATGGCGCTGCGTTGTGCCATTGAAAAATTAAAAAAGCGCAGGGTCATCGGGCCGGTATCATCACGAACATTGCAGATTAGCATTCGGCGGCGACCCTGAATAATTTGGGTCGATTGCACCTGTGCTTCTATGGTACCGTAACTGCCAAAAGCTAAGGTGGCGATAGGATAAATTTGGGTACGGTCTTCGTAGCGTAAGGGTAAGTGAAACAGCACATCTTGCACTGTTTTTATGCCTAATTTATGTAGCTTCTCAGCCACTTTTTTGGCCACACCTTTTAATTCAGTAATGGGCACTAAATCTAAACGCAACAAATGCAACTTACTCCAATTCGCTTATTGAAATAACACTGTAAATATATACATGTGTTTTGTCTATACTAGCAGAGATTGTTCCTAAGGCAATATTATGCCGCTGAATGTGTTCAGGGTTTTATAGCCAACCCTTTTGTTTGGCGATTCTTGCGGCATCTATTCGGTTGCTGGCGTTCAATTTACTAATGGCTTCGGATAAATAATTTCTCACAGTGCCTTCGGCAATGAAGAGGATTTTGGCAATATCAATGGTCGATTTTCCTTCACTTGCTAGTCTAAGTGCATGACGTTCTTTGTCATTAAGCGGGTCAATCTCGCCAATGGCAGTAAAAGCCAGTTCTGCATCTATGACACGTTTGCCCGCCACAACTTGCTTGATAGCTTTGATTAAATCGTCTGAGGGAGCATCTTTAAGTAAAAAGCCATTTACGCCATATTCAAGGGCGCGCTTGATGTAACCGGCTCGACCAAAGGTGGTTAAAATAATCACTTTTGTGTTGGAGTCATTGGATTGTAGCCATTGGCTTAAATCTAAACCGGTTTTATGGGGCATTTCAATATCTGTGAGTAGCAAATCAAAGTGCTGCTTTTTTAAGGCATTAATGGCTTGCTCCCCGTCTTCAACCGCGATAATTTCAAAATGACCTGCGTAGGTCAGTTCATTTTGGGCTAGGGTTAATAATGCCACTAACGCACCGCGGATCATGGCTTGGTCTTCGGCCAGTAATATCTTCATCATCCTTCCTGTTAATTAGGTTGTTTTGGTAAACAAATTGTCAGGCTAAACTCGGGTGAACACTGGTAGTTTATGCTGCCATTAAGTAATCCAATACGCTCCCTGATCCCTTTTAATCCATTGCCTTCAATTACATTATTCACCCGAGTATTTTGAGTAAAGGTAATAATGTTTTCAGTTGACTCATCACTAAAGGTTAATTGCACACGTTCAGCAGTACTGTGTTTTAAGCAGTTATGAAATAACTCGGTCAGAATTAATGCCAGTTGCGATTCCGCTAATTCAGCTAATACTGGCGTTTCCCCCTCGATGATGACTTCCATGCCTTTATCGCGTAAAGATTGGCTTAATGCAGGCAAGCAGGCACTCAGTCCCTTATGTTTGTAATTCGATACGGTTTGACGAATTTGACTTAAGCTTTCACGGGCAATATCGGATAATTGATTTAGTTGAATTTGAGCCTGATCGGTTTGATTAGCTATCAGAAGTTTACTAGCTAATTCAGCTTTTAAAGCTATGGAAGATAAATTATGCCCCATGATGTCATGTAAATCGCGGGCGATACGTTCACGCTCTAATGCTGTGGCTAAGCTGGCAATTTCATCTTGCGATCGTTTTTGTTGGCGTTTAATACGCTGACGATTTTGCTCAATGACCCCAAATGCCCCAACACCTATGCTGATCCCCATACCGTAAAATGCAAAATAATATCCAACCGTATCGACCACGCCATTTAAGGCAAAAAGTAAAATACAAATACAGATAAAACTCATCACTGTGGTTTTTAATGGATAAAAAAAGCCAATAAAAAAGCACACAAAAGAGAACAATGAAATGGTACCTGAGGTAAAAGGCGAGCCGATGATTGCACAGGCCAGCATTAAGCTGATAGGGTAAATGGCGTTTTCTGTGGTGCTGTTATAAGCCCAAAAATAGCCGCCAATAAAGGGAATAAGTAGCGCTAACGCAATGGTGATATTGACCCATTGTCCTTGCATAAAAAACAACGGAATAAAATAAAATCCTAGATTAAGCAAATAAACCCAAGAGGTTTTTTGCTCGTAGCTTTTTTCAGCCTTAGGGGTATTTAAAATTGCGTCGTGCATTTTAATTTCCTTATGCGACACAATTGAGTCGCTTTATCCGTTATCAATAAGCTACCTCAAGATGATGCCAATCACCACCTTGATACTGCCAAATAGTTCAGCCACAAAATGAGGCTGTTACTGCACAGTTGATTGCTGATTAAGCAAGAATGTGGCCCAGCCGTACTGATCATCAATGGTCAGAGCCGTTTGCCAATCTTGTTTGGCCCCCACTAAATCACCTTGTTGTTGCTTGGCTAATCCTCGCCAGGTATAGGCTTCTGCATGGCCCCAACAAAATGTGTCACAGGGCAGATTAAATTGCTCTATGGCCTGACTTGCGAGTAATTTTGTTTTATCCAGCCCGCCGCCAAAGAGGCTAGGAGTGTAAAAGGCATTTATAGCTTTGACTAAGCTAACCCGAGGATTTTGTGGTTCAAGTTGGCTGGCCTGCTTTAACAAGATTGCGGTTTTCATTCCGTATTCAGCACCTTTGCTATTATCTAAGGCGATTTGCATACCGTACACCGCAGCCAAAAGTGCCTGAGTGTCTGCGCTAGCCTGACTATTAAGTAAGGCTTCAAGTGTCAGTTGGGCACTATTGAGTGATTGTGCTGCCAGTTCAATTTGACCAACAATATTGGCGGTAATAGTCAATCGGTAGTTAGCGTAGGCTTTTTCATAGTCTACTGCGTCGGTGCTGTATTGCGTAAGATGAGTGATGTTCATGGTATTTGCAGCAATATCAATTTGCTCAATACTGGCCGAAGCGGCGTGGCTAACAAAGGCTAAACTAGTAACTAAAAATAATGATTTCATGGCTATATCCGTATATCTAAGCCCAAGCAAGGTGTTGGGATAGGCTTAGTATGTCGATAGTGCCAAACTGATGTTAGCGACAAAGGTCATCAATAGGATGTGACAATTGTCATCATGACGCGTAAAAAAGAAAAAGCCCCAAATACTGCGTATTCAGGGCTATCAATATTGAATTTAAAAGGCCAGTAATTACACCACTTGAGAAATCAAATAGCTGGTATACCCAATATAGCCTGCAAGCAATACCGCGCCTTCACGACGGCCAATACGCAAGCCGCTCCAGGCAAATGGTAGCACTAAGATGGCAAAAATAATCATCGCAATAAAGTCTACCTGGTTAAAGCCCTCAGCCGATACCGGGTGTATTAAAGCCGTAGCGCCTAATATACCCAAGACGTTGAAGATGTTAGATCCTACAACGTTACCGATAGCGATATCGCTTTGCCCCTTTAACGCAGCCATCACTGAGGTGACTAGTTCAGGCATGCTGGTACCAATAGCCACAATGGTTAAACCGATAATGACTTCGCTAATACCAAACAATTTGGCAAGGTCTACTGCGCCATCGACAAACAGTATGCCGCCGCCGACTAACATAGTGATACCCACAGCAATAAGGCCGATTGAAAGCAATGGATTTTGCGGTGTAGTATCAATATCCAGCTCTTCAGGCTCATTTTTTGAGCTGATATAACTGAAGACCAAATAACCGACCAGCAGGCTGAATAAAATTGCGCCGTCGATAAAGCTGACAATACCGTCAAGTAGCAGGAACCACACTAAAATAGAAGCGCCAATCATTAATGGAATATCACGCTTCACCATTTGCGATTGGATTTTTATCGGTCTGATGAGGGCGGTGATCGCTAAGATTAAGCCAATGTTGACAATGTTTGAACCCACCACGTTGCCAAGTGCTATACCAGGATTACCCGCTAAAGCCGATTTTACACTTACGGCTAACTCTGGTGCGCTAGTACCAAAGGCGACAATGGTTAAACCAATGATTAATGGTGCGATACCTAAGCGTAATGCAACAGCACTTGCACCACGTACTAAGGCTTCTGCGCCGAAGGTTAAAATTATAAATCCGCCAATAATGGCTAATGCAATCAACATGATACTCTCATTAAATTAGGTTACCCAAGTGGCACTTTTTTCTGCACTTAAGGCGACAGTTTTCGTCGACATATGTTGACAGAATATGTCAAAAAAATACACGCATTGAGCGTGTATTTTTTTATCTACCAGATGAATTTTAATTCATCAAATTATAGCTCATCTTCCCAACGCACTTTAGCACCACGAACACCCTCAACTTTGGCACTAAACGCTTTTTCTAATACATGACGTTTAATTTTCAATGTAGGCGTTAGGGCATCATTTTCAATTGTCCAAGGTTCTGTCACTACCACAATCGCATCGACATGTTCATGGGACTCGAGGTTAGGGTTGATGCTGTCTAAGGTGGCTTTTAATGAAGTGCGCACTTCTTCACGAGGTTGCCTATTTGCACCTTCAGATAATTGCACTAATGCAACAGGGTGCGGTAAACCTGAACCTATTACACAAATTAATTCGACATGCGAGTCTTGTGCAAGTTTACGTTCAATTGGCACTGGGGCAACATATTTACCCTTTGAAGTTTTAAAGTTGTCTTTGACGCGACCTGTGATATCAATATAGCCATCACTGTCAATTTCGCATAAATCGCCAGTGTAGAAAAAACCATCTTCATCAAATGCCGCGGCAGTGGCTTCTTCTTGCAGATAATATCCTTTCATCAGACCTGGGCTTTTTACCATTAACTCGCCTTGTTCTGTTCGGCGAACCTGGCAACCTTCAATTGCACGACCCACGCTGCCAATTTTATTGGGGTTGAACGGGAAGTTAATAATCGAGTAAGCACAATTCTCTGTCATTCCCCATGCTTCACAGATATTCATGCCAATGTCGTGGTACCACTTCAAAAGTGTTGGCGGAATAGGTGCAGATCCTGAACCTAATAAACGGCAATGCTCTAAGCCTAAGCCTTTTTGAATTTTGCGTTTAACAATGCTACTGATAATGGGAACTTTCAGGAGGAAGTTCAGCTTATTCTCACCAATTTTATTGATAATGTTCAGCTGGAATAAGGTCCATAAACGTGGCACAGAGAAGAAAACGGTCGGACGGCAACGTTGTACATCTGTGACGAAACTATCAAGGCTTTCCACGAATGCTACGGTTGAGCCTGAGTAAAATGATGATCCTTCCATCGCAATTCGTTCGGTAATATGAGCTAAAGGCAGATAAGATAATAATCTGTCGGCAGTATTGGTTTGCAAATCACGCACTACAGCACCACAGGTCCAGCTGTAATTTGCAAACGTATGAATTGCACCTTTAGGTTTACCAGTTGAACCTGAGGTATAAATGAGCGTCATTGTGGCATCAATTGCTGGATATTCTACTTCAACAAGGGGTTGTCCCAAAGATAACAACTGCTCCCATTGATATTGTGCTGGCATAGTGTCGTAAGGCATCGCCAAGCGTAAAATATCTCCACCGACACCAGGTTCTTGATCAGCCCAATAATCTAACTTACCGATAAAAATGGCTTTGGTGCCGCTGTGCTCTAATACATAGCGAATAGTATCGGCATTGGCTGTTGGGTAAATAGGTACACTGATATAACCGCCATGCATTAAGGCAAGATCGGTAATAAACCATTCGGCACAATTTTTAGATAATACGGCCACTTTGTCACCAGGCTCTATACCTAAATGGCGCAGTGCGCCAGCAATCTGCTGCATTTTTTGCTGAACTTCGCGCCAAGTGAAATCGACATATTTACCATTAATCGGTTGGCGTAGATAAACTTTATCACCATGTGTATTAACCCAATGCGCAAGCATCTCAACGGGGGTTTTCTTTGCATTATCCATAGGGCTATTCTCTGATTTTTGTTATTAATTAAGATTAGTTCAAACATGCGTTTGAACCAGTATGGCGAGTTTTTTGAGCCGGCGCAAATGGTTTACGTTGCTTTGATACTAAACGTTATCAGTAAATAACAAGCTCTGACCAGCTTAAAAGTGGATGATATTTGTGCAGAATTTGGATTATTTATCAAGCTTGTTGGTGGAGGGTTGAATAAGTGGGTGAAGGCTGTTGAGGCTGTGTGTGGTAATTGTTGGAAGGGGTGGCGTTATTCTCTCGTGTCAGTGGCATGGCGCAGATTAGGCGTCAGCCACTTTGTTTGAGTTTAGGTAGTTAGCCTACAATAAGCTGATTTTCAGTTAAGCTTCTTCAGCATTTGGATCGGGTTCACGCATGCGTTGCCACCAAGTTGCATCGGCAGCTATTTGCCCTTGTTCATCAATGCTAGGGTATGGAATATTTTTACGTCGACAGGCTTTGGCATAAATAGGGTGACCTTGTTCAAATAACATTTTTTGGCAATAAGCTTCATCTAACTGACGCGAGCCATACATGCCGGCTTGCTCACGTTGACGTTGAGCTTCATACATAATCAATGCCGACGCCACGGATACATTTAACGATTGCACCATTCCGAGCATTGGAATAATGATATGTTGACTGGCAATGGCAAGGCCTGCATCACTGACACCATCGCGCTCGTTACCCATGATAACTACCGTGGGCTTGGTGTAATCAATGTCTCTAAAGTCGATAGCTTTAGCGGAAAAATTGGTAGCCAGTACTTGCATACCTTGAGAATTAAACGCTTTAGCCGCTTCGCTCATGCAGTTGTATTGAATGGTTTTGACCCACTGTTGACTTCCTGATGCCGTATTACCTGAAACACGCATGTCGGCATCGGGCCAAACCGCATGAATTTGATGGATACCAACAGCATCAGCGGTACGAATTACAGCGGCAATATTTTGGGTTTTATGCACAGTATCTAAGCAGAGGGTTAGATCCGTTTGGCGGTTATCTAGCATTTGATTAATGCGGGCGTAGCGTTCTGGACTCATAATAAATGTTCATGTTGAGAAAACAAAAAGGGCGCTTAAGCGCCCTCTATTTTGGGATATGGACTCGCTTGAGTATCAAGCTTATAGTTCCATTATTCCATCCATTTCAACCAACGACCCCTTTGGCAGTTCTTTTACGCCAATGGCCGCACGTGCTGGATAAGGTTGTTGGAAGTAACGGCTCATAATGTCGTTCACTGTAGCAAAATGCGATAAGTCGGTTAAGAAGATATTTAACTTAACTATGTCACTCATGTTGCCGCCAGCCGCTGCACAAACGGCAGTTAAATTTTCAAACACCTGCACAACTTGAGCAGAAAACTCATCGCTTACCATTGTCATTGTAACTGGATCTAATGGGATTTGACCTGAAAGATAAACGGTACTGCCGACCTTAACGGCCTGTGAATATGTGCCAATCGCCTGTGGCGCTTTATCGGTCGCGATGATGATTTTTTCTGCCATGATAATGTCTCTTGTTGATTATTATGATTGTAAAAGGTTATCGGTTACGCGATGTGCGTAGAACTTCAGGAAGCACACGAATACGACGCATCACATTGGCTAAATGTACCCTGTCTTTTACCGATATACGTAAATTAATCTGGTAGACGCGGCCATCACGCTCTTCGGTGCTTAAATTATGAATATTTGAACCCGCAGAGGCAATAATTGAGGTGATTTTGGCTAATGCACCTTGATGGTTAACAATTTCAACCCGCAGGTTTGCATGGTACTCAACCCCTTCAGCATTATCCCAATGCACAGGAATATACTTGTCAGGCTCACCCTGATAACCACGAATATTGGCGCAGCTTTCCATGTGAACCACTAAGCCTTTTCCTGGGCTGACATGGGCTACTACTGCGTCTCCAGGGATAGGTCGGCAACAATTAGCATAGGTTACTAGCATGCCCTCAGCGCCACGAATTGGCATGGCGTTGCCATCTTTGGATGCAGATTCTAATTTTTGCCCCATCAAACGCTGCGCAATGACAATACTCATGGCATTACCCAAACCAATATCTGCCAATAATGAATCTAAATTTTTATGTTTAGTTTCTTTAATGACTTTATCGATCAGATCAACAGGGATCTGTTCAATTTTAGTTTCACCCAACGCATGGTTAAGTAAGCGGCGACCTAACGCAATGGCGTTATCGCCTTTTAAGCTTTTCAGTACCTGTCTAATTTTGCCGCGCGCTTTACCTGTTACCACAAAGTTGAGCCAAGCAGCATTGGGTCGAGCGCCTTTGGCGGTAATAATCTCGACCGTTTGACCAGAAATTAATGGCTGACTTAACGGATAAGCTTGGCGATTAACGCGAGCGCCAACACAGGTATTGCCTACATCTGTGTGTACTTCATAAGCGAAATCAACAGCGGTGGCATTGACGGGTAATTCTAAAATACGCCCTTCAGGGGTAAAGACATAAATCTCGTCAGGGAAAAGTTCTGTTTTGACGTTTTCGACGAATTCAAATGAGCTTGACGCACTTTGCTGTAGTTCCAGCAAACTTTGCATCCATTTTCGAGCTCTGACTTGAGTGGTACTCTGCTGTGAGGCATCGGTGTTGTTTTTATACATCCAATGTGCAGCAACCCCTTTGTCAGCCATTTGGTCCATTTCTTCAGTGCGAATTTGCACTTCAACAGGCACAGCGTGAGGGCCAAATAGTGATGTGTGTAATGATTGATAACCATTAGCTTTAGGAATTGCAATATAATCTTTAAAACGACCCGGATGAGGCTTATATAATCCGTGCATCCCCCCTAAAACGCGGTAACAGGTGTCGATCGTATCAACAATGACCCTAAAAGCGTATATATCCATTACTTCTTCAAATTGCAGCTCTTTGTTGTGCATTTTGCGGTAAATGGAGTAGAGGTTTTTTTCTCGACCTTTTACTTTTGCTGGAATACCAGCATCTTCTAGGCGAGTTTCAATAGCAGCTTCGATGCTATTGATTAATTCTTTGCGATTGCCACGAGCGGATTTTACCACTTCTTTAATCACCCGATATCGCATCGGGTAATAAGCTTGAAAGCCCAAATCTTCCAATTCAATTTTGATATTGTGAATACCAAGTCGATTGGCGATTGGTGCGTAGATTTCCAGCGTTTCGCGGGCAATACGGCGACGCTTGTCAGGGCGGAGTGCCCCCAAGGTGCGCATGTTGTGGGTACGGTCAGCCAGTTTGATAAGAATAACGCGGATATCTTGCGTCATTGCCATCATCATTTTGCGAAAGTTTTCAGCTTGTGCTTCTTTCTTATCACGAAATTTGATTTTATCTAGCTTAGAAACACCCTCGACTAATTCTGCCACATCAGCGCCAAACAACTCTGCGAGTTCTTCTTTTGTGACCGGAGTATCTTCGATGGTGTCATGAAGTAAAGCAGCCATTAACGTCTCATAATCAAGACGCATGTCTGCAAGGATGCGAGCAACCGCAACCGGATGGGTGATGTAAGGCTCGCCACTTGTGCGCATTTGCCCTTCATGGGCATCTCGCGCAACCAAATAGGCCTGCTTGAGTAATTCTACTTGCTCCGCCTCTAAATAAGCGGAAGCCGACTCCTTGAGACCTTCAAACAGATACAAGTGGCGCTACTCCTTAAATTACACGACCTTCTGCAATGGCAGCTACAGCAGCTATTTCAGCAGCTTCGCGCTCACGGACAGTTTGACGCTCATCAGCGTCTAAAGTATTAGAGGTGACTAAACCTAATTCGATTTCGCGTAAAGCGATAACCGTTGGTTTATCATTCATCTCTTCAACCATAGGGTCTTTACCCTGCACGGCGATTTGGCGTGCACGACGCGCCGCAACCAAAATCATATCAAAACGGTTGCCGATTTTATTTACAGCGTCTTCTACAGTTACGCGAGCCATGTGTTGAAACTCCAGTGTTATCTATGGGGAAAAAATGACGCAAAATTGTACACTAAGACAATTAGTTTGCCAATAGATCGACAAGCATACCATTGTGTGTATAGCTCTGACTAGCACAGGTTAATCGTTGGCTACGAATGATCGCTTGTAAATCAACTAATGCAGTATCGAAATCGTCATTCACAATGACAAAATCGTATTGGGTGTAATGAGACATTTCTGAGACCGCTTGGGCCATACGGCTATCAATGACTTCTTGACTATCTTGTCCGCGGCCAGTTAAACGGCGCGCTAATTCTGATTTTGATGGTGGTAAAATAAATATCCCAACGGCTTCAGGCATCAGTTTTTTAACTTGCTCTCCACCTTGCCAATCTATATCTAAAAAAACATCTATGCCTTTGGCTAAGGTTTGTTCGATAACAGTACGTGATGTGCCGTAATAATTACCAAATACTTCAGCCCATTCAAAAAAAGCATTAGCGGCAATTAATGCTTTGAACTCTTCAACGCTGACAAAATGATAATGTTGACCGTTAACTTCACCCGGGCGCGGTTGACGTGTGGTATGAGAGACAGAAACTTGCATATCACAGGGTTTATCTTTTAACAGTGCTGATATCAAAGAAGACTTTCCTGCGCCACTGGGGGCTGACACGATAAAAAGATTGCCACGAATACTCATAGTGCTGCTGTGCTCATAATAGGGTTAACAAAGCTTAACATTATAACTCAACAGAAACGGGCAACATAGCCATAAAATGCCCACGAACAGAGATTGTAATCAGCACTCTCTTTTTTGAGTGATTCATATTAAAATGCGTGCAGTGGCTCAAAAGAGTCGCCTGGCTCACGATTCAAGGATTTTTTAATGCAGTTAAACACGCTTTGGTGCTATCAGGGTCGCGACAATGCTTTCCGTTTTATGGCAATTACATTAGCAAGTTTTGGCATTTTGCCATTAGTCAGTCTGATTTTTCCGCAAAGTGTGCTGATTCTATTTGTCACATTGCTAAGCTGTGTTGTGATGGGGTTGTCGACGGCTCGACGTTTAATTGATGCGGCTAAACCATTGTACTGGGTTTTAGTGCCACTATTGCCTCATTTACTGTTTGGACTGAGCTGCTATTGGTTTTGGCCATTGGGCGTGATCAGTGGCATCGGTTTGCTCGGTTTGGCTTGCAGCGTATTTATTAGTTTTTTTCCTGCCAAAGATCCACAGGCTAAGTATGTTGAAGGGTATTTTGGCGTAAAATCTCAGCCACAGGCGATATTAGGCCGTGCAAGAAAACGTTATGAACCACAAGTGTTCGGCCAATCGGTACATGATAGTGCTAGATCAGCAAGTGATGCGCCTAAAAGTAGCCTTGAAAATGTACGTTCCGAGATAAAGATGCCTGTGTTTGGTGGAGCAGATGAAAATGAGCCGAATGTAAGTCGTGATCCTTTGCTGACCGACCCTAATAACACAGCTGCACCAAGGTTTGGCAAGTCGTGGCAAGCATCGCATCGTTTTGATGTCGACCATGATGCGCTAGATACAGGTTCAGTAACCGAACTGCTTAAGTCTTGGCTTAATCGAGCCAAAGAACATCATGTGCCACTACTTTGGGCGGCAAAGATTACTGCTGTGCTATTGATATCTGGGCTTATTGTTTGGGGTTTGGTAAGCCTAACCAGTGGTGGCAGTGATACCCATGATGATGTTGCAATCTCTGAGTCGCCAAAAGAGCTTCATGTTGATCGTGTCTCAGCAAAATTGCCTGATGGTTTTTGGATTGTGATGCAAAATGACATTTTTATTCTTCGCTGGTTGGGTGATACAGGCTCGGCGCAAAATATATGGCGACTTGATACCGCTAAGGGGGATAAAGCTTGTAGTGAATTAATCTTTAACGATGGCAGCCAATATCGCCCTATTACTGTAGATTTATTGAGCGATGACGCCACTGAAGCGCGTTTTTCACCTTTAGATAACAAATCTATTATTAATCACATTGCAATGCGTGGTAGTTTTAAACTTTGCGGCTATGACTTCAGCCTAAAAGGCAGTCAAGCGACCTTGATGCAGCATCAAGTATTTGCAGATTATTTACCGACTAATTAAAGCAACATCGTTAAAAAGATTTAGCGACAATATGAAATGGAGTGTGTGAGTGAGTGATTTTATTAGGCAGCAAGTGTTGCCTCATTATGGTATTGGTTTAGATAAAGTCACTATCTCAGCGCTTGGAAATGGACATATCAATCAAACATATTTAGTGCGTTGGCCTGCCGGTGAATTTGTATTGCAAAAAATCAATACAGAAGTATTTACCCAGCCTCAAGAGTTGATTCAAAATGCCCTTTATATTAGTGAGCACCTTCAGCAACAGCAAGATGCACACCGTTATACATTGCAGGTTGTTAAACCGGTAAATACTCAAGACAATCGTTACGGGGTAGATTTGAAGTCGCTTGGTTTTTGGCGAGCTATTACCTATTTACCTAATAGTCATACCATAGAGGTGGTCAATAATACTGAGCAAGCAAAAATGGCAGCGGGCGCTTTTGGGCATTTTGCCGCAGCATTGAGCTCACTCAGCCCAAATTGTATTAAAGATGTGATCAGTGACTTTTTAAATTTGCCCTTTAGGTTAAGTCAATTAAAACAAGCTGTGGCCGATGATAAATGTCAGCGAGTTGCAGGATGCCAACAATGGGTTGATTTAGTTTTTAGCCAAACCAGCTTGTTTGAAGAGCTAAAACGTATTGAGTCATTATTGCCACTTAGGGTTTGTCATAACGATACCAAAATAAACAATATGCTGTTTGATAAGCGCGACATGTCTAGTATGGCTATCATTGATTTGGATACCTGTATGAAAGGTTATTTAATGTATGATTTTGGCGATATGGTGCGCGCTTTTTGTTCTCCTGAAGAAGAAGACTCCACAGCTTTAGAGAAAGTCATTGCTAGACCGGAAATTATTGCCGCGGCCAGTGAAAGCTATATTCATGCCCTTGAAGGTATTATCACCCCAATAGAAAAACGCAGTTTATGGTTAGGCATTAAAGTGATGGCATTAATGTTGGGGAGCCGTTTTTTAGCTGATCATATCAATGGCGATGTGTATTTTACTATTCATAAACCACATCATAATCTTGATAGAGCTGCCAACCAACTGACGATTTTTAAAAGCTTGTTAGCGCAAGAATCACAATTAAAGCCACTGTTTGAATAGTGCGAGTTAAAAATCAAAATCACCTATTCTGAGTCGATAAATTAATCGACTCAACCAGCTTGAGAACAAATAATGCATATTTCCAAATACCAGTGGATTTTATTCGATGCTGATGAAACCTTGTTTCATTTTGATGCATTTGCTGGACTCAAGTTATTATTTTCAAAATATAACATTGCATTCAACCAGTCTGATTTTGACCATTATCAAAAAGTGAATAAACCTCTTTGGGTTGAGTACCAAAATGGAACGATTAATGCGCACACATTACAAACTCAAAGGTTTGTAGAGTGGGGAGGCAAGTTAGCGGTAAAGCCAGAACAACTTAACCATGATTTTTTAATGGCAATGGCGGATATTTGTGAGCCATTACCTGGGGCGAAAGTGTTAATTGACGCCTTAGTGGGGAAAGTTAATCTGGGTATTATTACCAATGGTTTTACGCAATTGCAGCAGGCTCGCTTACAAAAAACGGGTATGGATAGTGCTTTTTCTCAGGTCATTATTTCTGAGCAAGTAGGTAAAGCCAAACCTGATAAAGCCATATTTGAGCATGCATTTGAAAGAATGGGGCAGCCGAAAAAAAACCAAGTATTAATGGTAGGTGATACTCTGCAATCGGATATTTTAGGTGGTATCAATGCTGGAGTTGATACCTGCTGGTTAAATGCAAATGGCCTAGAAAATGATGGGGATATTCAACCTCATTACCAAGTGTCTTCGCTAACTGAATTACATCAGCGCTTATTTTTATAGGTTTAGCTAACATAAAAAGGCCGCCTTACGTTTTCAGTTAAGGCGGCCTTTTTAGTCAATTGACACTATATTTTATCGACATTATTGGAACAGATCTTCCGCAACATTATCAATAAATATCTCACCGGATTCCTGTGCTTCGGCGGCATATTCTTTAGGTTCAGTTCCCTCAACGAAATACTCGAAAGCAGTAGTATGGTCGGTTTTACGGGTGAGCTTACCGGTTTCGAGATCAATACGAACAGACACAATGCCCTTTGGTGGCTCAGCAGAGAGTTCCGGTGTGCCTTTTAACGCTTTATTCATAAAGTCATTCCACCCAGGCCCGGCGGTTTTCGCACCCGCCTCAGCACCTGAAATTTGATCCGGAGCACCGTTTGCCATCCAGCTCGCACGGCCAAGTTGACGACCGTGATCATCAAAACCAACCCAGAAAGTGGCAGTTAATGTTGGGTTGAAGCCACTAAACCAAGTATCGCGAGATTCGTTAGTTGTCCCCGTTTTACCAGCTATATCGTGGCGTTTTATCAATTTTGATGCGCGCCAAGCCGTACCATTCCAGCCCGTTCCTTTGCTCCAATCCCCACCACCCCAAATAACACTTTTTAGTGACTCAGTGATTAAAAATGCGGTTTGCTCGGATATGATTTGATTAGCATAACGACCATTTTCACGCTGACACACTAACTCATTATCGCTATTTTCAGCGATTAATTCATTGTTCATCGCCGCAAATGGATCGTTTTCAGCCTCATCAACGGGTTGTAGATTCAATGAGTTGACAGTGGCGCTAGGCGGTGGTGAACAGGCTAAGGTTGGTGAAGCTTGCTCAATGATATTGTCATAAGCATCCGTTACGTGATCAACGAAATAAGGCTCGACTAAATAACCACCATTGGCAAAAACGTTAAACGCAGTGGCGACTTGTAAGGGTGTCACGGAAGGTGAGCCGAGTGCTAATGATTCGTTGCGTGGTAAGTCTTTGGCATCAAAACCAAATTTTACTAACTCATCGATAGTATTTTGCAGCCCAGCATGACGCATTGCCCTTACAGACATGACGTTAATTGATTGCGCTAAACCGACACGTAAACGAGTTGGACCGCCATAAATATCAGGTGAGTTTTTTGGGCGCCAAGCCGTTCCTTGACGAGTATCCGGTTTATTAATCGGCGCATTGTTGATCAAGGTGGCCAGTGTCCAATCTTGTTCTAATGTCGTAGCGTATATAAACGGTTTGATATTTGAACCCAATTGACGTTTAGCTTGAGTCACTCGGTTAAATTGGCTTTGGCTAAAACTAAATCCACCGACGAGAGTGCGAATCGCGCCATCGAATGGGTCAAGACTAACGGTGGCACTGGATACTTCAGGTATTTGCGATAATTGCCAGAACTCACCATTATTGCGCACGTAGACTTGTTGGCCCACTTGCAAAATATCGCTAGCGTTTTTTGGTGGAACGCTTTGGCGTTTATCACTGATAAACTTACGCGCCCATTTCAGCCCTGCCCAATCGATAGCTATTTCTTGGCCATTGGCAAGTAGAACAGTTGCTTGTTTTTCTGTGATATTCATTACTGCTGCAGGCACAATACCTTGCATAGGTTCAGTTTTTTTCAGTAACTCAATAATTGTTTCATGGGCTAAAGGCGTTTCTGTCCACAACTGAGAAATCGGACCGCGATAACCATGGCGTTGATCATAAGCAAATACGTTATCACGCAAAGCGTCTTGTGCCATTAATTGCAATTCAGACGAAATGGTCGTGTATACGTTATATCCATTAGTATAAGCCGCTTCTTCTCCATACTTCTGGATCATATAGTCGCGCGCCATTTCAGAAATATACGGCGCATATAAATCAATTTCCGCACCGTGGTATTTTGCTGAAACAGGAGTATCAATCGCTTCTTGGTACTGGGCTTGGGTAATGTTATTTTTTTCCAGCATACGACTTAACACCCAATTGCGACGTGCCATTGCTCTTGCTGGATTACGAATTGGGTTGGCCGCAGAAGGTGCTTGCGGTAAGCCTGCAATCATTGCCATTTCAGGCAATGTCAGCTCGTTTAAGTTTTTACCATAGTAAACTTGTGCCGCAGCGCCAACCCCATAAGCACGGTTCCCTAAAAATGATCGGTTTAAATAAAGAGTGAGAATCTCTTGTTTGTTTAGCGCCTTTTCAATTTTTAATGCCAAAAATATTTCTTTAATTTTCCGAATATAAGTTTTTTCATTTGATAAAAAGAATCCTCGGGCAACCTGCTGGGTAATGGTACTCGCACCTTGGCTTTTTTTACCTGTTGTAATTAAAATTGTTGCGGCACGTATAATACCAATCGGATCGATACCTTTATGCTCAAAAAAACGCGCATCTTCAGTATCAAGTACAGCATTAATTAATTGTTGAGGCACATCATGATATTCAACAGGGATACGGCGTTTCTCGCCAAATTGCGAAATTAGTTTGCCATCACTACTGTATATTCGTAGTGGGGTTTGTAATTGGACAGTTTTAAGTGAGTTAACATCGGGTAAGTCGGGTAATACATAAAAATAAGCCGCAGCAATGGCACCCACACCGAGTAAAGCTAAACTAAAGAAGGCAATTAGTAATCTTTTAAACCACTTCACACATGTATTCCAAAATCTTAAATTAGGGCCAATAGTATATAAGCCACAAGCATTTTGGTGAAGTAAAAACGTGTAAACTGAAAATAGTATTTGTAAAATTTAGAAACATTTTATACAAATAAGTGTAACGAGATGATTTTGTGCTACTATCTTTTTAAAACAATAATAGAATTGATGACGGAATATGCTTTCTAAATTATGGAAGCGTCAAGCTCCGCAAATGGTGGGTGTCGATATTGGTTCCCATGAAGTCAAAGCCATATTGCTCAGTAAGACTGCTGATGGATATAAAATTCAAAATTACGCGACAGTGCCTATTAAGAAGGGCGCTGTTACTGATCATGATATTCGAGATTCTGAAGCCGTATTAGAATCCTTGAAACAACTTAAGCGTTCTTTGCCCAAAGGGGTGAAGTTTGCGGCTGTTGCTGTTTCTGGTTCCGCGGTGATGACGAAAGTCATTTACATGGACGCTTCATTAAATGAAGAAGAAATGGAAGCTCAAATCGAAATCGAAGCCGACAACCTTATTCCTTATTCCCTTGATGAAGTGAGTATTGACTTTGAGACGTTAAGTCCCAATGTGACTGACCCTTCAAAAGTGGATGTATTGTTAAGTGCCTGCCGTACTGAGAATATTGACGCCCGAGTTGATGCACTAGATGCTGTAGAGCTTGATGTTAAAGTGGTTGATGTTGAAGGCTATGCACTTGGGCGATCTGCAGATCTAATTTATGGCCAATTACCCGATGGTGCCAAAGATAAAATTATTGCCATGGTAGACATTGGTGCCAATATCACCACGTTTGCTGTTGTTGAAAAAGGTGAAACTACCTTTATTCGAGAGCAGGCATTCGGTGGTGAGTTATTTACCCAATCTATACTGTCTTTTTATGGCATGCCATACGCAGAAGCAGAATTAGCCAAGGTGACAAATAATTTACCCAGAAATTATATGTTTGAAGTCTTGTCACCATTCCAAACCCAATTGTTGCAGCAAATTAAACGAACTTTACAAATTTATTGTACCGCCAGTGGTCGTGAAAAAGTCGATTACGTTGTGCTATGTGGTGGTACGGGTAAGTTAGAAGGCATGACCAAAGTATTAACCAATGAGCTTGGTGTACATGCAATCGTTGCCGACCCGTTTCAAGGTTGTTTGCATGCAGATGAAGCAATTAAATCCCAACTACAACCGTCAATTAACAAGTTCATGGTAGCAAGTGGCTTGGCGCTGAGGAGTTACGCTCAATGGCGAACATAAACTTACTTCCGTGGCGTGAAGAGGCACGGGAAAAACAAAAGCGTGATTTTATAGGTATTCTTGCCTTAGTATTTTTGGTGACGTCACTATTGGTATACCTGTTTATCAGTTATCTTGAACTAGTGACCGATGATCAACGTCAACGTAATCGTTATTTGCAATCTGAAATCAGTCTATTAGATGCGCAAATTGCCGAAATCAAAAAAATAACTGAGCGTAAAAAAGATATTGAACGTCGTACTGAAATTATTTTAGGACTTCAGCAATCAAGGAACTTGCCGACACATGTTTTAGACGAGTTGGTAAGAATTGTTCCTCCAGGGATTTATTTATCTAATATTGAGAAAAAAGGCAGTATTCTTTGGATTGAGGGGCGCAGCGAATCAAACAATAACGTTGCCAATATGATGAGGAAAGTTAAAACTTCAATGTATTTAACAGATCCAAGTATGCAATCAATCATTTCTCAAAATGAAGATTTACGTCAGCTACAACGCTTTAAATTAAGAGTATCAATTACTGATGAATTTGGTAATACAGCCCTTGATATGCAGCAAGGAGCGAAAAAATGAATCTTGATTTAGACCAATTTAATGATATTGATTTTGAGAACATTGGCGGCTGGCCTAAATTAGTCAAGCTAGTGTTTGCTGGATTCTTATCTTTATGTGTTATCGGTGCCAGTTATTATTTATTTATTGCCGATACTATAGTTGTAATGGAATCTGAACAGAAAAAAGAAATCGAATTAAAAGCGGATTTTGAAACTAAATATCAATTAGCTGCTAATCTAAAGTTATACCGTGAACAATTAGTTATCATGGAAGCACAATTTGCAGAGTTGCTTAAAATGCTTCCCTCAGAAAATGAGATGCCTGGTTTATTAGATGATATTACCTTTGTTGCCACGGATTCAGGTTTAAGAATAAATAGCTTAGATTGGGAAGATGAAATTGAGCGCGACTTTTATATTGAATTTCCAATTCGATTAAATGTTGAAGGTGATTATCATCAAATAGGTAATATGGTCAGTGGCGTTGCAAAACTCCCACGTATTGTGAGTTTGCATGATTTTACTATCACCCACAAAGAAGGCGGTGGTTTGTCGATGGCGATATTAGCCAAGACTTATCGCTTTAAAGAAGGTGCTGAGTTACCAAAAGATATTGCTAAGGGGAAGAAATAAATGAAATTCTTACCCGCATTGATTGGTGTTAGTGTTAGTTTGATATTAACAGGCTGTATCGGCGACCATAGTGATTTAGAGCTGTTTGTTACAACAACTAAAGCACAGCATGTTGCCCGCATACCGCCGCTAAAAGAAACACCAAAATTTGAGCACTTTATTTACCAAGCTGAGTTGATGCGCAGCCCATTTATTCCGCCATCAAGAGAGTTAACTGAAGAAGTAATCGATACGTCAAAAGACTGTTTACAGCCTGATTTAAAAAGACGTAAAGGGCGCTTAGAGACTTATGCGTTAGATAATCTAAGGATGCGTGGGACATTAAGTGAAGACGATGAAATTTGGGCATTAATCGAATCAGCAGATACTAATGTTTATCGTATGGGTGTAGGTGAGTATTTAGGGCTTTATCATGGTCGCATTTCAAATGTAACGCCCCAATACATCGAAATTATAGAATTAATTCCTGACGGTTCAGGTTGTTGGGCAGAACGCCCTAGCAACTTAGAATTATCAGGCAAGTAACCATGCGAAGGATGAGGGAATAATGAAATCTTCTGCCGCGATGAGAAAATCAATGACGAATACATCAACAATTAAAACCCTTTTAGGGGTTGTATTAATAATGTGCGCGATTCCAAGCGCAGTTGCTGCCAATCGTCTATTAGATGTGAAATATCATTCTGTTGTCGATCATCAATTAGAATTAGAACTCGTGTTTGAATCTGCTGTCATGTCTCCAACTGTAGACTTATCGGCTGATCCTGCTGAAATTATTTTAAATTTTGATGAAGCAACATCTAACCTGCCGAAGGATAACGTGCCAATTGATAGTGTTGGTGTAAAATCTCTTTCAGCTCAACAACAAGATAATAATTTATCAATCGTCGTGGCCTTGAACGATGTAAAGCCTTACCAAGGCAAAATTGAAGGCAACACCTATCGTTTAACTATTAATGATGCAATATCGAGTCCTTCAAGTGCGGATAATCCATTTGTTAATGCGGTTAATAGTATCGACTTTCGTCGCAATGCTAAAGGTGGTGGTGAGTTATTATTTAATTTAAATAATCGTTCAGTAGCTGCGAATGTGGAACAGGTTGGTGCAAAATTAGAAATCAAACTTTACAACACTAATATAGGTTCTGATTTACTGTATGTTATGGATGTACAGGATTTTGCTACGCCAGTAAGTAGTTTTGAAACATTCAAAGAAGATTTAACCTCAAGAATCCTAGTGGACGTAAATGGCAATTATGAATACAACTATCAACAAGATGGTAATGTATTTAAAGTAAATATTGATAAAATTGAACGCGTGTCAGTTGCCAAAGAAGATAAAAAGTACAACGGCCGTTCTTTATCGTTAAACTTTCAAAAAATTTCAGTTCGAACCGTATTACAGATTATTGCAGATTATAATAATTTTAATTTAGTCACTAGTGACACGGTTGAAGGCGATATTACGCTACGTTTAGATGACGTGCCTTGGGACCAAGCTTTAGATTTAATTCTACAAACCAAAGGTCTTGATAAGCGTATTGAAGGTAATATTTTAATGGTTGCCCCTAGTGAAGAATTGGCAATCCGTGAAAGTAATGATCTGAAAAATAAACAAGAAGTAAAAGAGTTGGCGCCTTTATATTCTGAGTTCTTGCAAATTAATTATGCTAAGGCATTAGACATAGCAGAATTATTAAAAGGAACAGATTCAAGTTTGCTATCAAGTCGCGGTACTGTTGCTGTTGATGAGCGTACTAATACTTTATTGGTTAAAGACACGGCTGAGATATTAGAAAGCATTCATCGACTCATCGAAGTGTTAGATATTCCAATCAAGCAGGTACTGATCGAATCACGTATGGTAACAGTGAAAGACGATGTATCTGAGGATCTAGGTATCCGTTGGGGTATTACCGATCAACAGGGCACTAAAGGAACTTCAGGCTCGCTTGAAGGCGCAGGAAGTATTGCCGGCGGTATTATTCCAGGCTTAGATGACCGTTTAAATGTAAATTTACCCGCAGCGGTTTCTAATCCAACCAGCATTGCTTTTCATGTTGCAAAATTAGCTGATGGTACAGTGTTAGATCTTGAATTAAGTGCGCTTGAGCAAGAGAATAAAGGCGAAATCATCGCGAGCCCACGCATCACTACGTCAAACCAAAAAGCAGCTTATATTGAGCAGGGTGTTGAAATTCCTTATGTGGAATCGGCATCAAGCGGAGCAACTTCAGTGAGCTTTAAAAAAGCAGTCTTATCACTTCGTGTGACACCGCAAATTACGCCTGACAATCGCGTGATACTCGACCTCGAAATCACCCAAGATTCTCAAGGTAAAACGGTGCAAACACCAACTGGTGAAGCGGTATCCATTGATACTCAGCGTATAGGCACTCAAGTGTTGGTTGATAATGGTGAAACCATAGTATTGGGTGGTATCTATCAGCAAAACTTAATAAGTCGAGTCAGTAAAGTGCCAGTTTTGGGTGATATTCCTCTGGTTGGTTTCTTATTTAGAAACACGACAGACAGAAATGAGCGTCAAGAGTTACTGATTTTCGTGACACCGAAGATTATTTCTGAAAAGTTATAATCAATAATAAATTAATAAAGGCCAGCTAAATCAAGCTGGCCTTTGTTTTTGGCCTTATTTATAACACTTTTATTTAATAAAATTGTTATAAATTGCCTGCATCACTTGCCAGCAATGGCCCTAAACTGAGATAATCCTCCGTCAAGTCTCAATAGAGCAAGGTAATATTTTAAGCGGTCGGCTGTCTCTTTAGTCGATCAGGCATTCTTTTATATAAGATTCAGACGTATACGAAATGGCTGAAAAACGTAATATTTTTCTAGTAGGCCCTATGGGCGCAGGTAAAAGCACAATTGGCCGTCATTTGGCTCAAATGCTGCATTTAGAATTCCACGATTCTGATCATGAGATCGAACAAAGAACAGGCGCTGATATCGCTTGGGTGTTTGATGTTGAAGGTGAAGAAGGTTTCCGTCGTCGTGAAGCACAGGTTATTGCCGATCTTTCAGAAAGGCAGGGCATTGTACTAGCAACAGGCGGCGGTTCAGTTCAGAGCAAAGATATTCGCAACTATCTTTCTGCTCGCGGCATCGTGGTGTATTTAGAGACGACTATCGACAAGCAAGTTGCCCGTACGCAACGTGATAAACGTCGTCCATTACTGCAAGTTGATGACCCACGCGAAGTTCTTGAGAACTTAGCAGAATCGCGTAATCCTTTGTACGAAGAGATTGCCGATGTCATCGTTAAAACAGACGAACAAAGTGCGAAAATTGTCGCAAATCAAATAATTGAGCAACTCGGTTTTTAGGTAAAACAATGCAACAAATTCAGGTTGATTTAGGTGATAGAAGTTACCCCATTTATATAGGCCAGAATTTGATGCATGAAAGCGAGATATTTAATCGCTACCTTGCAAACAAGAATGTACTCATCGTTAGCAATGACACTATTGCCCCTTTGTACTTAGCGACATTGGAAAAGGCAATGGTGTCTTGTGCGTCAATTAAAAAAGTAATTCTTCCAGATGGTGAAAAATATAAAACTCTTGAATATTTAGATGTTATTTTTTCAGCGTTATTGGAACACAATTTCGCCCGAGACTCAGTGTTAGTCGCGCTGGGTGGTGGTGTTATCGGTGATATGACCGGTTTTGCTGCTGCATGTTATCAGCGTGGTGTGGATTTTGTGCAGGTTCCAACCACTTTACTCTCTCAAGTAGATTCATCTGTAGGTGGCAAAACTGCTGTAAATCACCCATTGGGTAAAAACATGATTGGGGCATTTTATCAGCCTCAAAGTGTGATTATTGATACTGAATGCCTAAAGACATTACCTGCAAATGAATTTGCAGCAGGCATGGCGGAAGTTATCAAGTACGGTATTATTTGGGATAGCGATTTTTTTGTTTGGTTAGAGCAAAATGTTGAGTCGTTAAAAGCGCTCGATACGCAAGCTTTAGCTTATACAATTGCTAAATGTTGCCAGATTAAAGCTGATGTCGTTAATCAGGATGAAACAGAGCGCGGAGTGCGTGCGTTACTCAATCTAGGTCATACATTTGGCCATGCAATTGAAGCTGAAATGGGCTATGGTACATGGCTACATGGCGATGCCGTTGCAGCAGGCACAATTCTTGCTGCACAAACAGCACATAAATTAAATTTGATCGATGAGTCAATTGTTTGTCGAATTAGAGACTTGTTTTTAGCTTTTGATTTACCTATTGAAGCACCTAGCTCAATGGATTTTGATAGTTTTATTAAGCATATGCGGCGCGACAAGAAAGTATTGGCGGGTAAGATTAGATTGATTTTACCTACCGCTTTAGGTCAGGCAGACGTGTTCAGTGATGTTAGTGAAGATTTACTTGAACAGGTGATCAGCCGCGCATAAAGGACGTGTGGTGGATCTTTGACTTCAGCATTATTACTACTTCCAACTCAAGAAGAACTTGTACAGCGTTTACAGCACACTGCCAGTTACAGTGGTCAGCTGTTGTTGTTATGTGGCAGAAAGGGGTCTGGTAAATCCACTCTAAGTTTGGCTCTTGCGAGCGAGTTAGATGACCACAACTCTGCTTTAGTTTTGTGCCCTTTACACGCAGACTCTGCCGAAATACGCCGAAAAATTTTGGTTCAATTAATTTCATCGCCAATATTTGATGATGAAATGCCGCTTATGGATACCGTTATGCGTATCCAAACCACCCTTACTAAGCCGCTACATATTATTATTGATGATGCGCATCTATTGCCGAAATCTTTATGGGCTGAATGTATCCTGTTATCTCAAATGCGCTGTGCAGGTGCCAATATTGCCGTGACTATGGCGATCGATTCAGAATACTTAACTAAAGTCATGGCTGAATTATCTCAAGATATGCAGCAAATTCTATTACCCATCACCATTGACCCTTTACCTACAGCAGAAAGAGATGGTTTATATCAAAGCTTGTTATTAAGAAGTGGTGCTACTCCTTATATCGCTCGTAATATTATCCATCAGCAACTTGAAAAACAATCTGGTACGCCCGAAGAGGTTGTTGAGCTGTTGAATCTTGCGATTACAGAACCTGAAAAGGTGGTAAGGATCAGCTCTGGGACAATCAAAGCCAGTATTGCCACACTAATCTTGTTTTTACTTGGTATTACAGTCTATGCCGTTCTCAACAGTCCTTTATTTAAAGCCAATAATGATTTGCTACTTAATCAGCAACTCACGGCAACACAACAACTACAAAGAAACCAAGCTAATGGATTCTTGATTCATTACGCTAAATTGTTAATTGAGCCTTTGCCAATAAAGCAAAAGAGTTTCTTACTGGTCGAAGAGGTTGCAGACTCGGGTGCAATAACGGATCTCGAACCACAATCACAGTTTTTACTAGACAAAACTGATGATCAAGCGCAGCAAAACCCCAAAAAAACAGCTGTTTCTATCGAGGTTAAACCGCATACTAAGACCGCATTAGCATCAAAATCAGCGACCATAATCAATAACCCTGAACCCACTGATGTCACCGGTGATGTTGTGTCAAAAGCGGCGGAGGTCATCAGGCCCCAAGGTTATACTTTACAACTGGCGAGCGTGCTCGATAAGCAATCATTAGGTTCAATTTCCGTTAAATTGGTTAATGAAAAAGATGTCTTTCTTGCCAGTCACAAAAGTCGCTACGTTATTTTATTCGGCCAGTTTGCCTCAATAGCGGAAGCTCAAGAACAAGCAAATAGACTGCAAGCTGAATTTGGTTTAAGGGAGCCTTGGCTTAGAAATTGGAATGATCTGCGTGAATACAGGATTGAGCAGGAAAATCGATGATAAACATCTGTAAACAGAGTACAATCATCAGCTTTAATTTTGATAGCAAGCAGCTCACTTTATGACAAAAAAACATAGAGCCTTTCTAAAATGGGCGGGTGGTAAATTCAAACTCGTCGAAGAATTATCTAAACATTTACCTAAAGGGCAACGACTCGTTGAACCTTTTGTAGGTGCTGGCTCAGTTTTTTTAAATACAGATTATGACGAATATTTGTTGTGCGATATTAATCAGGATTTAATCAATCTCTATCAAATAGTTCAGCAGCGACCTGATGACTATATTAAAGCTGCGAAAGCCTTGTTTGTCGGTGAAATGAATAATAAAGAAGCTTATTATCGAATAAGAGAGGATTTTAATCTAAGTCGCGATCCGTTTACACGCTCGGTGTATTTTTTATATTTAAATCGGTTTGGTTTTAATGGCTTATGCCGTTACAACCGTAAAGGGGGATTTAATGTTCCTTTTGGCTCATACAAGAAACCTTATTTTCCAGAAGCTGAAATTCGTTATTTCTCAGCAAAAGCCCAAAAAGCAATTTTTAAGTGCTTAGGGTATGAGGGAGCATTTGGTTTGGCCAAAGATGGTGATGTGATTTATTGTGACCCACCATATGCGCCATTATCGACTACCGCAAGTTTTACTACGTATGCTGGCCCTGGTTTTAGCCTAGATGACCAAGCATTATTAGCGCGGCATTCACGACATACAGCCCATAAGCGCAATATCCCTGTGCTGATCAGCAATCATGATATTCCATTGACTCGAGAATTATATCGAGGGGCGAAACTAGCTACGATAGCGGTTCAGCGAAATATCAGTCAAAAAGGTTCATCGCGAAATAAAGTCGATGAAATAATGGCATTGTACGATCACCATTATTTTGATGATGAGGTTTATTAGCGCAAGGGGCTAACTCAAAACTTGATTAACGATGGCCACAAGTGTCAGTACCATAACAATTGTTAGCAATATTCCCATTAGGATGAAAGGAACTGGCGAGGTGGTTTTAAAATCACGTTGGCGATTTTTATCTGTTTGCACTCCGAAAAATGCCGCTACTGTACTGCTAAATATTCGCCAGATAGACAAGCTTAAATTTGCTCAGGATTTTTTGAGGTCGGCATATCTGTAATAGGCTTATCTTTGTGACCATATATTAGCTCGATTAAATCGATAAAGTGAAATTGACTTGAGCGACTGTTACCTGTAATCCAATTTTTCCAACTGACATCATTTTCTTGAATGGCACAGCGGTTATTCGGGTGACTGCTAGGTAAGCTGCTATTGTAGTTGACATTTGCGTCGCAGGCACAGGCTTGAGTTGATGAGGTGTCGCCAGCCGTTGAAAACGAAAAGCTGGTTAACATAAGCAAAGATGATGTTGTCAATGTTGCCACAATCGCTTGCAATGGCTTAGTGTTAAAGTATGACAATAAACGATTTGGACGCAGTTCCATATTGGGGATCCTTTCCAGTAATAACGTCAGTAATTGAGTGAATACTTTTCGTTTTATCTTCATCAACATTTGATATACCAATATGTTAGCCATAAATACTCAGAGTAAATGTACTGATTTGACTATACACGGCGTAAAACATTTCCGATTATATCAAAATAGTATAGTTTATGAACACCCATAGCTCATTTATTTTCAAAATCAAACTTCAGCCATACCCTTGGGCATTTTTTTATTGTTTGACTAGAGCCAAGCTGTTCCACAAGGTAAACTACCGCCACACTCTTTTTGCTGCGAGACTATGATGCAACCCTATTTAATTGCTCCATCAATCTTATCTGCTGATTTTGCCCGTTTAGGTGACGATGTTAAAGCTGTACTCGATGCCGGTGCTGATGTTGTGCATTTTGACGTAATGGACAATCATTACGTGCCTAACCTGACTATTGGTCCAATGGTTTGTACGGCGCTGCGTAATTATGGGATCACTGCAGATATCGATGTGCATTTAATGGTAAAACCAGTAGATAGAATTATTCCCGATTTCGCTAAAGCTGGCGCATCGATTATCACCTTCCACCCTGAAGCTTCTGAGCATGTTGATCGTACATTACAGTTAATTAAAGAGTCTGGTTGTAAAGCTGGCTTGGTCTTTAATCCTGCTACTTCACTGCATTATTTAGATCATGTCATGGATAAATTAGATGTCATTTTATTGATGTCAGTTAACCCTGGGTTTGGTGGCCAGTCATTTATTGCTTCAACTTTGGATAAATTACGTCAGGTGCGTGAGCGCATTGATGCCAGTGGCTATGATATTCGTCTCGAAGTCGATGGTGGTGTAAAGGTTGATAATATTGCTGAAATCGCCGCAGCAGGTGCCGACATGTTTGTTGCTGGTTCAGCTATTTTTAGCCAACCTGATTATAAAACTGTGATCGACGAGATGCGCAGCGAGTTAGCAAAAGTATAACCTATAACGTCAACCTCATTAGCAGTAGATAGTGGCCAAACCCATGACAAATTTTGATCAAATACGTGCCATAGCCTTTGACTTAGATGGCACCTTAGTTGACAGTGTGCCGGATTTGGCTGCCGCGACCAATGCAACATTACTTGAGTTGGAATTGCCACAAGCAAGTGAAGAACAGGTAAGAGGCTGGGTAGGTAATGGCGCTAAGATGCTTATGCGCCGAGCACTCAGCTTTGCACTGGGAAATGAGGTTGATGAAACGCGATTAACAGAGACTATGCCTAAGTTTATGCATCACTATGGCTTGTTTCTGGAAAAACATAGCTGCTTATATCCTAATGTTTTATCGACATTAACAGCCTTAAAACAGGCTGGTTATCGTTTGGCGGTTGTCACTAATAAGCCTTATCGCTTTACCGTTCCGCTTTTAGAAGCCTTTGGTTTAACAGATTTATTTGACCATGTCCTGGGCGGTGATTCATTAGCCCAAATGAAGCCAGATCCTTTGCCGTTAAATCATCTGCTACAGCAATGGCAAATTAAACCGCAACAGTTATTGATGATAGGTGACTCTAAGAATGATATCTTAGCGGCTCAATCTGCCAATGTTGCCGTTATCGGCTTAACCTATGGTTATAACTACGGTGAGCATATTAGTTTAAGTGAACCGAATGAAGTGTGTGATGACTTTGGCCAAATAGGTCAGTTATTACTTTCTAAATAATTTTAAAATACAGTAATTGGAGCAACAAAACCCATGACTAAACCCATTGTTTTCAGCGGAGCACAGCCATCAGGCGAATTAACCATAGGTAATTATATGGGCGCGCTACGCCAGTGGGTGGCAATGCAAGACACACATGATTGTATTTACTGCGTGGTTGATTTGCATGCAATTACTGTTCGCCAAGACCCAGCAAAACTACGTGAAGCCTGTCTTGATACTTTAGCGCTGTATTTAGCCTGTGGTGTTGATCCAGATAAAAGCACGGTGTTTGTGCAATCACATGTACCGCAACATACTCAATTAAGCTGGGCGTTAAACTGTTACACCCAAATGGGTGAACTGAATCGTATGACTCAGTTTAAAGATAAATCACAAAAGCACGCGAATAATATTAACGTGGGATTATTTGGTTATCCGGTCTTAATGGCAGCTGATATTTTGTTATATCAAGCGCAATCTGTGCCAGTAGGACAAGATCAAATGCAGCACCTTGAGCTGACACGTGATATAGCAACACGTTTTAATAATGCCTACGGTGACACATTTACTGTGCCTCAAGCGTTTATCCCTGAACATGGCGCTAAAGTCATGTCGTTGCAAGACCCTTTGAAAAAGATGTCAAAGTCAGACGATAACCGTAATAACGTTATTGGTTTGCTTGAAGAGCCTAAAGCTATTCTTAAGAAAGTGAAAAAAGCCATGACCGACAGCGATGAGCCGCCAGTAGTGCGTTTTGACTTTGATAACAAGCCTGGTGTGTCTAATTTATTAAGCTTAATGTCAGGTGCGACAGGTAAATCTATAGCAAGTTTAGAGGCTGAGTTTGAAGGCAAAATGTATGGCCATTTGAAAGTTGCTACCGGCGAAGCGGTTGTGGCTATGCTTGAGCCGTTGCAGGAGCGTTTTAAGCAGTATCGTGCTGATGAGGCTTATCTTGAAAAAGTGATGAAGCAAGGGGCTGATAAAGCTAAAGCACGTGCGCAAGAAACCATTGATTTAGTCTATAAAAAGATTGGTATGATCGTTTAGCATTAAAGTGTTTTGAGCTTAAAAACCAGTATCAGCAGATACTGGTTTTTTTAATCATTTTGGTTACTCCAGTCACCCAATAAATGTGGCAATACTGGGATGTGTCTTTTTCGGCATTATTCGCCCAATCGCCCAATCGCCCAATCGCCTAATCGTCTAATCGTCTAATCGTCTTCTGAGTGCAGAATGCAATGTCAGCGATGGTGTTGCTTGGTAACCCCAAGCACTCCTAAACTCGCTCATAGTGACTGCCGAATATACAGGGCTAATTGGGTGAGACTTATTGGCATGTTTGATAAACAGCAGGATGATTTGCCCGCTGTTAACCCAGTGCACTATCACTTCTTTAGTGGCTAAAGCTCGAAAGTAATAAACAGGAATTTTTCTAAGAAACATACTCTTATAGAAATAATAAAGCCTCTTAAAAAGAGGCTTTATTAAAGTTAGTCATGCTTTAGGCGATGATCAATCTTCTTCTTTAGGCTCAACATACTCAAATACTTTAATTACCTTACGTACACCTGCAGTATTTCGGGCAATCTCCACAGCCAGCTCGGCTTGACTGCGTTCAATTAAGCCAAGTAAAAACACTTCACCATTTTCAGTAATCACTTTGACACGGGTGATGTCTAAATCCTTTTCATTTAACATCCGCCCTTTTACTTTGGTTGTGACCCAAGTGTCATTGCTGCGGGTGGTAAATGAGGTTGGATTACCAATGCGAATTTGGTTGTGAATTTTGCCACCAATATTTAACTCTTGCACTGCTTTAATCGCTTTATCGCGCAGCATAGAGTTAGGTGCTTGACCAATCATTAACACATTACTATTCATCACCACGCCAGTGATATTGGTCTGGTTGCTAATGTCTTCATGTTTTGACAGCGCACTGGTGATTTCAAAATCAGCGTTAGTATCGCTTATTTGAGTAGACATACTACGCTCATCATTGGCCATTTTGGCGCCACCTACGGCGCCAACCATTACCGCTCCAGCACAACCTTGAAGTAACGCAAGTGCTGAAATGATGGCTACAAGCTTTATCATGCCTGCTCATCCTGTGGGAATAAGGTGCGATCAATGTTGTCGCATAAGCAATGAATCACCAGTAAGTGTACTTCTTGAATACGTGCAGTTACGTTTGATGGTACGCGAATTTCAACATCACCCGCACTCATTAAGCCTGCCATAGCGCCGCCGTCTTTACCGGTTAACGCCACAATCGTCATGTCACGGCTAAGAGCCGCTTCCATTGCTTTAATCACGTTACCAGAGTTACCACTGGTTGAAATGGCTAATAAAATATCGCCAGGTTGGCCTAATGCTAAAATCTGTTTTGAGAAGATTTCGTCATAGCTATAATCATTAGCAATTGCAGTAATCGTTGACGTGTCACAGCTTAATGCAATAGCAGGAAGTGGCGGGCGCTCGATTTCATAGCGGTTTAACAGCTCAGCAGAAAAGTGTTGTGCATCGCCGGCACTGCCACCATTACCACACGAAAGAATTTTGTTACCGCCAAGTAGACATTGCACCATCATTTCAGCAGCTTTTTCGATTGACTCAGGTAATGCTTCCGCCGCATCAATCTTAGTTTGAATCGATTCAGTGAAACTGTCTTTAATACGTTCTAACATGCAACAATCCTTACGATATAGAATTTTTACTGACGACAAACAAATAGGATGTCATTACCGTCAAGTGTGTGTCGATATAATGCCATAAATCAATGCTGCGGTAACTATTGAAGCTTAAAAACATCCCTTAATCCAAGTTATTTGTGCGTTATTATTGGCAATAACGTCAAATCGGCAGGGAGGGTGAATGCCTTCTTGTTGTAAATAAGCTTCAGCACAGCGTCGGATACGGTGGATCTGTTTGGCACCTAGTGCGTTAATCGCGCCACCGAAGGCTTGCGACTGGCGATATTTCACTTCAATGAACACTAATGTACGCTGGTCTTGCATGATGAGGTCAATCTCGCCGAACTTATAACGCACATTGGCAGCAACAAAGGTTAAACCTTGCTGCTGCAAATACTCACGCGCCTGCTGTTCGGCAAGTTTGCCATCTATCATAATGGCGTTAATTGACCTTGTTGATATTTGCCCCAAGTTAACTGGCGATCAATCAACCCGTTCGGTTGGACTGATAATGCACCGCTACGGCCATTGAGCTGATATCCAGGAAACGCCTGCATTTGTGCTAAACGATTGACTAATTCAAGCGCGTCATAGCCCATCACATATAAACGTTTTTGGCTGTTATTCCAGGTACCCCATAATGATTCAACCATACGAGTTTCATTGCTATTTTGCATTAGCCAAGGAATATCACTAATCATGACCTTGTTTAACTCTTGTGCCGATTGGTTGGACTCTTTTTCTAATCGACCGCGGCTAGAGGTGTAAAGTGCCACTGGTTCAGCAAAGACACTGAAGTTTACGTCTAAAAACGCTTTCAATAGCGATAAGTCTTGCGATGCCGAGATCATATAAATGGCATCGATATCTTGGCGTGAACGAAAGTCGGCTTCCAGTTTACTGCCTAATATTTCTTTCATTCGAGCAATTCTAGCTTGGCTGTCTTTAACGCCTAAGGCTTCTTGCACTGTTAACTTCATCTGATCGCCACGGTCGAAATAATGGATCTCCGCATTATTTTCAGTCAAAGATAGCCATGTCTGGTTAAAGCTTTCTGCCATACGTTTACCAATGGCATCATTGCTGGTTAACAGTAATGGTAATTTTATGCCATCAGCAAACATTTTTCTTGCTGCATCACTGGCCTCTTGCGCGGGTGATAACGAAAAATAAAATTGGTTTTTCTTCGGTTCAAACTGCTCTAACTGATTTAAATACAGCTGTGGAATAAGTTGCTCTTTTGCCTGATTAGCACGTTGTAACTCTTCAACTTCATTTGGCAGCAAAGGCCCAATAATAAAGTCTGCACCAATATCAGTTGCTTGCTGGTAGGCAGGTTGCACGCCTATTTGGCTGTCGATAAAGTGAACCGTAACGTCATTATCAAACTCAGCCATATAACTGGCTAAAATTCCCATTTTGATTGGCTCAGCGACAGCGGCTCTAGGGCCCGTTAAAGGTAATAGTACAGCAATGTTTTGCGGTCTAAAGGGCTTAGCATTGAGCGCTTTTTCTAAGTCTGTAGGTAATTTCATTGCGCCAGGGTGATGCGGATTATTACGCTGCCATTCACCTAAATAGCGTACCAGCTGAGTGGGTTCGATAGCGTAATGCTTAGCAATATAAGCCAGCTGTAGCCAACCTGAAAACACTGGGTTTGCGGGTTCACGCATAAAGGTCTGAATGGTTTCTTCTTGTAGTGGTTGCAATACTTTCCAAATCACATCATTTACCTGAGTTGATTCAGTTTTAGGTAAATAATTACTCAGTAAGCTGAGTTGTCTAATTTGATCGATAGGTTGTTGCAACGATTTATAAAGGCGTGCCTTGTATTGATGGTAAGTCGCCATTTGCCAACGAGGCAGTTGCCAATGCGGTGGATATTGCAGCAATGATAGCGCTGCTTGTTTATTTTGTACTTTTTCGACAATACGGGCATTTAAATAAATATGCTCAGCCTGAATAGTCGGCACCTTGACCATACTTTTCTGCATTGATACCAGTATGTTGCTGGCAGAACTATAATTACCGTCATTAATGTATGCGTGCGCTGCTAGCAAAAGGTAGCGGTCACGTTTTTCTGGAAGGCTGCTTTTGCTGGCCTCAGATAAATAAGTGCTTGCCGGTTGCTCAACCGACACCAAAGACGTATTCACAATTGTGTCGGGATCAGTGGTTTTAGTCGTTGCACAACCAATCAATAATGTTGAAAGTGTCAGTGCCGATAGAAATTTAATTGAAATCAGTCTTTTTAACACAGGGCTTCACTCTGGTAAGATATTGGCTTTAGTTTAACCTGCTCTTACGCTGGGCGAAAGTCTTGCATAAAGAGATTATTGAGGTAGTTATGGATCAAGCCGCAGCACTGTATATTGTGCCCACACCCATTGGCAATTTAGCGGATATCAGTAGCCGTGCAATTGAAGTGCTAAATCAAGTCAGCTTGATTGCCTGTGAAGATACTCGCCACAGCGGCAAGTTGTTAAGCCACTTTGGCATCGAAACCCGTAAAACGGCACTTCATGACCATAACGAACGTGACAGAGCACAATGGATTATTCAAAAACTGACTAACGGCGAAGCCGTTGCGCTGATATCCGATGCGGGTACGCCGCTCATTTCAGATCCGGGTTATCATCTGGTTAAACAGGTGCGTGAAGCAGGCTTTAACGTGGTGCCATTACCTGGACCATGTGCTGCAATTACCGCGCTTAGTGCCTCAGGTTTACCTTCTGATCGATTCTCATTTGAAGGTTTTCTACCTTCAAAAGAAAAAGGCCGAATTGATAAATTATTAGCTCTAAAAGAAGACCCAAGAACCTTAATCTTCTATGAATCACCCCATCGGATAGTACATAGCTTAGAGTCCATTGTCGCGACATTAGGTGCTGACCGTGAAATAGTGATGGCCCGTGAAGTCACCAAAACCTTTGAAACGTTTTTATCTGGCCCTGCAGCAGATGTCTTACAACAGGTAAAAGATGACTTGAATCAGCAAAAAGGTGAAATCGTGTTGATGTGTCATGGTCACAGAACCGATAGCGAGTCAGACATTCCTGCGGTAGTGGTAAATACCTTAAAGCTTTTATGCCAAGAGCTACCCCTGAAAAAAGCTTCAGCCCTAGCAGGTGAAATCCACGGAATTAAAAAGAATGCACTTTATAAATATGGCCTAGAAATCGGTCTGTAGGCTTAACTTGGTAGGTTTGCGGTAAAGTCATATTTTAGATGGTTTGTTGCAGTCGCTTACGTTATAATCCGCGCCGAGTTGGCCAGACAGTTGCCGCGTACGTAAGTACGGGGAGGAAAGTCCGGGCTTCAAAGAGCAGGGTACCAGGTAACGCCTGGGCGGTGTGAACCGACGACAAGTGCAACAGAGAGAAGACCGCCAATCTTCGGATTGGTAAGGGTGAAAGGGTGCGGTAAGAGCGCACCGTGCGGCTAGCAATAGTCCGTAGCAAGGTAAACTCTACCCGAAGCAAGACCAAATAGGGTCCCGTATGGCGCTGCTCGCGTTGGGACCGGGTAGGTCGCTTGAGCCTGTGAGCGATTGCAGGCCTAGATGAATAACTGTCCACGACAGGACCCGGCTTATCGGCCAACTCAAACCTTTCTATTAAAAGGCCTCATAGCAATGTGAGGCCTTTTATGTTTCTGTCTGAAACGTCCTTTTTAGCATGATTAAGCCTTATCTGTATCATTGCATCTATCTACTTCTTACATCGAGTTTAGCGGCTGTGTAGCTTTTTACTGAGGATGTTTCTTGATTGTTACTTATTTCGGCTGGCGAAATCTTTCTGACTAGTCCAGAATCATAACTCTATGATTTTAAGAAATTAGGCGATTATGGATTTGTCTTTGGGGTTACAAAAAGCGGCAAAATTAGGCACAGTTGTGTTGGTAATTGGCTTAGCGATGAGTGCTGCGTTAGCCTGGTGGGTGAATGAAAGCAACCAGCTAGCGATTAATAAAGCATTGCAAGAGACTTCAGAACAAATCAGCCGTAATGTGCTAGAGCGTATTACGCTTTATCAATATGGTTTACGCGGCGCTCGGGGCATGATTGTGACAGCTGGCGAGGATAATGTATCGCGTGAGGGATTTGTTCACTACAGCTTAACCCGTGAAGTCGATAAAGAGTTTCCTGGAGCGCGTGGATTTGGTTTTATTCGCCGCGTGTTACCTGAACAAGAAGCTGCTTTTGTGACTAAAGCTCAGCAAGATGGCTGGCCTGTTTTCGCTATTCGTCAGCTTGCCCCCCACGATGATGAGCGATATGTCATTCAATACATTGAACCTGTTGAACGAAATTATTCTGCCGTGGGCTTGGATATCGGCTCAGAGAAACAGCGCCGTGATGCCGCCGATGCTGCGATGTTATCGGGTGAGGTCAGATTATCTGGACCTATCACCTTAGTGCAGGCAACTGGCAAACCATTACAATCTTTTTTGATTTTAATGCCAATTTATCGCAGTGGAGCGACTCCAGCTAACAATAATGAGCGTAAAGCGCAGGCATTTGGCTGGAGCTATGCCCCACTAGTGACCAATGAAATATTAACCGGTTTAGATTTAAGTCAAAAAACAACTAAATTACAGCTGAGTGATATCACTCAAGCGGATAATGTGATTCAGTTTTATGAAACCGATGCAGACAATACCCATATTCACGCTAACTATCAGTTTATTTTGAATGAAGAGATATTTGGCCGAAAATGGCAATTTAAAATCACAGCTTATCCTGAGTTTATTACCCAATTACACCTTAGCCGTCCGAGTTTAATTTTTCTTATTCTGCATTATTGAGCTTGTTATTGGCTGCACTAGCCTCTATTTGGTCACTAGGCATACAACGTAAACAGCAAATGTTGGCAGAGCAAGCAAGACGGGCGAATATGCTCGAGCATTCGCTTGATGGCATTATTAGTTATGATCTTGATGGCAAGGTGACGAGTTGGAATAAAGGGGCTGAGCGGCTATTTGGTTATAGCGAATCAGAAGCGATTGGCTCAGAAAGCGCAACACTGATTGTTCCTAAAGAAAAAGTATCCTATGAGAAAGCCTCTTTTCGTAAAGTGCTAATCGGTGAAACTGTCTTAAATCAGGTCTCAAAACATCAATGTAAAGATGGCCGGCTATTGTCTACCTCGATGACCGCATTGCCTATTGTAGATGGTGAGGGCGATATTATCGGTATCAGCCAAACACTGCGCGACATTACCGCCCAGCAAGATGCTGAATTACGCATTATTAAATCCAATGAAAGCTTGGAATTAAAAGTTACCGAGAGAACCACAGAGTTACAACAAGCGATGTCAGAGAATCGGGCGTTATTACAGTCCATTAACAATCAACTAGTTTCCACCGTAACCGATACCGATGGCGTTATTTTGGAGGTTAATGATTACTTTTGTCGAATGAGTGGTTACTCCCGTGAAGAGTTGATTGGCAAAAATCACTCTATTTTAAAATCAGGTGAGCATGATAATGATTTTTGGCAAAACATGTGGACTCAAATTAAGTCTGGAAGCTCTTGGCATGGAGAGGTTTGTAATCGTGACAAACTAGGGAATATTCATTGGTTCGATACGGTCATTGGTCCTGTAATGGATGAAAAGGGCAACATTGAACGTTTCATTGCCCTAAGTACTGATATCACAGAGCGTAAATTTACCCAAATTGAGAAAAATAAACTTAGCTCGCTGTTAACTAACGTGTTAGATGCCGCATCAGAAATGTCAATTATTGCGACCGATGAAAATGGCATTATTACGATTTTTAATCGCGGGGCTGAGTTATTACTGGGCTACGAAGCCAAGGAATTAGTCGGTATCAGCAGTCCTGCATGCTTGCATGTCCTCGAGGAAGTACAGACCAGATCTGAAGCGTTATCTGCTGAATATGGTATTAATATTGAAGGCTTTGAGACCTTTATTCACAAGGCCAAGAACGAAGGGCCTGAAACCCGTAACTGGACTTATGTGCGTAAAGATGGCTCACAGTGCCAAGTATCATTATCTGTCACCGCCATGCGCGATAACCAAGGCAATGTTTTAGGGTATCTAGGTATAGGGGTGGATATCACTCAAACGTTATTACAACAAGAGGCGCTATTAACTGCCAGTAATCATTTGAGCAAGGCGTCTGATGTCGCTAAATTGGGGATCTGGACATTTAATTTACAAGACAATAGCTTAGAGTGGAATGATCGTATGTTTGCTATCTATGATCAGCCGCTAACCTTGCGAGATGAAGGCTTGAAATACCAGCACTGGTTAATGCAGATTCATCCCGATGATATTGAAATGGCAGAGCAAAAACTACAGGATGCGGTAGCGGGTTATGGTACCTATGATCTGGTATTTAGAGTATTTAAAGCTGATGGTGGCATACGTTATGTGCAGGCCGCAGCTCAGATTGAGCGCGACAAGCATGGTAACGCGTTAAGAGTAATAGGTATTAACCTTGATGTGACTGAACAGCGAGAAATTGAAGCCACATTGCGTGAAGCCAAGCAGCAGGCAGATGAAGCCAATGCAGCAAAATCGGCGTTTTTAGCCAACATGAGCCATGAAATCCGCACACCAATGAATGCGGTCCTTGGTATGTTGCAATTGATGTTACATACCACTATGTCTGCCCAGCAGCAGGATTATATAGCTAAAACTCAAACCGCGGCTAAATCCCTATTAGGTTTGTTAAACGACATTTTGGATTTCTCTAAAATTGAAGCCGGTAAATTACTGTTAGATCCCCAGCCTTGCGAAATTGAAATGCTAATGCGAGATCTTGCCGTGGTGTTGTCGGGTACTTTAGGAAACCGAGATGTTGAAGTGATCTTTAACCTCGACCCTAACATCCCATCTTGGTTACTTATTGATAAGCTGAGACTTCAACAGGTATTAATTAATCTTGCGGGTAATGCGCTTAAATTTACCCACACTGGGCAGGTGATCGTTGGCATTGAATGTCTAGATGGAGCTGAACATAACAGAACCCTGCGTTTTTCAATTACAGATACCGGAATTGGTATTAGTGAAGAGCAAATTGGCCGTATTTTTACCGGCTTTGAGCAGGCCGAATCTTCTACTTCAAGACGTTTTGGTGGCACAGGACTAGGGCTTGCCATTAGTAAACGTTTAGTCGAACTTATGGGGGGAGATCTTCTTGTTAAGAGTGAGCTAGGGCAAGGCAGCTGTTTCTGGTTTGATGTGGTATTGCCTGCGTTACCGACCACAACAGAAGTGGAGATAGATATCCAAGGCAAACACATTTTGGTGGTGGATGATAACCGAACCACGACAGATATTTTAGCCAAAATTTTACAAGATTTTGGCAGTGAAGTGGAATGTGTCCATGATGGCGCTCAGGCGATTGCCCTATACGAGCAAGCCGCTAAAGCACAAACGCCTTTTGATGTGGTATTGATGGACTGGAATATGCCAGACCTCAACGGCATTGAAACGGCACGGCAATTACACCAGATTGCTTTGGCTGCAAACTCTACAGCACCAGCTGTGATTATGTTAACCGCCTACAGCGAAGAAGTGTTAAATCATACCGATCCCGAAGGCGTTTCACCTTTTGCCCATTTTTTAACGAAACCTGTCACCTCGCAATTATTAGCTGAGTCCATTAACCAAGTGTTGACGGGCAAGATCACATTGGCACCGGTGCAAATGTTGTCACAAAAGCGTTTGCAAGGGTTAACCATTCTCGTGGTTGAAGATAATCAGCTAAATAGGCAGGTTGTTGACGAGTTATTGACCCTTGAAGGGGCCAAGGTCGTATTGGCTAAAGGAGGCATTGAGGGGGTCGCATTGGTCACTCAAAGCCAACAAACATTTGATATCGTGATTATGGATGTGCAGATGCCCGATATGGATGGTCTTGAAGCAACGCGACTTATTCGATCTGATAACCGTTTTGAATTAATACCTATTCTCGCCATGACAGCTAACGCATCTCAATCAGATAGGCTTGATTGTATTGCTGCGGGTATGAATGATCATATTGGTAAGCCAATTGATATGCCAAAGCTTATCCCAAGTATACTGGCGCTGGTGGGGCGCGAGTTTAATCATTTCGAGCACGATAATACCGTGGTCGAAATAAACCGCTCGGCTTTAACAGAATCCTCTAGCAATGCACCATTATTTGATAGCCTAGAACAAACCCTCAGTCGCTTTGGGGGCAATGAAGCCTTCTTCAAAAAGATGGCGCATGAATTTGAGACTGAATTAAATAAACAATTGCTGCAGTTAAGCGATGCCGTTATCAAAGAAAATAACGCTCAGATAGCAGCAATAAGCCATGGGCTTAAAGGGTTTTCAAGTAACTTTGGCGCTAAAGCCTTAGCCAACTTTGCCGCCTATCTAGAAGCCCAATGCAAGCAAGGTGAGCCAAACGCGCAGCAATTGAGAGAGTGGGCTGAGAGATTAAGTGATTTAGCCCAAGAAAGCGTGCTGCACCTTAACGATTACCTTGCTGAATCGTCATCTAATGAGGCGAATTTAATACTTCAAAAACACTCTAACAGTTCAATTGACGGGGTAGAGCATGACACTATCATGTTATTAAAGCAGGCGTTGCAGCAGAGTAATCTTGAGGCAATGACATTAATCGAAGATGCTACCAATGTCCTGTCCCATCATCCTAGGTGGACTGAATTATACTCACTTGTTCAAACGCTAGAGTTTGACAAAGCGTTAGCGGTACTCACAATGATTGAAACGGAGCTGAGTTAATGTTGCAAGCTCAATTATTAGATTTAGACGATGGTGTAAAAGGTAAAATCTTATTGGTTGATGATCAACCAACCACGATTAAAATTTTACATCAATTGTTCAATAAAGAATTCGACATGTATATGGCAACAACAGGCGCACAGGCGCTTGATGTATGCCAAAAGGTTAAGCCAGATTTAGTGTTATTGGATATTGAAATGCCAGGCATGAATGGCTTTGAGGTATGTGAAACATTAAAGTCGGATCCGTTAACCGCTAATACTGCGATTATTTTTATCACTGCCCATTTTGATGAAGCGCAAGAAGTAAAAGGATTTCAATTAGGCGCGGTTGATTTTATTCATAAACCCATCAATAGCATCATTACCACCGCAAGAGTGAAAAACCAGTTTTTGTTAAAGCGACACTCAGATTTACTGCGTGCCATAGCGTTACAAGATAGTTTGACTGGCGTTGCGAATCGACGTCAGTTTGAACGATCATTACCCGACTCTTGGCGTCATTGTATTCGCCATCATCAGCCTATGTCTTTAGTGATGTTAGATGTCGACTTTTTTAAGCGCTATAACGATAAATATGGCCATCAGCAAGGTGACGATTGTTTGCGTTTAGTTGCTCAAGCAATCCGCAGCGTTGCAGGCCGTCCATACGATTTGGTGGCGCGCTACGGCGGTGAAGAATTTGTCTGTATTTTACCAGACACTAACCTAGATGGTGCGTTATCCATTTCCCAGAAAATGATTGATGCCGTTCAAGACTTAGCGATTGAACATACTGATTCAACTATCTCAAATACCGTGACAATCAGTGCTGGCGTAGCGACAATTTATCCCAAACTTGATTCGTCATGGGAACATGTCCTCAATGAAGCCGATAAACAACTTTATTTGGCTAAAAAGGCAGGTAGAAATCAAGTGCGAGGTGTTTCGCTGTAATCGATTAATATGTTTTACCGCGGTTTGGAGCAACCTTGTAATCATTGTTTATCTCAGGCAGCGGTTTGATCATTTTGATGAGAGCAATGGGAAGGGATGTTACAGCGGAATACAAAGCCAAAATTGGGCTAGATTAAGGTGAAAAATGTGAACTCAAATCACCTGCATTAGACCTTAGTATAAGGCTGTCTACCTTGACCTAACAGAGCAAGTCGTTGACACTGCACAGTACTATAACAGCCTACCTAAATGGATAATCACTATGTTGATCTTTTTCATATGTATTGCACTACTCGTGCTTGCATATAAGTTCTATAGCCCTTTTGTTGAACGTCAAGCGGGCATAGACCCAACAGCCAAAACACCGCAAACGCGTTTTAGTGATGGTGTTGACTATGTTGAAGTCCATCCTGTTAAAGCCTATTTAATTCAATTTTTAAACGTGGCTGGTGTTGGTCCAATTTTCGGTCCAATTTTAGGTGCCTTATATGGTCCAATCGCGCTAGTGTGGATTGTTATTGGTAACATCTTAGGTGGTGCGGTTCATGACTACTTCTCAGGCGTATTAAGTATAAAAGAAGACGGTAAAAGTTTGCCTGAAATTGCAGGGCATTACTTTAACGTGTTCTTTAAAGGTGTAATGCTGGTATTTACTGCAATGTTGCTGTTTTTTGTCGGCGTTGTATTCATTATGAGTCCAGCCGGTTTATTAAGTAATTTAAGTTATTTTGAAGGCACCTTCTTAAGCGGCAATACTTTTTGGGTATTGGTGATTTTAGGATATTACTTTCTCGCTACCCTGTTACCGATTGATAAAATCATTACAAAATTATACCCAGTATTTGGCTTGTTAATGATTGTGATGACACTGTCATTAGCCGTGGCATTATTAATGAATGCACCACATTTACCAATGGCTGAAGACTTTTTAGCGTATTTTGATCACAGCCATTACAACAATGATTTACTCGAGCCAAACCCGAATGGCTTGCCTGTATGGCCTTTACTGTTTGTTACCATTACCTGTGGCGCAATCAGTGGTTTCCATTCGACTCAAGCACCGATTATGGCGCGTTGTTTAACCAACGAGAAATATGTTCGCCCTGTTTACTTTGGTGCAATGATGTCTGAAGGTATTGTTGCCTGTGTGTGGGCTACAGCAGGTATTGCGGCGTTTCCAGGTGGTTATGTCGAGCTTAAACAGATCCTTGACCAAGGTGGCCCAGGATTAGTGGTAAACCAGGTTGCAACCAGTTACTTAGGTGTCATGGGTGGCATTATGGCGATTATTGCCGTGGCGATTTTCCCAATTACCTCGGGTGATACGGCATTTCGTTCATTACGTTTAACGATCATTGATGCCTTTAACATTCCACAAAGTATGCGTAACCGTCTATTGTTAGCCGTGCCTATTTTAGCCATTGCGTATTTCATGACTAAAATTGATTTCACCTTAATCTGGCGTTATTTCGCATTCTCAAACATGTTGTTATCTACCAGTGTGTTGTGGTTAGCGACTAAGTACCTATTTGATCGTGGTACCTTCCATTGGATTGTGAGTATTCCAGCGATTATTGGTACCAGTATTACCGTGTCTTATATTATGACCGCCGGTATCGGCTTAGGATTGCCTATGGAGCTAAGCCAGCCTGTGGGTATTGCAGTAGGTGTTGCCTCATTGATTGCTTTGATTATTGCACACCAAAAGCGTAAGCCTGTGACAGCTTAAACGTGTTCAGCTAAAAAAAGACCTTGCTTATGCAAGGTCTTTTTTATTGGCGCAATCTTCCTGTAATGCGAGTGCACCATCTTAATAACACTTGCCGCGGCAAGTTAATCACTGAGGAACTCAAGAGCTGATTAAGATTCGATTATCTGTGATTTGCTGAGCAAGCATATATAGCAGTGCATGAAGCGGTGTTTTTACATTCAAGTAAAATGCAGCATCACATCAGATACTGCAAAGGCAAGAATTAGAAGTGGTCTTTAATCTGGAATCTAAATTCCCAGTTATTAACATCTTGGCCAGAGGTGAAGGGTTTGGCGATATCAATATGAGCGATATTGCCGTAGCTAGATTTAGATGAGTAAATGCGCGCACCAATGCCTATGCTACCTATAGGGTTGTTGGTTTCATTAAACTCATCTGTGCCACCAAATGCTTGGCCGACATCGGAAAAAAGTGCCCAGCCTAAATCAGCTAATTGATATAAATTGATATTAGGGTAGTTTCTCAGCTCTGCAGTAAAGACCCATTGATGATCACCATGTTGATAGTCATTAGGGTAACCTCGAATACCTGTTTCATCACCTAATGCGAATGTTCGGTCGAGGTAATTATTATTTGAAGTGGCTATGCTGGCTTTGGCAAAAGCGGTCCATTTATCTGTGATGTTATAAAAGTATTCAGAGGCTAATGAGACATTATAAAAGTCAGCTTGGCTGGTAGCGATATCCGCCTCACCCGTTAGCTTAAGTAAAAAAAGATGCGCATCGGACTGCCATCCACGGCTACTTAACACATTAAGGTGATAACCTAGGTTTGAACCATCAGCAATATCGTTAGTTTCTAAGCCTAGTTTGATGGTGTGATGCCAACCTAAATTAAAGTCTTCATTATTACCGATTAAGTGAATGTTATTCAAAACGGTAAAATCATCTTGTAAATATTCAAATCCAGCCCAAGGATAGACAAAATCGCGGTCAAAAGGTAAGTCGCTTTGCGGGAAAGCGTCAATATTGTCAAATTGATGCTTATCTTGGGTGATACCAAAGGTAAAGCGTGTTAACTCATCGGCTTCTTTACTCAATAACCAACCATATCCAACATCGATGTAATTTAAGTTATGTTCAAACTCGTTAATATTAATACCATTCTGCCTCGTAGTATCAATACGTTTATCTTGAGACCAAGCTGCGCCATACATATTTGGGGTATTGAGGGCATAAAAGGGTTTATAAAAAGCGAGTGAGGTAGCCTGACCATCACTATTGTCATAAAAGTCCGCCGCAACGTAAGCATGTTTGATGACTTTTAAGGGCGCGCTAAAGGCAAACTTATAACCAGTACGGTTCTGATCTGATTGATATTTTATACGGGTGTTAATGCCTAAACCTAGCAAGTTATCTTCTTTCACACCAAACGAGTATTTGGTGTTACCGCCACTTGAGCTTAGGCTGACGGTGGGTAAAAGAGACCAATTGTCCCATGTTTTTACCAATATGGTTTGATCTGTATCGGCATCTGCATCAGGCGCTTTTTGGGCGACAGTGATTTTCGCATCGCGGATATAAGATTCTGAACGCAATAAACGCTGGGCTTCTTCTAAATCCCTTTGAGTCACCTCTTCACCGACATGAAAACTTAAATTATCTATGATGGTTTCGTCTGTAGTATTGATATGCAGGTAGTTTGCCCAGCGGTGAATAAAAAATGATTCTGGGTCTGATTCATCAAAAATAGGGTTGCTTTGAATAACAATTTTACTGACTTTTACCCTTGATGGCGTTTCATCATTTGCGGTACTGGCATTTTTTTCGATTTTGGCTGAATCGGCAGTATTTACAGCAGTTGCGGATGCGGCTAATGGAGTAAACAATAAGGCGACACTGAGTGCTGTACAACAAGCTTGGGTCATAAATATTCCTTATTATTTTAATGAGTCGAGCATAATTGAACTAACAAAGTGTGTAACATTTCTGTTAATTCGCAAGGTTAATAACACACCTGAATCATTTTATAGTCAAGTGTTTAAGTTGCTTTGTCTGAATTGATTTTTGTTGTATGACTGTTGAAGAGCGTTAACTGATTTTATCTGGCGGTAAATGATTAAGGCAGCATTATCTGCTGCCTTAAAAATGAATATTTTAGCGATAAACTATAAAGAACGTCGAGGCGGAACCACTACGTTTGCAAAAATTAATCCAGCAATTAATGACATAAATATCAAAAATATTTGCGAACCAAGATGTGCTTGATTCAACATGGTTTCACCTGATATCAAAGCATTGAGACCGATATATGTTTTGCTGCCGGGCACTAAAATCACAATGCCCTGAAGCAAAGCAATAGAGACAGGAGCTTTCATCCAACGGGCATATAAATTGGAATAAATGCCGACGGCTAATGCGCCTACAAAAATACCAATAGACTCACCTAAATAAATCCCCCCTAACATCGCGGAGAAAAATGCCACAATACCGGCAAATACGCCCCATGGAGAATCTTTTAGGCGTGCTTTAAAGATGATCACTAACGACATGGACAACATGGGTACCGCTGACCAAATCGCCCATCTAGGAAGTGGCTCAGGATCAATATAAATCGCTTCACCAAAAATGGCTTTACCTATGGTCATGCCAAGTACCGCACCAAAATACAGTTTAAATAACTGCATTACCGCATCCATAATTCTGGCGGTACCTGATATTAAATCTCGTGCTGCTAATTCAGCCAAGCCTAGGGTTAAAGCAAGGCCGGGAATAAAGATAATAATCCCTGATAAAATGGTGACAGGCAGATTGATGCTGGCATCAAATTGAGCAATGGCGCAAGCTAAAATAGCCACAACGACAGCGGCCAAGGGCTCTAGCATTTCTGCTACTCGTTTTGAGTGTTCTGCCCAAAACACCAATCCATAAACAATTAAGCCTAACATGGCCGACCAAAAAACATCATGCCAACCAGTGCCCATTAGCATTGCGAAAGCACCCGCACTGGTTCCAAAAGCCAATAAAGTTAATTTATGGCCGTAAGGATTAGGTTTGTTGGCAATTTCTTCTAACCTATCGAGCGCTTCTTGCAGGGTACGCTGGCCTGAGCTGAGTTCTTCGACCAGCTCAAATGTTCGCGCTAATGAGCCTAAATCTAAATCGCCGGGCTTAACCCTGGCTACATGGTTATATTCTTGCTCGGTGTCATGTTGTAAAACAAACGTCATCGAGGTGGGTGAGATCAGAAAGTAACCCTCAATACCTAAAGTATGCGACACAGTTTGTAAGTGCGATTCAAGGCGATAAGCTGGGGTACCGAACTTATGTAAAGCTTTACCTAATTTTATGATAAACCTACGTTTTTCGATAAAGTCTTGATTATCCACTGGCCGTTAGTCACTCTTAATTTATATAGGGTTAATAATGCAGCGAATAGTAACTGATCCTTAACGATTAATCGATAAAGGATTTACCTTTCACAGGCTTGTGGCGCATTAAAGCTGACTGTCATTTTTAGTTTAAATACACAGCAAACATCAACCTAAGCCTTACTTGCTGATAATCAAGTTGCGTCGTTCAATCTGTGATAAAAGGGGGGAACATGACTGTAACCAGTCTAGACTAGATTGAAGATTATTCTATTAGGATTGTTCCGCTATTTATCGTTATTATGATGTGACAATAATATGAAGGATCACATATGACATTATTAATCACAGGTTTATACGCCAGTTTAACTGCGCTGCTGGTCATTGCACTGGCATACAGGGTCGTTAAATTTCGCCGCTCAAATGCCGTTGGTATCGGTAATGGGGATAATAAAGAGCTGGCTTTAGCGGTAAGGGTTCATGGTAATTTAGTCGAAAATGCGCCGATAGTGTTGATACTGCTGGCAGTGGCAGAAAGTCATCAAATGCCAGATTATCTGCTGCATTGTTTTGGTTCTATTTGGGTATTTGCGCGATTAATTCATGCTATTGGATTAACTCAAGGAAAAGGCGGATACCACTGGGGACGTTTTTGGGGGGTGTTATTAACCTGGATTATTCTCTTAAGCCTTGCGGTAAGTAATATCGGTTTCTTTTTAGGCTTTTAGCCACAGACTTGGTTTGTAATCATTTGCTGCAGCGTTATTGCTTATTCATGTTAAATAACGGCATGTTACAAGCTTTTTTTACAGCAAATGGTCACAAACTGCTTTAAAATTCACCCCAAAAGTGAGATTGCCCCTAACTATATAAAATGAGTGGTATTTTACTATTTCCACTTATTTTATAAGGGTTTTGTCTATACTGAAACCACAAAAATATTTCACATCTGCTGCTTTTTTAGTCACACTTACCCCTTGCCAACTGATATACTCCGCGTCCGCTTATATTGGCGTATTTTTCAATTTTTTAGGTCATACACATGCAAGTTGAGTCGACATTATTTAGTTATCCCAAGTTTTGGGCCGAAAGCTTTGGCACTGCGCCATTTCTGCCTATGTCTCGCAAAGAAATGAATAAGCTGGGATGGGATAGTTGCGACATCATTATTGTCACGGGGGATGCTTATGTGGATCACCCCAGTTTTGGTATGGCCGTTATTGGGCGCATGTTAGAAGCCCAGGGCTATCGTGTTGGGATTATTTCTCAACCAGATTGGTCAAACAAAGAAGACTTTATGCAGTTGGGGCGGCCCAATCTCTTTTTTGGTGTGACCGCCGGCAATATGGATTCGATGATCAACCGTTACACCGCTGACCGTAAGTTGCGTCATGATGATGCTTACACAGCGGGTGATATAGGCGGTAAGCGCCCAGATAGAGCGGTAACGGTTTATACACAACGTTGTAAAGAAGCTTTCAAAGATGTGCCGGTAGTTATTGGTGGCATTGAAGCCAGTTTACGCCGTATTGCCCACTATGATTATTGGTCAGATAAAGTCCGTCGCAGTGTTATTTTTGATGCCAAAGCCGATATTTTGGTTTATGGCAATGCTGAACGTCCGTTAATGGAGGTTGCTCGTCGTATCGCCAGTGGTGAATCTATTGGTGACATTGATGATGTTCGCGGCACCGCCGTGATGCGTAAAGAAGCCATGCCAGGTTGGCGTGGTATGGACTCACGTAAAATTGACCAATTGCATAAGATTGATCCTATTCCGAATCCCTATGGCGCTGATGATGTTGGCTGTGAAAAATTATCAGGCCCAAGCGACAAGAAAATTTTTGATAATGATGCGCCAAAAGCAATCAGCATTCAGCCTCCGCGCCCTAAGCCGTGGGAAAAAACCTACGTTTTATTACCTGCCTACGATAAAGTCGCGGGTGATAAATACCTCTACGCCCATGCTTCACGTATTTTGCATCAAGAACAAAACCCAGGTTGTGCCAGAGCGCTTTTTCAACCCCATGACGCTAACCGTGGTGTCTGGGTTAATCCGCCGGCATGGCCATTAAATACTGACGAAATGGACGCGGTATTTGATCTGCCGTATCAGCGAGTACCGCATCCTGTGTATGGCAAAGAAAAAATCCCTGCTTATGACATGATCAAAACCTCGATTAACATTATGCGAGGCTGTTTCGGTGGATGTTCATTCTGTTCGATTACAGAGCATGAAGGACGGATTATTCAAAGTCGTTCTCAAGAATCGATTATTAAAGAAATTAAAGACATTCAAGAAAAAGTACCTGGCTTTACAGGGGTCATTTCTGATCTGGGTGGCCCAACGGCCAACATGTACCGATTAGGCTGTACCAGTGTTAAAGCTGAAACAACGTGTCGTCGTCTATCCTGTGTGTATCCTTCAATTTGTGGTCATTTGGGTACAGATCATAAACACACAATTGATTTATACCGCGCTGCGCGTGATGTGCCGGGGATTAAAAAAGTGCTTATCGCGTCTGGCGTGCGCTATGACTTAGCGATTGAAGACCCAGACTACATCAGGGAATTGGCCAAGCATCATGTGGGGGGCTATTTAAAAATTGCACCCGAACACACTGAAGAAGGTCCGTTAAGCAAAATGATGAAGCCGGGAATGGGTACTTACGACAAGTTTAAAGAATTGTTTGATAAGTTCTCAAAAGAAGCGGGTAAAGAGCAATTTTTAATTCCGTATTTTATCTCGGCGCATCCTGGAACCACCGATGAAGATATGGTGAATTTGGCATTATGGCTTAAAGGTCAAAAATTCAAATTAGATCAGGTGCAAAACTTTTATCCATCACCCATGGCAAACGCGACCACGATTTATCACACTGAGCTGAATTCACTCAAAAACGTGAAGCACACCAGTGAGCAAGTCAGCGTGCCTAAAAAAGGTCGCCAGCGTAAATTGCATAAATTCTTGTTACGTTATCACGATCCTGCAGGTTGGCCGATGATCCGTGAGGCGTTAATTGCTATGGGTAAAGAATCGCTTATTGGTAATAGTCCACATTGTTTAGTGCCGCCAGAAACCCGTAATGAGCAAAACCGTCCTAAGTGGGGGCAAAAGCCAAAGCCTGCGAGCAAGCAAACATCGCAAAAAGCGATGACACGTTTCTCATCAAATCAATTTGATGACCGAAAAGGCAGCGATAGTGACTCAGCGGGTAAAACGAAATCCAAGCCTAAGGCTAAACCGGATGCTAAGGTTAATGCGAGTAAAGAACAGATCAAGCCGTCTCGAAAACCCGCGAGTAAAAAGAGTGGTTCTGGTAATGCAAAAGGCTGGGCTACGCCATCAAAGCACAAGCGTTAAGCTTATTGATTAAGTAACCGCGAGTCGTTTATGACGCATAAAAGCCGTGCCGCTAATCGCACGGCTTTTTATTAACTCGACTCTGGCTGGATCCCAAGGCTGTAAACGGCTTTGTTTGGTTTACTTTGACTTGACTAAAAGGATGAGTAAAGATTTTTAAGTATTTATATTCAATAGTTTACATTGGAATTTAATCTTTGTACTGATAACGAAACTGATTTACGCGTCCATAGCGGGTCTACTATAAGTCAATTCAACGCAGTTAGCGGTGCAAGAAGCTGCTTGATCTGCATTTATTATCCTTAACTGAGGTTGATTACTTTTATTCAGGTTCAATTCAAAAAAAACTGCTAAGGTTGCCATTCTTCCCCATATTAATAGGCATAATAATGACAAGAACTCCTATCAAAATCGCCCTATCTATATCGTTAATGACCAGCTCTTTTTTGTCAGTTTCAAGCTTTGCGGCAGAGGATATCCACAACCAGTATTTCGATGCTTTAGCTGCCCATTGTGGCAACGCTTATGAGGGAGTGGTTACCGCAGGCAATAGTGCCGATGATGGTTTTAGCGGCAAAAAACTCATCATGCACGTGCGTGAATGTAGCGACAGAGAGTTAAAAGTGCCGTTTCATGTGGGTGATGATCACTCGCGCACTTGGGTGATCAGCAAAACCGATAATGGTTTACGTTTAAAGCATGATCATCGTCATCAAGATGGCACAGAAGATAAAGTGACTATGTACGGTGGTGATACAGTTGATTTAGGTACTGTTACCCAACAGTCATTTCCTGTGGATGCTGAGTCGATTGCTAATTTTAAAGAAAACGGCCTAGATCAGTCAGTGACCAATGTATGGCACATGTACATTGAGCCAAGCACCTTTAGTTATCGTCTTACTCGTGAAAATCGTGATTTTAAAGTCGACTTTGATTTAACCAAACCTGTTGCCTTGCCGCCAACGCCCTGGGGGCATAAGTAATGTCGCTGAACCCATACATTGTCATAATGCACCCATAGTGTGACAAAATTAACCCATATAATGACATAAAAATGCATTTTGTAATTATATTACAGAATGCATTTCTTTTAATATCATCACCTTGAACTATTAATAACCCATGTATTGACAAATTTTTGCATCTTAGTACACTAAATATACTTTATTCGTGCGAATTTAGCTCATGTATATAAGAAGCTTACGCAAACCATCACCGAACAAAAACGTATTTAAATTCGCTAGCGCAAAAGTTAGCGAAACGATAATGTGTGAGAGTTCATTGGAGTTTGATGCGTGTTTTCATCACGAATACAATGATTTTATAGAGGTGTTTGGCAGTCAGCCTGAAGGGTTTTATTACGATTTTGAGGGCAAAAGATTGCCCTATACACCTGATGCGATAGTTCACTTTATTGATGGGACTGTAAAGTTCCATGAATACAAACCTTACAGCAAAACATTCGATCCAATCTTTAGATCTAAATTTGTAGCCAAGAAAGCGGCTGCTCAGTCTTTAGGAGCAGATCTTATATTGGTAACAGAACGACAAATCCGCGTAAATCCTATTCTAAACAACCTTAAAATTTTGCATCGCTATTCAGGTATCCATGGCTTGAATGAAATGCAAATTGAATTGCTTAAGCTGATTAAAGAAACGGGTAAAGTTAGTGTTAATGATGTGGCAGTAAAACAATCATTAACATTAGGTGAAACTCGCTCACATCTGTATTCCCTTATACATCAAGGGTTAATTAAGGCTAACTTAAGCCAAGATGATCTCGATTTCAACCCAACGGTATGGTTCGTAGAATGATGCAATTTAAAGATGAGTTCAGTGAATTTGAATCAGCTAAGAAGCCTGATACCTCTACTCAATATCTGAAGCTAGAAGATACAGTATTAGTCAAAAGAGACTTAGATACCTTTCCTAACCTTTTAAAAAAGAAAGCACTCGATAAATATCAACTCATTGCCTTCATAGAAAAAAAATTAATTGGTGGATGGACTCAAAAAAATCTAGATCCAATTCTTGATACACTTTTTGCTACTGCTATGGAAAAACGTCCTAACTGGCGAACGTTAGTCCGTTGGCGGAAAAGCTACATTGACAGTAATGGAGATCTCGCGTCATTAGTCGCTAAGCGCCATAAAATGGGCAACCGAAAGAAACGAGTTGAAGGTGATGAGGTGTTTTTTGAGCGAGCGTTGTCTCGTTTTTTAGATGCAAAACGACCGAAAGTCACAACAGCCTACCAGTACTATAAAGATGCCATCACTATTGAGAATCAAAGCATTGTGGATGGACAAATTCCTATCATTTCTTACAAAAGCTTTAACCAAAGAATAAAGTCACTACCTCCTTATCCTGTTGCAGTGGCACGGCATGGTAAATTTATAGCAGATCAATGGTTTTCTTATTGCTCATCGCATATTCCCCCAACGCGAATATTAGAGCGGGTAGAAATTGATCACACACCACTTGATCTTATTTTACTTGATGATGAGTTACTTATCCCACTAGGCAGGCCATATTTAACCCTAATCGTCGACGTCTTTAGCGGTTGTGTTTTAGGGTTTCACTTAAGTTATCGATCGCCTTCATATGTTTCAGCGGCCAAGGCAATAGTACATGCAATAAAACCAAAATCATTTGAAGGTCTAAATATCGACCTTCAAAATGAGTGGCCTTGCTTTGGTAAATTTGAAAATCTTGTGGTGGATAATGGTGCTGAGTTTTGGTCAAAAAGTTTGGAGCATGCCTGTCAAGAAGCCGGTATAAACATTCAATACAACCCCGTTCGTAAACCTTGGTTGAAGCCTTTTGTAGAACGTTTTTTCGGGATGATTAACGAGTGCTTTTTAACTGAAATACCAGGTAAAACCTTCTCGAATATTCTAGAAAAAGAAGACTATAAACCTGAAAAAGACGCCATTATGCGTTTCTCTGTCTTTGTTGAAGAATTTCATCGTTGGATAGTGGATATATATCATCAAGATTCAAACTCACGTCAAACCCGTATCCCCATAAAACAGTGGCAACATGGTTTTGATATATACCCACCGTTACAGATGAAAGTGGAAGATGAAGAACGTTTCAATGTTCTGATGGGGATCACAGACGAAAGAACGTTAACTCGAAATGGTTTTAAATATGAAGAGTTGATGTATGACTGTACTGCTTTGGCCGATTACAGAAAACATTACCCACAAACCAAAGAAACCATCAAAAAAATCATAAAAGTAGACCCTGATGATCTATCAAGTATCCATGTTTATCTTGAGGAATTAGGTGGTTATCTTAAAGTCCCCTGTACTGACAATAGTGGTTACACCAATGGTTTGAGCCTCCATGAGCATAAGGTGATTAAGCAAATTAATCGTGAGGTTATTCGGGAAGGCAAAGATAATTTGGGGCTAGCTAAAGCCCGTATGGCAATTCATGCTCGAGTTGAGCAAGAGCAAGAGGCATTTATTGCGTCTAAAACAAAAGCTAAAATTACCTCAGTAAAAAAACAGGCTCAACTGGCTGATATTAGTTCAACAGGTAAATCTACAATTGTTCTCCCAAAGAATGAACAGCAGAAGAATGTAAGCTCTTACCAAGTAGATGCAGATACAGAAGACGATTGGAATATGGATTTGGAAGGGTATTGATGACTAAATTGACGCCTGAACAGCAAATTGCTCTTAAAGAGTTTGGTACTTGTTTTCTTGAACTGCCAATTGTGATTGAAATTTTTGAAGATTTTGATGACTTGAGGTTCAATAGAGGTTATCAATCTGATCCTCAATGTATGATTCTTACTGGTGAGGCAGGATCTGGTAAATCATTTTTAATTCAAGAATATAGGCGAAGAGTGAACTTTTCAAGTAGCTCAAGGCGTTCTGAAGTACCAGTGCTCATTACAAAGGTTTCGAGTAATAAGGGACTAGACAATACTTTAGTACAAATATTGTCAGATTTAGACACTTTTGGGTGCCACCAAATAAAAGGGCGTATAAAAGTCGATTTGACTAAAAAAGTTGTTCAAGAATTAGTAAAATCTAAGGTCGAGTTACTTATAATTAACGAATTTCATGATTTGGTTAAGTTTAAAAATTACCAAGAGCGTCAGGTGATTATGAGTGCACTAAAGTTTATTAGTGAGGAAGCAAATATTCCAATTGTATTAGTTGGAATGCCTTGGATGGAATATATAATTAATGATTCTGAATGGGATTCAAGACTTCGTCGTAAGAAGCACTTGAGTTATTTTAGTTATAAAGCTAAAAAAGACCGTGATCATTTTAGAGAACTTCTAGTTGGCTTTTCGAAAAGAATGTCATTTGATTCTCGTCAAATTTTGCACAGTAAAGAGTTAACTCGAGCACTCTTTGCAGTTTGTCGAGGAGAGTTAAGGCAGCTAAAGAGCTTTTTATATGAAGCTTATAAAATGGCATTACAGAATCACGAGTCTACTCTAAACAAAAAAGCACTTGCTAAAACTTTTGATAAACTAGGTTGCAAACATCTAGAACGAAACCCATTTGAAATCGAGTTTGATGAAATTCCTATTCCAGTGTTTTTGTTCCCTTCAAAATACAATCCGGACGCTTTAGAAGAAAAAGATGAAATTGTTCCAGTGAAATTTGAGTACATTCTTTAATGAACATCAAACATCCTTACTATTTGCTCTTTGTATCGTCCTAATAAGGCTAGATTGTACAGATTTTCTTCTTCAATATCTGAGAGCTGACTAGTTATACCGGCATCAGCAGAAAGCGATAAATTAAAGATACATAAATCAGTCATGTCTTGGTTATCTTTTACCTTGTCGGCGAGATGAGGGATTTTTAAGTCTAATTCTTGTGTCTCGCTTTTTTGAAATATCACTGATTTATATGGCAAATCTTGGTCTATTCGATAAGCAAATTCCGTTAGGTTAGCCTCAGCCAAAGTGAATAACCAAGCTTGTTGAATCTCATTAGAAGTGACACGCAAAATTCGTCCTAATACTTGACGGTAATGCATTTCAGTTTTTATGTGGCTTAAATGACAGCAAACTTGCAATCTTGGTACATCAGTACCCTCTGATATCATGCCAACACTCACAATCCATTGTGTTTGATTGTGCCGGAAGGTATTGATAATGCTAGATGGTTGCTTTAAATGTGAAGTCACAATGCTGGCGGTTTGGTGTAAATCCGTCACCAGTGTTTTATAGATCTGTTTTGCATGTTTGATTGACGATGCAACAACTAAACCTCCAGCAGTAGGGTTGGTTCTACGTAATTCAGCAAGTTTTTCAACACTTTGCCTCAATACATAATTAATGACTTGCTGATTAGCTATTAATTCTTGAAAGCTGAATTTAGAATCTACTAATAATTCAGATAATGAAGAAAAAACTTTAGTTTCATCATCATTAGATAGTGAAATTTGTTCATTATCTATTAGCACGATATTCGGCTCTCGGCACACTCCATCAGCAATAGCCTCTTTTAGGCCGTAGATAAAATCACAGTGAATTGTATTATCTGGCTCAGTGAATTTGGATAATACAATTGGAGCCGCATCTGATCGCCAAGGTGTTCCAGACAGTGCTAAAGTAAATGAGGCTTGATTTTGAATGTTGATAAGTACTTCTTCTCCCCAAGCATTCGCGTTGGCTAATTCGTTACCCTTTAGATGATGCACTTCATCCATAATAACCAGCACCTTATGATTCTTAAGTAATTGCCAAAAACCTTTTGGAATCGAAGTCATTGATTGATAAGTATAAACACCGCCAATAGCGCCCATTAAACCATCAAAACGTCGATTCAACCTTGTTGAAAACGTCCTTTTAATACTTTCATTTACTTCTGTTGACGGTGAAAAACACAAAACAAAATCTACAGCCCCTAGTTGAATTAATGTTGCTGCTAACTCTACTGCCATTATTGTTTTCCCAGCTCCTGGCGTTGCTAAGCACATAAAATGATTTTGTGTTTTATAAAGATTTAAGGCCTTTTCAACACAATCATGTTGCCATTTTCTAAGTTTCACAAAGTTACCCTTCCAGAGCACTAATACATGTTTCAACAGCTTTTATCTTGCCAAGCATTGATGAGCTTTCATTTCTTGCGGCCATATAGCGATCATAAAGGGCCTTTTTAGCTTCTGGGTAGGCTTTGAAGAGACGATTAAATTCTTCGGCTTCACCTATATGACTTAGAAGATCAATTTGATATTGGTTTAGAGTTGCTTTCAGATGTCTTAACACATCGATATTATTACTTTTTTGAAGCTCAATACTGTTATCTTGGTGGCGTGGTTTACTTGCTGTCAGCCTATTAATATCAAATGAGGATGTTTTTAAGAAAACGATTATATTTTTATCTTTACTGCGGCTAAAAAATCCAATGGTCAACATTTTTTTTAATGTTCGGTGTGCTATTTGACTCGCCTGTTTGCTAGTCATTTCCGGATGATGTTTAAAAAGCAGTTCTTTTAACCCTAAAGTAGAAAACTTTATTTGGTTTGCCTCTTTGAAAATATTAAAAAGAGTCTCATTGATTCGGATTTTTGATTCAGTCACAACACTTTACCAATTGTTATATATTTCAATAGTTAACCTGCTATTCCATGGTTTAGTAAATTATTCACTCCTTCTTTTTCTCGCATCGCTAAATGAGATTTTCGTTTAAATGAGTTAAAACTTGACAACGAACACCAAAAAGCTAAGGATTACTTAGTATACCTCAAAGGCAAAAACTAAGACAATCTAAGTTATCTAGGATCAGATGATGATGAATACGTGTCACAAAAACAGATTAATCCGCTGCCGCTTAGACTTAAGCAGGCAAGAAAAGCGATGGGTATTAGCCAAAAGCAACTTGGTATTCAATTAGGCATGGAACCAGGTACGGCTAGCGCAAGAATGAACCATTATGAGAAGGGTAAACATACCCCTGACTACACGACATTAAAGGCTATAGCCGATGAGTTAGGTGTGCCTGTAGCTTACTTTTTTTGTGAGTCAGAAACCACAGCACAGTTGCTGTGCTTGCTTGAAAAGATGAGTGAGGAAGAAAAAATAGCTCTGGTTGATATTATAACTAAACGTTAGTTTTCACGTCTTAGAGTAATATAACCAGCAGTGCTGTTATCTCGTTGCCAAGCTCTATTGGTCCAATAAGTACCCACAAGACTTATTTTGTTTGCTTCAAAGCAAACAGATAATTTTGCAGCACCATCGAATTTACTATCGTCCGTCGACAAAGGTTTTGGAACTATTGATTCAAATATGTATGAAACATAAAAGTTACCATCTCTTGGATCTTTATATATTTCACTCTGAACCACTGTACTTCGTTGGTAATTATCAAGTGATTTCAATCTAATATCAAAGCCAATAAAGTCGGCTTTGATCTCCATTTCAACCTGTTTCTCTATTGGATTTCCTTGTTCATCTTTAAAGCTAGAAACAACATGCCCAGACCATTTCCCATTTAAATTTGGGCACACGTTCTTATCTAATAAATCGCCCAATTTAGGGATGTGCCAAATTGCTTTCCAACCCCACTTAGCAAGTAACCAAATTATACCAAGAAAAATTATTGATGCTGCCCCTGAGTATGCGGACACCTCAATTAAGTTATTTATACTTAGCGTTACAACAAAATCTGTATCACCCAACAAGATAATTACAGTAGATAACAATAAAATGGAGAATACAAACGCTAGGGCTTTAAATAGCCCAAATTTTGGGAGAACTTTCCACATAGTATTATCTCCCTGGTCCATAGATTTTACGAGGAGGATTTCTTGAAGGCCTTGTAATAGCACTAACGATTACTTTTATAAATTTAGCGCCTAAAATTTGGCTATTAGCTTCAATTAAACATTCCATATAATGAGTACCTCTATACCCACAATGTTCTTCACAAATATCATTAAGCTTAAAAGCTCTTAAGTGGCCTAAATCATTGGCGAGTGATGCTTCTTTTTCTTTGTTTCTAACCATCCACTTCACCGTTGAATTTGCTGGGTAACTTGCGAAGTTAGTGATAGAAAAAGCCAAATTCTCACCTAGAAAACCGTAAATAATTTCCGCAGATGAGTCTTCTAAAAAACGATTATCTCGATCTGTTTTTCGGATATTTATAGATGGGACAGTCGTAAGTGCGGGGAAATTTGTAACAGGCACTAATTCTTCAATTTCAGCAAAAGGAGGGTATATATGCTCAAAAACTGATGACCAAAAAGGATGTGCTTCAGTGGCTGATCTACTGTTATTTGCACCTTTAAGGCTATTGAGCAATAGTGTTAGTTGCTCGCTTAGTTTGGTTTTATCTTCATTAGTACCATCGATTAAGTCATCGCCATTAATTGGACTAAGAATTTTATTATTAGCTTTCAAGTAGTGGAGTAGATTAGCTGCATTTTGAACAAAGACATCATCATCTTGTTCGAAGTCAGCGAATGTATTGGCAATGAAAACCGTTATAGCAATCGATGGAAGCTTAACGGTTTTGAGTGCAACCCAAGTTTTAATGTTTTTAATGCATCTTCTTAATCGTGCTTTTTTTTCTGTTGGATATGTACTTATTTTATTGTCGAACCAGTCTTGTAAAGATTTAGGATCGCTATCAATCCAGCCTGATTTCTCTGTTGCTAAGCGGCAGATCTCCGTCTCTTTAACAAAATAATAAAGTGGAAGATCAATATGAAAGCTGCCAGGAAAGCAAACTCTCTCACAGTTAGGCTTTGATTCAGCTAAATTGGCATCATCATTAGCGGCACAATAGCGCAACAATACAGAGCGAAGAATAGATTTAGCATCATTTGCTTGAATCCCTTGTGACTTGGCATCAAACATTAAATAAACGCCAGCATCAATGTCAAATTCCTCGTTTATTCTGACTGGTCGAATAAGAGTGTGGTTTTTATATGAGCCTTGAAGACAATACCCTACTGGTGCTCCCAGCTTATTAGATAATTCACTCTTTAAATAAGCGAGCAAATGATTTTTTTTAGAACGCGCGTAATCCATTTGCTCTGCTAATAGCGTAACGCGTTTATTTAATGTTTCTTTATCCTCATTTGAGGACATAAACATGTTTGCACTTTTTCCCATGAAATCCTTTTCCTTTATTATTCGGTTTGAACAAGTTTGTTATTTTTATTAATCAAGCCGTCATAGGCTTTTCTTCCACAACCACCGCATTGGCATTCACTTTACGTATCACACCAAACAGCTCTACCACTTTACCTTCATCAAAAAAGCCGTAGGCGCTTTCGCCGTGGTAATCGGTAAATGGCGGTTCAAATATTTGTGCCATATCGAGTACGCCATTGTGAACAAGGTAATCGATAACTTGGTCAACAAAGTTGATTTGCTCGGCGTTGTATATACCGTCGTCTAAAAAGCTGCTGAAGGCTTCTTTGGCTGCATTTAAGTCTAGGCCTACCAATTGGCGAATAAATGCGCCTAAGGGCTTCTCCTGCAATATTTGATGGCGATAAGCCTCTACGTCACTCATGCCGCTAGCATCCAGCAGTAACCCATCAAGTACGTCTAAGTCGGCTTGGGTGATTGGCTTATTACGTTTTAGTTTTTGAATGGTTAACTGATCTTGATGGTCTTTAATATACAGCTCTATTTTTTTACGATATTGCGCCAAATCCATCGTCGGATTTTGAAAAACATCAGTAACGTTATGTACGCCTTGTACGTCATCTTCAAAGTTGGTGTACACCATCTCTTTTTTGTCTTTGTCTAAAGCGAACATTAAGTTGCGTAAACGTTTACGCATATCCTCTAATGTCACGACATGAATATCTTGCCAAAACTCATTGGTTTGAATGTCTTGGATTAACTGCAATTGAGCCTGTACAGCAGGAATAGATGTTTTTGCCTCCAGTTGCTGAGCAAACTCCATCACTCTTAATCGGCTTGGTTCTGGCACCATGCCTTTTTCTAGCAAGGCCAATTGCATGGTTAAGATGATATTGTCAAAACGGTTCGATAAGTTATTGGGCTGTTCATCTTGGTTAAAGGCTTCTGCCTCTGTGGGCAGCACAGATACATGGCTTTCTAGTTCAGTAAACTTGGCATCATCAATATTATCCCAATAAGTACGATCTAAAAATGGCTCAACGGATTGGCGTTTTGGCCTAACAATAAAGTTATCTAGGTTCATACCTGTGACTTGGTGATGCAACATATCAAGTTGGTAATTATTTAAGCTCCGCAGTAACTCACAGTCCTCAGGGTGCTTGTCTTGATAGCTTTCATCTTGCAGGCGATCATTTAATAAGGTGCTTAATTGCACTCGTTTTTCAAACACCTGCTGCATAACTGGCTTTGCTATCCCAACAGGTAAACCTTCTGGGTTAGCATCAAAGTATTCAAAGTTTTGGCAGTAATCGAATACTTTAAAGGTGGTTTTATGATTGCTAGGACCAAACAGGTCTTTGCATAAACGAGTACCACGGCCGATCATTTGGGTGAATTTTACCTTAGAGCGGATAACCTTAAAGAACACCAAATTAACTACTTCGGGTACATCAATACCGGTATCGAGCATGTCTACTGAAATCGCAATCCGGCAGGTTGGGTTTTTCGGGTCAAAGTCTTTACGATTGTTTTCATCACCGCTAAATTCATCAATTAAGCTTTGGGCGTAGGTTTCTTTGTAAGTTATGACTCGCGCTAATTTTCCAGTCCATTTAGGGTAGTTTTTATTGAATATTTCTTGCAAAAATAATGCATGTGGTTCATTTGCGGCAAAAATGATGGTTTTACCAATCACATCGCCACCTTCAACATGAATGCCGCCGAGTTCGTCCTTACTCATTAATTGAGCAAACATCTTATCAGCAGTGTCTTCGTTGAATAAAAATGTGTTTAATTCTGATGGCAGCACTTCTTCGCGATCCGTCAGTTCAGCTTTGTCTTCCCACTCTTGTTTTTCTTCATCCGATAATTCTTGGTACTTAACCCCATCACGTAAAAACTTAGTCGCAACTGATATTTTGGTCGGCGGGACTAAGTATTTTTGGGCGTAGGCTTTTTCATCTTCATAGGCGTAGGTTGGCATGCCTTTTTGTAAGTCAAAAATGCTGTAGGTATCTTTTTCAACTTCATCTTTTGGGGTGGCGGTTAAGCCCACTAACAAGCCGTCAAAATACTCAAAAATTTGCCGATACTTTGAATACACCGAACGGTGGGCCTCATCGACAATGATTAAATCAAAATGGCCCACGCCAAATGGGCGCTCATCTGCACCTCGGTCGAGTAGGTTTTTCATGGTGGGGTAAGTGGCAAAATACAAACGGCTTTCAATGCTGTCCTTGCTTTGGCCAGAGCTTAAAATAGAACAACTCACACGCGGCAGCAGTTTAACGAAGTTCTTTTTCGCTTGGGTGAGTAAAGCATTGCGGTCGGCTAAAAATAAGATGTTTTTAATCCAATCGTTTTTAACCAGCAAATCGACCAGGCTTATCACGGTACGGGTTTTACCTGTACCTGTAGCCATAACGAGCAGTGCTTTGCGCTGATGTTCCAGCTCAAAGTGTTGCAAAATATGGGTGATGGCCGCTTTTTGATAATGGCGGTTGGTGATGTCGTTATTGATCTCAAGGTTATCCGTTTCAACCAGCGGGGTGTCATTGCCGGTTATAAAAAACGCTTTGCGATTGTTGCGGCGCTTTATCATTAACTCAAGTTCAGCCTTGGTATAAAAACCTTGTACCTTACGTGGCGGATAAAAATAGTCATCCCACAAACGGGTTTCATAGCCATTGCTGTAAAATATCACCGGGCGCACGCCACACTGCTTTTGTAAGCAATCGGCATACAGTTTGGCTTGCTGTTGGCCATCTTCTGGGCGGCGACTGGTTCGTTTGGCTTCTACCACCGCCAGGGCGGTGCCATCATCACCCCACAGCACATAATCCACAAAGCCATTCCCATTGGGGTTAGCGGTCGATATTGGCATGCTGTTAACCGGATATTCGCGGTCGCGCGCTTGGTTTAAAGGCCAGCCCGCCTCATTAAGCAGGGCATCGATTAAGTAATGGCGGGTTTCGGCTTCGTTATAATCGTGGGTATCAAGTTGTGTTTCTGCGCTTTGTTTGGCTTTGGCGATTTGCTCAAGCAAGGCTTGGTTTTCGGCCTTTAACGCGGCGTTTTCACTCAGCTGTTGCTGATACTCATCACGCTTAACACTGTCACTTTCTGCCAGCTGTTTTTCTAGCTCTTGCACCCGCTTAATGCTGCTCATCGCCTTAGTCACAAGGCCTGCATCAATGGCAAGCTTGTGGGGGATTAATGCTTCATCAAACGGCGCAACGGTAAATTGCTTTCTGTCTAACGCTTTGTTGCCAAAGTCTGGCGTATAGGTGCGAACAAACCAATACAGCACATGGTGCAGCTCTTTTACCGATTGTAAGGCATCACGTTGTGGCAAAGCGCTTTTGCCGTGTACGGCCTCATTACCAATTTTGATGATCAGTTTAAGCTTAGGGAACAAGTTACTGCTTAAGTTTTGCTTAAAGCCTTGCTCATGGATAAGCGACATTAAGGTTGCATCATGGCGTGGCCGTGTTAGCCAGTTGTCTATGTCAAATACGGTTTCAACCATTAGCTCCAAGGCGTTACGGGCATAAAAACCGGCAATACGCGGATCGGTTTTTATGTTGGCTTCAGCGTTTTTGGCACGCAGCTGTATTTCAGCACAGCGCATAGAATACAGATCATTGCCTGTTCCGCTTGCAATCGCCACGTCCATAAAGTCAAAATTGCTCATGCCAAAAGCGCCTTGAGCGGCTGTGGATTCTGGAGGTTGGATCGTATCTGACATGTAAGTTCCTTTTACATCTTATTGGGTATTAGCGTTATCGAGATTAAGTTCGCCATTGAAGGCTTTTTGCATTAGGGCGTTGAAGTTATTTTCATATAGAGTAGCTTCTGCTTGTTGAGTGGCCGTCATATTCCTCATTGTGATAACAGCTTTAATAAATTGATCTTGTTGTTGAATGCTTGGCACAATAATTTTTAAACCCAATAAGTCGGCCATATCTATGCGCTTTGTTCCATGAGCTGCCGTTGAAATTATACTCAACAAATGAGAATGCATGCTTGATAGTACTGCTAATAAAAATTCACTCTTAATCGAATTACATTTTACGGTTAAAGCTTTAATATCTTGATTAATAGAGAGGTTTTTACGCGTTATGGCTAAGGGGACTGTGTGCACTAAAATCATACCGCGCACAACTATTAGTATTGAATTTAAAGGGATTTTTTTGAGGTTTGTTTCGGTAAACACTATTTCATTGACATGATCAATTGAGTCGTATAATTCTGGAACCTTCATATCTTTTGGAGAGACCCACGGTACATTTCCAACCCAAAAGTTATCATTAGATTTAGATGGCGTTGCCCCACTCAATACTGAAACAAGTTCTCTTAGTGGCTTAGAATCAAAACCTCTAGGATTAGTCACTGGATCACCAAACATCTCAATAAACACGGATTGTGCGAGGCTGTTTAGCTCTTGCTCCATTAACTGGCAGTCTTTACGCAGTTGGTCGGCTTTTTCTAACACCGCCGCAATTTGCTTTTGGGTTTCGAGTGGTGGGAGTGGGATTTTGAACTCAGCTAGTTCAGAAGCCCTAATATTCTTAATATTCGCTCCATCTGAAGCTCCAGACCAGTTTCTAAAAGTTGGTGTACATAAGAAATAATAGAGATAGCTAGGAACACATTTAGTAATATCTGGCCTTACTCCTGAACAGAAAGCTCCAAAAGATCCAATCCAATCCTCACTTGCTTTTGCACATTTCCCAACCAAACTAGAACTTCCAGAGGACATACACATTATGATGTCATTCTTTTTGATAATCTGATTTTCTTTAATTTTTTCCTTTGGAACCCAAATTTGACCTTCATCTACTAATAGTTCACTTTGAATACTACCAGCACGAATAACAGGTAAACGGTCTTTCTCTGGTGTTGATGAACCATCAGCTTTAGAGAAAGTAATTCCCCTTACAATTTCAGCTATTGCATCCAAAGCAATAAGTTTCATCACAACAATTTCTCCAACTCTTGCACACCCTTCGCCATCTTCTCTTGCAGGGTTTTAATTCGCGCTAAAATCTCTTTTGGTGAGTCGTACTGCACTTCTTCGTACACTACTTCTTTGTAGCGGTTGAGGCTTAAATCACAGTCATTAGCGATAATGTCAGCCACGGGCACCATAAAGCTTTGTTCGGTGGTTTTACGGCTGTGCTCTGGGCTGGCAAGGTTGGGCGTGCCATCGGGATTAGTTAGGCTAGCGTAACGAGCAATGATATCGGCGATATTACTTTGCTCGTGAGTTGGTTCAACTCCATCTTTAAACAGTGGTGTACGTTTGTCGTCAAGCGAGAAACCATCAGCTTGCATGTCGTAAAACCACACCTTGTCGGTGCCGCCTGAGTTGGTTTTAGTGAAGATTAAAATGGCGGTGCTGACACCGGCATAAGGCTTAAATACCCCTGATGGCAATGAAATCACCGCTTCGAGCTTTTGCTCGTTAACGATTTTTTCGCGAATGCTTTTGTGGGATTTAGTTGAGCCGAATAACACCCCGTCTGGTACGATAACCGCTGCGCGGCCACCGACTTTGAGCATGCGTAAAATTAATGCTAAAAACAGTAACTCAGACTTTTCGGTTGGGCCCTTGGTTTTAACTTCAACTTGGGTTTCTACACCGTTTTCGTCAATTTCAGTTTTGTACTTTACGGCGGCTTTTTTGGCGGCAGGGTTTTTGCCTAAGGCGCGCAGTAAGTCAGGCGCAACGATGTCGAAATCGACCGAGCCTTTAAACGGCGGGTTAGCCAAAATTAAGTTGTAAGCCTCACTGATATTGGCATCGCCTTGGTCTTGTAAGCTGTCGCGATACAGTACGCTTGGGTTTTCAATACCGTGCAGTAGCATGTTCATGGCGCCTATACGCAACATGCTTTTGTCAAAGTCGAAACCAGTGAACATGGCATTGTTCACATGTTTGCGGTTTTCAGGCTTGTTGACCTCTTGCTTGTAGTTGTTTTCAACGTATTCAAGCGCCGCCATTAAAAAGCCGCAGGTGCCCGATGATGGGTCACAAATGGTGTCGCCTAATTTAGGCTGCATTAACTCAACCATCATTTGAATGATGTTGCGCGGGGTGCGGAACTGGCCGTTTACACCCGATTGCTGCAACTTGCTGAGCAGGTATTCGTATAAGTCGCCTTTGGTGTCTTTGTCGTCCATGTTGATGGCGCTAAGCAGCTGCACTACTTGGTCGAGCAACTTAGCTGACGGGATCATAAAGATGGCGTCTTTCATGTGCTCGGCAAAGCTACCTTCATTGTGTAGGGCTTTGATTTTTGGAAACACCTGATTTTGGACTATATCCATCATCACGTTAGGGTCTTTATCTTTAAAGTTGTTCCAGCGCAGCGCTTGCTCGTCAGGGCCAAAGGTTGGGTTAGCAATAGGAATGCCAGTGGCCTGTGCGCGGCGCTCAGCGGTACGTTGTAGTTCGTCTAAACGGCGAATAAATAACAGATAAGAGATTTGTTCGATTACCGAGATAGGATTGGCGACACCGCCGGTCCAAAACATGGTCCACACTTGGTCGATTTGATTACGTATTTTGCCTGTTAACATTGATTCTCTCTTGGGGATACAGTACTACACATCAAACTTTTAGCGATAACTGAAGTGTGTACGTGAGCTTGGCTATCTATTTAGCTTAAGCCTTTAAAAAATTGGTTTTATCATATCAGCAAAAAATGGTTGTGATATGGTTTTTGGTCAAGTTTTGGTGCTGATTCATACTATTTCATCGGTATATAAACATGTTTGAAGGGTTTCTTGTCATTTTAGATAAAAGCTTATAAAGTAAGCTAAGACTTCCTTAGTTTTGGTGTTTCATGCATTTAAGATTTTCTCCTAAACCAGGTGCGTTCAATGATGAATCGCTTGAAAGCTTCTTGCTACGGGTAGTAAGTGAGAGCGTTGTTGATTTTTATGAGGGACTAGCCTTTGCTATAAGGGAAGAGCTTTATGAGCTTGATTTTGAGGCCCATGGTGCATTCCCTATCGAACTCAAACGCCTTAATGTTTATCACGCTAAACATAACAGTCATTTCAGAATGCGGGCATTAAGTTTGCTTGAGTATCTTCTAGATTTACCTTCATATGAATTACAAAAACTAGCTTTATTACGCTCTAATAAGACATTTGTTGGGGGGATGACGGCCGTGCATCGCAATGGTATTGATATTCCATTGAGTTTTATTCGTTATGCTAGCGAAGATGGTGTTGACGCTGTACCAATTTGCCCAGAGTGTTTACAAGAAGAGGCTTATATTCGCCAAGCTTGGCATTTGAAACCGATTAGAGCATGCGCAAAGCATAAATGTGAATTAGTCCATCAATGTCCTGAGTGCCAAGAGCCTATTAATTACATCGAAAATGAATCCATTGATCGCTGTGTTTGTGGTTTTGAGTTTATAAAGGCATCAAGCGCTAAAGCTTGCCAACAAGATATTAAATTATCGGGCTGTTTAATAAGTGGTGATACCTCATCGAACACTCCTCTTTTCTCAGCTTTATCTGCAACTCATAGATTTGCAGCGCTTGCTTGGCATCAAAAACGTTACCCTGAAGAACATCAATATATTGATGCTATTGAGTATTTTGAAGCGTGGCCGGATAACTTTTATCGTGAATTGGATATGATAACGAGTCATGCAGATTTAAGGCTGGTGAATTTATTTAATAAAACAGCGTTCAAGTTTATTTATGGGGACTTGATTTTGCAGTCTCAGTGTATTCAACCAGAAGAAAAAGAGCCTCATTTTATTCATTTAGCATTGATGGAATATTTACACAATTTAGTTGAGTCACACCCTAAATCCAAAAAGCCTAACGTTGCGGATATGCTTGTAAGTGTTGCTGAAACTGCGGCTTTGCTTTCAACCAACTATGAGCAGGTATATCGCCTTTATCAGGATGGCGTTTTATCTTCAGGTTATCGCCACAAAATGAAACAGCGGGTTGCCCCTCATGTTGGTGTGTTCTACTTGAGGCAGGTTATTGAGTATAAAGCGAGTTTTGGCGCTAATGGACAAGGAGTGTATTTATCATCATGGTAGATATGGTGACATTACAATCTTTATTAACTATCAAAGAGATTGAGGAGCGTAATAATGCTTTGAGAAGAGCATTTGCGCCGTATACCGATGACATAGATGTAACGGGTAATGAAGCAGATGCATTAATGATATTGCTTAATCTGACTTATCCTAAAAAGTTGGTTAAAAGTTTGCTTGATAAGCGACTAGCTAAAAAAACGCTAAGAAATGAGCAACACATTGATTTTTGTATTGCTGAAGTAGCTTGGTTGCATACCCACAATTTAAAGTACCCTGATATTCGTGTCAGTAAGCAGAGGTTAATCGCGGCGGCTCCTGTTTTGCACCCACAAGTGTTGAGCAGTGCTAATTTCAATCAAGTCCTTGGTTGGTCCCATGATAGCGCTAAAGTAAACTTGGCAAAGTTATTTGGTGGCCATTTTATTTGGCAGGGTAATGTTTGTTGCCTTGCAACTTTATTATCAGACCCCCCTAGGGTTTGGAAAGAGGCTTTTAAAACACTAGGCATGCCAGTGAAAGACTTTTTAAATCTGTGCGGCAGAGTTAAAGGCTTTTTACCAGATGCGGATGCCCCTAGCTTAGTCGATAAGTTCTCTAATCAGGTTAGAATGCCTTATCGAGATAGATACTTGGCTATAACGCCGGTAGTTAGTCATGTGCTTCAATCTGAAATTCAAAAAGCGACAATTGCTAAGCAAGCTAAATTTACTCATGTCGAATTTACTCGTCCTGCTTCTGTTGGCGATTTGTCTGCCTCCCTTGGCGGTAATGTAAGAGTGTTAAATTATCCACCCAAAACGAAATACTCTGAATTTGGGTTAAGTGATTCAATGTTGGGTAAGATTCAAAATGGTCAGTCAGCTTTAAATCATAGTGCTCTTCATCAATCTAAATTTGTTCAAGCTTTGGAAGGGCTTTTATCTTTGCCTTTCGCATTGGCGTTAAAACAGCGCAGGCAGCAAAAGGTGGTAAGTTATAGGCAAGTAAGGTCTACATTGTCTGAATGGCTTGCTCCGCTATTAGAGTGGCGATTAGCAGTAAAAGATAATCCGGTTCAGTTATCGAAACTTGAGACAATTAACGGTACGTTTGAATATTCCTTTGTCACCATGGGGGATGAACAGTTAACAAATTTACTAACGCCGCTATTTAGTCAATTAAACAGTGTGTTATCTCACTCTAATCTGGTTGGTAAGTATGCCTTTCATCAACAATTGATGACGCCCCTTAAAAGTAGCCTTAAATGGTTGCTTGTTAATTTATCTAACGAATCTAGAGTATTGTCAGCTTCCTCTGATGACGAGTCTCAACAACGTTATTTATATTTGAAGGGGATACGGGTATTTGATGCACAAGCCTTATCCAATCCATACTGTTCTGGTATTCCTTCATTAACGGCTGTTTGGGGCATGATGCATCATTACCAAAGATGCTTAAATGAGTTACTTGGTTCGCAACTTAGAATGACCTCTTTTTCATGGTTTATTCGTCACTATTCAGCAGGAGAAAGTAAAAAATTGCCTGAATATGGTATGCATGGCCCAAAAGAAAATCAATTTAGAAGAGCTGGCATTATAGATAATAAGTATTGTGATTTAGTGTTTGATCTTGTTATTCATATTGATGGTTATGAAGATGATTTGAATAAGTTAGATTCTTCATCAGATGTTTTGAAAGCCTGTTTCCCTGCAAGGTTTGCTGGAGGTGCTATGCAACCTCCTGAACTTAACTCAGTCAATGATTGGTGTGAGTTATATGAGTCGGAAGCTTTGTTGTATTCAAAGTTGAGGCGCTTACCTGTATCTGGAAAGTGGATTATGCCGACTAGATATTCAATTGCGAGTCTTTCTGACTTACTGATTTTATTGAAACAGAATCGTTTGTTGCACCCTGTTATGTATGGTTATCTTTTGTTAGACGCTCCTCAAAAAAGAACTAACGCCTATGAGCCTTTGCATTGTTATGCTGAATCAGCAATAGGATTAGTTGAGTGTGCCAATGCAATTGATATAAGGTTGCAGGGTATGCAGAATTATTTCCGGCGAGCTTTTTGGATGCTCGATATAAAAGAGAGTTCAATGCTTATGAAACGGATTTGAGGTAACGATATGGAACTGTGTAACATCTTAAAATATGATCGCTCTTTGTATCCTAGTAAGGCCGTTTTCTACTATAAAACGGAAGAAAAGGATTTTATTCCGCTGCAAGCTGATATCAGTCATATACGCGGTCAGAAAGCTGGTTTTACCGAAGCTTTCACTTCAAAATTTGAATCTAAAAACTTGCAGCCTCAAGATTTAGCTTATTCTAATCCTCTTATTATTGAAGAGTGTTATGTGCCTCCAAATGTAGAGCACTTGTATTGTCGATTTTCATTGAGGGTAATGGCAAAGTCGCTTAGGCCATCAGGTTGCAGCAATCCCGAAGTTTTTGCTTTACTTGAAGAGTTGGCCATCACTTTCCATGAGTGCGGGGGTTATCAAGAGCTAGCGAAGAGATATTGCAAAAACTTGTTATTGGGAACTTGGCTATGGCGAAATCAAAATACAGGTAACACTCAAATTGAGATTAAAACTAGCTCGGGCAATTTTTATCAAATAACCAATACTCGTCAACTTGATTGGGGGAGTCGTTGGCCCAAGGATGCACAACAGGTTTTAGATGAGTTAAGTCATGAGCTTCATCTTGCCTTAACTGACCCCAAGGTATTTTGGAGCGCTGATATTACAGCCAAAATAGAAACCGTTTTTTGTCAGGAGATTTATCCAAGTCAGCTCATGATTGATAAGGACAAAGGCGAAGCTTCAAAGCAATTTGCTAAAGTGGAGTGTCTTGATGGGCTTAAAGCTGTCAGTTTTAACTCTGTGAAGATTGGCGCTGCTCTACAATTAATTGATGATTGGTGGGGTGAGGATGCGCATAAACGGTTAAGGGTTCATGAGTTTGGAGCGGATCAAGAGTTTATTGTTGCTAGGCGTAGCCCTGAATCTATGCGCAGTTTTTATGCTTTATTTGTAAAGTCAGAGCATTATTTAGATGAGTTAAAAAAGCAATTGTTGGCTGCTGAAGTATACATATCTTCAGATATCTATTATGTATTTGCAGTTTTGATTAAAGGTGGAATGTTCCAGAAAAAAGCCGAATCTAAAAACACCGAGACTGAAACGAAAAAAAAGGCGGGTACTACACGGAAAGCCTATACCAAGGAGAAAGCTTAATATGCAGAGGTATTACTTCATGGTTAGGTATGTGCCAAATGAAGCCAATTTAGCTTTGTTGACTGGACGTTGTATATCTATCATGCATGGTTATATCGGCAAGCATGATATTAAAGGTCTTGGGGTCAGTTTTCCTGCTTGGTCTGATAAATCAATTGGGAATGTAATTGCTTTTGTTCACTCTAATGCTGATGTTCTGAAAGGGTTACAGCGTCAGACTTATTTTCAAGACATGAAGGATTGCGGTTTTTTTAAAGTAACTAATGTAGAGTCTGTGCCAGAAAGTTGTGGCGAGGTTAGATTTAAGCGTAATCAAGCCATTGCAAAGTTATTCGTTGGTGAAGCTAGACGTCGGTTAAGGCGCTTGGAACAAAGGGCGTTGGCCAGAGGTGAGACCTTTAATCCTTTAAAGAAGAGTGAAGCAAAAGAAGTTGATGTATTCCATAGGATTGCAATAAGTAGTCTCAGTAGCCAACAAGATTATTTGCTACATATTCAAAAAAATATGCCAGAGAAGCAAACTGAACCAGTGTTTAATCGTTATGGTTTTGCAACAAACCAAAAGTTTAATGGAACAGTTCCGGATTTATCTAACTTGCTCGATAGTGTTTAACCCTTTTTTTAAGTGCTTAGTAAGTTATTGAAATATAGCTTTAATAATTGTGTCGGGTTTATGATGGTATTTAGTAGTATTTCATTTTTAAGTGTTGATTTTATACAGTTATTTTTGGTATGTTGATTGTGACCTGCCGAATAGGCAGCTACAAATTCATTTTCTAGCCGCATCGAAATCAACAAATAGTGACCTGCCGAATAGGCAGCTACAAATCGAGAAAATCGGGACTTTCGAGTTGATTTAGATACACCTGCCGAAAAGGCAGCCAAACCTCTCCTTGCGATAGCTCAAGGGGAGGTTTTTTATTTTTAATGTTTTAGATTTTTTTAGCTGCTTTGGGGTTTTAATAAGTAGAGTTCTAACACACTTCTGCCCCAAAAATGAGTTAGAGTTAAGTCTCAATAGAGCTAGGAGCGGACATCGAACTATCTAACCTTGCAGAGGAAATATAGCTGGGGATTAACTTTTAAAGAGTGATCGTGTACATTGGCTAGATTAAATTAAGATGACACTTTTTTATGGCAGTAGAGACTATCGATAGAGAAGCTGGAGACTCTGGCAAAGGCTTTAGATTACAGCTAATAAGGGCGATTAAGCTCATGCTGCAAACGATTCATCAGGATAGAAACACTGTATTTTTTACCGCGGTGGAAAATCTCGAAGATGTTTCCCATCAGACTATTGTAGATGGAGAAGTCAATAATTACTTCGAAGAAGACAAGAATTATGACCTGAATGGGAATTTCACAATTTTTAGCTCTCCGGTTATAAATACGTTGGTCAGTTTCTATGACATATATGTAGCTCAATTTCGCACCAGTAACAGCGTTTATTTGGGTTTTTACACGACGAGGGATGTCGGTAAGGAAAGAAAATCCAAGCTCAATAGCGGCAAAGAAATAACGCTACCAAAAAAACCAATTTTAGAAATTCTTCAATCGTTGGATGAAGTTCCAGACACAACTATTAAATTAGTAAAAGAAATTCTTGTTGAAGAGTACGCATCCCAATATAAAGAAAAGTCTAAATCAGGAAACTTAGAAACGCTTCAGGGGCTAAATGTTGATAGGTTTAAAGAGTTTTTGAGGACAATATCATGGCATTTTGGTCAGGAAGATGAAGATGCCCTCAAGCAGACAGTTTTAAAGGATATTGAGAATTCACCCCTTCACAACAATACGCATATAGGCAAGGAAAATATAATATTTTGTTTGTTAATGGATAAGCTGAGCGCAAAACAAAATAGTAAAAACTTAGTCGATAAATTAGTTCATAGTTCAGATGTAAAACTAATTTTTAAAGAAGCAGAGTCTCAAATTCCAGACGAAAGTATAGATCCTACGTGGCGCTATATCGCTGAGCTTGAAAAGGATGTGACCGACAAGCGAAATCTGAAAGAAAAAGTGCTTTCAGTAATAGAGGATATTTCCGAACGTCGAATTAGACAGTTAGCAAGAAAAGCAAGTGGCTCTAAGTATGAAGAGCGTGAAGCGGACAAGTCTTTTTTGTCTTTGAAGTATCGTGTTTTTGACGCTTGTGAAGAATATTTTTCAGGTAATGAGTATGTAGCCCCTGAAAGTTGCAGTGACTTGGATGCTGTTCTTCAAACGCTCTTATCTAAAGCGGTAGAAGATATTTCTAAGCTAAAGACCGATTACAGATATACGATTTCTAATGATAAAACAATAGAAGGCATTATTTGGAATTTGTTTGATGGGTGTTTTTTGGCTTTTGATGAGTTTAGTGATGAGTGATATAAGTACAAAGAAAAAGCTAATGTACCTAAGCGGTGAAGATTTCTATCTTTATTGCTATTCCGTTTTTGTTATTTTGGATTCCTTAGGTTGTAGTGATGGGAAATATTTTAGAGACTATAGGAAGTTAGCTTTTTTAACGGACATTATCAGTGATGATAAAACAGTCTATGTGGTTTCTCATTCTTCAGGAGAAAAACTGAATCCTAAAGATTATGAGTGTTTACTTGACAGCTATTCGAATGGATTGACCCGAAGAAGTGAAATTCTTAAGTTGTTGTTTGTTCTTGAGAAGAAAGGCTATGTGAGTTTGAATCGAGGTAAAGCACAAGAAATTGACGTCACTTTGACTAAAGATAATCTTCCCAATGACTTTTTGAACAGCAATGTTTTCGAGTCGGAATCTAAGAATATAAAAAATATATCAAAGAAAGTGGGACGGTTGGGATCGCTAACTCTAGATACCATGTTAAGTAAAATTTATGTTGAAAATGGAGTTCGAACATGGGTCTGATGCGAGTTAATAAGCTTGTTTATGAAGGAAGCAAGTATTTTTTCGAGTCTAGAGAGTTCGATGAAAATATCATCCTAATTGAGGGTGATAATGGAACAGGGAAAAGTACCTTTTGTAATTTGATTTATTTTGCATTGGGTGGAGAGGTTCCAATATTTCGAAGAAATAATGATAAGCGCCACGATGAAATAACTTCTGATAGCGATAACTATGTTGATCTTTATGTCTCAATCAATGATGGCAGCTATTTGCTTAGGCGCTACTTTGGAGATAATGAAATAACAGTAATCCCCTATGAGCGGGTGGTTGAGAAGATATATTCAGAAGATAGAAAGACTTTACTTGAAGAGAAGGTTGGATTTTCTCTTTCGGAAGATAAGACTGAAATATATCCCGTAAACAGAAGCAAAGATGCATACGTTTTTTCTGACTGGATTCTCGGGAAATTGGGAATATCTGTGGTCGAGCTTTTCCATGGATATAATACATTTAAGATTAATATATCAGACTTGATGCGGCTGATTTATCACGACCAACAGCCGAACCCAGAGGGTATTTATAAAAAGCCAGATACTAATTCAACATATGTTTCTGATTCTGAGTTGGTTCGAAAAGCTATTTTTGAACTCTTAGTCGGTAAAGCTTATTCTGATTACTACGACTCTATTGTAGAGGAAAAGAAGCTGTCGAGAGAGAAAAACTTGGCTAAAGCGGTTGTGAATGAGTACACGCTTTTAGCCGACAAAATGCGAATAAATGGCGAGGCTAAGAATGTCAGCTTTTTACAGAAAGAAATCTCTGATAAAGAGCAGCAAATTGACAAGTTGCATGATGCCAGACAGGCATTCAAGCGTAATCGAACTGGATCAAATCCGATTAATCAAGATATTGAGTCGTGCAAGTCAGAATTAATTGATCGTGAACTTAGATTAAGCCGATTAAAAGAAAATCTGGTTTCAGCTCTCGATGAACGGTACAAATTAAACGTAGTTAGAAATGAATCAGCTTCAGAAATTAGACGTATTGAAAAAGTTATTTTTTCCCACGATCAGCTAAACCTTTTTACATCTGATACTTGCCCATACTGCTTAAGTCACGTGGATCGTATGGAAGGGCATTGTGTTTGTGGCGCTTCGATAGAAGAAGAACAATATGAGAGGTTTTTCTACACATCTAAAGAGTATAAGGATATTCTGAAAACGAAACTTAAGGCACTCTCAACAATTAAAACCGCATATGATGATTGTGACTCTGAAGTTCAAGAGACTAAAAAAGAAATTGAGTTGGAAGAGAAAAAGTTGGTGGCTTTGCGTGAAAAGCTACAAGAAATGCTTGGGCGGGTCGATGAAATTGTTGACATTGAAAGCCTAAATGATATTGATGATAAAATATTGCAGCTTAGAGAAGATGTTGCGAATTTGAATCGATTGTTAGAGATTGAATCAAAGCTGGAACGTATCCAAAAAGATTTTGATTTGGTTAGCTCCAAAGCAAAAGATGCTGAGTTAAAAAGGAAAGGACTTGAGATTAAAGCTCAACAGGACGTAACTTCGAAGGTAAATGCGTTTAGTAAAAAGTATGATGAGTTGATGAAAAATACTTTGCCTGATTGCAGATCGGCAAAGATTACGCTTGATAACTATTTGCCTTCAATTAATGATGGTCTCTACCGGGAAACAAGTTCACTTGTTTCAATTCGAATGATGTACTTTATCACTCTCATGCAATTAGCTTTGTCCGATGAGTCAGTGACATTCCCGCGCTTTTTACTTATTGATACACCTGAAACTGCTGGAATCGAATTAGAGCATCTGATTAACTGTATTCATCAGTTGGAAGAATTGAAAAATTATGGAGTTGACTTTCAAGTTATCATTTCGACAGGTTTGAATAAGTATCCCGAGTCATTAAAGGACAACCGTGTACTCTTTATGCCTGATAAGCAAAAGGAGCACATGCTCTTGAAAGAGAAGCTCCTTTCTAAGTAAGTCATGACTTCATTCAACTAGTTAGTATGATTAGTTGCTGAGGGGCTGCTATTGGCACTGAGCCGTCCTTTCGGCTCAAACTCATTTTGTCCAGAAATAAGTTAGAACATCTCTAATTAGTGGCCAGTATTTATTGGCCATGGAAGCTACTTGGATTCTTTTCAACTTTTTTCTACTGATAAAACAATTAAAACAAAAGTGTCAAAAGAAATTTATGAAAAAATAAAACATGATGCAGATTACCTAAATGTAGGAGTAGATGAATTGCTTATTATTATGATAAATAATTTTTATGAAAGATGAAGAAGAATAACAAACAGATGAATAAGCTCTAGCTTAAAAAAAGTAAAAGTCATAACTGTCACAACTAAACTGTACTAGCTCAGACTTGATCTGACAGTTACCCATTTTAAACGGTGTCTGTCAAAAGTGAGTTACTAAGAGGTATGCTTTCAGTTGTAATAAAATGACAATTCATAATTATAGTATCTAGGTGCAGTTCCGATTTGTCAGTCTATGGGTACATTTTATGTCAGAGTATGGTTATATCTTTTCGGTAAGTTATTGAAAGCTGAGAGCTGCCTATGTCAGACTTTGCTTCCAGCGACAAGTAATTTGTTGCAGCAAGCATACCGCGTCTAACAGCGGATATGTTTAACACGGGTAGATCCTCTTGATGATTTGTAAAACAATCACTAGGGAATTTATCGAGCTTTGATTTTATAGAGGCGAGCTTGCTGTGTGTCACCCTTGTGACCGCAGCAAAGTTTGCTTTTCCATTCAATTGAGCGAGTCGTTCCATGCACCGAGAGCATAGTACGATAGGCAATTTTCACTATGTTATCTCTGTATTAATTATGCTGTCCTGCTTGACGATTATTGCCAAACCAAACCAAACCAAACCAAACCAAACCAAACCAAGCCAAACCAAGCCAAACCAAGCCAAGCCAAACCAAGGGATAAAATCCCTTTCGAGTAAGCATTCTGATTATCTTTTACATTTATTCATAAAGATTACACTTTAATTAAATTAAAAATAAGTGATTATTTATTCGTCATATTTTTCTCGCCTAATCATTTTTCATTGCTAAAGCAACGTTAACACTCCAGCCATTTATCTAGTTCGATACAAGTGATGAATTTTTATTCTATTTAATTGCGATTCGAGTCATTCACTCTTAATTTTGTATATTGCATACAATATATTGTATGTGATAAAAGTGTTGCCGTATTGTAATGTCGCTGTAAGTGTTACCGCGCCAGAGAAGCAATAAGCCTATAAAAAAATTATTGGGAGAATGGAAGCATGAAGTTTAATAAAATAGCTAAACTGGTGAGTTTGGCTTGTGGTGGTCTCGCCGCATTATCTCTGCCAGCACATGCCGTAGAGGCTGAAACAGACAGCAATGTTGAGCGCATTGAAGTGACAGGTTCGCGCCTTAAGCGTGTTGATATGGAAGGAGCTAATCCTGTCACTACGATTACCGCTGACGAAATGGCAACCGCTGGTTTTTCTACTGTGGGTGACGCACTAAGGGCATCGACATTGAACTCATTTGGTTCTTATGGTGGTACGTCGAACAATAGTTGGTCGTCGCAGGCAACGATACAGCTTAAGGGGGCCGATGCGAGTCACACGCTTACTTTGCTTAATGGCAAGCGTATGGCAAAGTCGCCTGTGCTAGGTGGTGGTGCGACGAATATTAATACCATTCCAACTGCCGCCGTTGAGCGTATTGAGATTTTATCGGATGGGGCATCAGCCATTTACGGTACCGATGCAATAGCCGGTGTTATTAACATTATTTTGAAGAAAGACTTTGAAGGCGTAGAAGTTAAATTACGTGCAGAGGAGCCTGATGCTGAAGGCGGTGGAGACAATCACTCTGCATCATTTACGGGAGGCTTAAGCTCTGACAAAGGCCATTTGATGTTCACTATTGAGCATTTCAAAAAGTCAGGCATTTTATTTGCTGATCGCCCTTATACCGCGGCACATGTCAAAGATGGCGAAGACCCGACTGATTTCAGAAGTTGGATTGGCTTAAGTCAAACTGGCCGTACTATCGATATGGGGCCTAACGGAGGTTGGGAGTATCAAACACCGTTTACTAATGCAGGATTAGATTGTAAAGATGTCTATGGTGATAATTTCACCGGACCGCTAAATGACAGTAACTACGGCGGTGAGACCTCTTGTGCCTACGACTACACTAAGGCCGCGTATAATGATGTTGATCAAGAGCGCACCTCTACATTGATTAACTACAATTATGACTTTAGCGATGATATTCAATTAACAGCTCGTGCTTACTGGGCATCAAACACAACGACGGATGTATCTGCTCCTATTCCTGGGTATATCGTATTCCCACAAGCAATGCCAGCATACACGACTTCTGCTGGACTAGACCTACGTGCTGTTCCTGAAGGTGGTGCCATGCTATATCGCTTTGATACTGCGGGTAATCGTGTTCGTGAGAGTACAGACAACATTTATGATTTTCTAGTTGGGCTAGACGGCACTACAGACAGCTTTGATTGGAATACCTCTGTGTCATATAACAAATATGATGTATTTAAGTGGGGAACGGGATACCAATTAAAAGGTGCAACCACTGATTTGGTTGGAGCATGGAATGATGACACCAATAGTTTCGACGGCTGGGATCCACGCGATCCTAATTCAAAAATGCCAGGTGGTGCGACGGCTAACTCTGACGCGCGTTTAACCAGCAGTGCCTTAGAGATCGATGGTGGTTTGAGCTTCGAACTATTTGAACTTTCAGGGGGAGCTACAGGTTTATATCTTGGTGCTTCATACCGTGAGGAGGCGTTAGACTCTCAAGTTGATGCGTTAGATGAAGCGGGTTTGATTGCCGGGGGCAGTGGTGGCGCGGGTGGTAGTGGTGATCGTGATGTGAAAGCGGTATTTATGGAAATGGTTTTCCCCGTTCTTGATAACCTAGAAGTTAACCTTGCAGCACGTTACGATGAATACTCTGACTTTGGTGGCACCTTTAATCCGCAAGTCTCGCTACGATACAACGTATTAGAACCTTTATTGTTAAGAGCGTCGTGGGGAACAGGCTTTAGAGCACCAACCTTAGAAGATCTTAATCAGTCAACCAGTGTTGGCTATAACAATGTGACCAACTACCTTAAGTGTTATGAAGATGGTTTGGGGATCGATGGTTGTAATATCGTCGATAACGTACCCGTGTCTATTGAACGTAACGAGAACTTAGGGCCTGAAGAGTCAGAAAGTTATAACTTCGGCATGGTGTGGGATATTGCTGATAGTTTTAATATGACGATGGATTATTGGTCACTAGAAACGACAGGACTGATTGGCTCATTAAACAACAGTGAAATTACTCGCACTCAAGCTGAATTGTGGAAATCTGCCGATGATGCTGGGCAACCACGTCCTGATGTGAGCGCCATTTATCCTGGTACTTCCATATCGCAAAATGGTGCTGGCAAGTTAACGGCGATGACGAATGTATTGCAAAACATTGGCTTAAGTGAGCGTCAAGGACTTGATACTAAGTTCGCAGCGACTTTTGACTCAGAAGTGGGTGAATTTAAGCTAGGTCTTGCTTGGTCTCACTATTTAAAATACACAGATTCTAGTCCTGAAGCCGGAGTACAAACGATTTCACGCAACTGGAGTGGCACCCAAGACTATCCAGATGATCGAGTTAACTTTTCAGCAAACTACTTGGTCGGCGATCATAGTGTCTATTATCAAGCTGACTATGTGGATAATCAGTCAACTACCGATATTAATGATGATGGTTCAGGTTATGAGATAGATTCTTTGATCTATCATACCTTGAGCTATTCTTATGCGACGTCATGGAACAGTACCGTTTCAGCGGGTATCAACAACCTTACAGATGAACAACCAAGGTTTGATGCGTACGGCGGTTATAACGGCAGTATTTATGACATTATCGGTCGTTCATATTGGATGTCATATAATCAGCGATTTTAAGCTTGGTTAAATGATTTAGTGAACAGGGGAATGTGTTAATAAGCTGCTCTTCTAGAGCAAAATATTTCCCTTTTTCATCGGTCTGATGGCCGGTCAATAACCCGTGTCACTGTGACATTCCGTTATCGGGATGTCACAGCATTGCGATAACGGATGGTTATTGCGTGGTATCGTCACATCGCCTTCACTAACAGCATGTTGTTATGGCTTAAATGCCTCCAATCCTCCTAGTCTCCAAAAATAAACGTGTAAATTCTAGCCGAACCCTTCTGGCAGCCTTTGTGGTTAATTTCTACTACGTTATCGGCTTTTTATGTAGGCCAGCTACATGTCAAAGCCTCTGTATTGTATAACTTTCCCACAAAGTGCTGTAAAAATCAGCTTAAATGGGCAACAGACCCTAGTACTCATGAGCCAATGTTTGTTAATTTAATCAAATAAATAATTTACGACAGGATTGACTACCAATGGTTGCAAAATTTACGTGTTCTTTCTTTTTTAAAACCAATTTGTTGGTTGTTTTTTATGCTCTATTGGTAGTCGGTTGTAGTAATGAATTCAATCAATCCCTTGCTGATTCAGGCCGCAATGAAACTTTGGGGGCAACGGACAAAATTAAAGTATTAAATATCGGCAGTTTTCATTTTGGTGAAACCAGTGATGCTCAAAAAACGGATTTTGACGAACATGATGCTCAGAATCATGCTGAAATCAGGCATATTTCTCAATTAATCTCTCGATTTAAACCAACAATCGTTTGCCTAGAGTTTTTGCCTGAAGACCATCTGGGCATGAATCAAGCTTATCAAGCTTTTTTAAAATCGCCGTCACGGTTGGATACCACTTATGGCGAGTTAAGTATGATAGGTTTTGACGTCGCTAGATTAAATAATCTTAGTAAAGTGTACGGTATCGATAATCACATGGGCTATAACTATAGCCTTGGTGATTTTATTGAACAAAGTGCAGATTTAGAAAATGCTATTGATCGTGACACTTACTTAATGTTGACCAATGAACCGTTTAAATATTCAAAGACACTTAAAGCGTTAAATGATCGTTATGATCAATTGTCATTATTAGAAAAGCTACAAGTGACAAACTATCCAAGTATGCTTGATTACATGCTTAACGCTAATGCTGATAAGTTATTTTATGTGGGCATTGATGATGGCTTTGAAGGGGCTGAACAGGCCGCGCAATTCTACCTTAGAAATATGAAAATTTATTCCAATCTTAATCGTATAAAAATGACCCCAAATGACAGAGTCTTAATCCTGATGGGATCAGCACATACAGCTATGTTAAGAGAGTTTATTCGCCGCAGCCCCAAATTTGAGATGGTTAACACTAATGAGTATCTAGTGGATTAGAATTTATCGTAATGCCACGACCGCACATTTTTGCAATGTAAATAATAAAGGCCTACTGACACTCGGCATCCTCGCTTACATTGCGCTACATTATGCTTCATGCAGCCTGCTACAAATGAACAATAAATTTAGGGGATGGATAAACTCGATTTTTGGATTGGCTTAGGCTGTACTTTTTTGGGGTAAATTGTTTTATGAGAGAGTTGGGATTCATTTCGCTAGACATCTCCCACTGAAAACTAACCTCATTTTGGGTATAGAGGAATAAACTAGAGTGAAATGGCGTGGGTATAAACTTGGGTGGTAGCTGTGTCAGAACTAAACACGCTATTGAAAACCAGTAAAAGCCATCATAATGGCTACCTGAGGCAGCCATTATGATTGGATTAACGCCTAGGCTGCGTTGAGTATGCCGAATTATTTACCATCAAAGGTAAATGATTGCCCAGCTAATGCGGCTTCATACATCAATCCACCTTTAGCTGCGGTAAAAATGGCCATGCCATTCATATACACGGCTTTTGCTGAATGATTACTGCCAGCTTGTCCTGCTCCAGCAGAGTTACCTGTAGTCCCAACTTGAGCACTCGCTCCCAAGTTAATGGCGACAGCTGATGCTTGAGCACTGAATTCAAAACTGCCGCTGGTAAAGTCATTATAGGCTGCAGCATTTTTGAAGAATATAATCTCGCTGTATGCTTGGCCGCCTAATTGAAAACCGATTGAAACCTGAGTTAAGCTTGAGTCCCCTGTGTGCATACCGCCTTTATATACCCGTCCTTTTCCGTAAGCCGCACCAATACCAATGCCACCTTTACCCACGGTAGGGAATAGCGCATAACCATAAGCCGTATTGAAAAACGCTTGGGTTTCTGGCGCCTTTTGGAAGTTAGCAATCGCGTTGCTATAACTGGAGTCGTCTGCATAACTTATCGGACTTAATAGCAAAGATAAGCTAATAATAGTTGCGCTGCATAATGCAAATAAACGGTTCATAAATACCTCAACATGGAGCATAAATGGGAATTATTCTAAGTTAGCATATTGCCGTTGTTTCGTACTGCTAAAGATGAATTTAAATTTAACAATATCGACTCATTTTTTTCATTATCGAACAAAATAGATTTATTCCTTAGCAAGCACATAATATTCAAACCATTGTTTGTCCCATTCCATTTTAGCTTTGCGGTGTTGGTAATGATTTAAGCCATGCCCTTCACCAGGATAAACAATGAGCTCCACAGGTATATTTAAATAGTGTTTTAAACTACGGTAAAGTCCTTGTGCATGACCCACTGGCACTCGATGATCATTTTCGCCAATATGGATCAAGGTTGGGGTAGTAATTTTATCGGCATAGGTCAGTGATGAGGCTTTATCATAGGCCTCAGGTTGCTCCCAGGGGAGGCCTTGCATAAAGTTCAGTACATGGCCTGGCGTATCTTCAAGCATCCACTGTAGACGTTGATCGAATACACCCGCACCAGAACTCGCGGCTTTAAATCGATTTGTTGTGCTGATCAGCGCATTGGTCAGATAGCCGCCATTACTCCATCCCATCACAGCCATTTTGTTGTTATCCACTATGCCATCGGCAATGAGCTTATCAACCCCAGCCATAATATCGGCAACCTCAATTTGATGCTCGTTACCGATAAGATCGGTTAAGAATTTATCGCCATAGCCTGTTGAGCCTCGGTAGTTAGGTGATAACAAGGCCCAGCCGTTGGCGGCAAATGTGGCGCGTCCATATGAGCGGTGTTGTAATGAATAAGGTGTGGCTGACGTTGGGCCGCCATGGAGTTGCACGACTAAAGGCAATTTGCCATTACCAGCTTTGTAACCATAAGGCAGCTCTAAAATACCTTCAACGGTTGAGCCATCAGGTGCTTGCCAACTAACCACAGATATTTGCGGTAATTGCCAGCTATCTACTTGAGGGTTAATGTTACTTAAACGCTTAAATTGGCTTCTTCTATGGTCTGCGTCAGCAATAAATAAATCATGAAAATGGGTTAAACTGTTGTGGCTAAAAGCAACTTGTTTACCCGATGCATTAAAGCTATAACTGCCTACAACGGTATCGCCAGCTAAGACATTACGGGTATTACCAAGTTTGCCTTTATTGATTTGGCTGCACAGTAGTTTGGTGCGCGCTAATTGCGCACCTAGATAGCATATTTCATTACTTTTAGGACGCCATTGAATGTCACCGCCCTGCAAGGTGGTTTTACCGACCGTTTTCACTTCTAATATCGGCGTTGATAATTGCGTATTAGCGATAAATAATTTGCCTGGGTAACCATCAAAATCAATACGAAAGGCCAACTGCTGATTATCTTGATGCCAATCTAAGCCTAACAACCAGCCATAAGGCGAGGGTGCATGTTGACGCCACAGTTGATCATCAAGCACTGTGTTACTTGCACTGCTAACATCAAAAATTTCAATGTCAGACCAGCCTTCTAAAAAAATGAGCTCATTATCACTGGTGGTGATACGGGCTATTTTGCTCCCGCTGTCATTGACGTTAAATTCCCACACCACTTTATCATCGTCAATTAACGTGCGTTGCTTAAAACTGCTTAAACTCAGTACTTTTAGTGGGTTAGTGTTACGTTTACCATGAGCATACTGCGGAGTAGCATGGCTAGCGCGTAAGTCGGCCCAAATATCTGTATCGACAGATTGTTTGTTACCCAAAAAATACAGTGACTTACTGTCAGCGCTTAATTGAAATGCGTTGACACCTAGATCTTCAGCGGTAATAGGTTGCATAGCAAAGTTGCTTAATGCGATGCGAAACACCTGGTTTTTGCCGTTAAATGGTGCTTTTGCGTCTTCTTTTTGTTGAGACGACATAAAGTAAATAAAGCGACTGTCGTGGCTCCAGGCTGGGCTAGATTCATTTTCGTGGCTGAAGGTTAAACGCTGGGTTTGCTTGTCTTGAGTGTTGATTAACCATAAATCAGACTGCGCTTTATCGAGCGCCTTATCCCAACGACTTTCAAGCCATACCGCGTGTTTACCATCTGGGCTAATGACCACATTTTGCATTTGCCCAATATCAAAAAAATCATCAATGGTTATTGCATGTGTGCGTGGCGGTTTAGGGCTTGCTGCTTCTACTGGGACGGCAAGCGAGCTTGAAAGCATGATAGCGAGCATGCCGATATAAGAATGAATACGCATGGGGTTCCTTTGTATTTTTGTTTTAATCTTTCTGTTTATCAGGGGCATCGCTAGCGATGACATCTTGCAGATAACTCATTTCATCTGCATCTAAAATAGGCTTGTTATTTAATGTACTTGATAGATGAACATTGGCTTGGGTCGTTAAGCCTTTAAAATAAGCCGCGCGAGTCACCTGATGCAAACCATAAAAGGCTAAGGCATAAATGGTGACCAGAAGGCTTAAACGGGTAATAGCCTGTTGTGGAAGTAAAAATGTCGAATCACCAAAATAAAATGGTAGATAGATAAGTGCAAGCCGAAGCATCCAATTCAGTAAAATGGCGCTGCAGAGAATGCAAATCCAGCGAAAATGGAGATCGATAACCGCAGAAAGATTATTGCATACATTTTGCTTATGGGTGTGAATTAGCAACTTGTAAATCAGCACAAAATACATGATCGTTTGTAATAAAATTAAACAGGGTAAAACCAGGGCAAAAATATTAATGTGACTTAAATCATCAAGCGAGTTAATGCCAAAGTCACTGGCATTAGGATTAATACCTATGTGAAATAATATGGCTGTACTAATGATAGACGCTATTACAAAAGCTGGGCTGAAATGCTTTAGATGATTAGCTTGATATTGATCGTTAAGCAAACTTTGTTTGCAGTAGATATACAGCAATGGCATCAATAAAAAATAGATGGGATAGCACAGGGTCAACATCAGGTGAATGGGTATTGGGGAAGATTCTTTAGTGAAAATGCCTGTTAAAAAGTAAAAACCAATTAATGTAAACACGCCAGCCAGTGATTTATGTGAGGCACTGGGGGTCTGATGAAAAATGCGAATATATAACGCCACGCCAAAGCAATGGACTCCGCCGAGTAAAGATAGCCACCAGTAAGCTTGAATAAAAATATCTTTATATTCTGTCATTGTCACTCTCAATGTTGAAAGCGAATCTTACCTCAAAATGCATAATTGAAGCTAATAAACTCGTAAAGATAACCGTTTAGAACATTAGCTTAATTTACGCAGATGCCGGTTGCTGACACCTTCAGGCGGTTTCCCTGGTGCCGGCTGGCGTTCTGCTAGTAAATGTTTAATGGCCATAATTGGGTGCGGTAATAACATTCGAGGGCCAGAATAAAGCATGATTTCACGTGCTTTTTGTTTCATATGGGGTTTATAGCAATGCACAGGGCATTTATTGCAGGTGGGTTTTCCTTGACCATAGGGGCAGCGATCAAGTCGGGTTTCTGCATAGGTGAGAAACTCCTGACAAGCCGCACACACACCTTTGCTGGGTTTTAGTGGGTGGTGAGCACGACAATATATTTCGACCATCGCCCTTATGGTACGAAACTCATACAGTAACTTTCCCGAAAGCAATTCAGAAACCGCCATATTATACCTTAGTGCTTTACTCAACTATTAAGAGTGTAAGATGCGTCATCATACTAAACAAGTCGATTAATCAAGGGCGTGATGGGCTGCAAGAAAATATCAAATTTACACGATAAATCACAAAAAATGCGCTCCTGAGCACAAACTCAATGCTTTGTTACAGTTAAATCCTTTAAATACTTGATTTGTGGATGGTGATTGGATTACTAATAACATTGGATGCTCAAAAAAGCAGCGTTGAATTTATGCTATAACTAAAGACATGCAAACGAGCACAATTACGAGCACGCGGTTGATCGCGCTTTAATAAGGTACATTGAATGAAAGTGATTATAGTCATTATTCTAGTTGCGATAGGGGTCTATTTATTTTATCGCGCCAAAGAAACCGCGCAGCAAGAGACGTCTGAAAATGAGTCATCAACGCCACTAAATCGCACAGATGCAGAAATTAATGCATTAGATGAAGCAGAAAAATCAGTTACTGCAGATATTGACCCAGTGCCTACACCAGTGGTTACTCCCCTGCCAGAGCCAGAGCCAGAGCCAGAGCCAGAGCCAGAGCCAGAGCCAGAGCCAGAGCCAGAGCCAGAGCCAGAGCCAGAGCCAGAGCCAGAGCCAGAGCCAGAGCCAGAGCCAGAGCCAGAGCCAGAGCCAGAGCCAGTAAAAGGATTAACCTTAACTAAACCTGGAAGTTGGGCCAGCGATACGTTCAAAAAAATAGTTGCACAGGCCAAGTTAGCTGAAGGTGAACAAGCGCAATTTGATGCGCTTTTACAGGTGATTAGCCACAGCTATAAAATGCGCAAACAAGCCGACTACTGTCAATATGGTGCTAAGTTGCATCAAGTGTATATAGGGCTATTTGATTATTTATATCAAAAGGATAAGTCACAGTTTGCTGATGGGAAAGCGGCGGGTCACCTTCACTTAACCACTTTGTTAAATGATGTTGGCCATTTTGATAAAGCGCTGGCGCTTTGTAAGCATGCTATGGCACATCAATTGTCAGATGGCACAATAACAGGGTTTGAAGGGCGAATTGGTCGGATTGAAAAAGCCAAGTTAAAAGCACAACCTTAATCAGCCCAATTTAGATGAGCGTCTAGCGAAAGCTAAATCTTAAAATATCAACAGATGTCAGTAATATCGAGTATCATATTGCTAACTGAAGTAGAATAAAGCGGACATCAGTCCGCTTTTTTTATTAGCTTTTTCTGCGTCCCAGATGAGTTAAACTTGCGTGATGCACAACCTCTGCGATGTCACTTAAGGGATATTAAAATGCTCGCCACCTCACTTACTAAATTCATTGGCCTTTTGCTTATTACCCTGTCATTGAGCGGCTGTATTCGCAGCCCAGAATGGACTTTATTTTACTTTGCTGATGCGACAGATAAAACAGATCAAAGTTTGCAACATCATCTAATAAAAGGCTATTACGATACGTTAGAACAGTGTCAGGCGAAAGGTTCAGGCTTGGTACGTATTCAAGGTATCACAGTGACAGAGCAGGTTGATTTTACCTGTGGTCAAAAGTGCGAAACCTTAGATAATAACCAAATTGACTGTCAGCAATTGATTAGTGATAAAGACTTTTTAAAGCAGCTGTAACAAGGATATTTCCCATGCGCTTTAAGCAAGACTTTTTTGAACAGCTAACCGGGTTTTACAGTCAGGTTTACCCGCAACCGATTTCAAATCCGCATTGGTTAGGTTGGAGCTGTGATGCCGCAGCTTTGATTGGCTTGAACAAACCTAATGATGCATTATTGATGCAACTTTCTGCTCACCATGCAGCAGAGGGGGCAAGCTATTATGCGCAAGTATACAGTGGCCATCAATTTGGTGGCTATACCCCCAGGCTTGGCGATGGCCGCTCAATCATTTTAGGGGAAGCGATTGGACCTGATCATGCTTGGGATGTGGCATTAAAAGGTGGCGGCCCGACACCTTATTCCCGTATGGGCGATGGTCGTGCAGTCATGCGATCAGCAGTGCGAGAGTTTTTGATTTCTGAAGCGCTAGCCGCGCTCAATGTACCGACCAGCCGAGCATTAGCCGTGATAGGATCGGATTTGCCCGTATGGCGTGAAGGCCAAGAGACGGCAGCTATTACGGTAAGACTTGCTAAGAGCCACATTCGATTTGGTCATTTTGAGTATTTTAGTTATACCGAAAAGGGCAGTAATGCCAAACTAAAACAGCTGGTGGACTTTACCATCACCCAGCATTTTCCGCACTTATCGACCGATAACGCTGGCTATATCCAATGGTTTAACGAGGTTGTAGCAGCCACAGCTAAAATGATTGCCCATTGGCAAAGCATAGGTTTTGCACACGGAGTAATGAACACCGACAATATGTCGATTCTGGGTGACAGTTTTGATTTTGGTCCATTTGCATTCTTAGACACGTTTAAAGAAGATTTCATTTGTAATCATTCTGATCATGAAGGCCGATATGCGTTTGGCCAACAACCGGGTGTTGGTTTTTGGAATTTGCAGCGACTCGCTCAAGCCCTCACGCCGCTCATCGCATCCGATGACTTGATCCAAGCATTAAATCAATATCAACGGCATTTAGTCGAGCATTACTTAGTGTTGATGAGACAAAAACTGGGCTTAGCTGAATTTGAGTATACTCAGGCTTCATCGTTAAACGCTGCAGCTAAAGCTGAGCAGCAAAAGCAAGATTTACATTTAGTGGACGAGTTCACTACCTTGCTTGAAACCAATCAACTAGACTACACCAACAGTTTACGTCGCATTGGTGAACTTGATGTCAGTAGTCAAAAATCGAGTTTGCGAGATGACATGCTTGATGTGGCTAAATTTGATGAGTGGTTTGCCAGATACCAACTGCGTGTGGGTAAAGTGGCTGATGTATCCGCTTGGCAGCAAAATAGAAATGCAGTTAATCCCAAATATATTTTACGTAATTACTTAGCTCAGCAAGCGATTGTCGCGATTGATGAGCAAGGTGATAATAGTAAGCTAGAACAATTACATCAGTTATTACGTCAACCTTTTAATGAACACCCTACCATGGAAGATTTTGCCCAACGTCCACCCGAGTGGGGACAAGGTTTGATCATGTCCTGTAGTAGTTAATTGAGCATAAAAATGAAGTTACTCTCTGCTACTTTAGATAGCGACAATTTAAATTTGTTGATCAGTGCCAAGATTGATTTTGAACAATTTGCCGACTTTGCCCAACCGTTAACCAATGCGTTGGATTGTCAGGTGCGTGAACGTCAGTGGGGCGCAGATCGTCACCAATGGCTATTGGATTTCGAAGGTAGTCAGTTATGGCTGCATTATGAGTTCTACGGCGATATTTGCTGGATCAGCACCGAACGCCAGGATGAATTCGACGTGCTAGTGTATTTACATAGCTTACTACAGCCCTATATTCAGTCTTAATAATGACTCTATTCCCTAAAAAGCGGATGATATGATCGAACAAGCAACGGAATTCCATTACCAGGCACTCACACCCGATCTGATATTAGATGCGATTGAAAGCATAGGTGTTTACCCTGAAACGGGCTTACTGGCCCTTAACAGTTATGAAAATCGGGTATATCAGTTTCGCTGTGATGACGGCAAACGTTATGTCGTTAAATTTTATCGACCACACCGCTGGACGGATGAACAGATCCAAGAAGAGCATGATTATTCGCTTGAGTTAGCCGAAAACGAAGTGCCCGTTGCCGCCCCGCTACTTATTGATGGTAAAACATTGCATCATTATAAAGGCTTTCGAATGGCGTTATTTGCCTCTATTGGCGGGCGAGCGTTTGAAGTTGATAATCTTGACCAACTTGAGGCTGTGGGCCGATTTATTGGGCGTATTCATCAATATGCGGCCAAACAACCCTTTAGATACCGTGAGGCATTAAACCCACAAGTGCTAGGCGTTGAACCACTTAATTACTTACGCCAAAGTGGAATGGTTGCACCTTCAATGGCGCATTCTTTTTTTACCGTTGTCGAACAAGTGTTACAAAAAGCCACGACCATCTGGCAGGCACAGACATTTAAATCAATTCGCTTGCATGGTGACTTGCACCCGGGAAATATTTTGTGGACCCCAGACGGACCTGGTTTTGTCGATTTAGATGATGCCAAGCAAGGCCCTGCCGTTCAGGATATCTGGATGATGTTAACCGGTGATCGTCAACAACAAATACTGCAACTCGACACCTTACTTGAAGGGTATCAAGAGTTTGCTGATTTTGATCCGCGTCAATTGGTATTAATTGAACCTTTGCGCGCATTAAGAATGGTGCATTACAATGCGTGGTTGGCAAAACGTTGGCAAGATCCTGCATTTCCAATGAACTTTCCATGGTTTGGTGATCTCAAATACTGGGAGCAACAAACCTTGGCATTCAAGGAACAGTTAGCGGCACTCGATGAAGCCCCACTAAGTCTGTTTTAATTGACAGCACTCTACGAAGGTTAATTAAACTTAATTTTTACTGGTTGGTGTAAATTGTTACAAATACAATCAGTTTAAGATTGTGATTTTATTCAATGCTAAAGGTAAGATAGCTGCATTGGTTGATGGCGTATTCAAAACATTACGAATAAATGTGATACATAAAAGGAACTAAAATGAAAAAAGCATTATTAATGGCAGCAGCGTTACTATTTACTCCATTAGCTGCAACCGCAGCAGATTATCAGGAAGGTGTGCACTACACAGTGATTAATGACGGCCCAGGTTCTGCCAAGCCTGAAATTACCGAGTTTTTCTCATTTTTCTGTGGTCACTGTTTCAATTTCTCAAAAACGGTGATCCCAACAATTAAAAAGACATTGCCAGAAGGTGTGGCGTTTAATCAGTCCCATGTTGAGTTCATCGGCCGTGAAATGGGTGTGGAAATGTCGCGCGCATTCGCAATCGCTCACCAGTTGAAAGTAGAAGAAAAAATTGAAGCGGCATTATTTTCTGCAATTCATGAGAAAAAGCAAAGCTTTGCTAACCAAAATGACATTCGTTTGTTATTCATTGCTAACGGCGTTGAAGGCAAAGATTTCGATGCAGCAGCCAATTCATTTATGGTAAATGCCCAAATGTCTAAAATGGCGCGTGATGCGAAAAATGCAAAAATTGCCGGTGTACCGTCTTTAGTTGTTAATGGAAAGTACCGTGTTGAAACGGGTTCAATCAAGTCTTATGATGAGTTACTTGATATTGCTTATTATTTAGCTGAGATGAATAAAAAGTAATTTATGCTGTAAACACATAATGAATAAAGGAGCTTAGGCTCCTTTTTTATTTGCTAAAAATCAGTTTTAACATCGGCGAGATTGGTTCATTGCAACGATTAACCTAGACTGCGTTTAACTTGAGAGTAACTGATTTTTGATGTAAGACGTTTTTCTGGGCTTGGGTTGAGGTCATGCTGTGATCAAGGATCAACGGTTATTCTGCTGCAGAAGGTCACGAGTATAAATGAGGGCCAAAAAAAAACCGTATGCTGTAAAAGCGATACGGTGTCGAGCTAAATAGCTCTTTATACCCTGAGTAACGTGAAAGATATTATCAATGTGTCAAAAAAATGGCAAGTGACATTTTTTTGTCGCTTTTGGTTTTGTTCATGTGACTAAACTTTTGCCTAAAAAATACTGAACATGATGCAACTTATTGGGTGTTTTATAGTCAAATATTTTGTGTCTAGAATGTAACACTTATATCAACAGATTTTCTCAGCTTATTGATGAAGTACATCTGGAGGAATGAGGTGAAATATATGACCACTGATCATCATAACAATAAGTGATTAAACAGGAGGCTTTATGAGAATGTTCCCCGTTTATGCTCCTAAATTAATAGTGAAGCACGCTAGAATATTTCTCTGTGGTGTGGTTTGGGTAAAAGACCTAGGCCGATTAGAATTTAATCGAGGGCGTTTTTTGTTGCCGAAAAAAAGCCTGCCGAAAGTAAAGCAGGCTATTTTAGAACTCAATGCGCTGATTGAATCACAACAACATCATCAAGCAGTTTAGCATGGGTAATGCAGATTAGATTTCGCTATTCAATAAACCAACAAGGCCGTTGACCTTATCACTCCATGAGTTTAGGTCTTGCTCTAATTGTTGGTTTTTTTCTGTAAGTGCAGCGCTTTTTTGCTTCTCTTCTTCAAGCTCCATTTTTAGTAGCTCAATATTTTCAAGAGTTGCCTGGATTTTGGTTTCCAGTTGGGACAATAATTCAAGGCTCATGGGGAGTCCTAATGGTTTCTGGATGGAACCCCGATTCTAGCAGTGACAAGGCCTTGTAGAATAGTCTTTATCGCTAAGTGGGCAAAAAATAAACCAAATTTAATACTATTTTGCTGTTTGTACTTCTGTTTTATCAATCACCCTCAGATCACGCAATAAAATCAACTTAGATTCACCTATCCTCTATAGCGAAAAAGTCGAAGTTCGTGATACTTTTTATGTCCGAATAAACAATAATGATGGCGACGACAGAGAAGATGATCACCCGAATAGATGTAAATCAACGCATGAGCAGTATCGTTATTCACAATAAGACCGTGTATTTATGTGGCCAAGTGGCGACGGATAAGTTTGCTGATATCACCACCCAAACCCAAACTATGCTCGCCGAAGCCGATGCCTTGCTTGTACAAGCCGGCAGTGGACGCAATCATATCTTATCGGCCACTATTTACCTCAAAGATATGCAAGATTATGATGCGATGAACTCGGTATGGGATAATTGGTTAGCATCAGGTCATGCTCCTGCCAGAGCGTGTGTTCAAGCTGCAATTGCAGAACCTGAATATTTAGTTGAAGTGTCGGTGGTTGCTGCCGTTATAGAATAGTCATCCACTCAGTTTACGGTCACTTTACTTGTATGGCTGTTTTTTGTTGAATGAATTTCTTGTTCAGTGTCAGTGGTTACTTGACAAAATTGAAAAAAAATACTGATGCTTGTTACGTTCAATTGACGTAATCTGCGCAACTAACGAGACAGTAAACTTGACTTTATTTACCGCTCTCCATAGTCTTCAAGCTCAGTTTTTAAGGTGGTATGCAATGGATATAAAATATAATTTAAAACCCGCGTCAGAGCGCCGCACTGAGCAGTTCACTCCCGAAGGTAATGTTGGTTTTGGTAAATTACGTACCGACCATATGTTTTTGATGGATTACCGTGACGGCCAATGGTGTGATCCGCGCATTGTGCCTTATGGTCCTTTTGAAATGGCGCCAGGGGCAATGACCCTACATTATGGCCAATCCATTTTTGAAGGTGCGAAAGCCTTTATGCATGAAGATGGTGAGATTTATACTTTCCGTCTGAACAAAAATGCCGAACGTATGAATAGGTCTGCCGATATTGTCTGTATTCCGAATATTGATGAGCAAACTCAATTAAAGGCGATTAATAGCCTAATTGATGTCGATAGAAAATGGTTCCCGATGCAAGAGGGGGCATGTTTATATATTCGTCCGTTCATTTTTGCTACCGAAGACCGTTTATCTGTCAGCCCTAGTCAACAGTACACTTTTTGCGTCATATTAAGCCCGTCAGGCGCTTATTATGCAGCGGGAGTGAATGATGGTATTCGCTTGCTTATTACTACCAAATTCCATCGTGCAGTATCTGGTGGAACGGGTGCCTCAAAAGCATCGGGGAATTATGCTGCGTCACTTCGTGCGGGCAAAGCGGCAGCGGAATATGGTGCAGCTCAGGTGCTGTATCTTGATGCGAACAATAAGCAAATTGAAGAAGTGGGGGCAATGAACCACTTCCATATTTTAAAAGATGGTACTGTCATTATTCCTAAATTTACTGACACCATTTTAAAGTCTATTACCTCACAATCGATCCTTGAATTGGGTGAGTTATTGGGTTGTGAAGTTCGCCAAGAAACCGTCATGCTAGATCAATTTATTGCTGACATTGAGTCAGGTGAGATTGTTGAAGCGGGTGGTTTTGGCACGGCAGCTGTGGTTTCTCCGGTGACATCTTATATTTTTGAAGATCACCGTGTATTGACTGTTGGTGATGGTAAAGTTGGCCCGAACATCAAAAAAATCTACAAGGTATTTACGGATATCCAAAAAGGAAATCTGCAAGGTCCTGATGGCTGGGTAAAACGTGTTGAGAAAGTCGCACCTTAGATTGATGCCCAGGCAACACGCAAGTTAACAATTAAAATCCGATGTCAGTGATGATGTCGGATTTTTTATTGACCATGCGCTTTAATTATCATTGTAGTTTAACGCTGCAACATCTAAGTGCTAACGATCGCATTTTTAATTTTTCAATAGGTTATATACCTAAACAACTTGAAGATACGTGTTTCAGAGCTTCACCGTGTTTTCAATACTAGGCGCGTTAATGCGGTA
>NZ_BMOT01000009.1 GCF_014647215.1 Shewanella aestuarii
GTTGAGCTAACTTGTACTAATGACCCGTGAGGCTTAACCATACAACCCAGATGGGTTTTACTGATACGCACTTAGTATTAGAATAAAGCGCTTAAATAGTGTTGAACTCAAAAGAAGCGACGTTTGAAAGATAACGTGCATCAGCTTTCCGAATTATTATTTAATGTCGAATGACGTTAGATAACCAAATTTGTCTGGAAACCATAGAGCTGTGGTATCATTTCCAGGCGCCTAATTTCTCGTAATGAGAGTATCAAGCCCGTTACTAACGTAACGGGCTTTTTTACATCCGAAACTTGAGCATAAAAGTCGTGTGGCCGATATGCCCACGTGAGAGTAGGTCATTTCCAGGTGCCAAATTTCTCTTAAAGAGAGTATCAAGTCCGTTACTAACGTAACGGGCTTTTTTACATCCGAAACTTGAGCATAAAAGTAGTGTGGCCGATATGCCCACGTGAGAGTAGGTCATTTTCAGGCGCCGAATTTCTCGTAAAGAGAGTATCAAGCCCATTGCTAACGTAACGGGCTTTTTTACATCTGAAATTTGAGCATAAAAGTAGTGTGGCCGATATGCCCATGTGAGAGTAGGTCATTTCCAGGGTAAATGTCTAGGCAACTACACCTAGCTTTTAAAGTTCCAAGGTAACAAGCTGTCGATATCGGTTTCTGCGTAGAAGGCTCTTCAAGAGGGTTGTTTATAGATTACTAATTATGTCCAGTCCTGAGATAAGTTGATACATTGGAGACTTATCTAAGGACTAGATAATATCTTACGCATAATTCTAGCCTAGCTCAGCTAAAATCTTATCGACAATAGGTTTATTGGCTTCAGGAAAATCAAATTCTGCTAGGTTATAAATGGGGACCCAACGTATTTGTTGATTTTCTAAGCCGAGGGCTTCATTGGAAAAATCTTTTACTAAATGAATATCTAAACGCACATGCTTATCTGGGTAGTCATGGCTAATATCCATAAATGGACTTGAAGCTGTAACATCTAAATTGACTTCTTCTTTTAGCTCTCTGATTAACGCCTCTGTCACTGTTTCATTCGCTTCCACTTTACCACCAGGAAATTCCCATTTTCCTCCTTGGTGAAGGTGTCCGTGCCTTTTAGCTAATAAAATATGCTTATCTTGATTAATGATGACACCTACGGCGACATGAACACGCTTTTGCATAATAAATTCCGAATTATCCCAGTTGAAAACTAATCTTGTTTAAAAAATGCAGATTCGTTTAATCCTAAATCGTCGTAACCTAAGTCATCATACATATCTGGGTCTAATGGCGTTTTCACTGGGATGGCATGTTTCTCATCAGCCCAATCACCTAAATCGATCAGCTTACAGCGCTCGCTACAAAATGGTTTGAATTTGGCTTCAGCAACCCAATTCACTTGAGTTTTGCAGATGGGGCAATTAACGGTAATAGGCATAAGTTTCTTCTTGCACGGTAAATAATAGCATTAACCGATCTTAAAAGGTTTAGGTGCAAGTAGCCAGAAGGAATTGAATTGTTTTGTCTGTGTGGCGTTGTTGTTCAAAATCCACAAAGTGGATGGCATATCGATTTCTATGTCCGCTGATTGTTGGATAACAACCTTGAGATGTATCAATTTTTACTCGGATTAACGATAAAGCCTGCGCACTGTCGCCCTGATAAAAACCGGCTTTTGCATCTGCAGGCGTAAAATCTGCTGTGTTGCGGATTAACTCGAGTAATAAACTGATTGGGGTAAGCAGTGGTTGATATTGGTCTATCCAACATTGTAGATCTAACTGTCTTTCTTTCCAGGGTTTACCTAGCCAAAAGTGCAGTTGCGGTAGGTCAAAGTTACAGCACGCTCCAGGCATACCGAAACGTTGGCGCAACGCTGAAATAAACTTATCTTTTTTTAGATGAATGCCAATTCTATCCGGCATTTGTAATGGCGCTTTAGCTTGAGCCAAACGATTAATAATGTCATTAATTTGCAGTTTGTCTACATGTGGTAGCTCAAGCCATTTGGATAATAGCGCTATATTTCGATCAAGGTCTTTGAGTACATCAGATCGATAATCACACCTGTCGGTTAATTCACAAAGTGAAAACAACGGGTAAAAACAACGATGCTGATGATCTTGAGTCAGATTATTTTGCAATTGCGTCGACAGGTACTCTAACCGTAAATAACTACGAATTTTTTCATTTAAGGGCTGTTCGTATATTAAGTCGGTCATGTCAGTTTGGTGTTTTCGCTAATTCCAAGTATTTATGATGTAACGAAGCCACTTTGCTTCGTAACGCATTTAATTGACCTTGATTATCGATGATATCATCAGCTTTTGATAATCGTTGATCACGTGGCATTTGGCTCAATATGATTTGTTCAACTTGAGTTGATGCCACCTTATCACGTTCACTCGTCCTTGAAATTTGCAACTTAGGATCTACGTCCACCACCAAAGTTGTATTGACTAACTTATCTAAGCCATTTTCAAATAGCAAGGGAACAACCATAATTACATAAGCTGAATCGGCCTGCTGAACTTGTTTTAGCATGGTATTGCGGATCATCGGGTGTAATAAGTTATTTAACCAATCACGTTGATGTGGCTGGTTAAAAATAATCTCACGCAATGCAATTCGATTTAGGCTACCATCGATTTGGCAAACATCCGCGCCAAAGTGTTCGATAATCCGTGTTAAGCCCTCAGAGCCTTTTGCAACCACTTCTCTTGCTACGATATCGGCATCAACTAAGGTTATGCCAAGCTCAGCAAACAAATTGGCCACTGTGGTTTTGCCGCTACCAATACCGCCAGTTAATCCAACAATGAATTTAGCCATGTCAGTAGTGCCTTATACTAAGGTGCTGAGGTACCAATTAATAATTTCTTGTCCCCATATTAATGCTATCCAGCCAGCAACCGCGATATAAGGCCCAAAAGGAATGGGTTTGCCTGCGTGAAGCTTTTTAGTGGCAATCATGGCGATACCAATAATGGCCCCTACTAAAGATGATAAAAGAATAATCATAGGTAGCATTTGCCAGCCTAACCAGGCACCAAACACCGCCATCAGTTTAAAATCACCATAGCCCATGCCTTCTTTGCCGGTAGCTAGCTTGAATAGCCAAAACACTGACCATAAACTTAAATAGCCTGCCACAGCGCCAATTAATGCATCGGTAGGGCTTGCAAACACGCCTTGGAGGTTGATGATTAAACCAAGCCATAGCAAAGGTAAAGTTAATTGATCCGGTAATAGCATTTCATCTAGGTCGATGCCGGTTAAGGCGACAAGAAAAAACGTCAGTATGGACGCGAAGATAAACTGGGTAGTAGGGCCAAAGTAAAAGGCTAATGTCGCAACCAATAATCCGGTTGTTAATTCAACAATAGGATAACGAGCAGAAATCTTGGTATGACAACTGGCGCATTGCCCTTTAAGCATTAACCAACCCAGTACAGGTAAATTGTGCCAAGGCTTAATGTCAGTTTTACATTTGGGGCAGGCAGAACCAGGGACCATTAAATTGTACTTTTCGGGAAAAGCATCAATCGGTTTAGCGAGTCTTTTTTCACCGACTTGTTTGACAATATCCGGATGATATTCATTTAAGTAATAGTTACATTCACTTTGCCACTCGCGTTTCATCATCACGGGTAAGCGGTGAATCACCACATTCAGAAAGCTGCCAATGGTAGCGGCAAAGATAAAGCTAATAGCAACAAAGAGCCAAGGGTATTGGCTCATTGTGGTAATAAAGGTAGAGATAAATTCAGACATGATTTTTCTTATTATTTTTGAAAGATAGATTTTAAATTAACCAACTACTTTACCCATTTGGAAGATAGGTAAGTACATAGCGACAATTAAGCCGCCTACAACGGTGCCGATAACGACCATCATAATCGGTTCAATTAAACTCGATAATGCATCGACGGCATCATCTACTTGCATCTCATAAATATTGGCCACTTTATTCAACATTTCGTCTAAGCCACCGGATTCTTCACCAATCATCACCATTTGAATGAGCATGTCAGGGAATAAACCCGTTGTGCGCATGGCTACGTTCATTTGCATACCAGACATCACTTCTTGACGGACTTTAATTAATGCATTGCGATACACCGCATTACCGGAAGCGCCAGCTGCGGATTCTAGACCATCAATTAACGGAACACCTGCGGCGAATGTGGTTGCTAATGTACGAGCAAAACGCGCCATAGCACCTTTATGGAGAATGTCACCAATAGCAGGAATTTTTAGAATAAGTGTATCGACTTGATCTCTAACAACTTGTGAATTGCGATGTGCTCGCACAAACAGAAATATTGCCGCAAATATCATAGCGAAAATATAATACCAGGAAGATTGTAATGCACGTGAAATACCTAATACAAATTGGGTAAAAGCGGGTAATTCGGCGCCAAAGCCATGAAATATTTCTTCAAACTGTGGGACCACAAAAAGCAATAGAAGAGTGGTAACTGCAATTGCTACAATCACAACCGCAGCAGGATAAAACATGGCTTTTTTAATTTTAGACTTTAATGCTTCGGATTTTTCACGGTAGGTTGCGATACGATCAAATACCGCATCCAATGATCCTGAATGTTCGCCAGCAGCGACTAAATCGACGTATAGGTCATCAAAATAACGTCTATGTGGCCTTAAAGCATCTGATAAAGGTATACCAGACTGCACATCTGATAAAATACTGCCTAATAGCTCTCTGACCTTTGCTTTTTCATGGCCTCTCCCCAAAAGTTCTATTGTTGTAACAAGTGGAACACCAGCGGCTAGCATTGTTGCAATTTGGCGAGTGATCATAGCAATGTCCATTGCGGTGATCTTTTTTTCGGTTTTAAATAATGGTGCGGCTTTTTTACGGACGCTTTTAGGATTAACGCCTTGGGCTTTTAAAATGCTTCTTATTTCAGCTATTGTGGCACCACGAAGCTCTCCCGCAGTTTTTTGACCATCACGGTTGAGGCCTTTCCACTCAAAATTAAATACTTTAGGCTGATGCTTTACGTCCTTGCTTTTTCTTGACGTTTTTCTTTTCACTGTCGCTGTGGCCATAAAGCGATTCCTTGAAATTATATTTATTTTTGTTGTGATTAATTGTAAACGAATTGTGAGTAAATATCTAAGTCGATATTTCCAATGTCAACGTTTTAGCTAATTGAAGCTGGTAACACGATTAACTTCAGCGATACTGGTGACGCCATGAACCACCTTTAGTAAACCTGATTGGCGTAAATCCCGCATCCCCTCTTGTTTAGCTTGCTGGGCAATTTGCAATGAATTGCCGCTTTCCATAATAGTACGGGCAATTTCATCGGTAATTTTCATCACTTCATAAATACCTACTCGTCCTTTATAGCCACCAGAGCATAAATCACAGCCGCAAGGCTTATAAACAGTGAAGCCTTCATCGATGTTTTGCTGGTTAAAGCCAAGTCGCAACAGTTCTGCAGGTGGCACATCTTCGGGTTGTTTACAGGCAGGACAAAGCCTTCTTGCTAAACGCTGGGCAATAATTAAATTGACCGAGCTGGCAATGTTATAACCGGGTACGCCCATATTAAGTAAGCGGGTTAAGGTTTCTGCGGCGGAGTTAGTGTGTAAGGTGGATAACACTAAGTGACCGGTTTGCGCCGCTTTAATGGCAATTTCGGCGGTTTCTAAATCACGTATTTCACCGACCATCACCACATCAGGGTCTTGACGTAAAAATGAGCGTAGCGCTGACGCGAAGGTTAAACCGGCTTTTAAATTAATATGAACCTGATTAACACCCTCGAGGTTAATCTCTACTGGGTCCTCGGCAGTGGAGATATTGCGCTCTTCAGTATTAAGAATATTTAAACCTGTATATAAGGATACGGTTTTCCCCGAACCTGTAGGTCCTGTTACCAAAATCATGCCTTGGGGTTTGGCGAGCATTTCCTCATATAGCTGGCGCTGATCATCTTCATAGCCGAGCTTTTCAATACCGAGTTGCGCTGAGGAAGAGTCCAAGATACGCATTACAATTTTTTCGCCCCAGATGGTGGGCAAGGTACTGACACGAAAATCAATCGATTTAGTGCGCGATAGCTTCATTTTAATGCGGCCATCTTGCGGCACACGCCGTTCAGCAATATCCAGCTTTGACATCACCTTCAAACGTGCCGATATTCTACCGCCTAGGTTTACTGGCGGCTCTGAAACTTCATGGAGAATACCATCAATACGAAAACGAATGCGATAGCGCTTTTCATAGGGTTCAAAATGCAGATCTGACGCGCCTTTACGAATGGCATCGGTAAGAATTTTATTGATGTAAATAACAATCGGTGCATCATCACTACTATCACCTGATATTTCATCTTTGCGTTCAGTGTCAGCAACCTCCATATTCGCGAGCGCATCTGAATCAACCCCTGACAGATCTAAACCGGAAATATCTTCTTCACTGAGTTTTTCTAATATTTTTTGAAGTTTATCATCTTCAACCAAAATGGCTTCAGCATGCAACCCTAAACTGAATTGAAAATCTTCTAAAGCGTTGATGTTAGTTGGATCAGAGGTGGCAATGTATAAGCGATTACCGCGTTTGAATAAAGGGAGGCAGCGGTGTTTTTCAATGAGTTTTTTATTGAGCAACTCTTCAGCAATTGATGATACATCAAATTCATTTAAATCTAGGAGGGGCGTACCATATTCTTCATAGCAAAGTTCGGCAATTTCTCTCGCAGACAGTAACTTTAATTTGATTATAGTGGTAACTAACGCATTTTTGGACTTTCTCGACTCAAGAATTGCAGATGAGGTTTGCTCTTCACTAAGTAAACTTTTGCGAAGAAAAAGAGTGGATAAACCGAGATGCAAACCATTATTAGGCATAACTTTCCTAGTGAAGGAATTAACTAGTAGTTTTTAAACACTGTAGTGAAAAACGCCAAGAATAAAGCTATATCCTTGGCGTTGTATTAAATCTTAAATATATTAGAATGTTACATTTTTACCTGCACCATCAGCACATTGTTTCGCTGTAGTTGCACCAGTAGCTGCAGCGGCATCAACTGTTGCCTTATATGAAACTATGCCTGCATTCGTTACTGTTGCAGTTATAACACATGTTTTATCTGTATAGGCTAATGTACCACCCTTCTCTTCAGCCCAACCAGCGCTAACCGTTAATTCAGCAACATTTGTACCATCGTCGGCTATAGATGCACAACCTACACCTGATTGCACACAAGCAACAGCTTTAGATGTATAAGCACTTACACCTTTCATAGCTGCGCCACCATGAGCTGCAGCAACATAGTCGCGATAAGCAGGTAAAGCCACCGCTGCCAAAATACCGATGATCGCGACTACGATCATTAATTCAATAAGGGTGAAACCCTTAGCGTTTTTAATTTGGTTAATGCTTTTCATTTTTTCTCTCCGTAAATGTGTTTGGGCCTATCCAATCCTAGGTGCTGAACTGCAGGTCGGGTCGCAAGGTCATTAAACCATCGCGCTTGTTGCAGTGTCAGTGGCATCCATCATTGCCGAAGCCTTACGAGCACATGTTAGTAACTATTATTGATCTGTTTCATTTATTGAAACGAGCCAGTTTTTTATCGTGTTATCAGTGTAGTTGAGTTATTCATATCTTGCAGGCTTTTAAGCCTTTGCCGTATTAGTGTGATTATTGGCTAACTCACTAAAGTGGCAGACATTACATTTAACCAACTTAATGACATTTCGGCTGAGTTGTATATTGCTAAAGTGGTTGATACCCAAAACACCGTTTTGCAGCACTTGAACGATAAACGTCGCGGCATCACAAAAAATGTTTTGGCGTGTTCAATTACCTAAGTAATGATACAAGTTCTGGCCGAAAGGCCATTCGCCTGTGTAAACGTTAGTATAAAGTTACTAAAAATGGAATACTTTTATCATACAAAGGTAAAATAAATGATTAAATATTCTATACTTGGCGATTTTTGTTACAAAACGCTATAACATTTTTTTGACAACTGCTTGTTGGTCAATCATTTTTTTGACACTGAGGGTGTTGAGGTCATAAATCTGGCGCGATCAGATGTGATTGAGAATGAAAACATAGAGGCTCAATCATCAGAGCCTCGACGTTAATATTGCGCTTAGGCTTTTAGTCTTAACGATAAATCGAGCGCTTTAACATGCTTGGTTAATGCACCCACTGAAATATAGTCAACACCCGTTTTCGCAAAATCGGCAAGGGTGTCTAAGGTGACGTTACCTGACACTTCCAATTTTGCTCCTTTACCTGTGGCTTTAAAGGTTTGGTTTAATGCTACTGCTTCAATCATCATGGTGATATCAAAGTTATCTAGCATTACGATGTCGCTGCCGCCCTCTAACGCTTGGGTTAATTCTGCGATGGACTCCACCTCTACCTCTACCGGTTTATCATGATGAAGTTGACGTGCAGCCTCGATGGCTTGGCTTATGCCGCCACAGGCCATGATGTGGTTTTCTTTGATTAAAAAGGCATCATATAACCCAATACGGTGGTTTTTGCCGCCACCGCAGGTTACCGCATATTTTTGCGCCGTACGTAACCCTGGGATGGTTTTACGGGTATCGAGTAAACGGGTGTGAGTGCCGGCTAACTTATTAACATACAGCTTAGTTAATGTGGCAACACCTGATAGGGTTTGAATGAAGTTCATTGCGGTGCGCTCGCCGGTGAGAATGGCGCGAGCTGGGCCTGATAGTTCACATAGCACCTGATTTGGCACCACTAAATCACCATCGTCTACGTGCCAATGCAAAGCCACTTCACCACCCAGTTGATTAAAGACTTGCTCTGCCCAGGCTTTGCCACAAAATACCCCTTCTTCACGGGTAATCAGGCTGCCCTCAACATGTTTATCGGCGGGGATCAGTTGTGCAGTAATATCAGCCTTAAGCATTTGTTCAATACTTTGGTGCTCGTTGTAGCCTAAATCTTCATTTAATGCGGTTTTCACTGCATGACGGATATCATTTTCTAACATAAGCTAAATCCTTGCGACGACAAAATTACCTGTGTGTTTTACTATCACAGGTTAAAGGTTGTGTGTATGGCGATAGGTTAGCATAACTTTGCCGCGGTTGTGAGTGTGGGCAACATGGTATTTAGGCCATTTTGCTGTTAATTTATGGCTTACATTTGATGCGTTTTAAGATCTCAACTATATGAAAACCCATACAAGTTTATCTTGCGGCTGGTTAGCAAGCGCTAGACGCTGTGTTTCACCTCATTTTAATGCTCGGCCTAATAACGAAGTGAGCTTATTGGTTATTCACAATATTAGCTTGCCTGCTGGGTGTTTTGGATTGCCGCATATTGATGCGTTATTTCAAGGCTGTTTAGATTTAGAAGCCGATGACAGCTTTAGTGAATTAAACGGGTTACAGGTTTCGGCTCATTTTTTAATCCGCCGTGATGGTGAGATTGTGCAATATGTCAGTTGTGATGATAGAGCCTGGCATGCGGGAGTATCGCAGTTTCAAGGGCGAGAAAATTGTAATGATTTTGCCATAGGAATTGAGTTAGAAGGCACTGATTTTGTGGCCTATACCGATGCACAATATCAGCAGCTGACTGAACTTACATTGGAGATTATGGCGCAATACCCTATGATTAACTCTACGCGGATTGTTGGCCATTGTGATATCGCCCCTATTAGAAAAACCGATCCGGGTGAAAGCTTTGATTGGCGACGTTATCGAGATGCGATTTGTTGAGGGTTGTTTGATCTTACACGGTTGTTTTTTGCAGCGAGTTTGCCGCACACATTTATTTTAAGGCTTAAGGATAAACCATGGCATTATTTTCATTGCTCATCGCCATTTTAGTGGAACGATTAAAGTTATTGCCAGTGAATTGGCAGTTTGACAAATTGATGATGCGTTACCATAAGCAATTTTGGGATAAAAAATCATTAACAACCGATGTGGCTATGGCGATTGCGGTGATTTTACCTTCTTTTGTTGTTTTTGGTGTGGGTCTATTAATTAGCGGATTATTATTTGATATTCCCAGTTTGTTGTTATGGGTGGTGGTGGCGTTAGTTTGCTTTAGCCATCAGGATTTACGCGATACATTTAAAAAGTATGTTCAGGCCGCTTGTCGAGGCGATGTGCAAGCTTGTTATCGTTATGCTGGCGAGCTAGATTGCGGCGAATGTATTGATGCCGTTGATGAACGTGACTTAGGCATTAAAGTTGGTCAAAGCGTGGCCTGGATAAATTACCGCTATTACGGTGCAGTGGCATTGTTTTTGGTGTGTTTTGGTCCTGTTGGTGCCGTGTTGTATTGCAGTATTCGCTTTTATTATGATTTAAACATCAAACAAAACCTCTCTTTGCCTTTAATCGATCACTTACAACGTTTGTTTGATTGGTTGCCTAGCCGAATTTTCAGTTTTGGATATGTGTTGAGTGGTCAATTTACTCAAGGGCTAAATGCGTGGCGAAAACGCGCATTTGATGCCCGTTGTAGCGCTAAAATCGTGGTAACGGAAACCGCATTAAGTGCGGAATCTTTGCCAGAAGCTGGCCCCGCGCCGGTGAGTGTGCAGCCTACACTAGCCTTATTAGCTTTGAGTAAGCGTAATTTTACCTTGTTAGTGACGTTTGTGTCGGTGCTGACGATTTTTGGGGTCGTCAGTTAGGTTGATTTTGATGTTTAACCGGTTATTGTCAAATGGTCTGACCCCATACCCGTTTTTTTCGTTTATGCTCTGTAAACTGAGCGGCGGTGTATCAGCTTAAGCGATAAGCTAGACATGATTAAGATGTTTTGCTAAAGTGCCCGCTCTCACATAAATTGGTAAGACCAATTGACAATAGGTGATTCTGGGGAGTTTAAGCATACATATGGCTTACAGTAAGATTAATCAGCCAAAAATTTCTGATGTGATCATGGAGCAACTTGAGCGCATGATCCTAGAAGGCAGTCTGCAACCTGGGCAAAAGTTACCTCCTGAGCGTGAGCTGGCTGTGCAGTTTGAAGTGTCACGCCCGTCTTTACGTGAAGCCATCCAGAAGCTTGAGGCCAAAGGCCTATTGATGCGTCGTCAAGGTGGCGGTACATACGTTAAAGAACAACTCTGGCAAAGTCTTGCCGATCCTATCGTTGAATTAATGCATAACGACTCTGAAAGCCAATACGATTTGCTTGAGTTTCGTCACGCCACTGAAGGCATGATGGCCTACTTTGCTGCGTTACGTGGCACAGATGCCGATATGCAGAATATTAAAAACAGTATTTTAGACGTTGAAAACGCCGTAAATATTGAAGCACAAGCAGATGCCATTGTACGTTTTTACCGTGCAGTGGCTGAAGCGTCACACAATGTGGCAATGCTTCACTTAGTGTTAAGTTTAACCCCTGTGCTACATAAAAATGTGGCACAAAATTTAGAGCTTCTGAGTCGTCGTGAAGAAGCCTCTACTATGGCAAATGATCACCGCCGAGATTTATTGGCTGCGATTGTTCGCCGAGACCCTGATGCGGCACGTGAAGCTTCGAACGAGCATTTAAGCTATATCGAAGAAGTCATGTTGTCAGTAAGAGAAGAAGACAGTCGGTTGCAACGTAGCTTGCGCCGTTTAAAGAGCGGCGTGTAGTTCTCGTTCACAACCAATGAGATTATACCCTTGCTGTGTCAACAAGCAGCATAAGCCGAAATATAACCCCGTATATAGAGAAGGACTGCGAGATGTCTGAAGATATGCTACTCGATTTAGACCCATCAGAAACCCAAGAATGGGTTGATGCCTTACAAGCTGTATTAGAGCAAGAAGGGCCTGAACGTGCACATTTTTTATTAGAGAAACTGATTGATAAAGCCCGTCGTAACGGTACTCATTTACCGTATGATGCGACAACCGCTTACCTTAATACCATTCCTGCAGGGCAAGAGCCTAACATGCCAGGCAACCAGGAGATGGAGCACCGTATTCGCGCCATTATCCGTTGGAATGCTTTAGCTATGGTATTACGTGGTTCTAAGAAAGACTTAGAACTAGGTGGTCATATCTCAAGTTTCGCCTCTAGTGCCACGATTTATGATGTGTGTTTTAACCACTTTTTCCGTGCGCCAAATGAAAAAGACGGTGGCGATTTAGTGTATTTCCAAGGTCATATTGCACCAGGTATTTACTCGCGTTCATTCTTAGAAGGACGTATCACTGAAGAGCAAATGAACAACTTCCGTCAAGAAGTTGATGGGAAAGGCTTATCTTCATACCCGCATCCTAAGTTAATGCCTAATTACTGGCAGTTCCCTACGGTATCTATGGGTTTAGGTCCTATTCAAGCGATTTATCAAGCACGTTACTTAAAGTACTTAACTGACCGTGGCTTGAAAGATTGTTCAGAGCAAACGGTTTACTGTTTCTTAGGTGACGGTGAATGTGATGAGCCAGAAGCATTAGGTGCGATTGGTTTAGCTGCGCGTGAAGAGTTAGACAACTTAGTATTTATCATTAACTGTAACCTACAGCGTCTTGATGGTCCTGTTCGTGGTAACGGCAAGATCATTCAAGAGCTAGAAGGCGAGTTCCGCGGCGCAGGCTGGGAAGTGGTTAAAGTGATTTGGGGTCGTTACTGGGATCCATTATTGGCTCGTGATACGAGCGGTAAATTATTACAGTTAATGGAAGAAACCGTAGACGGTGAATACCAAAACTGTAAAGCCAAAGGCGGCGCGTATACGCGTGAGCATTTCTTTGGTAAGTACCCAGAAACTGCCGCTATGGTCGCTAACATGTCTGATGATGACATTTGGCGCTTAAACCGTGGTGGTCATGATCCAGTTAAAATGTATGCTGCATTAGATCATGCACAAAAAACCAAAGGTCGCCCAACCGTTATTTTAGCTAAAACCGTTAAAGGTTATGGTTTAGGTGATGCTGGCGAAGGTAAGAACATTGCCCATAACGTGAAGAAGATGGACGCAGATGCAATCCGTTACTTCCGTGATCGTTTTAATATTCCTATCCCTGATGACAAATTAGAAGAAATTCCTTTCTATCATCCTGGCCCTGACTCAGAAGAAGTGAAGTATCTGAATGAACGTCGTGAAGCATTAAAAGGCTACTTACCACAACGTCGTGAAAAATTCACTGAAGAGCTTGAAGTACCATCATTAAAGATTTTTGATGCGGTCATTAAAGGTTCAAACGGTCGCGAAATTTCATCTACTATGTCATTTGTACGTGTACTGACTGCGCTATTGAAAGATAAGCAAATCGGTAAGCGTATTGTGCCAATTATTCCTGATGAAGCACGTACTTTTGGTATGGAAGGATTATTCCGTCAAGTGGGTATTTATGCCCATGAAGGCCAAAAATATATTCCACAAGATTCTGATCAAGTGGCGTATTACCGTGAAGATAAAACCGGTCAGGTTTTACAAGAAGGGATTAACGAATTAGGCGCTATGTCATCTTGGGTTGCTGCAGCAACCAGTTATTCAGTTAACGACATGCCAACAATTCCTTTCTACATTTACTACTCAATGTTTGGTTTCCAACGTATTGGAGACATGGCATGGGCCGCAGGTGATATGCGCGCACGTGGTTTCTTAGTGGGTGGAACATCTGGCCGTACAACATTGAACGGTGAAGGTTTACAGCATCAAGATGGCCACAGCCATATTCTTGCTAACACTATCCCTAACTGTGTGTCTTACGACCCAACTTACGGTTATGAAATTGCTGTTGTGGTGCAGGATGGTATTCGTCGTATGTACGGTGAAGATCAGGAAGATGTGTTCTACTACCTAACCACCATGAACGAAAACTATGTTCAGCCTGAAATGCCAGAAGGTGCTGAAGAAGGTATCGTTAAAGGTATCTATAAGCTTGAAACCGTTGCCGGAAGTGGTAAAGGTAAAGTACAGCTTATGGGCTGTGGCACTATTCTTGAAGAAGTACGTAAAGCGGCGCAAGCCCTTGCGAAAGACTTCGGGGTAAGTGCAGATGTATTCAGCGTAACCAGCTTTAACGAGCTAACTCGTGATGGTCAAGCGGTAGAGCGTTGGAACATGCTACACCCAACGTCTGAGCCTAAGAAAGCGTATATCAGCCAAGTGTTATCAACGGATGCTCCAGCCATTGTGGCCACTGACTATATGAAAATATACGGTGAGCAATTACGTGCTTACATTCCGACTGACTATAAAGTACTGGGTACTGATGGTTTTGGTCGTAGTGATAGCCGCGCTAACTTACGTCATCACTTTGAAGTGGATGCTAAGTTCATTGTTATTGCGGCGTTGAAATCACTTGTTGAACGCAACGAAATGCCTGTTGATGTGCTGACTAAAGCCATCAAAGACTATGGCATCGATGCTGACAAGATCAACCCACAGTTCGCGTAAGAGGAATTTGGAATGGCTGATTTAAAAGAAATTTTGGTTCCTAATATCGATACTGATGCAGTACAAGTTATTGAAATTTGTGCGGCAGTGGGTGATTTTCTTGAAAAAGAAGCATCGATTATTACGGTTGAAAGCGATAAAGCGACCATGGATATTCCAGCACCTTTTGCTGGCACCTTAGCAGAATTGAAAATTGCTGTGGGTGATACCGTATCAGAAGGGACATTAATTGCCTTAATGTCTGCAGCTGGCGAAGCCGCTGCCCCTTCAGCTGAGCCTGCAAAAGCACCTGCGCCAGTGGCACAGGCGGCTGCACCGGCTCCAGTCGCCCCTGTAGCGGTTGCGGCTAATACTGGCGGCGCTGCACAAGTGATTGAAGTGAAAGTACCTGATATCGGTGGGGATACTGATGTATCTATCATCGAGGTACTTGTTGCGGTAGGCGATACCATTGACGTTGATACTGGCTTAATTACGCTAGAAACCGATAAAGCCACCATGGATGTGCCATCTCCGAAAGCGGGTGTGGTAAAAGAAGTGAAAGTTGCTTTAGGCGATAAAGTATCTGAAGGCTCGTTAGTTATCCTGTTAGAAGTAGCAGGTTCAGCTCCAGCTGCCTCAGCACCACAGGCGGCAGCGCCTGTTGCCCAAGCCGCTCCGGTTGCGCAGGCCACAAGCCAGGTACAAGAGATTCATGTGCCTGATATTGGCGATGCAAGTGATGTTGATATCATTGAAGTGCTTGTTGTTGTTGGCGACGAAGTGACTAAAGACCAAGGTTTAATCACTTTAGAAACAGATAAAGCGACTATGGAAGTACCGGCTCCTTTTGCTGGTAAGCTAGTCTCTTTAACGATTAAAGTGGGCGATAAAGTGTCTCAAGGTAGCTTAATTGCTACGATTGAAACTACTTCGTCAGCACCTGTTGCTGCCGCGCCAGTTGCTGAGCCAGCAAGTGTTTCAGCGCCTGTTGCGCCGATGCCAGCTAGTCGTCCTTCTACACCACCAGTACCGCATCATCCAAGTGCTGCGGTTACCGCATCAGGTGGGGTAGTACATGCGTCACCAGCAGTGCGTCGTTTAGCGCGTGAGTTTGGTGCCGATTTAACCTTGGTTAAAGGTAGCGGCCGTAAAGGACGTATTCTAAAAGAAGACGTACAAGCCTTTATTAAGTATGAGCTTTCTCGTCCTAAAGCGACGGCAGCTACTGCGGTAGCGGGTGGCGCAGGTGGCTTGAACGTAATTGCGGCACCAAAAGTCGACTTCAGTAAGTTTGGTGAAGTGGAAGAAGTGCCATTAAGCCGTATTCAGAAAATATCGGGTCCAAATTTACATCGCAACTGGGTTACTATCCCACACGTGACGCAATTTGACGAAGCTGATATCACTGAGTTAGAAGCCTTCCGTAAGCAACAAAATGATGTTGCAGCGAAGAAAAAAGCGGATTACAAAATTACTCCTTTAGTCTTCATGATGAAAGCGGTAGCAAAAACATTGGCAGAGTTTCCAGTGTTTAACTCAAGTTTAAGTGCTGATGGTGAATCATTGATTCAGAAGAAGTACTTCCATATTGGTGTGGCAGTTGATACCCCAAATGGCTTGATGGTACCGGTTGTACGTGATGTAGATAAAAAAGGCATTGTAGAATTATCGCGCGAGCTAACTGATATTTCTATCCGTGCACGTGACGGCAAGCTAAAAGCTGCTGACATGCAAGGCAGTTGTTTTACCATTTCAAGTTTGGGCGGTATTGGCGGTACAGCGTTTACTCCAATCGTAAATTACCCAGATGTGGCCATTTTAGGTGTATCAAAATCTGAAATTAAACCTAAGTGGAATGGTAAAGAGTTTGAGCCTAAGTTAATGTTGCCATTATCATTATCATATGATCACCGTGTAATTGACGGTGCAATGGCAGCCCGCTTTAGCGTAACCTTGTCAGGTATTTTATCTGACATCCGTACCATGATTCTGTAAACAAATTTGGCCGCTCTAATTGAGTGGCCTTTTTTATGTCGGTCTTTATCACTAATGTTTGATTGTGATCAACATCAAACAAAGGGTAAAATGCGGCCAGCTAACATGATCTGGCCACATTGATTGTTGAGACGGATTTGCCGCCAACACGGAAAAGAATAGAGGAAAAGATGAGTAACGAAATCAAAACTCAGGTAGTTGTATTAGGAGCAGGCCCAGCAGGTTATTCAGCAGCATTCCGTGCAGCTGATTTAGGCTTGGACACCATCATCGTTGAACGTTTTAGCACCCTGGGTGGTGTTTGTTTGAACGTAGGTTGTATTCCTTCAAAAGCATTATTACACGTAGCAAAAGTGATTGAAGAAGCCAAAATGGTTGAAGATCATGGTGTTTCTTTTGGCGAGCCAAAAATCGACTTAGACAAATTACGTGGCTTTAAAGAGAAAGTGATTGGTCAGTTAACTGGCGGATTAGGCGGAATGTCTAAAATGCGTAAAGTTGATGTGGTTAATGGCTTTGGTACTTTTACAGGTCCAAACACGCTAGAAGTTAAAGCGGAAGACGGTAGTGTTAAAGTCGTTCAATTTGAACACGCTATTATTGCTGCGGGTTCGCGTCCAATTAAACTGCCTTTCATTCCTCATGAAGATCCACGTATTTGGGATTCGACTGACGCATTAGAATTAAAAGAAGTGCCAGGCAAGCTTTTAGTGATGGGCGGTGGCATCATCGGACTAGAAATGGGTACGGTTTACTCATCTCTAGGTAGCGAAATTGACGTAGTAGAAATGTTCGACCAGGTCATTCCTGCTGCCGATAAAGACGTTGTTCGTGTATTCACTAAACAAATCAAGAAGAAGTTTAACCTGATCCTTGAAACTAAAGTGACAGCCGTTGAAGCTAAAGATGATGGCATTTATGTCACCATGGAAGGCAAGAAAGCGCCAACAGAACCTGTTCGTTATGACGCTGTATTGGTTGCAATTGGTCGCTCACCAAATGGTAAGTCACTTGCTGCTGAAAAAGCAGGCGTAAACGTTGATGAGCGTGGCTTTATCAATGTCGACAAGCAAATGCGTACTAACGTACCGCACATTTTTGCTATCGGTGATATCGTTGGTCAACCAATGTTGGCTCACAAAGGTGTGCATGAAGGCCATGTTGCTGCTGAAGTTATCTCTGGTCTTAAGCATTTCTTCGATCCAAAAGTTATCCCTTCAATTGCCTACACAGCACCTGAAGTCGCTTGGGTTGGTTTAACTGAGAAAGAAGCTAAAGAGCAAGGTATTGCATACGAAACAGCAACTTTCCCATGGGCTGCAAGTGGCCGTGCAATCGCATCTGATTGTAGCGAAGGTATGACCAAGTTAATTTTCGACAAAGAAACTCACCGCGTGATCGGTGGTGCTATTGTTGGTGTTAACGGTGGTGAATTATTAGGTGAAATTGGCCTAGCAATTGAAATGGGTTGTGATGCGGAAGATTTAGCATTAACGATTCATGCTCACCCAACTTTACATGAATCAGTAGGCTTAGCCGCTGAAATTTATGAAGGTTCAATTACTGATTTACCTAACCCTAAAGCGGTTAAGAAGAAGTAATTAACACTTGTAACACTTTGCAAGGAAGCGCCCTAATGGGCGCTTTTTTTTGGTCTACACTTAGCAGGTGATGCTATATTGGCATTAAGCTTAAAGGTATGTTGTTGATGTTGAATAATCCTTAAACTCAGATAACTTAACGATTAAATCCCTAATAATAAAAGCGACTGATAGGAGTTACAGTAATCGAATGTCAAGATTTTTAGCGCTTATCATCATGCAAATAACTTTGCTTATGCTATCAATGCCGGTAGCGGGGGAAGACTTTGTTCAGCGTGTATTTAACGCCAAAGATGGTTTAGCCAACAGTACAATTCATGATATTAGTTTTGACAGTTATGGCTTTGCTTGGCTGGCTACAGAGCAAGGGCTTTATCGAGTCAGTAACAGTTCAATTCGACGAATTGATAACGCTGATAGCAGTTCGGTGTTAGAAGATGAAATGCTGTATTCAGTGGTCCCCGTTGCCGATGAATATTTGCTGATTAAGTCTCGGGTCGCATTATATTTATACAGTTTACGGGAGCATCAATTTACAGAGCTATTTCATCCAGAAACTCAAAATAGCCTCAAAGTCGCGACCATAATTGCGAATGAGCAATCCCAATTTGAAATCCTGACCACCAATGGCCAAAGGTACCAGTTTGATATTGCCTCTATGCTGTTGTCTGTTCATCCCTCTGGAGACTTAGCTTCAGATTTGATTTGGACGGGGCAACTGATTCTGCAAAATCAGGATAGAATTTATACCTCGACTCATAAAGCGGAATTGCATTTAGCCAATAATGATGTGGTCGACTTAGGGTGGCATAGATCTCGAGGAACCATCATAGGGTTAATACAAGATTCTAAGCAGCGCGTATGGTTATTTACCTCGAAAGGTTTATTTAACGTAGATTTACAGCTGCGAGAAATCACCTCGGTTACAGGTAAGTCGTACTTTATCGAAAAAGTCGTTGAGGATAACCATGGTGTGTTGTGGTTAGGAACTCGCTCAGGACTATTATCTTGGAACGTAGAAACTAACCAAACGATCAGTTATCGAGAATCGTTGAAATCGGCAGCTAATATTAATTATATTCATGCGTTGGCAATTGATACTAATGGTTTGATTTGGGTTGGTGGTTCAGGTTATGGCTTAGCGCTAGGTGCAACATCGCCAGAATTTTTATTGGATACTTTCACACAATCATCCGCTTACCAATTAAGTCATCAAATGGTGTGGTCGATTTACGAACAAGACAATAAGGTTTGGTTAGGCACCGAAGGCGGGCTTGAAATTGTCGATATGCTCTCAAAACAATCTGAGTTAATTTTACTCGAGGGTTTTGATTTAAATGACAGCGTTTATCAAATTAGTGAATTAGACAATCACCACTTAGTGCTCTCAACTACCATGGGCTTGTTTGTCATCAATAAACTGACCAATGTGGTGACTGATTTTCATGTTTGGAGTGGTGGAACGACCTCTTTGCGTGATGCCGTTATTATGTTCAATTACCTCGATCCCGTTATCCTCGGCAGAATTTGGTTTTTAACCAATAAAGGCCTTTATTATTGGCAAAAGGGCGCGGTAGATATTCAACGGTTTGAAATGGGTTTTAATCATCCACCTTTTAATGCGATAACACGAGATGGCCAACAACGTTTATGGTTAGGCGGTAAAAAAGAGCTCGGTTATTTGAATGCTGCCAATCAATTTATTTCAATTAAAGACAAAGCCATTTATCAAGGTAAGCCACTTGATGTGGCACATATAATAGAAGTTAGTCCTAATGTGTTTTGGATCGGCACACATCAGCAGGGGCTACTAGAGCTCAATACGATTACCGCAGAGGTAACTAATCTAAATGAGCGCTGGAATATTGAATGTGGGGTGGTACTTTTTCTTAAAAATACGCCCGATGATTTCCTCGTAGGATGTTACCGATCAATTATCAAATTCAATAAACGTAGTCAAAGTCCATCATCATATACCCACTATGATGGTTTTATTTCTAATGAATTTAATGAGTCTGCGGTTTTTGTCCAACCAGAAAAAGGCCTGTTTTTAGGTACTCCCAATGGTGCAATGTTAATCGAACCTCGATTATTAACCAACCGAATTGCAAATAATGAGGCTTTTCTTGAATCGGTTTCAATTTATTACAGTGATCGCACCGATTTATTTTTAGTGCCTGCACAGCTTAAAACGGTAAAACCTGAAGCCAGTTTAATTAGTTTTCAAATATCTAATTTAGACTACCTAGATGAAAGCCCGATGAGTTTGAAATATCGATTGTTAAAACAAGGTGCTCCACCCTCTGGATTTGTATTGTTAGAGGGCAAATCACAAATCAATATATCGGGTATCACGGGGGGGGATTACACCTTAGAATTACATTATAAAAGTCAAAATCTATGGTCAAAATATCCCTTTAGTTTCTCTTTCAAAGTAGAGGAATATTGGTGGCAGTCTCAATATTTTAAAGGTGCGCTGATCTTCAGTGTGTTATTTTTTGCTTTTTTCTTATCTTTATATCGTCAGCGACAAGTGATGCGTTTCAAAAAGTTGAATCAGGACTTAATTGAAAGTGATGATCGCCTGTCGCAAGCATTAAGGGGCAGTGATTCTGATTTATGGGAATGGCGTGACGACTCTAAAATGTTGATGCTAGATAACCGTGGCGGCTTGCTGGGTGGAAAAACAAGAATTATTTCAACGTTAGATAAAGTCCCTATACACCCAGATGACCTTGAAAGGGTGACTCAAGTTTGGGTGCGTTTTTTAAAATCTCATTCAGACATGATTGATGTGGAATATCGCTATTTGCATGAATCAGGAAAATGGCGCTGGTTAAGGGTAAAAGGGCGGGCGATATATTTGCATCCTACCACTGGAAGGTTGATTCGTGCCGCTGGAATTTACTCTGATGTTACCGTGCAGAGAGAACTTGAAAGTGAAATCAATTTATTAGCAGAAGCGTTTGAAAATACTTCAGAAGGCATGCTGATATTAGATGCCGACAAGCGGATTATAATTAGTAACCTTGCCGCAAGACGTATTCTGGCAACCGATAAGGAGGCACTATCAAATCAGTTATTTTCTAATATTGTGGTCTCTAGCCAAGTGCCATTAAATATCGATAAATTATTCTCCAAAGCGACTTTTTGGAGTGGAGAGCGAGAGCTGCTCTGCCAAAGTCATCAAGCCTGTCCTGTATGGCTAAATATTTCAAAAATGTTAGGTTCAGAAAGCGCTGCATTGCATTATGTGGTGGTGTTTTCGGATATGACCGAGCGAAAATTGAATGAACTAAAATTGCAACGTTTAGCCAATAATGATCCGCTGACGGGGCTGGCCAATCGCGCTCAGTTTGTCGCTAACTTAAAGCATGTGATTGAAGATGCCTGCCGCAATGATGAAAAATTAGCACTATTATTTTTAGACTTAGACCGTTTTAAATCGGTAAACGATTCCTACGGGCACAGCATGGGAGATGCATTACTGATTGAAGCGGCGAACCGCTTACAATCCAGTTTAAGCCCAGAACACGTGTTGTGCCGTTTTGGCGGTGATGAATTTGTTATTTTATTGCGTAATGTTAACGACAGTAACTGTATTAATCACATTGCCGAAAAATTGTTAAAGCAAATTGAAATGCCATTTAAGTTATATGGCCGAGAGTTTTTTATCTCTACCAGTATTGGAATTAGCTGTTGGCCAGAAGACTGCCAAGACCCTGAGTTACTGATTAAAAATGCCGATCTTGCGATGTATCATGCTAAAGAGGAAGGCAAGGGGAATTTTCAATATTACTCAGAAGAACGTAATGCCGAGGCCTTATATCACTTGCGGCTTGAAGCGGATTTACGTAAAGCCATTGAGCGTAATGAGTTCGAGCTTCATTACCAGCCTCAAATTGACATTCTGCATAATGATCGCTTTATTGGTATGGAGGCATTGCTACGCTGGAAGCATCCTACTGAAGGCTATGTGCGGCCTGATATTTTTATTAAAGTTGCCGAGTCTTGTGGTTTGATTATTGATATTGATTGCTGGGTGCTTAAGCAAGCATGCCTAGATGGTGCCAGATGGAATCAACATTATCAGCAAGAATTTACCTTGTCAGTTAATGTTTCGGCTGTCCATTTTAGGCAAAGTAGCTTTATTGAATCGGTGAAATCTACTCTTGCTGAAACAGGTTTTCCAGCATCCAGATTATGCCTTGAGATTACCGAAGGCGTATTAATGAAAGAGTTGCATGTTGCCACTCAACATTTAACTCAACTGAAATTGTTGGGGATCCAAGTCGCAATAGATGATTTTGGTACAGGTTATTCATCGTTAGCTTATCTGCGTACTTTTGAGGTCAACACATTAAAAATTGATAGGTCGTTTTTAATTTATATTGCTGATAATCAAGCTGATCAAGCCATTGTATCGAGCATTATTGAGTTAGCGCGTAATCTGAAATTAAAAGTCGTCGCTGAAGGCATTGAAACACACGAGCAGTTGGAACAAGTTTTCAGTCGTGGATGTTACATTGTGCAAGGCTATTATTTTGCGAAACCTATGCCAAAGCATGAACTGGACATTTTTATGGGCATCGATACAAAAAGTCGGACTATTTCATTTGATAATTACATTAGCGATTGTTAGTCGTAGTTTGCTAGAATATGAGCGTTTTTAATTATATCTGGAACAGCCATGTCGGTGATTTATCGTTTATTTTTAGGGCGTATTTACATTAGCATTACGCTAATGGCTACATTTGTGAGTATTTCAGCTACTGCAGCCGATGAAAAAACAACTGTTTTAAAAGAGCGTCCTACAATTGGCCTAGTACTGAGTGGTGGCGGAGCAAAAGGCGCGGCTCACATTGGCGTATTGCAGGTGCTTGAAGCGAATAATATCCCTGTCGATTATATTGCAGGTACCAGCATAGGTGCTTACGTGGCTGGTATGTATGCGTTAGGTTTTAGCGCCGACGAAATTGAAACCATTATGTTAAAGGGAGAGTGGGATAAGGGGTATTCTGATACGATCCCGCGTGAAAACCTTTCATTTCGTGATAAACAGTTGCGCGACAAATACAATATTCCTGTGCATGTTGGCTACAAGGAGGGTTCAATTACCTCTCCTAGCGGTTTGCTGCAAGGGCAAACTATGTCTTATCTATTACGCCATTCAACAGACTTAGTGGAGCAGTTCGGTGATTTTGATGATCTGGCCATTCCTTATCGTGCGGTGGCGACCAATTTAGCCACAAGTGAAGCGGTTGTGTTGTCAAAAGGCAGTATTGTTCAATCTATGCAAGCCTCTGCTTCAGTGCCGGGGGCTCTTCAGCCTGCATCGATTGACGGGATGTTACTGGTTGATGGCGGTATTGCTAACAATATGCCGATTGATGTTGTTAAGGCCATGGGTGCCGATATCATTATTGCTGTGGACATAGGTTCGCCCTTGGCGAGTCAAACCCAGCTTAATTCTACCATTGCGGTATTGGAACAGCTTTCAACGATTCTTACGCAGGCCAGTACCGAAAAACAAAAAAAATTATTAACCGAACAGGATATTTTAATCCGTCCATGGATTGATAATTTAAGCACAACTGATTTCAGTATTATGCCGCAAGCATTGGTGATAGGTGAACAAGCCGCGCAGCTGAAATATGAACAGCTGGCTAAATTATCCATTTCTGATGAAGCGTATCAGGATTATTTGCGCAATAAAAAACAGAAACGTACCGCATGGGTTGATCCGATAAAACAGCCAGTCTATAGAGTTGTATTAGATAACCAATCTTCAATTAATGACAAGTTAATCCATGATCGCCTCGGCATTAGCGAAGGTCAAGTCGTCAGTAAAGATGAGCTGGAAGCTGCATTGCAACGGGTTTATGCATTAAATCAATTTGAAAGAGTGGATGCAGAGTTTACCGACTCGGAAGATGGCCGAATTTTAACGGTGACTTCAAAGGCAAAAGGCTGGGGCCCGAATTACTTTAATGCAGGTTTTAACTGGGAAGATGATTTTAGTTTAGATTCATCCGTTTCGTTAAACCTGGCCTACACCTTGACGAATATAACCGACAATGGTGGGGAGTGGCGCAATGAAGTTGAGCTAGGTTTGAATAAACGCTTCTCGACCGAATTTTACCAACCCTTGGATCGTGACCAAGACTTTTATGCTCTGACACGTTTTGAATATGAGCTGAAAAATTGGGATATTTACGAAAAAAACGAACGTATTCTTGAGTTAGAAAATGAAGATGTGAGTTTAATTGGAGGGCTTGGGGCTAATTTATCATCTTATGGTATTGTGGAATTAGGTTTTATCACCGAACGAGGCACCATCTCAAACAGCGTCGCGCTCAATGGCAATTTTGATTATAGCACCTATGGTGCTTACTTTAAGGTGGCTTATGATACCTTAAACAGCATCAGCTTCCCCACCGAAGGTAATCGATTAACGTTGACGGTGCATTTTCGAAATGAAGACTATGACAGTAATGATTTAGTTACCTTAGGCAGCCTTAGCGATGAAACCTTGCAAATTGAAGCAGATTGGAAAGGTGCATTACGATTAGGCAACCATGCTGTTGTGGGTAAAATGGCGTTAGCGACGGTTGAAAGTGATGACAAGTTTACCGCGCATTTCAGTAGCCTAGGTGGGTTCTTGAATTTATCGGGCTTTCACAAAAATGCCTTAGCTGGCCCACATAAAGTCTTTGGCGCGGCTATTTATCAATATGATTTAGGCAGAGATGTATTGGTTACTGATTTGCCCTTGTATTTAGGTGTGAGTGCCGAGGCGGGTAATGTGTGGTATACCCGCGATGTCGTAGATTTAGACGACTTAATTTATTCAGGTAGTTTATATTTAGGTACCGATACCTCTTGGGGCCCTGCAGCGCTAGGCTTTGGATTTACAGATACAGGGGATAAATCAATTTACTTGTTTGTTGGTAAAAACTTCTAACATCTTCAGTGGCTCCAAAAATGGCATCGTAAAACGATGCCATTTTTGATTGCGTTAACCCGATAATGTTAACAAGCTAGAATCAAGAGTTATAGAGTATGCTCTTGTAGGTAGGCTGATAATATGGGGGCAACCGCAGATAACTGGCTGATTTGATGGTGGCCAATAATCCATTTTGTTTGGTGTGCCACTTGGGGTGCCGGTATGGCGATGGTTTGCATATTGGCAGCTCTCGCGGCAATCAAGCCATTAAACGAGTCTTCAATAGCCAAACAATTCACTGCATCAACCGCTAATTTTTTAGCGCAATTTAAGTACACTTCAGGGTGAGGTTTACCCAATGCTAAATGCTCAGCAGAACAAATAGCATCGAAATGTTCACTAATACCGAGTCGTGTTAATACCGCATCAATAATGAGTGAGGGAGATGAAGTTGCTAAACCAATTTTAAGTCCTTTTTGACGGCAATTTTTTAAGGCGTCAATTACCCCTTCCATCGGCTCGCCATTGAGTCTTATTTGCTCCGCCACCGCTTCAACAATTTTGGTCGCGGTTTCGGCGTTGTTATAGTTAGCCCAAGGGAAGCGTTGATACCAGTAATCAACAACCTGATCAATACGATAGCCTGTTGTACTTTCTACATCTTCGCATGTGAGTTTGAGCCCAAGACGATTCAATACCGCAATTTCGGCTTTTTGCCATGCGGGTTCAGAATCAATTAATACCCCATCCATATCAAAAATCACGGCCTTAATATTGATATTTGCCATTGTTAACCTTATTCAGTGACTCACTTTGAAGTGTAGATTATCGTCATCTACAAGATTATTCAGTAAAAATACAAATATTTGAAATTATTTTTAGCCAATGTTGTAGAGTTTGTTGGGTTTATTTAAATTGAAAGGTTTAATTTAAGCTTATGAAACAATATGGTTTTTTTACTGTTTCAAACTATTGTCTAATTTTCTTTGTTTTAATATCACTTTACATTGCAAGTTGGACAAAAAAATCCAGTAGATTTCATCTGCGTAATAGTGTGAGCTGATTCATACTTTTTTAAAGCTGTAGTATACTGGGGGTCGGATTTCAAGCCCGAACCTGTGGAATTTCAGCGTGACTAAAACTGACGTTGAGTTTTGCCGTAAGGCGTCAAACAAAGAGGAATGTTGCCGTGCTAGAAGCATATCGTAAACACGTCGCAGAGCGTGCTGCAGAGGGTGTTGTCCCTAAGCCATTAGATGCACAACAAGTGGCTGAGTTAGTGAAGTTAGTTGAGACTCCACCTGCTGGTGAAGAGGCCGTGATCCTCGACTTATTAGAAAACCGTATTCCACCGGGTGTGGATGAAGCAGCCTATGTTAAAGCGGCTTTTTTAGATGCAGTAGCTAAAGGCACTGTTAAGTCGCCAATTCTATCTGCAGAGCGCGCTACCGAATTACTAGGTACTATGCAAGGCGGATACAACATTGAGCCATTAATTGCTCAATTAGATAATCCAGCATTAGCTCCTATCGCCGTTACCGCATTATCAAACACCTTATTAATGTTTGACTCTTACCATGACGTGGTTGAGAAAATGCAAGCTGGTAACGCTTTTGCTAAACAAGTGGTTGAATCATGGGCTAATGCAGATTGGTTCTTAAATCGTCCAAAGTTAGCTGACAAAGTCACATTAACAGTATTCAAAGTGGCCGGTGAAACCAATACTGATGACTTATCTCCTGCACCAGACGCATGGTCACGTCCTGATATCCCACTTCACGCGCTAGCTATGCTGAAAAACGCCCGTGACGGTATCGTACCTGATCAACCAGGCGTAGTCGGTCCAATTAAAGAAATCGAAGCCCTTAAAGGCAAGGGTCACCCACTGGTTTATGTTGGTGATGTAGTGGGTACGGGTTCTTCACGTAAATCAGCCACTAACTCAGTACTATGGTTCATGGGCGATGATATCCCTTATGTACCAAACAAACGTGCTGGTGGTTTCTGTTTAGGTAACAAAATTGCACCAATCTTCTTCAACACTATGGAAGATGCTGGCGCATTACCCATCGAACTTAACGTAGATAAGATGGAAACTGGCGATGTTATCGACATTTATCCATACGAAGGCGTTGTTAAACGTGCTGGCTCTGATGAAGTCATCTCTACGTTTGAATTAAAAACGGAAGTGTTATTAGACGAAGTTCGCGCTGGTGGCCGTATTCCATTAATCATTGGCCGTGGCTTAACTGACCGTGCACGTGAAACGCTAGGCTTAGATGTATCTAAAGTCTTTGTACGTTCACAAGATGTTGCAGACACTGGCAAAGGTTACACTTTAGTACAGAAGATGGTGGGTAAAGCATGTGGTGTTGCCGGTGTTCGCCCTGGCCAATACTGTGAGCCTAAAATGACCTCAGTGGGTTCGCAAGATACCACAGGCCCAATGACCCGTGATGAGCTAAAAGATTTAGCGTGTTTAGGTTTTAGTGCTGATTTAACCATGCAATCTTTCTGTCACACAGCGGCTTATCCAAAGCCAGTTGACGTTGATACTCACCATACATTACCTGATTTCATCATGAACCGTGGCGGTGTATCACTTCGTCCAGGCGATGGTGTTATTCACTCATGGCTAAACCGTATGTTACTTCCAGATACCGTAGGTACTGGTGGTGACTCACATACGCGTTTCCCAATTGGTGTTTCTTTCCCAGCAGGTTCTGGCTTAGTGGCATTTGCTGCAGCAACTGGCGTTATGCCACTTGATATGCCTGAATCAGTCTTAGTGCGCTTTAAAGGTGAAATGCAACCAGGTATCACTTTACGTGACCTAGTACATGCCATTCCACTTAAAGCGATTGAAATGGGTCTGCTTACGGTTGAGAAAAAAGGCAAAATCAATGCTTTCTCTGGCCGTGTATTAGAAATCGAAGGTCTTGAAAAACTTAAAGTTGAACAAGCATTCGAATTATCTGACGCATCAGCAGAACGAAGTGCAGCAGGCTGTACCATTAAGCTAGATAAAGAGCCAATCATTGAATATCTAAACTCTAACATCGTCATGTTAAAGTGGATGATCAGCGAAGGTTACGGCGATCGTCGTACCATTGAACGTCGTATCACAGCAATGCAAGATTGGTTAGCTAACCCAGTATTAATGGAAGCTGATAAAGATGCAGAATACGCTGAAATTATTGAAATCGACCTAAACGAAATTAAAGAGCCAATTCTTTGTGCACCAAACGATCCTGATGACGCAGTACTGTTATCAAGCGTTGCACAAACTAAGATTGACGAAGTGTTCGTGGGTTCTTGTATGACAAACATCGGTCACTTCCGTGCGACCGGTAAGATGTTAGACAAGTTTGCTAAAACACTACCAACACGTTTATGGATTGCACCACCAACTAAGATGGACAAAGATCAGTTAACTGAAGAAGGTTACTACTCAATCTTTGGCCGCGTTGGTGCACGCATTGAGATCCCAGGTTGTTCATTATGTATGGGTAACCAAGCGCGTGTTGCTGAAGGCGCAACCGTTGTTTCAACTTCAACTCGTAACTTCCCTAACCGTTTAGGTACTGGCGCAAACGTATACTTAGCTTCAGCTGAGTTAGCGGCAGTAGCAGCGTTATTAGGTCGTTTACCTTCAGTTGAAGAGTATCAAGAATACGCGAAGGAATTAGATGCAACAGCAGCTGATACTTACCGTTACTTGAACTTCGACCAAATCGACTCTTACACTAAGAAAGCGGGAAGCGTGATTATTCAATCAGCGGTTTAAGCTTGAAGTAGTTAATTGTGGAACTAAAATGCCAGCAGAAATGCTGGCATTTTTGTTGGCGGAAAAACTCAATTTTATTTATTTTTAATTGACTTTATTTTTAGATGTAATGTAATATTTTTATAAATATGATTTAAAATCATTGAGTTACTCGTTACTCGTTACTCGTTACTCGTTACTCGTTACTCGTTACTCGTTACTCGTTACTCGTTACTCGTTACCCGTTACCCGTTACCCGTTACCCGCTATCCGTTATCTGTTATCATTTTGTTTTTAATTTAAAAGGATTTTTGTCATTCATGAAGGCCATATATTTACTATTACTCTTGCCAATACTCGCTACAGCAAACAACTTACCCAGTTTTTTGTCCGTCGATACAGATAAAGAATACATTGCAACCATTGATACCTTACGTAGCTTATTACCTAAAAATGGTGACCCAGAAATCTTAATGGGTTTGGCCTCACCCTATAGTTTGTTAGATATCCAGCCGACAAAATTTACGTCACTAATTGATAAAAACCAGTTCACTAATTTTAATTTAGGGGTAATGGGTCAGGCGATATTTAAAGCTAGAGAGCAGTTTGTTGTCGGCTTACCTAACAGGGTATTGTGTCAAAATTCGACCTGCAGAAAAATGAGAATGACAGTGATTAATCAATTCATGAAGGAACAAGCTAAAGTAGGTGAGTTTTTCAATCAGAATGAAGATATTCTCATTGTACAAAGAACAACCGATGATGTTTATCGAATTAATAATGATTTTTATACCCCGTCGGGCATTATTCAATATCAGCCTTCTGCAGTAGCAGGTTTTGTGCCTTCAGCCAATTGGTCAGAATATAAAAGCACTGAAGAATTAACAAGTTGCAATACATGTTCAGATCGGTCAATTGCAGTGAGAAATATTATGGCTCAATATAATGTTGCTGCTATTGTTCGTGAGACTAATATCGGGGTGAACGTTATTTTTGGCGGCATAAGTAATAACCATTGGGGGGTAATGGTCATTGAACAATCTGCCGATAAACCAAAAGTTGGACAACGAAATACGTTAGGTTTTGAGTATGAAGATGTGATCGAGCTAACGCCCAAAGCTTATTATTATCAAACCAATTAACTTGCTATAATGAGTTGCTCTTTGCTAGAAGCAAGAACACAATATTCTGCTTCTAGCTTGTCATTACGAATATTTTATATTCATCGAAATCAATGCTTCGCGAGATCCTTTCTCTGCTCGAAGACGTGCTAAATATCGTTCCCAAATTTCCACTTGATGACTACCTAATTCATAAAGAATTTTCCATGAAAACAGCCCAGTATCATGGCCATCGTCAAACACAATTTTTACTGCATAATTGCCAACAGCTTCAATTGCGTTGATGTTAACTTCTTTTTTGTGGGTCACTAAAATCGGGTTACCATGTTGCTGAACCTCAGCAGATGGTGAGTGCACCCGGAGCATTTCACAGCTGATGTTAAACATTTCGCCGTTGTCAAAGCTCACTTCTAACAACTTAGACTTACGCTTTAGTTTAATGCCAATCACGTTTGGCGTAGCTTCTGACATGTTATTACCTATAAAAAGTGGTTACCATAAAAAAGGATTAACGATAAATCGAGGATTTTAATCATACTCGATTTTGGCGTTAATCCCATTTTTATCATGCCTAAACGTGACATGTTAAGACATCATTTAAGCTTGATAGTGATCCAGTGACTAAAGAATAAAGCGGCTTAGATCTTCATCTTGTACAAAGGTATCTAAGTGCTTATTAACATATTCTGCATCAATCACAAAAGTTGAACCGGATTTTTCAGAGGCATCATAGGATATCTCTTCCATCAGCTTTTCCATTACCGTATGCAGTCTACGCGCGCCGATATTTTCAGTGCGCTCGTTCACTTGCCAGGCGGCTTCTGCTATACGCTCAATCCCTGATTCAACAAACTCAACTGTTACACCTTCAGTGCCCATTAAGGCCACGTATTGTTCGGTCAGTGAAGCATGTGGTTCAGTTAAAATACGTTTGAAATCGTTAGCAGATAACGCATCTAACTCAACGCGAATAGGTAGACGACCTTGTAATTCAGGGATCAAATCAGATGGTTTTGACATCTGGAATGCACCTGAGGCGATAAACAAAATATGGTCTGTTTTTACCATACCGTGCTTGGTGGTTACCGTACAACCTTCGACTAAAGGTAGAAGGTCGCGTTGCACACCTTCACGCGATACATCAGGACCAGAGGTTTCACCACGTTTACAAATTTTGTCAATTTCATCTAAAAACACGATGCCATGCTGTTCGACTAACTCGATGGCTTGTTCTTTTAAATCTTCCTGATTAACTAACTTTGCTGCTTCATCTTCAATTAACTGTTTATAAGCGTCTTTGATTTTCATCTTCTTACGCTTAGATGTGTTCTGACCTAAATTTTGGAATAAGCCTTGAAGCTGATTAGTCATTTCCTCCATGCCTGGAGGTGACATGATTTCAACCCCAATTTGCGGCGCTGTAACATCAATTTCAATTTCTTTATCGTCTAACTGGCCTTCACGCAGCTTTTTACGGAAGATTTGACGCGTATTTGAATCGTCTTTTTTCTCGGTTTCCCAATCTTCTTTAGCCTTAGGCAGTAGCGCATCTAAAATACGTTCTTCTGCCAGTTCTTCGGCACGAAAACGGCATTTTTTCATTTGCTGTTCGCGAGTCATTTTCACCGCTGAGTCTGTTAAATCACGAATGATTTGCTCAACTTCCTTGCCGACATAACCCACTTCGGTAAATTTAGTGGCTTCTACCTTAATGAAAGGGGCATTAGCCAATTTAGCTAAACGGCGAGCGATTTCAGTTTTACCGACACCCGTTGGGCCGATCATTAGAATATTTTTTGGGGTGACTTCTTGGCGCAATGAAGCTTCAAGCTGCATACGGCGCCAGCGATTACGAAGGGCTACCGCAACCGAGCGTTTGGCATTTTTTTGGCCAATAATGTGCGAATCGAGTTCATGGACAATTTCGCGAGGGGTCATTTCAGACATAATTTTTCCTTTCGCTCGAATTAATAATTCAGCTCTTCAACGGTTTTGAATTGATTGGTGAATACACAAATGTCGCCAGCGATAGTCAGTGATTTTTCAGCAATGTCACGGGCGCTTAATTCGGTATTTTGCAATAACGCAAGGGCAGAGGCGTGGGCGTAATTACCACCAGAACCAATGGCAATTAAATCGTGTTCAGGTTGAACAACATCACCGTTCCCCGTAATAATTAATGACTCTTTGGTATCTGCAACCACTAACATGGCCTCTAGCTTACGCAGCATTTTGTCGGTGCGCCAATCTTTAGCCAGTTCAACGGCAGACTTAAGTAAGTGGCCTTGATGCATTTCAAGTTTAGTTTCGAAACGTTCAAACAAAGTAAATGCATCAGCTGTACCGCCAGCAAAACCTGCTAATACTTGGTTGTTATAAAGACGGCGTACTTTACGTGCGTTGCCTTTCATTACAGTGTTGCCCAAAGACACTTGGCCATCACCTGCGATGACAACTTGGTTATTACGGCGTACAGATACGATTGTAGTCACAGTAAATCCTCTTCACTAAATTTAGCAAGGATAAAAAGCCTTCTGCTAATTGATATAAAGGATATGGGGGAGTGGTTGCTGGTTTTCAAGTTAGAAAGGTTAACATTCGTTTATGAAAAAGCCCGATGTCTCGGGCTTTTATTTTGAGGTGTTATATTACTTTATTGCCATAGCCAAATTTGGCAGGTGTTGATGCCTGCTTTTTGCATTTTATGACGGCCACGCTCACCATCGCGTTTGCTTTCGAATGGCCCTAAAACGACTCGATACCATATGCCGTTGGCGCCTTCAGAGCGTTTGACTTGTGCTTCCATTCCCATGAACGCTATGCGTGCTTTCATTTCATTTGCCTGGCTTTCTTGGCGGAAAGAGCCACATTGCATTTGATATAAACCGCTAGAAACTACCCCTGAATTAGGGACATCAACGTCGACACTTTTATTTTCTAACTCTTCAAGATAAGTCCATTCTTCTTGAGGTTTTGGCGGTAACGCGTTGGGATCTTTTTTGGCCACGACAGGCTTAGTTTGCTTGTCGGTGGATGTCGACTTTGCCGCAGCGTTCACTGCGGGGGCTGCGTCCTCTGAGCTGCCTTTAATGGTCCACAAAAAGTATCCAAACCCAGACACTAATACTATGGCAAGTAACCAAGGTATCAAGGGCATGTTGCTTGACGATCCTTTACGTTTTGACGAACGCGCCCCTTTACTGGCTTTTGCGGCCGATTTAGGTTTGCGATTGGCATAATCTCGGCTCATATTTACATGCGCTCTAAGGTTTCAATGCCTAATAACGATAAGCCAGTTTTTAAGGTGTTAGCTGTTAATTGGGCTAATAACAGACGACTTTGTTTTTGCGCGTCGGTGTCGGCCGCCAGAACGGGGCAAGCTTCGTAGAAGCTTGAGAACTCGCTGGCCAGCTCATAGAGGTAGGCACATAAAACATGTGGCTGACCTTTATCTGTCATGCGAATAAGAACTTCATTAAACTGAGCCAGTTTAGTGCCTAAATCTTTTTCTTTTTCATGCTCAAGAACAATTTTAGCCTGACTTAAGTCGATGTCTTCAGCGCGCTTGAAAATGCCTGCTACACGAGTGTAGGCATAAAGAAGATAAGGCGCAGTGTTGCCTTCAAAACTGAGCATCTGTTCAAAACTGAAAATGTAATCGCTGGTGCGGTTTTTGGATAAGTCAGCATATTTAACCGCGCTGATCCCCACTACCCGTGCAATTTCAGTTAAGGTTTGCTCATCCATATCAGGGTTTTTACTGCGGACTAATTCCAGCGCGCGCACATTGGCTTCATCGAGTAAATCAACTAGCTTAACGACGCCGCCGCTACGGGTTTTGAATGGGCGGCCGTCTTCGCCGTTCATGGTGCCAAAACCTGTGTGCTCTAATGTCATCTCTGGACGAACAAATTTAGCTAGGCGTGCAAGGTTAAATACCTGTTGGAAGTGCAGCGCTTGACGTAAATCAACAAAGTACAATGCACGATCCGCTTTGAGTACATTTGAACGATAACGCATTGCGGCTAAGTCTGTCGTCGCATACAAATAACCACCATCGGCTTTTTGAATGATAACTGGAAGAGGTTCACCCTCTTTGGTTTTAAATTCATTTTGAAATACGACTTTGGCGCCGTTACTTTCGGTCAATAAACCTTGGGCATCTAAGTCAGCAACAACTTGATCTAAATCGGCATTGTAGGCACTTTCGCCATGGACATCTTCGCGGGTTAAGCTAACGCCTAAACGCTGGTATACGTCCAAACAATGGCTAAGTGAGATATCATTAAACTCACGCCATAATTTATTGCAGTAAGTATCACCCGATTGTAGCTTTACCACTAACTGGCGTGCACGAGTTGCGAACTCGGTTGATTCATCAAAGCGAACTTTGGCAGCACGGTAAAAGTTTTCTAAATCAGATAGTTCTAGGGTGGCTTGCTCGCCTTGAGCCGCTCGTAATTCTTCCATATAGGCGAGCAACATGCCGAACTGGGTGCCCCAGTCGCCAACGTGATTTTGACGAATAACGTTATGTCCTAAAAATTCCAATGCGCGTACGACGCTGTCACCAATAATGGTTGAGCGCAAATGACCAACGTGCATTTCTTTAGCGAGGTTAGGAGAAGAGTAGTCAACGACGATATTTTGCTTGGCGGGTAATGGTACACCTAAATGGTCATCATTAAGTGCCTGTTGTAATTGGTTGGCTAGCGCATTGTCATCAATGAAAAAGTTAATAAAACCTGGGCCGGCAATATCCACTTTCGCCACATGCGAAGACTTTGGTAGCGTGTCGATAATAAGCTGGGCGACTTCGCGTGGCGGTTTACCGACAACTTTAGTCAGCATCATTGCAAGGTTGGTGGCTAGGTCACCATGGCTTTTATCTTTAGTGCGGTCCACTTGAATACGCGCTTGAAAATCAGCTGGCACAATACCTTGTTGTTGGAACGAGGCGATGGTTTGTTGTAGTAAAGATTCAATATGTGATTTCATGGGCCTTTGCTTGCACTAAATTCGTTAATGAATGACACGACAGAACCGCATATTTTAGCCGCTTCTGGGGGTAAATTGCTATGTACTTGACGGAATTTTTTACGATTCATCATTCTTAGCCCGTTAACTGGCCTAATTCCGCTGAATTACATTAAATCCTGTGGGTCGCGATCGATACTCCAACGACATTTCTTGGTTTCAGGTAGTTGCTCGATTAAGTTGATGATTTTTTCAAACTCGACCTGAAGCCTGTGACGTGTTTTCGCTTGAAACATCAACTGGCGACGATATTTACCCGCTTTACGATCTAATGGCGCGGGAATAGGGCCAATGATTTCAAATGCTTTGTCTTGGGGTAAAAGCTGACTGACTTTAGTTAGAAACTCATCCGCGTCGGCAGCTGAATGAGCTTCAGCGCGAATAAGTACCATGTGCCAAGCGGGAGGAAGTTGCGCCAACTGCCTTTCTTTTAGCTGTTCGCGGGCGAAATCGCCATAACCCTGACGTAATAAACTGCGCAACAAGACATTGTCGCTCTGGTGGGTTTGTAAAAGCACTTTGCCGGGCTTGTCTGCTCGACCGGCCCGCCCTGACACTTGGGTGTATAGCTGGCCAAAGCGTTCTGGGGCACGAAAGTCTGCGCTGAATAATGCCCCATCTACATCTAATAAACCCACTAAGGTGACGTCCGGGAAATGATGCCCCTTAGCCAGCATTTGGGTGCCGACAAGTATTTTGTATTCGCCTTTATGAATGCCATGCAGTTGTTTTTCGAGTGAACCTTTGCGTCTGGTGGTATCGCGATCGATACGCACCACTGGGTAATTTGGAAATAAGGCAGTAAGTGCTTGCTCTAGCTGTTCTGTGCCCAAACCATGCCCCATCAACATGGTGCTACCGCATTGGTGGCATTGCTTAGGGATCGCATATTGATTTCCACAATGATGACAGCAAATTTCATTTAAGCCTTGGTGCACGGTAAAAAAAGCGTCGCAGCGATCACATTCATGCAAGTGACCACATTCATGGCATAACAGGGCTGGTGCAAAGCCGCGGCGGTTTAAAAATAATAGCACCTGATTACCCGCATCCAGATGCATGCGCATTTCATTAATTAGGGATGGTGACATGCCATTTTTAAGTGGTTGGTTGGTGATATCAATAATCCCTTGTTTTACCTTTTGCGCCGCTCCGGCTCGCTCAGCTAATATTAAGTGGTGGTAACGTCCTGATATGGCATTTTGTAATGATTCTAATGAAGGGGTGGCTGTCCCTAATATGACCGGAATATCTTCGTAATGGCCACGCATAACGGCTAGATCACGTGCATGGTAGCGCACGCCTTCTTGCTGCTTGAAACTGGCATCATGCTCTTCATCTAAAATAATAATTCCGGGAAATAACATGGGCGTAAACAGAGCCGAACGGGTGCCAATAATAATGGCGGCTTGCCCGCTTCTTGCTTGACGCCAAGCGTCGAGGCGTTGATTGTCTGTTAAACCTGAGTGGATCACCGCAATGTTGACAGCAAAGCGCCGTTTAAATCGGTTGATGGTTTGAGGTGTTAAGCCTATTTCAGGCACCAAAATAAGCGCTTGCTTGCCTTGTTTTAAAATTGCTTCAAGCACTGATAAATAAACTTCCGTTTTACCAGACCCGGTTACGCCTTCAAGCAGACTGCAATTAAAACCCTGTTGTTGATTGAGTATCGATACTGCAACCGCCTGTTGTTTGTTCAGTTTATGGGGTGTTTCAGTGATGTCGAGTTGCCGACGCCAGCTTAAATCAATTGCGATTGTTTGTGCTTTACGCTCAACCCAGCCTTTATCCTCTAATGCTTTTAAGGCCGCTTTACTGTATTCAAGGCTGATAAATTCGTCATGGGTTATGGGGTGTTTTTTAAGGGCGTCGAATAATTTTTTTTGTGCAGGTGCTCGGTTTAGTAGGCTAGTTTGTGCAGCTAGGCCTTGGTGACTTAAAGTATATTGAGTTATTTCTTGTGGGGCGGTATCGGCACCTTTTCGTAATGCAACCGGTAACGCCTGGCTGAGCATTTGCCCTTGGCTGGTAAAGTAATAACGGGCTGCCCATAGCGTTAATTTATATAACGCATCTGGCAATATAGCTTGGGTATCGAGAACCTGAGTGATGTTTTTGATTTGATTTTCGGCTAAGTTGCACTCATCTTTGATCGCAGTGATTAAGCCAATCAGTTGCTGGCGCCCGAAAGGCACTTTAACCCGTAAACCAACGGCAATAGCAGATAGGTGTTTTTCAGCAACACCATAACTGAAGTTTGTTCGCAGTGGGACGGGTAAGGCAACTTCAACATACACAGGCATAGATTTCCAAAAGGCAATGTAGGATGTTCATTCTAAGAGGTAATTAGTGTAACGTTATCAGATAAATATAATAATCCGAATTTAAAACAGGGTGAAAAAATGAATAAACTTAGGTTAATTATTAAAAGCCTAATGTTAATAATGACTTTATATTGCAGTATGTTATCTGCTGAAGTCTCACATGTCAGTATTAATAGCCGTCAGTTTGATATAAACCAAGTTCCCTCTTTAAAAGTGAATTTTATTTCAAAACACAAAGATTTAAATCAGTTTTATTTCATTATTAAGCAAGGAAGTGGTCAATACGCTGTCGAGCAAACACTTGTGGCTAACAGAATTAACCCCTATTTAATCCATTTACATGGGAACACTAATATAACCGACAGCCATGCTACACTAAGTGTGTCGATATTTCGAAATGCAGATTGGGTTCAAATAGCGGCTTTACCAATATTTGATGCACCTAAATCGAATAATGCGGCGGCCTTAACGCCCAGTTTGCAGCCCCACCAGCCACAATTAACGCCCCAAAAGGCTGTTGTAACAAATAGCGCTAAGCATCAATTAGTCAAAGAGACGAGCCCCCTTGCAGATATCATGCAATTACCCGCGATGGTCCAAAATTGCAATGTGGATAGATCTGACTCTGAAACCTTATGGAAAATTGCCAACAGGTATAAAGCACAATGGAACACCAATGTTTATGGGGCAATGCTCGCCCTATATGAAGCGAATCAACACGCGTTCTCTAAACAACGTATCCACTTGTTACGTAAAGATGTGTCATTAAATTGTCCAGCAGCACATATTTTGGCGCAATATCATGATGTGTCAGTTGACCGACGCACTTTTGAAGCGTTGCAGGCCAAGCATGCTGGTTTTTAAAGATTAGATTTTGAATTAATCAGTATTTTGTTGCGGCTACAGAGATAAATTCTATATAGTTGTGCTGCGTTACATAATGCGTGATATCTATCTTTGATAGCAATCAATAGACAGTTCAGCATCGATAATAAAATGAAAAAAATCGTATGCCAAGATAAAAACGTTAAAGGATTAATACATGAAAATCTCTCAGATATGTTTCGCGTTAGCGGGGTTAGCAATTGGCTCATTAAGCCAATCTGTTATTGCTGATGTGAGCCATATTGGTATTGAAGCAATGGGGTTTGAGGCTGGTGAATTACCGAAACTGAACGTCAATGTCGTCAGTGATCATAATGATGCTTCCCTGTTAACTTTTTATATTCGTCAAAAATATAAAAATACAGTAGTGCTAGAAAAACTGCTTGTGGATGATCACAAGGAAAATACCTTTATATTGCATGGCGAAGAAAAAATTATCGATCCAAACTCATCACTGATTGTTTCTGAGTATCGAGATGGCAAGTGGCAGCAATACTCGCCTGTCAGCTTGTTTGATGGCGACGTGAATAAGGTCTCGGCAAATTTACAAGATAATCAGCCAGTGGCGATCAAGACCATGAAATCGTCTGATACTTACAAGCAAAATTACCAAGCGGTTGCCAAAGAAAACCAAGCAAAGCCCGAATACGATTACCAACCGTCCACTTCTGCAGCGTCTAACGAATTATCAAGCCCAGCTGTTCAAGTGCAGATCCCATTGGACTGTATGATCAATAAAACCTCAACAGATACTCTGTGGACCTTGGCTTCTAATAATGCCAAAGCATGGGGGACAAATGTATTTGGGGCAATGGTGGCAATTTATCAAACTAATCCAAGCGCATTTATAAATCAAAACATTAAAAAGTTGAAAGCAGACAGCCAGCTTGCTTGCCCTTCAGCTGAAACGTTGGCGCAATTTACTAGTCCAAATCAAGATAAAAAAACCTTTGATGCACTGGTTATAAATAGCTTGCCACAATCTAATAGTGCTCAAGAAAATTCAGTGGATATTGCGCTCAAAGAAGATGAGCCACAGAGCGCGAAAAATGAGTTAGTCGAAGCATCGAATGAAGAGCTTACAAGCCCAGAAGAGGTTGAGACCGTCATTGAGGAGCAACTAACTTCTACTGAGTGCTCGATAGACAAGCAACCAGATGACAGTTTGTGGAGTGTTGCCGCAACTTATCATAAATCCTGGAATACCAATATCTTTGGAGCTATGTTGGCAATTTATGATGCTAATCCAAATGCCTTTGCTCAGCAGAAAATTAATTTCCTCAGGGCCGATGCCAAATTAAGTTGTCCATCAAAAGATATACTCGAACAATATCATGACGCTCAAGCTGATAAGGTTAAGTTTGATGATTTAGTTGCTGCGCATACTACAAGCTGAATACGTGGCGAAAGTGGTGAAAATAACCGCTTGTGAAAGCCTTAAAGACACTGTATTATCTCGCGCCTAAACATATTCTTATTAACTGCATGTGGTGTCCAACTTCGGGTTGTGATAGCGACATGGCCTTCAATTTGAGGTAGCCCCAATGAAATCAGGTATTCACCCAGAGTACGCAGAAATCACCGCAACTTGTACTTGTGGTAACGTAATCAAAGTTAATTCAACTGCAAAGAAAGATTTGCACTTGGACGTATGTGGTGCATGTCACCCATTCTACACAGGTACTCAGAAGATCGTTGATACCGGTGGTCGTATCGACAAGTTCAACAAGCGTTTTGGTATGCTTGGTAAAAAGTAATTGCTTGTGCAATTATTTTAAAGGCGCCTTAGGCGCCTTTTTTGTTTTCTGCAGAGATGAAAACTGACTTTTTAGTTATAAATAATAGTCTAGTGTACTAAAGTTAGATTGTTGTTATTTTTACTAACATTTAAGCCGTAAAACTCGGTTAATTGCACTAAATTACAAAAATATTTGTTATTTTACTACATTTTTAACTTGTTGATTTTAAATAACTCATAAATGATAAGTTACTATTACGTTGCTTATGCCTTTCAATGGTCGGATAGGTGGGTAAAGTTTGAGTTTTTGATTTATATCCTGTTATTTTTAGCGTATTGTTAACATTTTCCACTGCTGGATAATTCAGCAGTTATTAGATTATGTCACTATATAGCGCACTCAGGATTGATAAAATGTCAGATTTTCGCCAACAAGCTCTCGACTATCATGAATTTCCCGTACCAGGTAAAACTGCCGTCTGTTTAACTAAACCCGCTCAATCTAGCCATGATTTAGCTTTAGCATATAGCCCTGGCGTTGCTGAGCCTGTGCGTGAGATCGCTGCCGACCCTGAAACGGCTTATCGCTATACCAATAAAGGCAATACCGTTGCTGTAATCTCTAATGGCACCGCTATTCTAGGACTAGGCAATTTAGGTCCTTTGGCATCAAAACCTGTGATGGAAGGCAAGTCATTACTGTTTAAGCGTTTCGCGAACATTGACTCTATTGATATCGAAGTAAAGCACCGCACATCAGAAGAGTTTATTAATACAGTAGAAGCGATAGCGGATACATTTGGTGGTATTAATCTTGAAGATATTAAAGCGCCAGAATGCTTTCAAATTGAAAAAGAACTGATCGCACGTTGCAATATTCCAGTGTTTCATGACGATCAACATGGTACCGCGATTGTTACTGCTGCGGGCATGTTAAATGCGCTTGAGATTCAAGGTAAAGATATCAAAGAGGCTGTATTTGTTTGTTTAGGCGCAGGTGCTGCGGCAATTGCCTGTATGACGATGATCGTTAAATGCGGAGCTTTGCGTGAAAATATCTACATGCTTGACCGTCAGGGGGTAATTCATACCCGTCGTGATGATTTGAACGAATATAAAGCCTTATTTGCAAATAATACAGATAAGCGCACCCTTCAGGATGTGATTGATGGTGCGGATGCCTTTTTAGGTTTGTCGGGAGCTAATTTGTTGACGGAAGAGGACATCAAGTTGATGGCGCCTAATCCGGTTATTTTTGCATGCTCAAATCCAGACCCTGAAATTAAACCTGAGCTAGCCCATAGCATCCGTAAGGATCTCATTATGGGCACAGGACGCAGTGATTATCCTAATCAGGTCAATAATGTGCTTTGTTTTCCGTTTATTTTCCGTGGGGCCCTAGATGTAAGGGCATCAGTGATAAACGATGAAATGAAATTAGCGGCTGTATATGCGATTGCTGATTTAGCTAAAGAGCCTGTACCCGAAGATGTGTTAGCGGCTTACCCGAATGTTAGCGCGTTAAATTTTGGTGCTGAATATGTGTTGCCTAAACCAATGGACCCAAGATTATTAGTCAATGTAGCACGCGCTGTGGCGCAAGCTGCAATTGATTCAGGTGTTGCAAAGAACACCACATTGCCAGTTTATTAATTACGCAATTACAAATTTTAGCGTATTTAAATATCAACGTATTGAAGGGGCTTCGGCCCCTTTTTAATTTTTATTAACAATGCCATAGTGTTTACAGAACAATAACCACATAGTTAGGTATACTGAACCTCAACAATAGCAAACCTCAATTGTAGATGGGCAATGGCTATCAAAGCACCAGGGTTATGCCCAAATATGCGACAAACCTACTTCGAGAAAAAATACGTGGTCGTGGTTCGTAATGCTAAGGGGTAACGTCAACTTTGATAACAAATGCGTCGCCTCGAGCCACCTGTATCACTTGAGTTGTCATTAATAACGTCCAGCAGGAAAGCGGATAGATGAAGCTGACTAAAATTCTCACAAAAAAGTTAACCAGCTTCTGGTTAGTTTCTCTGGCTGCTGTCGCCTTTGTTTTTTTATTATGTGCACTCATGAGCTTTGTGCAACTCACTTATCGCTTCCAACAAAATAAAGTGGCTGAACTTGAATCTATGATAGTGACCCACTATCAACAGCATGGTACGGAGCAATTAGATACTTGGTTACCTGCGGTATTAAAGGCTTATCATGTAGAAAAATTTCAATTGTTATTAGACCAACAAGTTTTGTACTCCCATGATGTCGATATACTGAGTCGCGCCACAGGATTAACCTTTTATCATCATGTGATTGACCCCCAAACCTCTTTGACTGTGACATTTGAATTGCCATCGCCATTAAATAGTTATCAATTCAGTGGCTATGAATTGTTTATTTTACTCATAGGGTTGGGTGCGATTGTGGGTTTTGTCCGATATGGATTGCGATGGTTCACCCAGGAATTAGATGGCGTTGAGCTGTTAGCCATCCGCAGTAAATTGATTTTAGATGGCGATATTCAAGGCGCAAAAGTAACGGCAGTGAAAGGACGGCCTAGGTTAATTAATCGAGCAATTTCAAAACTAATCAATGATCTGGAAGATGCTCAACAAGAACGTGGTCGCTTAGATCAGTTTATTCGTGCCAATACCTTTCTTGATCCAGTGACAGAAATCGGTAATCGACTTTATTTTGAGAATAGAATAGCCGCATTAAGTAATGACAACAAAATGGTGGCTTATGGCGTGGTTTTTTTGCTTGAGTTTGATGATGATGCATTAATGAATGTGCAAGCAGACATCGAAGAAAACAGAGCATTTATTACTCAAATTGTTGCGATTATTCCTCCGTTAGTGAGCGATTATACGGATGTGATTTTTGCAAGACGTAGTGGGTTACAACTCGCGGTGGTCGTTCCACAACTATCACTTGCCGAAGCCGATCTATTGGCGGACAGGTTACTTCGTCGCTGTCTTCTGGTTAAACATCATCAAATTGCAAATCATGATAATTACTTACATATCGGTGCTGCATTTTATAAAGCAGGTGATCAACCCTCACAAACTATTGAAGAAGCCGAAATGGCCTTACGTGCGGCTCAATTGCAACGACTCAATAACTGGTTTATGTACGATAAAGGTGCAGTTGATAAAGAAATCGCCAAAGGCTCTGTTAGATGGCGTAGTTTTTTAGAATATGCGCTAGTGAACAAGCGATTTTTTTTGTTACATCAGCCTGTACTGGAAAGTGACAATAGCTTGTTGCATTATGAGATTTTTAGTCGGGTTAGAGACAATCAAAACAATGAAATTCGTGCGACGCTGTTTATTCCTATGGCCAATAAATGCGGCTTAATGCCACAAGTCGAGAGGATGATCGTCGAGCAAGTTTTATTTCATGTTATGCCGCAAAATAATGCCATTTACTGCATAAATTTAAGCATGGATACTTTGACCAGTCGCGCATTTATCCGTTGGATACAATCGACATTGCTTGAGCATCGACCTTTAGCAACAAGACTGATTTTTGAAGTGTCTGAGGATGTGTTTATTAAACATCAACAGCATCCCCAGTTGGCCAAATCCTTAACCATGTTATCTAAGATGGGGGCAAGGTTGAGTGTCGATCATGTTGGTAAGCAAGTCGTAGGAACTCAATATATTCAAACCTATGACTTTGATTTTGTGAAATTAGACCGTTCGATTATTCGCCAGGTGCATGAACGACCAGAAAATCAGTTATATATTCGTAGTCTTATTGGTGGGCTTTTACGTTCCAAAGCGCAGGTTATGGCTGAAGGTGTTGAAATATTAGAAGAATGGCAAACATTGAAAATATTGGGCGTCAGTGCTGCACAAGGTCCATTTCTCGGCGAGATAACCCTTGTGTAAATTGAGTTAAACGCAAGGCTTTGTTGGCATCAAATTATGTTTAAACTTGTTTATCTGAGATGAGCCATCTATCTTATTTAAATAGCTCATTTTTAGTATTTTTCTATAAAATTAAAATATTAGCGGTTAAACTGGGAAATGTGTTGATGACATATCAATGACATTTTTCGATAATGGGTATGAGAGATTACAAACTTGATCTGAAATGGCTATTTAAAAGTGTGTCAGCGCTTTATCGTGTATGTAAAGATGACTATTTGATTCATCCACACTAATGTATTTTCCGCAGTATCAGTATGTTTAACATCGGCACCATTTTAGTTCGTAAAAGGCTTGCAAATGAATAGTGGTTTTTTGAATAAATTAGTTTTTTGGCGTACTTCAACTCACTCTGGGGAACTTGGGGTATATGTTGGCGCGAACTCTGTGTGGGTGTATCAAGCCGAGAAAAAAGCACAATCAGAGTCATTTACTGAATTCGATTTAATCAACCATGATTTTCAAACCACTTTTAATGCCATAAAACATCAGTTTGGTGCCGCGCATCTGCAAATTGTTCTTTCAAGTGCATATTACGAATTATTGCAAGCCGATAAACCCAATGTTGACCCCGCTGAAATATGCCAAGCACTGCTCTGGTCCATTAAGGATATGGTGGCGCAACCCGTTGCGAATATTCACCTCGATTATTTTGAGTCAACGGTAGCGACTAATTCAAAAGTTAACGTAGTGGTTACTGCACGAGATAAGTTGGTAGCGCTAGCAACTGCCTGTGATGAACTTGGCTTTACTATTGCCGGAATTAATATTGAAGAGTTGGCGTTAACGCCATTATTTGATGAAGATAAAATGGCGCACATGCTGGTGACTCACTTACCAGATGAAGAGCTATTATTTACTGTGATAAAGGCGGGTGAGCTGCTCATGCAAAGGCGTGTACGTGGTTTTAATCAGTTGCATAAAGCTAAAGATGAAGAGTTAAGCTATGGATTAGCGGACAACCTGAGTTTAGAGATCCAACGCTCAATGGATTATTTTGAAAGTCAGTTACGTCAAGCCCCGGTATCTACTATTAATTTATTAACAGAAGGTCAGCAACAAACCTTAGTGAAGCTAGTTGCAGCTAACTTTAATCAACAAGTAAAAGCTATTGTGCATCAGGGTGTTTCAGCTTATCTAGCCAGATTAGCTTTTAATGAGCTTTCAAGAGGTGAGGCGTGATTAAAACTAAGGTTAATCTCTACAGCGCCACATTATTACCGCCAAAGCAGCGAGTAAATTTTCTGTCGCTCTGTATATCTGTGGCGGTCTTATTAAGCTTAACGGTAGTTTTATACCTTGTGGGCAGTTATCAGCTTTATAACATTCAAAATAATGTCACCCAAGCGGAACAAAAAAATAACCGTTTAGTGAAACAGAAAGACGATTTAGAAGTCCAAATTTCACAACGGGTTCCAGACCAAAATCTAGTCGCTAGAGTCGAGTTAGAGGAACAGAGATTAACCCTAAAACGTTTACTGAAATCTGAACTGGAAAACCGTACCGCATTGATCAGTCAGGGCTATTCGCCAATGTTGACCGATTTGGCCACCGTAGCCGATGCAACGGTTTGGTTAAGCCGCATTCATTTTAATGAACAACAAATTGAATTTGAAGGCTTTGGCCAACAACCCTCCAGCATTCCACGATGGATTGAACGCTTAAAAACAGCGGATACTCTAAAAGGGTTTGCCTTTGCGGCAATGACAATGGATAGAGGCGAAGATAAACCATTAGCCTTTAAATTAACCAGTATCCAGGCAAACAAGGAGGCTGCTAAATGAAGCAACAATGGCAGCAACTTGAGCAAAAATTTAATGGCTTAAGTCAGCGTGAACGTTTATTGATTGCTGTTGCCACTATTGTGGTTATCGGTATGCTAGCTTTAATGCCACTTGAAGCTAAATGGCTCGAAAACAGTAAGGCTCAGAAACGCTTACAAGCTATCCAACAACAAAGTAGCATCACTGAGCAACAAATCGCCTTATATCAACAACGCCTCACGTTAGACCCCAACGCTGATTACCAACAAAGGTTGACATTGATTAATGCGCAAATGAGTGAGGTTGATGCCGAACTTAACGCTCAGATGGTCGATATGGTGCCAGCAGATTATATGCCAACCGTATTGGCTAATCTGTTGTCTAATGACAAAGGAATTAAGCTGCTTTCATTTAATTCAATTGCGCCAGTGGCGTTATTGCAAGTTGGCGATGGTGAACAACAAAAAATGAATCTATATAGTCATGGCATAAAGTTGGCTATTGAAGGTGATTATTTTGCGGTGTTAGATTTCATTAAAGCCATTGAATCTATGCCAGATAAACTGTATTGGAAGCGATTAGATTATCAAGTAGAAAAGCATCCAACAGCCAAAGTTGAATTAGAATTATACACATTAAGCATTAATAGGGACTTTATCAGTGTTGCTAAACAAGATTAATCCTTACCTCTCATTAGGCTTTCTTTCCCTGTCGCTGACTTTTGCCGCACAAGGACAGACGCTTCGAGATCCAACATTGCCGAGCCAAACTTACCAAAGTGAGGCAGTAGCAAATACTCAACAAAGTTTGGTACTCAATAGCGTCATTAATGGCGCGTCATCCTATGCAGTAATCAATAACAAAATTATGAAAGTGGGTGATAGCGTGCAAGGTGTGCGCATTGTATCGATTGGTAAAAGCCACGTGAGCTTGTCTGATGGCCGTAAACTCCAATTATTCCAGTCGGTAACACAGAGATAGGACATTAACGATAATGAAAACGACAAACTATATTACCCCTCTGTTGATGTTGAGTTTGATGGCATGTCAAACGACTAATCGACCTGATCCGAGTGATTCAAAAAATGCCATTAACGAATCTCTCGTCCAAGCACAAATTCCAAAAACGGTGGCTCCACCGCCAGCTGTCATGCCTTCAGATGTGCAACGTGAATTAACTGGCCAATATACAATGGGAGCATCAGCAGCTTCTTTGCCGGCAGAACGTCGTTTTGATGTGTCTGCTCATAATGTAGAGGCGCGAGTGTTTTTCCCTTCATTGGTTGAAGGAACGCCATTAAGTGTCGCGGTTCATCCAGAAGTTCAGGGGACTATCTCATTGTCCTTAAAAAGTGTCACTATGGCAGAAGCGATTCAGGTAGTAGAAGATATTTATGGCTATGAGGTGAGTCGAGAAGGGCGTGTATTACGGATATTTCCTGCCGGAATGCGCACCGAAACATTCTCATTGAATTATTTGTATATGGAACGTGAGGGACTCTCGTTAACATCCGTTAGCTCGGGACGTATTTCTGATAACAATAGTAATTCCAATTCCAATTCCAATTCGAATAGTAATTCTAATAACAATAATTCAAGTAACAGTAGCAACAACAGCAATTCTAATAGTAACAATAGCAGTGATAATACTAATGGCACTTTCATTCGCTCTAAAACCAAAACGGATTTTTGGGGCGAGTTAAAAGAAACCTTAACCGCAATTATCGGTGAAACGGGTGGCGGGCGTCAGGTGGTGGTGACTCCGCAAGCCGGATTAGTCACCATTCGAGCTTTCCCGAATGAATTACGCCAGGTTCGCTACTTTATTGAAAAAGCGGAATCACATCTGCATCGCCAAGTTATTTTGGAAGCAAAAATTATTGAAGTCACCCTATCAGATGCCTATCAACAAGGTATTCAATGGGACAGCGTTGTTGGTCATATAGGCAGTACCAATATTGATTTTGGTACAGGTGCGGGACAAGGGCTTAGTAATCCAATTACCAGTGTTATAGGGGGTGTTACCTCCATTAATGTTAAGGGGACAGATTTTACTACCATGATCAGTTTGCTAGATACACAAGGCGATGTCGATGTGCTTTCAAGCCCAAGGGTGACAGCTTCCAATAATCAAAAAGCGGTAATTAAAGTCGGTAATGATGAATATTTTGTGACTGATGTTTCATCAACCACAGTCGCGGGAACAACTCCGGTTACTACACCACAAGTTGAGCTAACCCCATTTTTCTCCGGTATTGCCTTGGATGTGACCCCGCAAATAGATGAGTCTGGTAATGTTTTATTGCATGTACATCCCTCAGTTATTGACGTTAAAGAGCAAACTAAAGCCATTAAAGTCAGCGATTCAACATTAGAGTTGCCATTAGCGCAAAGTGAAATTCGTGAGTCTGATACGGTTATTAAAGCAGCATCAGGTGATGTGGTGGTGATCGGTGGATTGATGAAGAGCGACAACATTGAAATCGTTTCAAAAGTGCCACTGCTTGGCGACATTCCGTTTATTGGTGAAGCGTTTACTAATCGCAGTCGTGCTAATAGAAAAACTGAGTTAATTATCATGTTAAAACCGACAGTGGTGGGTGAAGATACCTGGAAGAATGAGCTTAAGCGCTCACAAGACTTGATTGAGCGTTGGTATCCTACCCAGCAACAGTAATACTGCGGAAGGAACTGAGTAGTTATGTATTTGCAACACTTTGGTTTACGGCAGTTGCCTTTTACATTGACGCCTAATACGGGTTTTTTCTTCGGATTAGCGCCACATGTAGAAGCGCTGCAAGTGTTGCAAATGGCACTTGAGACGGGCGAAGGTTTTATTAAAGTCACCGGTGAGGTGGGCACAGGTAAAACCTTAGTCTGTCGTAAACTGCTCAATGAAATACCGTCACATTACCACTGTGCTTATATTCCAAATCCTTATTTATCCCCAGCAGAATTGCGTTGGGCTGTTGCCGCTGATTTGGGCATTGATATTGAAGAAAGACTCGACCAACAGCAATTAACCCGTTTGCTACATGAGCGATTATTGACGTTGAATGAACAGGGTTTTCAAGTGGTGCTGGTGATTGATGAAGCGCAAGCACTGCCCGATGACAGTCTTGAAGCATTACGTTTATTTACCAACCTCGAAACCGAAAGCCGTAAACTATTGCAGGTTGTGCTGTTTGGGCAACCAGAATTAGATGCAAGATTACAGCAAGCTAAGCTGCGCCAACTCAGGCAACGTATTACCTTTAGTTATCATCTCAGGCCCTTGAATTGGGATGAAGTTCAAGCTTATATGAATCACAGGCTAAACATTGCGGGTTTTCAAGGCAAAGCGATTTTCAATGTTAAAGAGTCTAAATTGATTGCAGATGCAGCACGTGGAATTCCTCGTTTAGTTAATATTTTAGCCCACAAATCATTATTGCTGGCCTTTGGTGAAGGAGCCAAAAATGTTTCATTAGTGCATTGTCGTACCGCTATCAAAGACACAGATGATGTGAGTGAGCATATCAAAAAGCCAACATTCTCATCATTGCAGTGGTTGCTTGTGGGTATTGGTTTTACATTAAGTATTCTTGCCGTAATTCAATTAAGTTCGGCAACATGTTGCAGCCATTGGTTTGCTCAATTAGGTGACTGGTTATGAGCGTTATAAATAAAATGCTGCAAGATTTAGAGCAACGCCAGCAAAATGAAGATGGTAATTTGAAAGAGGAAGCGCACCAGTTTATCCGTCCTAAACTTGAATTTAGCAGCAAAGTCGATGCGCCTAAAAAATCACGTTTGTCATGGTTAGTCGTCTTGATATTGCTACCAATAATATGGATTGGTTTTAGCTTATTAAATCAAGCTGATCAGGTCGTGTATGTTGCAACAATTGACCCATTATCTGATGCAGGATCAGCAGATAGTGGCCCTGTTGTTAACAATACGCTTATTTCACCCTCACAAAACACTGTATTAGCGGAACAAAATAGTCATAATCCCGATACGAATAATGAAGTAATACAACAGGTTGAAGAGCCAAATTTAAAGCAACTTAACTTGAGTGAAAACGTAGAAATAGTCGCTGTTAATGAGCCTAACCACCACGAAATTAGCGAAACTATGGTGAATCACCCCAGTGCTGTTAGCGCTAAGATAGACCAAGTTAGTGTTTTGCCTTCATCAAACATGGCCGATCAATCCGATACGCAAGGGGAAGACTACCTCGTTAAAGCAATTCCAACTCATCCTGTGAGCAACGATATTGAAAAAAACAGTCGACCTAATGTCGATTCAGGCGTGCGGGATAATAAAAACCATGGCCGGATGGAAGTCACTGAAGTGAAGCTTTCGAAAACTCAACTTGCGCTGGTGCAATTTAAAAAAGCGCAAACGGCAGAAAATGACAAACGTCTTGATGAGGCTACAGGCTTATATTTAGAGGCGATTATTTTAGACCCTAGCTTACACACAGCGCGTAAACAATTGGTGAAAATTTATTATAGTCAAAATAAGATCAATGCCGCATTGTTGCAACTTGAGAGTGGTATAAGTATTTTTCCAACTCATTGGGAGTTTTATTTAATGCAGGCCAATATTGAGAATGCGCTGCAAGAATATCACTCGGCATTAGTTTCATTAAGTTATATTGATGATAACAGTGAGTTTGCTAAAGAAAAATGGGTGTTTCAAGGCGACATTGCACAAAAGACAGCCCAATACCGCCTGTCTGAAACCGCTTATCGTGCATTATTGACAATCGAATCGACCCAAGCAAGGTGGTGGATGGGATTAGCTTATGCGCTAGACTCTCAACAGGAATATGTTAAAGCCGCCGCAGCTTATCGTTCGGCATTAAATTACCCAGGCTTATCGAATATCGCGATTGAGTTTGTAAAGCAGCGTTTAGTACAACTAGGAGAAAACCAATGAAGCCCAAGTTAAAGATGCGTTTAGGTGATCTTTTAGTGCAAGAGCAGATTATTTCAGAAGTGCAATTGCAGCAGGCACTATCTGAACAACGTAATACGGGTAAAAAACTTGGGCGTACGTTAATTGATTTAAATAGTATCAGTGAAAACCAATTACTGAAGTTTTTATCACAACAGCTAAATTTGCCATTTCTGGATATTAGCCGTCGGCCGATCGCGCCAGAAGTCGTCAATTTATTACCCGAAGTACAAGCACGCAGACATAGAGCTTTAGTGGTTGAAAGTGACAAAGATAGCGTGCTGGTGGCCATGAGTGATCCCGCCGACCTTCAGGCCATTGATAACTTAGAAGTACTAGTAGCGCCCAAACAGTTAAAAATTGCAGTGGCCCCAGAACAGCAATTGTTAGACGCTTTTGATAATTTATATCGTCGCACCGATCAAATTGCTCAAATTGCTGGAAAACTAGAAGAAGAATACGCCGCAGACGACATGTTTGATTTGGCAAATTTAACCCAAGGTGACAGCGATAACGAAACAACCGTGGTTAAGTTACTGCAATCAATATTTGAAGATGCAGTGCAAATGCGCGCATCGGATATTCACATTGAACCCGGTGAAAAAGTGTTGCGGATCAGGCAGCGTGTTGACGGCCAATTGCATGAAAATACCTTAAATGAAGTGAATATTGCTTCCGCATTAGTATTGCGCTTAAAGCTAATGGCCGGTTTAGATATTTCAGAAAAACGCTTACCCCAAGATGGCCGTTTTCATATTGAAGTCAAAGGTCATAAAGTCGATGTGCGTATGTCTACTATGCCTATTTACCATGGTGAGTCAGTGGTAATGCGTTTATTAGACCAGACTGCCGGTTTACGTACTTTAGATGAAACAGGTATGCCGCCTCATATCGTCGCCCGAATTCGTAAACAAATTAAACGCCCCCACGGTATGTTGCTCGTTACCGGGCCCACAGGTAGCGGTAAAACCACCACCTTGTATGGTATTTTAAGCGAGCTAAATACCGCTGACCGTAAAATTATTACGGTAGAAGACCCGGTGGAGTATCAATTACCCCGTATAAACCAAGTGCAAGTAAACCATAAAATTGGCTTAAACTTTTCCAACGTTTTACGTACCACCTTACGCCAAGACCCCGATATTATTATGGTCGGGGAAATGCGCGACCAAGAAACGGTAGAAATTGGTTTGCGAGGCGCATTAACCGGTCACTTTGTATTATCGACTTTGCATACTAATGATGCGGTCACCAGTGCCCTGCGTTTACTTGATATGGGCGCTGCCAGTTATTTGGTAGCCAGTGCTTTGCGGGTGATTATCGCCCAGCGTTTGGTGCGCCGCGTGTGCCATAATTGCAGCGTAGATTATCAATTGACGGCGGCAGAAACCGGTTGGTTAAAAAGCGTATCAAAAGAAGATTTTTCCCAAGCCACCTTTAAAATCGGTACAGGTTGCCAAAGTTGTAATGGTTCTGGCTATCGTGGTCGTATCGGCATTTTTGAAATATTAGAGCTGGATGAAAGCATGATTGATGCTATGCGAACCGGTAATCCGCAAGACTTTGCCCGAGCGGCGTTAAAAAGTCCAAATTTTGTGCCATTAGCCAAATCGGCGATGGAGTATTTGTTCCAGGGCACAACCACTATTGAAGAAGTTTCTAGGCTTGTCGAAGATGTGACAGAGTCTTCGATACCGTTATCACAAGATGTGATAAACCAACAAACGATTGAGGCGTAACTATGCCGATTTATTATTATCGAGGTCGAAATGCGCAAGGTCAGGCTGTGACCGCGCAACTAGAATCAGTGGATGAGAATTCCGCTGCTGATGCCTTGATGAGCCGTGGCATTATTCCGCTTGAATTAAGAGAAGTTAAACCAACAAAAACTTTTTCAGTGGCCAGTTTGTTAGGCAGTAAAGTCTCGTTGGAAGAGTTGCAGATATTTAGTCGGCAAATGTATTCATTAACGCGATCTGGCATTCCAATCCTTCGTGCTATAGCGGGCTTATCTGAAACCACCCATTCAGTGAGAATGAAACAAGCGCTTGATGATATATCAACCCAATTAACAGCGGGTAGACCGCTGTCATCAGCCATGAACCAACATCCAGATGTATTTGATTCGTTGTTTATTTCTATGGTTCATGTGGGTGAAAATACCGGTAAATTAGAAGATGCGTTTATCCAGTTGTCTGGCTATATCGAACGAGAGCAGGAAACCCGTCGTCGGATTAAGTCGGCTATGCGTTATCCGATATTTGTGTTGATAGCCATCGCTATTGCCATGGTAATTTTAAATATTATGGTGATCCCTAAGTTTGCCGCGATGTTTTCCCGTTTTGGAGCAGATCTTCCCTGGGCGACTAAAATCTTGATAGCCACCTCAGATCTTTTTGTCAATTTTTGGCCGCACATGTTAGTTGGGCTGATTGGGATTATTGTGGGGATTCGTTACTGGCTGCATAGTGAAAAAGGTGAAAAAACTTGGGATCGCTGGAAATTACACATTCCCGCTGTCGGCTCGATCATTGAGCGTTCAACCTTGTCACGTTATTGTCGCAGTTTTTCTATGATGTTAAGTGCAGGCGTGCCAATGACACAAGCATTAAGCTTAGTGGCAGATGCTGTCGACAATGCTTATATGCATGACAAAATAGTTGGCATGCGTCGCGGTATAGAATCTGGCGAGTCAATGTTAAGGGTATCGAATCAAAGTAAATTGTTTACACCCTTGGTATTACAAATGGTGGCAGTAGGTGAAGAAACTGGACAAATTGATCAACTCCTTACCGACGCGGCAGATTTTTACGAGGGTGAAGTTGATTACGATTTAAAAAATCTTACCGCAAAACTGGAACCGATTTTGATTGGCTTTGTTGCTTGCATTGTGCTGATTTTGGCCTTAGGTATTTATCTGCCAATGTGGGATATGTTAAACGTGGTTAAGGGACAGGGGTAGCGAGTTGAACTCCTTTTGCTTTAAGGGCCTGAGATGTTAAAGCAACAACAGGCTGAGGGCGATCTCATAAAGGCCTACGGACGGATCATTGCTATTGGTGTGCTGTTGTTAATACTGGCGGTGTTGGGAATGCGGCATTTTAATTCAATACCTAACATCACCAGTAAAAGCTTAGAGCTTGAGCATAATCGGCTTCTCAATATTAATGCCATGATAAAAAGTCGATGGTTGTCTACAGGCAGGCCAAAGCAGTTATTACTGAATTGGCCAAGCATGGCGCCCGAAATACAGCTAAAAACGCAAATAGCACCAAAGAGTGAAGCTAACCCGTTGGCAACGTCAATGACTGCACAGCCAATTTTATCATCATCGGATGAATTAGATGTCCAGCTAGTGGCAACGGAAAACTGGATTCGCCTATCAAATCAAGGCTGGCCGGTGATTAATAGCTTAGATATTAAAGGTTGTGAACGTTTATGGTATCAATTATTAGCCACACAGCTTAATAACATTGAGGTTAGTTACCATGACGATACCCGTGTTTGCCGATATTTGGCAGAAGACTCCACCAGTCTCAGTTACCAATTCTCAACAGGCAGGATACTTTTTTTTCAAGGTGATGAAACAAATACCAAATAAATTTTAGCAAATATCAATAAGCTGCTAATATTAGTAGATATATGCGAAATATAGTGTGATGCTATGTTTCAAGTGAAATATATGGAACAATTGAAAGAGTGCATAACTTATGAAGTTGAATCAAAAAGGCTTTTCATTAATCGAACTAGTGATTGTTATTGTGATCCTCGGTTTGCTTGCCGCGACTGCCATTCCACGTTTTTTAAACGTGACTGACGATGCTGAAAATGCCAGTGTAGATGGCGTTTCTGGTGGTTTGGCAACAGCAGTAGGCTTTGTAAGAGCACAATGGGAAGTTGATGGGCGTCGCAATACCTCGGTGATATTAGATGGCACCAGTGTATCGCTAGATACTCGTTTTGGTTTTCCAACAGGTGTGAGCAATACTGATGTGACCTCTATGACAGACCTTACATGTCAGGAAGTATTTAACAGTGTATTGCAAAGTGCGCCCCGTAACGTACTTTACACTCAAGATGCACGCAACCAACGTTATACTGTCAGAGTATTAGATAATGTTGGCGGTTCAGCGATAAGTATCAACGGCACAAATGTGACTGGTATAGACCTATGTGTGTATCATCAAATCGCATCGCTAACCGTTGATCAATCTACAGGAATTGCCACACCTGCCCCTGATTTAACCACAATTGGTGCTAAAGGTGTGACCTATAACCCAGGTACTGGCCAAGTGCTGTCTTTCACTAACAACTAATTCATTTTATTGTTGTGTTATTGAATATAATCAAATATAACAATAGTTAAGCGGTTCTAGATTTACTTTTAAGAGGTTTATATGCAAAAAGTTATGCAAAAACAACAAGGTTTTACCCTAATTGAATTAGTGGTTGTGATCATTATTCTGGGTATTTTAGCAGTAACGGCTGCGCCTAAGTTTATTAATTTACAAGGCGATGCGCGTGCTTCTGCGTTAGCGGGTATGAAAGCGGCTATTCAAGGCGGTAATACTTTAGTTTATTCAAAAGCGGCTTTAGCTGGTAAAGAAAAAGCAGCAAGCCAAACTGTTACTATCGGTGGTACAACTGCTGCACCAGTAACGATAACAACTCAGTACGGTTATACTAATGCACTTCAGGTTGATTTACAGAAAGCATTAGACGTTGTGTTTGACGCGGGTGCCGATGGCGCACCAACGGCGACAACTGGAACAGCTGAATGGATTATTAAAGCGAACGCTGGTACGCCTAAAACCGTTGAAATTTGGCAGAAAGGTGCTCCAGCTGCATGTAAGCTTACTTATACAGAAGCGACAGCTACTGCATTGCCTATTTATGTTGCTGAAACTGATGCATCTAAGTGCTAAATAAGTAGTTTGAGTCTGTAATGAAAGCCTGCATTTTTGCAGGCTTTTTTATACCTGCGATTCAGTTCGTAAGCAGGGAGGGCTTGCTGCTTTTGGGCAAGATTATAGAAAAACCTACAAATCATCATTCTGACGACTTACTATTAAGCTTTGCTAAACAGCAATAAAATCATTCTTACTCATGTAAGCATTAAATCGAAATAAGCTACCTACTGGACTAGATTGCTTTTTGGAGTAGGTTTGTTGTCAACATAGATTTGTGCTTTCAATAATAAAATAGGCAGACAAATACTTAAAGATTTTGCCATACTATCAAGTGCTAATTGCTATTTTTTGCGGAATTTATCGAAAGGGTAATATGGATTTTAATCGCTCAATATCAAGGCTAAAAGGCTTTACGTTAGTCGAGCTTGTGACTACGATAATACTGATAGGTATTGTTTCGGTTGTGGTGTTGCCGCGTTTTTTTTCCAGTTCGAGCTTTAGTGCATACACGTTGCGCAATGAATTCATTTCAGAACTCCGCCAAGCTCAATTAAGAGCACTTAATAATACCGACCGATGCTATGAGGTTAATGTGACTGCAACCGGTTATCAGTTACGCCATTATAGTGCTCGCGTAGGTAATAGCTGCGCCACCCTTGTTCGCACTGAGGCAGTACAAAACTATAGTGGCGGGGCTTCCATCAGTTTAATAGCATCGGCTAGCCAGTCATTTAACATCACTTTTGACAGCTTAGGTCGAATGCTGTCACCCAGTTGTACTGGTGCGTGTTTCAATATTAATGCGGATGACATTTTAAAAGTGGCTGTCGAGTCTGAGGGTTATATTTATGCTTTATAACTCGAGTCGTTTAAGTCAGCCGTTGCAGTGTTTAGTGCGCTCGCACTCAAAGTCGCTTAATCGGCGTCATACAGGCTTTTCACTGATTGAATTAGTCGTGGGGATGTTAGTGATCAGCATCGCTATTGTGATGATGACATCGATGTTTTTTCCGCAGGCCGACAGATCCGTTGAGTCTCTGCACCGGATGCGTTCTGCTGAATTAGCCCATTCTGTGATGAATGAGATTTGGGGTAAACGCTATGATCAACAAACCAATCCTAATGGTGGAGTACCAGCGTGTAATACTGGCACTCCATTAGTACCATGTTCATCAACCTTAGGACCTGATGGTGAAGGACGTGACAATTATAATGATGTAGATGATTATAATGGATTGAATATCAATTCATTGATGTTCAACTCAAGCCAAACTTACGCTGCGATTTATATTAATTTTGGTCTGAGTGTTGAAGTGAAGTATGTCAACGCTACCACTCAGGCAGCTAAGCTGATTTCGGTCAATGTCACTACGCCTAGTGGTGAAGTGATTAAGTACCAAGCCGTAAGGAGTAATTATTAATGCGAATGATTACTCAATCTAAAGGGGCAAAGCTAGGCGGTTTTACGTTAGTAGAAATGGTGACGGTTATTCTTATTTTAGGGATAATTGTGGTCGGCGTTAGCAGTTTTGTGATTTTTGGCACGCGTATTTTTGTTGAATCCAGTGCGGTCGATCAAGTGTTAAGTCAAAGCCGCTTTGGGGTTGAGCGCATGACAAGAGACATCCGCAGCGCTTTACCTAATTCAGCAAGGTTAATAACGGCTAGTGATGGCAGTTATCAATGTATTGAGTTTGTACCTATCGCAGCAAGTACCTCGTATGTGAGCGCGCCAATAGCACCAGCTGCCGCAGGTAATACAGTTAGTGCCATAGCAACCAATCAAACCATTGTAGCCGGACAATGGGCGATGATTTACCCGTTAACGGCAACTGAGATTTATAATCCAACAGGCAGTATCGCTAAACGTTTTTTGATTGCAAACGTTACCACAATCGGTAACCAAGTGGATCTAACTTTAGCAGCCTCAGTGCGTTTTACTGAAGACTCACCTCTAAAACGGCTATTTTTAGTTGCTGAGCCCATCAGCTATTGCGTTGAAAAACAAACCAATGGCACTTCAGACTTAACTCGCTATGCAAACTATGGTTATCGTGCTGATCAGCCCACGCCATCTATAATGGCTAATGGGGTCATAATGGCGCAAAACATTATTAACAACTTGCTTGTTGAACCGGCAATAGTGTTAACGCCTTCAAGTTTAATAACAAATGCGATAGTGCATGTTGAACCTCGTTTTAGTGTGAATGGCGAATCATTTAAGTATCAACATCAGGTGCAGGTGATCAATGTTCCTTAAATCATCGATGAAAAGTTCACAAAACGGAAGCGCACTGGTGATTGGTATCTTTGTGCTGATTGTGATGTTTATGCTGGCTGGTAGTTTGATCCGCATTGTTGCTGATGGCGATGAAGCTATTTCAATGGAAGTGTGGGGCGCAAGAGCGTTAAATAGTGCCAATAGTGGTGCAGATGCGGCCTTGGCTCAGTTGTTTCCGTTAAATGGTGGCGCAGCGACGTGCGCCAATGTTAACCCCATATGGACACCTCCTTTAAATGAAGTGGGGTTTCATGGCTGTCGTGTCAATATTACCTGCAGCAGTGCAACGGTTAGCACGCTAACTCAGTATCGAATAAACAGTAAAGCGGTTTGTGAAACTGGAGGCTGTGGTAGCGATAGCACTAGCAACTGTTTGAGGGTACAAAGGCAAGTTGAGGTAGAAGCCCGTGGAAATTAAGGGATGTTATAGCGTTATTATTCGTTCATTCATCGTGTGTACAATGATGATGAATCATGCTTTGGCTTTTGATGTTATTGATGAGTCTTTAATTTGGCCTAAAGTGGCTCAGGGTCATCATCAAGACAATAATAATAGCTGCCATCAAATTGCTTCTCCTCAGCTTGCTTTGCAGGGCGGAGCACGCATAAATGGCACATTAGGAGAAGCTCTCGCGTATTGTTCAAACAATGCCGGCTCAGGATTGCCAAACAATAGTTGCGACACCGCCTTGGGTGGAAACCGTGCGTGTACTGTTACCGGCGCAGATAAGCGAGGGCTAAAATTAGTTGGGAATAATGCTTTCCGAGCTAGCAGTGGCGTAGGAGGCGGGGTTGGTTCATGTAGCGCGAATCAAAATATTGTTTTGGGGGATACAGGCCAAAATCAATTCAGTAATATTTCACTTTATTCTGCCTGTACGCTAACTATGTCTGCTTCGCAGCAGGAATACCGTTTTCAGCGTATTGAAGTTGGCGGCGGGGCAAAGTTAGTCTTTCCTGCGGGTGATTACTGGATTAATTCGCTGACGTTAAATCAAAATTCAGAAATTGTGTTGCAAGGTAATGCTCGTATTTTTTTGGGCACCTACACACAGTTAAATGGCGGTAAAATTAATGCGTCTTACTCCAATGCATTACAACTGATTGCTTATAATAATTTAAATTTAACCTCAGGCGCTATTATTGGTGCTCGAGTATATAGTGATGAAACCTTAACTATAGATAATAACTCAGTTATTAACGGGCGGGTGAGTTCCAGATATTTAGCAATTAATTCTAACGGTCAAATCAATGATTCAGTTGTCACCGCACCCTTTCATATCCAATATGGTAAAGCGACTACCGCAAGTGTGACATTTACCTCGGCTTTTCCTAATGGTGTAAAACCATTGGTGTTTTTGATGCCAACGGTTTCGCAAACTAACAGCAATAATGATGGCCCAGCTTCAGTGTTTTTGACTAGTGCTAACGATCAGGGCTTTACCTGGACTCAACAAGAACCGGCAGATAGTAGCAATCGATATACCCCGTCTATTAATATGCCTGAAATTCATTGGATTGCGGTGACTCCCGGAACCCATGATTTATCTAATGGCAGCAAATTAATCGCGGGTTCAGTTAATTATAATCAGGCCTTATTCGGATCAAATTCACCCTACACCCAAGTAACCTTACCTGCTAGTCAAGATGTGTTATTGAATCAACTGCAAACTCGCAATAATAATTGCTGGTTTACCAGTACCTCGCAATTTACCTCAACAGGTATAGAGTTGGCGTTAGATACTTCTGAGGTCAGAAGTAATAATAACCAATGTCAGCCAGGCAATTTAAATAATACCCAAATACAAAATGAGACGATAGGTTACTTATCCGTGGCATCGGGGAGTGGTGCTATGGTGTTAGGTGGTGAGAATACCAATTATCATTTTGGTCAAACTCAGACGTTTAATGCAGGTGGAGTAAGAGATCTTAATTATCAGTGTGGTTACACAACACCTTTAATCGGATTCACTGTTCCCCCGGTATTAGTCGCTGGTAAGAATAGCCGTAATGGTGGCGATGGTGGGTGGCTACGGCGTTGTCAGTTAACCAATAGTTTGGTCAGTATGGTCGTGGACGAAGATACGTATCGTGACTCTGACCGTGGTCATATTTGGGAAAATTATAGCTTTGTTGCTATTGAGCGACTAACTAAAATTAAACAATGTTTTACTGATGATTTCCAACGTACCGATATTGGTAATGATTGGGTGGTATCAAACAGTGGCGGTGGTTTTACCCCTTCAATAGTGAACAATCGCCTACGGGTTACAGAAGCTCGTGGTAATCAAGCGACGTCATCCACCTACCAACGTTTATTTCCTGCAGCAAACAATTTAGTTGAAATTGAGTTTGATCACTATGCTTATGGCGGCAGTGGTGCCGATGGTATCGCATTTGTGCTTTCTGATGCAGCCGTTACCCCACAGGCCGGTGCTTACGGTGGCCCTTTGGGCTATGGTGCGCGATCGAATGTGAATGGTTTTGCTGGTGGTTGGTTAGGGTTTGGTATTGACGAATACGGTAACTTCTCTACAGAGGGCGGACCGGGAGGTCCTGGTAGAAGGCGTCAGTCGGTTGCGGTTCGAGGCTCTGGAGAAGGCACTGAAGGTTACCCATATTTGCGAGGTTCTTGTAATAATGGCACCACAAATACAGGCGGCAATTGCCTTAACCCATTAGTGGATAATAATAATGTCACTCCGGCACATCGTTATCGGATAACAGTTGATTCAAAAGTTGTCGGTCAGTCTATTGTTAAAGTTGAACGTAATACTGGCTCGGGTTTTGTTGAAATCATTCCTGCTTTTAATGCCGCGGCTATTAGCACTCAAGCGGCCATTCCTGCTGATTTTTTATTGTCATTAACCGGCTCAACTGGTGGTGCGACTAACAACCATGAAATAGACAACGTCGAAATTTGTGCGCTGGATTCAAGGCCGATTGGGGTGGTGATTGATCATTTTGAATTTACCCACAGTGGCAGCGGGTTAACCTGTGGCCCTGAAACATTAACCCTTAAAGCTTGTGCCAATGCCGATTGTAGTCAAACGGTACCAGATTTTGTTACCGCCACGCTAAGCCCTGCAACGGTCACAGGCGGAGGAGGCTGGGTTGGTGGTAATGTTGTCAGTTTTAGTGGCGGCGCTACTACACTGCAATTGAATCGCAATACTGTAGGCACAGTGGTGGTTGATGTAACTGGCTCAACACCTGGTGCTAAACCTTTCAGTCAGACCTTATGCCGTATTGCTGGAAGTGCTGCATCTGCTGCTAATTGCACGCTAACCTTTGCTGATAGTGGTTTTATTTTTGATGTGCCCGATAAGTTAGCCAACAAACCTGCGCCAGATATAGTGGTTAGTGCGGTTAAAAAGAGTGATATTACCAAGCAATGTATTCCAAGTTTTGCCAATGTGTCTAAAAATGTCGCTTTTTGGAGCACTTATACCAGTCCCTCAGTACCCATTAATGGCCAAAATGTGTCAGTAAATGGTACCAGTGTGGGTAAAACAAGCGCGACTGCAACCAATATAGCACTAGCTTTTGATGCTTTAGGTCAGGCGAAAATTGCGGTGAATTATCCGGACGCTGGCCAGCTTCAACTCGATGCGAGATATACAGGCACAGGCACAGAGCAAGGCTTAACCATGTTAGGTAATGATCCCTTTGTGAGTTTTCCGGTAGGTTTATGTGTTACCCCGCAAGATGCTGGCGCTCAATGTGTGGCAGGCAACAGCAGTTGTAGTGTGTATAAAAAAGCCGGAGAGTCTTTTAACTTACTCATTCAGGGTAAAGCTTGGAACTCTGATGCTGATTTAGCCCCAGTTACTCCTGATGGTTTGAAAGGTCGGTATTGCAATAATATCAACCTCAACACGCCTAATTATGTTCACAACAGCATAGCTCTTGGTAGTAATGTAGAGGCTCCATCTACTATCTCTGGTGGGGTGCAAGGTACTGTATCCAATATCAGTTATAACCATGTGGCACAGACAACCAATACCAATACGGTTTCGCAATCAATCAGCGAGGTTGGGGTATTTACCTTTAGCGCCAAAGCGCTTTCAAGTTATTTAGGCTCAAGTTTTTATAATATACCTTTAGCACGATCAGTTAATATTGGCCGTTTTGTACCAGACAGATTTGTCATCAGTGGTGTGAGTGTTTTACCTGCCTGTGGCGTGTTCAGTTACATGGACCAAGCGTTTCCTATGGCAATGAACATCAGCGCTTTTAATACCTTTAACAGTGTTACTCAAAATTATCGGAATAGCTTTGCCAAAGCTACGGCGCAGTTAGTGGGTGAAAATAGTAATAATGGTACTGAATTGTCAAATCGTCTCAGTAGCTTACCTGTTAATGCGGCGTCATGGGTAGCGGGTGTGGCAACGGTTGATGCCAGTTATCGCGCTAAATTTACCAGAAGTATTGCCCCGAATGTTGATGGACCTTTTAGTGCATTAGATATCGGCGTGAAGGTGTTCGATAATGATACCAACATTGCGTTTGTTGCCGATCCAGACATGCGCGCCGACACCACAGGTAATTGTACTGCGCCAACCAATACCTGTGATGCCAAGCGGATCTCAACTCAAGATCTGCGCCATGGTCGTATGCTAATGGACAATACCTATGGGCCTGAAAATGAAATATTGCGCATGCCAACCTATGCACAATATTGGGATGGTAGTCAGTGGCTGTTAAATACAAATGATAGTTGTAGCATTATCAATGGCAGTTTGACGGGCACCGAAATCTATACACCGGCGAAAGTCACTGGTGAAATTGTGACTCGTACAGGTAATAGTTCGACAGTATTGGCCGGAAAGACATTATTGCTTTGGCAAAATACTGGAACTAAGCAGTATCGTGGCCAAGTTAACGCGCCTTTAGCTGTTGATAGTTGGCTGCAGTGGTATTGGAACTATGATACCAGCACGCCCAATTTACTGGTTAACCCTCAAGCAAGCGCATTTTTTGGTCGATATCGTGGCCACGATCGGATTATTTATTGGCAAGAGGTGCGTAATTAAGCAGATATTTTTCTGATTAAAGTTTTTCCTACGGACGATTTCGGGGTTTTAAGCGCTGTTTTAAAAAAAATATAGCCAGATTAGCAATTGTTAACCCTCCCGGTCTTGTAGATTGCGGGTGTGATTGATAAAGTTAGCTGATTTTTCTTTCTTCTGACTTCACAGAATACAGGCCTGATACATGTTCAAAAAGCTGCGCGGCATTTTTTCTAACGACCTATCGATCGATTTAGGTACGGCAAACACTCTTATTTATGTTCGCGATGAAGGTATCGTGCTAAACGAACCCTCTGTAGTTGCTATTCGTGGTGAACGAAATGGTAACGGCCCAAAATCAGTGGCCGCAGTGGGTACAGAAGCTAAGCAAATGCTTGGTAGAACACCGGGTAATATTCAAGCCATCCGTCCAATGAAAGACGGTGTTATTGCCGATTTTTATGTCACCGAGAAAATGTTACAGCACTTTATTAAGCAAGTGCATAACAATAGTTTTTTCCGTCCAAGTCCTCGGGTATTAGTATGTGTTCCCGTTGGTGCTACGCAAGTTGAACGTCGTGCGATCCGTGAATCGGCAATGGGCGCTGGCGCTCGTGAGGTCTATTTAATTGAAGAGCCAATGGCGGCAGCAATTGGTGCAGGCTTACCTGTATCAGAAGCCACCGGTTCTATGGTTGTTGATATCGGTGGCGGTACTACCGAAGTGGCTATCATTTCATTAAATGGCGTGGTTTATTCATCATCTGTGCGTATCGGTGGTGACAAGTTTGATGATGCCATTATCAACTATGTCCGTCGTAATTACGGTTCACTGATTGGTGAAGCTACCGCAGAGCGCATTAAGCATTCAATTGGTACCGCATATCCTGGTGATGAAGTGCTAGAGATTGAAGTGCGTGGCCGTAATTTAGCTGAAGGTGTGCCAAGAAGTTTCACCCTAAACAGCAATGAAATTTTAGAAGCGCTGCAAGAGCCATTATCAGGTATTGTCAGTGCGGTTATGGTGGCTTTAGAGCAGTCTCCACCTGAATTAGCGTCAGATATCTCTGAACGCGGCATGGTATTAACCGGTGGCGGTGCATTACTGCGTGATCTAGACCGTTTATTAATGCAAGAAACCGGTATTCCGGTCATGGTTGCTGATGACCCATTAACCTGTGTTGCGCGTGGTGGTGGTAAAGCATTAGAAATGATCGATATGCATGGCGGTGATTTGTTCTCTGAGGAGAACTAATCAACCCATTAGGCGGTGGTGTTTGTTAGCGCGTAGCCATTGGTAAGTACGACTATCAAGCACACCGCGTAATTTTATATGAAACCAATTTTTGTACGTGGTATTTCACATCAATTTCGCTTAACACTGGCAATTATATTGTCGGTGGTATTGTTTGTCTCTAACGATCGCCTTGAGCCTGTTCGCCAATCCCTGTCTTCCTTATTAAGTCCATTACAATATTTGGCTAATGTTCCAGGATTCATGCTTGACTGGACAGCAGAAGCCTTTGCAACTCGAAACATGCTAGCGGCACAGAATAAAATATTGATAGATCAGCAGCTATTGATGTCTGAGCGCTTACAACGATTTGAACATCTGCGACAGGAAAATGAGAGACTCAGAACATTGCTTGGTTCTCCTGTTCACATGGATTCTCGTAAAGTGGTTGCCGAAGTGATGGAAGTGGCAAGTGATCCTTTTCGTCAATTAGTGGTGCTTAATCAGGGTGAACGCACAGGGGTTTATGTCGGTCAGCCTGTGGTGGATGCGAAAGGCGTAGTGGGGCAAGTGGTTGACGTTAGTGAGTTAACTAGCCGTGTATTACTTGTGTCAGATACTACCCACGGAATACCTGTACGTATCACGCGCAATGATGTCAGAGCCATAGCTAACGGCACGGGTGAGATTGATGAAATTGAGCTACGTCATGTAGCCAAAAGCACAGACATTATTGCCGGAGATTTATTAGTCACATCTGGTTTGGGAGATCGTTTCCCAGAGGGGTATCCCGTCGCTCGTGTGATGTCAGTTTCTCGTGATGATGGCCAAAGTTATGCGGTGATCAATGCGCAGCCTCTGGCGGCATTAGACCGTATTCGTTATGTGTTACTTATCTGGCCCGATGACGTAGATAACAACCCTATTATTCCAATCGTGCCGGGTGCTGACGCTAATCTGCCATTAGAAAACACCACCTCGCCAGCAGAAACATCAACAATTGATGCGCCTGTGAATGCCTCTAACGCTGAAAATTCATTACCCCAAGAGGTGAGTCAATGAGTGCTCACATAGCTAATGGCCGTTTTGTTGTGTGGCTCACGTTATTCATCGGCATGATGTTTCAAATTATGCCTCTACCGCATATCGTTGCGGCATGGCGACCTGATTGGTTGCTAATGGTGATGATTTATTGGGCCGTCGCGTTGCCGCATAGGTACAGTATTCTTACCGCTTGGGTGCTGGGTGTTATGCTCGATGTGCTCTTAGGCGCCACATTAGGGGTAAGAGGGCTCGCGTTTGCGTTAACCATTTACATAGTGGTGCTGCATTTTCAGCGGATCCGTAACTTCCCTCGCTGGCAGCAAACCATTTTAGTCTCGGTATTTGTGTGCATTTATCATTTGGTGATTTATTGGACTGAGTTTGCCATTGTTGGCGGTACTCCTTTTAATACCGATATGTTTTTACCGGCATTCTCAAGCATCATCATTTGGTGGTGGATATTTTGGTTTTTACGTAATATTCGCCGTCGTTATAAAGTACGTTAATACAAAAATACAAAAATACAAAAATACAAAAATACAATTTAGATTGAAATGTCTAACAAATTCAGAGTTTTGTTAAAGAGAGTACAATTTAAATGACTTGGGTTTTAGCTTCAACTTCTCCACGACGTAAACAGCTTTTTGACCAGGCTGGATTTTCAATTGCCCACTTTTCCTTTGAGCAAGTCTCCCCCGACATTGATGAAACCCCTTTTGAAAATGAACCCGCCGCGGATTACGTAGTGCGTCTTGCCTTAGAGAAAGCTCAAGCTGGCCTGGCGTTAGCAACATCATTTCCCCAAGCTAAAGTCTTAGGCTCTGATACCTCAGTGGTGTTAAAGGGTAAAATTTTAGGCAAACCACAAGATGCTGCCGATGCGAAACAGATTTTACAGCAGCTTTCAGGGCAGACTCATCAAGTGATGACTGGGGTGGCGGTGACAGATGGAACACACTCTTTTACTCGATTATGTGTTACCGATGTCAGTTTCTGTCAGATTAGTGACGCTGAAATTGACGCCTATATTGCAACGCAAGAGCCGATGGATAAAGCCGGAGCTTACGGTATTCAGGCCTTAGGAGGCTGCTTTGTCGAGTCGATTAATGGTAGTTATTCAGCGGTCGTTGGCTTGCCGTTAGTCGAAACAAGACAGTTAATGCAATTGATGGCTAACACGTAAAAACGAATTAATTATTTTAAATTTTCATAGCTCTCTTTATTAATATGTTGAATTGAGAGTCTATGTGACCTGAATACTGGTGGCTTATGAATATCAAAGCACAGCGTAAAAAAGGCTCGGAATTACTGATCAATGTTACCCCTACAGAAGCCCGTGTTGCCTTAGTAGAACATGGCGTTTTACAAGAAGTGCATATTGAGCGTCGCATGAAACGCGGCTTAGTAGGCAATATCTATAAAGGTAAAATCAGTCGGGTTTTACCGGGGATGCAGGCCGCTTTTGTTGATATTGGTTTAGATAAGGCGGCTTTTTTACATGCTTCAGATATTGTGCCGCACACTGAATGTGTTGCCGATGTTGAAAAAGGTAACTTCGTTGTACGTGATATTGCAGAACTTGTTCGTCAAGGCCAGGATATCATGGTGCAGGTCGTTAAAGATCCGCTGGGCACTAAAGGGGCTAGATTAACCACAGATATCACCCTGCCATCGCGTTATTTAGTCTTTATGCCAGGTTCAAGCCATGTAGGCGTATCACAACGGATTGAATTAGAAGAAGAACGCGCACGGCTGAAAAAAATCACCCTGCCTTATGTGGATGAAGATGGCGGCTTTATCATTCGTACCGCTGCTGAAAACGTCGGTGAAGACGAATTAGCTCAAGATGCCGCATTTTTACGCCGAGTATGGGCGAAAGTCAGCGAGCGCCGTAAGCGCAAAGGTGCATGTTTACTTTATCAAGACCTAGCCTTACCTGTGCGAATTATTCGTGATTTTGTTGGTACGGAACTCGATCATATTCAAGTCGATTCACGCCGCACTTTTGCCGAATTACAACAGTTTGCGCAAGAGTTTATGCCTGAGATTGCGGATAAAATTGAGCACTATGGCGGCCCGGCACCTATTTTCGAGCTTTACGATGTTGAGAATGAAATTCAACGGGCTCTTGGGCGTAAAGTTGAATTAAAATCAGGTGGCTACCTGATCATAGATCAAACCGAAGCCATGACTACGGTAGATATCAATACTGGCGCGTTTGTTGGTCATCGTAATCTTGAAGAAACGATTTTCAACACTAACCTTGAAGCCACTCAAGCCATAGCAAGGCAGCTGAGATTACGTAATCTGGGCGGTATTATTATTATCGACTTTATTGATATGCTTGAAAGCGATCATAAAGCGCGTGTGCTGGAAAGTCTCAATGCCGCATTAGCGTTAGACAGGGTTAAAACCAGTGTCAGCGGTTTCTCTGGGCTTGGTTTGGTTGAAATGACCCGAAAACGCACCCGTGAAAGTCTTGAGCATGTTGTCTGTGGTGAATGTCCTGCCTGTTTAGGTACGGGTTCAATGAAGACCATTGAAACTGTGTCCTATGAGATTTTCCGCGAGATCATTCGTTTAAACCGTGCCTACAAAGCCGATGAGTTTTTGTTATATTGCTCACCGGCGGTATACATGAGTTTAAGTGGCGATGAAAGTCACTTACTTGCAGAACTCGAAGTGTACATTGGTAAGCGGATTCGATTACAAAACGAAACCATGTATGCACAAAACAAATATGATGTGGTGATGATGTAGTGTCCTTAAAGCACTTGACGGACATGGGGCGTATCTTGTTACAAGCACTTGCAATTTTGTTGGTGCTTTTTGCGCTTGGTGTCAGTTTAATTAGGGGATTATTGCCTAAAGTGCCAGAGGTGCGGCACGAAATATTAACTTATGTTGAAAGCCGTTATGGGGTGTCGTTAGAAATAGGAGAGATATCCGCTAAGTGGCAAGCCTATGGTCCCTCATTAACGATTAAAAATTTGATTTTACCGCCCCAAACAAACCTACCGGTCACCTTAATTAGCCAGCAGGTGCATATCAAGCTCGATTTCTGGGAGTCATTGTTAACCTTATCGCCGCAAATCGAAACCGTCAGTTTTGATAAAGTGCATCTAGCGATTAATTTAGATCAATTACCCAATAACAGCACTGCCGAACAGGTGGTTGAAGCAACGATTGTCGATAGCAATTTCACCCCAGTGACGAAAAATAGTCTTGACTGGCTATACGCCTTACTCTTAGAGCAGCTTGAGCATTTTTCTATCCATGATGTTTCAATTCAGTTGTTCAGTTCGCAACATGACTTTGATCCTATCTATTTAGATAATTTTGTTTGGCTGAATCGAGAGGGTAAACATCAGGGCCAAGGTTCTGTGTTTATCGACCAAAAAGCGTCAGCGAAAGAGTCCTTATCGTTACAGATAGCGTTGACAGGTAATGGTTATCAAGCGGACAGCATCAGTGGTGATATTTATGTTGTTGCGGATGATTTGGATTTAGGTGAATGGGCCTCTAGACGCAAAAATCCACTGATTAACCAAGAAAAAATCACCTTTGAAGGTGTGGTGAATTTAGAAGCTTGGTTGAAGTTTGAAAACAGAAGTATTCAAGATGGCTTACTTAAATTTACCCCAAGTTGGTTGCAATGGCGTGATACTGCCGCTGCGACCAATACAGGGGTGAGGGCATCAACTGAGGTGTCTAATCCGTCTAAAGCTGAAACATTAACTATGTCTTTAGCCCCTATGTCGGACATGCAACGCTTTAATATTCAATCGGGTCTATTGACCTGGCAAACTAGCCCAGCAGGTTGGCATATTCAAAGCCATGACTTAGTCATCGAATCTAATCAGCAAACATGGCCGGAAATGACATTCTCATTAGCCTATCAAAATGAGCAATTTTTTGGTCTGCTAAATCAAATTAATGTGCAAATGCTAGCACCATTATTACCGCTTATACCCAATCTTGGGCGTGAACAAGTGGCCTGGTGGCGCGATGTTGATTTACAAGGTGAAATTGGCCCGGTTAAAGTTTACAAAGCACAGAATCAGCCTTGGATTACAACCGCTAAATTGAATAAACTTCAATGGCAACCGATTGCGCAGGTACCGGGATTAAGCCCTATCGATATTGAGTTGTCTTGGGTGGATAACATCTTGCAGGTTGCGTTACCTGAGCAGCAATACCAAATTGACTTTGCGGGCGGATTTAATCAGCCATTAGCCCTTACAGGTAAAGCTCTATCAGCCTATTTTGACTTTAATGATATGCGGCTTTTAGCCCCCAACATTCATTTTTTCAATGAAGACATTAACTTGCAAGCCGCCTTAAATATGCACTTTTTAGAGCAAGCCGCTATGGCGCTTGCTGCGAATATGGATATCTATGATGTGGCTAAAGCCAGCAATTACTTTCCACTAATGGCTATGTCTCCAGGCTTAGTTGATTATTTAACCTCAGGTTTAAAGGCGGGCAGCATTCATCAGGCTAATGTACTTTGGCGGGGGGAATTTAATCGTTATCCCTACACTGACTTTGATGGCGTATTTCAGGCAGAATTTACCATTGCAGATGGGCAGTTTAAGTTTCAACCTGATTGGCCTGCGGTAAAACAACTGGACTTATACGCCCTGTTTGAAAATAAATTAATGGATCTCACCATCAACAGCGGCACTTTAGATCGAGTAAAAGTGGATGGTGCAAAGGTTTGGATCCCAGAGTTGGGCGAAAAATCTCTATTAAGGGTGACAGCCGATTTGAACACAGATGCTAAGGCTGCGGCACAAGTGATTAACGCTTCGCCATTGCGCCAAAGTGTGGGGGACACTCTAGCAGTCGTACAAGTCAGTAAAGCCATTAACACTCAGCTAGATTTAGCCATTCCACTTTATGAAGGCGAACCGGCAGTGATTAAAGGGAAGGTGCAATTTGATGATAATCCTGTTTATATTGATAAGCCTGGTATCCAACTCAGTCGCGTAAATGGAGAAATTAGTTTTACTAATCATCTTGTTTCAGGACAAAATTTGCATGCCAAATTATTTGACCAAGATTTAACATTTAGCTTTGCGACCAAAGAGCGCCGCAAACAGTTGGTATTAGAGGTGGATTTTGCTGGTCACTTTTATCTTGGCCAGTTACCGCCATCATTCACCACACCTTTGAGTGACTATTACCAGGGTAACTTTGACTGGAATGGCCATTTAATGATGATGTTCGGTGAACAAGGTTATAGTTTTCGCGCCCAAGCGGAGAGTGATTTGCGGGGCGTCAGTTTTTCTCTTCCTGTGCCATACACTAAATCAGTGGATGAAATTAAACCGCTTTCAGTCGAGGTGATGGGTGATAATAAGCAAGCTTCATTGAGCGTAAAGCTTGCAGAACAGGCCGAATTTTGGGGTGGCTTTGGCAATAATGACGCAAATCACCTGCAGTTTTATGAGTTAATGCTAGGGCGTAAGTTTAAGTTAGGCGATAGTTTAGTTAAGCAAGATGGTCGTATCACTATCGATATGAATCAAGCCATGTTTGCTGAGTGGCTGCCTATTATTACCCGTTTTACAGAAACCAAAGCAGATATTCCTATTGCGGAGGCAAATCAGCCTGTATCAGCACTCCCTCCGCTGGTTAAGATAAAAGCCAACATCAGTCAATTTAATGTATTGGCTCAAAACTTGACTCAATTTAAGCTTGATGCAGCGCCCATAAACGATATTTGGCGCTTTGATGTTAATGCCGATCAATTTGTCGGAAGAGTCGACTTCTATAAAAGCTGGCGTGAACAGGGGCTAAAAATTGTGGCAGATAAACTGCACTTATCTCCTCAAATAAACTCGTATTCTAATGACGATTTTAGTCCTGACTCCCTGATAGATAGCATGCCGCCTTTAGCGATAGATGTGGATGATTTTAAAGTATATGACATGCAGTTTGGTCATCTAGAAATGCAAGCAACGCCTTATGCTGAAGGATATCGTTTCCAAACAATCTCTTTATCACATCCTTCGTCAAATGTTACGGCACAAGCGAAAGGCGTATGGCGCAAGACTGACGATAACACCCTGACTCAGTTTGATGTCAGTTTAAAAGCGGATAAATTCGATGAGTTAGCTACGATGCTGGGGATTAATCCTGGATTAAAAGATGCTCCGCTTACGTTGGATGGGGATATATCATGGCAAGGCGCGCCTTATAGTTTTTCGCTTAAAACCCTTGATGGCAAGATAAAATTTGATTTTGGTAAAGGGCATTTATCTGAAATTAGCGATAAAGGTGCGCGAATCTTTTCTTTATTCAGCTTAGATTCTATTTTACGAAAATTGTCCTTTGATTTTTCAGATGTATTTGGTTCAGGTTTATACTTTGACAGTTTTCAAGGTAATTTAGAGATAACAAACGGTGTGGTCAAAACTACCGACACAGAAATAGATACCGTAGCAGGCGATATGAAAGTGCGAGGTTACACCGACTTAACCACCCAAAGTTTGAATTATGATGTGCGTTTTCTACCGCAACTTGCTTCGAGTGTACCTACTGTGGTGTTTTTAAGTACCAGCGCGTGGACCTTAGGGATTGGAGCGTTTGCGCTGACAAAAGTATTAGAGCCAGTGATCGAAGTTATCTCTGAAATTCGTTTTAGAATTACGGGCACCATGGATAACCCTGAAATTCAAGAATTGGAGCGTAAAAGTAAAGAGATCGAAATCCCTGAATCAATTCTTCGCGAAAAAGGGATTTTACCCGCAACAGATGGTCAAGATAGTAAGTCAAATGAAGCGCAGCCATCGACCAACGTAGAGCCTCAAAAGTCATCAGCCACCCCGCAGGAAACTGACAATATCAAGGTAAGTTACCTGCGACATGTGAAAAAGGACAGTCATGCAAATCAGTTTGTTACAGTGTCAAAGCAGTCGCGACGTTCAGGCGAATTTAGCCTATATCGACACGCAGCTTAAACAATTACCCAGACAAATTAATCAGGCGCAACTGGTGGTGTTACCCGAATGCTGTTTGCTGTTCGGTGGCCATGAATCACAACAGTTGCAATACGCGGGCACAGAGGATGACGGTGAGCTGAAACAAGCTCTAGCTACCTTAGCACAACGTTATCAAGTGTATATGGTGGCAGGCACTATCCCAATGCGCGCAGATGATCATCGCGTGTATAGCCGCAGTTACTTATTCAGCGATAATGGTGAAACACTCGGCTCTTACGATAAGTTACACTTATTTGATGTCGATGTTGCTGATGGCACTAAAACCTATCGAGAAAGTGATACTTTCCATCCGGGGTCACGCATTACGGTGGTGGATACACCGTTTGGTAAAGTGGGTTTGGCCATTTGTTATGATATTCGTTTTCCAGATTTGTTTCGCGCAATGCGTCTTGCAGGGGCGGAGATCATTGCCTTACCATCAGCCTTTACCAAAGTGACAGGCGAAGCGCACTGGCAGGTGTTATTACAGGCCAGAGCGATTGAAACTCAATGTTATGTTTTAGGCGCTGGCCAGTGGGGACAACATAATCAAGGCAGCCGTGAAACTTGGGGTCATAGTATGATTATTGACCCATGGGGCAAGGTGATTGCTGAACTTCCAGAAGGATTAGGTTGGGTTCAAGCTGAAATAGATTTACAACAAATGACAAAAATACGCCAACAAATGCCTGTGTTAGGGCATAATCGTTTTATTGAACCCATGCTTGCAAAATAGCAAGTGGGGGCTGATTAGATTGAATAAAGAGAATATTAATGCCTTTTTTATCGCAAGTTGAGCAAAGCTTATTTCAAGGTGGATTGACAATAGATGGCCTGCAAGATTATTTAGCCATCATTCACCAACATCAAATTGACTTCTCTGATCTGTATTTTCAAGGCAGTCGCCATGAGTCTTGGGTGCTAGAAGACGGCATTATCAAAGAAGGCAGCTTCCACATTGAACGCGGTGTGGGCGTACGTGCGATTACCGGTGAAAAAACTGGCTTTGCCTACGCAGACGAAATCACCCCGGCGGCGTTAGATGCTGCAGCTAGGGCGGCCAGAGGTATTGCGTTAGCGGGTGAACAGCATAAAGTGAAAGCGTTTAGTCGTACGCAAAGCATTGCTTTATATGACAGTGCAGATCCTATAGCGGCGATGGATGAAGTAAAAAAAATTGACCTATTGAAACATGCTGATGCTTATATTCGCAGCTTAGATAGCCGAGTCATTCAGGTCGTCGTTAGCTTATCTGGCGTGCATGAAGAAATTCTTGTCGCTGCTAGCGATGGAACATTAGCCGCAGATGTTCGTCCTTTAGTGCGTTTCAATTGCAGCGTCATTTTAGAAGAAAATGGCAAACGCGAACGGGGCAGTGCCGGTGGCGGTGGACGTCATGACTATAGCGTGTTTTTAACCACAGATGACGCTGGCTTACCGCACAGCTTTGAATTTGCGCGCGAAGCGGTTCGCCAAGCACAAGTGAATATTCACGCGGTGGATGCTCCAGCGGGTGAAATGACCGTGGTATTAGGCAGCGGCTGGCCTGGCGTCTTGTTACATGAAGCTGTCGGACACGGCTTAGAAGGTGACTTTAATCGTAAAGGCAGCAGTGCATTTAGCGGAAAAGTCGGTCAGTCGGTTGCATCAAGTCTGGTGACGGTTGTTGACGATGGCACCATGCAAAATCGTCGTGGTTCACTCAGCATTGATGATGAAGGCGTGCCAACCCAAAAGACCACTTTAATTGAAAAGGGTATTTTGAAAGGCTATATGCAAGACAAACTCAATGCGCGTTTAATGGGGCAAGCATCTACTGGTAATGGTCGCCGTGAATCCTACGCCCATTTGCCTATGCCGCGGATGACAAATACCTACATGGAAGCCGGTGATTCAAATCCTGCAGAAATCATCAAGTCAGTGAAAAAAGGCATTTATGCGCCTAACTTTGGTGGCGGGCAAGTGGATATCACCTCTGGAAAATTTGTTTTCTCAGCATCGGAAGCGTATTTAATTGAAAACGGTGAAGTCACTCAAGCAATTAAAGGGGCGACATTGATTGGTAATGGCCCAGAAGCAATGAGCCAAATATCAATGGTCGGTAATGATCTGGCTTTAGATAAAGGCGTGGGTGTTTGCGGTAAAGATGGCCAAAGCGTCCCAGTGGGTGTTGGCCAGCCAACATTGAAAATTGATAAACTCACCGTGGGCGGCACGGCATAAGTGATCGACATTCAGCTTAGGCCAATAGAGCCTAAGCTGAAAAAATTTTGTGATAAAAGAACCCCTTGTTCAAGGCTAATATTGATTTGAGTTTGATATATTGTCTGGGTAATTAAACGTAAGTCATTTATACTTCAGACAGCATTAGAGTTAAAACTCTATTTACGGTGGTGACATGGAAATATCGTTTAATCGACAAGGTTTAAATCTAACGTTACAGCAAACCAAACAGGCATTGATACGCTGTTTAATTGCGCCAATATCCCTGTGTTGTGTGTTTATTGCGCCTACTGTGTATGCTGACACGCAAACTGCACAATATAGCCAATCTGCTTCGTCGTTGACCTTTGCTCAAGCTTGGCAACAGTTACAACAGGTTAGTGATAAATTCAAAGCGGAAACTCAGCAAGTTAATCGTGCTCAAGCAGAGCAAGAGGCCAGTCATTCGCTACGCTACCCTGCGCTTGATATTGCAGGCAGTTATACGCACCTTGAAAAGCCCATTGAACTTGATTTACGCGATTTAAACCCATTAGCTGCGATAGATCCTAGCGCCTTACCGCCTCAATTAGGTCAAGCGCTTGCAGCAATTCCAGGATCAATGTTTGTGACGCCTTTTACGGAACAAGATGTTTTTCGCGCGAGTTTACAAGCCATGTGGCCTATTTACACTGGCGGCAGAATATCGGCAGCTCAAGGGATAAAAGCCGCGCAAGTGGCTGAAAAACAGCAAGAGCTTGCTTTAGTACAACGAGATTTATTCACCTTATTAGTCGATAGATACTATGCGGTAACCGTTACACGAGTGTTAACCGAGACTCAGCAGCAACTGGTTGATTCATTGACCGTTCATGCCAGTCATGCCGAAAAACTAGAACGTGAAGGCCAAATCGCAACCGTAGAGCGTTTAAATGCACAAGTAGCATTAGAAAATGCCAAGGTTTCACAACGCAGTGCCAGCCGCCAATTTGAAATGGCATCCCTTGCGTTAAGCCGCATGTTACAAGCAAGTCATGTAGAGCCCTTATCTCCGTTATTCATGTTAGAACACCAGCCAGCATTAGGGCCATTAAGCCAGTTGACTATGACACAACATCCCGCCTTAAAACTGTTGGAAGCAAAAGAGTTACAAGCTAAAGGACTGGTTGATTTAGAACAGGGTGGGCATTACCCAACCGTGTTTTTATACGGTAATTACACCTTATATGAAGATGACAGTTTGTTCTCTCAAATTGAGCCAAATTGGATGGTGGGTGTTGGGGTAAAAGTGCCTTTACTCAGTCGAGATGGTCATAGTGGTAAAGTCAAAGCGGCCAAAAGTGCCTTACTTCAGGCGCGCCATACTAAGGCGCAAACCCAGCAAGATTTAGGCTTGTTAGTTGAGCAAAGTTATCGACAACTTTTACAAGCCCATGAAGAAGTAGCAGCATTGAATACTTCATTAGCGTTAGCAACTGAGAATTTACGCTTGCGTGAATTAGCTTTTAACCAAGGCTTATCTACTTCAGTTGATCGCGTGGATGCCGAGTTAAAGCTAAACGCCGTTAAAACACAGCAATTGGGTGCTAAGTACCGTTATTTACAAGCCTATGCCAAGTTAATGGCAATCAGTGGTCAGTTAGATGAGTTTATTGGACGAACACAGCAGGAGAATTTACATGCAAGCGAATAAAATCTTAGCCGTGTTGGCGGTAATTATTTTGGCTATGGTTTTAGCTTACGGTGTTAATTTAGCGTTTACACCTAAACCGTTATTTTTACAGGGACAGATTGAAGCCCGTGAATACAATATTTCATCTAAAGTACCTGGTCGCATTGAGCAGGTGATGGTGCGTAAAGGCGATAAAGTGGCCGTTGATGACATTTTATTTGTAATAAATAGCCCTGAGCTAGACGCCAAACTGATGCAAGCAGAGGGCGGCCGTGATGCAGCGAAAGCGTTGCAGCAGGAAGCTGATAATGGCGCCAGACAACAGCAAATAACCGCCTCCAAAGAACAATGGTTAAAAGCGAAAGCCGCTACCGATTTAATGCAAAAAACCTATCAACGTATTGAAAATTTGTTTAATGAAGGTGTGGTGCCGCGCCAAAAGCGTGATGAGGTTTACACCCAATGGCAAGCGGCAAAATATACTGATCAAGCTGCTTTTGCCATGTACCAAATGGCACAAGAAGGCGCCCGAGTTGAAACCAAAGCTGCAGCCGAAGGCAATGCCAGAATGGCAGAAGGTGCAGTAAAAGAGGTCAGTGCGATTTTAGCTGACAGCCAAATGCGCTCACCTAAAAATGCGGAAGTCAGTGAAGTGCTATTGCAAGCAGGTGAGCTGGCGCCAAGTGGTTTTCCTGTGGTTAGCCTGATTGATATGTCAGATGCTTGGGCGGTGATGCAAGTGCGTGAAGATCAATTAGCGCAGTTTAAACAAGGTACTGTGGTAACGTTACGCTTACCTGCATTAGATCAAACCGCAGAGTTTACCGTGGAGCACGTTAGTGTGATGGGAAACTTTGCCACTTGGCGCTCAACCGAAAGTGGTCATGATTTTGATATGCGCACCTTTGAGGTGTTATTGCATCCTAATCAACCCATTGCCGATTTGCGTGTTGGTATGTCGGTATTGTATCTTCCAGATGCAGCATAAGTGCAACGATGACTGTCAAACAGCGCTGTCTCTCTGAGCTAACTCAACTTTGGCGTTCGCCATGGCAACTTGCTATGGTGAGCTATATTCCTTTGATAAGTATGCTGTGTTTGTGGTGGTTGTTCAGTGCAGGTTTACCAAGACAGCTTCCAGTTGCCGTGGTCGATCAGGACAACAGCCAGGTGTCGCGTATGTTGACGCGAAACTTACAAGCAAACTCGGTGATTTCGCCGCAATCTTACGCCAATTTGGCCACAGCTGAAGCCGATATGCGTCAGGCAAAGGTGTACGCCTTAGTGGTGTTTCCTGTTGGCATGAATAAAAACTTAATTACCGCCAATAAACCTTTGATAGATATCCGTTATAACAGTCAGTTTTTATTAGTGGGTAAGCTGTTATCTAGTCAAATCCAGCTGAGTTTAGGCAATGGTTTAGTCACACTCGGTGCTAAAAAGCTCTTGCTTAGCGGCACCCATAGCGAAAGTCTTGCTGCCAGTTTATCCCCAGTCACCAGTCAAACCACTGCGCTGTTCAATCGCAACAACAACTACGTAGGATTTTTAGTCCCACCAGTATTGATAGCCTTATGGCAAATACTCTCGGCATTTGTGTTTATGAACTCACTGAATGCCGAGTTAAAGCCCGCTGAGGGTAAGCCCAAGTTAGCCGCTGATTTTTGGCAATCAGTAATAGCAAAAGTACTCTTACTCACCCCAATAATGTTAGTGCATGGCAGCTTTATTTTGGTGTGGTTATATCTTTATTTAGCTTTACCAATAGCAGGCTCGATAGGCTTATTGATGATTGCTCAGTTAGCGATGTTGATAATACTGTGGGCCATTGCCTGTTTTATTTTTTTGATAATAAGAGAAAAAGCCAGTTGTATTAGTATTTGTACGGCCTTGTTTGCCCCTGCATTTGCCTTTATGGGGATCACCTTTCCGGTCAATGACATGCCATTATTAGCCCAGTGGTGGCGCTTAATTATGCCATCTAGCCATTACATCGACTCCCATGTGGGTATTGTCAGTTATGGCGAGGCCTTACCACAACTGTTGACTCAGCTGGGATCGTATTGGATTTTTTTACCACTGATCCCACTTATTTTTATACTCAGCCGTTTTGCTGTTGAGCGTTCTTCCATTGAACCTGAGGGAGGTCAATGATGACGTTATGGCAACTAATGTGGCGTGATTTAAAATCGATACTGTCTGACAAAGACTTGGTACTGACGATTTTTGGTGCGGTATTATTTTATTCAGTGTTATATCCACTGCCATACCTACATCAGGTGCCGACCGAACAGAACATAGTGGTTGTTGATCATGACCATTCATCATTAAGTCGGCGGGTGATCCGCCATGCAGATGCCAGTGCGAAAATCAGGGTGCAGGCGGTACTGCCCAGTGTAGATGAAGCGAAACTATGGATCACCTCAGGTGAAGCTCACGGTTTACTGGTTATTCCTGAAGGGTTTCGACGCAACTTGCTATTAGGTAAAGGGGCTACATTAAGTTACGGTGGTGATGCCAGTTATTTTTTAATTTATTCTGCTGTCGTTGAAGGCTTAGTTAGCGCGGGTATGGACGCCAGTAAACAAATTCAAATGGTAGGGCTGTTAGCGCGCGGTCAAACGGCTGCACAAGTTGAAAAGTCTTTAGATTCAATCACCATCAACTCAGTACCTGCATTTAATCCCAGTTTAGGTTACACGCCATATGTGGTACCAGGGTTATTCCTATTGATATTACATCAAACTATGCTGATAGGTATTTGCATATTGGGTGCCAGTCAGTGGCGAAGTGCGGGTTATTGGCAGTCAGTGTCACCGCTTTTATTGGTGTCAGCGCGAGTGCTGACCTTTAGTAGTATTTATGCGGTTTTAGCGGCATTTTACCTAGGGTACTGTTTTTATTTTTATGATGTCAGCGTGTTAGCGACAATCTCTGAAGTCAGTGTATTTATGCTGCCCTTTATTCTCGCAACCGCCGCATTAGGCACGGCCGTCAGCAGCCTGTTTGTGCGTCGAGACTTGCCCACGCAGTTCTTTTTATTGATTTCTATGCCAATATTGTTTGTGGCAGGGTTTGTATGGCCGTTGGCATTAATTCCTGAGCCATTGGTGCTGTTATCACAAATCATTCCGGCTGTGCCGGCGATTAGTGGCATGTTAAATCTAAATCAAATGGGCAGTGGTTGGTTAGCTGTTTTGCCACAATGGCTCCAGCTTTGGGTGATGTTTGTGGTGTTTAGCGGCTTGTCTTTAGTCGGGATTAAATACCGTCAACAGCAATCATTAGCCAATCGCCATTAATCGTAACAAACAATCTACCTAACCGCTAAGTACCAAACCAAAATACTGAATCAAAGTAATGCTTGCCCGCAAAAGATATTTCCATTCCTTTTAATGAGTGAATTAGCTCTGATAACACGTCCCTTGGCAGCTTTGTATCAATAGCAAAAAGCCCACCAAAGTGGGCTTTAAAAATAAAATTGCACTATCTAAGTTAGCTCAGTTATAGCAGTACCACATTAAAGCTGGTTTCAGTTTTTACACCGCTTGGCGTCGTCACTGTTACCGTCACGGTACTTATACCTGCAGTGCCAGTATTTTCTAACGTGAACGAAGTGCTAGTGCCACCGGAGAGAGTGCGATTTGGTACTGTGTAATTATTAAATAACAAGCTGCCCTCGGTGGCGGTTACCGTTACCGTGCTATTAGCGGGTAATATTTGGTTTGCCTCATCGGTTAAGCGCACAACGAATTTTGAGCGAACATTGGTGGCAATCGGGGTAATGTTACTAAAGTCGGCGCTTAAATCAGTACCGTCCTGGTTAAATTGCATCACTGCCGTAGAGCCTGACATAGTGAGCACAAATGCTTTACGGATATAGGTTTTATTGGCTTGACCCGTGCCGCAACTTCCATCTGTACGTAAACATTGCGGGCCATTAAATTGAGTGTCTGGGCCGCTGTAACTAGTGCCACCCGTCGCGCTAAAAAACTTTTCGCCAGCGCTATGCATGCCTGTTTCATCATCATCTCTATAAGCATCGCCTAAATCGATAAACCCTTTAGGGTGGTAGGTATCGATATCCATACCGTTGCCGCTACAGGTAACAGCGATATTGTTACTGTCTAAACAGGCTAAGGCGATAGCATTACCGTCAGCATCACCAAATATATTATCGCCATCGGTATCAAAGAATGTTTCGTGGCCTAAGGCGTAAGCTAAAATGGTCACCCGGTTGTCTGATACGCGGGGGTTGGCCGATGTCCAGTTGACATTGCAGGTGCCGTTTTGCGTTGTACATGAAGGTTGTATTTGGCCACCTTCAGCGGTGAAGTTAATTACAGTGTCATCTGGTGCGGGGTTACCAAAGCTGTCTGAAGCATAAATTGAAATCGTGACCGTTTCGCCATTTTTGTTACCTGCTTCAGGATTGAAGGTCGAAGGTGAAATACTAAAACCTAATTGTTGCGGTAAACCTGTGTTGACCGTCAGTTGCTCCGACTGACTGGTAATGATATCAGCCGTATCTTTGTCGGTAGCGCTTGCAACAACCCTTACCGGTGTCGGTACAGTGCCTGATAACACTCGCACACTCACTAACCCCTGTGCATTGGTGATGCTGCTGTCAGTTGGGTTACCGTTTGCAAATGATAAGCCACCAATAATCGTGTCCAGCGTGAAGTTAACGGTTTGCTGTGCAGTAGGCTGGCCGTTGGCACTGGTTACCATAAAAGTTACTAGTGAGGATTCACTTGAGCCGGTTCCGCCAGCGCCCTTAATCCGAATTTGATTTGGCTCGGCTGAGATAAAGCTTAGGCTTGCTAGGGTTTGACGGCTTAAGGTGAACGCTAAATTAGCCGTTAATGCAGTGGTACCCACCGTTGCCGTGGCAATAATTTGATCGCTACGCTCACTGTTGCCACTACAACTTGTATCTGAGAATGTCGCCCCTGCTGCGCCAGACAATGTTGTTACTGGCGAGTCTAAACTGGCTTGGTTGTTCGCGGAGCAATCTGAACTGAAAGTCACACTGGTGGGTGTTTGTAAGCGGGTATAAGTGCCATCATTGTTATCTGTCACTATCGTTGCTGTAACGCCAAATGTTCCGCCTGCACTGAGTTTGTAGTCACCATTATCCATTGGCAGGGTGGTGGCTAACTCGTTCTCATAAAATTCTGTTTCAGAAACCCAACGTCCCATCTTAAATAAACCAACAGGGGCGATGTCGTCGGCTGATAAGACTTCGTAAAAACTAGACTGAGTGATTTCTTTACCCTGATAATTTGCGCTAACCACTAAGGTACTGGCACCTAATTCGCTTAAGGCTGGGGTATAGGGAACACTGGCTTTGCCATCACTATTGGTGAGTGCCGTTGCTGGAAATAAACTGGCGCTGCCAGCAGAAAAGCTCACTAATTGGTTGGCAATACCTTGATTGCTACTATCCAATAAAGTGGCTTGAAGTTGTACTGCTTCATCTACTTTAAATCGGGTTACCGTACCTGTGGCATTATGAATGCTTGCACTAATGGTTACCGACTCAATCGGGGTGATAGAGTCAAGTGCCAGAAACTCAAAGTTACGGCTGGCACTGACAGTATCACTGCTGACAGGATTATATTGAACGCTTAGCTCTCCTGCATTTGCTACGGTGGAGCTAATAACAGCAGTGGCTAGGCCGTTGCTGTCGGTTAACTTTGAAGCGGGAGTCGCATCGCCAAAGGGCAATACAAAGTCCACCACTTGCCCTGTCACTAAGGTGTTACCATTCTTTAATGTGGCCACTGCGCAAAACTGTTCATTTAAATAAAATGATTGCTGGCTAGTGGCTTGGGTACATTGTCCGTCTACTATCGCTTGAAAACTTAAGCTAATAGTGTAATTGGCATCAGGTGTTTCTGTTTCAGTACCATCAGCGGCGCCATTGCAACCGCTGACCAGTATCGCTGAAGCAAACACTAATGAAATACTACGATTCAACGTCATTATTTGCATGGGTAACATCCTAGTTTTTATTGCTATTCAATCGTAAGGCTTATTGTCTGCTTACGTGTCAGTTTGAGTGTTTTACCCAGTGATCTCGCTGCGTAAATATTTGAATAACTCTTTGGCCGATTTTGACTCAGGGCTTTTGGTCAGTTCTTTGTTTGCCTGACGAATTAATTGACGTAATTTTTGGCGATCTAGCTGTGGATTATCATCCAGTAACGCTTGGATCTCTGTGTCACCATTAGCTAATAAACGCTCACGCATTTTTTCAAACTTTTGCAGTTGAGCCGCTTCATTATTATTTTTATTCAGTACTTTATCTAGTGCAGCTTCTATCGGTTCGTGATCAAAACCACGCATTAGTTTACCGATATATTGCAAATGTCGGCGATAAGCTTCTGTTTTTTGCTTAATCAGTTTGCTTTTTAAAATCGCGTCGTACAAAAACTCGTCAAGTTCCATTTTGTCGAGTTGGCTTTTACTTAGTGCCACTAAACGCATGCCTAAAGCCTGCGCTTCTTCGCTTTCTTTTTTAAATCCAGTACGGCTGACGTATTCGTCATCGTTGTCGTAGGGTTGCTGAAAGTGCTCAGAATCACCAACAATTTTCATAATGTTAAACCTCAAATAAATATCTGCTAATGATAGCATTTATTTTGCTGATGTATCTGGTAAAAAAGATACTGAAAACGTGTTGTTATCAATCGGGAAATGAATTTGCTATGCTAATGCTAATTTAGGCCATTTAAGAGATTATTTGTGACTTCTCATCAAGCACCTTCAGCCACTATCGACAGTGAATTACCGGCATTAAAAAACGCGGTTAGCGTTGCACTTGAATATGCAAAGCAGCTTGGTTCTAGCGCCGCCGAAGTAGCAATCAGTAAGCAGCAGGGACTTTCGGTTTCTACGCGAAATAAAGAAGTGGAAACGGTTGAGTTTAATAAAGATGGCGCATTGGGGATTACGGTTTACCGTGATGGTCGTAAAGGCAACTCATCGACATCTGATCTCAGTCCAGAAGCCATCCGCCAAGCGGTGAAAGCCGCTGATGATATAGCTAAATATACATCTGAAGACCCTTTCAGTGGACTTGCCGATAAAGCGTTGATGGCACAAGATATTCGTGATTTACAGCTGTATCACCCGCAAATATTAACTGCCGAAGAATTAGCTGAAATTGCGATTCGTTCAGAAGATGCGTGCTTACAAAGTGATAGCCGTATTAAAAGCTCCGATGGTGCAACGGCAAATGCCCACACCAGCGCAAAAGTGTATGGGAACAGTCATGGTTTTTTAAATGGTTATTGTAGCTCGCGTTACAGTTTAAGCTGCGTAGCAATCGGTGAAGAGTCTGATGGTAATATGCAACGTGATTATGATTATACCGTTGCCCGTAAATACCAAGATTTATTAAGCCCTGAAGCGGTTGGAAAACAGGCTGCGAACAAAACCTTAAGCCGCTTAGATGCGCGTAAAATTGCTACCGCCAAAATGCCGGTATTATTTGCGCCTGAAATTGCCACTGGGTTAATGGGTCACTTAATTGGCGCTATTAGCGGTAGCAGCTTATATCGTAAATCGAGTTTTTTACTGGATTCGATTAACACCCAGATTTTTCCTGAATGGTTCAGTATTGAAGAGCAACCTCATCTCTTAGGGGCGTTAGCTTCAGCAAATTATGACGGTGAGGGTGTGGCTACGCAAAGCCGTAAAATTATTGATAATGGTTCATTAGCCACTTACTTACTCACCAGTTATTCGGCGCGTAAATTAGGTTTAACCAATACTGGTCACGCTGGTGGGGTTTATAACTGGACACTTAGCCATAGCAACCAAACCTTTGATGAATTAATTAAAGCAATGGGCACAGGTTTGATTGTCACTGAAGTGATGGGCCAAGGTGTTAACGGGGTGACAGGTGATTACTCACGTGGTGCTGCGGGTTTCTATGTTGAAAATGGTCAAGTGCTATACCCAGTAGAAGAAATTACTATCGCGGGTAACCTAAAAGATATGTTTATGGGCATTCAAGGGGTTGGTAAAGACCGTGATTTACGCTCATCTATTCGTACCGGCGGCATTTTACTGAGTGAAATGAAAATAGCTGGTAATTAACCGCAGCTTAACTGACGGCTTCGACCGTTAGCAAACTGATGTAAATTAAACAGGGGGTAAGTAATCACTTATCCCCTGTTTGTTTTATAGATGTCCTGAAGTCGGGTTAAACAATATTTCTTAAGCGATTATTCAAGTGCTAACTGCGTTTGATTTACTGGCAATATGCCTGCAAACTCACCTAGTTATTAGTCTCATTTAAAGTGTCAGTGTTGAATTTTAAGCTTTTATATCGCTTATTCACGTTAATCCGAGTTTTGGTTAGATAGCTCAATGCTTATTCTACAGAAAACTCATAACGTGAAATATGATGGTATATCGCATTTGGAGTTAACCAAGCATTACCCGGTAAATCAGGTTGATTGGGTGAGTCTGGTAGCATTTGTGGCTCGATGCATACAGCTTGGTGGTTAGTGAATACTTGCTGTTTTTTACCGACCACACCCTCTAAAAAGTTAGCGCCGTATAACTGCACCCCTGGCTGGTTGGTATAAACCGTCATCTTGACACCATTTTTAGTGCTTGATACGGCACCAAAACGTTGTAATTCACCGGCTTGATTATTCATAACAAAGCAATGATCAAAGCCATTGGTTGCAGCTAAAGCAGGTCGCTGTGTTTGCTCTGCCATAGGGGTGATCGAAGCTAAATCTAAATCAGTGCCTGCGGTTGCGACCATGGCGGTAGGAACACCGACATCGTTCATGGTCAGATACTGTTTGGCATCGACTTGAACTTGGTGCGTGGTGTTGCTGTGCCCCCCATCTAAATTGAAGTAACTGTGCTGAGTTAAGCTAACTGGGCAGGCTTTATCTGTGGTTGCTAATATTTCAACATACAGGTTATTGCCCACTAAGCGATAATCTAGCTGCACTTTACAATTGCCAGGAAATCCCATGTCGCCATCAGGACTGAGTAGGGTTAAGCGCACACCATCGCTGGTGGTGCCTAATTGCCAGAGCTTGCGATTAAAGCCCTCTTCACCGCCGTGTAAGCAATTAGTGGCCTGATTAATACTCAATTGGTAATCAACGCCGTCATAAGACAGTTTACCGTTTGCAATACGATTGGCATAACGCCCCGCGATAGCGCCAAGGTGAGCTGACTGGGCTAAATAGTCGGCGATATTGTCACAGCCCAACACCACATTTTGACGTTCGCCATTTTTGGTTGGCACCCACAATGACCGGATTATGCCGCCTAAACTCAAGACTTCCATTGCGATAGTGCCATTGTCTAAACGTATGCGTTCGACTTCTTCACCACGGGGATCTTGCCAAGATTCAAGCACACTAAAACGTACCATTGAGGCCTCTCTGGTTTGTATTTAAGGTTCGGGTTATTGAGCTTTTATTTACTTATTCTGCCTGCGCCAGCACTGGCTGAACACAGTAAAATACGAGGTTCTAGCCCCGTTTTCTGGGTGTATTCTTGTTCAACTAAATTAATCACGTCATCGGTAAGTTCATGCTCGATCAGCGCAAGTACACAACCGTCACTCATGCGCACACCACCCCGTTCGCCAATATGTTGAGAAATCATCGATACGAGAATGTCGACTTCGGGGGCGATAACTTCAAAATCATCCCGTAACGACACATGTGATTGGGTCATTAATTGGCTAAAACGCGCAATATCATTTTGTTGAAGCGCTCTGGCAGCATTACTTGTGCGGGTGTTTTCGGTGATCACATGGCGAGCTCGTCTAAACTGTTCAGAAGATAAGGTGTCTCTTTGCTGTTCTAGATAGCTTAATGATAAATCCCGCAAAGAATCTAACCCAAGTAACTGAGTGATGATCGCACAGTCTTTTTTACGTTCTTCAAACTGCATCATAAAGGCTTTGCGGTTGATATTAGGGTCAATCACTACCATGCTGAGGTTTTCAGGGAGCAAAATCGCTTCGCTTTCTAACTCTAAGCAATCAATTAATAGTGCATGATCTTCTTCCGCTAAGGCGCTAATCATTTGATCCATAATGCCGCAATCAAGGCACATATATTGGCTTTCGCCGCGTTGGGCCAATAATGCAATTGCCGAAGGGGATAAATGCAATTGGCTGGCATAGCTGATCGCAGTACCAAAGGCGATTTCTAATGCGGCAGATGAAGATAACCCTGCGCCAAGTGGCACGTTACCTACAATAGCTAAGTCGAGTCCTTTGGCTTGTAACCCCGACATATGCATTGCCGCGGTTACGCCTTTTAAATAGTTTGCCCAATCATCATTAGAAGAGACAGAGCCTTCCTCACCGAATGTCCACTGCTTAATTTGCCCAGGAAAGGCATCCGTTACCGCGCGAAATAAATTGTCCTCACGATGCTTAACCGCAATCACAGTATGAAAGTTAATGGCTGCAGGCAGGACTAATCCTTCATTGTAATCGGTATGTTCACCAATAATATTTACCCGGCCAGGAGCCTGGTATAAATCATCCGCTTTTGTGCCAAAAGTTTGCACAAATAATTTAGTTGCCCGTTGCGCTGGGTTAGACATACTTCGAAAATTTCCAACAGAAAGTGATCACGTGATTACCTTGATTTATATCACGACTCAGTAGTAACTGTAACTGAGATTTTTTTAACTAAGTGCAAATTGAAAATACGCTGACAGAAACAAAAAACGCTTCGATATTTTCGAAGCGTTTTTAATTAACAATCACTTAGTACTATTAGGCGTGATGTTGGGATTAAACCTATGATGTCGATGCAGAGGCACTGGCTGCTTTAGTCTCGCTAGCCACTTTATCGGCACGATTAACTTGCTCTTGGTTTTCGTCTAACAGTTCATAAATAACATGGTCAACAAAACCGGCACCCGCTGCTTCATAAAGGTTGTAAGCGGTATCAACCCCCGCAGCCTTTAACGCATCGGCATCTTCAGTGTATTGCACAATAGCACTGATTTTGCCCTCGTAATTCAGCTTCTTAAGTTGTTCTACGGCAAATAAGTTACCCACATGATGCGGAATCGCCAACAGTACTAATTCAAGATTGGGCGCACGTTCTAATTTTTCCCAAAAGTCGGTATCGCCAGCATCGCCTTGCACCACATTACGGCCTTGAGTACGATGAAAATCAACTAACTCTTGTTTATGCTCAATCCCTAAAATTTCGCCATCAAAACGCAAACGAAGCTCGTCATACGCACCACTACCAATTCGCCCCATACCGAATATCAAAAAGCGAGGATTACCAATTTTAATTTGGCGGTCTTCAGGGTGCAGTGGATGTTTTTCCATTTTGACTAAATGGCGTTGAAAGCGCTGGTAGATCTTATTCACACTGGTATTAAGTGGCGCTGCAAATAAAAAGCTAATGCTTAATGCCACAGCAATAATAATTAACCATGATGCTGGCAACCAACCTTTGTGGGCTGCAACGGCGGCAACAATCAAACCAAACTCACTGTAGTTACCTAAGTTGAACGAGGCTAGCAATGAGGTACGTGAACGTAACTTAAAGCGTGTCAGCAAGTAGATGAACATGACAATTTTTACGGGTACTAATAAGACTAAAATAGCGGCTAAACCTATGTCAGACCAAGTCGGTAAACCGTTAAGGCCAATGGTGAGGAAGAAGGCGACCAGGAAGAGTTCTTTAAAGTAGTACATCGACTTGGCTAACTCAGACGACTTAGCGTGTCCGGCAAGTAAAATACCAATAATCAACGCACCTAAATCAGGTTTTAGTCCTACCGCTTCAAATAACCAAGCGCCAACCACTAATGCCATTACAAGGCCAAATAACACCAGCATTTCGCTGTGACCCACGCGGTCAAATACCTTGTAAATAAGTGGTCGAGTAAACGGCAGTAATAATAACCCCAGCGCCCAAATGGATGGGATATCACCTTTAGAGATAGTTAAAAACACCACGGCAAAGATATCTTGCATAATCAAGATACCAATAGCGACGCGGCCGTATAGCGACTTCATGTCACCATTATCTTCAATCACTTTTACCGCAAATACGGTACTCGAAAAACTTAAGGCAAAAGAAATCAGCAATAACTGATTCAGGCTATAACCTTCCAGTTGCTCTAGTCCCGCCATGCCCAATAGCTTTAAAACGGGGATAAAAAAGAGGATAGAACCCACTAAGTGGATACTTGATGTGGCCAACACCTCGGCTTTAAATAAACTTTTTAAATCCAGTTTTAATCCAATTGAAAACAATAGAAGGGTGACGCCTAAATCAGCAAGTTGCTTTAATAAAGGTAGGCTTGAGTCTTGAATGCCAAATGTGAATAAAACGAATCCTGCGCCTAAGTAGCCAATAAGTGGCGGTAACCCGACTTTACTCACAAGCAGGCCGCAAAGTAAGGTGATAATTAAGATTGCCGGTTCCATAGCACTCCATATTTAGCGATAAATGAAAGATAGCTAACATTGTATAAGAAAAATTGCCGAAGGGGGATTTTTCGTCACAATATAAAATAAGCACTTGGATGAAAATAGGTGCCTTTAAATACAAAACAAGCGCCTTTGTAGAAAAAGGCGCTTGTTTTCATCAAGTAAAGTATTTGCTAAATCACTATTTCAAGAGCAAGTCTAAGTGATTCGCGAAGTCTTTAGGTCCCATAAAGCCAGTTACACGTAAATCATCGCGTATAGCACCATTTTTATCGAACATTAATAATGTTGGTAAGCCCAATACTCCGTAGTGCTCAAGCAACTCGATATCAACTGCATCACTTTTAGTGACATCGGCTTGCAGTATTACCATCTGATCCATGCGCTCAAGTACTGCGCCATCAGCAAACGTAATCGCTTCAAACTCTTTACAGGCCACGCACCAGTCAGCATAAAGATCTAACATGACAGTTTTGCCACTGATGCTGGCTTTATCCAGCTCAGTTTCTAAATCTGCTAATGATTTAATCCTGATAAAGTGATGGGCTTCAGCTTTTGCTATGCCATTTGTTGCCGATTGGCTTATTCCCGGGGTTTGGAAGCCAAAGTGGCTCATTACCGCTTGAAAACCGTAAGAGAAACTCGCCAGTAAGGCCAGTAACAGCAAGACACTGCGCACAGTTTGTTTCCAGTTAAATTGAGTGAGTTTGTTTTGGTGCATTAAGTAACCCACCAAGCTCACACCCCAAATAGCCCAAAGCACATCAGACACTAACCCAACCCAAATACGGCCAATCATCATGATAGAAACAGAGATTAGCAAGAAGCCGAAGATGGTTTTAATAATATCCATCCACGCCCCCGCACGAGGCAGAATTTTACCGCCAGAGGTCCCTAATACTAATAGCGGCACGCCCATACCCATACTTAATACGTACAATGCTAAGAAGCCTTGTAACAGGTCGCCACTTTGCGCCACATAAATGAGTGCGCCAGATAGTGGTGCCGTTGTGCAAGGTGATGCCACTAATCCTGAAATAACTCCCATTAAAAACACGCCAATTAAATTGCCGCCTTTTTGGTTGTTAGAGAGCGAGTTCATTTTTTCTTGCCATTTTGATGGCAATTTTAAATCGTACATGCCAAACATCGACAAGCTTAATAGCACGAACATTACCGCGAGGAAAATCAAAATAGCTGGGTGTTGTAACGCCGCTTGAAATTTCATGCCCGCACTGGCAACCACAAGGCCAAGTAACGAGTAGGTAATTGCCATACCTTGCACATAAGCCATCGATAGCGTGAAAGCTTTTGTCGTTGATAGTTTTTGCCCTTGGCCGACAATGATCCCCGATAAAATGGGATACATAGGGAACACACAAGGGGTTAATGCCAAACCAATACCTAATCCAAAAAATATAGCCAAAGTCCATAATAGACTGTCGTTTTGTAGCATTTGGCTTAAGGTATCTTGTTGGGTGATGGGTGCTGTTGAGGGGGCGGTATCGTCAGAATCGGTTGCTTGTGGTGCGCCGATAACTTTTTTAGCCTGGGCTACTTTGCCATCATTGGCGGCGACTTGCGATAAAATGACATCGCGAGTTGTAGGCGGATAACACAGTGTGCCTTCAGCACAGCCCATAAAGGTCACTTTAAAGGTGGCTTCGTTGCTGGCTTCTTTAATGCCAACGGGGATCTCTACAAATGAGTAAAAGACTTCCTGTTCACCAAAATATTCATCGTTATGGGATTTACCACGGGGCAGATTGATATCACCAATCACCGCGCCGTCAGCGGCAAAGGTCAATTTATCGCGGTACATATAGTAACCGTCGGCAATCACCCAGCTGATTTTTAATTGATTGCCTTGCTGTTTAAAATCGAATGAGAAAGCCTCATTAACAGGCAAAAGTTCAGGTTCACTGCTTAAAAAACTGAATTTACTCTTGCTAAATACCCCTTCACTTTGCGCCAAAGGCGCAATAACAATAGAGGACACTAGCAGTAAAGATGTTAAAACAAAGGCGAATATTTTTTTCATAATGTAGTGGTTTCTTTTATCCATGTTAAATAAGGCGCAAGCCCATTAATAATAGGTGTTGCGATTAACTCTGGTACTTCATACGGATGTAATTGGATCACCATTTGTTCAATTGCTGAGTAATGTAAGCTACGGCATTTTATTTGCAATTGAACTTCTTGCGACTGACATACTTGGTTATCCCAATAATAAACCGACTCAACTATTGGGCTAATTTGCACACAAGCAACCAGTTTGGCCTCCACTAATGCACGCGCAATTTTGTCAGCTGTAGTTTTATCAGGACAGGTTGAAAAAATCAGTAAAAAGTCTGCAGTCATTGTATATCTTCTAAACTTAACGTTAGCTTAAGCTAAAATGGGCAGTATTGGGTTACTTTACGGTTTTTAGATGCAGATTTCACTGTTATGTTTAAGAACCGTGAAGTCTCTTGAAAATAGACCGTATAATCCCCATATAGTTTTCATCAACATTCGATTATTTTTAATTTAATGCCGAGAGTTACTGTTTAACCGAGGTTTACATGTTTTTGATTTTATTGTTAGTGTTCATTATTGTACCCGCGCTGGAACTGTCAGTATTGATTCAAGTGGGTGATGCCTTGGGTGTGTGGCCTACCATTGGCCTAGTCTTTTTTACTGCAATCGTTGGGGTGTCATTGGTAAGAAGCCAAGGGTTAAATACCCTGATGACAGTGCAGCAAAAGTTGGCTCGTGGTGAAGCGCCAGGACAAGAAATTGTTGAAGGTATGATGCTAGCCGCCGCAGGTGTGTTGTTGTTAATTCCGGGATTTGTGACTGATGCAATAGGTTTATTGTTATTAACCCCTTTCACCCGCGCCCCAATAGCCGCCTTTATGTATAAACGTATGCAGTTACGGGTTGTTGCTAATGGCGGTTTTAAGCCTGGATTCGGACCACAAGGGCCGTTTAATCAAGGGCCATTTGGACAAAATCCGTTTGACCCGACTCGTGATCAAGATCGCAATACTTTTGAGGGTGATTTTGAGCATAAAGACGACCCAAGCCAAAAACGACCAGAAAGCCATCAAATCGATCATCAACACAATGATGAGCGCAAATAATGGAACAAAGCCAGCTAATTGCTGGCTTTGTTTTTTAGCGGGCGATTTATGCCGAAACCTTTGCTCCCACAAGATAAGCCGTAATAACACTGGTCAGCCAATTGGCGACAAACAGCCAGGTTATCCAAGTGCTTATTTGCGCCATATCACCATCAGGCACCTGAGTAATTTGCGCGTAAATCGCACTGTACTCTAAAGCCACTTCACCGGCTAAAATTTTATCGGCAATCACCTGTGCCCGTTCAATGGCGAAGTTCATCATTACCGCCAAACACACAAAAGACAACGTCATAAACCCAATACCTTGCCATTTTTTACCTAGCCAGATTTGGCCACTACCAGGGCAAATAAGGGCTGACATCAGTGCCGCTTTTAAAGGCCGTTTGATGGCTGGAGCTTGATTTGATTTTGAAGTGTTTTGGATAGCCATAATATGCCTATTCATTGATGGTGCTGATGATTACTCGACAATAACGGCTGTCGTGTGATGGTGTTTAACGGGCTCAGTTATCTTAGTGGCTAAAATATAGCAGGCTAAGCCCATAATGGTATTGGTAATGGGTAGTGCCAGCATCAAGCCTTTTACGCCACCAATGTACGAGCCTAATGCAGCCAAGGGAAGCATTAACAGCATTAAGCGACACAAATTAATGACTAATGAACTCATAGGGCGGTGATATGCATTTAAGCTGGTGGCAAAAATAATCACAATACCTAAAGGGCCATAGGCGGCAGGTAAGGCTATAATATAAAATGTCAGCCAATCAATCACTAGCGGATCATTTGAAAATTGCTCGGCAATTGGGTGGGCAAAAAAGTACATCGGAATATAAAGTAGGGTTTGAAACACCAACACAAATTTCAGTGATGTTAATAATGCATCCTTGGCTCGCACATGCTGACCCGCACCTAAATTTTGTGCAATAAACGGCATTAAGCTAGACGATAACGCCATGACGACCAATAACAATACCGACTCTAAACGCATGCCCGCACCAAAAGCGGCAACTCCAGCGTGGTCGATTCTGGCGAGCATGGCCATTAAAATGCCGTTGGCGATTGGGTTTATCACATTCATTAATGCGGCAGGTCTGGCAATGTGGGCTAAGGCGCGCCAATGGGCTACCATACGATCTTTTACCAAACTGGCACTGTGCAGCAGTTTGCGTTTAACAATCAGTAATCGTCCCGCTAATGCCAAGGCGATTATCCAAGACAGCATAGTGGCAATGGCTGCGCCTTGTACTTCTAACCGTGGAAATGGGCCCAAACCAAAAATCAGTAAAGGGTCTAAAACCAAATTAACAATCGCGGCAAGCATCATAATTTTAGCCGGAGAGCGGGTATCGCCCGTGGCCCGTAATGCTTGATTACCTACCATCAACAGTACCAGCGCAGGTGCGCCGCAATACCACCACATCATATAGTCATAAATGTAAGGCATGCTGTGTTGATTCGCCCCTAAAAGACTAAATAATGGCTCAATCAACACGCCACCTAACACACACAACACAGTAATAATGACAAATGTCAGCACTAAGGTATCAAATAAAAACAGCTTGGCCTGCTCTGCATTACCAGAGCCTATTAATCGGCCTAAGTTAGTGGATACGCCCGCACCAATACCAATACCTATACTGGTAATGACTAAGGTAACAGGAAACGTAAAGCTTACCGCCGCCAAGGCTTCTGTGCCTAACTGACTGATAAAATAGATATCCACTAAGCTGCCGCCCAGAATGGTGAGAATACCAATCAGGTTAGGGAGGGTCATGTTAAACAGCACACGACCTATTGGCGCGGTAAGCAACCCGTGTTTATCTTTCATGGAAGCGTCGATTTGCATTATTCAGGAGGCGAATTCTATCAGGCTTTAGGTCGGTTTAATAAAATAGACATAAAAATTCTGTAGTTTTTTATCATTTGCCCTTGGAAGTGTGATGTGTCACCCCCATATAACTTCCATCAAAGGTAAAAGCCTTTTCCATAAAACCGCCTCGATTTTTGGGCATCAAATCATTAGGAGAGTTCATAGATGAATATTCGTCCATTACATGACCGAGTTATTGTTAAGCGTTTAGAAGTTGAATCTACTTCAGCGGGTGGCATCGTACTTACAGGCAGTGCAGCTGAAAAATCAACTCGTGGCGAAATTCTTGCAGTAGGCAACGGTCGCATTTTAGAAAATGGCACAGTTAAACCACTTGACGTAAAAGTGGGTGATGTTGTGATCTTCAACGAAGGTTATGGCGTTAAAAAAGAGAAAATTGACGGTGAAGAAGTATTAATCCTGTCAGAAGCTGACCTGATGGCTGTTGTAGGCTAAGCCTCCGGTATCATTAGACTGTCCACTTAAACTATTAATTTAAAGGAACATCAAGACATGGCAGCAAAAGAAGTATTATTTGGTAATGACGCACGTGTAAAAATGCTTGCGGGCGTTAACATTCTAGCCAATGCAGTTAAAGTTACTTTAGGCCCTAAAGGTCGTAACGTGGTTTTAGATAAAAGCTTTGGCGCACCACTAATCACTAAAGATGGTGTATCAGTAGCCAAAGAAATCGAACTGACAGACAAGTTTGAAAACATGGGCGCACAAATGGTTAAAGAAGTTGCTTCTAAAGCCAATGATGCCGCAGGTGACGGTACCACTACCGCAACAGTATTAGCTCAATCTATTGTTGTTGAAGGCCTAAAAGCAGTGGCTGCGGGTATGAACCCAATGGATCTTAAGCGCGGTATCGACAAAGCGGTTATCGCAGCCGTTGCTGAACTTAAGTTACTTTCTCAAGAATGTGCCGACACTAAAGCGATTGCACAAGTAGGTACAATTTCTGCTAACTCTGATGAGTCAATCGGCGACATCATTGCTACAGCAATGGACAAAGTGGGTAAAGAAGGCGTTATTACCGTTGAAGAAGGCCAAGCGCTAGAAAACGAATTAGACGTTGTTGAAGGTATGCAGTTTGACCGTGGTTATTTATCACCTTACTTCATCAACAAGCCAGAAACTGGCAGCGTTGAATTAGACAGCCCATTCGTATTATTAGTAGACAAAAAAGTTTCTAACATCCGCGAATTACTGCCAATCCTTGAAGGTTTAGCAAAAACAGGTAAGCCATTACTTATCGTTGCAGAAGACGTTGAAGGCGAAGCATTAGCGACGTTAGTGGTTAACAATATGCGCGGCATCGTTAAAGTCGCTGCGGTTAAAGCCCCTGGATTTGGCGACCGTCGTAAAGCAATGTTACAAGACGTTGCCATCTTAACTGGCGGTACAGTAATCGCTGAAGAAATCGGCCTAGAGCTTGAAAAAGCGACCCTAGAAGATTTAGGTACAGCTAAGCGCGTTATCATCACTAAAGATAACACTACCATTATTGATGGTAACGGTGACCAAACACAAATCTCTGGTCGTGTTAGCCAAATCAAACAGCAAATTGAAGAATCAACTTCAGACTACGACAAAGAAAAACTTCAAGAGCGTATGGCTAAACTTGCTGGCGGTGTTGCCGTTATCAAAGTTGGCGCAGCCACTGAAGTTGAAATGAAAGAGAAAAAAGCCCGCGTAGAAGATGCATTACACGCCACTCGCGCAGCCGTTGAAGAAGGTGTTGTTGCCGGCGGTGGTGTTGCACTTGTTCGCGTAGCAAGCAAAATCAAAGATGTTGAAGTATTGAACGAAGACCAAAAACACGGTGTGGTAATCGCATTACGTGCTATGGAAGCGCCATTACGTCAAATCGCGACTAACGCTGGTCAAGAAGCATCAGTGGTTGCAAACACAGTGAAAAACGGTACTGGTAACTACGGTTACAATGCGGGTAACGACACCTACGGTGACATGTTAGAAATGGGTATCCTAGACCCAACTAAAGTGACCCGTAGTGCATTACAGTTTGCCGCATCAATTGCAGGCTTGATGATTACAACAGAAGCTATGATTGGTGAAGTACCACAAGAGTCTGCGCCAGATATGGGCGGCATGGGTGGTATGGGCGGAATGGGTGGCATGATGTAATCTAACTGGTCTAAATCGGTGATAACTGCGTTGCTTCACCACTCGTTTATGAAAAGCTAAACGTCGTGGTAAAGCGCCTTGTTCTAACCCGATTTATCCTGCGTTAGATACTTATGTTGGTCTCTAGCCTAAAAGCTTAGAACCGAACTTCTTGTAAAAGAAATTGAAAGCCCCGATACCTAACGGTATCGGGGCTTTCTGTTGGATGGCTTTTGTATTAGTTTACTCTGATCATTTACCTCCGCACTTGAATCATGCGTATATTATGCACATAATATACTCATTAAATGATTGGAGTCTTAATAATGAATATTACATTAGGTAAAGAGTTCGAAAGAAGGATCACAGAGAAAGTATCTGAAGGCTTATATACCTCCGCTAGTGAAGTGATACGCGATGGTCTGAGACTGCTATTTGAGAAAGACCTTGCTAAAAATCAACAGCTTGAAGTGTTACGTGAAGAGGTCGCTAAAGGCTTCGAACAGCTAGCCGCTGGTGAGCTGTCAAAGCATAGTGTTATGGATATTTTTGAACAAGCTTCACACTCTGTTGAGAGAAAATCTATTGGTAAGGCTGACAATGCCTAGCTATAGGTTATCCCCTTTAGCCGAAGAAGACTTATTCAAAATCATTTCATCCACAATTGAATCTTGGGGAAATGCGCAGGCAAAGATCTATGCTCAAAGCATAGATGCCGCCTTATTAAAACTAGCTCAATATCCTGATTTTGGTAGAGAAAGAAGTGATGTTTATGATGGTGCTAAAAGCTTTCCTGTTGAGAAGCACATTGTCTTTTATCAAATCAGTGATAACGGTATTCATGTCGCTCGTATTTTGCATCAACGCATGGATCCCTCAAAACATTTTTAATGATATTTGAGTAAGGTTAATTACTCAAAATGAAACCAGTTAACAGGTTAAAAGCTTAGAGCTGAATATTGGCAGCACCAATAGTTAATGGCATGTGAGCTTTTTTGTTGAAGGGCTTATAGTAAGTTTACTCTGACCCTGAGGGATCAAATATTGAGTGATGCCACTTCAACCATATGATTGTCATCAAATGTAATGGTTTTGAACTATCGATAAAAAAGTTAACTTCCAGCGTACTCTATAGCTCACTTGTTTGAGTTATTGAAGTGTGAAAGCTAAATGTCGTGGTAAAGCGCTGTTGAACGGAGATGATTTGACTTCCTTAATGGAATTCCCAAAATAAACTCTGAAATAATCAATGCATATAAGATTGATGCAGAGCAGTAGGAAAGTAGTTCAAGCGTTAAAGTGTGTGGGCATTTTTTGTTTTATTGTGAGCTTTTTTCCACTGATGTGTGTGAGTATTTTTTCTTTTGAGCAAGACATTATTTTATTGATGGTCGCTGTGCTGCTTTTTATGATTGCCGTTGGCTTATTCATTATTTTGCCAGTGTCAGCAAAATATGATGCCTATAGCAATGTCTTAAAAGAAGCCGTTAAAGAGACAGAAACAAGCAGGCGTGCTAAACGCGCCGAGAAGTTGGCTGAATTTTATTGGCCCTTGTTAACCGCTATCTATCTTGGTTGGAGCTTTTGGACAATGGCTTGGGGTACCACTTGGATTGTTTGGCCTGTTGGGGCTGTGCTGTTTGGCGCATTAGTGGGGTTGATGGAATTACTTCATAAAGACACCCCCTAATGTGAGGTATGTGAAATCAGTAACCAATGTTACCTGCTCAAGTTAACAATTACGGTTTTTTGTACTGTTAATTGATATTTTATTGATTTAATCATCCATTATTTATCCAGGCTTTGCAGTAAAGTGCGCCGCAATGAAGGCTTGGAGGATTTATGGTAACAATTGAGTTAGTGGTGGTGTTGGCAGCCATTTTTATCGGCGCACGAATTGGCGGCATTGGGATTGGCTTTGCGGGCGGCTGTGGTGTGTTGGTGTTAACACTTGGCTTAGGGATGAAACCAGGCACCATTCCTATTGATGTGATTCTGATCATCATGTCTGTTATCGCGGCAATTGCGGCCATGCAAGTGGCTGGTGGCTTGCAGTTTTTGGTCAATATCGCAGAGCGTGTTTTGCGTAAAAACCCAAAGCAGGTGACTTTTTTAGCCCCCATTGTCACTTATACCATGACGCTATTTGCGGGTACGGGCCACACTGCGTTTTCTACCTTACCTGTGATTGCTGAGGTAGCCAAAGAGCAGGGTATTCGTCCCTCACGCCCATTAAGTATTGCGGTTGTTGCCTCACAAATTGCGATTACGGCGTCACCTATTTCAGCTGCCGTGGTGCTGATGAGCGGTATGCTTGAAAGCAAAGGCGTGGGCTATATTAGTTTATTGATGATCTGTATCCCCTCCACTTTTCTGGCTTGTATGATTGGTGCTTTTGTTGCCCAATTTATGGGCAAAGAGTTGCAAGATGACCCTATTTATCAAGACCGTTTAGCGCACGGGTTAGTGAGTAAGCGCGATAGCACTAACATTGAGTTACCCGCTGGAGCCAAGCGCTCGGTGATGGTGTTTTTGGTGGCTATCGTGGCGGTGGTGTTTTATGCAACCGCGATTAGTGATGCTGTCGGCCTGATTGATAATCCAACATTGCCACGTAATGAAGCCATTATGGTGTTTATGCTAACCGCAGCCACGGCGATAACCTTGTTTTGCAAAGTCGATTCAGCCGAGGTACTTAATGCGGCCACGTTTAAGTCGGGCATGAGTGCCTGTATTTGTGTCTTGGGCGTAGCCTGGCTAGGCGACACTTTTGTTGCAGGGCATATAGACGAAATTAAAGCGTTATCGGGTGGTTTGTTAGAAGAGCACTCGTGGATGTTGGCGATTATTTTGTTTTTAGCGAGCATGTTGCTGTATTCACAAGCCGCAACCACTGCGGCGCTAATGCCATCGGCCTTTATGCTTGGGGTAAGCCCTGAGGCGGCTATTGCATCTTTTGCTGCGGTCAGTGCCTTATTTGTATTGCCCACTTACCCCACCTTGCTTGCGGCAGTTGAAATGGATGACACAGGATCAACCCGTATTGGCCAGTGGGTATTTAATCATCCTTTTGTGGTGCCTGGTGTGGTGTCTATTGTGAGTTCGGTGATTATTGGATTTGTGTTCGCTGAGATTATTTTGTAGGTATTCAATTTTAGCTGCGACGTTTTTATGTCACCACAATGCTGAATGCTATGCAGCTTAGAGGGTATTAGCTTATAAATGACTAAAGCCCCGATACTTAATGGGTATCGGGGCTTTTAGTTTTTTGAGTCTTTTAAAGGTTTATAGCACTGTTACTTTGTACGGCTAATTTTATCTAAATAGCCCATAGCGAATGCAGATAACACAAAGGTGATATGAATAAGTAGATACCACATGATTTTATCATTATCGATATTTTCGGCATTCATAAACACTTTAAGTAAGTGAATAGACGATATGGCGACAATAGATGCAGCCACTTTGTTTTTCAGTGAGCCAGAATCCATTTTGCCAAGCCAGCCGAGTTTTTCACTGTCTTCACCTACATCAAGCTGTGAGACGAAGTTTTCGTAACCTGAAAACATCACCATAACCAGTAAACCACCGACCAAAGTGATATCGATCAGTGAGAGTGTAATGAGGATTAAGTCGACTTCTTTTATCTCGAAAATAATCGGTAGGATATGAAAAATTTCTTGAAAAAACTTTATGCCTAAGGCGAATAAAACCAGACTTAAGCCTAAATAAATAGGTGCCATGATCCAGCGTGATGCATACATCAACTTCTCAAACATTTTTTCCATAAAAAACTGACCCTTTAAATAAAATTCACTAGAAATCATCTAAGCTACTTATGATAAAGCCATAAGCGGATGAACTTTAACTGTGCTAAGGCGCAGTAGCAAGCTTGAAGGCATTTCTTTGGTGTGTTTTGTGTCAGTGAAAGCAATTTATTCAACATAGGCTTGTTATGAGTAATAAAAAGTCATAACATGATAATAGAATTGTGCGCAATTTAATTGCTATCTATTTAATTGCATGTTGTTTAATTATTGTCATTACCTATCGCTACACTGCCGTATATGTCTGTTGATGAGTTTTATTCGCAATATGTTGCCAAAGGTGACTGAGTTGAGCCATGGATACAAAATGGCAGTGCCACTGAAAACGTTAGCCCATAACTGCAGTCACCTGCAGTGAGTTAGGGCTAGAATGAGTTTGAACGAATAACCGTTCATAAAGGAATAATATGAAAACCGTATTAGTCGTTGTGCAAAGTGCACTGATGATATGTATGACTTTGATTAGCTGTGTAACTTATGCAGCTTCTTCTAAATCAGAAGTCGTTGTTAAGGTTGATGAAACCAGTTTTAGCTGTATCCGCCAAATGACACCAGTGCGCCATTTTTATGTTGATAATGTGCTGGGCAATATTGATGCGACGTTGGCTGCAGCCAATGCCCCCGATGGCGCGATTTATCCAACAGGTTCAGTGGTGCAGTTGGTACCGACTGAAGTGATGGTTAAGCGTGAACCTGGCACTTCTCCTGTTACTGGCGACTGGGAGTTTTTTGAATTAGAAGTTGATGAGGCAGGGACGAAAATTGCTAAACGTGGATTTATAGATGTGAATAATCGCTTTGGTGGTAATTGTTTTGCTTGCCATTTACCTGCGAAAGAAAAGTGGGACTTTATTTGCGAGTCGGGGCATGGCTGTGAACCTATTCCTATTGATCACAAAATGACTGGTGCGTTGCAGCGTTCAGATCCTCGTTGTGGTGAGACCGCTTTAGAATCGGGTGACACTATGGCACTTTTCAAGCTGAAAATGATGGTTAGCTTAGGTGCCACCAAAAAATGGTTTGAAGATTTGTTTTGATAAACTAGGGTCTTTAGTGGCGAGCTTGATAATCTTTTAATCTTTGTCTCAGGTTAGTTTATTACACTGTATTGATGAGGATAAATTTTAAGCGTAACAGAGAGCTCAAATAATGGATGAACATCAAACAAACAACACCGCTAAAAAACCGTTAATGGTACTCGGTGTCATTGCCGCGATACTGGCTTTATTGGCGATTCTGATGACGGTGATGCCAAAAGGGTTTAAAACTACCCATGAAGAAATCGGCATGGGTAAGCCTACAGTGGTGTTTGTGTATGATCCCAACCTGACAGTAAGTAATAGCCAAACTGAGCAGATGAATGAAGCCCGTGCGCATCTTGGCGATAATGTTGTGTTTTTACTTGCAAGAGTGGGCGATCCTAATGGTGAGAAGCTGATTGCTAAGTATCGCGCTAATTCAACCGAGTTGTTACTTTTTGATCCTGCAGGTAATCTGGCTAAGAGACAATATGGCGTGATTAATGCTAATGAGCTGATGCTTTGGGTACGTTAATCAGCCAATAAATAGCAATGAACACCTAACTAATTTAGTTGAGTAAAAAGCGGCATTAGCTAGACCTTCATGACTTAATGATTTCACCATCAGACCCTGCTCCCAATAGGAACAGGGTTTTTTATTTTGTCTGATCCGATTGAATACTATCGCCTGAAATAAAGTATTTAGGGTGTTTTTGTGTAAGCGTCAATATGGGCAGAGCCTTGCTGTAGCCGTATAAACAGTAAACATGGTTAGTTATCGAGAATTAAATTGTACTCATTTTCACATATTTCGAGGAGGACGTATTTAAGTGCTATTATCAATTGTATAACAATTCATTTTCTTAAATTACTGCTTATGAATGGTATTTCGAATAACAATAAAAATGGCTTTACCATTGAGAAATATTTAGCCCCGTTATTGCTAGTGTTTAGCACTCTTTTGGGCGTGTTTTTTAGTAGTGACAGCAGCGCTGAAACTATCGCTATTCCGCAATTCACCCAAGGTCATTTAGGTAAATATACTGAGTATTTCAGAGAATCAGATCGCGAAATTACCTTAACCGAAGCACGTGAGCACTTTAATACAGTCCCTTTGTCAAAGGGGTCGAGTCATTCTATTTCTCTGGGGATTGATGTTGCTCCTGTGTGGATGACATTTACGGTTGATAACACTACGGATATGACTGAGTTTTATCGTTTGTCTTTAGAAACACCATGGATTGATTACATTGACACTTGGTTGATTAAAGATGGCGAGGTGATTAACCATTTTGCTGGAGGTGATGCTTATGCGTTTGAAAAGCGTCCGATGCAATATCGTTTTTATGCATTTGAACATGAATATCCCCCGGGGCAGACTCAAGTTATTATCCGGGTCGAAACGAAGGGGCCCATGGCGTTACCTGTTTACTTTAGCTCGGTTAAGGCAGCAATAAGCCGTGATATTTCTAGTGGTTATCAGTTCGGTGCTCTCTATGGCATTATGATTGCTCTGGCACTGTATAATTTAGTGTTATTTGTATTTATTCGCCAAGCTGAATATGGCTTGTATTGTCTTTATCTTCTCGGTTTTGTCTTAAATAGCCTGTCGTATACTGGCCAACTTCATACCATCATTACCGCGGATTATGGTGTCTATTTTCAAGATTGGTTAGATATTTTTTTAATGATTACCTACAGCGTAACAGGGCTTCTGTTTGCTCGTACTTTGCTAAAAACAAAAGAGTATGCGCCAAAGTTAGATCGATTAGTATTACGGATAGCACTGTATATACCGCTTGGAATGCTGACCGGATTTGTGTTTGATCAGTTGATATTTTCGGCGATATTGTCGTTCTTGCTCAATTCCAGTTTTGTGTTTTTGTTTATTATTTTGGGTATCAAAGCGTTACAGGCTAAAAAGCCATTTGCGGTGCTTTTTATTTTATCGTCTGTCACCGCGGCATTATGTATTGCGATATCAACGCTAGCAGTAGCAGGCTTTCTTGTACCTTATAATGATTATACTTTTAAGGCTATTGAGTTTGGTATGGCATTTGAAGCTATCTTGCTTGCTTCCATTTTGGCCAGACAATTTAGGGTTGCACAGATAGATAAGCGGATTGCTGAAAAATACGCTCGAACAGATCCTTTAACTGAATTAAACAATCGTCGAGGTTTTAAAGAGCTTACCCAGCCCATTTTCGAGCATATCGTTGCCAACCAAAGAGAGGTCACTATTGTTATCATTGATATCGACAACTTTAAAAATGTGAATGATATTTATGGCCATAGCATGGGAGATATAGTGTTAAAAAGTGTCGCAGATGCGATAACCGATAGCTGTCGTCAAGGTGATATTTCGGCTCGTTGGGGAGGCGAAGAGTTTATTGTCTTTTTAGCGGAAACCTCTGAAGCACAAGGTTTGATGCAAGCTGAAAAGATCAGACGAAAAATTGAAGCGATCAAGATTGATGATATCCATACTCAATTGTCTCTTACCGCCAGTTTCGGCATATCTGGTACTGTAAATGGATGCTTTAATCAAGCCACCTTAGATGCTCAGTCAATGGATAACATGCTAAGAAATGCCGATAAGGCACTTTACATTGCTAAACAAAATGGCAAAAACCAAGTTAAAATTTTTTGTTAAAGTAAACCGCTAAGATACCCGCCCTTAGAGGATGTTGAATAGCCAAGCTATGAATCCCTGAGGTGTTTTACGTGTGCTGACCCTTGCTTTAAATTGTGGCTTGTTCCGCCTTGCTAGCACTCTTTGTTAATCACTTAATATTACTCGTTTCTCAATTGGGTAAATTGATATATGATGCGCGCCCTTAAATATGCCTGTGTGGTTGACTCGAGTTTATGTCTGTTAATGCGCTTTATACTGATTTGTCTGGTTATTACGATTTAATGTGTTGTGATATTAACTATCAACAACAAAGTCATAGTATTGCGCGTTTGCATCAGTTTTTAGGTAATAGCGGCAAACACCATTTAGATTTAGCCTGTGGCACGGGGCCACATATCAGGCATTTTATTGATTTCGGCTTTCAAAGTAGTGGGCTCGATATTAATCAACCTATGCTAGATATTGCGATGCAACGTTGCCCAGAAGCGCAATTTAGTTTGCAAAATATGACTGACTTTCATGTTGACTCATCTCTGGATTTAATCACCTGTTTTTTGTATTCGATTCACTATTCTCCCGGCATTAAAGCGTTAAAAGCGTGTATTGCTAGCGTACATAGAGCCTTAAATGCAGGCGGGCTGTTTTGTTTTAATTCGGTTGATCGACATAAAATTGATAACAATGCACGAGTTAGGCATAGCGCAGAATTTGACGGCAGCGAATTTGTATTTGAGTCAGCTTGGTATTATCAAGGCGAGGGTGACATGCAGGCTTTAAATTTACGCATTTCCAAAACCCAGGATGATATTACCCAGCAATGGCAAGATGCCCATGCGATGGTTGCAACCAGTTTTGCTGATATGACAGCATTATTAAGCCCGTATTTCGACGTACAAATATTTGAGCACGATTATAATAGGATTGTTCCTTGGGATGGAGCTTCGGGTAATGCGCTATTTGTTTGCGTAAAACGTGACAATTAAATAACCCCTATTCAATATCTTCATATCGTGAATAAGGTCGGGGTCCGATATTGACCTTAGTGTCACTATGACAAACCCGCTAGTAAGTCCGTTTAACATTCATTTTTAGGCTTTTTGTCACCTCTGCTTATTTGTGGTGTTATTGCTTTATAAAAGTAACTTATTGGTGTTATTTTTTGATTTTTTCTAAACATTAATTGCAATTCTTTTGCCAGTTGACTTATCTATTTGTTATTGTTTTAGCTACTTTTTAGTGACAATTGCTAAGCTGAATAAATAACAATCATTGGTTTTGATAACATATTACCTCTAAATGCCCATTAATATGCTTTTATAACAGTTTTTAGCTTTACTTGTTTCCTCTTGAACATTACATTGCCGCCGATAATTTGCGGGCAAGTTTCCCCTTACTAAACCCATTGTCTTAAACACGCTTCAATTTCACTTTAAGTAGTTATAAATTGTCCAACATTACCCATAAAAATGCTGACACTAGCATTGCCTTGCCTGTGATTGGCCTGACTTTTTTTGCCATTGCATCTGGCTTCTTAATGAGCCTTATTCCGTTGTCACTATCCTACTTTGGCATAAGTTCATCACTCACGCCTTGGCTGGCGAGTGTGTTTTATTTTGGTTTGTTATTAGGCGCAACATGTATACAAAAAGTCATTAAATACTTTGGTCATAGACGCGCATTTATTTTGTTCTTAAGTGTGGTTGCGATAACCGTCGTGGTTATGTTGCTGCTGCCCAATCCCATTATATGGTTAACTGCAAGATTTGTTGCTGGTATGGCCATAGCAGGGGTATTTGTGGTGGTCGAGTCTTGGTTGTTAATGGCGGATTGTCCTAAAAAGCGCGTTAAGCGACTTGGGTTATATATGGTTGCGCTTTATGGTGGCAGTGCGGCGGGGCAATTGGCTATTTCAGTATTTGGCACCCAAGGGATTCAACCCTATTTAGTGGTTTTAGGGTTATTGTTTTTAGCGACATTGGCACCCTTAGTTTTGCGTTCTGGTCAGCCAGTTAGTGAGACATTACAACGTATTAACCGCAAAGAAATGCGTTATATTAATCGCCCCGCCATTATTGGGTGCATAGTGTCGGGGTTATTATTGGGGCCAATTTACGGGCTAATGCCATTGTATTTATCCCAGTCTACTGCTTTTTCCGGACATACTGGCTTATTAATGGCGAGCGTCATTCTAGGTGGAATGGCAGTACAACCCCTTGCTAGTGCGCTTTCAACCCGCATGAGTAAAAGTTTATTGATGGCGATATTTTGCTTATTAGGCTGTATCGCGGTAATGGGCATACTCGAATCCTCAAGTTTGTTAATGATGGCAAGCAGTTTATTGTTATTAGGGGCTAGCAGTTTTGCCTTGTACCCCATCGCCATTACCTTGGCATCAGATACCTTACCGATTGAAAAAATGGTTGCCGTGACCGAATTAATGCTGCTGTGTTACAGCGTGGGTTCAGTACTTGGGCCATTAATGGCGACAGTATTTACAGCTGCCGATGACGGATTAGTGGTCTATTTAGGTGTATGTTTATTGGCGACATGCATTTACATGTTAATCAAGAGTATGGCGGCGATTTCATCAGGGCAAAAACCTATCGTCGGTTAACTCGTTTGGGTCGAAATGCGGCGTTGAAGAGTGCAATCGTATGATTGGCTAAGGTTATCGACCTCAAGAGTGTTAATTGGCTTGCTATCTTAGTCGTTATCACTAACTATCTAAGCGCTGTAGATTTGCAGCTCTCAATGAGGACTCTGTCATGCTTTACGATCTGACTGTCGTACAATTTAGCAAAATGTTGAATAATTTAAATCATATTCTTGATAAGGCTGAAGCCTTCGCAGCCCTTAAAAGAGTAGATATGTCGGTTTTATTGAATGCGCGCTTAGCGCCCGATCAATTTAATCTTATTCGTCAGGTACAGATAGCCTGCGATACCGCTAAAATTGGTGTGGCGAGATTAACCGGCAACATGGATACCGTGCCTAAGCATGATGATAGTGAAACGACACTTGAAGAGCTTCGCGCACGTATCGCATCAGTGCTTGAATACTTGGCAAGTTTTAATAAGGCGGATTTTGCCGCTGCGGCGAATGTGCATGTTTCACAACCGCGTTGGGAAGGTAAGTACCTTACAGGTTATGAATTTGCCATTGAACATGCCATACCAAACCTTTATTTTCACGTCACCACTGCTTATGCCATATTGCGTCACAATGGAGTTGAAGTGGGTAAAAAAGATTATTTAGGGGCGATGCCTTATAAGGCCCCGATACTCTAGCGTGACTGGATTTAACTTGGATAAACTAAGTGGTTTTGCCACTTAGTTTGATACCAGTTCACGCCCAAATATACATTGACTATGTTATTGGGCTAAACCCTGAGTTGCCACATTTCAAACGTTTCTCGACAAAGCTGCTCCCTAAATTTAGGGTGGGCGATGTCAATAAGGGCTCGAGCCCGTTCCCGTAGTGATTTGCCGCGTAAGTTTGCCACACCATATTCAGTGGCTATGTAGTGCACATGGGCACGCGTTGTCACGACACCTGCGCCTGGTGATAATACTGTCGCTATGCGAGACACTGTGCCATTTGCCGCAGTGCTGGGCAGGGCAATAACAGAGCGCCCACCTTCGGATAACCCGGCACCACGAATAAAATCCATCTGACCACCGACACCTGAGTAAATTCGCGTACCTAACGAATCAGCACAAATTTGCCCTGAGATATCGACTTGTAAGGCTGAGTTGATGGCCATTACATTGGGATTTTTACGGATAATAGAGGTGTCATTGACTTGTTCAATATCCATAAATATCACCGAGGGATTATCATCGACAAAATCATAAAGTCGTTGGCTTCCCAAGGCAAATCCTGTGACAAGCTTGCCAGGGTGCACTTTTTTGCGACTGTTATTGATCACGCCGAGTTCAACCAGATTGAGTACCCCGTCAGAAAAAAGCTCTGTGTGCACACCAAGATCTTTGTGCTCGGTTAAACAAGCCAAAACCGCATCTGGAATAGCGCCAATGCCCATTTGTAGACAGTCACCATCTTGGACTAATTTTGCGACATGCTGACCAATCGCCATACTCGTAGCATCGCTTGCCGCCAGAGGATGTTGAGGTAACGGCACACTTTGTTCATACACGGCTGCCAGTTTATGATAATGAATAAATCCATCGCCATGGGTGCGCGGCATCATAGGGTTAATATGGGCAATAATTTTTCGAGCCATTTGGCAGGCGGCTAATGTTGCCTCAACAGAAATCCCTAAAGAGCAAATGCCGTGTTTGTCGGGTGGCGAAACTTGAATGATAGCGGTATCGATAGGCTGCTCACCAGAGCGAAATAACTTAGGTACTTCAGATAAAAAAATTGGCACATAGTCGGCCTCACCACGCTGTAAAAGCGCACGTGTCGGCACGCCGCCAAAGAAGCATCGATGGCGAAGATGGCCGTGTAATCGTGGATCACTGAGTGATTCGGCATTTTCGGTATGCAGCTGTAATAACGTGAGATTTTTTCGAGTCAGTGCATGTGCGGCTAAAGCATCGAGCAATACTTTCGGCGTGGCGCCCATTGAATGAGTCCATAGGGTCTCATTGTCTTCAATTAACGCCACGGCTTGCAAAGCACTGCTACAAATAATTGGGGGCATCTCAATCACTCAGGTTATTTATTCTGTTGGTAGTGTAAGGCGATACGGCATGCTTTGATAGCATTTACAGGCATATCTTTGATTGAAAACAAACAGATAAATAATGCTATCGTTCTGGCCGATTGATTAGTCTTTAGCTTGTACGTGTTTCAATGCTGCTTGTAATGCTTCATAGCGAAATCGGAATGCATTTTCATCAGGTAAGGAGTCTATTACATGGAACTTACGCAGTTGTTCCTGAGTTTGTTGATTGGGGCAAAGTAAAAATACTTCACAATTCGCATCCTGTGCATCTTTTATCGCGTTTTCAAGTGCTAAACCTACAGTGACATCTATCATGGGGACATCAGTTAAATCGAGGATCATCGCTTCATATTCTGCAATGCTGGCATGTTGTCTGGATATAGCTTTAGACACGCTGAAAATCATTGGCCCAGATAAGTAGAAAAACAGCACCTTGCCATTGGCTTGATCAAGCAAGCCGCGCTCACTTTGGGTGAGGGGGACAACGTTTTGATCAGCATCGCTGATGGCCTTGACTTGCCTTGCTTGCTCGCGGCTTAAGCGTTCGATAATCAAGATATTAGAAATAAAGACCCCAAGCCCTACCGCGACAATTAGGTCAACAAATACTGTCAGTAGCATAACACCGTACATAATTGCCATGCCTTGAACACTGACCTTATGCGCGCGTTGGATAAAACTCCAATCCAAAATATTAAAACCAACGTAAACCGCAATGCCTGCTAATACTGCCATAGGGATGGGTTCGGTTAGGCCGCCAGCAACTAATACCACCAAGGCTAGCACCGCAGCACGAGTAATACCGGATAAAGGTGAGCGAGCCCCAACCTGAATGTTGGTCACTGTGCCCATGGTTGCGCCTGCGCCAGGAAGTGCGCCAAATAATCCTGAAATCATATTGGCTAAACCTTGCCCGCGTAATTCTTTGTCTGAGTCGTGTTCTTTACGGGTGAGTGAATCACCAATCACAGCAGTCAGTAAAGTATCAATACAGCCTAAAGTGCCTAACACTAGGGCATCAATGACCATAGTCATGAAAATATCCGCATTGATGTGCGGAATAACTAAAGAGGGTAATCCTGCTGGAATTTCTCCGATGCGGCGAATACTGTCGGTATCGAAGAAGATGATAGACAATAATGTGACGCCGACTAAAGCGACTAATTGTGCCGGAACGTATTTACGCAGGTGTTTAGGGAACAAAAATAAGGTGGCTAAAGTGAGTAAACCTAACAATAACTCGCTGAATTTTATGTTGGCTAAGATATCTGGTAATGAAGATAAAGTGCCTATGACACCGCCTGCTGGTGCGGCGTGTCCTAGCAGAGGTGATAACTGCAAGATAATTAAAATGACACCAATGCCTGACATGAAACCTGAAATCACGCTATAGGGCATTAAGGTGACGTATTTACCCAGTTTTAACGTGCCGATTAAAAATTGAAATCCACCGGCCATCATCACTACCGTGAAGGAGATTGCCATTCCTGACTCAGGATATTTGGCCACCATAGAGGTTAAAATAGCGGTCATGATCACCGTCATTGGGCCGGTCGGTTCAGAGATTAACGTCGATGAGCCGCCAAAAAGTGAGGCAAAAAAACCAACAAGAATAGCGCCCCATAAACCCGCTTCGGCACCTGCGCCAGATGCCACACCAAAGGCAAGCGCTAAGGGTAAGGAAATGATTGCTGTGGTAACACCACCAAACAAATCACCTTTGATATTGATATCTTTAAAGCGTTCTCTCAACACAATTGCAATCTCTTAACCAAAAGTTCGCGAGACTTTAGCAAAAAACTGACCAATTTGTATAGCTCAGATAGCTTGGCTGGGCATTGGATAGACCAGTAAAATTAAGGTTGCTGCAGGTGAACTGAAGTTTACCTGCGTGGGTTAACGAGTTTCTAGGACGTTAATGGACTATTGTTAGCGACTTAAAGCGCCACCAGATAGACATTATCTGAGGTTGGAATTAACTGTGGATATTTGATCGTTTTTGAGGTTTATGTTGAATTTTGCGATATGCTAATAACACCACCTTTATCAAATAATTGTTGCAGAATATGATGTTACCTAATGAATTCTATACCGCTAAACAGGTAAAAGAGGGTGAAATCCTGGCGGCAGGGCAAGCGGGCATAAGCTTGTACCACTTGATGCAGCGAGCTGGAACAGCGGTTTTTGAAATCCTTAGGCAATATTATCCAGTGCCCAAGCATGTATTAGTCTGTTGTGGTGGCGGTAATAATGGTGGTGATGGCTACGTGTTAGCGACGCTATTACTGCAAGCTGGCATTAAGCTGACAGTATGGTCAACCCATCAGCCGAATCAGCTGGTGGGTGATGCATACCAAGCCTACCTTGATTATGTCTCAGCGGGGGGAACCATACAAGCCGCGCAAGATACAATTGAAGCAGATGTTGATGTGATCATTGATGCGCTTCTTGGTACAGGTCTTAAGGGCGCGGTTAAGCAGGCAACTGCGGCTTTGATTAGTCTGATTAATTTACATGATGCACAAGTGATTGCCGTCGATACTCCCTCAGGTTTGTGTGCTGATACCGGAGCGGTATTGGGCGTTTGTGTGGCGGCAAACCATACCGTGAGTTTTATCGGTATCAAGCAAGGGTTAGTTACTGCTAGCGCTAGAGATTACATAGGTAAGTTACATTTTCATGGTTTGGGGGTAGAGGCAGAGTTTAAGCACCTGCAGCAGGCAAAAGTGTTTTCGATAAGCGAGTCAATATTAACCCGCGCAGTCATTGCACGTAAACATACGGCCAATAAAGGTCACCATGGTAAGGCGTTGTTAGTGGGTGGTGATATGGGAATGGGCGGTGCCATTATCCTCAGTTCAATGGCATGTGCTCGCAGCGGTGCGGGATTAACAGCAGTATTAACTCATCAAGCAAACTATGCTGCGCTGTTATCGCATTGTGCTGAAGTGATGTGTAAGGATTGGATCGGCAGTGAAGATGTTGAGTCACGAATTACTTGGGCGAGCGCGATTGCATTAGGCCCAGGTCTAGGTGTTAATACACCAGCTAAATCGCTGTTTGAGGCAATTTGCGCTAGTAATAAGCCCAAAGTATTTGATGCCGATGGGCTAAATCTGTTGGCAAAAGTCCCAAACTATGACACCAATCGCATTATTACTCCTCATCCCGGCGAGGCGGCGCGACTATTACAATGTTCAGTGACAGAAATTGAGCGTGACCGTTTTGCTGCTGTGCGAGAATTGCAGCAGCGATTTGGCGGCGTAACGATTTTGAAAGGTGCTGGCACACTAGTGTGTGATGGTAAGCAAGTGTATGTTTGTTTAGCGGGTAACTCAGGAATGGCATCCGGAGGCATGGGAGATGTGTTAATTGGTGTGATTGTCAGTTTGCTTGCTCAAGGATACGCGCTTTTAGATGCGGCGGTTATAGGAGTGCAACTGCATAGTCAAGCTGCTGATGAGGCGGTAAAGGTATCGGGAAAAGTCGGTTTGCTTGCCAGTGATTTAATGCCATTTATTCGCCAAGAAATCAATAGGCTTAGTGACAAGAAACAGCTTAATAAGTCGATTTATACTAAAGAGCAAAGCCTTTGTTGACGTTGCTCTTTTTGTTAGCCAGCGTTACTGTTGTAATTGTGCTTTGGCGGCTTCAACTTTAGAAAAATCTAAGCCTAATTCAACGACGGCTTCTTTAATCAGTGCAGGATTTTGCATCACTAAAGCCATTAATTGTTGTAATTTTTCAGCTGGGATGCCCAATTGTCCCACAATGCTCATAGCCATTAATGGGTTTTGAGTTAACGCTTGAAATAGCTCATTAATTTTTGCATCGTTGACATCGTGCTCTTTTAAGATGGCAATAATTGGATTCATTGCATGACCCTATGTTAATGGTTGAGGTAAAGTGGGTGTTGATTCTATCACAATTCATGCAGCAGAATAGTGCATGAAGCTTGAGATAAATTATCCATCATTTAAGTTAATTGAAGCCTTGCAGGAGAGCGGGGCGGCCGTTGTTATTGTTAATCGATGTTAGACTCCTGCTACTTTGTTTTTATTGCTCAATTCCCCCACATTCTTCTCAGCTTTTACCTAGGGGCTGTTTATCTGATAAGCTCAACAATCCCATAGCAAGTTGTAATATTTAATACATTGATATTAAAAGAGTACTACTGTATTTTTGAAACAATAATTTACCCAGTTATACCTAGGTTCTTGATATGCACTTTAAGACAAAAATTAAAGCCGAAAGACCTTTTCAGTACAAACCCTCCACAGGACCTATTTTAAGGCAGTTTGAAAGTGATCGCGGCCGTATTATTAATTCTGCTGCCATTAGACGATTACAACAAAAAACTCAGGTATTTCCTCTTGAGCGCAATGCTGCGGTTCGCAGTCGTTTAACCCATTCTATGGAAGTGCAGCAAGTTGGCCGCTATATCAGTCAGCTTATTTGCGATGGCCTGTTGCGCTTTGATTCTGAAGATCAGCACTATGGTTTAAAAACCTTAGCGCGTGAGTTAGAAACGATTGTTGAAATGTCATGTTTAATGCACGATGTCGGCAATCCGCCATTTGGACATTTTGGTGAAGCGGCAATGATCGACTGGTTGCAACAACATATCGCCGCCATTTACACACAAGTGTATGCCAAAACACTTCCACAAGAGATTGCCAGAGATTTAATTCATTTTGAAGGTAATGCACAGGGCATTCGATTAATTCATACCTTATTAAAGCTTAATCTGACCTATTCACAAGCATCAGGGATTATGAAATATACTCGCTGCGGCACTGAACCTAAACCCAATAAAGCTGATAATGATCCCCACAGTTATTTAAAGAAAAAAGTCGGTTATTACCTCAGTGAAACGGCATTCATTGCCGAGTTACAAAAGACACTTGAAATAGCGCCCCATTGTCGCTCTCCATTCTCGTACATTATGGAAGCCGCCGATGATATCTCCTACGGTATTGCTGATTTAGAAGATGCGGTTGAAAAAGGCGTATTAACGGTCTCGCAGATGAAACAAGCCTTGGTAACAAAATTCAGCGATCTGACGACCCACTTAAGCGATGAAGAACGTGAAGTCATGGGATTAATGCTAGATAAAGCCAGCAAAAGCGCCAAAGGCAGTGACAGCATGTTTTTTGTGTTTTTACGCGTAGGGGTGAATAGCCGTTTACCTCAACACGCTCAAAAACGCTTTCTGGACAATATTGAGGCCGTCTTCAATGGCAGCTTTAATCATGCTTTGATTGAAGACGACAGTGTTAATCATATGATTGTTGAAACGTTTAAGCGGGTTGCGCTAGAGCAAGCGTTTTGTCATCCAGAGGTGGAAGCGCGTGAACTACAAGGTTACAGGGTGATCAGTGGTTTACTTGATTGCTATAAGCCCTTGCTTGCTCTCACTCGTAGTCAATTTAATGTATTGGTATATGGTGAACAAACTGACTCAGATAAACAGATTGCTATTCCTATTTACCCTAAGCGCTTATTTAAAAAGCTCTCATCCAAGCATATCGCGGCCTATCAATCAGCGATGACTGACAGTGTTGTGCCTACACAACTTGCCGATGAAGACTGCCGAGAGTTTTATTATCGTACTCGTCTTATCATTGATTACATCAGTGGCATGACTGATCAGTTTGCTTATGATGAGTATCGCGCATTTCATGTAATAGATGAGTTTTGATATGTGCTGAAAAGACAAAAAGGCCTAATGATTTAGGCCTTTTTGTTAGGTGTTCAGCTTGCTAAATAAAATCGCATCACAAGGTTTCTGTTTGCATTCATGGATTAGCTGCCGCAACAAATAATCCACTAAATCAACTGACTCTGGTTTCTTGGCGCAGGCGCGCAAGACAATCATCTACCTTTAATGGCTTACTGAGCAAGAAGCCTTGCACTTGGTCGCAGCCACCATTTCTTAAGAATTGCAATTGCTCATGGGTTTCAACACCCTCAGCGACCACATTTAACTCTAGGCTGTGGGCTAGGGTAATAATGGCACTGGTAATTGCAGCATCATCGGGATCTTCAGTGATATCTCGAACGAATTCACGGTCGATTTTTAAGGTGTCAATCGGGAAACGTTTTAGATAACTTAAGCTTGAATAGCCAGTCCCAAAGTCATCAATTGAAATCGTTAAACCAATGGCTTTAAGCTGAGTTAAAATGTCTACTGAATCTTCAGGATTTCCCATGATCATTGATTCAGTTAATTCAAGCTCTAATGCATTTGCTGGTAAGCCAGAGACAGCCAATGCAACTTCAATAGTGGAAATAATGTTTGCAGTCAATTGTCTCGCTGACAAGTTCACGGCAACTGAAATATGGTTAAACCCTTCTTGGTGCCAAATAGCCAGTTGTCCACAAGCCTGATTAATTGCCCAATGACCTATCTCATTGATCATGCCAGTTTCTTCCGCTAGTGGTATAAATTCAGCGGGTGAAATAAAGCCTAGCTCTTTACTGTGCCAACGTAATAGGGCTTCTAGGCCGATAATTTTTTCTGTTTTAACATCAAACTTCGGTTGATAAACTAATGATAATTCCTTCAATTCTATAGCTTGTTTTAAACCTGCCTCTAACAGTACATGGCGAGTAGCATATTGGTTTAGTTCAGCGGTATAAAATTGGAAATTGTTTCGACCTAATGCTTTGGCATGATACATGGCAGTATCAGCATATTTAATTAAAGACGTCGCATCTACAGCATCATTTGGGTAAAGACTGATACCAATGGAAGGCGAAATGGTTAAAGTTTTATCATCCAGTAAGAAAGGGGTTTCAAATGCTTGCAGCACTTTATCCGCAATAATCGTGGCAGACTCTGACTTTTTAACCCCTTCTAATATCAAGGTGAATTCATCGCCGCCCAATCTAGCCACAGTGTCACCCTCACGAACGGCATTAAGTAAGCGACTAGAGACGGCTTTAAGTAAAAGATCACCAATATGATGACCCATAGAATCATTAATATGTTTAAAGCGGTCAAGATCGAGGAACAACAGCGCCACAATATGCTGGGCTCTGTGCGCTTTGGTAATCGCATGATTGAGCCTGTCTTGGAACAAGGTTCGATTCGGTAGGCCAGTTAACGGGTCAAAATTAGCAAGTACTCGTAAATCTTCCTCGGCTTTTTTACGGGCGGTGATATCGGTAAATACCGCGACAAAGTGGCTTGTTTCACCTTTATTATCAATAACCTGATTGATTTCAAGCCAAGCTAGAATGCCTCGACGATCGCGAGTTCGTATTTGAGTTTCACCAGACCAATGTTTATGACGTAATAATTGTGCTTCAATCTCTAAGTAAAACTCTCTGGATTGTTTACCCATAGTTAAAAATAAGAAATGTTTTCCTGCTACATCGCGGGGTTTAAAACCGGTTATACGGCTAAAGGCAGGGTTAACTGAACGAACGCTGTAATCCAACTCACCTACCACAACAGCTTCGTTCATACTGAACAACACCTGTGACGAGAGTTTTAATTCGTTTTCTGTTTCTTTTCGGCTGGTAATATCTTTATGGGTACCTGCCATACGTATAGGATTGTTTTTGGTATCGCGCTCTACCACTTGTCCACGGTCTAACAGCCAAGTGGATTTACCGTTATCCATTTCTACTCGATATTCGGCTTCAAAAAATTCGCTATGGCCATCAAGATGTTCTTTTAATAGTCTAGAGACCCTGTCACGGTCTTCGATATGAATGTTATCAATTAATAGCTTATCGGATTTACCAAAGCTCATCTGCGGCACCATATTGGTACGGTAGACCTTGTTTTCTACAATATTCCAGTCCCACATACCGTCACCCGATGCCCACAATGCAAGCTTTAGGCGTTCTTCTGATGCTCGAATACTTTGCTCAAATTCCCGTTGTTTTTCATGTTTATGATGTCTTGCATACATAAAGTATGACAGCAAACTAAAGCTCAATATGCCGTAGAGCATGTAAGCTAAGTGGCTCATATAAAATGGCGGGATAACCGAAACAGGGACAGTTAGCGTGTATTCATCGTAGGAGTTGAGCCCAAGAGAGTGACGAACAATAAGTTGGTAATTTCCAGGTGGTAAATTGGTATAGGTAATTTTGCTGCCAGTGGGCAACTTATGCCAAACCGAGTCAAACTCTCTTAAAAAGTAACTGTATTGACTGAGGTTTTGATAACTAAAATTGAGGGCGCCCACTTCAAAGCTGATTAGCTGTTTCTCATAGGGCATGTCAATTTTAGGGGTGTGGCTGAGATCCAACACCGGGTAACTGTGCTCACCTATTGTATATTTAGTCAGAGCCAATTTGACTGATGGTCGTTGCTGCGGGATCTCACTGGGCACAAAGTAATTTATGCCATTCACGCCGCCAAACCACATATCGCCATTGGCGTCTTTAAATCGCGCCGCGCCATTAAACTCGAGGGCTTGTAGGCCTTCATGGGTATTAAATGAGGTAAAACTCTTCGTTTGTGGGTTATAGCGAGCAATACCTGTGTTGGTACTGAGCCAGAGGTTTTGATCATTATCCTCAAGCAGGCTGTAAACGGTATTGATAGCTGAGTCATTATTGACTGCCAAACGTTCAAATTTAAAAATACCATAATCTGTGGTTAATTTGTCAATACCACCATGTGTTGCTACCCATAAATCGCCATTTTGGGTACGTAGAAAATCCCTGACACGATTATCACTTAAACTAAAGGGATTATTGGGTTCATTGCTGACAAACACTAATTCTTTTTCTTCCGGATTTAGGCGCACTAAGCCACCGATAGTGCCAATCCATAAATACCCTTCGCTGAAATGTAAGGTAAGAATTTGATGCTTATATGGCGAGTAATCTTTTTGAAACCCAAAGTTATAGGGCAACATTTGTTGATTATCATTAGAGATAAAATATAGCCCTAAGGTGCTTGAAAGCCAAACTCTGTCTTTATCATCAATGGCTATGCTACGGAAGTTTAAGTCATTATGCAGCGCAGGGTTATGTGGTTTAATTGGGACTAATTTATCTTGCTTATCTAAAACAAACACCCCTTGGGTAGTCGCAAACCAAAGGTTGCGCTGGCTATCTTCTTGAATATCATTGACGTGCAGGTCAAGGTCTGATTCGGGGATGTTCAATAACTGCGCAAATTGGCTATTTAGATAAATATATTCATTTTTATCATTTAAATATTTCGCGCCGTCACCATCGGTACCTATCCATAAACGTTGTTTATGATCGCGATATATGGAACGGATCATATTGCCCATGCGGGTATTTGAGGCATTGTTGTCGTACAAGTGCGCAAAGTATTGGTGACTTAAGTTAATTTTGTCTATACCGGAAAAACTGGTGCCTAACCATAATGTGCCGTTTGGATCTAACATCATGGTCTGCAGATCATTCTCGATTAAACTCTCCCGGTTATTGACCTTATTTTTATGGTACTGGCTATGCCATTGTTTACCATCAAAATCCAGTTGAATAAGTCCTGAATTACTGCCGATAGCCCATATTTGATTCGCATTCACAACCACAAAATCTTTAATGATTTTCTGTTTGCCTAATGCATCCGGACGTTGCCAGATGAGTTCTTTTTGATGAGTATCAAGGTTATAGCGCCAAATTTCATTATCTATAGCTAGCCAAACTGCAAAAATAGAGCTGGATTGTATGCGATTGACTTGAACACCACTTGGAATGTCTAAACGATTAATAGTATTAGTATCAATTGCATAAGTGCCAACTTTATCTGTGCCGACAATCACAAATTTGTCGTCGACATTCGCTAAGCTGGTAATGTTAGGCTCTAGACTATTACCTAGACCGATGCGACTTATTTTATGGGTTTTAAGCGACATCATGAATAGGCCTGAGCGAGTGCCTATCCATAATGTTTCTCCGATCACCGCAAGATGAGTGACTTGATTGTCGGTTAAACCGTGGTCATTACTGTAGCGTGTAAATTTGCCTGTTTTCAGGTCAAGTTGGTTTAAACCACTATTTAAGGTGCCTATCCAAAGTGTGCCATCGGGGGATTGGATAATATCTGTGATGAAGTTATCTGAAATGCTTTCTGGGTCGCCAGAGCGTTTAAGGTACATTTGGAAGTCAACACCATTATAGCTGTGTAAACCATCCTGAGTACCAATCCATAACATACCTGCGCTGTCCATAAACAGATCAGTGATGGTGTTCTGGTTTAAGCCTTGTTCACTATTAAAGTGTTCGAATTTGATCTCAGAAATATTGCCATATTTACCCTGATATTGCGCAGTACTTGGCGTTGCATACAATAATAATGTTGCAAAAAATAAGCCTGTACAGATAAATGTAAATAAGCGTGAAATCAAATGACACCTTTTTATTATTGTATTTTTATCGTTATAGGAAGTGTGCTAAAAAACAATATTACCCTGTAAGGGTTAGAATTCAATTAATAATCATACATCATTGATTTTATTTTTAGGTATTTCCCCCTGACAGGTCATTATAGTCAACTTCAATGAATCACGATCAGGTGGTTATGGTTATGGATTTTGCAGATGACTATTGTTGTATTGCTGCATAATAGCTTCGATTTGATCGTCTTTTTCAAGCCATAGGTCGTTCAGCCAACGCTGAAATTCAGCGCGGTATTCAGCTTGAGAAAAATACACGTCGGCATTCACTTCAGGAACAGGTAAAACCTCTACTCTCATAACGACTTTTTTCACTCTGCCATTCATTACCCCAAATAAGATATCTTCATCGGGCTTTGAGTCAGGATAGACTAAAGTAATATTTAAAAGGTTGGTGAATTGTTCGCCCATTGCCGACAGAGTGAAGGCTATCCCGCCAGCTTTAGCACGCAATAAATGCTTGTATGGAGACTGCTGACGCTGATGTTTTTCTAAAGTAAATCGACTACCTTCAACATAGTTGATAATTGAGGTGGGTAAGTGTTTGAAACGAGCACAGGCTTTGCGCGTGGTGGCTAAATCCTTGCCTTTGAGTTTAGGGTTTTTACGCAATTTAGCTGCGCTGGTACGGTGCATAAAAGGCATATCTAACGCCCAACAGCCTAATCCCATAATTGGCACGTACATAAGCTCTTGTTTAAGAAAAAACTTCAGCATGGGAATATGGTTACGCAGTAAATAGGTTTGTGCCGCAATATCAAAACCACTTAAATGGTTGCTGATGAGTAAGTACCAACTATTTTTATCAAGTTTATCAAGCCCTTCAACATCCCACTCAATATTTGAAATGATGGCAAGAATACCGCCATTACACAGTGCCCAGCACCACATAAAACGATTCATTAGATGGGATAGCCCCAAACGAATTGTTTTAATGGGTAGCAATAACTTAATAATGCCACCAAGACTAATTAATGACCCCCACAGAGCAGTGTTGATGATCAATAATGTTAGGCTGATGAAATATAAAATAGGGCCGGGTAAAAACGATAACATTGAAACTTACACCTCTCGTTCAGGCTTGCAGCTAATAGTGTTGAGGTCTTTCTTAGCACTATCACCAAGATAATATTGTTGTAACTGTTGATCTTTATTAAACCAAAATCGATTTAATTGCTCTTGAAAATCAATCTTAAACTGGCGATCGTTAATATAGTCACCACGCATGGTTTGCGGTATATCAGTTATTTTAATGTCCACTTTAATATGCGTCGTTTGCCCACAAAGGTATTCCCAAAATGAAGGGACTTTTTCAGGGTAATAAATGGTGACGTTGACTAACTTATTAATGTGTTCACCCATAGCTGATAATGCGAAGGCCATACCACCGGCTTTCGGTTTTAATAAATGCTGGAAAGGCGAGCTTTGCTTGTCATGTTTACTTTGACTGAAGCGCGTACCCTCAACAAAATTCATTACACTAACAGGCTTGGTTTTGAATTTTTCACAGGCTTTACGTGTGATTTCAATATCTTTGCCTTTTAACTTCGGATTCTTTTTTAATTGCGCATTGCTAAAACGGCGCATAAATGGAAAGTCGAGTGCCCACCAAACTAACCCGAGTACTGGCACATATAGCAATTCTTGTTTAAGGAAAAATTTTAAAAAGGGGATTTTGCCATTTAATATGCGCTGCAATACTAAGATATCGACCCATGATTGATGATTAGCCACCACCATATACCATTGTTTACGGTCAAAATCAGTATCACCTGTAATTTCAAACGTCACAGGGTGAAGGAGTTTTTCGCTAAGCGTGTTGCCATAAATCCATGCAGAGGCGCAGTTATCTGTAATATAACTGCATGTTTTGTCTATTATTTTCAGAGGGATAAGTTTTATTATCCCAAAAAGCAGAATAGGAATCGCCCAAAATAGGGTATTCAATAGGTAGCATAAAAATGCTAGCGCGCCTTTAAATTGTGAAAACAACGACATTTATCCCTCCTGCAAATGGAGGCCTATGTTACTCGTTGTATAGGTTTAGCTCAATCAGTAGCTATGTTATTTTGCTATTGCCTGCTTAAACTTGCCAATAAACGGTCCATCGCACGGTAGCCTAATGCCTGCGCTATATGGCTTCTTTCAGTGTTTTGACAGCCCTGTAAGTCGGCGATAGTCCTTGCGACACGTTGAATGCGATGGAAGCTGCGTACCGATAAGCCTAACTTAACCACGCTTTGCTCTAAAAAGGCTAAATCTTGTTGGTTGATGCCACTATGCTGGTTAAGTAGTTTGGGGCTTAGTTCGCTATTGAGTATACCGCATCGACATAGTTGTGTATCTCTAGCCTGTTGGACCCGCTTAGCAATGCTGGCGCTGGTTTCGCTATTTTTTGGGGGTTGAGTCAGCGAGCCCGCAGGTAATTTTGGCACATCAATGGTTAAGTCAAATCTATCTAAAAATGGGCCGGATAATCGAGATAAATATCGTTGAATTTGATCTGGAGTGGCACGGGCGTGCTCAGTATCGCCACAGGGACTTGGGTTCATAGCCGCAATTAATTGAAATCGACTTGAAAATGTCAGTTTGGCGGCTGCGCGCGATATGACAACTTCACCACTTTCCATCGGCTCCCTTAAACAATCTAATACCTTGCGAGGAAACTCCGCAATTTCATCAAGAAATAAGATACCACGATGGGCGAGTGATATTTCCCCTGGTTTAGGATGTGCTCCTCCACCCACTAATGATATCGAAGAACAAGTATGGTGCGGGGCACGAAAGGGGCGATTGAGAAAATTAGCCGGCTTTATCGGCAAGGCTGCAACTGAATGAATTGCAGCAACCTCAATGGCTTCTTCATAGGTTAGCTTGGGCATTAACGGAATAATGCGATTGGCTAACATGGATTTCCCTGTTCCTGGTGGGCCTAACATCAACATGTTATGACCGCCTGCTGCCGCAATTTCCAATGCATGCTTAGCTTGGTGCTGACCAATCACTTCACTCATACAATGATAGCCTTCATCTGTGGGTTCATCATTAATCCATTGTGGAAGATTATCGAGTTTGGGCAGTTGTGATTGTCCATGCATAAAGGCGGCTAAATGCTGTAAGTGGGCGACAAAGTAGCATAGCTCATAGCCAACTAGTTCGGCTTCATAGCGATTATCAAGAGGCATAAATAAATGATGGTTTTGATTTTTTGCCGCAATAATTGCCGGCAAAATACCGCTGCAAGGTCGGATCTGCCCAGATAAGGCCAGTTCACCAATAAATTCATATTGCGCAAGATGATTAGCGGGAATTTGTCCTGATGCAGCTAAAATACCAATGGCTATGGGTAAATCGTATCTGCCACCTTGTTTAGGTAAGTCAGCGGGGGCTAAATTGACAGTAATTCTTCGTTGAGGCACTTCAAAACCGGCATTAATCAACGCACTGCGGACACGCTCTTTTGCTTCTTTAACGGAGGTTTCTGGCAGACCGACAAGATTAAATGCCGGTAAACCATTACTTAAATGCACTTCAACAGTGACGATAGGGGCATCAACGCCACAACTGGCGCGAGTATTGACACAGGCAATTGCCATAAACAAATCCTTTGCGGTGATTAATCCTATTTCCATGGATTAATTGAGACGTATCAAAAAACATCAATATTTACTAAGTGTAGACTATTTTGTTGATAATTCTTCTAGTAGGATACGCCGCTTTAAACATCCCCCTCCAATATTTAAGTCGCCAGTGTTTAGGTTAGTCGCTGAATCTGTTCAGTGCTGATAAGGCTATGGGGTTTTATTCTTGTTAATTTGCTGTAATTGAACATTATTGAACCATGTTTATTAAAGCGTTAATCAGTCTGTATATTTATGGGCAGAGGTAGTAATGGGTTTTGTAGACAATTTTCTAATAATGATGGCGCTGATTGCTATTAGCTGCTTTTTTTCTATGTCTGAAATCGCTTTGGCCGCAGCGCGTAAAATTCGCTTACAAGCCCTTGCTGACGAGGGCGATTTTAGAGCATTAAAAGTGCTTAAGTTACAAGCGCACCCAGGCAGCTTTTTCACCGTAGTGCAAATAGGCTTAAATGCAGTGGCCATTATGGGCGGTATTGTTGGTGAGGGCGCTTTTAGGCCTTATTTTGAAACTTTATTGTCACCCTGGATTGAGCCTGAATGGGTAAGTCAAAGCAGTTTTGTATTGTCATTTATTTGCGTGACGTCTTTTTTTATCTTATTTGCCGACCTAATGCCCAAGCGCATTGCTATGGTGATGCCTGAAAAGGTCGCGGTCAATTTTGTGTCAGCTATGGTGCTGTGCATCAAGCTGTTAAAACCGTTTGTATGGTTATTTAATGGTTTGGCCAATACTTTATTTAAATTGCTGCGCATTTCGATGACTCGCAATGATCAAATCACCCATGATGATATTTATGCCATTATGAGTGCAGGTACGGAGGCTGGCGTCTTGGATAAAGGCGAACAGCAAATGATGGAAAATGTATTTGAAATGCAATCCGTGCCAGTGACTTCAGCTATGACCGCCCGTGAAAGCTTGATTTACTTTTTGCAGCAAGACTCTGAAGAGGTGATTAAGCGTAAAATTGCCGACGAACCGCATAACAAGTTTTTAGTGTGTAATGGTCAGTTAGATACCATTTTAGGCTATGTTGACGCTAAAGAGATTTTGTTAAGAGTCATCAGCGGTCAAAGCATTAATCTAAAAGATTCAACATTAGTGCATAACTGCTTGATCATTCCAGACACCCTGACGTTATCTGAAGCGATGGAGTATTTTAAAAATAGTCGCGCAGATTTTGCCGTAGTGATGAACGAATATGCCTTAGTGGTTGGCATAGTCACCACTAATGATTTACAAAGTGCGGTAATGGGCGCCTGGTCATTACATGAAAGTGAAGAGCAAATTGTTAGCCGTGATGATAGTTCGTGGTTAGTCGACGGCGTAACCCCCATTACTGATGTGATGCGGGCATTTAATATTGAGGTATTTCCCCAAAGCCAAAATTATGAAACCATCGCTGGGTTTATGATGTATATGCTAAGGAAGATCCCCAAGCGCACCGACTTTGTTAATTTCGCCGGTTATAAGTTTGAAGTGGTCGACATTGATTCGTACAAAGTCGACCAACTTTTGGTCACCAAAATCGAGTCGATTTAAATGACCTGTAAAAACGCATTGATGATGGGATCGTCAGTGCGTTTATCTTTGCAACAACAGCCTAGTTCAAACCCCGGTATCTCGACAGGTGAAGCCACCATTTGAATGCGTCCACGAACGGGACTGTTTTGAATAACAACATCAGGGCTAATACCTACCCCGCATCCTAATGCCACCATAGAGGCAATCGCTTCTTGCCCGGCAACTTGTGCATAGATATTAGGTTTAAAACCCATTTGCTTGAACCAATTATCAATTCGACGTCGGCCCGGACCATGGTCCGGCACAATAAACGGCAGTTGATCCCATTCAATATCTGTTTGAGACACCATTTGTTGCACCTGACATGGCATAGTCGGTGCAATAATCGATAACGGAACATAATCAATTTTACTGAAGTGTATACTTGGCGCTAAGCTGTCAGGCATCGCTAATATGGCAATATCGGCTTTATTTTGCTGCACTTCATTAATCGCATTGGCGGGATCGCCTGTGGTTAAATTAATTTCCACATGGGGATGTTCACGCCTGAAGCGTTCTAATAATGCAGGTAAATGACTATAGGCCGCAGTCACAGAGCAGAAAATATTCAGTCGGCCACGTAACACATTTTGTTGTGGGTCGATTCGTTGCCTCAGTTGTGCCCATTCAGATAAGGTTTGTTCAGCAAAACGTTTAAACTCAACACCAGCGTGGGTTAAGCTCACACTACGATTGTCTCGCTCCAGTAATTTACAGCCCACTTCCTCTTCTAATCTTTGCATGGCTCGGCTGAGTGTTGATGGGCTGACATGGGTTTGCTCGGCCGTTTTGGCAAAATGCAAACTGTCACATAAATGTAAGTAAAGCTTGAGTGATCGAATATCCATAACGCCCCATAGCACTTTGTGTGTTGTTTGATATCGCAAACTATATCATTTCATTAATTGCAATTACAAATGTCAAATATATCATTTTAAGCAATTATATGCTTGCGCTATAGTGAACCCAATCACAACTTCCGATAAGTTTAATTGTCAGAATGTTGCGTCTCAAATTAATGAATTTTATAGGTGGTATCAGATGGCTAACTATTTTAACTCTCTGAATTTACGTCAGCAATTATCTCAATTAGCACAATGTCGCTTTATGGACCGCAGCGAATTCTTAGACGGCTGCAATTATATTAAAGATTGGAACATTGTTATTTTAGGTTGTGGTGCCCAAGGTCTTAACCAAGGCTTAAACATGCGCGATTCAGGCCTAAATATTGCTTTTGCTTTACGCCCTGAAGCCATTGCTGAAAAACGTGCCTCTTGGAAAAAAGCCACAGATAACGGCTTCACCGTTGGCACATTTGAAGAGCTAATTCCAGCGGCCGATTTGGTATTAAACCTCACGCCTGATAAGCAGCACACTAACGTTGTTAATACGGTTATGCCGTTGATGAAGCAAGGCTCAACGCTTTCATATTCACATGGCTTTAATATCGTTGAAGAAGGCATGCAGGTACGTTCAGACATTACGGTAGTGATGGTGGCGCCTAAGTGTCCAGGCACTGAAGTACGTGAAGAATACAAGCGTGGTTTTGGCGTACCAACTTTGATTGCCGTTCACCCAGAAAATGACCCAAATGGCGATGGTTTAGACATAGCTAAGGCCTATGCGAGTGCCACAGGTGGTGACAGAGCAGGTGTCTTATTATCATCGTTTATTGCTGAAGTTAAGTCTGACTTAATGGGCGAGCAAACCATTTTATGTGGCATGTTACAAACGGGTGCCATTTTGGGTTATGAAAAAATGGTGGCTGACGGTGTTGAGCCAGGCTATGCCGCTAAACTTATCCAGCAAGGCTGGGAAACGGTTACCGAAGCGCTTAAGCACGGCGGCATTACCAACATGATGGACCGTTTATCAAACCCAGCAAAAATCAAAGCCTTTGATATGGCTGAAGAATTAAAAGAAATCTTGGCCCCGTTATTTGCTAAGCATATGGATGACATTATCAGTGGTGAATTTTCTCGCACTATGATGGCTGACTGGGCAAACGATGATGCCAATTTACTTCGCTGGCGCGCAGAAACCAACGAAACTGCATTTGAAAATGCACCGGTTTCTAGTGAGCACATCGATGAGCAAACCTACTTTGATAAGGGCATTTTCTTAGTTGCGATGATCAAAGCGGGCGTTGAACTGGCATTTGATACTATGGTTGCATCTGGCATTGTCGAAGAATCAGCCTATTACGAGTCATTACATGAAACGCCGTTAATTGCTAACACCATTGCCCGTAAGCGTTTGTATGAAATGAATATTGTTATTTCAGATACCGCTGAATATGGTTGTTACTTATTTAACCATGCAGCAGTGCCATTATTACGCGATTACGTTAACGCCATGTCACCAGAGTTTTTAGGTGGTGGTTTAAAATCAACATCAACTGGCGTAGATAACTTACGTTTGATTGAAGTGAATGATGCGATCCGCAATACCGATGTTGAATTTGTGGGTGCTGAATTGCGTGGCTATATGACAGATATGAAAAGCATTGTTGAAGCCAGTTAATACCTTGAAGTGGCTGCAAAAGTAGTCACTACAATTGTTGGGCTTGTTTTGTAAAAAGTACTGATGAAGTACCTGTTCAGTTTAGGTTGTTAAGTTAACAATAAGTTGTCGGACAGGCATTAAAGGGAGGTATATCTCCCAAGCTAATTTTTTAGTTTGTTGTTTGCATTGTCTCGGCAAGGAAGCTGAATTTTTTTTACAAAACTGATTTTTGCTTGTGTTTGGTGAAGTTTCTATGATATCACTTAAAACACAGTTGAAGTTCAACGTTAATAAATTAGGAATTCAGTTCTTTTATGTTTAACCAAGCAGCCCTACTCATTATTGCAATTATTACCGTAGTGATTATTAAGTCACAGCGGGGGCTGCATTTGGAAAAAAGACTGACCTAACGGTTACAAATTCCAAAAACCCCCGCTCCGAAAGGACCGGGGGTTTTTTGTTTTAAGGCATTTGTCACTTCGCAGTAACCATTGAGATCTAGCCGCGTAAATAAAAGTAGAGAGCACACTATGGAAGTAGGGCAAAAAATAAGAGGCGCAGACGCCGTCATTAAAGTTATCGCTGCACATGGCGTCACCACAGTATTTGGTTACCCAGGTGGTGCGATTATGCCGATTTATGATGCTCTTTATGGTAGCCCTGTTGAGCACTTACTAAGCCGCCATGAGCAAGGTGCAGCCTTTGCTGCACTAGGCTATGCAAGAGCAAGTGGTAAAACCGGTGTTTGTTTTGCCACATCAGGACCTGGTGCGACAAATTTGATTACCTCACTGGCCGATGCGCTGCTCGACTCTGTGCCTTTAGTGGCAATCACCGGCCAGGTTTCAACCAGTGTCATAGGAACAGATGCTTTTCAGGAAATAGACGTGCTTGGTATGTCTCTGTCCTGCACTAAGCACAGCTTTATGGTTACCGATATCAATGAGCTTATTCCCACCTTATATCGCGCCTTTGAAATTGCCGCATCTGGCAGGCCGGGCCCTGTGTTGGTCGATATTCCAAAAGATATCCAAATTGCTGAGCTTGAATACAAAACCCCATTGCAATCGGTTGAAGATGAACTGCAGGCGCAGCCTTGCGATCTTGCTGCTGCCGCTGAGCTTATCAAAGCCGCCAAAAAACCTATGCTGTATGTAGGTGGCGGCGTAGGAATGGCAGGCGCTGTTGCGCATTTACGTCAGTTTATTAACCAAACAAAAATCCCCTCTGTTGCGACATTAAAAGGCCTTGGCAGTATTGCCCATGACACGCCAGGTTACCTTGGTATGTTAGGTATGCATGGTGGCAAGGCGGCTAACTTAGCAGTACAGGAGTGTGATTTATTAATGGTGGTGGGAGCCAGGTTTGATGACCGGGTGACCGGACGATTAGCCAGTTTTGCCAGTAATGCAAAGGTGTTACATCTAGATATTGATGCTGCTGAGCTTGGTAAGTTACGTCAACCTGATGTCGCCATCGCAGCGGAGCTTCGTTATGTACTCCCAGCGTTATCTGCAGCGGTTGTCGATGCGGTGCATATTCAGCCTTGGTTACAAGATATCACAGATATGGCGCGTCAATATCAATGGGATTATAACCACCCAGGTGAATTGATTTTTGCCCCTTCAATGTTGCGCCGCTTAGCCAATAAGTTACCTGAAGATAGCGTGATCAGTTGCGATGTGGGCCAGCATCAAATGTGGGTTGCACAACATATGTGGTTTAGACGACCTGAAGATCATTTGTCGAGCGCGGGTCTAGGCACCATGGGATTTGGCCTTCCTGCGGCAATCGGGGCGCAAGTTGCTAGACCCGATGCGACCGTGGTCACCGTTTCTGGTGATGGGTCATTTATGATGAACGTGCAAGAGCTTACGACCATTAAGCGCCGTAAGTTACCGGTGAAAATTTTACTTGTAGATAATCAAAAGCTCGGCATGGTGAAACAGTGGCAACAATTGTTTTTTGAAGAGCGCTACAGTGAAACCGATTTATCCGACAACCCTAACTTTGTATTAATGGCGTCGGCTTTTGATATCCCAGGTCGCACCATTACCCGTGCAGATGAAGTTGAACAAGCATTAGATGAAATGATTAATACCCCTGGTCCATTTATGTTACATGTGGCCATTAATGATGCTTTTAACGTTTGGCCTTTAGTGCCACCAGGGGCAAGTAACAGTGACATGATGGACCAAATGGAGAAACAAACATGATGATGCATAACCTTGAAATCACCGTTAAACAATGTCCTGAGGTATTAGAGCGTGTGTTACGCGTAACCCGTCATCGCGGCTTTAAAGTAACGCAAATGCACATGAATACCCAAGGTGATAACAGTTTGGCTATTAATTTGTGGGTTGAAGCCGAACGTGCCATTGAATTATTAAGTAACCAATTAGATAAACTGATTGATGTGACCCAGTGTAAAGTATTACCTGGCGCGCAATTGGACAAAACTGTCAACGCTTAGGTCTTAGTTGGTCGTAGTAAACAAGAAACAAGATATCCTAAGTCGTCATGAATTAAACAAGGAATTAAGCAATGCCAAAATTACGTTCAGCAACCAGTACCGAAGGCCGTAACATGGCGGGAGCCCGTGCTCTGTGGCGTGCAACCGGTGTGAAAGAAACCGATTTTGGTAAACCGATTATCGCGATTGCTAACTCATTTACCCAATTTGTACCGGGTCATGTACATTTAAAAGATATGGGCTCTTTGGTTGCTAGTGCGATAGAAGAGGTCGGCGGTATCGCTAAAGAATTTAATACCATTGCGGTAGATGACGGCATTGCGATGGGGCATGGCGGTATGCTTTATAGTTTGCCATCGCGGGAGTTAATTGCTGACAGTGTGGAATACATGGTCAATGCACATTGTGCCGATGCCTTAGTGTGTATCTCCAACTGCGATAAAATTACCCCTGGCATGTTAATGGCAGCATTACGATTAAATATCCCTGTGGTATTTGTCTCGGGCGGCCCAATGGAAGCCGGTAAAACTAAATTGTCAGATAAAATCATCAAGCTTGATTTAGTTGACGCTATGGTCGCTGGTGCTGATACCAATGTTAGCGATGAAGACAGCAAACAAATTGAGCGTAGCGCTTGTCCAACCTGTGGCTCTTGCTCTGGTATGTTTACCGCAAACTCAATGAACTGCCTAACTGAAGCCTTGGGTTTATCTTTACCCGGTAATGGCTCAATGTTGGCAACCCATGCTGATCGCCGCGAGCTGTTTTTAGAAGCGGGTCGCCGGGTGATGAAACTGGCCGAACGTTATTATAAGCATGATGATCAAAATGCGCTGCCACGTAATATTGCCTCATTCAAAGCGTTTGAAAACGCCACCGCACTAGATATCGCCATGGGTGGTTCATCAAACACTGTATTGCATTTATTGGCAGCGGCGCAAGAAGCTGAAATTGATTTTACCATGGACGACATTGATCGTATGTCGCGCCTAGTGCCGCATCTTTGCAAAGTCGCGCCGTCTACACCGAAATACCATATGGAAGATGTACATCGCGCCGGTGGCGTAATGGGCATTTTAGGCGAGTTAGACCGTGCTGGTTTGCTGCATAATGATGTACCGCACGTCGCCGCAGACAATGGCGGTGACCTAAAGTCAGTATTAGCCAAATATGATATCAAACAGACCGACGATGCACAGGTTAGACGCTTCTTTAGTGCAGGCCCCGCAGGTATTCCAACCCAAAAAGCCTTTAGCCAAGATTGCCGCTGGGACTCGGTTGATGATGACCGTGAAAATGGCTGTATTCGTAGCCGTGAATTTGCCTTCAGTCAAGAAGGCGGCTTAGCCGTATTATCGGGTAACGTGGCTGAAAATGGTTGTATTGTAAAAACCGCGGGTGTGGATGAGTCAAACTTAGTGTTTGTGGGCAGTGCGCGGATTTACGAAAGCCAAGATGATGCCGTTAGCGGCATTTTAGGTGGGGAAGTGGTTGCTGGGGATGTAGTGGTGATTCGATATGAAGGCCCTAAAGGTGGCCCTGGTATGCAAGAGATGTTATATCCAACCACTTACCTTAAATCACGTGGTTTAGGGACAAAGTGTGCGTTAATCACCGATGGACGTTTTTCTGGTGGCACATCCGGTTTATCTATTGGACATATTTCTCCAGAGGCGGCATCTGGTGGCACAATCGCGTTAATTGAAAATGGCGATCAAATTGCTATCGATATTCCAAGTCGTAGTATCAAGCTCAATGTCAGTGATGAAGTATTAGCAACACGTCGTCAGGCGATGGAAGCTAAAGGGCTACTGGCGTGGAAACCATTAGAGCGTGAGCGTTATGTGTCACTGGCGCTAAAAGCCTATGCATTATTAGCCACCAGTGCTGATAAAGGCGCGGTGCGCGATCGCAGTAAGTTGGAGGGGTAATATGTTAGCCTTGGCATCTCAAACGCAGTTAGATTTGGCCCATTATTATTTACAGAAGATTTTGCTGTCGTCAGTTTATGACATTGCCAAGGTCACGCCATTATCTGGCATGAAAAAGCTGTCAGCCCGTTTAGGTTGTGATGTGTTTTTAAAGCGAGAAGACATGCAGCCCGTGCATTCATTTAAGCTGCGCGGCGCCTATAATCGCATTGCTGAGTTAACCCCTAAACAATGCGAAGCAGGCGTGGTATGTGCCTCGGCAGGTAATCATGCTCAAGGTGTGGCAATGTCAGCGGCAAGTCGTGGCATCAATGCTGTGATTGTGATGCCAAGCACCACCCCCGATATTAAAATCGATGCAGTAAAACGACTTGGCGGCACTGTGGTACTGCACGGTCAAGCATTTGATCAAGCCAATGATTATGCCAAAGCTTTATCAGAACAAGAAGGCCGAGTGTATATTGCTCCTTTTGATGATGAAGCTGTTATTGCAGGACAAGGCACTATTGCCCAAGAAATGCTCCAGCAACAACGCGGGCTAGAAGTGGTATTTGTGCCTGTAGGCGGCGGCGGATTGATTGCGGGGATCGCGGCGTATTACAAAGCAGTGATGCCGCAGGTAAAAATCATTGGTGTTGAGCCTGAAGATGCGGCGTGTTTAAAGGCGGCATTAGAAGCTGACGAACCTGTCACATTAAGTCAGGTTGGGCTATTTGCCGATGGTGTGGCAGTCAAACGCATCGGTAATGAGCCGTTTCGTCTTGCCAGAGAATATGTAGATCATGTTATTACCGTCACCTCTGATGAAATTTGTGCCGCTGTCAAAGATATTTTTGAAGATACCCGAGCCATCGCTGAACCCGCAGGGGCGTTATCTGTCGCCGGGCTAAAAAAGTACATGCTTCAACATGATGCTGAAACCGACAAACCGTTAAAAGTGGCGGCCATTTTAAGTGGCGCTAACGTTAACTTTCATAGCCTTCGTTATGTGTCTGAACGTTGTGAGCTAGGTGAGCAAAAAGAAGCGGTGTTAGCTGTAAAGGTGCCTGAGCAACCGGGTAGCTTTTTACGCTTTTGCGAGTTACTTGAAAAACGCGTGATGACAGAGTTTAACTACCGATTTAGCAGTCGAGATATGGCGGTGGTGTTTGCGGGTATTCGCTTAAGTGGTGGTCAAACTGAGCTTAAAAGCATTATCGCTAAGCTCGAGTCTGAAGGCTTTGAAGTGCAGGATTTATCGCAGGATGAAACCGCAAAATTACATGTGCGTTATATGGTCGGTGGTCATCCACTTGAGCCGTTAGAAGAGCGTTTATTCAGCTTTGAGTTTCCTGAGCATCCAGGGGCACTGTTGAAGTTTTTAACCACATTACAAAGTCAGTGGAATATCAGCTTATTTCATTATCGTAACCATGGCGCAGCATTTGGGCGAGTATTGGCAGGATTTGAAGTGCCGGCAAGCGATGATATTCCGTTTGCGCGTTTTTTAACGGATTTAGGTTTTGTATATCAAGAAGAAACTCACAGTCCAGCGTATAAATTGTTTTTAAATGCAAATAAATCGTAAGTCCAAGGTGATGTAAGGTTATTCACTTACCTTTTGTGGTAACTAAGGCGCGGCGCGTATTTCTTGGGTTTGCAGTAAGTTTGGTATTGCGGTTAGTGTATAAAATAAATTTTCGCATATTGGCGTGATTTAGTTTGTCAGTGTGCTAAGTTAGCTCACGCATTTCTTTTGAGGTGACCTTGGTTCATTTTATTACCAAAACGAGAGCATACTCGTAGGTAAGTAATTGTTTTTTATGTAGGGTAAATTTTAGACTCACACTATTTTAAAGATAGTTATATCTAGTTAAGGAGACATTGATGTTGCCCGTACCGCAAATTTCCGCTTTTAACCCTCCACGTCGTATTTTGATGGGCCCTGGGCCGTCTGATGTATATCCAGAAGTGTTAGCTGCTCAAGCTAAGCCGACCATTGGCCATCTAGATCCACTTTTCGTCAATATGATGGATGAGTTAAAGCAACTTATTCAATATGCGTTTCAAACAAAAAACGAGATGACATTAGCCGTTTCAGCACCTGGCAGTGCCGGTATGGAAACCTGCTTTGTTAATCTTGTCGAGCCAGGTGAAAAGGTCATCGTTTGCCGCAATGGTGTTTTTGGCGAGCGTATGCGCCAAAATGTTGAACGTGTCGGTGGCGTTGCTGTTGTGGTCGATAACGAATGGGGTCAACCCGTTTGTCCGCAGGATGTAGAACAAGCTTTAGTGGCGCATCCAGATGCAAAATTTTTAGCATTTGTACACGCTGAGACCTCTACAGGCGCCTTATCTGATGCTCAAACCTTGTGTACTTTGGCGCAATTGCATAATTGTCTGACCATTGTAGATGCCGTTACTTCGCTCGGTGGTGTTGAATTACGGGTTGATGAATGGGGAATTGATGCTATTTATTCCGGTAGCCAAAAGTGTTTGTCTTGTGTGCCGGGATTGTCACCAGTGTCGTTTTCAGACAAAGCGGTTGCCAAACTAAAGAGTCGCCAAACACCTGTACAAAGCTGGTTTTTAGATCAAACGTTAGTGATGGGATATTGGGGTAATGCCGCTGGTGGTAAGCGCAGTTATCACCACACAGCTCCAGTGAATGCACTATATGCATTGCATGAATCATTTAGAGTGTTAGCCAATGAAGGCTTAGAAAATGCCTGGGCGCGTCACCATAATATGCATGTGCTGTTGCGTGATGGACTCAGTAAGCTTGGGCTAAAGTTTGTGGTAGATGAAGCGTATCGCTTACCGCAACTGAATGCGGTGTATATTCCTGAAGGTATTGACGATGCGTTGGTGCGTAAGCAGTTATTGGAACAATACAATTTGGAGATAGGTGCCGGTTTAGGGGCGTTAGCGGGTAAAGCCTGGCGTATTGGCCTGATGGGCTTTGGTGCAAGAAGAGAAAATGTCGCCTTATGTCTTAAAGCACTGGAAGATGTTATACCCAAATAACTTGAAGATACGTGTTTCAGAGCTTCACCGTGTTTTCAATACTAGGCGCGTTAATGCGGTAATGTAGGTACCTTATAAATTAGCGCAACAACGCTCCTGATTTAAAAATCAGGGGAACACGGTGAAACTCCCTGAGGGCAAGTTTTACACGCGTTTATGCTGCGTTATTGATTTTGAAAAGGGAATAACCATTACCCGCAATCAATGCCTTGCCTAAACGCGTGTAAATTCTTGCTGAAATCGAGCATCTTCAGGTTGTTTGGGTATATACGCTAGTTGAAATAAGCAGGCATTTTAAAGCAGGTACCAATAAGGTGCCTGTTTGCTTATCAAGGGTTTGTGACTTGCTTTGTATGATTGGTTACAACTATGCTTACAGTCAGCCGTTGAGTAAAATATTGAGTGTTCAGGATGCCTAAATGGTGACACATTAGGCTGCTTTTGAATGATTCAGTGTTAAGAAAATCATTATTTTACGCAGAATTAACAGGACGAAAACCGTATATGCGAAGGTGTCAAATCAAGTCTCAGCAGTGGCTGACAATCTTCACCGTATTGTGGCTGTTGGTATTATCTTTATTTCAGGTTGTTCATGCTGAAAAAGCCGCTTTGCCAGAAAATAACAAAGTCATAAAAATCGCCTCAGCGGACTCGCGTCCGCCTTATATTTTACAGGAAGAACGTTCAGGTCTGGAGTTAGACATTATTCGCTCCGCATTTGCCGAACAGGGCATTGATGTGAATTTTCAATTTTCCTCACGTAATCGACAAATGCTCCATTTTGAACAGCATAAAGTTGATGCCATTATTACGGTGAATGAACATTCAGGTGTCAGTGGCTTTTTTTCAGATAATTACATCAGCTATCAGAATGTGGCGATTAGTTTGGCAAATAATGACTTACGCATTAGTGATATTAATGATTTGGGTAAATATAGCGTAGTGGCTTTTTTAAATGCCAATAATGTCTTAGGTGATGCCTTTCATACAATGGCAGAAAAAAACTTGTCATATTTAGAAGTGTCACCACAACAAAAACAAAATAAAATGCTCTACCTGAAAAGAGTCGATGTTGTGATTGCTGATAAATACGTATTTCAGTATTTAAACACCTTAATTGCCAGAGAAGTGGATGTTAGCGAGAATTTGCATTACCACATGGTTTTCCCTGCATCAGAGTATTTTGCCAGTTTTCATGATGAAAAATTGAAAAACACCTTTAACCTAGGGTTAAAAAATATTCGTCGTAATGGGGTTTATCAGCAACTTGTGCAAAAGTATGTGGGTGCAGCGCAATAAAATAAAGCCTCATTTTGAGGCTTTATTTGCGTTACGAATAGTAAACTAATCAGCTAAACGCTTTTCTAATTCAGTCACTTGAGCTTGCAGAGCTTCAAGTTTCTCACGGGTTTTTAATAACACGTGTTGCTGTACTTCAAATTCTTCACGTGAGACAACATCTAACTTCATCAGCTGGCTTTGTAAAACTTGCTTGCTGCGCTCTTCAAATTCTGCGGCAAACTGTTTAACGCCACTGGGTAAGTTACCACTTAGCTGCTTGGCAACTTCTTCAATTTTCTTTGGATTAATCATCATTTGTATTCCTGCGCCAATATTGCTGCCATTGTAGCTCAGCGATACCTCAGCCGCAAAATATGACGACAAAATTGTTAACTCTACCAAGTTGCCATCTGCTATGATCCGCCTTCGTGTTGAATCGTAGGAATGTTATTAAAATGAAACTCAATCCAGGACAAAATGATGCCGTGCATTATGTCTCCGGCCCTTGTTTAGTATTAGCAGGTGCGGGCAGTGGAAAAACGCGAGTTATCATTAATAAAATTGCCTACCTAGTGGAAAAGTGTGGTTACAAAGCCCGTAACATTGCCGCAGTCACCTTCACTAATAAAGCCGCCCGTGAAATGAAAGAGCGTGTGGCGCAATCTATGGGCAGAAAAGAAGCCCGTGGCTTATGGATCTCCACCTTTCACACCTTGGGCTTAGAAATTATTAAGCGTGAGCATAAAGTGCTCGGGCTTAAGGCCGGTTTTTCCTTATTTGATGACCAAGATACCTTTGCGTTATTAAAAGAGTTAACGCAAGACGAATTGGACGAAGATAAAGATTTAATTAAGGCTTTAGCCTCAGCCATTTCAAATTGGAAAGGTGGCTTAGTGATTCCGCAACAAGCCCGCAAAATGGTTAAAGACGAGCAAGGCCAGCTGTTTGCCATGTTGTATCAACGTTATGCCCAACATATGAAAGCGTATAATGCGCTTGATTTTGATGATTTAATTTTGATCCCTACATTGCTATTACGCATGAATGAAGAAGTCCGTACCCGCTGGCAAACGCGGATCCAATACTTGCTGGTGGACGAGTACCAAGATACCAACACCAGCCAATATGAACTGGTTAAATTATTGGTTGGTGAACGGGCAAGATTTACCGTGGTTGGTGATGATGACCAGTCCATTTATTCATGGCGCGGCGCTAAACCCCAAAATTTAGTTTTATTGGGAAGCGATTTTCCGAAGCTAAAATTGATTAAGTTGGAGCAAAACTATCGCTCTAGCCAACGAATTTTACGTGCCGCCAATATCCTCATTGCCAACAATCCGCACGTGTATGAAAAAGCCTTGTTTAGTGACTTAGCCTACGGTGAACCTTTACGAGTATTGATTGCCGCCAATGAAGAGCAAGAAGCTGAGCGCGTGGTGGCTGAAATCATACGCCATAAGTTTGTCGGGCGAACTCAGTTTGGCCAGTACGCCATTTTGTATCGTGGTAATCACCAGTCTCGTTTGCTTGAACGAGCCCTAATGACAAACCGAATTCCCTATAAACTCAGTGGTGGGACATCATTTTTTGCCCGCGCTGAAATTAAAGACATCATGGCTTATCTGCGTTTAGTGGTAAATCCTGATGATGATAATGCATTTTTAAGAGTGGTTAATTTACCTAAACGTGGTATTGGTCCAGCAACATTAGAGCGACTGGGTAACTTTGCTAATCAAAAACACATCTCAATGTTCGAAGCCATTTTCGATGCAGGGCTCAATCATGAGCTAGCGCCCGCAGCGGTTAAATCCTTATACCAATTTGGGCAGTTTATCGTTGATACGGGTGAAATTGCTAAGCGCGGTGAATCGGTAGATGCGATTAAGAAACTGATCCGCAGTATTAATTACGAAGACTACCTCTACGAAACCAGTACCAGCGCTAAAGCGGCTGAAATGCGTATGAAAAACATTTCTGAATTGTATCGCTGGGTGACTGAAATGCTTGAAGGTGATGAGCTTGATGAGCCGATGACATTACCGGAAGTGGTAACTCGGTTAACTTTGCGTGACATGATGGAGCGCAATAGTGAAGATGAGGGCGGCGATCAGGTGCAGCTAATGACCTTACATGCCTCCAAAGGGCTTGAGTTCCCATTTGTATTTATGGTCGGCGTTGAAGAACGTATATTGCCGCATCAATCGAGTATCGATGAAGATAATGTCGACGAAGAACGACGACTTGCATACGTGGGAATTACCCGTGCCCAACGTGAGTTATGGTTTGTTATTTGCCGCGAACGACGTCAATTTGGTGAAACCATGCGCTGCGAACCCAGCCGTTTTTTGATGGAGTTGCCTCAAGATGATTTAATTTGGGAAAACCGTAAACCACAGCAAACGGAGCAACAAAGGATGGCCACAGGAAAAAGTAATATTGCCAATCTTAGGGATATGTTTAAAAAGTAATGAAGATAGCCTTGGCTTGGTTATAAGCTAAGGCTTACTTGAAAAGCAAGCTAGCAATATTAAGCGATAGCTGACTTAGGGCGATGTTTAATATTGCCCCTTGAGGATTAATCGCCATGGTTAAGCGCAGTAATTTATTATGTTAACTCTGTTTTCGTTTTTTTTTTCCAATGTGCGTCCTGTTGCTAGTTGATAACCCATTTCAATAAATTGCAGTTTTTGCTGCAGAGTATCTATGCCAGTTGCAATCATATTTATGTCTAAGGCCTCTGCTGCTAAGCGGTAAGCTTTGACTAACTTTAATTGATTGTCATTGAGTAAATGTTTACTGATTTCTTGATCAAGCATTAAGGTGCTGATAGGTAAAAAACTTAAGCTGCTTAGTGAGCTATAGCCAGTTCCGAAATGATCTATCCCGATATTTGAGCCCAATTTTTTAATAATTTCGAAGGCATTGAGATGATTTTCAGTATCTTTAACTAATGATTTCTCATTAAAGAAAACCGTCAGTTTAGATAAATCTATTTTGCTACTTTTTAAGGTGTTTTTGAGGCCGCGCAAGGCATATTTATGGTTAACATGTTGGCTTGATATCGACATATACAGTTGCGTTACTGCACCATATTGCTGTTTTAATACCGGATAATCTTTGTTTAATTGCTGAAAAATATAATCATCAAAAATTAATGATAATTGTGCATTAGTTGTCAGTTGTAGCAGTTTATTATGATCCCAGACCCCATGCGTTTCATGCTGCCATTGTGCTTGTGGCTCTATTGCAACAACAGTTTGATGCACTAAATCATAAATAGGCCGATAGCTAACCTTGATAAGATTTTGACTAAGCGCCAGTGTTAATTGCTCATCCAAATCATTTCGTTGCTCAGATTGATAACTTAAGTCACTATCAAAAATTACATAGCAACCCTTACCATTTGATTTTGCTTGATACATGGCTCTATCTGCGTCACGCAAAATAGACTCACTGGTTTCTAATTTATCAGTGCGGCTAAAGGCGATGCCAATACTGGCGCCTGAGACAAAGTCTTTATTCGATAATGAATAAGCTTGGCCCACCTGATGTAAAATACGCTCGCTGACCTCTATCGCATCTTGAGTGCCGTGAATCGAATCAAGTAAAATAACAAATTCATCTCCTCCCATTCTGGCTAAGGTGTCATTTTCACGGATACAGCTTTTCAGACGTTTGGCGGTTTCAATCAAAAAACGATCACCTTCAAGATGGCCAAAGGTATCGTTAATTACTTTGAAGCGATCTAAATCAATGAATAGCAGGGCAAATTGATCTAATCCATGGCGCCTGACATGTTTTAATGCTTGCGATAATCTGTCCATTAAGAAATTACGGTTTGGGAGCCCCGTTAATCCGTCATGTTGTGCATCATGGACAAGTTGAGCTTCAATTTTTCTACGTTGATTTATTTCTGTTTGTAAGTTGCGATTGACTTGAGCAAGTGCTTGAGTGCGGGTGGCGACTTTTTCTTCTAGCAGTTCGTGGCTTCGCTTTAATGATTCAACCGCGTGTTTACGTTCAATCGCATTGGCAATGTGTTGAGATACAAATGTCAGCAGTTCAAGGTCTTTAATTTGATAGTTTTGTTTGCTGTCTAAACTATAAATTGTTAGGGCACCAACAACATGATCATTAATGATTAACGGTACACCTATCCATTGATGCATATGTTCCGTACGGTTCAACTCAGGTGATTTTGCATATATATCACCAAGCTCTACCAGTTTCTTGATGTCTATATTACTGAGTAATCTAGGTTGCTTATGCTGTAAAATATATTCGGTTAACCCATCTTGTACCGGGCGAGTTGAAGGGTAGTCATTGTCCATTTGCGAGACATAAAAAGGGAAGGACAACATGTTGTTATCAATTAATGAGATAAAACAGTTCTCAGCGGGTAATAACTGGCTAATAATTTGATGAATGTGGTTATAAAAGTCTTTCTGGGCAAGCTTAGATGAGGAAAGATCTGCAATTTGAAATAATGATTTTTGCAGATTTTCCGCTTTGATGCGCTCTTTTACCTCTGATTTTAAGCTGTTGTATGCTTGGCTTAATTCTCGAGTGCGTTCTTCAATGGCGACTTCAAGTTGTTCATTATGAAGCAATCGTTCCATTACTCCTGAAATATGTTGACTAATAAAGCCCATTAATTCCAGTTCAAGCTCGCCATAGCTAATTTCAGTGTTATAACTTTGAACGACTAAAACGCCGTTTACAACTTCTCCGTTTTTAATCGGCACACCTAACCATTGATGGCATGGAGAGCCTAGCCCTTGAATTTTACCTTGCGCAATCAGCAAACGAAATTCATCTTCATTACATAATAATGGCAACCCTTGTCTAAGCACATAGCCAGTAATGCCGCGATTTAATATTTGGGAAATTTCTTCATCGGGAAATAACTCGCTAGGGTGAGCGTCTTTTTCATCGGCGAAAAAAGGCAGGCTAATGAGACCCGTTTTGGGGTTTTGTGCAGCGATGAAAAAGTTATCTGCGGGAATGAGGCGCTGTAAGTGTTGATGAACTCCGGTATAGAAGTCATCTAAACTGTTTACATCATTAGCTATATTAGAGATGCCTAATAGTGCGTTTTGCACGATTTCAGCGCGTTTATATTTTTTAGCTAAACGCTTTAGTCGAGCAATACGACGTTGAAGAGAATCAACATCGGTAGGTAACTTAGGGCTATTAATTTCCTTATTCATACCTGCGGCCACACTATCCTATTAACAATACTCAGAAATTTATAAAGCCAACAAGTATATTTAACACAATTTAAAATGTGATCCAAGTAATATAATTCGGCGTAAAATGAGGATAAAACGCGCTGATTAGTCAAAACTTAATCACTCAGATAAAAAAAATGAATCATGACTAGACGTAGAGGTAATTTATCCCTACTATATGCGTCGCTAACCAAGGCGAGCGCCCATAGCTCAGCTGGATAGAGCGTACCCCTCCGGAGGGTAAGGCCGAAGGTTCGAATCCTTCTGGGCGCACCATTCGGTATATGCTTTTGGAATTTGGTTAGTAAGATTGAACATCAGTGGTGATTGTAGCTCAGTTGGTAGAGTCCCGGATTGTGATTCCGGTTGTCGTGGGTTCGAGCCCCATCAGTCACCCCATTCAATCTAAAACGTTGTTGATAACGTAACATGTTAAATATCAATATTCGGTGATTAGCGCAGCCCGGTAGCGCATCTCGTTTGGGACGAGAGGGTCAGAGGTTCGAATCCTCTATCACCGACCACATTTTCGCTTTTAATAGCGTGTATAACCCACAGGTTAAACAAATATTAAACTTGCCAGCAAGTAAAAATCTCGGTGATTAGCGCAGCCCGGTAGCGCATCTCGTTTGGGACGAGAGGGTCAGAGGTTCGAATCCTCTATCACCGACCAAATACAACAAAAAAGCCACTCTTATGAGTGGCTTTTTTGCTTTCTGGCTTTTTAATTTTAATTAACCCAACTTCGATTAAGCGACAAATAAACAACATTGAAATCGCCCTCATTCACTTACTTGCCGCCAAATTTGCACTTTGCCCTGATTACAAGGCGAATTTACGCCTCAATTGCTAGCCTATTATAAGTAAATGTAACACAGATTAGTTGTTCAAAGAGCAGTTTGAAATACAGTGTCTCTCCCAAACTGAGGTTGATGGCTTTAAGGCTATGAGCAAACACTGCCATTTAATCATTGCTGAGTTTTAGTTGAATGGATATCGCAGATACAAAAAAGCATGAAGGTGAGTTCATGCTTTTAGGAGGTTAACGGCAGTGATAGCAAGTCGTGGTAGCTTTAATCCTCTACGCGAACACCCCATACGTCATGTTCGTCAGCATGGATAATTTGCACCCAAATCTGATCACCAGGTTGTACATCAAACTCATCGGTTAAGTAAACTTTGCCGTCAACTTCAGGTGCGTCCATGTACGAACGTCCTACAGCGCCTTCGGTGTTTACCTCATCAATTAACACTAGGTATTCTTGACCTATGCGGGCTTGCAGTTTGTCAGCACTAATTTGCGCCTGTACAGCCATGAAGCGTTGTAATCTGTCTTCCATCACATCATCAGGTACATGATCGGGCAGGTCATTGGCTTTTGCCCCGGCTACGGGAGAATATTTAAAACAACCGACACGGTCTAATTGCGCTTCTTCTAAAAAGTCGAGCAGTTCTTCAAATTCTTCTTCTGTTTCACCAGGGAATCCGACAATGAAGGTTGAACGGATAACCAGCTCAGGACAAATCTCGCGCCATTTTTTGATCCGCTCTAATACTCTGTCCGAACTACCAGGACGCTTCATTAACTTAAGAATACGCTTGTTGGCATGCTGAAAAGGGATATCCAGATACGGTAAAATTTTACCTTCCGCCATTAATGGAATAATGTCGTCAACATGCGGGTAGGGATAAACATAATGTAAGCGAACCCAAACCCCTTGCTTAGCCAATTCCTCACACAATTGTTGCATATGCGTTTTTACTGGCATGCCATCCCAAAATGCCGTTTTATGCTTAACATCAACGCCATAGGCAGATGTATCTTGAGAGATAACCAATAGCTCTTTTACACCCGCTTTGACTAAACGCTGTGCTTCACCTAATACATCACCAATAGGGCGAGAGTCCAAATCACCGCGCATTGAAGGAATAATGCAGAAAGTACAGCGATGATTACAGCCTTCCGATATCTTCAGATAAGCATAATGTTTTGGCGTAAGCTTAATGCCATGATCAGGCACTAAATCCATCAGAGGGTTATATTTAGGTTTTTCAACATGCAGATGCACCTGTTTTAACACTTCGTCATAGGCATGTGGGCCTGTGACTCCAAGTACGTTAGGATGAAGTTCAATAATTTCATCTTTCTTAGCGCCTAAACATCCGGTCACTAATACTTTGCCATTGGCTGCTAATGCTTCACCAATGGTATCCAATGATTCCTGTACCGCAGCATCAATAAACCCACAGGTATTGACGATAACCATATCGGCATCGGCGTATGTGGATACTACGTCATAACCTTCAGTGCGTAGTTGAGTCAAAATTCGTTCGGAATCTACCAGGTTTTTTGGGCAGCCAAGGCTAACAAAACCAATTTTAGCTACGCTAGCGGAAATAGGGCCAGTGATTGATGCGGATTGTGCTTGTTCCTCTATGACCTTTTTGGGTGTCGCTAGGGTTGTGGTTTGTTTCGGGTCATAGTGATTAACAGTCATAGTGCCTCTATAGATAGGTATAAAATAGACCAGCATAAAATAGCCAAAATTGAGTGGCAGAATTATACAGCAGTATTTTAGGGAATTCAGCTATAGAAAATGATGCACAACAAAATGAAGGCTTAGTGGTTAGGCTAAACCTTGCTTATTGACCATGAATAACAGAGGCGAGTTTTGAGCTTAGGTGGCATTGACCATTTGCTGACGCTTTTGTTTTGATTGCACTTTTGACTGGCGGCGTTGCCAATACAAGTATAATCCCGTAAAGGCGAGCAAGACTGGCATCAAGCCTAAAACACACCAAATAATACGGGTAATTAATCCGCCAAAATAACCAAAATGCAATTTTCTGAAACTGTCTAAAAACACCGTCAACAAGCCTGCTTCACGAATATCTTGCTTTGATAGCAATTGAGCTGTGGTTTTATCAAAACTGACTATGCTGCTGTATTCACTATTGAACGGGTTGCTACTATCCACTTCACCGTAAAAGCTAATATCCCTGTCGGGTTCATGCGGCATAGCGAGATACCCAGCTTTAAAGCTGCTGATTTCTTTTGCCGACTGCTGCAGTAATGCTTCAAACGAGATATCTGCGCGATAAAGCGGTTGAGTGATATAAACATGCGCACCATCGCCATGTTCAGTCACTTCATGAATGATGCCACTAATGTTCCAATATGCGCCTGTAAATGCCAAAATAATCAACACAGGTGAGCTGATTATGCCAACCATTTTATGAATATCGCTATAGAGAATACGTTTTACTGCACCTAAACGCAGGGTGAACAACTTTGTCCAAAATCGACGGTATATGATCATGCCGCTGATCCCCAGAAATAGCATAATCAATGCGGCAACAAAAGCGATAGAGGCACCTTTAACATGTAATAAAAATGAGTAGTGCAATTCAAGTAGCCAATCGGTGATAAAGTGATCCATTGGTTTTGGTTGAGATAATAGCTCTCCAGTATATTGATTAATATAAACTTTATGCCAATCATCAGTGCCACGTTTAATTAGGTAAGCCGCGTCAGATCGTGATTTATCATCGTACAGCTCCCAGCCGCCTAACTCATACTCGGGGTTTTCGCTTAATGCGCTTTGCATTAAGGTGTCTAGGTTTATACGCGGTGTGGAAGATTGTGCCTCAACCAGCATATGACTTGGCCGCAGTAAACTGTCAATTTCTACTTTGAACACCAAAATACTGCCGGTGATTGATATGATTAAAATGGGCAACATGGCAATGAGTGCGCCATAAGAGTGCCATTTAAAGAGGGATTTTCTCATGCTTACCTCTGTTGGTACTAAGCTTGTTATTGCGGCTTAGTAGGGAAGAACGGCCAAAGACATAGCGCAGAGTTGTCTACGCTATGTTTACTTAATGACTTAGATGAATTGCTATAAGCGCCAGCTTAGCGTGGCACTGTAGTTGGCAGGGGCACCATAAAAACCTTGGGCCCAATAAAGGCTAGTTAGATACTTTTCATCGGTGACATTGTTGGCATTGACGGTCAGATCCATAGCATCGTTAAATTGATACTTCGCCATTACATCGACAATCGCATAGGCGTTTTGCTCAGTAATGATTTCCTGTCCTGCATTATCAAATCCATTAGCGACAACACCTTGTGAACGATAAATATCATCTTGCCAGCGCATGTTTACACCAAATGTTAGACCTTCAATTAGGGCAAGATCGTAGGTGGCGGCTAATTTAAATAGCTTGCTTGGGGTGTAGGCGGCCACTTTGTCGTCGCCTGAAATATCAAAGTCAGTGTAACCAATGCTGGCATTTAAACCGGGGTAAATCTCACCTGCAATATCGACTTCAAAACCATGGCTGCTAATACCATCAGCTCCAATATAACGTTGTTCTGTTGGTGGCAGTTGGCTGGTGCGCGGGTCGGGTGTCGCAAGATTTGTTTGTTGAATATCAAAATAAGCGACAGTGGTAATTAAGTTACCATTAAATAATTCACTTTTAAGGCCAATTTCTTGGCTTTCACCAGTGACAGGAGCAAGCGTATTGTCATCTATGTCTAGTTCTCGCTGCGCTTTAAATGTTTCTGTGTAACTTGCATAGGCAAGTAGTTGTGGAATAAATCGGTAAGTCACACCAACATAGGGAATAAATTGTGCATCTTCGACATCTTGTACTTTACTATAGGATTCGCCTTCTGCTTGCCAGTCGTTAAAACGTCCGCCAGCGATCAGATGGAAATCTTCCAAAAGATTAAATCGACCAGTAAAGTAAGCTGCTTTTTGGGTGGCGCTAACATCACTGCCACTTGGCGCATCTTTAAAGGTGGGTTTTGGAGTATTGCCATCCCAGGTATTTAAATCTGGCATTGCAGGGAAGCCATTTCCCGTGCTGTAGTCGTATAGTGAGGTGTCTGTGTAGTCCATTTGGGCATAATTGATGCCTGCAACAACTTGATGTTCTCGGCCAAATAGACTGAAATCACCATTCACATACACATCGGCTAAATTGTGTTGGTCATCTAAGTCATACTCACTGCCATAGCCAGTTAAGCCGAGTTCAGTTGTTTTATCTGGTGTCCCATAAACATAGAATAATTCGGTATCTTCATCGGTGGTTTTATGTGAATAAGTCGCGCGTAAACTCCAGTTATCAGCAAAGTAATGACTAAATTCCACTACAGTGTTTTGTTTGATCACCAGCCAGTTTGACCAGTCAGCCGAGGTGTTGGTTGATGTGCCATAGTGGGTTGCACTGCCATCTGTATAGAAAAGCGGTAATGCGCCCCAGTTATTGCCCTTGGCATCGTTATTGATATAACTATGGCTAACAGACAGGTTGGTATCATCACTCAATTTGGCATCGATAAATGCGTAAAGCACGGTTTTATCGGTTTGGTAGCGATCTAAATAGGAGTCTTTCGTTTGTTTGACGGCCACCATTCTTGCGGCAAAGGTGTCATTGATCTGCGTTGAACCATCGACCTCTAAGCGCAAATTATCCCAGCTGCCATAACTGGTAAGCAGATTCAGTTGGTTATCAGCCGTGGGTCGTTTACGGATGAAATTGACTGTAGCCGATGGATTACCCACTCCGGTCATTAAGCCATTTGCGCCACGGATCACCTCAACGCGATCATAAATTGCCGTGTCTTCATCGGCATGATTATTACCAGATGTGAGCGGTAAACCGACCCCATCCACCTGGAAGTTGGTGACATCAAACCCACGGGCGGTGTAATAGGTGCGGTCGGTTTCGATTCTTTCAACATTAATACCCGTTGCGGTATCCAATGCAGCATTGATGTCGTTAAGTTGGAAGTCTCGTAATTGGGCGTCGGTGATCACTGACACAGATTGCGGGATGTCACTGATAGCAAGATCTAATCTTGAGGCTCCACTGGCTGAATGGGCATTGTAGCCTTGAATATATCTTCCCTTAACCTCAATAGTTTCAACGTTAGGATCAAGTTGGTCGATAGCCTCTTTTGGGGTTTCAGCATAAAGTTGGCTGATGGGAGCTAAGGTGAGAAGTATGGAGCATGACAGCGTTAATGGTTTCATATTGTGATCATCTTGGTAACGAGTGTAGAAAGCGCGGTTACTGCGCAGAGTTAAATTCATTACCGAGTGTATACAAATACCACCAAGATCTAAATGAAAATAATTATCATTTACATTTTGGTGGTAATTGTAAAGATTTACCATCAAAGTGTTTGTGGTGATAACGCTGAAGAGAGCATTTTTTAGCGTTAAGATTATGAAAATAATGTTGGGGGGAGTTGATCTTTCTAGGTTATTTCAACTTATTCTGCTCTTCGTCATCGATATAGACAGCAAGATAGAGAATTGAATCTATCACGAACTCGGCGAGTGTTATTAACAGAGTTTGATTATCTAATGCATTATTTTCAGCGGCAATCAGGTAAGCCTGCGTGTCAAATATTGATTCCCTTGCTATATGTTTACCAGTCAGCCTTAAAATAAACAGCGCCAAACCGAAAGGTTAGGCGCTGTTTAAGGCGTTAAGGGAGCAGCTGATTAACCTTATTAGAACTTCAGTTTAACCGCCGCAGCCATTTGCATTTCTAGAGTTGATATAGCGAACATCTTTTGCTCTGTCATAGTCGACAGGATCGAGCTTGCCATGCTTTTTGATGAATTGATAAAGCATATCTGCATCAATAAAACCGGTGTCTCTGGCCTGTTCTTTCAACTTGGGATATTTGTTACCGCCCGCAGCATTATAGCTAGGTAGGGTAAATCGGTAGTTATCTTCCAGCTTGAAAGGCTTATCACCAACGGCACTGATATCAACATCTTTAGCTTTACAGTCAACGGTCATCTTGATGCCGCTGAAGTGGGCAAAACCTCCTGAGCCTTGAGTCATAAGCGCAACCTTAGACAAATATTTTTTCAGTTCAGCACCCTTCATCTCAGTCACAGTCACACTGTTGGAAAAAGGCAGCACCTCAAGCACATCACGATAACGAATAGGCCCTTTCTTTATGGTGGTACGAATACCGCCAGAATTCATGATGCCGAAATCTGCTGGCACAGGGAGCTGAGTTTGAGCATGGGCTATCATAATTCCTAGCGGTGTCGCTTGGGAACGAACCACCTTACGATCTCCTATGAAATTCGCCTTTGCCACACCAATTTCTTCCCGTAGCTTGACCTGACCGTTGCGCTGATATGGACGCAGTAACTCGAGGGTTTCTGGATCTTTGGGAGTATGCATAGAAGAATGCTGCATGAAACCATACTTGGTTTCAGTGTTTACTGGAACCAGCTCGTAGTGTGCTAGATGAAGCTCACCACCGTAGTATTCAAAGTCTGCACGGCCAATAAATTTGCCCCACTCGTAGGCTTGCATGATCCAAGTGCCATTTTGGCGATCAGGCTTACACGGCTCATCTCGAGCATATTTTTTTACATACTCACCCGTGTCACCTTCCATACAAACAGGTAATTGCGAGTGACCGCCAATGATTGCCTGAATTTGTCCTGGCTCAAGGCTGCGAGCTAGAGATACATCACCGGGCGCGTTACTACCATGCTTACCATTTTCATAGTGACCCATGTGGGTGAGACCGAATACCAGGTCTGGCTGATGCTGTTGTTCAAGCTCTGCCAAGATATCTTTCGCCTCAGCTTGAGCTGAAGTGAATTTTAACCCTGCAACGTATTCTGGATTGCCTATTTCAGCAGTATGCTCAGTAGTTAGACCGATTACAGCTAGTTTTAAGCCCTGAACGTCAAAGACCTTGTAGGGCTCAAAGTAGCGTTGCCATTCCCCATCGACTTGGCGATAAATATTGGCAGATAACCAAGGGAATTTAGACCAGCCTCGCTGTTTATCCATCACTGTTGATGGATTATCAAACTCATGGTTACCCACGGCCATGGCATCATAGCCTAGGTGGTTCATACCGATAAAATCTGGCTCAGCATCTTGAAGATCAGACTCTGGAACGCCAGTGTTGATATCGCCACCTGAGAGCAACAAAACTTGACCACCTTGCTCAACCACCTCTTTGCGGATCTGGTCAAGGATAGTTTTGCGGGCAGCCATACCATAACCACCATTTTCACTATGCCAAAAACGGCCATGGTGATCATTAGTATGCAGTAGGGTGAAGCGCTTGCAGTCATCGCCTGCGGCGATACAGGCGACAGATGCAGTCACCTTCGGCGCTTTAGGAGCTTCTTCAGGCTTCTTCTTATTACAGCCGCTCAATGCTAATGCGAGCGCGATAGCTGAGCCAGTAATAAGTAGGCCAGAAAGACGGAGTGAAGTATTCATAGTAATCCTTCAATATTATTCAGATAAGCGTTGTCATCAGCTTTAAGGGCTGAGTGTCATCATTGAGCATGGCGAGCCGAAGACAACGTTTTTATCGTTAAAAAAAGCAGCACCCAGAGCGATCCCGGTGCTGCTTTTTATAGGCTCAGCTGGTGGTTAGCCTTGGCGGCGACGCAACCAGATTAGCGGTAGCAGTAGAGTGATAAAACCACCTAAACTACCCGCGCCATCAGGCTTAGTCCAACCATTATCTTCGGCGTTTAACACCTCAATGCTAACCGATTGACTAAAGCTTTCTCCGTCAACAGATGCCGTAAGTTCGAACACAAGCACTTGATTAATATTGACGCTAGGTGAAGTCACATCAAGTGTCAGACCCGTAGCGGTAAACAGTGCTATATCACCGGATACCTGCTTCCAGCTGTAACTTGTACCTTCTGGTGCACCCGTAACCGTCGCTGTGATAGAGGTTTTATCGCCTTCGGTCACTTTCGTGGTCCCAGCAAACTCTACATTCAGCGTCAAAGGCACGTTAATTACATTCAGGCTAACATCTTTAGTAGTTTCCAACTTACCGTCGCTGATGGTCAAGGTGAAGTTCAACGTCTCGTCAGCTTTAACCATTGGTGCCGTCAGAGACAAGATAGCCTCGTTGCCAACAAGAATTTTCTCTTCAGCAACCATCTGTTCCCACTTATAAGTTAGGGTAACAGCTTCACCCGCTTTGATTGCAGAGGCATCGAGGGTGTATGCAGCGCCTTCGGTAACACTTTCAGGAGTGACGATATCGCCTTCGACTTCCAAAACAGGGTTTGGATCGTCTCCACAAACTGCACCATAAACCTGTTGCACTAACTCTGGACGGTCAATGAACGGGTTACGGTTTCCTTGGTATTTGTATACTTGGTTGTTACGGTTCTGCTCGTATGTATCAACAGCATCTAATTGGTTCCATGCATACAGAGTACAAAGCGTACCGATCAGCGGAGCGCTATCCTCGTCTGCCGTCGTTAGACGATCTACTGCAACGAGATCAGGCATTTGAGTTGTTGCTGTATCAGTGCCTTGGTAGCGAGTATCCATATACATGATCATACGCGCTACATCGCCTTTGACCTCATCACGAGGTTCCCAGCAATCCGTGGCTTTATCCAAATAGTTACCAGTACCTACACCGTTAAACAGTACCTCTTCACCGGTATCTTTACACGCACCGAAGTCATTGTTGCTTCGCGCAGTATTGATACCTGGATCAGAAGGACGTAGGTGATGGGCATCGGTATAGCCCCACTGAGACTCACTTGGGAAGCCATGGCTTTTGGCCCAAACGTGTTCACGGTTCCACTTGCCTACACCACTACCGCTAGTTTGGTTGTCGTATTTGGAAATAGAAGTGCCAGTGTAGATCTCAATCACTTTTTTATCGTCATTTGGATCTTGGTCTGCGTAGGTCAGTGTGCTCCAAACCTGCTTATAGGTAAGTTGCTTATGTTCTTTGGCTATGATTGCTGATAGGGCATTTTTCAGCTCTTCTGCATTGGCAAATTCGCCACTGACTATATCTGAGTAGTAGATTTCGGCATTGAACGTAGTAGGATCGGCAACCGGAGTCAGCGTCTCACAACCCGTACAAGGACCGGTTTCTGGCAGCGGAGGCTCTGGCGGCGTGACTGAACCATCACAGGTACCCTCACCAGCACAACCTAGACCATCAGCAGTATCAATATCGAAAACAGCCCACTGGTTGTTAGTACCAGGAAAATCTGCTTCTGCTATAGTATCACCAGCAGTGACACTGGCTTTACGGCGCAGGGTTTTATTCGCGGTGGAGAAGTTGGCGTCGTTTGGATCAGTCCAAGCAGAGCCTGGGTCTTCCCCACGCTTACCGAAGCGATCAATAACCACATCGTCTTTAGTTAATACTAGGGCGTCATCACCATTGAAGAAAGTGACAGTAGAAGCATTGCCCACTTTAAACGCATCTGCGGCACCAGAATTATGGAAAACCAAGCTCTTTCCTGGATCCAAAGTGCCAGTTAATGTTTCACTGTTACCAGGGTTTGATGCGTCAGCGCCATTGCCGAACAGAGTCAGCTTATACACGTTGGCATCTAAATCGATGGCGCTGCCACCTACGTTGGAAATCTCAATCGCTTTGTTGTTGCTGCTGCCTTCGATATATTCGGTTAGCAGCAATAAGCCTGGAGTCGCTTCTGAACTACAAGCGCCTTCACCAGAGCAGCCAAGGCCATCAGCAGTGTCAATATCAAATACTAACCACTGATTATTAGTACCAGGGAAATCAGCCTCAGCCACGGTATCACCAGTGGTCACACTGGCTTTACGGCGTAGGGTTTTATTCGCAGTGGAGAAATTGGCGTCGCTTGGATCAGTCCAAGCAGTGCCTGGGTCTTCACCACGTTTACCAAAACGGTCGATTACCACATCGTCTTTGGTTAATACTAGGGCATCATCACCGTTGAAATAAGTGACGGTAGAGGCATTGCCCACTTTAAACGCATCAGCTGCACCTGAGTTGTGGAACACAAGGCTCTTTCCTGGCGCTAAAGTGCCTGTTAAAGTTTCAGTATTACCTGGTTTTGATGCATCTGCGCCATTGCCGAATAGAATCAGCTTATACGCATTAGCGTCCAGATCGATGGCGCTGCCACCCATGTTGGAAACTTCAACAGCTTTGTTGTTGCTGCTACCTTCGATGTACTCAGTAATCACTAAATTTGCATTGGCGGCAGTAGAAAAGCAGCCCAAAACCATAGCAGTAGCCGCGGCAACTGCATTTATTTTAATTCTCATAATCGTATCTCTTTAGAATCTTTGATGGGAAGCGCGCTGTCTAAAGACAGGCGCTTCATTATCGAGATCAACGCTTACTTGCGAAGACGACGGCGCATTGCTGCTAACCCGAACAGGGATAGCAAGCTGATGAAGCCAGTGCTACCCGCACCACCGTCACCGCCAGTACCATCACTTTCTTCTTCTACAATGTCAGCAATCAAGCCGTCGCGGTTAGATACTTTCGCGAGGAAAGTTTGTCCAGACCCTTCTAAAATTTTGCCATCACGCATTAGGTTTACACTAACGTTGTAGATAGCAGATGGCGCACCAAAGACTTCGAAATTCACCAAAGTTGTAGTGTTATTAGAAATAACCACCTTAGGTTGTACCATCTGGTTCAAATCTAAGCGCTGTTCATCATCATACGGAGTCATACTGACGGTCGCGACATCGCCCACTTGAGGTGAAATACTCGCTGGGATTTGATAAGGAACCTTGATCAGCTTTCTCAGTTTTGGCAGGTATAGAGGCACGCTATCATCCGCATCACCAGGCTTATAGCTAATGGTAATGAGCGCAGGATCGTGATCCGATGCGCGATAGATGTCTGGCTTGTAAAACTTATGCGCACCAGTACCGTCGATACTACCTTTGAAGCTGTTTTGATAGTCATACAAACCCGTTTCGGCAGCATTAACATGCCAGTCTGTTGCATCAATCACACGATCTTTTAGCGAAGGTGAGATTAAGATGTGATCAAGCGATCCTAATTCGTCACTGAAAGAGTAACTCCAAGGCGTCTTGCCTTTCTCTTTGAACTTTTCACCGACGATATCAATGTAGCCGTAGGTCTTAGTGATAGTGACTGGTGAGCCATCTTGGTTAAACTGTGGCTTAGGTCCAAGGAAAGTATGGCTCGCGGTAACGATCGTCTTGTTGCGTGGGTTCTCGGTAAGCACCAGCACAGGATCTTCTTTACCATAAGCGTTCAAATCACCAAGGATGATTTTATCCCCAGGAATGTCTTCCATCTCTTCACCTAAGTGAACTGCACCGGCAACGCGGAACTCAGCACAAGCTCCTTGGTAGTCTAGATCGGGCGCTTCACGGTTATTCCAAGTCGTGGCATTACCAAACTCAACACCTTGCCATTCTTCCCAACAACCAGAGCCTTTTGACTTAAGGTGATTTACAGATAGCGTTAAGCGCTTACCTGTTTGGTTAATGATAAAGGTAACCACTAGAGCATCGCGGTGGTAGTTTTGGCCATCTTCCAAGATCTCTTGGTTTTGATCTTTGATCACTTCGCCTAAGTCGTTGACGATGGTTGGCGCTTTTTGCTGAGGCATTGGGATAACGCGAGTGCGCTCAATGCTCATTTTACTTGGGCGATAGATAATACCTGTAGCAATAGCGTCAGAACCAATGGCGTCTAGGTTATCCAGCATTTGATTGCCGTTGTTGTCAAAACCAACAAACACATAACGGTTTTCAGTAGAGTTAGGGCCATTGTAATCTTGGGCGCGCTCATCTACATACTTGATATTGACTTGGTTGACAATCTCAGCAATAGCACTGTCATCGCCAAAACCGTTGTTTTCAATCTCCATCAGGGCCATGACATCAGCATCCTGAGCACGAATAATTTCTACCAGCTTGGTTCTCTGGTGGATGTATTCATCGTAAGTATCAGCGCCTCGGCTTTGGCCATAGTTGTTATTGTCGCCACCAAAAGGAGAGTTAAAGAAGTTAAACAGGTTTTGACTGGCAACGCGGATAGCAAATTCATCATCTGCCACAGTGTCATTCAGATCAGGTTTCTTAGTACGAGGTAAGTTGTGAATAAAGTTATCACTGGTCAACTGATTCGTTATGGTCAGGCTATAGTCCTGGTCAAACTTATCAGTACCTGGGATCAACTCAGTTTCATATTGACTGATCACACCTTGTGCATTAACGAGACTATCATCGATACGGATATAGTTGGTGTGTGGGTCACTGTTAAAGCCGGCGTAGTAAGGTAAGTCTGTACCGTTTGATTTAGGTGAGCTTTCAATCACTAAACGATAGTCATTGTTTTGCTCATAAGCAGCTTTAGATTCAGGGCTTCCTGCAACATGCAAATGGTTAGGCTGTAAGTTAGGACGCTTATACGCCGCTACCATGTTGTTGCGACCGTTAGGAGATGACAGATAGTTGTAACTGAAGCTGCGAGTAATACGCATATCTTGGTCACCATCAGTCTGAGGATCCAGATCGGTAGGCAGATTAACCAACATACCCTCATAACGCTCTAAGGTCTTATCGAAAGAATCGTTATCAGCGCTAATAACCTCAATATCGACAGGCTGTGTGAGGATATCTGTATTCGTCACGTTCCAGCTAAATGCTGTATCTGCAGACAGTTGTGTTTGACCTTGGTATTCAGCCACTTTACTACCGATACAAACAGTTTGACCTACTTTAAGATCGCCCGCTGCACTAGAGCTAACAAAGAGGCCATCAGAAGTCTCAGGATCATTATCAGAAACAAGGTTACGAAGATAGAAACCATCGTTAGGAATAGAGACCTTAGCCGAGATAATCCCTTCTACGGCAATTTTTTCATCTGACTCAGTCTTACCTTCGGCAATCAAAGGCGAAGTAAAGCCTGTACCCTGAACTTCGCTAGGAGACAAGATTTCACTGCTATCAGTTGGGCAAGTAAAGATGTCCATGATGTCTTCAGCATCAGCAGCAGGCAGCTCTGATTTACCTAGATCATCAAATCTCATCGGTAAAATGTTCTGCCAGTTAGCAGCATCGAAGGTGCCTGATTGAGCAGGATTGCTGCCATCGGCCGCTTTTTTACGACGTAAAGTAGTATTAGGTGCCCACTTACTAGTTTCATTCTCGGCGCCAACACGATCGATAACAGTATCACCATTTTTCAGGAAAAACCCGTCATCACTGGTCATAAACAGGTTGTTGTACTTATTACTGGCATCATAGGTAGAGACAACAACAGTGCCACCTTGAGTAGTAATGGCATTACGAAACTCTTCACTAGCTCTGCTATTGACAACAACCATAGCTGCACCTGGTGCAAGCGTGTGGCCAGTTAATAGCGGCTTAGCATCAGCATTAAGCAACTCATTGTCATACTTGCCACTTGAACGTTGGAAAGCGGTAATTTCATCGGTGAAGGTGAAGGCCTCAGATCCAGTATTGGTGATCTCAACCGCGCCAACATTGGCATCGGTACTCTGGGTCATTTCGGTGATCAGCAGGTCTTGAACGCCAGCGAAGGCGCCCATGCTGATGGTGCTGGCAATAGCCAGCGATAGGAAACTTTTTTTCATAGTAAACTCTATAAAAGTGAATTCAATTCGGACTAGAAATACATACGCGCGTAGGCATATGCTGCTTCAGGGGCTTCGCCTACTCGGCCTTCTAGTGATAAAACGATGTCGCGGGCAGGGCGATAGTTGAAACCTAAACTGGCCCACTGACGCTCTTTTCCGTATTCAGGCGGTAGCTCAGAGTAATCGTAGTTAGGACCAATCAGATCCCAGCCTTCATATTCTTCGTGGTTTACTGAGCTGATGATTTCCCAGTGTTGATTAAGATCATACTTGGCACTGAGCGTTAGCCCTTGATTGCGGAAAGTTTGATAATCGAGGTGTACATCACCGCCCTTACGCGTAGACAAGTCTTCATCTTCTACAAAGCCATTTAAACCAATAGATAAATCAGGCATTAGTTTCAGGCGTGCCCCAAAACCTACTTGTTGTTGTTCACCGTATTTACTGACACCGTTTGAGCCGCCGCGAGTTTCTAAACCAACGACTACAGACAGCAGATCAGACATCCACCCCATGTATCCGTTAATGATGTCACCTTGTAGTGCACCACTCTTATGCTCACCGTCGTATGAGTAAGAGGCGCCGAAAATAAAATTGTCAAATTCAGCTTGATATTTAACCGTGTTTTCTTGGTCACCAGCTTCACCGGTTTCAACTGACTTGTTGAAGGTGAAATCACCGAAGTGGTCGTAATCATCGAATGCTGTATCGGTCAAGCCTAGCTCGATCCACTGTTGATCGGTAAAAGCATAACCGACGTACATTTTGTCAATGGCCAATTCGAATTCACCATCGCCGCCAAGCCAGTTGCGGCGTTGGTAATCTAATTCAAGACGGTAGGTAAACTGTTGACGTTTTCCCGTTACGCCCATGGTGGCGAAGCTATCATCTACATAGCCTTTGGTATCGTAGAACTCATCGTGGTTGTAATCTGGATGAGTATCAAAATGCCCACCGACACCCACTTCGCCATACAAGCGAACGTGGTCGCCTTGACTGTCACCATCTAGCATTACAGCGCTCACTGAACCCGCACTAAACATAGTGAAGATAGCAATTGCAATTGTTGATTTTTTTAACATTACTGTTACTTCCGAATAGTAATTTGTCAGCCTATATTTGAAGGCCAAACTTAAAATTAAAAATATTAATTAGTAAATTTTTACACTGCTAGCTGCTGATAGGAGGTGGAGCATTTGATGGCGAAAGCGCCGAGACTTTTGTTACATATTTCATAAATTGACCCCATATTTATAATATTGTCGCTAATTTTTATTAACGTGAGGCGCGATTGTTGCAGAGTTTGATAACAAAAAAAAGGATGTTTAGTCACATTTTTAAAACACAAGTATTTGTTAAACAAGGATAAAAAGACGTTTATTGAACACATCAGAGAACGGGTGGTAACACAAACTGCTTTATAGTGCTAAAAATCAGGATCTTAAGGGAGAACGTGGTCGGATGTGTTTGCTGTAAACTGACGTGAGAATTAAAGGGGATTTTTATGAATAAATTAGACACTCAAGTGCATGAGCCATAGCGGTGCGATGGATAAAACCTGTGACTGATCTTTAAGTACCCAAGAACGCGGCCACGTAACGTCATTCATGCGTTAAGTTGCCCTAGTTTAACTGAGCATAGGGGGTGTGGAAGATTGGCAACATATATGCCATTGAATCTTACGAGCTTGGGTATGGCAGTCAGTTTACGGGAGATTGAGTTCAATTTGATAATGATTTTTCTTCATCTGGCCATGGCTCAGTGATGCAAGGATAAGTGATCATTGTGTTTGACCCATGGCGAGAGGTGCCAATAAGACTTGAGCTACATGGTGAGTATATAAGCGGGGGAGGTTTAGGTTGTTTGAACTTATGCTGTTTCAATGCTTAGCTTAGGTAAAGTTTAAGCCTTAGTTGATTGCACGATCATTAGGTTGTCTAACCTTAGTTTGAATGAAATAACCGAAAAAAGGATGACATTGAGTCATCCTTTTTCTATTGGTAATATCCTGATTACCAGTTCATCAGTATTGCCTGCTGAACTGTCTTACTCAAATTTAGACGATTAAATCATATTCATTTTTCAAAATTTCAATAATGTCGGCTTTGGGATTGGACGACAAAATGATTTTTTGACCGGTCACTTTTTCCGCTACGCCGGTATAAGTTTCTGAAACAGCCATCATGGCGGCTAAAGGCAAATCATTATCACGAGCAAGTGCCTCACGCTCCGGCATTCTATCTTTATTGAGCAAGATATCAGCATCGTCAAAATGATTGAGCAAGAATTGGCGGAAACCTTCTTTTGAGTTTTCGACAATCTTACCTTTACGATAAGCTGCGCCATCCCAAATGCGCGAAGAATCAGGCGTACCCACTTCATCCATGTAAATGAGCTTTGAGTGACCATCTTTATCTGTGACATAACCAAATTCAAATTTGGTATCTACAAACACTTGGTCTAACTGAGCTAAAGCATCAGAAATGACTTTAAAGCCTTGCTTTAATAGTGTTTCGTATAGATCGATATCTGCAGGTTTTTCAAATCCAAATGCTTGATAATTGGCTTCAATGTCACTGCGGCTGATGTTGACATCATCCTGCTCTGGTACACCAGGAATACCGGTTAAAATGCCTTTAGTTGACGGGGTAATGAGTAACTCAGGTAACTTTTGATCTTTGGTCAAGCCTTCAGGTAAGGTGATGCCACAAAACTCGCGCTCACCTTTCGCGTAAGCACGCCACATTGAGCCAGTAATATACTGACGACAAATGGCTTCCACTTTAATTGGGCGAGCTTTTTGTACTATCCACACAAACGGATGCGGAATATCCAGAATATGGCTATCGGCTAGTCCATTTTCGGCAAATAACTTAAACCAGTTATTTGAAATGGCGTTCAATGCAGCGCCTTTACCCGGAATACCTTGTAGATTACCTTCACCATGAAAAATACAGTCAAATGCAGAAATACGATCACTGATAACCATGATTGCTAATGGTGTATTTTCAGGGACATTATAGCCTTTGTCTTTGATTAAACGACGACTATCAGCTTCGGTTAGCCAATATACACTGCGTACTTTACCGCTATGCACGGGTTTGTCTGTGCGAATTGGTAAATCGTTATTAACGGCTAAAACGGAATCGGCAAGACTCATGACGAGTATTCCTCTAGTTGAAGGGGTAAGGGCTATTTTTTATGGCGGCTATTTTACCCGTATTCTTTGGTTTTGCCACGTAAAAAGGCGAGGTTAAAATAGGCTTTTTTCACTACAGAACAATCCAATGCTGAATTGCAGCCTATAAATCCTCGCTTGTTATTGCAGCATAATATTAGCTGACACGCATGCGCATATCAGGCAGTATTCAATTCTTCAATATTAAGAGCCAATACCGTGAAAAATACTCAAGTGGATAACACTGCCAAGCTAGGTCTTATTTTCGTTTCCGTTGCGGTTTTTTTTTGGGGGATTTTACCCATAGCATTGAAGCTGTCGGGGCGATTTATCGATCCTGTGACTTTGACTTGGTTTCGGTTTTTAATGGCGTTCGTGGTGACCTTATTGCTGCAATGGCGATTTGGCCAACTAAAGCAATTTACTCAACTAATTGGCACCGATTGGCTTAAATTGGGACTTGCTGGCACTTTGTTAATGTTTAACTATGTGTCTTTTGTTTATTCACTGGATTACCTTGCACCGGGAACAGCCCAATTGAATTTTCAAACTGCACCATTCTTCTTAGCCTTTGGTGGTGTGCTGTTATTTAAAGAGCGCTTAAATGCAGTGCAATTAACTTGTTTTGCGACCTTGGCCATTGGCATGCTGATGTTTTTTCATCCTAATTTGAATTTTGGCAACGCTGATAACCATCAAATTATGTTTGGTGTGCTAATCGTGCAGTTTTCGGTATTGTCCTGGACGAGTTATGCATTATTGCAAAAGTCTCTAGGGGCTAAATTATCCCCGAGTAATGTGTTGTTGTTCATCTATGGCTTAGGTATTTTCGCCATGGCGCCATTGTGTGACTTTAGCCATTTTGAATTAATGAATTTAGCTGATTGGGGGATCGTGGTTTTTTGTGGTGCAAATACACTGATTGCCTATGGCTGTTTTGGCCAAGCAATGAAGTATTGGCCGACTGCGCAAGTCAGTGCCATGTTGGCGCTGACGCCAGTGTTGAGTTTTAGTGCCACCGCTATCGTGGTGAGTCTTGGTTGGTGGAGCAGTGTTTTTAGCGCTGATAATCTGGATGCGTTATCTTTATCTGGCATAGCGCTGATCATCAGCTCGGTATTTGCGGTGCAGATTTGGCCTTTGTATGCCAAACGTAAACGCGCTAAATCGAGTGGGTGATCATTGGCTGATTTGAAATCGCCAGCATCAATATCGACCGTTATGATACTGGCTAGAGACTCGCTTTCAATTGCGAGTCACTTTGATTCATCGGCTGAGCAATACGAACCTGAGATTGAGCGGTGATCTCAGTTGCTATCAGCACTGGGTTATAAGCTAAATCTCATTCGATATTAAAATTTAGGTTTATATTCAAACTCGGCCTGTGCTTTACTGTCACTAAACACTTCAATAGTCTGTTTTTTATTAAAAAAACTGTTCACTAAGTTATTCGGGAAAGACTGAATACAGCCGTTAAAATTGGCTACATTTTGGTTGAAAATACGCACAGCAGCGCCTACATTTTCCTCTTGTTCGGTGATTTCATACATAAACTTGGCAAAAGATTCAGAGGCCTTTAGTTCTGGGTAAGCTTCTACCGCAACATGTAGCCCTTTCATTAAGGCTTGCGAAGCTTGATCGACATCATTTTGCAGCTTGGTATCAATTTTATTGTCTTGAAGCGCATTGATCCCTTGGCGCAAAGCAGTAATTTTAGGTAATAGATCTTTTTCATAATCTTGATGCTGCTGGAGCACGCGATCAAGTTCAGGAATAATTCGACTGCGCTGCCTTTCTTGGGTAAGCACATCCGCCCAGCCTCGTTGTACCGCATTGTGCTCTTTGACGATGGCATTATAAATACTGAATACAATGATCGCGACCACAACTAAAATGGCAACAATGATAAAAGATAGATCCATAATTTTTCCTTAATGTAATGGGCTAGCGCTGTGTTTGATGATCTGATTAACAAAACCAAATATACGGTTCACTGTGAACAAAGATGTGTCATTTAGCAATTCTTGTTTGAATTTTTCTGGCTCAGTGATGTCATAATTCATTGCAGGATTAAGTAAGTGAGTATTTTTTTGGTTGATTAATAAGCTGCCATCGTAGGCAAACTCAATGGTTAAATCATCAAGCTTATTCGCCAATTGTTCACAAGCAATTACCACTACAGGCTCTAAAAATTTAGCGGCGTTGAATTCTGAATCTGTTTGCACATAAAAGCGTTTTTCAAACTCGCGTGATGCGGGCATGAAACGCTGTTGCCAATGTTTTGTCAGCCTTGAACTGCTGATGACTAAATGGGTGGTTTTGTTGATTGCAGGAAAGATAACCCCTTGACGATAATAATGATCGTACACAGTTCTCGTGCGTGTTCGAGTGCCACCTTTGCCGTCTGACTCCTGATACGTTTCTGTTCTTTTATCCACATAGTGATGATAAACCACCGCGGCGCGGATAAGACCCGACTCAGAATGGAAGTCAATGAGTTTACCCCATTCAACATTTTGCGAGTAATTACCGCGGTTAAAGTCGATAAATTTATGCTGGGCATTATTCAAGAAGCCAGCATCACAATGAGTGATATTGTAAAGGTGCTTTAAGATTTCATCGCGAAATAAATTCGATAGAGTTGAAATGCGCTTTTTGCGGGCAATAATTTGATAGATGGCGACGATAGCGACTATGGCGCAGACTCCCCATATGAATAAGTCGCCGTTGGAAACTCGAGTATATTGGCTTTGTGCCTCAAGATAAAACCAATAACCAATAGCGAAGATCACTGACGCTAAAATACACAGGTATAAAGCACTATTTTGGTAAGTAAGTTGATTTGGATAAGCAATGGCTTTATCTAAACAGGCTTTAACGACATCAATAGATTGAGATTGAGCCACCTTAGCTTGCAGCTTGGTGATAAATTGAGTGAGCGCTTTGTTATTGATGGGTTTGATTGCATGTTCAGAGACATTTTTGGCCGACATTTTACATCCTTGTCATAAATCTTATGTTTATGTTACAAGGAAAACTAAGCCTGTAAAGTGTTGCATTGAGGCTTATTGAGTTGAACAGCACAATGATGACAGTGTTTAAAAATAAAAATGGAGCCCAAAGGCTCCATTGTTTAATCATTCGTTGGCTTCAACGTTTTATTAACCGTTATCACGTGGTTTACGTGGACGGCGTTCAGCTGATGAACGATCGCCAGAAGGACGGTCACCACCACGAGGACGACGGTCACCCGATGGGCGATCTCCACGTGGGCGACGAGGTGCGGCAGCACCACGACCTGAATCAACAAATGTTTCATCACCGGCTTCACGAATGTTGAGTGGACGACCACAAACACGCACTTTTCTCAGGTGAGTTAATACATCTTTTGGCATGCCATCTGGTAAATCAACGGTAGTGACTTGATCGTACAGTTGAATTTGACCGATATAGCGGCTGTCGATGTTAGCTTCGTTAGCAATCGCGCCAACAATGTTACCTACACCAACGCCATTTTCACGACCTACATCAATCACATAGCGATTCATTTTAACATCAGGATTATCTTTTAATCCTTCTGGTTGGCCGAAGCTAGTAGGTGATGGACGGCTGCTACGCTCGCGACGAGGACGGTCACCGCCATCGCGTGAGCCACGGTCTTCACGAGAACCACGTTCGTCACGTGAATCACGTTGACGCTCTTGGATCTGTGGTAACTGTAATGGACGCTCTTGTTGTACTTGCTGTAATAAAGCCGCAGCTAATAAATCGGTATCGATTTCTAACTGAGTACATAATTCAGCAACAGCATTTTTCATGAAATCTAAATCAGTGTTTAGTGTTTCTTGAATTTGCTCACCTAAACGAGATAAACGACGCTCTGCAACCGTTTCTGGGCTAGGGATTTTCATTGGCGAAATACGGCTATTTGTAGCACGTTCGATAGTACGCAACATGCGCATTTCACGGTGTGTTACAAAAAGGATAGCCATACCAGTACGACCCGCGCGGCCAGTACGACCAATACGGTGTACATAGGCTTCTGAGTCATAAGGAATATCGTAGTTTACTACGTGACCGATACGTTCAACGTCTAGACCACGAGCAGCAACGTCAGTGGCAATCAAAATGTCTAGCTTGCCACTTTTTAATTGCTCAACAGCACGCTCACGGGCTTGTTGATTCATGTCGCCATGTAATGGTGATGAAGCGTAACCACGTGCTTCTAGCTTTTCAGCCAACTCAACACAGCTATTACGAGTACGTACGAAAATAATAATACCTTCGGTATTTTCAACTTCTAATACACGTACTAATGCTTCTAGTTTATTGTGTTGTGATACTTGTACGTAACACTGTTCAATAGACTCAACCGTTGTATGGCTGGCAGCGATACTGATGTTAACTGGGTTAGTTAAGTGCTTGCTAGCAACACGCTTAATTTGCTCAGGCATAGTCGCTGAGAATAAGGCTAACTGGCTGTTTGCTGGCTTATGTTCTAATACCCATTCGATATCATCGATAAAGCCCATTTTTAGCATTTCATCAGCTTCATCAAGTACTAATGCTTTTAACGCATCTAACTTTAATGTGCCGCGACGCATGTGATCCATTACACGACCTGGCGTACCAACAATCACTTGTGGTCCACGCTTAAGGGCGCTTAATTGTTGATGCATGCTTTGACCACCGTAAATCGGTAGTACATGGAAGCCTTTCATGTGCTTGGCATAACTGCCAAACGCTTCAGCAACCTGAACTGCAAGTTCACGTGTTGGTGCTAAAACTAAAATTTGTGGGGCATTAAGACGAATATCGACTTTGTTTAGTAAAGGCAGTGCAAACGCACCTGTTTTACCTGTACCTGTTTGGGCTTGGCCGATAATATCTTGACCAGCCATAAGCGGATCAATACTTGCTGACTGGATCGGTGTTGGTTTCTCATAACCTAACTCGTCAAGAGCACGCAACAGATTCTCAGACAGGCCGAGTTCGCGGAAAGTTCTTTCATTGGATGACATTGGGTTGTAGCCTTGTGGATGTGCACGAAATTCGGATGCTCGTGCTGAGTTTCACAGACAGAAAATCAACCCCGTGTCGATTTCCCGCGCCGAAAGGGCGATATTATAGCAGTGGTTCTGCATTTTGACTATACAAAATCTGATATATATTTAAATGTGGCCTGATTTTTGCCTTATCTTGAGAATTATTCACCCCGTAGATGATGTTATTGTGGGTTTATTTCAATTTGAGGTTGGCTGATAAAGCTGTAGGCCATTTCGGTCACACTGGCTAAAAAGTCAATCTTTAGCGTGTCGATAGTATCATCCACTGTGTGATATTGATTATGTGGTGGTACGCCGAAGTAAACCCAAGGTATGCCTGCTTTATGAAAAGGGTAGTGATCGGATGCTTTTAACCAATTCATTCGTTTTATACCGGTAGAACTATTTTTTGCATAACTTAAACGTATGCACAATTGATGTTTGTTGGTGATATCCGTTTTTATCTGTTCAAAATGGGCAAAGTTTTGTTCGCCTTCAATATATATCGCCCTAGGACGCGAAGGGTGGCCAATCATATCTAAGTTCATGGCTAATTCTATTTGCATCTCAGAATGAGCTTGTATTTGCTCGACCAATCCATAACTACCATATAAGCCTTGCTCTTCAGCATCGGTTGCAACCAGCATTAAATTGACCTCAGCCAGTCCAGTTGTCTGCCATTGCTCGGCGATGGCCAATAAACCTGCAATACCAGATGCATTATCATCGGCACCATGAAACGTGCGCATCCCTTGCTGCCCAAGATGATCATAATGAGCCGTAATAACTCGCCAGCGATTTGATGGTGTGCGGCTGGGGATGATGCCAACAATATTCACGCCTTGTTGCTGACTAAATTGATACTTGTATGTAAACGGGACTTTAAAAGCGGTTTGCCAAGGTTGTAAACCAAGATCTGTAAAGCGCTGCACTAGATAATTTTGACTCAGTGTGGCGCCATCGCTACCGGTTTTTCGACCGGCGAATTCTACAGAGGTGAGGATGCGGATATCATCGATGATTTGGGGGCTATTTACCCATTGGTGTTGTAAAGGCAAATTACAATCTAGGCTATCTTTACTGGCACAGCTACTCAAGATAAATACCAAGGCGAGGCTATATAGTATAGCCCCTTTGGCAGTGGTAATTGGGTTGAAACAGGGTGCTTTTATCGATGCGCCTGATGTGCTCATATTTGTCCTTTATCGCATCAGATAATCCAAGTAAAAATCCTAAGTCGATTTATTAGCGGGCTTTTTAGCACCAATGCTGGGCTTTTTAGCCGCTCGTTGTTTATGCAGAGCCAACATAGGTTTTAAAAAACGTGCCGTATGCGATGTTGGGTGTTCAGCGACATCTTCTGGGCTTCCAGCCACTAAAATAGTGCCGCCGCCTGAACCGCCCTCAGGGCCTAAATCAATAATCCAATCAGCAGTTTGGATTACATCTAAGTTATGTTCGATAACGACTATGGTGTTGCCGTGAGATTTTAGGCGATGTAAGACATCTAACAATAGCTGAATATCGGCAAAATGCAGTCCCGTGGTGGGTTCGTCAAGGATATACAGGGTTTTACCGGTATCGCGTTTGGATAATTCTTTAGCCAGTTTAACCCGTTGCGCCTCACCACCGGATAAGGTGGTCGCGCTTTGTCCTAAACGAATATAAGACAAACCCACATCCATCAAGGTTTGTAGTTTGCGGGCTATGGCGGGAATCGCATCGAAAAACTCACGCGCTTCTTCTATGGTCATTTGTAGCACTTCGTGAATGTTTTTACCTTTGTATTTTACTTCTAAGGTTTCACGATTATAGCGCTTGCCTTTACAGGCATCACAAGGCACGTAAACGTCGGGTAAAAAGTGCATCTCAACTTTGATTAATCCATCTCCCTGACAAGCTTCACAGCGGCCACCTTTAACGTTGAATGAGAAACGGCCAACTAAATAACCGCGTGTGCGCGCTTCTTGGGTGCCGGCAAATATTTCTCGCACTGGGGTGAAAATACCCGTGTAAGTGGCAGGGTTGGAACGTGGGGTTCTACCAATCGGACTTTGATCGATATCCACTACCTTATCGCAGTGTTCCATGCCTTTGATTTCTTTGTACGGTGCAGGTTCATCTACTGTGGCACCATTAAGCATGCGATGGGCAATTTTGAAAAAGGTATCGTTAATTAAGGTTGATTTACCTGAACCCGACACGCCAGTCACGCAAGTTAATAAACCGACAGGAATGGTTAAATCGACATTTTGCAGGTTATTACCTGTTGCGCCGAATAACTCGATCACTTTTTTTGGATCGATAGGGGTGCGTTGATCGCTAATATGAATTTGTTTTTTACCTGAAAGGTATTGGCCTGTAACCGAGGCTTCACAGTCAAGAATATCGGTTAAGGTGCCTTGTGCAATAATTTCTCCGCCATGCACACCCGCACCTGGGCCGATATCAATGACATGGTCAGCCATGCGTATCGCATCTTCATCATGCTCAACCACAATAACGGTATTACCTAAATCACGTAGGTGAATAAGGGTGTTGAGTAATCGCTCATTATCGCGTTGATGTAAACCGATTGAGGGCTCATCGAGTACGTACATTACGCCCACTAAGCCGGCACCAATTTGGCTCGCTAAACGAATACGTTGCGCTTCACCGCCAGATAAGGTGTCGGCAGAGCGCGATAAACTTAAATAATTCAAACCCACATTGACCAAAAATCCTAAACGCTCACCAATTTCTTTTAAAATTTTGTCAGCGATTTGAGCCCGTTGACCTTCAAATACTAGCTCGGCGAAATAACTTTTAGCTTCACCGATTGACCAGGTTGTTAGTTGCGGTAAATTTAAATCGCCAATAAACACGTTGCGGGCTTCTTCACGCAAACGTGAGCCCTCGCAACTGTTACAAGGCTGCATGTTGATGAATTTAGACAACTCTTCGCGTACCGAGTTACTCTCGGTTTCACGATAGCGTCTGTCCATATTATTCAAAATTCCCTCAAATGGATGATTACGAACCACCACATCCCCACGGTCGTTAATGTATTTGAAAGCAATATTTTGTTTGCCTGAACCAAATAGCACTAGCTTTTTCACTTTATCGCTTAGCTGTTGGAACGGGGTTTCAACATCAAATTTGTAATGTTCTGCCAGTGAACTGAGCATTTGGAAGTAATAGAAGTTTCTTCTATCCCAGCCTCTAATCGCGCCGCCAGCTAACGACAGTTCATCATTACTGATCACTCTTTCAGGGTCAAAAAACTGCTGAACACCTAAGCCATCACAGGTTTGGCATGCCCCCGCTGGATTGTTAAATGAGAAAATCCGCGGTTCTAGCTCGGTCATGGAGTAACCGCAATGGGGGCACGCAAAGTTGGCTGAGAAAATCAGTTCCTCAGTGCTAGTGTCTTCCATTGAAGCAATTTTTGCGATTCCGCCGGATAGTTCTAATGCGGTTTCAAAGGATTCAGCCAAACGCTGTTTTAAATCTTCGCGTACTTTAAAACGGTCAACGACAACTTCAATGGTGTGCTTCACGTGCAAGTCGAGGGTTGGAGGATCGGTTAAATCACACACTTCGCCATCAATTCTGGCGCGAATGTAGCCTTGAGCCGACAAGCTTTCGAGTAGTTTTACATGCTCACCTTTACGATCGTTAACCACTGGGGCAAGTAACATTTGGCGGCTGTTTTCGGGTAAGGCTAATACTTTGTCAACCATCTGGCTTACCGTTTGTGCCGATAACGGCTGTCCATGAGTCGGACAGCGTGGTTCGCCCACTCGCGCAAACAATAAACGTAAGTAGTCATATATTTCGGTCACCGTGCCTACGGTAGAACGTGGGTTGTGTGAGGTCGATTTTTGCTCAATTGATATTGCTGGGCTTAAGCCTTCAATGTGGTCAACATCGGGCTTTTCCATCAAACTTAAAAATTGACGCGCATAGGAGGACAATGATTCAACATAACGACGTTGTCCTTCTGCGTAGAGAGTATCGAAAGCGAGTGAAGACTTTCCTGATCCAGATAATCCTGTGATAACAATGAGTTTATCCCTTGGGATAGTCAAATTGATGTTTTTAAGATTGTGGGTTCGGGCACCGCGGATTTCAATATTGTCCATCTACTCGCTCTATGTTCGCTATGGGGCAAAAATGGGTTTCAGTATCGCACATTAACTGACACCTGTTTAGTCAATCGTGACTATTTGCCATTGTGATTTGGTTTACGATGAAACCCTAAAAAAAGTTTAATTAAGCTTAAATTCATAATCTGTGATTTCCTTTTGAGCATGTGATTCAGGCTATGGTAATATGCGCGACTCATCGAATTGGTTAAAAGGGTATATGAATGGCCAGTAATGGACTGTCGGGCATGGAAAAAAAAGTCGCATTTTCGTTAGCCAGTGTGTTTGGCCTACGTATGATGGGGCTATTCATGATCATGCCTGTTTTTGCGTTATATGGGCAACACCTTGAAGGTTTCTCACCACTTTGGGTTGGTATTGCAATTGGTGCATACGGACTTACCCAAGCCATTCTACAAATTCCTATGGGTATTCTGTCTGACAAATATGGCCGTAAACCTATCATCATGGCGGGATTGGTCTTGTTTGCCATTGGCAGTTTAATTGCCGCATCGTCTGATCATATTTATGGTGTGGTGTTTGGCCGAGCCGTACAAGGCATGGGAGCAATAGCGGCTGCCGTGTTAGCACTTGCTGCCGATTTAACCCGCGATGAGCAGCGCACTAAGGTGATGGCCGTAATTGGTATGTGTATCGGATTTTCATTTGCATTATCTTTGCTCGTCGGCCCCATCGTTGCGCAATATGTTGGATTAACAGGGCTGTTTTTACTGACAGCTGTGTTAGCCGTAGTGGGTATTTTGATTGTGCAGTTTTTTGTGCCTAACCCGATTAGTCATGCCCCTAAAGGTGACACCTTAGCCACACCGGCTAAATTAAAAAAAATGCTACTTGATCCGCAATTATTTCGATTAGATGCCGGTATTTTTATTCTGCATTTAGTGTTAACAGCAGTGTTTGTGGCGTTACCTTTAGATTTAGTCGATGCGGGTTTAGTGAAAGAAAAGCATTGGATGTTATACTTTCCGGCTTTTGTTGGTGCATTTTTTCTGATGGTGCCGTTAATCATCATCGGCGTGAAGAAAAATAATACTAAAACCATGTTTCAGATTTCATTATTGTTGATGATAGCCTCGCTGGGCGCCATGGGCATTTTTGCTGACAATCTTTGGGTGTTGAGCGCAGCAGTGTTGTTCTTTTTCACGGGGTTTAATTATCTTGAAGCATCACTACCCAGTTTGATTGCTAAGTTTTGCCCCGTTGGTGATAAAGGCTCTGCCATGGGGGTGTATTCAACCAGCCAATTTTTAGGCGCATTTTGTGGTGGCATGTTAGGCGGTGGCGCGTACCAGTTAGTCGGCGCCTCGGGGGTGTTTTTTGTCGCACTGGGGTTAATGGTCTTATGGTTGTTATTAACTTTTGGGATGGCAAAACCTGTACTGTTAAAAAGTTATACCCTTGAAGCGAATATAAAAGATAAACCTCATGCTCAAACTATGGCCTCTCAGTTATCACAGTTAACTGGTGTGGCTGAAGCCATAGTGGTGTTAGAGGATAAAGTTGCCTATTTAAAGGTGAATGACGATTTCAATTTAAGCGAAGCCAGAGCTGTGTTAGGCTCTGTTAATTAGATCATTTTGATCAACCGAATAAGTATATAGAAAAGATAATCGCAGGAGATTTCGATGGCCAGTCGTGGTGTGAATAAAGTTATTTTAGTGGGTAACTTAGGTAAAGATCCTGAGGTACGTTACATGCCAAATGGTAATGCCGTTGCCAATTTTACTGTTGCGACCAGTGAGTCGTGGAAAGACCAACAAGGTCAACTACAAGAGCGTACAGAGTGGCATAATATTGTCATGTATCGCCGCTTAGCTGAAGTTGCTGGTGAGTACCTAAAAAAGGGCTCTAAAGTCTATTTAGAAGGCAAATTACAAACCAGTAAATGGCAAGACCAAACGACGGGTCAAGACCGTTACAAGACTGAAATTAATGCAATGGAAATGCAAATGCTTGATAGCCGTAACAGTGGTGCGGGTCAAGATAACGCTCAATATGATCAAGCGCCGGGGCAACGTGCGCCGCAAGCGTCTCGTCCAGCAGCACAGCCTCAGTATAATCAAGGTGGCGTAAACCAGAGCGCACCACAAGGTGGTTATCAGCAAGCACCCGCTCAAGGTGGTTATGCACAACAAAATAAGCCAGCACCACAACAGCCTGCTTATGCACCTAAACCACAAGCGCCTCAAGCTAATTACCAGCCTCAGCAAAATGTGGCACCGGCTCAGCGTCCAGCACCTCAACCTGCGCAAAACTTTACCCCAGATTTAGATGAAGGTTGGGATGACGATATTCCGTTCTAGGATTCTTGTTACAGTAACTTAACGCAAGTTAATTAAACTTAAGACCTGCTTGCAGGTCTTTTTAATTTTTGTATGTTGATATAAAAGAGTGGGTTCTTTCTCTTTTGTATGCAGGCTCTGGTAAACTCAGCTGAGATTATTAGGCAATCTTAGAAAGAAGATAATGATGGAAAAAATTCTGTTCATTCGCCATGACAAAATCGGAGATTTTATTCTCACATGGCCTGCTTTTTATATATTAAAAAAGGCATTACCTAATACGCGTATTGAGGTTTTCGTTGCGCCAGTAATGAAAAGCTTCGCACTGACCTGCCCATATATTGATGATGTTGTTGTCGATACGGGTGATGATGTGCAGTTAATTGAGCAAATCAAAGCCAATCGTTATGATGCCGTGATTGTGTCGCACTCAGATTTTCGAATTTACAATTTAGTCAGTAAAGCTGATGTTCCATACAAAATTGCCCCTAATCATGGTTGGTTTCGATACCTATATCGTCATCGAGCGAATACACAATATAAAAAAGGCGAACCCTGTTGGCGCGGCAGTTATATGTTAGCCGAGCAGTTTTTGCATAATCATCAGATCACCATACCAGAGTTACCATTACAGCTGTGGGATGTGAGTTCAGAGCGTGAACAGTGGCGTAAATACTATCAACAACAAAATGATGAAAAACTGATTTTTATTCATCCAGGTACTGGCGGTTCTTCAGGGAGTTTGCCCGAGGCTCATTTTGCAGAGTTGATAACAAAGATTGATCAGCGCACAGATTTAGATTGTCGTTTCATATTAACCTATAGTGGTGATGAAAAAGCACTGGCGCTTAGCATTCAATCATTACTGGTTAAGACCAATATCAAAGTTGAATTAGCCACACCATTGAAAAGCTTGGCTGATTTTGCCCGTTCGATTGTGGCGGCAGATATGTTTATCGCAGGCTCAACCGGCCCTCTGCATATTGCAGGGTTACATAATGTGCCAACGGTAGGCTTTTATGCAGGTCGACGCTCTGCACCAAAGTTGAAATGGCAGACATTAACAGAACCGGCTAAACGTTTAGCATTCACTCCACCTGTGGGGCGAAAGGGGCGAAATATGGCCTTGGTTGATGTGGATCACGCGGCAAATGAAATTAGCGCCTTTTTAAACCAGCATTATGCTGAGCAAGTGTAATTTGAATGGTGTTGTAAACAACATAAATCCAACCTAGTGGAAGCAATATTATGATCGTAATTACTGGAGCCGCAGGCTTTATTGGCAGTAACTTAGTTAAGACATTAAATCAATTAGGTCGCAATGACATTATTGCCGTTGATGATTTGACTGATGGCACAAAAATGTTCAATTTAGCGGATTGTGAAATTGCCGATTATTTAGACAAAGATGCTTTTCTTGCTCAGATAAAGTCGGGTCAACTCAACTACGAAATCGAAGTCATCTTTCATCAAGGTGCTTGCTCATCTACCACCGAGTGGGATGGCAAGTTTATGATGGAGAATAACTTTGAGTACTCCAAAACCTTGTTGCATTTTTGTCAGGCTAATAAAGTACAATTTATTTATGCATCTTCGGCTTCGGTTTATGGCGGCAGTGACACGTTTGTCGAAAAACGTGAACTGGAAAAACCGTTAAATGTTTACGCATATTCTAAGTTTTTATTTGACCAATATGTCCGTCAGCAAACATTAACTACCCAGGTTGCAGGACTGAGATACTTTAACGTTTATGGTCCTCGCGAGCAGCATAAAGGCGGCATGGCGAGTGTGGCATTCCACTTTAACAATCAAATTAATGCCAATGGCTTATGTCGCTTGTTTGAAGGTGTAGATGGCTATGAAAATGGTCAACAATTACGTGACTTTGTTTACGTAGAAGATGTGGTAAAAGTGAATTTATGGCTATGGAAAAATGCGACCGTCTCAGGCATTTTTAATTGTGGTACGGGTAAGGCTCAAAGCTTTAATGATGTGGCTAATGCGGTGATTCAATATCATGGTAAAGGGCACATCGAATATATTCCGTTCCCAGATAAGCTAAAAGGTGCTTACCAAAGCTACACTCAAGCTGATTTAACCCAATTAAGAAAGGTAGGTTGTCACCATGAGTTTAAGACTGTTGAGCAGGCCGTTCCTGAATATCTGGACTGGTTGAAAGCGCAACACTTTATTGGTCAGTAACCTGTTTTTAACTTTTTGAAGTAAAGTGGAACAACAAATGAAAAAGGCTATTTTTACATTGGCAATTGGTGATACTAATCCAATGTATAACGCAGCATTGCTGGGTTTTAAGTTGTATGCTGAAAAAGTGGGCGCTGATCTGATTGTGTCAGATCAATTTCATTACCCCATTAACATAGAAAACCCACAGCATACCGCAAGTCCAGCGTGGACCGAGAAGCTGTACATTAAAGAGTTACTGAAACAATACGATAGAGTTTTGTATGTGGATGCGGATATTATTATTACGCCGCATGCGAAAAATATATTTGAACAATATGATGATTTAGAATCCATTTATATGTTCAATGAAGGCGCGTTACTCGAACGCCAACCTGTGTTAGATAAAATTTTTGCCATAAAAGGACCTGTTGAAAACTGGCCTCAAGTTAACGGTCGTCCGGTGTATTTCAATTTGGGTTGTATGCTTATTTCAAATCAAAGCAAACTATTTGATATCGCTAATCTAGAGGATTTGCAGCAGGTTTGTAACCACATTAAGTACTATGAGCAAACCTATATCAATTACCTTATTCAGCGAGATGGATTAAAGCATCAAAGTATTGATGCAGAATTCAACCGTATGGATGTGTTAGGCGCAGATGGCTATCGGGATGCGAGCTTCATTCACTATGCAGGACGTGGATATACCAATTCGTCATTGAAGCGCGAAGTGAGATTTGTGAATGATTTTTGCGAGTTGAATAAAGGATTGATCGCAGCAGAAACATTGGCTGACATTAAGCAAAGTGGTTGGGATCTTTTTATTAATAAAGCCCATAAACGCTATAAGCTACCGAAAGTGATGGTGGATTATTTGGCGAAAAAGTTTGTCACTATCTAATTGCAGATGATTTATAGTATCCACCAGTTTATTTGGAGCAATGATTTTGCTTACATACAAAGTGCTTGTTATTAACCTTGCGCGTTCGCCTCAGCGTTTAACTGCTATATCGACTCAGCTAGCACAACTTGGTATTCCCTTTGAACGCATAGAAGGTGTTGATGGCGGGTTACTGAGCGCTGATGATATAGAAGCAGTATCACCTAAAGAGCTAGCTGAAAAAAGTTACCATAGAGCGCTAGGTAAAGGTGAGATTGGTTGCTCGTTAAGCCATAAACGCGCTTGGCAAAAAATTCTGGATGATGATTTAGATTTTGCATTTGTATTGGAAGATGACATTGGCCTTGAAGATAACTTTGCCGATGTAGTTAATTTAATGGCCAATTTACCGCATGCAAATTGGGACTTTATTAAGTTATATCCACTGCGACGTGGCGGTGGTAGCAATATTAGGGACTCGTTTGATTACCAAGGGCATCAATTTGTGAGTTACCATAAGTTCCCGATCAGTGCGGTCGCGCAGGTAGTGAGTAAACAAGGTGCAAGGTCATTGCTTAAGCACATGCCTTATATTTTAGAGCCTGTAGATGGCCACATTAAATCTTGGTGGTCGTTAGGTATTTATCCATTTGGGTTAATGCCTTACTGCGTTTCTGTGGATTTAGATGGTCTTTCAGATATTAATCCACACGGTGGGTTAGAGAAGATGAAACAACGTAAATTAACAAAGTTACGTTTAAATTGGACCCGCGCGTTTAAACGCATGTTAGCGACACCATCATTAGACAAGCATTTTAACCAATTTAAAAATAGTTTGAAGTAAGGAATATTGTGAACGGATTAGTCAGCCATCAGCAGCTTCTAGATGCCAAGCGAGTACTTTATATGACTCATTTGGCAATTGGTGACTTTGTTTATCAAGGTGTTTGGTTATCGGCGTTAAAAGCCAAATACCCACACTTAAGCATTGATATTTGGTTTGATGATTGCCGTAGAAGACCACATGAATGGGCCAGTGGCCGTAATCAAATTTTAACCGAATGGATTGATGCTATTGGTGACTTTGGTCATGTTTACCCTATCGTGTCGAATATTGCCCAACGCGAACAGTTTATTGCTAAAGCGCAACAACAAGATTACGACCTAGTGGTTTTTGTTGGTAAGAATCGTGCTGTTCAATATGCTCATCTGGCGAGGAAAATATCTCCTAAGGGAAGGGTAGTTGCCACAACTAGTGGGGTTAACTTTTTAAGTAAGTGGTTATATTTTAATAAATTAGATGGTGTAATCAGTTACGATGATATTGCTAATTCAACTCAGCATATTACTGAATTATATGGTCAATGTTTTGGTCAGTTATTGGGGCTTAATACAACAGATCTAGTGTCTGGCTATACTCAGTTAATGATCCAACCTGAAGCCCAGTTTACAGAGCAAGCTAAACAGATTATTACAGCCTTAACTGAGGGCGATACCTCAAAACGTGTATGCTTTATTAATCATCTCTCAACGGCTGAGAAAAAAGATTACCCTTGGTCTCAACTGAAAACTGTGATGTTGAAGCTAGCACAGCAATATCCTCAATTAGTGTTCATCATCAATACGCCGCCAAATAAATTGGCTGCGGTACAACAGGATGTGAATGCCGATAAAGTGCTTAGTGCCTTACCTATTCGTGTTTTTACTGCCTTGGATAATTTTTTCCAACTTCCTGCGTTAATGGCTGAATGTGATTTTTGTTTTAGTGTCGATACCGCCACCGCCCACCTTGCTGTCAGTATGGGCGTGCCGCAAGTCACTGTAATGGCTAGCAGCTTTAAACTTTGGCAACCATTAGGTGATAGCCTAATCTTAGAAGGTAGTGGTAAAGCCAGCTCTGTAGAACCTGAGACAGTGGTAAAGGCCTGTAAAGCACAATTAGATAAGATTATCTGTCAATAACGGTTGAGTGTAAGTTCATCGCATTTATAAAAATGCGGTTGAGCGCTTTTTTTTCAACTCAATTGAGTCGCTATCTACAGTGATCTGGTATTTATCGAGAATTTGCTGATATTCCCCTGATTGTTTTATTGCTGTCACGCCAAGGGCGAATTTTGCGAGGGCGGCTTCTTGGTGGGCATTAAAACCAATATACAAAGGCTGCTTGTCAGGCATGGAACCTGCGTACTGAATTTTATCAATCAGTCCCAGTTGTTTTGCGGTATATTCGATCACATGTCTGTTGTCCACAATGACCTTATGTCGACCTTTTATTAATCTAATAATATTCATTGAAAGAGGGTCTTCACCTGAAGCAAAAAAAATTGCTTTATGTCGCTGTAAATATGGCTCAAGTTCTTGACCATAGTCATAGCCTTTTATGACTGCCATAGATTGCTGATTAAGATCGCTGAGTTGGTGATAAGTCCAAGGATTGTTTTTGACCACGAAAAAGTCGTTGCTGAAATTACCCACTTTAGTATCAGTTATCAATAACTTATTCGCTTTCGCAACGGGTTCTGTGATGGCTAATACCGCATCAATATTGCCGACTTGCGCTTCTTTCAGCGCTCTTTTGAATGGCATTTGGGTAAAAACGACTTTATCACCTTGTGATTCAAAAGCTCGTTGCACAATTTCGACCAGATAACCTGGCTGAGTATCACAAACATAAGGGCACCATACATCTGAAGCAACATGGATATTCCTTGCTGATACAGTGAAACTGCATATCGTCATCACAGCCACTATCATCATTCTTCTAAGCATGGATTCCTCTAACTTGTGGTATGGCGTGGCTATCATTAAGCATTTACTGTTATACAGCAATATATTTAGCTTATGGATGTTACTATTTTTGGGCTAAATCACTAAATGTTGTGGTTTTTGTTGATGTTATCGTCACTATAGCGCTGTATTTGATTCATTTTTGTTAATTAAAAGCGACTAGGAATAGGTGCAATATGCTTGATAATTACACGGTTAGACAGGTTGATTTTGAACAGCCTGGAGATGCGAATGTAATGCAATTGTCCCAAGGACAACTAGCTTGTTTACAACAAGGGCAGGTGAGAATTAAAGTCCATGCTGCTGGTGTTAATGGGCCTGATATAAAGCAGAGAATGGGAGCCTATCCTCCACCAGAGGGCGCGAGTCCAATTCTTGGTTTAGAAGTTGCTGGGGTGATTATTGCCGTTGCAGATGGTGTGACACAATGGCAAGTTGGCGACCATGTCTGCGCTTTGGTTCCTGGGGGAGGCTATGCTGAAGCGGTTAATACTTATGCGGCTCATTGTTTATCTATACCAACCGGCTGGAGTTTTATTCAAGCTGCTGGGTTGCCTGAAACATTTTTTACCGTGTGGGGCAATGTCTTTATGCGGGCAGGCTTAAAGGCTGGTGAAACAGTCCTAGTGCATGGTGGATCAGGTGGTATAGGTAGCACGGCGATTCAGTTAGCAAATCAATTGGGGGCAAAAGTGTTTGCAACCTCTAGCTCTGAAGAAAAGTGTCAGTTTTGTTTAAGTCAGGGAGCCTCATTTGCAATTAATTATCGTGAGCAGTCTTTTGTAGAGCCTATATTAGCCTTAACAGATAAAGTTGGCGTTAATGTTGTAGTAGATATCGCTGGTGGTGATTTTATTAATGAAAACCTCAAGGTGTTAGCCATGGATGGCCGCATGGTGTCTATTGCCATGCAGAGGGGCGCTAAAGCGACGGTAGATATATTCAGAATAATGGCAAAACGTATTATTTGGACTGGTTCAACACTGCGCCCGCAAAGTGTCACCGCAAAAGCGCAAATTGCCAATCAACTTCGCCAACATGTTTGGCCTTTGCTTGATTCTGGCAAATTGAATATTGCGATTGATAAAGTGTTTATGTTTGATGAGGTAGTCGCTGCGCATCAGTATATGGAGTCTGGTTTACACAAAGGTAAAATCATCTTAAATATAAGCAATTAAAAAATGTCATAAAAAATCTCATAAAAAACTTGAAGCATAATAAATTTAAGCTAATCTGCATTTATCAAATGTTAGTTGAGTTGACCGAATTGGCGCGATATTTAAGTCTTTGGCTCATATTTTAGTGAACTAAAGTTGAGATTTGATGCTAAGGGGTAAAGGGTATGTGTAAACGTGCGCTATCTCTTGATTGGCCGAGGATTGGCTGATTTATATTCATGATGAGTTTTTTTGTTCTTTTTTGGCAAAAAATTGAAAATTTCACCTATTTAGGCATTGATTCTCTGCAATTTTCTGTTTAAATACCCACATTATTAAAGCTTAATAATATTGAGCAAAGCTTTAGTTTTTAAAGCTCATATAACATATCTTTTTAAGTATATGTGTTGATTTAAGGGCGTTAGCATATATGTATAACATAGCAAAGAAACAATTATGGGTCGGCGAGTTAAGAACGGCAAGAGGTAACACAATTGTCATTCATGATGGCCAATTACCTGAAGCGTCTAAAGGGCGTGTTTATTTATACAACACGGTGCGCAACATCATTGTTGAGTATGTTGAAGATATCGTTAAGGTAAATTTACACGATCTTGATGATGCCCAAGTTAAAGCTGCTTTAGAGCAATTTGGTGATGCTTGGAAAGCGGTTCGTGCTGAGTTTATGGTGAAACACCAAGCTCGTATTGACTTGTCTAAAGTGCCAGATACTGCGCCACCGAAAAAAGTGAAGCCAGCACCAGAGCCAGATGAAACTTCTGATGATGATATCGATGACTTCGATGACACCGATGATGGCGACGATGATGACTACGACGAAATGGGTGATAACCTAGACGATTAATTTATCGTGTCATATAAACAAAAAAACCAGTAGTTGCACTACTGGTTTTTTGTTTACTGTATATGACGTAATTCGATTTAGTCGAGGCTAATATCCACAGGAGGGTTAATAAAGCCTTGATATGCATCTAAGCGTAAATCGCTGAACCGTGCCAATTGTTCCTGCTGTTGAATTCCCGTCACAATAACCTGAATGTCTAATCCTTTTGCGACATTGACTAGCGCCCTGCATAACTCACTGTTATGCTGATTTTCCTCAATAAAGGCAAATGATTGATCCAATTTCACATAACTCGGGCGCAGATTCTGTAAATAGGCCATAGAACCAAACTGACGTCCAAAGTGATCAATACCAAAATGTGCACCACTGTCACGAATAATATTACACAAATGCTCACAGGCGGCTAAATCGCTATAGACACTGGCTTCAGGAATTTCAAAGCAAATGCGTTCAGGCGATTTGTGATTTCTTAAAAAATGTTCTATCCATAAGTGGAACTCGCGATCGCTGATACTTTGATAGGTCAAGTTAATGGCTACGGGCTCATAATTGCGATCAAACAAGTGGTATTTATTAACCGCCTCAATTAAGCAACGGTCTAGCATGCTCCCAAGTGACAGAATGTCAATAAACGGCATAAACTGACCTGCATGTAACACTTTGCCATCAAGTGTTAATTGGCAATAGAGTTCTCTTTGACAGGGAGTGTTTCTTTGATTTTCTAAAATCGGTTGCCAGCGGAATTGGAATTGATTGTTCTTAATCGCATAGGTTAATTTGTTGCGCCATTCATCACGATTAAATAACTGTTGTTGATTACTTTCAAACCAATGAAAAACTTTATTATCTGTAATTGATTTTTGTAAAGCCGTATCTGCCTGAGCGAGAATATCAGAGACACTCATTTGCCCAGAGCGTTCAGCAATACCGATATTGAATTGCTCATTGGGTTTGCAACCCGCTTTCGATACTTCTTTATTGACTGTGCGAATGAGAGTTTGCAAGTAGCTTACTAATTGTTCATGTTCACTTTCTTCAACTAAAAATGCAAATTCATAGGCAGCGATACGCGCTATTACTGATGGGGTAATACTGTCTAAACTTTGGTGTAATTTTTCGGCTAATAATTTAATGGTTTCATCGCGAACTTGATAACCATATTGGCTATGAACATTTTCAAGCCAGTCCATTTTAACTAAAAATAGCGCGCCTGAGTTAGGTTCACTTAACCAGCCATTGATACGGCTCACCATGTATTGGCGGTTTGGTAAGTCGGACACTTGATCAACTAAATTCTTTTTACGTAAAGCAGAAACTTCGTCATCTAATGAGCTAAACACCTGCTTTAGCTGACTAGACATACTATTAAAGGCTTGAACTAATTCTTTTAATTCGGTTGTTTTTGGCGTGGGCATATCAGGGCCAAACTGACGGTTGGCAATTTTTTTTGCGTGTTCTGAAAGTGTATGCAAAGGTTTTAATATGATGCTTAAACCAACACGGGCAAATAGAATAGCCACTAAAAATAGTATCGCAAATACAATCACAGTATTGGATAGTATGCGCCACATCTCATGGTAACCAAACCCAGGATGTGCGGTAATTTCAATTTTAGCGAGTTGTAACCAGCCAGAAGTAATCACGTTCTCTTTGACAATAGGCTTAAATATACCTAAGTCAATAAACCACTGCGGTACATTTTGCACCCTGATGGCATTATTCCAAACTTGCTGTTTACCATCGACTAGCCAGGTCAATTTTATCTGTTTGTAATAACCGCCTTCAAACAGCACATTCACCAAGGTTTCAGTCGCCACGGTATCACCCGACTCTAAAGCCGGAACCAGCATCAAACTAAGTGAATGACTTGCATTATTGAGGTCAGACTCCATTTGCTTGGTTAGAAAGCTTTGGGTCTCGTTAAATTGCACGTAGGCTAAACTAGCTATTGTCAGCGAGAATAGTACGAAAAGTAACGCATAAATCTGCCTAAACAGGGTCATGAGCTTACTACTCCATGTTAAGTTTGGGTTGACGTAGGCGGTCAACACCTAAGCGATTTTTTAAATCATTCCATTTTTCAAGTCGGGATGATGAGCCAGCTAGCACCCCACGACCTTTTTCTTTGTTCAGCCATAACTGTTTACCGTTAAAGCTATACACTGGCAATAAGTCACCACGTTGTGTTGCAGGCTTTATTTTTGTATCTAAATTATCTAAAACTAGCGGGATTGACCCTGGTGTTTCGTAGTAGGCCAGCACCATATGGTATTGATTTACAGTGGTTGCTTTTACCATGGTGATGCGTAATTTATCTTCAGCAATACCCAATTGCAGCAGGGTAAAATATTTTGCAATCGAGAAGTCTTCACAGTCGCCACCATTCACCCCGATAAACTCCATTGGTGTTGCCCAATAATTTGAATCACCCCAAAGCACTATGTCGTCGACAAATCGAAACAGATTAAAAAATTGGTTCACCTTTTCGAGTTGTTGTTTTTCCGATAAATCTTGTGCTTCAGCTACAACCTTAAACCATGCTTTGGCTCGTAACCCAGCTCGTTCACCATAACGCTTGACAAGGGTAGAGGTTATTTTGTTGGCATCAAGTTTTTGCGGCGGCGCCGCGTAAAGTGTAGATACAGTTAAAAAGGCTGCCACAATCAAAATGTGGCAGCGTTTTTGTTGTATGGACTTATTGAATCGTAGCTGACTCAAAAGCGGCATGTCCATTGACTACTCTTTATTTTACTTCTTCATCAACAGTGTAAATATTCCATTTTAAATCTGAAGCGGTATCTTCGCCTGTTACTTCTGCTATTACGCGGCGATTGACGATTTCCGCTTCAGGTGTACCACTGGTGTCTATCAACCTATCGAAGCTATAACCAATAGACTTTAAACGAGACTGGGCAATACCATAAGTATCTCTTAACACATCGGTCACTGCAGTGGCTCTATTCTGGGATAGTGCCAAATTCAATTCGTAACTGCCTTTGTTACTCGTATGCCCTTCAATCACAACGCTGGTAGAAGGGTATTGCTTTAACATCACCGCAATTTTTTCAATTTGAGGATAATACTGAGGCTCAATGTAATAAGAATTATTAGCAAATAAAATTTTCAACTCTTGACGTTCAGCAATACTCTTAATTGCGCCACAACCATAATTGTCAATGTCAGCACCCGTTAAAGTGCCAACACAGCGCTCTCTTGCGACAATCACGCCGTCTCGGTCTTGATCGGTTAAGTCAAATTTTTGTTTAGTGACTTGATCATGGACAATCACATCATTCATCGAGCAAGCACTGCTCAAACTCATCACAAATAGTAAAATGAAGTAGCGCATTATTTGACTCCTCCTTCGTAGCTACGTTCACCTTTCCATAAATCTGGACGGGTTACTCGTAAAGATTCTAATAATCGACCTGTTGAATTTAATACTCTGTATTTAGCAATAATTTCATCATATTCTGTTTGCAAATAATCTTTGCGGGCTTCAAATAGCTCATTTTCAGTATCCAGTAAGTCAAGTAAGGTGCGCTGACCTAAATTAAACTGTTGAGCATAGGCTACTTGAGTTTGTTTTGAGGCAATGACATGGTCACGGATATACAGTTTTTGAGGTGAAAGCATTTCATAAGCGTTCCACGCTAATGTAGCACCTTCAACAACTTGACGATTAGCACGTTGCTGAATTTCTTTTGCTTCATTAATTTTATAAGCAGACTCTCTATCGCGAGCAAGATCTTTACCGCCAGCAAATAGGTTATAGCGCATTCTTACCATGGCAACTAAATCGTTACTATAACCATTCACGTTTTGGCTAGCGAATTGGCTATAACCATCTTCGCCATTAACATCGTTGTTCCAGTTACCACTCAATTCAAGATTGAACTTAGGATAGTAATTTGATTGTGCAGAGTTACGCTCTTCTTTTGCCGCGTTAATGTCACTTTCTGATGACTTCAGAATAGGGTGACTTGCAGATGCTAACTTAACGCTTTCCGATAAACTGCTCGGTAGCATGTCAGCATCAGGCACAGGCAGAATTAAATCATCAGGTGCAACTTCAACGATACGAATATATTGTGCTTTTGCATCTTGAAGGTTGTTTTTTGCAGAAATCACATTTGCATTGGCTCGTGCTAAACGGCCAGTAATTTGCGATAAATCGGCAATTGAGCCTAAACCTGAATCAGTTCTTTGTTTAATTTGCTCATGTATCTCTTGATGACTTGCCAAATTCTTTTCGGCAAGCAACAGTACTTGTTCAGCTCGAATATAATTGAGATAGACTTTAGATACATCCAATGCCATATCTTCAGCTGCAGCCATCAGTGCCCATTGCTCTGCACTGGCTTCGAATGAATAGCGATCAACTTCACTGCTGGTATAGAACCCATCAAAAAGCATTTGTTTAATACTAAAACCAGCCTCGCCGCGTTCAAGCTCCATCACCCCGTCATCAAAATTATCATTTAGAGGCTGTACTTTTCTGCGAGAAGAGGGACTATCAGTTTGTTCCCAGCCATATCCGGCAGTAATATCTACTGTGGGCATATAACCTGATATAGCCTGATTAACTTGCTCTTCTCGTGCTTTAAAGCGATTAAAAACAATTTTTAGTTCTGGATTTGTGTCCAATGTATGCGCAACCGCTTGTTCTAGCGTTTGGCTAGAGGCAGTTGGGGCAATTAACATCGACAAGCTTAATGCAATAGCACTGAACTTAAATTGTCGATTGATTTTATTGTTCATTTAAAAAACCCTCCCGGTTCTTTAGCGCTCTCTCAGCGCAGTATCTTTTGCTCTTAAAATGGGATTTAGAATGTACTCAAGTATGGATCTTTTCCCTGTAATAACGTCCACCGAAGTGAGCATACCGGGAATAATTGGCATCTGTGTGCCATCGTCTTTTATCAAACTCGATTCTTCAGTTCTTACTTTAATGATATAGAAACTGTTGCCTTCTTCATCCTGTGATGTGTCGGCACTAATGTGTTCCACCGTTCCTTTCAATCCGCCATAACGTGTAAAGTCATAGGCGGTAACTTTAACGACTGCTGGTAAACCCGGATGTAAAAAAGCAATATCTTTGGGGATGATTTTTGTTTCGATCAGTAATCGGTCTTCTGAAGGCACTATTTCAATAATCTCAACACCAGGCTGAATGACACCACCAAGTGTATTTATGTGAATAGATTTAATCGTCCCTGCTACAGGTGAAGTGATAACCGCTTTACTCACTTTATCAAAAGCCCCAATTTGAGCCTGATTCATACGTGAAAGTTTAGTCTGCATTTCATTCAGTTGCGCACGTAAATCAGCAGCATAGATAAAAACCGCTTCACGGCGCTTTAATATAGCTTCATCCATCGATGCTTTTACTTTTGGGCGCAATAAACGCAATGATTGTAATTCACCTTGGATGTCGTTCACAATACGTTCAAGTTTTAGTAGCTCAACTTCGGGCACAATGCCTTTTTGGGCCAATGGTTTGGTCAGTTCTAGCTCTCTTGATACTAATTGATAGCTGGTGGTCAAGGTTGATATTTTGGATGCTAACTCTTCAGTTTCCTGTTGGCGTTGTTGAATTTGACGCACCAAAATTTCAAGCTGATTACTAAGATTATCTAAGCGACCAGAGTATTCTTCCTGCTGACGCTTAACTAATGCTGGCTCCTGTGCAATTAATTCCTCAGGAAAAATAAGAGATTGCTTGGTAATTTTTACTTGTTGGCGCCAGTCTGCTGACATGTCTGATATCAAAATACTGTCTAATTCGGCTCGCATACGAATAACATTAGTTTGTAATCCATAAACTTCTTGTTCTTGTTGGGCGAAATCAGAGCGAAAACGTGTATCGTCAATACGTACAAGCGGTTGGCCTTTTTCAACTAAAAGCCCTTCTTGAACATAAATTTCTTGTAAAATACCGCCATCTAAACTTTGGATCATTTGTATCTGAGTCGACGGTATCACTTTACCCATGCCAGTAGTAACTTGATCTAATTCAGAAAAGTATGTCCAAATAAAGAAGCAAACCATCATTGCCGCTAATGACCATATAATTAAACGATGTCCAGTTGGCGCATCAGTCATCATGGCACCGTATACATCATCGACCATTTCTAGGTCTTCTGTCGTAAGGTGTTTACTCATGCACTTCTTTCTCCTGCCATTGCGCCTGAGTTTAATTTAGCAAGTACTTCGTCTTTTGGACCATCAGCCATTACATGGCCTCTGTCTAGGACAATAATACGATCCACTAAATTAAGTAAGTGCATTTTATGCGTGATCAGTAATAGGGTTCTATCGCGGCTAACTAATTGCATTGATTTAATAAATTGTTTTTCAGCTCTAGCGTCTAAACTCGCAGTTGGTTCATCCATAAGTAAAATCGGTGGGTCATTAAGGGTTGCTCTTGCTAAGGCGACCGTTTGGCGCTGACCTCGGCTCAGTGATAAACCACCTTCACCGACTTGCAAATCTAACCCTTCAGATTCAACATTGGTAAATAAACTCACACCAGACAGCTGCACAGCTCTCATTAACTGATGTTCAGTAACTTGACGTGAGCCAAATAAGATATTATCTCGAATGCTACCGTGAAATAAGGTGATATCTTGGGGTAAATAACCAAAATTACGCCTTAAATCACTAGGGTGAATTTGTCCTGAATCCAAACCATCATAACGAAGACTACCTTGGGTTGGCTTGTATAAACCCAATAATAATTTAGCTAAAGTACTCTTACCTGAACCATTACGACCAATAATCGCAATACGCTCTCCTGGTTGTATTCTTAACGATAAGGGATATAAGCTAGGTTTTTCTGTGCCCGGAAAACTGAAGCTTAGATTGTCAGCTTCAATTTTACCTGAAATACGCTCTTTACTAACCAGATGACCTTTGTTTTCAAATTCATCATCTTGCTCCATAATTGCATCAAGTTGACGAAGAGAGCTTATAGTGTAATTACCTCTAGTGATTAGTCCTGCAAGCTGTGCCATCGGCGAAATAGCTCGACTAGATAACATCACGGCGGCAATAATGCCTCCCATTGATATTTCGTTATCAGCAAGTCGATAAACACCTAGAATAACCACTAATACCACAGTCAATTGCACCATAAAATTAGCAATATGCGTGACATGATTTGACAATTTCTTGGTGATTAATTGCCAATTAGCCGTATGGCCAATCATTTGTTGCCAACTCTTTTGGACAAGTCCTTCAGCCCCATTGGCTTTTATTGATTCAAGTGCGGTTAAGCTTTCAATAAGGTGCCCATGTTTTAAGCTAGCAAAACGATTACTTTCTTCAATAGCTTGTTTTAATTTCGGCTGTAAATAAAAGGTGGTTGCGATAATAACAATACTACCCAACACAGGAATTAAGGCTAAGTCACCCGCAACGATATAGATAATAAATACGAACAGCAGTGCAAAGGGTAAATCAACCAAAGCTGTAATTGTTGCGGAAGTTAAAAACTCACGGATACTGTCAAATTCACCTAGTTGCCTGGCCATTCCGCCTACACTTGGGGAGCGTTTTGATAGCGGAATGCCCACAGCTTTTGCGAATAATTTTGACGACACAATAATATCGACTTTTTTACCTGCAACATCAATTAAGTAGCTTCTTAATTGTCGCATGATAAAGTCAAATAGGTAGGCAATGCTCGCCCCGATAGCTAATACCCAAAGAGATTCAAATGCAAGGTTAGGCACGACTTTGTCATACACATTCATGATGAAAAGTGGTGAAACCAAAGCGAACAAGTTAACGAGTACAGAAGCAATTAACGCATCACGATAAATAGAGGCTGAATCTTTTATACTTTGCAATAACCAGTGGGTACTGTTGTCATGTAAATGAACATCAACACTTTTATCGCCGCGATAATCCTGTTTGACTAAAAACAGATACCCGACATATAAAGACTCAAGCCCTCCAATGGATAATGTATCTTCGCCACCGGTTTCAGGTAACTGAATAATTACTTTATCATTATCAAAATCAATTTTTCTTAATACGCACGCTTTCTTATCTTTCAATAATAAAATACAAGGTAATAATATTTCTGATATTTGATTTAAATCTTTGCGAGATAACTTAGCTGATAATCCAGCTCTGCCCGCAGCTTGAGGAAGTAACTCAGGGGTAATAACCGACCCTGACAAAGGAAGACCTGCCGATAAAGATTCTATGGAACATGGGCTACCAAAATGTTCGGTTAGCAAAACTAAGCAATCGAGTAGTGGATCAATAGTTACTCGTTGAGAAGCTGAAATCGTCCACTGATCGCTTTTTTTAGACGCAGTAATAGACACCTAATAAGAGTCCTAAATAATTATTGTAAGTATATTAATAGAGTATACGTCACATAATACTATGTGACGTATACAATGTATTTCTATTAAGGAATCATATTTCCATGTAATGGCTCAAGAGGCTCAACATATAATGAGATTGCTGATGTAGTCGTTGCCGTATCGACAATTAATGCACCATCATTCAGTAATCCATTGATGATCACGCCATCAGTCGTTGAGCCGTACTCTGCCGATAAATCTACGCCATCTAGCACGATACTTTGATCTACTTTTCCATCTTTATCGACATCAATTGAGATAGTGGTATTACCATTATTGAACGAGAAATGTAGAAAATCATCTAAATTTCCATTTTGTTCATTTTGTAATAAGTCACTGAGGTGAAGCTTATTATTTCCTACCTCAAAGTCCATTATGGTGTCGGTACCAGTGTCGCCTTTAGACCATACAAAGGTATCATCTCCTAAGCCACCAATTAATGTGTCATTGCCTAAACCGCCGATAAGTACGTCATTATCAGAACCGCCATCTAATGAATCATTGCCTGTTCCGCCAATGAGTATGTCATTGCCACTTCCGCCATGAAGTTCATCATTCCCGCCTTGACCAAACAAGATATCATCACCTTTATTGCCGGCAAGAATATCATCACCGTCATTTACCCGCGAGGTATCAAATAGTGAAGTATTTGCTGTAACGAATTCATGAACATCTTGAGTTGAAACATCGGCGGCATTCTCACCAGTTTGTTGCGCAACAAATTTTTGCAATGCGGCGTAGCCTTGCCCTTCTATTCCATCAAATTGCACCAAATCACCGAAGATAATGTCATCACCAGCGCCGGAGTTGACGCTATCATAACCTTGAATGAGCGACAATTCAGATCCTAAAATGACACTCGCTAAGTTGTTAATATTGATGTTGGTTGCGACATTACCATCTGAGTCATAAGGAGTAAGCTTGTTCAGACTGATGCCGTTGCCAATGCCGATCGCCTCTACATTAGACAGAGTGTTAAGCACCTGGAAGGCTGCTAGGGCTTCAGACTCAGCGTTGACGTCTGTGCCATTGCCGTTACTGTATCCAGATGCGATCTTAGCCACATAGTAGTCGCCGTTTTCATCCACTCTTATCGTACCAATCTGGCGGCTTTGCATGGAGTCATTATTATAGCCCGACCAATAATTAATATTACCGTATTCATCGACAATGACTTTACCTTTGTGAATCAGCTCTTTGCCAGGGACATAATTGTCGAGAAGATCAGACAGATGTTTGTCGTCACTAAATTCCCAATTCTCTGTGTAATATACCCAAACATCTTCAGGAGAGGCGTCAACATTGTAGTTGTTTGTTTCACCGTCTGTGATGAAGTAGGTCAGGTTAGTGCCGGTATTTGATGCTGCCGAACCATTGTTAAACCAATCGATGACAGTTTCAAAGGCTGCCTCGTAGTTGGTTCTACCGCCATCATTTATGCTATCCAATACATTTGAGAGTTTGGTGATGGCATCAGCGTCGGCAAGATTTACCGCAATATTGGCTTTGGTACCGCTATCAAAGTCTACGAATAAAATATTGACGGTTCCCGGCGTTGCACCACCAACACTGGCTTTAAGCGTGTTAAAAACTTGAAGCAACTGTGTTTTTGCGGCGTCAATTGCAGACTCACCCATACTGCCAGATGAGTCTAGAATAAAGGCGATATTATAATTCTCACCTTGAACAATTTGAATACCCGTCGTATCACTGACAATAACGTCGTTATTGTCAGTTCCGGTGATGGTGTTATCGCCATCAGTACCATTGTCATAGACATAGTCTCTTAACGATATATCAAGAGTTGTTTGACTGGTCGCAATATCACTATTACTTGATTCAACTGAGCTTGCTAAAATCGTTAACGTAAACTCTTGATCACCTTTGTAATCTTCAGCAACTTGTAACTTGATATTCGGTAGATCACTAATTGATACCGTCCAACTACCATCAGCATTGAGTGTGCCTGCAGTCAGATAAACACCGCTAGGAATGCCTGAAATAGTGACATCTGTTAAGGTCTCACTACCATCTGTATCGACTAAATCAACATCGATTGATAATGGGATTTGCTTAATCTGTAGCTGTGTTATTTGACCTTTATCATCGATAATGTAGACGCCATCAGCAAAAACAAGACGCTCCACTTCATACAAGTGATCGCCAGCATCTAAATCATTGGTATTTACCGAGCTGGCATCAATGCCACGCTTATCATTGATTAATATATAAGGCGTTACGGAGTGGTCAGTATGGTTAGTAATAACATAATCAGCGAAATTGCCTGAGTAAATAGCGGTGTCAGTACCCGCTCCACCATAAATAAAGTCGTTTAATCCGCCACCAACAAAGACATCATCGCCACTATCTCCAAGCAAGTTGTCGCTTAAATTACCACCGACTAAAATATCATCACCGCCTTTACCGGTAAGCATATTCGAGTCGTTAGAATCGCCTTGTAAGTAATGGTTTTTATCGTTATCGGCAGTAGCATTGCGACCTGATTTAGTGGCTTCAATGGTAATACTAAAATCATTGGAGCCAATAGTGTGAGTCGAATTCAGCGTATTATCTGCTGAGGCATTAATCCAAGTTAATTGCCCCTTCGATACTGTTAATATAGGCTCATCAGCTCTGGCATCAATGTGGATGGTAACCGTTGCAGGCGAACTCTCATTGGAGCCGTCTGTTGCAATATAGGTGAAGTTTGCTAGTGCTTCCCCTTGATTTCCAATGCCTGTTGCAGAGTTTCCACCATCAGCTTGATCGTTAGCAGGAACAAATCGTACGCTTCCCGCATCAAACATTGCTGACGTCAGTAACATTCCTACAGTCACAGCTTCCCATTGTCCATTTATTAAGTGTTGTAGCTCACCATTAGCTGCATTGGGTAGTGCCGTAATCTTGATGGATAATTCATCTCTGCTGTTATTGGTATCAGTAATGCTCAAACTGTCCCAATTAAGTAATAAAGGAGTATCTTCTATGCCCTGTGTTAGTGAATCGACAGACACGGGTGCAGTATTCGTTTGCACCGATACAGCGAAGTGTCCAGTAAAGCTGTCTCCATCACCATCCGTTGCTACAACATTAAAGTCTAGCTTTCCATCAGCCGTAGGCTGCATTACTTGATATTGATAGAAATCCCATTGGCCTGTATGAGGAGTAAACTCTACTTTAAAGACCAGATCACCATTGGCAGTTTGACCAACTAAGGTATTGCCTGATTGAGTGATGATAACCGCATCACCAGTAGCTGTCAGAAGTCCAGTTTCATCAGTTCCACTAAACACCAAGGAGCCTTTCCCATCAGCGCCCCATTGGGTATCAACAGACCCAGAGGCGTAGGCAATGGCGACATCAGCAGCCCCTAAAAATTCTATGGTTTTAATTGATAAATCACTATTGTCACCGTGAGCCGCATTAAAGCCATTGTCAGTAGCTTTAATTATCATTTGATCAAACCCACCTTGTAATACTTCAAAAACAGCGGCGTAATCACCATCATTTGCATCGGAGCTAAATGACTGCGTAGCAACAAGCTGGCCGTCTCGATAAAACTCAACGACTCCCACTTCAAGCTCTCCACCGAACATCGCAGAAAACTCGATATTGACACCATATGCAAGGGTGCCTGGATCTAGCGTGATTACTATTTCTTCAGAGGCTTCTGAGCCATCTGCAAATTTACGGAAATCGATCTCTCCATTAATCTGATGATATGGCGCACCTACACTTTTAACACCGATCCCGTCGCTATTACCAAACACAGAAGCTGCCGTTAATGAAGAATCAGTGGCAGAGGTGAAACCTCTAGCAGTAATGGTGAAACCATCAAAATCAAGCTCATTATTACTACCGAGATTATTTGTGAGTGAGAAGCTTCCAATCAATGTATTAGGGATATCTATGTCGGTTACCGCTACTACATTAGCATCAGCAATTACAGGAGCATCATCTTCAATTATTACAGTGAAATCGCCGACACCAGAAGCGCCGTTGCCATCGTTAACCACAATGCCAAAGTCGAGTGAAAGATTATCTTCAGACTGAGTATCTGCATGATCAACAGGAGCTAACAGCGTCACGTCATATGACCAAGCTCCCGAAGAACCATTTGCTGGAGCGGTTAGAACAACAGTCATCACAGCCACATATGAGCTTGTATCCGGTGTACCAATATATCCTGTTAGGGTATTTGTACCATCCCAAGTCCATTGAATGAGATCGCCGCCTGAAGTTATGCCGGATGGTCCTGATAGCGATACAGTCAGTAAGTCTCCATCTTCATCGTTAATATTGATTGTTCCAGATGCAGTTGCAAAATTGGTCGTATCAGTATTGCCACTAGTATCAGCAATACCATCAGGTAGACCTTCTTCTGATACACGAGAATTGGTAGTCGAGGTGATTACCGGGGTGTCGTTAGTCGCTGTGATCACCGGAGTGTCACTGTCTTGACCGGTTAAGCTGCCATCGGATACGGTCAAGTTGATAGCCG
>NZ_BMOT01000010.1 GCF_014647215.1 Shewanella aestuarii
TGGGTCTCACATTACCCGAAACAGGGAAGTATTTGTAAATTAGGTGGGTTTATTATCCATACAAGGCATTTAAACGGAACTAAAACAGTTGGTTAGGTTTCGCTTCGCTACACATTGTAACCAACAATTTTAGTCCGCTTAATGCGGCGTTGAGGCTGTAGAATTTCTCTAAAGTAGAAAATAGCAGGTGATTTTTGTGTTCATACAGCCCGTCAAACTCACTTTCTAGTGGAATATTCCCTCAGATTTCACGTAGCAACGCAATTTGAGGCTTAATTTTTTAATAAATTTTGAGACTGTTTTTCTAAAATAGAAATTCTACAGTCTCGTTATGCATCAAAGGATGATTATGTTGGAAGCAAAGAAGATTTTTGACTGGCTCAAGCTTTCCCCTAAGCACGCTTTCATCTTGCTAGTGCTTACCAGTATTTTACTTTTTGGTGGAGATAAACTGACAACACTGCTTGGTTTAGAAAAGGCGAAGGAGTTAGTCCAACCTTGGCTAGGTGTTGTTTGGCTTCTTTGCGTATCTCTGTTAGCTGCTGAACTTTTTATTCCTGGTTTTAAATGGGCAAAAGGTCGTATCTCCCATCTACGAAAGATGAAGTTCTATCGAGAAAAATTGCATCAGCTAACTCCAGAAGAGAAGGTGTTTCTGAACCTGTATATTGAAAACGATACGAAAACAGTTTCGGCTCGCTACACGGATGGCATTGTCCAGGGGCTCATCACAAACAGAGTTATTAGGATCGCATCGAGTATGTCGCAGTACGATGATGTTTTTCCGCTCAACATTCAGCCATGGGCATGGCGCTACCTTAAAAAGAAGCCTCATTTAGTGAAAGTTGATGCATAACAATCAAATGAACCATGCACTCGTCGCTGCGCTCCTCGCGGGGACAAGTGCCACGACGCGGCGGAGCCGCTGCACTTGCCCGTTATTGGGCTACATGTTTTTCATTAATGTTATAGGAGTTTTATCATGCAAATAATTTTCTTTGCTGTTGGTGTTTTAGTTTATTTCTTGGGTTTTACTGTTTTTGCTGGAGCTAAGAGTTCTATACATGAAACGGTTGGTTTACTGATATTTATAAACGGTACTTTATTTATTATCGGTGCTGGAATTATCGATGCTGTTAATAAGAAAGCTAAAGCAGAAGTGGCAACCCAAGCATCTTAAAAACATTAACTTGCAGTAGTGTTGTTCAAAACATAACACATATGAGCCTACCACCAGTCAATAAGCGAACCTAACTAATTTGACTGCTTTTGCAGTCAAATTAACATCAATCAACAAACTCATCTTCTGAGTGTGTCATTTAGCTGTTACATCATCGTGCTTTTAGAAATAGCAGCATACCAATACAGGTAGAGGCTGTTTGTGGGAATTCTTTAACAATAAAGGGTGCTGCCTGTGGCTTTCCATTCCTTTGAAATATCAGGGGCACTACGACTAAATGGATTTAGGAGGTAGAGCGACGCAGGAAGCCAAAGCCGAGACATTTATCGGTTAACCCTAAGATGGCACTATTCAAGTCTCAAGTGCTTTATGCACAGTTAGTTTCAGGCTCATTTAAGGTGTAAACGACTTTGTTGATTGCATTCATTAATGCGCGCCAATAAGGTGTCATTATTTATAAAATCAAGTGCAGGCGATGTAGCTTAAATAGCATTTGGCATAGTGATGATGGTGAGAAGTCATTGCTTCATTAGCCACATCATTCACGGTCATGCTCGCTTCTCTTTATTAGAGTATCTAGTTAGACGTTCAGCTCACCTTATTGCGCGACTTATCCTTTCAATAATCGTTGTTCATCACCCTCAGTTTTTTCAGTATGAAATTGACCCAGCGGCATACTTTTCGTTAATAATGAAGTTATTAAGTGTTTGTGAAAGCGTTCGAGATATCGGTTTAATAAAACATACCAGCCATTTAAGCGGAACTGAAGTCGTTAGTTTTGTTTGTTGCTTAACCGTCTTAATCCATTTAATGTATATGTTGTTTTAATGTAACCCAAACATGGAAGGTTGTATGAAAAAAATGAGTTATATCTTGATAATCCTAGGTCTTATGGGATGTCAAGCAACATCTACAAAAGTAGAACCCGTATTCACTTCTGATGTTATTGAAATTACAGAGAAAAATTTGCCCAACTATTGGGTATTAAAGAATACAAAAGTTAAGATGCTAAATAAACGTCCTGCTTGGTTATCAAAAGGTCGTGGTGAGTGGACTGTATTAACTGTTATAGACTCCAATGGGTATGTAGTAGAAAAAACGTTAATTAGCTCAACCCCCGAAGGCTTTATGACACAAAGTCAAGTTGATGAAATGCCTAAATCTGAATTTAAACCGTCAGAAGCAAATAAAAACACAACACCGGTTAAATTTTATAGTACAGGAAAAGTAGTGCGTAGAAGCGAATTGTAGAATATAAACGGCTGTTAAATATGGAGAAATATAGCTTGCAGCGTTTCGCTTTTAAACGTTTTAGCCAATACTTTAACTAACGTTTTAAAAAACAAGGTTTTGCCCATTAATCGGGTTAATAACTAAAGCCTCTATTCATACTGTTTAATCGCAAAAGTACAAATAAATTTCGGTACCCTTAGTCTGTACATACTTGCTGATAACCAAGTATGTACAGACTAAAATAAACTCTTGTGAGTTTATAGCGTTAACCAAAACCAAAGTAAAACAAGGCCACCAAGTAAAACAAGGCCACCCATAATTATTACAGAATATTGTGAGCATTTAGAGCTAAAGCGACGACAAGGTGCATCAAACTGCCAACGTTGGCTGTGCGCTTAAGTAATTATTCCTGACAAACCACCATCTTTCTTATACTTGATTGAAATCAAGATTTTCTGCTGTGCCGATTTCTGCAAATGATGAGTAAATCATTAATTTAACTTTAATTTTTAACTACATAAATTGAAATTGATGAATTGAGAACATCGAGCAAAACCCTCGCCAAAGCTATAAAAACGAGTTATGTTACTTGTTTAAAAAATGGGTGGCTCTGTTTTTACTTCGCCAATAAGGTGTCATTATTTATGAAGTCAAGTGCAGGCGACGTAGCTTAAATAGCATCTCGGGTCACTAATAAGATTATGCCTAAGGAAGTTGTGTCACGAGTATGGATATTATTCTCAAATTTTTCATTTTAGGGTTTCTAATTTTCTTTGCTGGTTTTCTACTGTTCCAAACTTATATCAGGGAAGTGAAAAAGATTGATATAGAAAATATTGGATGGTGGAAATTCAATATGATATTGAGAGGCTCTGCGCTTGTACTTTTCCTCAGTATGATGCTTTCAGTAGCAGGTTTAACTATGGTGGTTTTCTTTGCCAAGCCATTAATAGAGTTTTACTTTTAGTGTTAATTGGCACATAACAAGAGACTATGGCGTCAAGAGTTAATTTTATACTTTTGGCACTTCCCATAAAACGCTATCTCTTAACATAGGCTTAAGATCACAACCCTCTTTCTAATACAGGCAATAATAGCCACTTTCTTTGGTTTTCCTGCCGCAACTAACCGCTGATAGTCTATTTAAAACCTGATTGAGGCAATGCCACGAAGGTGAATCATGATGATTTGTGAGCCGACCGTCCGCCTCATGGACGGGGCGGTTGAGCTATAGGGATATACTTGTGCGTGTCGGTGAGTGAATTTCATGGTTCGCTTGTAAAGTGAACTTAGACGAGTCTAGTTTGTTCTTGGTGAACCCACGACGTTATTGACTTATCAGAGTAGCATTGCACTACCACTCTGTAACATTGTATTTACATCTTGCGCTGAGACTATTTGTCTTATCCATCTTGGTTATATCTTATTCCACTGTATCTTAAATCTGGCTCGCACTTCTAAAACGACAATAACAAAGTGAGCAAGGAGAATAAAATGCAAGACAACAAGCAAGCCAATTGGGATTTAGCGACGATCACTATTCACGGTGGTCATCAACGGGAAGCTTTCGGGGCATTAGTGACTCCTTTGTATCAAAGTGCCACTTTCGTGTTTGATAGCGCCGAGCAGGGTGGCGCCCGATTTGCCGGAGATGAAGCCGGTTACATTTATACCCGTTTAGGTAATCCCACCACTTCAGAACTTGAACGTAAAATGGCGCTGCTTGAAGGTGCAGAAGATGCCGCCGCCTGTGCTTCTGGCATGGCTGCGGTATCAAGTGCATTGCTTACCCATCTGCAGGCGGGAGATCATTTAGTGGCCTCTAAAGCGGTTTATGGCTGTACCTTTGCATTAATGACCACTCAGCTAAGCCGATTAGGCATCCACGCCACCTTAGTGGACTTTGCCGATTTAGCTGCGGTAGAGGCGGCTATCACCCCACAAACCAAAGTGCTTTTTTGTGAAACACCAGTAAACCCCCATTTAGAGGTGTTTGATTTAGCGGCGATGGCAAAAATTGCTAAAAAACATCAGTTGGTATCGATTGTCGATAACACCTTTATGACGCCGTTATTGCAGCAACCGCTGGCAATGGGGATCGACATGGTGATCCACAGCGCGACTAAATACCTTAATGGTCATGGTGATGTCATTGCAGGCATAGTGTGTGGCAGTAGTGAGCATTTACATAAACTGAAATATGAAATATTAAAAGACTTTGGCGGCGTGATATCGCCGCACGATGCTTGGCTTATTTTACGTGGATTGAAAACCTTAGATGTTCGTTTAACACGACATTGTGATAATGCAGAAATTTTGGCTGAATATTTAGACAAACATCCGGCCTTTGGCAAGGTGTTTTATCCTGGACTTGCTAAACATGCTGGGCATAAATTTATTGGCAAGCAGATGAAACGAGCTGGTGGAGTGATTGCATTTGAATTGAAAGGCGATAAACAAGATGCGATTAAATTTGTAAATCGTCTTGGCTTGTTTGCTATTGCAGTCAGCTTGGGCGATGCGGAGTCTTTGATCCAGCACCCAGCATCAATGACCCATTCACCTTATACACCAGAAGCCAGATTGGCCGCTGGGATCACTGATAATCTGTTAAGAATTTCAGTGGGTCTTGAAAATGTGCAAGATTTGATTAATGACATTGAACAAGCTTTGCGCTAATTAAGCTCAATTCGAGAGATGAGTTGAATAACAGATGTTTAACGCACTCATATTCAATTGGTTATCTTCAAAGTGGCACGTTGAAGATAACAAGGCGGAATAACCTGCCAATCGCTGGCCTGTTGCAAGTAGATTCAATACTGTTTGCGGTGCAACGGCTGTTTGATATCCAGTTATTATCCCAAGCTGGGATGAGTCTGCCTAGATGAGATCTTAAAGGCTGTCGGCAATTTGCTGATAGCCTTCAATGACGCGGCTATCCAGTGCCGATTTAGTGTTGGCTGTTTTTGAATAGTGTTTAAGCAGCTTGTTCAGGTAACGCTGGATAACTAGCGATTGTTCAGCGCAATGGCTTTGCCATATCTTATCGCCAAATAAGCTGATTAAGGGCGCTGATGTTAGGTTTATCTGATTAGCTGATGGCTGACTAACGTAAAGCAGTTCATAATAACGGCGGTTTTCGCAGATAAGCTGTTCATCAATCAATTGGCATTGACTTACATTAAGCATGGCCCTGAGTTTTGCCACGTGATGTACCGGACAAAGTAGAAAATCTAAGCTCAATGACGGATGCGCGCTTATCAGTTGTTGCACCATTTGTAGCATTAAATCTCCGCCAACCCCAGCAATTATAACCAGCTGTCGACCTTGATAATCATTTAATGGCAACCGCGCCACATCGATGCAATGCACTTGCCAGTGTGATGTGATATCAGTGCTAAGTGGAAAAAATAATTGCAGCTTGTGTTCAACCTGCTGCATAAGCTCGGGGACGATATCCACAAAGTGAGTCGTTGTTGCCAGTTTTTGCTTCAGTATCTGTGCGCCTAATAATCCATGATCGCAGCAGCAATCCCAAATATGCTCGTATTGTGGGCCGATCATATTGATAATTTCGGATAAACGATGACTGAGTTTCATAAGGTCTTATAAAGTGTCTAAAGTGATATAGCTCAAAGCTGGTGGATTTTAACCATAATAAGATGTTATCGCTAGAGGAGAAAATGGCGATAGTTATAGATATTGCCTTGATTCTTCCATAAAATGATAAGTTAACTTTTTTGCTGCTATTTTGATAATTGTCAGCGGCGTACTTGGATGTAATGAATGTCGGCTAAACTGTTTAACCTTCCTATCAAGCTATCTCATGACTTATTGGCTAAGTTGTTTACTGCCACGCAAATGCAAAAAGCACAAAACTACTTAATCCAAGGGCGAGTGCTAGAGGTTAGCGCCAGCCATGATAATCATAATATCGAAGCCTATACGCAAGGCGCGGCAGATGAGCCTTATCGCCAAGATATCAGTTTAGTGAATGTGAATCATAAAGTGATTATGCGCTCTTATTGTACTTGTCCTGTTAGACGAGACTGTAAGCATGTTGCCGCAGCGTTGCTGGCTTTAATTGATAATAAGCCTGTGGAAGAACAGCGGGTTTCTCAATGGTTAACTCAGCTTACCCAATTAGATGGCTCTCATGTCAAACAGGATGATAATACGGTACCGGATAGAATTATTTATTGTCTATCTAGCGATCCTCAAGGTGTATATGTTGAGCTAAAAAGTAGCAAACTGAATAAAAAAGGCCTTTATAATCGCGGCAGTAAGCAAATTATCAGTGATTTACGTCTGCATCTTCCTTGGTGGATAGGCCCAGAAGACAAACAAATTATTGGGTTACTGTTTGCTAATAACTTACAGGGAAACAAAGTTTATTTAGAGGGTGAAATTGGCTACCTAGCATTGATGAAAATGATGCAAGCTCAAGTGGCATTTTGGGAAGATAATCGTTTTCCTTTGGAAGAGTGCGCGGGTGTGGTACCTGAATTTATTTGGGCAGAGATGGATAAAAATCATACTCAGATGCAAATGACTATGCCAGGTTTAGAAAACTGGGAGTTTATCGCCACTGAGCCGCCATTATTTATTGAGCTGGATTATTTGAAGTTGGGTTTAATTGATACCGATCTGTCAGTGGGGCGTTTAAGCCTGTTACAGAAAATGCCCCCAGTACCGAAAAGCAAACTTGATACCATTAGCCATGCACTGTTAAAGCATTTCCCATCAAAAATAGTACCGATCCCAAGTGAAATTGAATTTAAAGAGATTAACCAAGCGGTAGAAACACGCCTGACCTTTGGGTTAATTAATCGCAGCGATAGCATCACTAAGCAACCGGCAATGCGAGTTGAATTTTGCTACGGCGATGTTCGTTTTGATGCAAATGAGCAGTTTGAACGCATCAGTTTATTGAAAAAAGGCAATGTGCAGTATCAAGTCCATCGTCAAGTTGATGTCGAGCAGCAACAGTTAGCGGTTCTGAACGAAATGGGTTTAACTCGGGTGGCCAGTGAGCTGGTGGATATGAGCCAGAATAAACGCTTCTTTTTAACTCAAGGCTTATTGCCCGATGCCATTATTGCTTGGTCTGAATTGTCGACTGAAGGCGCGGATGACCTTGTCGAGCGTGGATTTGTGGTACGTTTTGATAGTGATTTTGACCTTAATATCATTGATGCTGAGCTTGATGTCGATTTGGATGATGAAGATGAGTCTGGCTGGTTTTCATTGTCATTAAATGCCGATATTGATGGGCAACGTATTTCGTTATTGGCATTGGTAGCTCGATGGTTACAGCAGCATGGCGAACCCGATGACGAACAAGAGCTGATATTACCCAGCGATAACGGTCGGTTTATTAAGATTAAAGCTAAGTCGATTAAACCGCTTATTTCAGTGATCCAGGAGCTGTTTAATCGTAATTCATCCGATGCGATTCAAATTCCACGCAATCGTGCCCACTTGCTAAACGATCTTAGCGCCAGTGAAGTGCGTTTACTGAATGGGGAGCGTGTCCGATTACTTGCCAGTAAGCTGGCTTCTTTTAAGGGGATTACCCCCATCACTTTGCCTGACGGCCTCAATGCCACTTTGCGAGATTATCAGAAGCAGGGCGTTGATTGGTTGTGTTTTTTGAAAGAGTATCAGCTTGGCGGCATTTTGGCCGATGACATGGGGCTGGGTAAAACCATTCAGGCGTTAGCTTTTTTATTGTATGTAAAACAACACACGCCGGTAAGCGAGCGCAAACCGAGTTTAATTATTTGTCCGACAAGTTTAGTGGGCAACTGGCAAAAAGAGGCTGAAAAGTTTACCCCAAGCCTTAAAGTGGTGGTGATCCATGGCAGCCAACGTCATCAGTGGTTAGCCAAGCTGGAAGAGTACGATGTAATAGTAACAACCTATCCGCTGATCATGCGAGATGAAGACATTTATCATGAACATGTTTTTGAGCACATTATATTAGATGAAGCCCAGCAAATAAAAAATGCTCAGGCTAAAGTCACTCAGGTTATTAAAACCTTGAAAGCGCGCTTCAGGCTTTGCTTGTCAGGCACACCATTAGAGAACCATTTAGGTGAGTTAAAGTCGCTAATGGACTTTTGTTTACCAGGTTTACTGGGGCAACACACCTATTTTAATAAAGAGTTTCGTGGACCGATTGAGAAGCAAGCCGATCTTGAGAAATCAATGCTACTGAATCAACGTATCTCGCCGTTCATGTTAAGACGCACCAAAAAGCAAGTTGTGGCCGAATTACCCGAAAAAACGGAAATTATCCAATCACTTGAATTAGAAAAAGATCAACGTAACTTATACGAATCTATTCGCTTGGTGATGGAGAAAAAACTGCGCGAATTATTTGCTAAAAAAGGCGTGTCGAGCAGTCATATTGAGTTTTTAGATGCGCTGCTTAAACTGCGTCAAGCCTGTTGTGATCCTCGTTTGGTCAAACTTGAGCAAGCCCAAAAGGTTACAGACAATGCCAAGTTAAACTGGTTGGTGCAAAATTTGCCAGAAATGCTAGAAGAAGGCCGCAAAGTGCTTATTTTTAGTCAATTTACTTCAATGCTTACCCTTATCGAACAAGAGTTAACGACATTAAACATTCCGTTCAGTAAGTTAACCGGGCAAACAAAGCAGCGTCAAAGCCAAATAGATGCCTTTCAAGAAGGTGAAAATGCGGTGTTTTTAATTAGTTTGAAGGCGGGAGGCACCGGACTGAACTTAACGGCTGCGGATACTGTCATACATTATGACCCTTGGTGGAATCCTGCCGCTGAGCGTCAGGCAACTGACCGAGCATATCGTATAGGTCAGCAAAATCCGGTATTCGTTTATAAGCTTATTGCAGAGGGCACGGTTGAAGAGAAAATTCAGGCAATGCAGCAGCATAAGCAAGGTTTAGCGGATGCGATTTTGTCTGATGGACAACAAGGCCCGTGGAAAGGCAGTGCCGACGATCTATTAGCCTTATTGAGCTAATTGCAACTAATCGGCGCGACAAGCTTATTACCAAGAGCTAACGTGCTAGTTGCATGGTTGCTGCATGGTTGCATAGTTGCATAGTTGCGTAGTTGCGTAGTTGCGTAGTTGCACAGTTGCACTGTTGCATTGTTGTATAGTCGCTTAATACTTAGTCGTATTTTTGCTTTAGATGTCATAGTCACAGGTAAAGCTTAATTGAACAGGGTTCTACACTAGGGGATTTTTGCATTAATAAGCCCAGTGCTGAATCAAACCTGCTTAGCTTATTTTTATCAAGTTGAGACGCTGAAAAATGTCATCACGCCTACTTTTATGCGGTTAAATGTATGCGGTTGATAGGAGCACAATATGCAAAAATTAAAGAGTCAGTTGCTTAACATAGCCTTGCCATGCAGTGTGTTGTTTTCAATGTTTTTATTCATGAGTGGTTGCGATAACTCTCTATCTCATCCGGAAATGGCCGAAGAGCAAGTTCGGCAGAAGATAGTGATTAATTGCTCTGAGGTGTGGTATCAGCAAGTTGAAAAACAATTACTTTCAGGTGATGGCCAAGGTCATGGGCCTGATTTAGGCAGTGACGAATGGCAAAGTGTTATTGAGTTTAAGTTAGGAATAAGAGGCGATAAAACCGTGCCTCAGCGAAACACCGATGCCTGGTGCACTTTTATTGATGAGCGTTTACAGCACTAAAACCTTGCCTGCACAGGGTGCAGGCAAGATAAAAGCGGCCTAAATTTGTGGCTTAAAAATCCCGTTGCCAACCTGCATAAATCGTTGTTTCCCATTGGCTGCTGTCCAGTGTTTGTGGGTACTGACTGTAGCCAATAGTGCCTCCCAGCTTTAGTTCTCCAGCAAACAATGGGCGATGATAGCTGCTATCTAGCTGATAAACTCTTTCATATCTTCCCGGTGAAACAGGGTTGCCACCTATATCTGGATGACTGTCTGAGCCATCAACATTTAATCTTAGCCAACGTAATTTAGTGGTCAAGGTTTGCTGATTATCCAGTTGGGTAATAGCCCCTATAACGAGTGTTTCTGAGTCATTGTCATAAGTGCTGCCTAAACTTCGACCGTAATAACGATATCCAGACTTGTAAAAACCATGTTCATAAAGGCAGTTGTATATTTGAGGGTCTATGCCGCAGGCCACTTTGGTATCAGAGTATTCTAGAAAAAAGCGTGTTGACAGTTGCGTGATATAAAAATCGACACCGCCCATGTTAGCTGAGTTGATCAGTTTGTTTTTACCGTGATGATAATCTTCATGGGTACGTTCATAATAAACACCGTAGGGGATACCAAACGCGGTATCTGACCACCTAAAATCATACCCTGCCAACATGTTTTCTTGGCCGTTTTCAATTTCACCTTCAGGCATGCCGCCGTTGAATATGCCATCCCACCAGTCAGACAGGCTATTGCCGTAGCCATCGCCACCCCATTGCATGGTCCAAGATGCGCCAATTTCTAATTTTGATATCGGGCGTAGTGTGCCTCTTGCGCCCCAATGGCGTGCATTAGCGACGTGACGCTCACTTTCCATTTGGCTGAAGCTAGTGGTAAATGTCCAAGGTCCAGCCCAGTTTAACCAAGGGGTTTCAAATGCTTGGCTATTGTTTCTTGAAAGGGTTATGCCGGGTAATGGTCGTGCATTATTTGTTTGAATTAACCCTGTGTCCCAGCTTGGCCCCCAGTATTTTTGCACTGCGCCAGCGGAGGCAATCCAATTTCCCAGCATTACCGCAGCAAAGCTGTCATCTAAACGACTGCTGTTGCCATCAATGGAGTCATGATGATAGCTGGCTGCGAGTCGGCCACTAAACCAATCTTGGGTGACTTCCACTTTAATCTCGGCTTGCGCTTTATCGCGGTAATCATTGCCAAAGCCTATGAAGCGAGCGCGATCATTTGCACCATTAAAACCGGCAGAGATGTTCAGGTCTTGATGATCTTTACGATAAGCGGCAATGACCCTTTGATAGGCATCGGCTTGTGCGCTGGTTAATGAGGCGATATCTGAGTTATCGAGATCGTTTTTAATTCCAGCCCACATCAATGGATAAGTGGTAATGGGCTGAATTATGATGCCATTATCTGATAAAAGTTGTATGTCGGCGCGTAAAGATAGGTCGGTTGGTTCTATCCACCAGGCTGCTTGAAGGCTAAAGCTGGATAGTACAGCAATCCCTGCCAATGGTAATAACTTCATTGATTTTCCTAATTGAACTTTAATGTTTTAACCTCAATATGACGGCCAAATGGCGATAATAAATGACTTTTTCATATTGATCGTTTTGATGGCTATGTCTTGGTATTAATAGAATTGCTTTGGGCTGATTTTGTCGTTTCTGCATAGGTATTTAACATGGCAACCTGATGGTTTTGAGCCATGCTATTTACGGTAAATGCGCGGGCATCTTCATTGTTCGATAGATAATATGCCGTTGCAGGTTTAATCGAATCGCTATTGCCAGAAGAAATATTGGCCATATCAGCATAGATTTGATATTTCATTTGGGCTTTTTTGTAGTGCACATAATTATCGAGCTTTTCATTGTCTTTAATGACCGGTTTGGTGGTTTCAATTGGGTTTTCAGGCGATGGATTAGCACTGACATCCACATCGGCAGTAGATTGAATTTTGGATTGTTCCGCAGCCAATAAAGAGTGAGCTTGAGGGCTAATAGAAACGCTCGTTAATGCCTTTTTAGCTGAGTTTATCGAATGTGCAGCATCGTGCGGTTGACCTTCTGCTCGCTCTACTTTTTGAGCAAGGTTAATGACACTTGAATGTGCATTTGCAGTAACAGATGAACTTTGAGTTGAAATGATATGCATTATGGGCACCTTTAATGTGAGATATATCGAGTGACTAGACTGAACTCCGGCGATAATTTTAACCAAGTAATTCGTTAAGTCAGATTAAAAAATCACCTTATGGCTTGTTGCTAACGCTCTCTTTACAACTTAATTCCGCTGGCAATGTGATTATCACAATAATTCAACTTTTGTGTTATTTTGCTAAACATCTATACCCAGTGTGGCAGTTGCTGTTTTTACTGCGTCATTTAGAATATTGACAGCACAAAGCCAAGTTTTGTAGTCAATGACGCTAAATGGCAGCACCACAAATCAGCACCACCAAGATAGGATTAAATGAAGATAATTTTACTGACCCATCAACGCGAGCGAGATAGAAAGACCAATACAGGCCAGCTGGTACTTGATGTGTTGGGAAGTGCCGCAAACCTTGTTATATGGGATAGAGTTAACCCAGATAGGGCACTGTTAAGTTTGATTGAACAGACAGCGGTGGGCTTGTTATTTCCTCACTCCGAGACAAATGAGATGGGCGAGGTAAGTGTTCCGTCGAGAAACGTTTGTATTGATGAGAATAATAAAGCGGCACTGGCTGGATATGAGTACCTGATTATTATTGACGCCACATGGCAAGAAGCTCGCAAAATATACAATCGTAGTGCTTACTTACATTCTTTAGCAAAAGTCAGTTTGTCTGATTCGATGAAGTCTTGTTTTCAGCTTCGAAGAAACCAAATAGAAGGCGGATTGTGCACAGCAGAATGCGTTGGGTTGTTATTAACTTATTCAGGACAAGCGCGGTTCGCAGAACAATTACGCGATAAGTGGGAAAGTTTTAACCAGATAGGTGGAAATATAACGGTTTGAAAACAAAACTGGGCAAGTCCCTGTGCCCAATTTTTAATCACAAGATAATTCATTTGTTAATATAATGTTAACAGTGGGTGTAATGCAAGACCTTTACAAAAAAGCCGGTATCTTTTTTATAAAGATACCGGCTTGATAGAAGTTAAGCCTACGGGTTAGAGTTTGTAACTCATGCTTAGCATGACCATGTGTGCTGTATAGTCATGGCTATTGCTACCAAAACCAACCACATTCCATATTCCATCAGGGGCGATATCGTTTGCGGCATCATTATCTAAGTACTTTTCAATTTTGTAGTCTAAACGTAGACCCATTTTGTCAGTAGCTTGATATTGTGCATACAGATTAACATTATGTACTTTGGCAAAGTAATCACCGTAATCGCCGGTAATACCTTGGCGAACCTGAGTATTACTATCAGAGTCAGAGTAGCTATAATCTAAGCCCAAACGTAAACGACTATCCATTAAGTTGTTGTAACTTAAGCCAGCTCCCATAACATCAATTTTGTCTTCAATTTCAGCTTGCCAAGTTGCAGAGGCAAAATTGCTGCTACCAGATTGATCTGAATTGATGGTTTGATGATTGTAGAAAGCATTAAACATAACATCTGCTGAGAACATATAGCTTAGATTTGCATCATAGCTGGTGTCTTTAGATTCAGTTAAGCCGATTTCGGTATTATTGTAGTCATCAAGTGCATAGCGAACACCAAAGTCGATGGTTAGCTCATCCATTGGGGTATGACTTACACGAGCTTCAATTTGACTTCTGTCTCTGTCAGCAAGGTAGTATTTACGCAGTAATTGATTTTGCTCTTTTGATGTCCATTCAGAGACTTCATAGTCTGAGCCGTCACGTTGGCCATAACTGCCTTTAACCCACATATCCCAGTTTTCAAAACTGCTCACACGAATACGAGCCCAAAGGTTACTCTCATCAGTGATTTCACGATCTTGGTAGCTACGCTCATCCCGTTTAAACTGATAACCGCCGTCTAATTTTAAACCGTAATTGATGCGGTAATCTGCGCCAAGTTTTGCTCTGTGTGAGGTGTGGTCGTATGGCGTATTATAAGCCACCTGACCATTGACATTATTGATACTAATTTGGGTCCACTCTTCAACTTGAGTGTTGTTTTGGCGGTCGCTGTAATCGTAACTGCCATTAACTCTAAAGCTGCGACTAATTTTAGTGACAGCCTTTAAGTTCATCCCTGTGAGATCAACACTTGCATCCAATGACTCAGCAGGCAGTTGATAGCCATAACCAGATGTAACAAACTCTTGGTCTTGGCTCATTTGACCGACCATTAATCGTCCTGAAACAGCAGTAACCGAGTCATTGAATTGTCCCATCAATGACACTGTGTGTGCTTCGTTATCAGGATCGAGTGCCATATAACCCCGAGTTTGAGCACCAAACGTTGGGTTAAAGGCGTTATCATAACTCAGTTGATTATTAGCATTCTTAAATGATGAACCATTGTAATTTAAGCTAGTAAACCAATTGTCACCTTTTAATTTAATGCCTGCTTCTAAGGTATCGGTTGTGTAATCTACCGGCTCTGCAAGCATGATTGATTGATTAAAGAAGCTGCCTGAAGCTTGCTTAATCCCGGTTTTCTCTTCACGTTGAAAATTGACAAAGGTGGTGAAAAGCGATTCCGTTTGATATTCAAGCCCAAGACCCGCGCGTTCACGGTTAAGTGACAATTCAAATGGATTCAGACTTGAATACAACATGGGCATTTGCGAACTAGCACCTGCGGTGACCCAATCGTCTGGTAAGGTTAAATCATTTCCACCCACACCTTGATAAGGGGTAAGGGCGGTATTTGATTTATAGCTGGCAAGTGAGCGATAGTTAAAATTAAGGTTATAAGTTCCTAACTTGCCCACATTAATATCGGCGCGACCATTGTCCATACCGATATCAGTGGCTTCGATATTTGCTCTATAGCCATTCTCGCCGCGGTATTGAATATCTGCATCGAGTTTGCCAGCAACTTCATTGGCGTTGTTAAACGCATTAGCCGATTTGATATCGTCTTCGCTGTTGTAACCGGCACCTATACCAATACTGCCCGTAGTGCCTGCTTCAACGGTACAGCCTTTACAAGACCATGCTGAAAATTTCACATTTTCAGTGTTAGCGTTGGCTAACCCATATCCGCCGGCCGTTGCCATAAAACTGGCTGGAGCAAGCAGGGCTAGGGTAATTAAGTTTAATTTGTATTTCATAGTGTTAACTCCCTAGCGCTGTAATAGCTTACCTGATGGGTGGTTTGAACCATGCACTTGGCTGTGACAGTTTAAACAACTGCGGCCACCGGTAAATGCATTGTCTCCAACCGTCGAGCCCATACCTGTGTTACCTAAATAGGCATTGCTAGCATGGCCATCGCTGGCATGACATTGCTGACACAGTTGCGGCGCACGTGTTTTTAACATGCCATCATTCACACTACCGTGTGGGTTATGGCAGCTAACACAATTTTCTGTTACTGGCGCGTGTTCCCAAAGTTTAGGACCACGTTTTTCGGTATGACACTCGTAACAAGTTTCATTTACGCTAGGTTTAATTAAATCCGCATCAGCTAGGCTTCCGTGTGGGTTATGACAATCACTACATGTCATTTGATTCCACTTCATTGGGTGACTAGAGCGCTTATTCATATCGGTTTTTTGTTTAGTGTGACAGCTTGTACAAACTTCCATTTCCGTTTGCTTAGACAGCACAGGATCTTTAGCGGTATGAACACTGTGGCAAGAGGCACAAGCCACGTCAGCATTGTCGTGATGGCTGGTGTTCCAAGACATACGTTTGTCATCTAAGTGACAACTCATACAAACACTATTTTGCTTGTCAGCTGGCAGAGTCGAGTTAGGCCCGAAAGTGATCATCGGCTCTTTGCCACCTTTGTTGTGCGAACCTTGCGGACCATGACAGGCTTCACATTGCAAACCCGCCATTGGGCTTTTACTTGAATCAATTGCCCCATGCACGCCTTTGAATAGGTCCATGACCTTTTCTGAACGTTTGTGACACATTAAGCAAGAGTCTGCACCTTTGGGTGAGTATTTGCCTTCTGCAAACTTGGTGTCTAAGGTCGCTTCGACTTCCGCAGGCGACATTTTTTCATCCCATTTCGCAGCATGTGCAGGCATTGCCAAACCCACCATTAATACGGCGGCTGACATTAACCCTGCAAATATTGAATTGGTTTTGTTTTTTGTCTTCATTAGTAGACTTCCTAATTTGTCCATAAAAGCGCTTTGGATATCAAAAAGCGCATTGCCAAGAAACAGGGAGAAGCTTTGGGCTTCTCCCTATGGGCAAATTACATTTTCATTTTGCTATGATTTTCTACGCTTGGCATATGACATGCTAAACAGAACTCTAGTTGAGCTGCGTCATTGGCTTGTTGGTAAGAACCGTTTACCACCGCACCTTGTCCTTCTGCGTGAGTTTTGATTTCTTCAAAACCATGACAAGAAGCACAGGTTGCTGTGATAGGTGTGGTGTAGCTATCGCCACCACCAGCAGTTGCTAATGCACCTTTAAGCTTGAATGCATCAAGATTGAAGTCATTATGACATTGGGTACAATCTTTAATAATACCTTGCTCACCATGAACACTGTGCAGTTTCATTTCAAGTGCACCTTGGTTTGCACCAGAGGCATAAGTGCCATCAGGCGTGTGACAAGTCACACAACCATCTACGCCAATAACAACTTGACCTTCAGAGTTTTCACGGCCTAGTTGTTCTGTCATCACAAAACCGGCGTGGTAACCTTTATGGATTTCAAAGGTTTCGCCGTGACAGTTTTGACAGCTGCTAAAGTTTACTGAATCAGTGTGACGTAAGCTGGGTGCATTACCAGATAATGTGCCATGTGTTAATTGAGCTTTCATTGATGTTGTTGCAACACCTTCAGCACAGTCAACGGCTTTAATACCATCGTTACACATTTCTAAACCAATGAAAGTGAATGCGGTATCGGCATCACCTGCACCAAATGGTAATGAAGCAAAAGTATAGCTTAGGTTACCATTTTCAATGGTGACGCCTTGTTGCAACTGACCCGTTTTAATTAAGTCTTTGGCAATTTTAGCTAAGCCACTACCAGGGCTTGGGTTATAGCCCATTATTGGGAAGTTTGGCCCGACGTTGGTTAAGGTTTCAACCCGTTGAATTTTGCTTAGCATCGAAGCAACATCAAGTGCAGTACCGTCAGCATTTAACATTGAAACGGATAAAGTCGCCGACATATCTGTATCGGTAGCTTTATTTGCGGTTAATGTTGCACTCATGCCATACATGTCAATAAAGGCTTTTTTCTCAACAAATGGACCTGTATGAATTTCTTCGGTCCAAGAGGCGTTATGACAAGCGATACAGTTTGAATTATCTAACTGCTGAGAGTGACCTTTACCGGCTTTAAAGTCGATATTGGTGTGACAACTTGTACAGGTTTCCATTGTTGGAATACGTGTCCAGTTACCCCATTCAGTTAGCTCTTCAGATTCAACGTGACAGGTTTGGCAGTTATCTTGAACAATCGCATGAGCCGTTTCTGCGGTGTAGTCGTTGCGGCCCCAAACTTTGTTTGAGTTGTGAACGTTATGCACTAAATGAGCAAAGGCGACTTCAGGCTTACCACGGCCATCAGCCCACTCTTGAGTATGACAAGTGATACAGGTTTCAACTGAAGTGGCTTTATGATAAATCTTCTCGCCTTCAGCATGACACGATGCACAAGCTGCAGCCGATACGATATTTTTGGTGTATTTTGCTTGGTAGCCTTCGCCGTCAAAATCACGGACAATTTCTTTGACTGCTACTGGGGTTACGCCATCAATCAATGTCGAAGTTGGAGAGACCACGTTAAAGCGTTGGGTCAAGGCAGCGTTAAACTTTTCAGAGTCAAACGTATCGAAGGTAAAGATGTAATTACCGTTCTTTTGATCTTCAAACGTTTTTGATGAGCCCAGTTTTTGCCAATTAGCGCTGCTACCAGCACCCGCTGCACCCTGAGGGATTAACTGGGCTGCGTTTTCAATGACAATGTCTTTTAGACCAATAACCGGTAGGTCGTCTTCATTAGTGGCAAATACTTTTACTACAGGTTTGCCCTCTGTATAGCTAACATTGGTAATTTCAAGATTTAGCACTGTAATGGCTTCTGCGGGTTCACCACCTGGATTGCCAGGGTTACCCGGATTACCATCATCACCACCACAACCAACAAGTGTCATAGAGGTTGCTGTTGCTAATAACAGCGCAATTTTTGAGTATTTTGTGTTCATCATATTTTCCCTGCAAAGGTAAAACATCATCTTAACTGGCAGTTTCCTCTGCAAGGTGCGCCTAAATGGTGCTTATTATTCAGCTAAGTCAATGTTGGAAAATGTATTCCTATCAATAAGGTTACTGCATACATTTGAATAAAGCTTTATTGGTTTATACAGAGTGTGAAGCTGATCTTTCTATTTATAAAGAGGTATTTAACTTGGTAGTTATACCCTGATAAATATTGAATCAAACAGCAGAGCCGCTCCTTGAGCGGCTCTTAAAAACACTCGTTATCCTATTAATGCCCACCCCAGTTAGAGTGAGATTCAAGTATGCGATTATCTGTGTGACATGTAGAACAAGCTTCTTGAACATTCATCGCATCATAATCAGCAGCAGGAATACCTAGCTTCTCGATAGTACCAATTACGCCACCGTTATTCTCAATATGACTAATTGTTGATTCACTTAAGCCGTATGGAGGAACATGGCAACTCACACATGCCGCCGTTTGTGGAGAAACGACCAACAAATCACCATTGGTATCTTTACCAAAAGCAACAGGTGAAGCTGTGGCTTTAATGCCTTGGATAGAGAATCCTTCATCGCCATGACAAGCTTGGCATTCAGTCTTTTTGAAGAATAAAGAGCCACTTGAATCATAAACATAATGTTTTGAATGCACTTTAATCGCTAAATTTGAGTTTGAGCGAGTGCCATTATGGCAAGAGGCACAACCATCAAGATCATTTGAATAGCGATGTGTAATCTCAGTGGTATGACATTGTTGACAGTCTTTCATTTCTGCATGTTGCATGCGAGGTGAAGAATCAACTTTTGAGCCATCGACATTAAAGTAGTAGGTGTCAGATGTTACATATGGCGCTGATTGCTTATTCAGATCTAAATCTTCTGTACTACAATCTGCAATTACACCTTTTCTAGAGCAAACATGAAGTTGACTGCTTAATGCGATCGTTGAGTTTGCATCCAGTAATGTTTTGATTTTAAAATCGTTTGAACTGATTGTTGCAGTAATAGAGCCATCAGTTTGTTCAACGAAGTGATTAATCCCTACTTTTTGGTAGTTAACCAAGAAGTCATCATTTAGCACACCGTTAATCACAATCGCACTATTAAAACCACCGTATTTGTATGGGCGAGGATCGATTTGCTTAAGTGTGACTACGTCATTGCCATTTTTAACAAAAAAGTTAACAGCAATGGAAGATTCATCTTCGGCGACAGACATTGAATTGAAGCTAACTTTGATTTTTGACGCTAAATTATTGCTGTTTAGTGAGTAATGCGCACTTTCAGCGCCACGACCTCGGCCTTCACCACCATGACAGTCAAAACAATTTGCACCTTGTTTATGGGATGCTTTTACTCCCGCAGCTTCAGCCGCTGGGCTTGGGCTGTGGCAGCTCCAACATGCTGTGGTATCCACATCTGCTTTCCAGCTGTCTGTTAAATTGAAATCTTCATTCGGATTATGACAAGTCAAACAGTTTGATGTCATTTGTGGATATACGCCATCACTGCTTAAGTTAGCCGTAGTATGGATACTGTGAACCATACCTTTAATCGAACCATCAAATGCATAGGCTTCACCAATGGCATTACCGTCAGCATCTTTATCTTGTTTGCTGTAGCGGTTGTAATCGGTATGACAGAATGAACAGGCTTCTTCTGTATTATGCTTGCTACCATGCATAGAGAGTTCGCCTGCTTGGCCAGCTCTATGACAGGTTTGGCAGTCAGAGTTAGCTAAGATTTGCAGGGGTTTTTCTACTTGTACGTCAGTGGCTGGTACCCAATAAAAGAAACTATTGTCGACAAGTGTTTTAGATTGGTCATTAGTGGTTTTAATTGATAAATAAATACCATTTGTTGCATCGGCAACAAAGTCATACTTTTCAAGAGTATCAATAGCTTTATCTATTTTTATAGAGTAAGAACCATCTTTGTTGTCTGTGAAGCAGTCAGTGCATGTGCTTTTAGAACCGTCAAAATAGCTTGAACCCGTGAAGTATCCTTCACCTTTATCTTTGTTGAAATAACTTAACCAAATTTTGCGTTCTGGGTTTGGATTGATAATGTCATCAGCGCCGAGTTCAGTCGCAGAGCCTACACGGCCAAAAGAAATTGTAGCGATATCTGTTTGAGTTAACCCAAAAATCGCTGCGCCTTTGGCATCAGCAAGTTTGAAGGTTAAAGATAATAATTTACTGTCGTCTACTTTAGCTTCTGTAATTGTACTTTTGATAAAGGTAGCTGATTTAATTGGGGTGCCAATTGGACCATCTGGACCATCAGGGCCATCTACACCATCGCTACCACAACCTGCTAGTACAAAGGATAAAATCCCTGCACTAAAAACAGCTTTTGCTGTTGTATTAAAATTGAATCGTTTCATCATATTTCCCTGCAATATTTTTATCACTTTCGGTTGTTCATCCAAAAGTGTTTGGTTTTAACCCATAGACAGTTTAACTAACCTCTCACTCTAGTTCAGCGAGAGGACGCGAGAGTTGTGAACTATGCCCATCTATTCCTTTAGTAGTAGCGCTTTAACTATGATGTTGATGTCTCATGTTAATTTTTTACTTAACTAAACTGTTTATTTGTAAAGATATTAGTTTTCTTCGAAACTTTTTTCCAACAATAACATTAGCAAATCTATGGTAATTAAGATTGTCAGAAGTGTGTGCTTTTGGGGTGAAAATATAGATATGTGACTAAGATCACATTTTGTAACTCACTGAAAATAATATGAATTGAGAATAGATCTCATTAACACTTTTCTGTTTAGATAATTTAACTGGAGTAAATGGGTTTTGCGGCGAAGATGCGGTACTTGCAGATATCATCCAATCTAAATGTAAATTTAAATTCTCGATGAGTTGGTAATTCATATAGGTTCTGAGCTGTTGATTTGATGTGTTAGATTGTTCAAATAGAGGTAGGGTCATTTGATAATTCACGCCAATAATGAGTTTATTACTCAGTAATTGGTGCATGATGACTTCGCTGCCTAGCAGGGTATATTCATTGTGACCCGATGCATTTTCTTGCAACCTTTCTGTCGCTGGGTGATTTGATGCATATTCCAATGAGTAAATGGTATGTCTTTGATGCTGAAAGTAACTATTGATGCTGAGTTTGGTTGAAAGTTGCCATTGTGAGTTTATGCCAATTTGTGCTGAGGGAAATGTTGACCAGGGGTAATGCTCAAAGTCGTCATACGTTTCGCTATGACTCAATATGCTTACTGACGGAGAGAAATTTATTGTGTCGGCGTCAAAATTTTGGACCGCTTGGGTATAAGACATGAAATGGTTTGTTAACTCATGAGGTGGATTATTTTCAAACTCTCCGGCATTAATGGATTTATTTATCCCCAGCAGCAAATATAAGGAAAATGTGACAAGTAAGATGTGGCTCATCTACGTTCTCCTTTCAGTAGTAGGGGATACAGCTGCAAGTGTTGTAAAAATATCGAAGCGCTTAGGTCGGTATCTTTATCGTAAATAAAGTATAGAGGATGTTTTACAGCCTGCTTTGGTAAACCACAATTGAGTAATGATTGTTCAACTAGTGGGGAAAACGTAAAAAGGCAGGCTTTAGGGGTTGATTGCACTGATGCGTTAAGGGATAATCGCCGCGTTCTAGATAAGGTTTTAGCCTTTTTAGAAAACTATGGTGACCCTAGGGTCCCCCCGCAACGATAACTTGTGAACTCGGCCAGGCCCGGAAGGGAGCAACCGCAGCAAGCGACTCGTGTGCCGGGGTGTCGGCTCTAGGGGAGCCTCCAAACTCTCCTGATTTACCTTTCACATCAATGCAAATTAGTCATTAGCTTATTCAGTGTGTTTTAACGGCATTACTGATGTTTGTGTTTGTTGAGTTTCTTGCTCTTCTTTTAATCTTTTTTGCAAATTTGCTTTTAGAAATGCCCTCGAACGTTCTAATGCCGTGCTTATTTCAGTTTTCATTTGCTTAAGTTCGTTATAATCTTCAAAAAAATAAGTATCAACTAAGTGTCTGATGTATCTGACAGGTAATTGATTTAACGTCACACAGCAAAGATCTGCCAAGTAATCTTCAGGTAACTCTTCCATTAAGCCTTCATCGCGCAAGATTTCCAACAGTAAGACTTCATAATAATTACGGAATTCTAAATGCATGGTGTTACTCCATTGAAATGTTTTTATGCTGCCATTGTTGTTTTTTAAAGGCTGGCTAAATTGTTCATTGTTTTATTTTTACACCCAAACCTGATTTGCTGCAATCAACAATTGGCTGTGTCTTTGGGTTAATGCTGCAGCTTGACGACTATAGCCTCCGCCAATCACCGCGGCTATAGGAATGTTTTGCTGTTTTGCTATAGACAATACTAGCTTATCTCTTTCAAAAATGCCTTGAGTTGAGATATTTAAGTAACCTAAATCATCATCCTCATGAATATCGACTCCAGCATCATAAATAATCATATCCGGTCGATGTAGCTGGATTAAATAGCTCAATATGCTCCCAATGTGAGACAAGTACTCGTTATCATCGCACCCTTTATCAAGCTCTATATCATAATCCGACAGAGGTTTTCTGGAGGGGAAGTTCTGTTTGCAATGTACCGAGCAACTGATAATGTTCGGTTGGTTTTGGCACAAGGTTGCTGTGCCATCACCTTGATGGACGTCACAATCAAATATCAGTACCGTATCAAGCTGCTCAGTGGTAATAAGATGATTAGCTGCAATGACTAAGTCATTGAAAATACAAAATCCACTACCAAAATCTCGGTGCGCGTGATGATACCCGCCAGTAAAATGCACCGCTATTTGATGTTCAAGCGCCAGTTTGCAGGTTAGCAAGGTGCCATTTACTGCATATAAGGTTCTGTCCACCAAGCGCTGACTCCAAGGGAAACCTATTCTTCTGATTGCTTTGGGCTCTATTGTTCCATTTATAAAGGCATTGACATAATTAGGGTCATGGACAGCTTTGATTAATTCAAGATCTATTTTTTCAGCTTGGTAATGCATACTTGGGCAAACTAAGCCGCCTTGAATAGCATGCTCAAATAATTGCTGGTATTTAGCGGTAGGGAAGCGGTGCATAGGGGGTAACGCCAGCTGAGAATAGCTGGCGTGATAAACAAAAGGCAGTTTCATTATGTCATTACAATTGTTTTATAGCCCATCCCATAAACTCTTTACGGGTTTTTTCATCGGCTTGTAACCACCAATATTGCAACATTTGCTCAGCTTGGGCTGGGTTATCCGCTTTAATAGGTTGAGCCGTTTTAGTTTCAGTTGTGGCAACAGTTGTGGCAACAGCTGTTGCAGCGACTGTGGCCGATGCTGGAGGTGTTGCTGATTGTACTACTGCGGCTGGAGCTACCCCATTACTAGTGGCATTTACAGATAAGGCATCAACGTCATTACCTTTGTTGCCATTAAAAATGTTGGCAAGAAATGACTCTTCTTCAAAATTAGTTTGTTCAACTGAGTAATTAACCGAACCTTTGTCTTCTCGTGTGATAATCACTTTAGGATCTTTAGCAAACGATTTTGGGCGTTTAATCACTTCGCCATCTGCCGCCGAAAGAGTGTAATTCACATCGCCAACAACATTTAACGTCACAATAAAGGGGGCCGACTTGATAAAGCTTTGGCTGTCGCTGAAATCATCTTCAACCATATCATGATATCTAATGGCGATTTTATGACTTCCATTGTCTAGTTTTAAATCAGATTTGTGGCTGAACATGTTCGTTTCAATCTGTTTCCCATCCAGCGCCAAATATTCAAAAGACATAGGAATAGTGAGGTTAGCTGCCATCAACGACGTTGATGATAGCAATGCCATAATAGCACCGGTGGTGACGAATGATTTCATTGTTGCTCCTTAACGATTAAAACTCTGGCGCGGACGCTCAAAGTGCTGTATCCGCTCTTCAATATAGCTAATGGCTTGGCGGCATTTACCTAAACGACGATGCATTAAAAGGATGTCATTTTGCAATCTAATTTTGTCAGCAGCATGACATAACTCTAGATTTGTTTCCATTTGTTGAATTTTATTTTCAAACTTTTTAGCCCAGTTTACATGCTTGTTCAATTCTTCATAAAGCTGATGACTGTTAGACATCACATTATTTGCAATCCAACCAAACTCACTGTTTTGTAATGTTTGCTGTTGTTTTTTTGCATATCGAGCACGATTACTGGCTTTTTTCTGCTCGGCCGACTTTAAGTTCAAACCTGTAGTTAACAATGCCCGTCTTAGGGCGGTGAACCTATCTTGAATGCGTTGACAGCTAAGTTCAATAGTGCTTTTGGCTAGCTTCAGGGTTAACTGTTTTTCTAATTGGCTGACATCTTTTCGCAGCTGTTGAACACAGGGGAGTAGTTGCGCGCCTTGCTGAACAAATAAATTATGGTTAAACCGTTCAACGTGTTCGAGTGTCTTTTTCTGTTGTGGGGCGAGCTGTTGGTCGTGTTGAAGCACTTCTTGTTCGATGTGATCAAGTTGCTGTTTCAACGTTAGAATTAATTGTTGGGTGTTCATACCCAAGCGCTCCAGGCTAAATGGGTCGCGATGGAAACGACAGAGATGATAAACAGTGGTTTGATAAAAGGAATGCCGAATCGAATAGCACTGCGGGCACCAATAAAAGATCCTGCCATCATGCAAACTCCCATCCATAATCCTAGTAACCAATTGACCTGACCAGCAAAAGCAAAAATTACCAGCGCGGTAATGTTACTTATCAATGTCATAATTCTAGCCAATGCACAGCTTTCTAAAAGCGGCAGTTTATGTAGCGATATCGATGAAACCGTCCAAAATGCGCCTATCCCGGGGCCTGCAAAGCCATCATAACTGCCTAATATTACCCCTTGTAACCCTTGGCGGTTATTTGAAGGTGTTTTGCTTGGCGACATACAATGTTGTCCGCCCATAGCTTTGGGGCTGAATAAAGTATAAATAGCAATGCTGATAATAAGTAAAGGTAACAGCTTTTCAAGCCAGTTAGCATTAATCAAAAAAACCAGACCAGAGCCTAAAATGGCGCCAAAAAATGTCGCTATGGCACAGGTTTTCCAAAAATGGGGGGTAAATAATTGCTGCTTATAATAAGTGTAGCTAGAAGTGATAGAACCAAAACAGGCTGCCAGTTTATTGGTGCCTAAAGCCATATGCGGAGGGATCCCAACGGCGAGTAATGCTGGAATGGATAATAGTCCGCCGCCGCCAACAATGGCGTCAATAAAACCCGCAACAATTCCAATAATAGCCAAAACAGCAAGATGGCTTGGGTCTAACAATAATTCCAAAAAAATACCTACTCGATCACACGCCTAAAAGGCGGCAATGCATCAATTAATGATTTTCCATAACGCTTAGTGACTAAACGACGGTCTAAAATAGTCACCCGACCGTAATCTTGCTCTTTACGCAGTAATCTACCACAACTTTGAACTAACTTGCGCGAAGCATCTGGAATGGTTAATTGTAAGAAGGGATTTCCGCCTTTAACCTTAACGTATTCAGCATGAGCTTGTTCTACAGGTGATGTAGGAACAGCAAAAGGCAATTTAGTAATAATTAAGTTAGTAAGGTAGTCGCCGGGTAAATCTAAGCCTTCAGAAAAGCTCCCCGTGCCAAAAATAATACTCGGCTCACCCTCATCACAACGCTCTTTATGTTGGCTTAAAATTTGTTGCCTTGGCATAGTGCCTTGAATAAAAAGTTGCGAGGCAGGGATTTTTCCCTCGACAAGTTCAGCTACTTTTTCCATTTGCCAATAAGACGCAAATAATACTAATGAAGCCATTTCACCGTCAATTAAGGCAATGATTTGAGTGGCTAATTCTGCGGTGTAATCATCGTCGGTTGGCTCATTATCCATTTGAGGGATAAATAATGTGGCATTATTTTCATAATCAAATGGCGATTGCAGTGCTAAGAAGCGGCTACCATCATTGGTGCTTAAGCCCACTTGGTGGGCAAAATGGTTAAAGTTATTCAATGCCCTTAATGTGGCGCTGCATAGCACAACACCAGCGGCTTTTTGCCACAACATAGATTCGAGCATAAAACCCACTTCAATGGGGGATGCACTAACCAGATAATCCTGCTGTTTACCGGTAATAAGTTCAATCCATCTTGCCGTGGGAGCGCCTTTTTTACTGTCTTCTTTGGCGATCATTTTCCACACTTTATGGAGGTTTTCGAGGCGCTGAAGAATAAAGCCCGTTTCAGACAATAAACCTTCGGATTGATGTTTTGGCACTTCGCCGTCTTTAATGGCTTCAGATAATACAGCCACCACTTTATTAAATTGCTTTAGTCCACTGCCTGTGGCTGTGGCCAAGTTTTCAGATTGAATAGTTAATGATTGCGGCAGTTGACCGTGTTCAAAGCGCCATCTGGTTTCTGGGTTAGCAAAAAACTGAGGCTGAGTGTCACAAAAATGAGCCACTTGATTAAGTAAGCTAATTATCTCGGTAATGTGATCAAGCATGGCTTGAACTGGGGCAATAATATTATTGGTTTTCAGCTGGTTTTGTAATTTGCTACACGTTTTACTGGCTTTATCTAACCAATCACATGCCCCTCTAAGAGTGGCTTGGCCGCTGGAAAAGTCCCTTGCAACAATCGGCAGATGATGTGCTTCATCGATAATATAAAACATGTCTTCAGGCTCGGGCAGGATAACGCCACCCCCTAACTCAAGATCGGCAAACAACAAGCTATGATTGGCAATCAATACATCCCAGGTATCGACATCTTCACGAGCTTTATGAAATGGACAATTATGATGAGCCGATACTTGACGGTGGCAACTGTGTTTGTCACAGCATATTTGTTGCCACAAAAAATCAGCAATGGGATCTTTTAAACTATCAAGCTCGCCGTTCCATTTCTTCTGATGGTAATCTTGATGTAATTTTTGCAGTTGTTCTACCTGGCTTTGATCTGGTTTTGTCTGCCACATCGCCATTTGAGAACCATCTTGCGAACCCATCATAGCTTCCAGTTTAGCCAAACACACATAGCGCTGACGACCTTTCACTAAACCAAATTTAAAATCTAAGCCAGAATGTTGCAAAAAAAATGGCAGATCTTTATGTAATAATTGTTCTTGCAGTGCCACGGTTGCTGTCGCTATACAGACTTTCTTTTTACTGGCTATTCCTAAAGGGATTGCACCTAGAATATAAGATAAGGATTTACCAATACCTGTACCGGCTTCAACCACAATAATACGACGCTGCTTGTCGTATTCACCCGCTAAGGTTTTAGAAATTTCTGCCACCATATAGTTTTGTTCTCGACGCGAACGAAACTGCGGCATTGCAGAAGCAATGTCTTTGTAGATGGTGCGAATTTGCGTTTTTACCTTATCGGTTAGCATGAGTAGTATGTATTCTGCCGTGACTGATTTATGCTGTACATAATAACAGTGAATCGTAATGCTTAAAACAGATAATAAAATTGAACTCAAAACTATTGCCAGCAAATAAAACATTAAATCGAATAGAGGGGCAGGTATTAACACGCCATGCGAGCTATCGCCAAGGTCAGTTAGTGCTGCAATATTATGTCAAAACCTTGAGTGGCCCAGTGTTAGTTGAGTTACATCATGAAGAGTTAGTGTGTTTTTGTCGGCAAATTGATATTGATAAGTTAACGCCTTTTCTAACTCAAGCAAGAGTGGCCTCTCTGGCTATGTGCAACTTTCAACATCAAAGTGTTTGCGGTATTTATCTGAAAACAAGCTCCGCTTTAAAACAACTTCAACGCGTGGCGAATGATATCGGTGTGCCTTTGTATGAGGCCGATATTCGCGCTGAGCAACGCTATTTAATTGAACGCTTCATTGCATTTGATATTCAGTTTGAAGGCATTTGGACTGAAAGTTTAGCCAATTTACCTAAGTTAGATGCGTCAAGAGCCAGAAGGGCGATACCGGCTAAATTATTGAATAAAAATATTCAAGCCGTTGTTACAGATGCCTTAGAGCAAGACTTTAATCTCAAAGTTATTTCCCTGGATGTAGAGTGCAGCATGCAAGGCGAACTTTACTCTGTCGGTTTATATGGGGCTAATTACAAACGTGTCATCATGATTGGTACGGCAAATGATTATCCCGATGCTGAGGAATACATCATTTGGGTTGCTGATGAAGAGGCTTTATTGCATGAGCTAATTGCTTGGTTTAGTGAGTTTGATCCCGATATTATTATCGGTTGGGCTGTGATTGTATTTGATTTAGCTCTGTTATTTAAACGCTGCCAGCTGCATCATCTTCCACTGTTGATTGGTCGAGGTGACACCGCGTTATCTTGGAAAGTAGAGGATAAATATCGCCCAGAAACCTTAAATTTACCCGGACGTGTTGTTCTTGATGGCATTGATTGGCTGAAAGCTGCGTTTTATAAGTTTGATAGCTTTTCACTTGAGTTTGTCTCACGAGCCTTACTCGACGAAGGCAAAGCGATTGCGCATGTAGAAAATCGTGGTGGTGAGATTAGTGATATGTTTATTACCAATAAACAAAAATTAGCTCATTACAACCTCACCGATTGTCGATTGGTGTGGGATATTTTTGAAAAAACGCAATTACTGCCTTTTGCAATTGAGCGAGCCAAGCTAACGGGACTAGAGTTCGGCCGGGTAGGGGCATCAATTGCCGCATTTTATCATTTATATTTACCTTATTTGCATCGAAGTGGCTTTGTTGCACCACAAATGCCAGCCAGTAATGGCTTAGAAAGTCCTGGGGGGTATGTTATGGACTCTATCCCTGGGCATTATAAAAATGTTTTGGTACTGGATTTCAAAAGTTTGTACCCATCAATTATTCGCACTTTTTTAATCGACCCCAAAGGGCTAGTAGAAGGATTAAAAATTGCTGAGTCAGATGTCGATTCTGATGACATTGTCGAGGGTTTTTTAGGCGCGAAATTTCACCGTAACAATCCCATCCTTCCGAAACTGATTGCAAGTTTAGCCGAACAAAGGGAGTTGGCTAAAAAAAGTCATAATCAGCCTTTGTCGCAAGCGATTAAAATTATCATGAATTCGTTATACGGCGTTCTGGGCTCAAAGGGGTGCATATTTCATGACGCTAAACTTGCTAGTTCAATCACTATGCGTGGCCATCAAATTATGAAGCTGACAAAAGCTTGGGTTGAAGAAATGGGCTACCAAGTCATTTATGGCGACACCGACTCTACTTTCGTCTGGCTTGGAAACGAGCTGCAAACAAATGCCGATTTAATTGGTCATCAGATGGCAGAGGAAATTACTCAAAAATGGGCTTCATGGTGTGATTCTAAATACAATTTGACCAGTTTTCTTGAGTTAGAATTCGAGAGTCATTTTAATCAATTTATTATGCCGACCTTAAGAGGCAGTGAGCTTGGCAGTAAAAAACGCTATGTAGGGTTAAAACTGGATAAACACCATAAACCTGAAATGGTGTTTAAAGGCATGGAGCAGGTAAGAAGTGACTGGACTGAGCTTTCAAAACGTATTCAATATCAGCTATATCAACGTTTTTTTAATCAGCAAGATGTAAGTGAGTTTTTACAATCTCAAGTTGCCTTGCTAAAGCATGGGGCATTTGATTCTGAATTAGTTTTGAAAAAACGGTTAAAACGAAATGTTGAAGATTACACGGCAAAATCTGCACCGCATGTAAAAGCTGCCAAGCTTATGGCTGAATATCAGCAAGACAATAATTGGTTAAAAAGAGGCGCTGTAATTGAGTATGTGATGACGACAGTTGGTGTACAGCCTGTTTGTGAAAAAATCTGGATATTAGATTATGACTACTACATTGAAAAGCAGATTAAGCCCATTGCTGAACCGATACTTTCATTACTTGGACTGAGTTATGATGACTTTTCTAACGGGCAAATGTTGTTGATATAATGTTTTCGTTAAGATTGTGATTAAAGCTTAACTAAGTTAACAGATGAATAAATTCTATTTACACCATTGAGAGGGTATTTCTTACAGTCGAATTGAATTTTGCGCCGATAATAAGGCCAATTTAGGTGCTAATAGCGGGGCTTTTGCAAGTAAAAACCAATAGCAAAAAACAGTTTAATATGCTTTGTTGTTCTCAAATAAAGATGACTAACCCTCACACATTGATGAAGTCTCCAATCGCAATGTGACTGCTTAATCTGTGTGATATTCAATAGTTTTTTGGTCAAATTTCATCCATCTTTAGTGTCATTTCCCCATGTAAATAACGGCATTGGCTTGTTTTGTTCAGTCAAGTGTTAACCATTTTGTTGCAGCTAACATCATCAGACAACTCAAACAGGCTATTACAGCTGTTGTTCTTTTGTTAAATCGCATAATTTTGTGAGAAATAATTATATATTTAGCTAAGGTATTGAAAAGAAAGTGATATATCGCAGATTTTGACGCCAGCGTTCATAAAAGTGAACAGCTTTAAGTTGATAACTTGATTAACTTTTGCGCTTACAATGCATCAATTGTTGATTACTTGTTTCAAATGTGATTTTATTGCGCTGTAAATGTGTTTTTGTGGCTAAAGGTGTTACAAATCACGTTAACCAGCATGTCAATTAATGAACTGTTGGAATTATAAGAAAGACAAATATGTCCAGGGAGATAGACAATGCATAAGAATTTACTAGCTAAGTCAGTGCGCTTCGCACTTATTAGCGGTGCAGCCGCTGCTGCATTTACTGCTCCAGCAGTTTTCGCTGCTGAAGAAGATGGCGCAAAAGTTGAACGTATTGAAGTTACTGGTTCACGTATTAAGCGTAGTGACTTAGAAGGTGCTTCACCTGTAACTACAATTACAACTGAAGACATGAAGATGGAAGGTAACTTTACTGTTGCTGATGCTCTTCGTAATAGTAACTTAAACTCATTTGGTTCGTTCTCTGAACGTTCAGGTAGCTCTGCTCAATCTCAAGCTACTATCGATCTACGTGGTGCTGGTTCAAGCCGTACACTAGTTCTTATCGATGGTAAGCGTTTCCCTGGTTCACCAACTCTTGGTGGTGCATCAGCAAACTTAAACGCTATCCCAATGGCAGCAGTTGAACGTATCGAAATTTTAACTGATGGTGCATCTTCTACTTATGGTTCTGATGCGATTGCTGGTGTTGTTAACATCATCATGAAAAAGAACTATCAAGGTATTGAGTTCAACGTTGGTGGCGGTTCTCGTGATAGAGACGGCGGATTAACAAGTAAAGAATTCTCAGTGGTTGCTGGTTATCAGATGGATAAAGGTAACATTACTTTCTCTTTCGACCACCAAGACCGTAAAGGTATTTCAGATGCAGACCGTGACTACACTGCAGCTGGACAACTTAATGCAAACTCACAAGCATACGTAGACACTCCAGGTTGGAGTATTTATGGTGCTACAGTAGCAGCGCCTGATTTCTCTTCAGCAGCAGCTTCTCCTTTATGTGACGATTTGATCAACGAATATGGTAATGATGTATTCGCAAAAGTAAAAGCTGACACAGACTGGAGCCCAGGTTCTGAGTACTGTATGTATGCATTTGCTAACGTTTCATACAACAAAGCATCTGTAGACCGTAACACTGTTTATGTTGATGCTAACTATGAAATTGCTGAAGATGTAGAATGGTTTGGTCGTGCAATGGTCACCCAAAACAATTCATTCGGTCGTTATGCTCCTCCAGCAGCTCCTTGGCGTAACATGTCTGCTACTAACCCTCACAACCCATTTGGTGCTGAAACAACAGGTTATTTCCGTTGGGTTGGTATCGGAACACGTGATGGTATCGTAGATGACTACAACCAAGATTATTTAACCGGTTTACGTGGTACTATTAGTGCATTAAATGATGCTCAGTGGGAATTCTACTATCACCACAATATCGCTGATAACAAATCTATCGGTGAGTACTACTTAAGCTACTCAGGCCTTGCTTATAACCAAAAAAATGGTATTGATCTAGGTTCTGAAGCTGGTGTGAACAACATGAAAGCGACAACCTTAACTCAAGGTCGCGCTACTTTTGACCAGTATAGTGGTGGTATCGGTTTCGATGCTTTCGACTTACCAGGTGGTACAGTCGCTCATTACTTCGGTATGGAATACTTCGATCAACAGTTCAGTGAAGTGTATGATGCACAATCTGAAGCTGGCTTAATTGGTGGTAGTGCTGGTGGCGACCGTCAAGTTTGGGCTGCATTCTATGAAGCAGTATTACCAATTGTTGATGACGTAGAATTGAACTTAGCAGCTCGTTACGATGACTACTCAGACTTTGGTAACAACGTAGCACCTAAAGCTTCTGTTCGTTGGCAAGCGCTTGATAATGTTGTTGTACGTGCATCTTACTCAGAAGCATTCCGTGCACCTTCATTAGATCAGTTATATGCAGCAACGACTTTCAGTGCTGATACCGGTACCGATTATCCATTCTGTGCATCTAACGGTATTTCAGATGCTGATTGTGCTTCACGTCAATTTGATACTTATATCCGCGCTAACAAGGATCTAGGTCCTGAAACTTCAGAGTATGTTAACTTTGGTATTGCTTGGGATATCGTTGATGACATCGGTTTAAAAGTTGATTACTTCAACTTGAACATTGATGATGTTATTAGCCGTCGTTCAATCACCAACGTAATGCGTGGTATTGACGCTGGTACTTTACCAACTTCTGAAACTTTCTATGTTAACCGCGCTCCAAATGGCCCAGGTGGTACTTTAGGTCGTGCAAATGAAGTTGGTACTGGTTATGGTAACGGTGACAAACTAGAAATCACTGGTATTGACGTTGCATTAAACGCTAAGTTTGAAACTGGCGCTGGTGATATCGGTATCAACTGGAATAACAGCTTCGTTCTTGATTATATTCAAGAAATCGAAGGTGGTTCTGAAGCAACTGACATTGCTGGTTGGAACGGTTCTCCAGATTTCAAGTCTAATATCACATTAAGCTACTCGCTTGCTGATCATAGCGTTTCTTGGAACTCTAACTACACTTCATCTACTTATGAAGATGATGACACAGGTCGTTTAGACTCGTGGTTAATTCATAACTTAAGTTATGTTTATGATGCTGGTAACTTTGGTTCTATCTTACTAGGTATCAACAACCTAACAGATGAAGACCCAGTACTAAGTTCAGCAGGTACTTTTGATAATCCTGACCTATATAACAACTATGGTCGTGAGTACCGTGCAAGCTATACTCTTAAGTTCTAATTTTAAGAAATATAATTTGTACTAAATAAAAAGGCTCCTAGTGAGCCTTTTTTATTTTCAAAAAAGATTAAAGGTGGTGTATGAGTCAGCATTGGTCAGACTATTGGGAGCAAGGTTATGTGACCTCTTTTGGTTCGGAGTTAACACAGAACTATCAGGGGGAGTTAAAAAACATATGGGAATCATTCGCAACTAAGCTTCCTGCAAACTTCGAAGTATTAGATTTGTGCACTGGTAATGCTTCATTACCTTTGTTAATTCAAGATTGCTTATCCGAAAATGAACTGAATGGACACATTACCGCAGTAGATCTTGCACAAGTCAAACTGGATGAAAAAAGACATAAAAATAGCAAGATCCACATTGAACTGATTTCTGGCGTGAATTGCGAGGCTTTGCCTTTTGAGTCAGGAAGGTTCGATTTCTGCATATCACAATTTGGAATAGAATATTCTTCAATATTACAAACATTATCTGAAATCAGTCGAGTGCTAAAAGTAAACGGGCAGTGCTTGTTGGTACTACACCATATAGATTCAAGGATATTACAGACAAATCGAAAAATTTATCAATTCATTAACCAACCTCAAGTGCAAAGTTTGTTGCAAAACATGAGTAAGCTAATTTTGGCCATGGGCGAGATTAGTACACATGAAGATGTTATTAAAATAAAGCAAGATCAAGAATGTGAAGCGATAAGAAGTAATATAAATAAAGATATAAAAACACTCATTCAAACTGATGAATTAACAGCTAAAGAAAGCGAATTGATGATGTACGTTGGTCAATTTTTTACTCAAGGTATGTTTTGGCCTATTAGCAAAAAACAACAATTCTTAAATTTTATTGAACAAGAGATATCATCATCAAAAGTAAGACTTACTGAACTGATAAATGCTGCGGTCGATGAAGAAAAGCTGGACAGTATTATCTGTGAAACTAGAAAGCTCAATCTCGGTTTAGTTAAAGCTGAAATGGTGATTGAGAATGAAGAACTGATTGCTTATACATTGTCCCTTCAAAAAGATAATGTGGGTTAAAACCGTTAAAATTAGCCTTAAAATGCCCCAAATTATATACACAATGTATAGAAAATAAGCTTTCAATTTAAAAAGACAGACTAACACCTCTTTCCAGTTCTTTTAGATGTTCCCAAATGTTGACACAGGTCAACATTTTGTGAAATGATGCGAACGGGTCTATGCCTTAACTGGTATAGAAAAGGGAAGAAAAACTAACAATCACAAGAGAAAGATGGACTTACCATTGTTAACGTTTTATTAACATTGTTATCAAACATTTACAATTGTACTTCTACACTTTTTTAATTCACTTCAAATTGGTTGGGAACTATGTCCAAGGTAAGCAATAGAACAAAAATCGCTACTGCACTTGTTGGCGCACTGGCATTAGCTAGTAGCAACTTGGTAGTTGCAAATCCTCTTGCCGATGTGCAAAAGGCGGACAGCAAAATTCACGCAGAATCTGCAGCGTCACAACAAAAGGTTGACAAATATTTTGACCAAGCTCAAGACATGTTGTTTGAGTATGGCAGTGTTGCTGATGAGCGCGAATCGCTGAAGTCTTATAATGACTACGTCGCTGGTTTGGTAGCTGATCAACAAAATTCAATGGATGCAATTCAAACAGACATCAACGGTGTTGACCGTTTACGTCAAGGTGTTGTGCCATTAATGTTTAAAATGGTTGAAGCCTTAGAACAGTTTGTTCAATTGGATTTACCATTCAATACTGAAGTTCGTAAAGAACGTGTTGAAAACTTAAAAAACATTCTTAATACAGCTGAAGTTACTTTAGCTGAAAAATATCGTTTAATTCTTGATGCATACAGCATTGAGCGCGAATACGGTAACTTCGTTGCAGTTCACACTGGTAAGCTAAACCTTGATGGTAAAGAAGTATTAGTTGATTTCTTTAACTTAGGTCGTGTTGCACTTTACGCACAAAGCTTAGATCAAAAAACAGCTTGGATGTATGACGCTGAAGCTAAAACTTGGAACAAGTTAGAAGACAGCTATTTACGCGACATCACCAAAGGTATTCGTATTGCTCGTAAGCAAGGCGCTCTAGACCTATTCGCATTACCAATTCCAGCTGCGGAGACTGCACAATAATGAAGAAGTTAATTACATCAGCGCTAGTAGCTGCAACTTTCTCTTTAACAGCCGGTATGGTTTCTGCTGCAGATGCACCAAAAACTATTGATCAACTGTTACAGCAAGTGAAAGTTGACCGCGCTAACGAAGGCAAAACAAACGCTAAACGTGAAAGAGAATTCCAAGCTGAACGTGGCGACAAAGCTTCTCTACTGAAACGTGAAAAAGACGCTCTAGCAGCTGAAAAACAACGTGGTAAAGATCTTAACCAAGCGTTTTTAGATAACGAGCGTAAAATTGCTCAGTTAGAAGAAGATTTAAAAACAGCTCAAGGTGACTTGGGTGAAATGTTTGGTGTTGTTAAAGGTGAAGCCGGTGATTTCGCTGGTAAACTTGCAGCATCTAACATCAGTGCACAGTTCCCTGGTCGTGATGCATTCATCGCTGAACTTGGTGCGCGTAAATCATTACCAAAAATTGAAGAACTAGAGCAATTCTGGGAAGCTCAATTATTCGAAATGGTTCAATCAGGTAAAGTTGTTAAGTTTGACGGCGCGGTAACTGCTATTGACGGTAATGTTGTCAATACTGCTATTCACCGTGTTGGTCCATTCAACTTAACAGCTGAAGGTAAGTATGTTGTTTTCAAGCCTGAATTAGGTTTAATTCAGCAGTTATCACAGCAGCCTGAAGGTTACCAAGTGAGTGCTGTTGGTTCGTGGGAAAGCACAACTTCTGGTTCAGCTCCTTTCTATATCGATCCAGCTCGCGGCGTGTTATTGAATATCTTCACTAACAAAGCAAGCTTAGAAGACCGTTTAGAAGCTGGTGGAACAATTGGTTATATCATTCTAGCTTTATTAGCCTTAGGTATGTTGATTGCGGTTGAGCGTTTAATCACTCTTACTGTTATTGGCGGTAAAGTGAATAGCCAACGTAAGAATATTGCTAACCCAGGTAACAACGCTTTAGGTCGCATCCTTCAAGTTTATCAAAACAACAAAGATGTTGATGTTGAAACTCTAGAGTTAAAACTTGACGAAGCTATTTTGAAAGAAACTCCAGCTTTAGAAGCGCGTATATCTATCATTAAAGTTATTGCTGCTATCGCACCTATGATGGGTCTTTTAGGTACTGTAACCGGTATGATCGCAACCTTCCAATCTATTCAATTATTCGGTACTGGTGACCCTAAATTGATGGCTGGCGGTATTTCTATGGCGCTTATTACAACGGTTCAAGGTCTAATCGCTGCATTACCGTTAATGTTATTACACGCTGTAGTTGTTGCACGTAGCAAGTCTATCGTTCAAGTTCTTGAAGAACAAAGCGCCGGAATCATTGCAGAGCACGCTGAGAAGAGGGCTGACTAATGATGCTAATCCTGATGGACATATGGGATTCCGTCAGGGGCTTCATGGCCTCCGGAGGCGACGTCCTCTGGTTGGTAGCAGCTGTGCTTTTCCTAATGTGGGTTTTAATGCTTGAGCGTTACTGGTATCTGAATTGGATATCACCAAAGCAACATCAAGCCGTTATTGCTGCATGGGAAGCCAGAGATGAAACACACTCTTGGCACGCACACCGTATCCGTGAAGCTTGGGTGTCCCAAGCGAAGCAAGATTTGAATGCACGTATGCTGTTAATCAAGACCCTAGTAGCCATTTGTCCAATGATTGGTTTATTAGGTACCGTAACCGGTATGATTTCAGTATTTGATGTGATGGCAGTTCAGGGGACGAGTAATGCTCGTTTAATGGCGGCTGGTATCTCAATGGCCACAATGCCTACTATGGCAGGAATGGTAGCAGCTCTTTCAGGTGTTTTCTTTAGCACCCGTTTAGACTCAAAAATGAGAATCAGTTTAGAAAAGCTAAAAGACAGCATGCCTCACCACTAGAGAGAGATTGAACATGGCACGTAAGAAGCATTCCAGTATGGAAGAGGAAGCTCAAATTGATATGACCCCGATGCTAGACATCGTGTTTATCATGCTGATCTTCTTCATTGTAACAACATCGTTTGTTAAGCCATCAGGCTTAGACTACAACAAGCCTAAAGCATCACAGGCTACGTCTAAACCATCGGCAAACATCTTTATTGGCATCAGTAAAACTGGTGTGATTATGATGGAAAACCGTCAGGTTGATATCGAGCGTGTAACAGCTAACGTAGAACGTATGTTAGCTGAAGCACCAGAAGCAGCTGTTCTTATTCAAGCAGACAAAGACACTCAGCATGGCTTAGTGGTTAAAGTTCTTGATAACGTTAAAGCTGCCGGTATCGACAAAATTTCTGTATCAGCGGGGAATGAGTAATATGCTAAGAGCACTCGTATCAATCATCATTGGTGCCGCAGTGACTTTTGGTCTGTTCGCCTTCATGGCATTCTTAGTCGGCGGCGGTGCACAACGCAACGATGAGTCGACTGAGACCCCTGTTATTGAAATTACGATGGATAAGCAGGATTCGAAGGCACAGAAGAAACCAAGGGTGACTCCTAAGCCACCACCACCACCAGAGCAACCACCGAAGCCGGATACTACACCTCCAGATGCTTCAAGCAATATTGATACGAATATGTCGTTCAATATGGGTGGTGTTGAAGCGGGTTCAGCATCTACAGGCTTTAAGCTTGGCAATATGATGACTCGTGATGGTGATGCTACACCTATTGTTCGTATCGAGCCTCAATATCCTATTGCAGCAGCTCGTGATGGTAAAGAAGGTTGGGTTCAACTGACATTTACAATTAACGAATTAGGCGGTGTTGATGACGTTTCTGTTATCAAGGCTGAACCAAAGCGCTTATTTGATCGCGAAGCAATTCGTGCATTAAAGAAGTGGAAATATAAGCCTAAGATTGTTGATGGTAAGCCATTAAAACAACCAGGTATGACAGTTCAACTTGACTTCACATTAGAAAAAGGGAGGTAGATAATGCGTAACGTTACAACTATAGCAACAGCACTACTACTTTCTGTCTGTGGAAGTACCATGTTGGCTGGCACCGCAATAGCAGCTGAAAAGTGTGAAATTGATAAACGTCAATCTCGTGCTGTTGGTGAAAGTGCGGCTAAAAAGGTTCAAAAATCTTTTGAAGCTTATACTGAAGGTAATTTAGACCAGGCTATTTCTATATTATTAGAAGCAAATGCTAAAAACGATTTCGACAAAGCTTATGTCGATCGTATGTTAGGTAACTTCTATGCAGAAAAAGGTCAAATGTCTACGGCTATTAAGTATTTAAAGACTGCCGTTCAAGCTGACATTCTTGGTGGAACAGATCACGCTGCAACAATGCGTTTGTATGCCGATTTGTTACTTCAAGAGCGTAAGTTTAAAGAAGCTATTCCATATTATTATAAGTGGATGGAGTTTACCTGTAAGGCTGATTCTCAAATGTATCGCCGTATAGGTATCGCTTACACTGAGTTAAAAGAATGGAACAAAGTACTTGAAGTTGCTGACAAAGGTTTAGCTTTAGCTGAAGCACCTGATAAGAACTTATATCAGATGAAATTAACCGCATACTTTAACCAGAAAAAGTATAAAGACGCCGTAAAAGTCCTTGAGACTATGGTGCCTTTATTCCAAGACGATAAGCGTCTCTGGGTTCAGTTAGCGCAATTCTATCTGATGACTGAAGATTATGATCGTTCTCTAGCGACTTATGATTTAGCTTATAAAAATGGTTTCTTAGAGACTGATGGCAACATCACTCGTTTGTCACAATTGTTAGCGCAAAAAGGTTCACCTTATAAAGCGGCTAAAATTTATGAGAAACACATGAAGTCAGGTTTAATTCCAGAAAATGAGAAAACTCTTAATATTCTCGCTGGTTTTTACCATAATGCTAAAGAGTTAAAAGAAGCTGCTACCTATTATGGTAAAGCAGCGTCTGCAGGAAATAGCGGTGAATTGTATTTGAAGCAAGGGCGTATTTTGTCTCTTGATCAAAAATACAAAGAAGCGATTCCTGTTTTAGAGAAAGCGCTTGACGCCGGGATTGATAATCCAGGTGAAGCTCAGTTTGAGTTAGCGTTAGTTCACTTAAGTCTAAAGCAATACAAGTCAGCTTATAATCGTGCTGTTCAAGCATCGAAAGATAAGAAGACCGCAAGAAGCGCAAACAGTTATATTTCTTACATTAAAGAAAAAGCACGTATTCATAACGTTGCTCTATAACTTGTTCTTCAACTAAAAAAGCCCCGAAAGGGGCTTTTTTTATTGCTATTTTATATTGCAGTGTTGGTTTTATGGGGGTGATACATTGATGCGTTGCCTATTAACATTGAGCATGGCAATTTTAAGCATATTTATTCAATTAACCGTACTCCACAGATTCTTTTATTCATTGCGTGATGGCAACCACAGTGTTTGATTTGGCACTGTTCAAATAGTTTGATAAGTATTGATATCACTCTGATTGCAATTTTTACTGCAGCATCAGAGGGGGATATTTTAATGGATGTTAATTAGCGCTTGGTGTTGGTCGTGTTCTTGCTCAAGTTTGCTTGATAACGATTCGACTTGTACAAACAAGGCTTCAATATTTTTATCATCACTCGGGGTACAAATCCCGCCAGCGAGTTTATAAGCGATACTGAAGTTATGGTCTTTGCCATATTTTTCTTTAAACAGTTTTATTTGTTCGTCAATTCGCTTTAACACTACTTCAGTACCTTGCTCATCAACATTAAATAATCCTAGCGCAAAATGGTTAGTGTCGAGCCTTGCTATTAAATCTGTCGCGCGTAAAAGTGCTTCTTGAACCTGATTGGTAAATAATTCCAGCAAATGAGGTTGTTTTACTGTTTCATGAATGTGTGGGCACAGATACAATAAAGCTAAGCTTTGTTTTTCTCGTAAATGGCGATGCCATTCACGATTAAACACCTCCATAAAATATATCTGATTGTAAACACCCGTTTCTGGATCTCGGAAACCTGAATTGCGAAAAGAATAGATCATTGAGTAACTCCATTGAATATTCTTTTTTAATTATAGATATGATTTTTGATTCATGTGTAAAAGGAACAATAAAAATGAATAAAACCCTCCTTGCGGCCAGCATATCGTTATTATTTTCGATTCAAGGTTGTAGCGATAATACTGCTCAACAAACATCAACTACAACGAGTACGTCTGCAGCTATGCCTGCTGAGAAAGTCAGTGTTTCTGCTAAAGAAGCTTATTTAACTATGGTAGATGACTTTTTTCAGGAGCAACTTAAGTTAGAACCTATTTATGCCACTTTCGTTGGTGTGAACGAGTATAACGATCAGTTCGGTGATTCTTTATCCGAAAGCTACCTTAAAGCCCGCCATGATCTAAATGCTAAGTATTTTGCCCAGGCTAAAAAGATTGATGTGGATGCTTTACCGTCAGATTTAAAGCTAAGTTACAGTATGTTTATTTATGACCGTGATATGGCTTTGATGAGTGAAACCTACCCAGAACACTTCCTGCCTATGAATCAGTTTTATAATACGGTATTTACCATGGTTCAATTGGGGTCAGGTGAAAGTGCTCAGCCATTCAACACCGTCGAGGATTATCAAAACTGGCTGTCTCGCCTAAACGGATTTGTTACTTGGCTTCAATTAGCGCAAGTTCGTATGGAAGAGGGCGTCAATAGCAAGGTCGTTTTACCAAAAGTGCTTGTCGATAGAATGATCCCTCAGCTTGCGGCACAAGTGGTGAGTAACCCTGAAGACAGTTTATTCTATTCGCCTATCAAGTTATTACCAGACTCTTTCACCGATGAGCAAAAAAGCAATCTTACCCAAGATTATAAGGATTTTTTATCTACTAAGTTAATTCCTGCTTTGACAGATCTTCATCAGTATGTTCAAAACTCATACTTGCCAAACGCAAGAGCATCAGATGGATGGTGGGGATTACCAAATGGCAAAGTGTGGTACCAACATTTAGCCAACAGCCATACAACAACAAAAATGTCTGTTGATGAAATCCATCAAATTGGGTTGTCGGAAGTGAAACGTATTTTAGCTGAAATGGACAAAGTGCGTGAACAAGTAAAGTTTGCCGGCGATTTGACGGCTTTCTTCGCTTCATTATCCTCTGAACCACAGTATTTCTTCACAGACAAACAAGATTTGATTGATGGCTACATGGTGCTCAAAGACTCAATTAATCTAGTACTACCAAACTACTTTAATGTCATGCCTAAAGCCGATTATGTCGTCAAGCCGGTTGAAGCGTTCCGTGAGCAATCTGCTGCTGGTGCATCATACGAATCGCCAGCGGTTGACGGTTCTCGTCCAGGTGTGTTCTATATCAATACGTTCAATTTAAAAGCACAACCTAAGTGGGGCATGACTACGTTATCTTTACACGAAGCAGCACCGGGCCATCACTTCCAAATAGCAATTAAGCAAGAGTTAACCGGCGTACCAGAGTTTCAACGATTTCAGGGTTATACCGCGTTTGAAGAAGGTTGGGCGTTATATGCCGAATATTTAGGCATTGAAATGGGACTGTTCTCAGATCCTTACCAATATTTTGGTAAGCTATCCGATGAAATGTTACGAGCTATGCGTTTAGTGGTGGATACTGGGTTACATGCAAAAGGCTGGAGCCGTGAGCAAGCGATTCAATATATGAAAGACAACTCACCGATGGCCGAGTCTGATATTGTTGCGGAAGTGGAGCGATATATGGCGATTCCCGGGCAAGCCTTATCTTATAAGGTGGGTCAGCTAACCATTCTTAAGCTACGTGCAGAAGCTGAAGCTAAGTTAGGTGATAAGTTTGATATTAAAGGTTTCCATGATCAAATTTTGACGACGGGTTCATTGCCTATGGCTGTGATGGAAACAAAAGTGGCTGAATGGGTTGAGACTGAGTTAGCCAAACACTAGTTGCACAGAGTGTGTCACGTATTCGATTTATGTTAAGGTATGTGGCACTTTATATCTTTATCTAAAAATAAGTAGGAGTAAGAATGGTACAGGCAACAGCAAGACATTTGTTAGTCAGCACTGAAGAGCAATGTAACGAATTAAAACAACAAATCGAAAATGGCGCTGAATTTGCTGATATAGCGAAGTCTTATTCTTCATGTCCATCTGGTTCTCAAGGCGGTGATCTAGGCTCTTTTGGCCCTGGAATGATGGTTAAAGAGTTTGATGAGGTTGTTTTTAGTGCACCTCTTAATACTGTTCAAGGTCCAGTTAAAACTCAATTTGGTTATCATTTGCTAGAAGTGACTAGCCGAGGTTAGTTGTTAATCCAGGCTTAATTTAAGCCAGGATTAATGTTTAAAAGGCGGCTTTTGCCGCCTTTATTGTGTCATGAGAAATAGATGAATATTGCACTTTATAGCGATAGGTTGATAGTTAGAAGCCTGCAACAAGATGATTGGCTCAATTTCTTGATGATGAACCAAGATGTTGAAGTCAATAAATATATTCGTGAATTGGCTGACGAATCAGCAATTCTGTCAACCTTTCAACAACGTTTATCATCTTGGTCTTTAGAAACCGGTCACTGGCTCACCTTAGTTATTGAAACTCTCGATAAACAATTTGTCGGATTAACGGGGTTTTATTGCCAAGATATTCATTCGAAAAGAATGGAAGTGGGGTATTTAATCGCGCCCAATATGCAGGGAAATGGATATGCAACCGAAAGCTTACAGGCGGTAATTGATTGGGGACGATTGCAATTTGATATTCACAAGTATGTCGCTGTGTGTGAACGACGCAATGTAGCCTCTCAAAAGGTGCTAACAAACTTGGGATTCAAATTAGAAGGCGAGTTTTTACAACACACGTATTTGAACGGTAAGTGGGTAGATGATTTTCAATTTGGTCTGCTCCTTGATTAACGTAAAGCCCGTTAACCCACAATAAGATTTTTATGGCTAAAACACCGTTTGCCTTAATAAGTCCTATTACTTTTACAAGTATGTTGATTGTGCCGTTTGCGGTATAGATTAACATTAACCCATCAAACATTAACGTATTTGCTTTTGCGCTTTTATATGGCAGATATCACTTTGCCGTAAAGGTTGAAATCCGCTAAGTAAATTCACGACAAATTACTTCTTTTCCTATGGGCTTTATCACATAATACCAAATACAATTGAAAATAATTCTCGTTAACACTGAAACTTTGATCTAGGTAAAGTTTTCAATGTGTAAGCTTGTTTAGAATTGTCTGGTAATTAATGTTGTATAAGGTGACTTTGAATGAAACTGAGTGAGCTAAGCCCTGGTGATAAAGCGACCATTTGTCAAATTGGACATTTATCTCTTCCGCAAACGGTAAAGCGTAAGTTGCTTTCTATGGGGATTACTCCAAATACTCACTTTAGTTTAGTGCGAAGAGCGCCAATGGGCTCTGGTGTCGAGTTAAATCTTCGAGGTAGTCATATTTGTATGCGTAAAGACTTAGCGGATGTGATTGAGGTGGTAGTACAGCATGACTAAACAATTTCATTGTGTAACCGTAGGTAATCCAAATGCGGGAAAATCGACACTCTTTAATGCCTTAACGGGTGCTAACCAACAAGTGGGTAACTGGTCTGGTGTCACCGTAGAAAAGAAAACTGGCCAATTCTCACTTGCGGGAAATGAGGTTTTTTTAACCGACTTGCCCGGTATTTATGACTTGTTGCCTGCTGGCAACAGCTGCGACTGCTCGCTAGATGAACAAATCGCCCAACAGTACCTAGCAGAACATAAAGTAGATGCCATCATCAACCTCGTTGATGCCACTAATATTGAGCGTCATTTGTACCTAACAGTGCAGCTACGGGAACTGGGTATCCCGATGATTGTGGTATTGAACAAAATAGATGCGGCAAAGAAACTTCAAATAGATATCGATATTGAAGCCATGATTGAAGCATTAGGCTGCCCTGTAATTTGTGTTTGCTCACGCGATTTAAGCGATGTTGAATCGGTTAAAGCGGGGGTGTTATCTATTGTTAATGGCGAAATAGCAGAAAAAGCACTGCAACTTGAATATCACCCAGAAATTGAACAAAGCGTCATCACCTTACAACAACAATCCGAGTTGCATCTTTTACCTGCTTTGAGTCGGGGCCGTGCCCTTGCAATGCTTGGTAATGGCAATGGCTGCGGAGCTTGTGACAGTAGTCAGCTCAAAGAGGTTGTCAGTGCTTGTACATTAAAAGCTGAAGCCAGTGGTGAAGACATTGAAGTGATGGTTGCTGCTACGCGTTATGACTTTGTTGAACAAATTTTTAAGGCTTCGGTTAATGTCGGTCAACACCTAAGCATGACAGATAGACTCGATAAATTCGTACTGCATCCGTTGCTTGGCATACCAGTATTTTTATTGGTGATGTATTTGATGTTTATGTTCAGTATCAATGTCGGTAGCTCATTTATCGACTTTTTTGATATTACCGCAGGTGCCATTTTTGTTGATCATTTTGGCGCCATGCTCAGCTCAATAGGCTCACCTGAGTGGTTAGTGACTATCCTTGCTGGCGGTGTTGGTCAAGGTATTCAAACTGTTGCCACCTTTATTCCCGTTATTGCGGCATTATTTTTGGCATTATCTGTGTTAGAAGCCTCAGGTTATATGGCCAGAGCCGCCTTTGTTGTTGACGGCTTAATGCGCCGCATTGGTCTACCGGGTAAAGCATTTGTGCCTATGATTGTAGGTTTTGGATGCTCAGTTCCAGCAATCATGGCAACCCGTACGCTAGGCAGTGAACGTGAGCGAATTGTCACTGGCATGATGGCACCGTTTATGTCGTGTGGTGCTCGTTTACCGGTTTATGCGTTATTTGCAGCGGCTTTCTTCCCTGAGTCGGGCCAAAACTTAGTATTCTTGCTGTATATCATTGGTATTTTTGCGGCGATTGGCACGGGCTTACTTCTACGTCATACTGTGTTACCCGGAACCAGCAGCGCAGTGGTCATGGAGCTGCCTAGCTATGAAATGCCAAGAGCCAAAGCGGTATTTTCTCGAACCGTAAAACGGACCAAGAGTTTTATCTTGGGCGCGGGTAAAACCATTGTTATTGTTGTTACGCTACTTAACTTCATCAATGCGATTGGCGTTGATGGCAGCTTTGGCCATGAAGATAGTCAAGAGTCACTACTCAGTGTTGCCAGTCAGCAAGTTACCCCTTTGTTTGCTCCTATGGGGATTGAGCAAGACAACTGGCCTGCAACCGTAGGTATTATTACTGGTATTTTTGCTAAAGAAGCGGTTGTTGGTACACTCAACAGTTTGTATAGCTCAGCTGACTCAGGTGATGAAACCTTAGCGCCATTTAGTGATACCTTCATCGAGGCGTTAACAACTATTCCACAAAACTTATTGGGTATTGCCCCAGAAGACCCACTGTCAATTGATGTTGGAAGTGTTGAGAATATCGATACAGCTGCAGAAGAGTTAGCGGTAGATAAATCAACCTTTAGTGCACTACAGTCAGGTTTTAGTGGCCAGGTTGCGGCGTTTTCTTACCTGCTGTTTATTTTGCTGTATACGCCTTGTGTTGCCGCAATGGGCGCGCTAGTGAATGAATTTGGTATGAAATGGGCACGTTTCGCCGCATTATGGACATTTGCTTTGGCATATGGCGCCGCGACTGTCGTGTATCAAGGCGCAACGTTTGCTAAGCACCCATTACAATCAACTGTTTGGATTGGTTTCTTTATGCTGGCGTTAGTGGTTTTCTTCATGTGGTTAAAGAAGAAAGGCCAAAAAGCCCAGCAAATTATTCCTGGTATTAAAATTATTACCAGTTAGGATTATTAAAAGATAAATTTTGACCAATAAACCCAGCTTTTGCTGGGTTTATTGTTTTTTTCGTTATTTTTTTTGTGCAATAGTTGTAACTGCTACAGATCTGTAGGATCATCTGTTTTTTGACAATATTGCCATCGTGTGCCAAGAGGATTTTCATGAGTCAAGTGGACACCGAAGTACGTCCAAGTAACTTCATTCGTAATATCATTGATGAAGACCTAAAAAGTGGTAAGCACAACCAAGTGCACACCCGTTTCCCGCCTGAGCCAAATGGCTTTTTGCATATAGGTCACGCAAAATCAATTTGTTTGAACTTTGGTATCGCTAAAGATTACCAGGGACAATGCAATTTACGTTTTGATGATACTAATCCTGAAAAAGAAGATATTAACTATGTTAAATCTATTCAGGAAGATGTGCGCTGGTTGGGATTTGAATGGTCTGGCGATATTCGTTATTCATCAAATTATTTTGACCAATTACATCAATATGCCGTTGAGTTAATCACCAAAGGATTAGCTTACGTTTGCTTCTTAAACGGCGAACAAACCCGTGAATATCGCGGCACATTGAAAGAGCCTGGCAAAAACAGTCCATATCGCGATACGTCTGTTGAAGAAAACCTCACGTTATTTGAAAAAATGCGTAATGGTGAATTCAAAGAAGGCGAATGTGCACTGCGCGCAAAAATTGATATGGCCTCACCTTTTATGTGTATGCGTGATCCGATTATCTATCGTATTCGTTTTGCACATCATCACCAAACGGGTGATAAATGGTGCATTTATCCAATGTATGATTTTACCCACTGTATCTCTGATGCGATGGAAAACATCACCCATTCGATTTGTACCTTAGAGTTTCAGGACAACCGTCGTTTATACGATTGGGTATTAGATCATTTAGATGATTTTCAGGCGCCAAACCGTACCCGCCAATATGAGTTTTCACGCTTAAACCTTGAATACACTTTAATGTCTAAGCGTAAGTTAAACGATTTGGTTACTCGCAACCTTGTCAGTGGTTGGGATGACCCACGTATGCCGACCATTGCTGGCTTACGTCGCAGAGGTTATACGCCGGGCGCTATTCGTGAGTTTTGTCTGCGCATTGGTGTGACAAAGCAAGATAACTTGGTTGAAGTGGGTATGTTAGATGCCTGTATTCGTGAAGAGCTAAACGACCATGCACCACGTGCAATGGCTGTGCTTCGTCCAATTAAAGTGGTTATTGAAAATTATCCACATGCGGAACCTGAAAGCATTCAAGCTGCGGCTCATCCATCGAATGAAGCTATGGGCACACGCGAGCTATTTTTCGGTCGTGAATTATTCATTGATGCTGAAGATTTTAAAGAAGAAGCCAATAAACACTTCAAGCGTTTAGTATTAGGCAAAGAAGTGCGTTTACGTAATGCCTATGTCATTAAAGCTGAGCGTTGTGATAAGGATGCCCAAGGTAACGTGACTACGGTTTACTGTAGCTACGATGATGAAACATTAGGTAAGAATCCTGCTGATGGTCGCAAAGTAAAAGGCGTGATCCATTGGGTTGAAGCATCATCTGCTAAACCTGCTGAGTTCCGCTTATACGATCGTTTATTTACCGATGCCAATCCAGCAGCCTTTGACACTGTCGATGAAGTGATTAATCCAAATTCATTAGTGGTGTTAAACGGTTTGGTTGAGCCAAGTTTAGTTTCAGCTCCTGCTGAAAAAGCTTATCAGTTTGAGCGTGAAGGGTATTTCTGTGCTGACAGTAAAGACTCAAGTGCAGAGCACTTAGTGTTTAACTTAACAGTTCCGTTAAGAGATTCATTCGCTTAAATCATCTTATGTAATTAAGGCGCATTGTGCGCCTTTTTTGTTATTTAACAGTGTAGTAAGCCCATGAAAATAGTTGCTGATGAAAACATGCCTTATGTTGAGGCATTATTTGCGGAATTTGGCCAAATTGAATTTGTTAACGGTCGCACCTTAACCGCTGAGCAAGTAAAAGACGCCGATGTATTGTTAGTGCGTTCTGTGACCAAAGTGGATCAGACTTTAATCGAAGACGCGGCAAAGTTACTATTTGTCGGTAGCGCCACAATTGGTACCGACCACATTGATTTAGATTTCTTGCACCAACGAGGTATCGCTTTCTCAAATGCCCCAGGTTGCAATGCCACAGCCGTAGGAGAGTTTGCTTTCATCGCATTACTAGAACTTGCCAAGCGACTGGGAACACAGTTAAAAGGCAAAGTAATAGGTATTGTTGGCGCGGGCAATACAGGGACTGCCGCAGCTAAATGCTTCGAAGCCTATGGTTTACAGGTTTTGCTGTGTGATCCGATTAAACAAGCCGAGGGCGATAGCCGTCAATTTGTCTCGTTAGATGAGCTAATTGCCAAGGCCGATGTGATTTCGTTGCATGTGCCTATTACCAAAGAAGGGCCACATAAGACATGGTACTTATTTGATGAAACACGACTCAATACATTAAAGCCAAATACTTGGCTGATAAATTGTTGTCGAGGCGAAGTGATCGATAATCATGCCCTCATCAAAGTGAAGCAAACTCGTGATGATATAAAAGTCATTTTAGATGTGTGGGAGGGCGAACCTAATCCCATCGCAGAGTTGGTGCCTTTGGTCGAATTTGCCACACCTCATATTGCAGGTTACAGCTTGGAGGGCAAGGCTAGAGGGACTTTTATGTTATATCAAACCCTATGCCGATTATTGCAAAAAGACCCAAGTAAATCACTTATGGGACTGTTACCTCCATTTGAGTTTCAGCAGCGATTAAATACCGCAGATTTAGATGAGAACAAGCTGCTAAAAATGTGCCGTTTGGTATTTGATCTTCGTGATGACGATGCGTTATTCAGGCAGTCATTTCATACCGCAACAGGGTTCGATTTACTCAGAAAACAACATACTCATCGCCGTGAATTTAGTGCATTAGCAGTGAATCCTGCCAGTGACAATGCAATTTCTGCAAGTTCAGATTGCATAAAAATGTTGCATTCATTGGGGTATTCACAGTAATTATTGCTATTTATTAGCTATTCTTTATCTATTTTGCGACAAGTGTAGTCAGTTGAGAAAAAATCAGCTAAATCACGACACTTTTCACTATTCAACCCTAGCATAAGCTCAATAAACTAGGTAGATTGTCAGTTCAATAAGATTATTAGGAGTCGGGCGTTAATATGTCTCAAGAATTTAATGTTGTCGTTTTAGGTGCATCGGGCGCAGTGGGTCAAACAATGATTGAGATCCTTGAAGAGCGTAATTTTCCGGTTGCTAAGTTATTTCCTTTAGCGAGTAGTCGCAGTGCTGGTGAAACCGTTAGTTTTCATGGTAAGCAAGTTGAAATTCTTGATGTGGAAAAATTCGACTGGACTCAGGCGCAAATCGGATTCTTTTCTGCTGGTGGTGACGTGTCTGAAAAGTGGGCACCAATAGCTGCAGAAGCTGGCTGCGTGGTGATTGATAATACTTCACACTTTAGATATGACATCGATATCCCATTAGTCGTACCAGAAGTTAATCCTGAGGCCATTGCTGATTTTCGTAACCGCAATATTATCGCCAACCCGAATTGTTCAACCATTCAAATGTTAGTCGCCTTAAAACCAATTTACGATGCATTTGGTATTACACGTATTAACGTGGCCACTTACCAATCGGTATCGGGTACAGGTAAAAAAGCCATCGATGAATTAGCTGGACAATGCGCTAAGTTATTACAGGGCTTACCTGCAGAACCAAGTGTTTATCCAAAACAAATTGCTTTTAACGTGTTACCACAAATTGATAAATTTATGGAAAATGGTTACACCAAAGAAGAAATGAAAATGGTGTGGGAAACACAGAAAATTTTTGGCGATGATGAAATTGTCGTAAACCCAACGGCGGTGCGCGTTCCGGTATTTTATGGACATTCAGAGGCCGTTCATCTTGAAACCCGTGAGCCTGTCGACGCTGAAGCGATTAAAACCGTCCTTCGTGATGCGCCAGGCGTGGTACTTTTTGAAAACGATGATGATTATCCAACCGCAGTAACAGACTCTGCAGGGCATGATCCTGTTTTTGTTGGACGTATCAGAAAAGATATTTCTCATTCTCATGGTATAAATTTATGGGTAACGGCCGATAACATTCGTAAGGGTGCGGCGTTAAACAGCGTACAAATTGCTGAAATTCTCATTCGTGATTACTATTAAGTAACCGATGAATTAACTATTATCTCAGGTAATAGAGTGATTTAGTGTAAAAAGCCCGCATATTGTGGGCTTTTTTAGTTTTAGGCTTGCCTCAATGTAGCAGGGCTGACAAACTTAGTTTATAGTCGTTAAATTGCCAAAATTTCATTAACCAATAACAACTAACGAAATTTAATGGCATATAACAAAAGAAAAAAATGACCTAAAGCCAGTTGTCATGATGACAAATATTTCGTGCTAAAAGGGAAGGACTGAATGACATCTCGTACTTCATATTGGGTGGGTTTACTTTTATGTGCCACCACTGCAATCTCAGCGAGCCAGCTTATTGCTTCGGCACAGGCCGATACGCTTAAAATTACCGGACCCAATGGCGAGGTAAAACAAGCACGGCAATATGGTCCCACAACACCTTCCGATACTTTCTGGAGCATTGCTCAGAAAGTTAGACCGAATGATAAAGTGACTATTTATCAGGTGATGTCGGCATTATTTGATGCCAACCCGCATGCATTCAGTGGCAATAACTATAACACCTTAGAAAAAGGCATGATTTTAATCATTCCGTCTGCTGAAGTGATGGCGGCCATCCCTAAAGCACAAGCTAAATTACGTGCTGAACGCGATGACAGATTAGCCAGAACCGCTAAAACTACAACTAAACCTGCATTGACGCCACGCCCTGCTGTTAACACTGATGCCGTTAAGCAAGTTCAAGCCAAACCCCTTACACCAGAAAAGCCGTTACAGATCACGCCGCAACAACCTAGTCAAGTTGCCAATAATGAATCGCTTAATGCTGCCAAGACCAATCAAATTACCGAGTTAAATAACCAACTCGATAAAGCCAACAACAAGACCTTAATGCTGACCGATGAACTTGCTAGAGCGCAAGATCAGCTCATGGCAACGCGAAGTGACAATCAAGTATTAAAGCAAAAGGTAGAAGAGCTTAGTCAGATCATCAGTAATCTGGAAGAGGATGTTCAATTACAACTCGAAAAGCAGCAGCTTTTAGTCAATAAAAATGAAATGTTAGCCGCTGAATTAGAGGAAGCGAATAAACCACCTGTTGAACAACCCACTGATTTTTGGCGTAACTTGACCAATAATACTGGTCTGCTAATCGGTGCAGCAGCCTTACCTATTTTGTTACTTTTTGGCATTATCTTTTTAATACTGCGTCGCCGTTCAAGCGCAAAGGATGAGCCAAAATCAGTATCTGAAACGGCTTCAGAAACAAAAACAGCGGTTTCAGATGCTAACGATGACAATGATTTAGAAGATTTAGCCGTTCACCTTGACAGTGACGATGAAGAGTCAATTGATGATCTTCTTGATTTAGACAGTTTAGATATGCAGCCAGAAACTGAGCTGCACATTGATGATGAGCAAATGGATATGGCGTCGGCTATGTTCATTGAAGAGCCTGAAACATCGGTGGAACCTGAGACGGAAGATGATGTCACTTCATTAGACGATCTTTGGGCCGAAGCTATGGAAGAGCAAGACTCTGAACTCGACCCTTTAGAAACCGATGAAGATCTTGATAGTTTACTTGATGGTTTAGATGACAATGATGTCGCTGAACCTTCAGTTTCTTCTGGGCCAGAAGACGATTTAGAGGCTTTGTTGGCGGATCTTGACAAAGATCTGCCAGAAGACATTATTGATGAACCACAATCATCAGCATCAACGGAGCAAGATAATATTGACGACCTGTTAGCGGGTTTTGATATGCCAGCGGATGACATCAATGAACCAGAAACACCTGTCGACAACCCAAATAGCCAAGATGTCGATGATGACGATATCGATTCTTTGTTAACAGGATTTGATGTTGAAGATAACGGTGATGTTGCAACCGAATCATCAGACAAGGATGAGTCGATAGCCGATATGGCTGATGAGTTAGAGTCAGAAAACGCTGTAAATAGTGCTGAAGCCGATGAAGATATTGACGCGTTATTAGCCAGTTTTGACGTTCAAGATACTGACGACACGTCAGACAGCAAAGCAGATGACAATGAAGATTTAGCCAATGCTATCGCCGCAGAGCTAGAATCTGATGATGATCTTGCTAGCAAAGATGTTGAGGTAGATGCAGATGATGACATCGATGCGCTATTAGCCAGTTTTGACGTTCAAGACGCTGACGGCACGCCAGACAGTACAGCCGATGGTAATGAAGATTTAGCCGATGCTATCGCCGCTGAACTAGAATCTGATGATGATCTTGCTAGTAAAGATGTTGAGGTAGATGCAGATGATGACATCGATGCGCTATTAGCCAGCTTTGATACTTCTACCGAAGCCCCAGACAGCAAAGCCGATGATGACAATGAAGATTTAGCCGATGCTATCGCCGCTGAACTAGAATCTGATGATGATCTTACAAGTAAAGAAGTTGAGGTAGATGCAGATGATGACATCGACGCACTATTAGCCAGTTTTGATACTCCTACCGAAGCCCCAGACATCACGACCGATGACAGTGAGGATTTAGCCGATGCTATTGCCGCTGAACTTGAATCAGATGATGATCTCATAAGTAAAGCTGTTGACGTTGCAGAAGATGATGATCTTGATGCGCTATTAGCCAGTTTTGATGCTTCTGCCGAAACCGAAGCCCCAGCCAGCACAGCCGATGACAGTGAGGATTTAGCCGATGCTATCGCCGCTGAACTTGAATCAGATGATGATCTCACAAGTAAAGCTGTTGACGTTGCAGAAGATGATGATCTTGATGCGCTGTTAGCCAGTTTTGATGCTTCTGCCGAAACCGACACACTAGAGGGCACAGCCGATGACAGTGCGGATTTAGCCGATGCTATCGCCGCTGAACTTGAATCAGATGATGAGCTGACAAGTAAAGCTGATGACGTAACAGAAGATGATGATCTTGATGCGCTGTTAGCGAGTTTTGATGCGCCAGCAAATAGTGAAAAGGTAGATGACGATATTTCAGGTTTAGATGAAGTGGAACTTGAACCATCGGCTATCGATGAAACTGTTCAAGATCGTGATGCAAACAAGCTAACCCCAGAGGACGCCGAGACAGAAGTCAATGAGGTGCTTGCTGATAATGAGCTTGAGACTGATAACGCTTTAGAGAGTCCATTAAGCGTTCAAAGTGATGATGTAGATGGGTTATTAACTAGCCTAACAGCTGACGCAGAAGATATCGCTGAGGAAGCACTCGATTTTGACGAAGTACCAGAGAACGATCATCGATTAGATTCATTGTTGGCAGATCTAGAATTGGCTAGCATGGAAGATGATGCTGATGACAGTCTGCAGTTAGACACGCTCGACGATGATGAAAGTGATGATTTAAGCGGTTTAATTGCAGAGTTAGAGCAGGCAAATGAGCCAGCAGCCAGCCATGAGGAACTTGATCTAAACACATTAGAATCTGAGTTAGTAAAAGCTGAAGATACCACGGATGAAACAACTCGTTCAGTGGGTGCAATTGATGATTCCATGTTATCCGATGCTGAAAATGAGCTGGATGCACTATTAGCGAATATGGGCGCTGATGAAGTCGATTTACCTGCATTACAGGATGAGGATGCTGCAGATTTTGACTCTCTTTCATTTGAATCGGATCTCGACTCTGAGCCCGTTCCAGATGTGGATATCAATAAAATAAAAGGCACAAATGTTAGAGCTGAAAAAGATTCCGGATTTTTCAATGATTTGAAAGCGGCTAAAAAGTCTCAAGAAAATATCTTGGATTGGGAAACCGATATCTTTAACAGTGCAACTAAGTCTTCTTCCAACGATGAGTCCATTTCAAACCTCAGTACTAAAGATGACGAAATAGATTTAAGTGAAGATGATTTAACCGAATTTTCCCTCTCGGATGATTATACTGCCGATGATGATTTTGTATTAGACGATGATGCGCTTACCGTAGAACAAGCGCTTGCGGCGCTGGACAAAGAAGAGGGGCAGGCTACTTCACCACAGATATCTGAAGCCGAGTTAACTAATTTTGAGCGTGAAAATGGTTTTATTGATATTAATAAATTGCTCAACGATGCTGATGAAGATGACAGTTCGGTATCAGATAATTATAAAGACGTCGATGTTGACATGGGCGATGTTGAATCATTGTTGGGTAATGCCAATATGGTTGATGTTGATGATGAAGAAAACTCGGTTAATGCCAAGTTAGATCTCGCCCGTGCTTATATTGAAATTGAAGATCAAGATAGCGCCAAAGCACTGTTAAAAGAAGTACAAAGTGATGGTAATTCTCGCCAGCAGGCTGAAGCTAATTCTTTATTGAAAAAATTAACCTGAGATTAGGGTACTTTTTTAAAACGACGCTTAGACATGCGTCGTTTTTTTTGTGCTAAAATACGCGCCATTTTAAAGTGAAAGGGTCAAGTTATGCGGATAGCCTTGGGTGTCGAATATGATGGCAGTAATTATTTTGGTTGGCAGCGCCAGGCAGAAGTCGATTCTGTCCAGGCACAATTAGAAAAAGCGCTTTCGTATATTGCCAATAAATCAGTTGAAGTGCTGTGTGCCGGCAGAACGGATTCAGGTGTTCATGGAACCGGTCAAGTGGTTCATTTTGAAACCGATGTCGAGCGTCCAATGTCAGCCTGGACATTTGGTGTGAATACCCAGCTTCCTGATACGATCGCCGTACGCTGGGCAAAGGAAGTTGATGACAGCTTTCATGCTCGCTTCAGTGCCACAGCCAGACGCTACCGTTACATCATTTATAACCATGCATTACGTCCAGGAATATTACGCCAAGGCGTGAGTCATTATCATGGTGATATTGATGAGTCACGTATGCATCAGGCGGCGCAACTATTACTTGGCGAACATGATTTTACCAGTTTCAGGGCAGTACAATGCCAATCAAATACGCCATTTCGGAATGTGCATCATGTGCGTGTTACCCGCCAAGGCATGTATATCATGGTCGATATTAAAGCCAATGCATTCTTGCATCATATGGTGCGAAATATTGTTGGCTCATTAATCGAAGTTGGATTAGGTAATCAGCCTGTTGATTGGTTAGGCCAATTATTAGTTGCTAAAGACCGAAACCTTGCCGCAGCAACAGCAAAGCCAAATGGTTTATATTTAGTTGATGTTACCTATCCAGAGCAATATGATTTGCCGAAGCTGGCCTTAGGGCCTTTGTTTATGCTGGATTAATACAATTTAAGGCAACCACCTCCGATGGATACAATTAAAACCCTTATGCCAGATCATCAAGCAAATCTAGAACAATGGCTGGATTATTTATTAGCCATTCACCCAAGTGAAATTGATATGGGACTTGCCAGAGTCTCTGAGGTTGCAAGGCGTTTAGCACTCATGGATTTAGCGCCTGCACAGGTGATTACGGTTGCTGGCACAAATGGTAAAGGCACAACCTGCGCCATGCTTGAGTCTGTATTAATCCAAAGCGGAAAAACGGTAGGCGTTTACAGTTCGCCACACCTATTACGCTATAACGAACGTGTGCGTATTAACCAACAAGATTGCCGTGATGAACAGTTTATTGAAGCTTTTGAGGCCATAGAGCAAGCCAGAGCTGAAATCTCATTAACCTTTTTCGAGTACGCAACCCTGGCTGGCTTGTACTTATTTAAACAAGCTAATTTAGATGTGATTATTTTAGAGGTGGGCCTAGGAGGGCGTTTAGATGCCACTAATATGGTTGACTCAACCGCAACTATTATCACTTCAATAGATTTAGACCATCAAGAATATTTAGGTAATACGCGAGAGTTAGTTGGCCGAGAAAAAGCTGGCGTGTGCCGAAGTCATTGTATCAGTGTCGTTGGCGAGCCCAATTTGCCGAACTCAGTGACTGAGTATGCACAGCAAATAGCGTGTCAGTTGTTAAGAGTGGGCCATGAGTTTGAATATCAACTCAATGGTGACAGCTGGTCATTCTCGACTAAAACGCAGCAATTGACGTCTTTAACAGTACCTTCACTGCCTTTAGCCAATGCTGCTTGTGTAGTGGCTTTAGTTAATCAAATTTGGCCACAAATTAGCATTTCAGATATCAACCGCGGATTGGCATTAGCCACATTACCCGGACGGCTAGAATGCGTGAGTCAAGCTCCGCTGGTGTTGTTAGATGTTGCCCATAACCCTCATGCAGCAAAATATTTAGCCGTGCAATTACGTCAAAAGCTGGCGCAAAAAGCGAATGTTTCAGCTAAGGTTATTGCCCTCTGTGGCATGTTAAAAGACAAAGATATTGCGGGTGTTTTTGCTGAGCTGATAACTGTGGTTGACCAATGGAATTTAGTCACCTTATCTACAGAGCGAGGTGCAACCTCAACGCAATTGCAACGCCATTTACTGACTGTTGAACCAGCACAAGCAACCACTGAAAATAAATTAAACATCAACACTTTTGATGATATGGATGCCGCTTGGCAATCGATTAGCACTACTATTGAAGCCGATGATGTGGTAATTGTATTTGGCTCTTTTTATACTGTCGCTGCTTTTAAATCAAATATGTAATACTGGGAAATCATCTTGAAACGTCAATTTCAAAATCGCTTAGTTGGAACCATAGTACTTGTCGCTCTTGGGGTGATTTTTTTGCCTGATCTTTTGGACGGTAAAAAAGCCAAAGTCGTAGAGGAATTTACTGAAATTCCTTTGCGACCCGCAAATCAAATTCAAAATAATGATGCTCCACAAGAGTTTGAAGTACTTGAAATTGCCAGTGTTGATATTAAGACAGACAGCAATCAGACCAAATTAAATGAAAAAAATGCCGATATTGTGCCATTAGGTGACATAGATGCGGCCACACTCAGCAAGCCGGTTGCAAAAAGCGAGACTGTAAAAGAGGTTGTGGTTGCTAAAACCCCGCCAGTGAAAGAGCCTGCAAAAAAGGATATCGAGAAACCTCAAACTCAAACGCAAAAAAGCATCATTAAATCTGGCTATACACTGCAACTAGGTGGCTTTAATAACGCCAAAAATGTTGAAGCGTTAATCGCCCAATTACGGTTATCGGGTTATACCGCCTATACGCTGCCAACCAAACCGGTTGAAGGCAAATTGACCCGAGTGTTTGTAGGGCCAGAGGTATCCAAACAAAAACTTGAATCCCGCCAAGCGGCAATCACAAAATTAACTGGGTTAAAAGGCAAGATAGTTATTTACGATCCTATGGATAAATAGTGGTTGATGATTCTAGGTTGTGATTTTTATTGTCTGATTCGGTAGGATTTTATTCGTCCTACCGCCAATTTGTTTATAGTGCAAATTGATTGTTCTTATTCATGTATGATTAATTTGGTCGATAGGGGTGAGAAAAGTCTTCACCTCTGTTAGAATCGCGCCGTCTTAATGGTTACCCGGATCCCCATCTCAATGGTTTGGATTGATTACGCAATTATTATTGTTATTAGCTTATCTACCCTCATTAGTTTAGTGCGTGGGTTTGCTAAAGAAGCCATGTCATTAGTGGTATGGTTTGCGGCTTTTTTTATCGCCAGTCAGTTTTATCTCGACCTCGCCGTTCATTTATCGCAAATGCAAGATGAAATGGTGCGCAACGGCGTTGCTATCGCTATTCTTTTTATCGCAACGCTTATTATTGGTGCCTTAGTTAATTACCTTCTTGGTCAACTCGTTGCTAAAACCGGTTTATCAGGTACAGATAGAGTACTTGGTGTGTGTTTTGGTGCTATTCGCGGGGCGTTAATCGTCAGCGCGTTACTATTTTTCATGGATGCATTTACCGGTTTCCCTTCAACCAGTTGGTGGAAGGAATCAGTACTCGTACCCGAATTTGGTGTGGTTATTCAGTGGTTTTTTGACTACTTGGAAAACACATCAAGCTTTGTACCCAAAATCTAAAACTATAAAACACCTTACAGTGAGGAACCTTACCCATGTGTGGTATCGTCGGAATAGTAGGCAAGTCTTCAGTTAATCAAACCATTTATGATGCATTGACCGTACTGCAACATCGTGGTCAAGATGCTGCTGGTATCGTAACCGTTGATGTAAATGCGTTTCGCTTACGTAAAGCAAATGGTTTGGTGAAAGATGTATTTGAACCAAAGCATATGCAACGTTTGCAAGGTAATGCCGGTATAGGTCACGTTCGTTACCCTACAGCGGGCAGCTCTAGTGCATCGGAGGCTCAACCGTTTTACGTTAACTCACCGTTTGGTATTTCATTGGCTCACAATGGCAATTTAACCAATACTACTGAATTAGCTGCAAGCTTGTTAAGCAAGCGTCGCCATATCAATACCACTTCAGATTCTGAAATTTTATTGAACCTATTGGCCGATGAGTTACAAGAAACTCGTAGCTTAACGTTATCAGCAGACGAAGTGTTTGATGCCGTGAGTAAAGTACACGCACAAACGCGGGGTGCTTATGCCGTTACAGCCATGATCATAGGTCAAGGCTTAGTGGCATTTCGCGATCCTTTTGGTATTCGTCCATTAGTATTGGGTAAGCACGAAACGGCATCAGGCACTGAATACATGGTGGCCTCTGAAAGTGTTGCTTTAGATGCGGTCGGATTTGAAGTCATGCGTGATGTGGCACCAGGTGAAGCGATTTACGTGACACTTGATGGCCAGTTATTTACTCGCCAATGTGCTGTTGACCCAAGTTACTCGCCTTGTATTTTTGAATTTGTTTACTTCGCTCGTCCTGATTCAACTATCGATAATATTTCGGTATATGGCAGCCGCGTAAACATGGGTACTAAGTTAGGTGAAAAAATTAAGAAAGAATGGGATGAACACGATATTGACGTGGTTATTCCTATTCCAGAAACTTCTTGTGACGTTGCGCTTGAGATTGCTCGCTCTATGGATTTACCATATCGCCAAGGTTTTGTTAAAAACCGTTATATTGGCCGTACGTTCATTATGCCTGGACAACAAGAGCGTAAGAAGTCTGTGCGTCGTAAACTGAATGCAATTAGTGCCGAGTTCAAAGGCAAGAATGTATTACTGGTTGATGATTCTATTGTACGTGGTACAACGTCGGAACAGATTATCGAAATGGCACGTGATGCCGGCGCTAAGAAAGTGTATTTTGCTTCAGCAGCACCAGAAATTCGCTTCCCGAATGTGTATGGCATTGATATGCCAACAACTAACGAGCTTATTGCCCATGGTCGTGATGCTGATGAAATTGCAAAAATCATTGGTGCTGACGGGATTATCTTCCAGGATTTAACAGACTTAGTTGATGCTGTGAGAATGGAAAACCCTGAAATTAAGCGTTTTGAAACATCGGTATTTGATGGTCACTACATCACAAACGATGTAGACCAAGCGTATTTAGACCACATTATGCAATTACGTAATGACGATGCGAAAGCTAATCGTAATAAAGATATCGGCACTAACTTAGAAATGCACAATGAGTGTCATCCATAAGGACAATCGTTAACCGATTGAGTGCTAAAAGCCTGCAGAAATGCAGGCTTTTTTGTTTCCATGTCCTGACAAATATAGGTTTATCTATCATTGTTGAATAAAAACGAGTTATTTTGTCAGTCGTTTTTTTCCCAAGGTTCGTTTGGAAAATGGCACTTCGTTCTTAGCAAAGAATGTATCTAGAGGTGTACTTTATAAGTTCAGCATGGCATTGACTCACCGACTCGCAGCACTCTTTTGAAATAAAAAAGTCCTTGTGCCTCAACCGACCCATCCCTGGGTCGGATGATCGGCTCGCAAATCACCATAATGAACTGTGCCACTCTTTCTCAACCAGCAGGTTTTAAAGATTGAGTCGAATAAGATTATTTTAAAATACTGACTTGGTTTTGCCCCATGACGTGATAGCCACCTTAAAAGGTGTAATCAGAACAAACAATTAGCCGAAAGGTTTACAAAATACCACTACCGTTAAAAAGAAAATTCCTATAGCATAAATACTAAACGTTAGTTTACAAAAAGGATTTTGGTAGTGCTTGAAAGTATTGCGATCTATTCAGGGTTAATTGCAACAATCTGGATCTTCATCGGTGTTTATGTAGCAAGTCGATTTTATGCTGGCTACAGCCATTCTAAGCAATTTTGTAGTGAGTTAGGTGCAACTGGTAGCCCAACTGAAAAATTGTCTCCTTTGATTAATAATTATCCTCTTGGTTTTCTATTTTGCTTTTTCGGTTGGTATCTGGCACAACTCTCAAATGTTTCAACTTTAGTGAATGTTGCGGGTTGGTTGGTTATAGCTCATGGTGTTGGTACTTGGGTCGCAGGTTATTTCCCAATGGACGCAGATCCATTTACTAAGAATCCAACTTTTAATTGTAAGGTGCATTCTTGGGCTGGTTTTATCATGTTGCTTTCGTTAGTTGTTGCACCAATATTAATTGCCATAAGTCCAACAACTGAAATTATCCCATTATATTTCCGTATTTTTTCACTGGTTTCTGTTGTCGCTGCTGTTTATTCTCTTTTTGCTATGGCTAAAGCAGTAAAATCCCAAAGCAACCCTGGCATCCATCAGCGTATTTCATATGGTTTTCAGCTAATTTGGCTAAGTGCTTTTTCACTAGTGTTGGTGTAATTGTAAGTATCAAGCTGTTAAACAAGGACAAAAAACAGTTGGTTTTGCTCCTTCGTCGCTAATTTTAACCAACTATTTTTCCTATTAGCAGTGCGTTGAGGCTGTAGAATTACTCTTTGTTAAGAAAATACAGCCTATTTTATGGGTTCCAAATGCATTACCAAGTGTCTTAAAAGCGCTTAGAATTGATTTCAGGAGCTCGTTTTCTAATTGAATTTGGCTGTTAGAGTTATTCTACAGTCTCGTAATGCATTTAGGTAGATTGAGCAATGGAAGCTAGACCTAATAAATCCGAAGAGTTATTCCTCAGTCTTGGGTACAACCGATTTTACGACTTGTACGATGAGATCATGATAGATTGTTTCTGGGAAAAAAGAGGACTGCTATAGGTTTGGCAAAGTGTCGAGCATCTTTGCGGTTTATGCCGAGCTTTTGGCTTATGAGCCATTCAAGCATGTACTTGAAGCGCTAAAGACGCAGCGTCCTCCGATGGAATCTGAGATTGGAGGCCCTCTGTTTAAGTTCGTGCGTAACATACTCGATCATTTTCCCGTATTTGAAACATGGGATGAGGTGTGGGTGAGTAAAGAGCTAGTTAATTGGCAGAGAGAACGTCTGACGCTTGACCGCTTTCTAAAGAAGTATGCAGGCCACGATGAAGTGAAGTATCGCTTCTGGGAAGCAGATAAAAAACGCATGACTTATATGAGTATTCGTTTTCCCGAAAAATACGACGACAACAAGATATATCTTAAGGATATGATCGAAGAAAAAGACGGAGTGAAATTTTCACTCATAATGATGCGCCAGATACTTAATACACAAGTAGAGTCAGTTGGTGAAAATGCATAACAAACAAAGGCAGTGGACGCCAAAAAGCGGCGCTCGCTGCTTTGGGCGTTATATTTCCTAGGAGTCTTCAAGTTGAAAATATTACTTTCACTATTCGGATTTACACTTTTTGGTTTTAGTGTTTTCTTTGGTTGGGATTTATTAGATGCAGAAAAAATATCTGGTGGTGAATTTGTTACGGTTGTTATCGCATTTGCGGTCTTAGGTCTAATTATTTCTTTCGCATCTGAAGTACAAGAGTTCTCCGTTGCCGGAAATATTGTAAAGTTAAAAGAAGTAAGAAAAGAAGCAGATAAATCTATTGAAGACCTTAAAAAAGCAAGAGTTGGAAATTTTATATTTCTCCTAAAGTTAGCTGCCCGTTTTCCAGGCGGGTTTGGTAGTGGCGGTACAGTAGATGAGCGATTAGATGATTTTTGGCTTTTATATAAACAAATTAAAGAATCCAACAACGAGCATGAACTTAAATTAAATATAAAAGAAGTTACAAGAGTCTTACTTTCTGGGCAGCTAGATAGTATCCGTAAAAATAGTGATTTAGTTGAAGAAAAATACTCTAGAGAAGCATTACCTGAGCCTGACGAATTACTTTTGGTTGCTCTTGAGTCTGAATCTATCAATAAAGCAGCAAGCAGAAACGTCTGTGGTGGTGATGTAGATAGAATTAAGAAAGCTATAGTTGTTGGTCTAGATGAATACAAAAAACTTTATAAATTGCATGCCAAATGTAGTGAAACTCACGAATTAGAATGAATGTTTTAACTCGGAAATGTCCAGTTCCGAGTTAGCTCTTGTGTTACTACACCATCAATGAAGCTTAATCGAAGAGACAAAAATTCAGGTGCTGATGAGCCAGCGAGTATCCAAAACATGGATGTTTTGGTTAAGCCCACACGGACGTGCTTGCGGCGTCTCGCTGGAGCATTTGCACTTGAAGCCAATTGTAATCAATTTGACGTCTTTGAATATTTAATTGGGTCTGCTTACACTTTGATAAAAAGACACATTCTGAGCCAATTTTGTCTAGTTCCGAGTTAACTCTTGTGTTGCCCAGCCATCAGTGACGCTGCTAGCGGCGTCTCACGGGATCATTTGTACATGGTGTCATCTTCCAACCAAATTTTGTCCAAATAAGCATCAGCTTTTTAAGCCTATAGCATTCAATTTATATCGCTTTGCCTTTGAGTAACTTTCGCATCCACATTCGATTAGGGCTTAGCAGTGTTTGTGTTTCAAGATTGATAGGCATAACCTCGCCACACAAGTTTGCAGCAAGACATTCAGCGACTAGGGGCGCTGAGCTTAATCCTCTCGACCCAAAACCACCTAATACAAGCAGTCCATCATGGATTGGTGCTGATGTATTTTGCCAGTATCGCTGCCATAAACTGGGTTTATCATTACTGGTTAATTGGACTTGATAACGTTGGTTTAATGTTTCCATGTCGGTGGCAAAGCCCATTACTGGGAAATGATCACGACTGACCATTCTCACACCCACTCTGGCATCATTTTCACTGATATCAATGTCTTGTGGCCAGTCGGCATTAGCGAAGCTTTGGCGCATTTTTTGGCCGTTTTCATATTGCTCTTTTGGACAAAATGCTAGATTTTCTGACGTTTTAACATAGCTTGCGCCAACACAGTGCAGCTGTTCGTGGGCTGGTGTGAGGTAACCATTGGCACAAATGACCGTTTTGAGCTGTGCTAATTGACCTTGAGAGGGCACATGACTTACTTGCCCTCTGAATCCGCTTAATGGGATTTGGTCTGTTTGGGTAAACTGGGTTAAGGTTTCACCATTAGCCAGTACCAATTGTTTGTGCTGGGCAATGGCGTTGGCATTTTGCTGGGTATATAACTCCCAGCCTTGTTCACCCTTGATAATCTGCTTAATTTTACAATTCAATTTAAGGGTAATATTACTCAGAGTTGCTGCGAGTTCAAGCGATGCCTTAGCGAACTCATGGGGGCAAATCCAGCCACCTAATGGATAGAATAAGCCGTTTTGATTAATATCAACCCCAGCAATTTGGCTTGCCTGCGCCTGTGAGACGGGCTGGGCGATGTCGCAAGGCCATGATTGACCATCGATAATTTTGGTTAATCTGGCTTTAGTGCGGTCATCAAAGCCTGTGTGTAATACACCACAAAAATCGTGGCTTGTGGTGAACCCTTGACTAATGAGGCGTTGAACGCGTTGGCGACTATACAAAAAAGCATGCTGGTAAAACTGGCTGAGGGCATTATTTTCTGGGGTTAATAACGGGTAAATTGCTCCTTGGCGATTTCCTGAAGCCCCCTGTGCCAGCATGTCATCTTGGCAATACAATACGACATCTCTACCTCTTAGCGCTAACGATAGTGCAAGTGATGCACTGGCTATTCCGCCGCCGATGATGCCAATTGTGTCAGCAATCAATGGTGGCGTTAATAAGCCTTGATAAGCATAATTTGCTTGCTGCTGATTTCTTAGCGTTTGGCGTTCCTGGCATGCAATGACATCAACCACATTCGAATGAGTCTGGTGTTGCTCTAATAACTGAAATCCACTGTGCTTGATGATAGCTTTTAACTCGTTGGCTAAAGGCTGCACGGCTTGTTGGTCAATGTCATAAATACTCAGGGCCGCATTATCGCTGCTGAGTCGTCCAAGTTGCCACATTGCTGCGGATGAGTAAAAGTGATCCCTGAGTATTGGCTGCAGCGTACTACTGGCAACAAACCAATGTTGAACAGTATGACGGTGGTTTGCAATAGCCTTTAGCTGTTCAATCGGCGAGCCAAAGTAGCAGTCGATGGTGATGTTGTTTTGTAGGTCAAGTCGCTGGCAACCCTCTATAGGCGCAACAGCGATACCTTTAACGAACTGGGTAAGCGTTTGTATTAGCTTGGCCACAAAATGCGTAAATTCACTCTGTTGTGCTTGAGTGTGTCCGGTGAATAAACTGATATGAAAACGTGTGGCGCTAGGTGCAGATAAATTCTGCTGCTGAGTCAATGCACAGATTAAATCATTAAGGTGTTCAGGTTGCATTAATCCTATGTGGCCAATATGGACTAGGTTATTGGTTGCAACCATTTTTTCTGTCAGCAGAAGCTGCTGGAGGTATTGTTTATAATGATTTACGATGAATAAATTGGTGCTTTTACTCAAAATAATTTACTCAAACAGGAATAATTGGCATTATTTTACCTGTGTTTATGGAAAGCTGACCACTTAAAAGCACTAAAACAGATATTATTGCCGCAATTAAGTGCCGACATCTACCAAATGGATATCAAATAATGAAAAGAGTCGTGATCACCGGTCTAGGTGTAGTTTCAAGTATCGGTAACAACAAGCAAGAAGTTCTAGATTCACTTAAAGCTGGGCGTAGTGGTATTACTCACTCAGATCAGTTTGAAGAAATGAAGTTACGTAGCCACGTTTGGGGGGATATTAAAATCAACCCTGCGGATCACATTGACCGTAAAGCATTACGCTTTATGGGCGATGCAGCGGCTTATGCTTATATCGCAATGGAAGAAGCGATTGCCGATGCTAACTTAACCGAAGAACAATACTCAGACTTCCGTGTTGGTTTGGTTGTGGGTACTGGTGGGGCGTCATCTTCTAATCAAGTAGTGGCTGCTGATACATTACGTGAAAAAGGCGTAAAACGTGTTGGCCCCTATATTGTGCCACGTATTATGGCGAGTACAGCCAGTGCATGTTTAGCCACGCCTTTTAAAATCAAAGGTGTTAACTACTCAATTAGTTCAGCCTGCGCTACTTCAGCGCATTGTATTGGACATGCTGTTGAGCTTATTCAAATGGGTAAGCAAGATATGGTATTTGCGGGTGGTGCAGAAGAAGTTGATTGGACGTTAACCATGGGCTTTGATGCTATGGGCGCGTTATCAACTAAGTATAATGACAATCCAACCAAAGCATCGCGTACCTACGATGCAGACCGTGATGGTTTTGTTATCTCTGGCGGCGGCGGGATCGTTGTTGTTGAAGAGTTAGAGCACGCTTTGGCGCGTGGTGCAAAGATTTATGCTGAAGTGGTTGGCTATGGTGCATCTTCTGATGGATACGACATGGTCGCACCATCAGGTGAAGGTGCTGTTCGTTGTATGCAAATGGCATTAGCAGATGTAGATACACCGATTGACTACGTTAACTCACACGGTACCTCAACACCTGTTGGTGACGTGCGTGAACTAGAAGCATTACGTACTGTCTTTAAAGACAAGATTCCGCCTGTAGCATCAACTAAGTCGCTGACAGGACATGCTTTAGGTGCTGCAGGTGTTCATGAAGCGATTTACAGTATGTTAATGATGGAAAATAGCTTTATCGCTCCAAGCATCAACATAGATAATCTTGATGAACAAGCTAAAGACATTCCTGTTGTTCGTGAGCTTCGCCAAACAGAGTTAACCACCATTATGAGCAACAGCTTTGGTTTTGGTGGAACAAACGCAACATTAATTCTTCGTAAATATAAGTAATTAATGATTTAGTTTGTTGCTAATGAGCTAATAAAAAAACCAGTCTGATGACTGGTTTTTTATTGGGATTAATCTAACAAAACAATTTCAAAATCTATTATGTCAGTTGATGGCTATTGCATCATAGGCCCAAAGCCTAAGCTCCATAAAATGACACTCGATGCCATTAAGGCAACTAATAACACTAAACCTGCGGTGACCACAGAGCTAGCATAAATGAAGCCTTTTTCTTCTGGAATATTCATGATGATAGGTACGCCAGCATAAAGTAAATAGACTGAGTAAGCTAAGCCGACGAGTCCGACGACCATGATAAACCACAAAACTGGATACAGTGCAGCTAAACCCACCATAAATAATGGTGTTGCTGTATATGCAGCTAATTCTACGGCTTGAGTATAAGTTGGGCTGGCATCAAATGTCTTACCCATCCAATAAGCTAAATAAGCTAATGCCATCACTCCAGCAATTAAACCGAAGTACATGCCAACCGACATAAACATCGCACTTTCACTGGTTAAAAACAGTGGCTCACCGGCTCCTGGATTCCAACCAATATGCGCTGTCGCAAAATATGAACAAATAGCAGGTATGAGGGCAATTAGCAGTACATGACTTAAGCTACTTTTTAATGCCTCATGGTTTTTTTCAATCGTTTGCCACTCTTGTTTAGGATGAGTGTAAAGCCCCATTAAGTGATTTAGTATCATTATAGTTATCCTTGTTCAGCACATTACTACAAGTTCGCCAAACTACAGACGAACTGACTACAGCTCTTTACAATCGCCTTAATCAGTCCAACACATACTTAGCGCTACAAAATTGAGTAGTAAAGTTGCTAAGTAATGACCTCATTCCCAATTTGAAGTCTATCCACTTAAGGTGATTGATGCGCATGTTAATGTTTAGTTAAATTTAACAGCGCCTAGACTATTTATTGAACATAAAAAGCGTTTCGTCAAGCGGTATTGTGTTTTTGTCTTCAGAAAAAAACACTTGCTAGGTAATATGTCCATATAGATTGAAAAGGATAATGTTACTCATGCAGCAATTACTTGCCCCCATTAATGCATTTTTAGGCTGTGAAACGCCAGAGTCTTGGATACAAGCGGCTAAAAAACCAGAGCAACTACACGTATTGCTCATCGATCATTGCAATTGTGAGTTAAAAGCTGCACAAACTGCGATGATGATGATCCGTAAATACGCGATTGAGAAAAGTAGTGCGGATATTTTAAAGTTATGGGCAAAACCCTATGAAGATTTTGTTTATAGTCAGACCCGAGATGCAAAGGCGTTTTTAAATCGGGATGTTAAGAAAAACGATATTACTGCAGACCTTGTTGCCAGTCAGCATTTAGCGGTAAGTGCAGATTTACTCTCCAAAATGATACGCCTGATCAAAGAAGAGTTTCATCATTTTGAACAGGTTTTGCAGATTATGGCCAGTAGAGGTATTGCCTATACCAATATGCGCGCAGGGCAATATGCCAAGCAGTTGATTAGCCATGTGCGCACCCATGAACCATTAACCATTATTGATAAATTGATTGTCGGGGCATTTATTGAAGCCCGATCATGTGAGCGATTTGCCAAGCTGGCACCGCATTTAGATGATGAGTTAGCTAAGTTTTATACGTCTTTATTACGTTCAGAAGCGCGTCATTATCAAGACTATCTGTCTTTGGCTGAAGAGGTGGCTGGGGGGAATATCACTGAACGGGTCGAATTTTTTAGAATTAAAGAAGCCGAGTTAATCCTAGCTGAAGATAATGATTTTCGATTTCACAGTGGCATGCCAACCGTAGAGGTGTTGCTGCATAAAACCACTAAGTAACCGCAGCTCTATATAATAAATGCACATCAAGCAATTTTTTACATGCTAACTGCGTCAAATTTACTTGCAATAGACTCGCTATTGACGCGTAAATTGGCTTTCTGGAGTGTATTTTATTTGTCGAATAGATTATCGATTAACGTGTTTAAGAGGTTTGCATGAATGGTAATGAAGGCCGATTTAAGTAGGGGTTAATTTGCGTCAAAGGGTAATTGCAGTAAATTACAACCCTCAGGACTGACCATTAGCACGCTACCTTGAGTATACCAATCACCGACAACCACTCTTTTTAAACCATAGGGCAATTGGTGAATAGCCGGACGATGCGTGTGACCGTGGATCATTAACGAACATCCTGTCTGCGTCAACAGGCTATCAACGGCACTTGGCTCGACATCCATTATCTCGTATTGTTTTTGTTTGTTACCAAGCTGACTTTTCTGTCTGATCTTGGCGGCAATGTTTAAACGAGTTTGTTTAGGTAAATGTGAATAAACCCAACGAACCAAAGCAATACTTCGAAAACGTCTAAATTTTTGGTAACCCACATCTAGAGTACATAAGCTATCGCCATGTAATATGACTGTTGATTCACCATATAGTTGAGTGACAAAGATGTCAGGTAACAATGTCATACCTGCTTGCTTGCAGTAAGCTTTCCCTAACATGAAATCACGATTTCCCTGTGTAAAAAACACCGGGATCTGTTCAGCCACGCGGGCTAATGCGCTAGCAATCTCTAGGGTAAAAGGCTCGGCAATATCATCACCCATCCAGACTTCAAACAAGTCGCCAATAATGTAAAGGGTTTCTACATTATCTAAGCCTTGCTGTAAAAACTGTAAGAATGCTTGGGTGATGTCGGGGCGATCAGCACTTAAGTGCAAATCACCCACAAAAGCAGTCAGCATTACTTAACTGATACGCTTTGAATAATAACGGCTTCTAATGGTACATCTTGATGCATACCACGGTTGCCAGTGGCTACGCCTTTGATTTTCTCTACCACGTCCATGCCTTCTACCACTTCGCCAAATACACAGTAACCCCAGCCTTGGCTAGTTTCTGATTTGAAATCTAAGAAAGTATTATCATTTACGTTAATGAAAAACTGCGCGGTTGCAGAATGCGGATCAGAAGTACGTGCCATAGCAACAGTACCTTTGCGGTTAGATAAACCGTTGTTTGCTTCATTTTTGATCGCTTCATTACAACGCTTTTGACCCATATCTTCAGTAAAACCACCGCCTTGAAGCATGAAACCATCAATAACACGGTGAAAAATCGTGCCATCGAAAAATCCATCTTCAACGTACTTCATAAAGTTAGCTGCTGTGATAGGTGCTTTTTCAGCATCTAATTGCAAAGTAATGTCACCGAAATTGGTATGTAAAGTAATCATGTTTTCTCACCTAGATAAAATAATTTGCGCGATTCTAACTTATCTTGATTGACTCATAAAGTGCAGTGTTCAAAACCGTGTGCAACATGGTAGACTCGGTGCAAGCAATATTCCCACTAAACTTGTATACAAGAGAACTTCGATGTTAAAGATCTACAACAGTATAAGCCGTGAAAAACAAGAGTTTAAACCGATTAACCCAGGTAAAATTGGGATGTATGTGTGTGGCGTAACGATTTATGATTTATGCCATATCGGTCATGGCCGTACTTTCGTATCTTTTGACATGATAGTGCGCTATCTACGTTACATTGGTTATGAGGTTAATTTTCAACGTAATATTACTGACGTTGACGACAAAATTATTAAACGTGCCAATGAAAATAACGAGTCTTGCGATGCGTTAACAGAGCGTTTAACCGCTGAAATGCATAAAGATTTTGATGCACTAAACATGGTTCGCCCTGACTTTGAACCCAAAGCAACTCTGCACATGCCAGAAATTATTGATATGGTGCAGCGTTTATTAGACCGCGGACATGCTTATGTTGCGCCAGACGGTGATGTGCTGTTCAGTGTGGCTTCTTATAAAGATTATGGCCGACTATCAGGGCAAAACCTTGACCAACTTCAAGCTGGTGCCCGCGTAGAAGTGGATCAAGGCAAGCAAAATCCGATGGACTTTGTGTTGTGGAAAATGTCTAAACCGGGTGAGCCTACTTGGGAATCACCTTGGGGCCCAGGTCGTCCTGGTTGGCACATTGAATGTTCTGCAATGAATAGCAAGCATTTAGGGACCCATTTTGATATTCATGGTGGTGGCAGCGATTTACAATTCCCGCACCATGAAAACGAGATCGCTCAGTCTTGTTGTGCCCATGACACGCCTTATGTGAACTATTGGATGCACTCAGGCATGGTGATGGTTGACCGTGAAAAGATGTCTAAGTCGTTAGGTAACTTCTTCACTATTCGTGATGTGCTTGAGCATTATGATCCAGAAACCGTGCGTTATTTCTTATTGTCAGGCCATTATCGTAGTCAGCTAAATTATTCTGAAGATAATTTAAAACAAGCTCGTGCGGCATTAGAGCGTTTATATACCGCGCTAAAGGATTTAGACTTAACCGTTGAGGCAGCACCTGCCACCGAGTACATCGCTAAGTTTAAATCAGCTATGGATGATGACTTTAATACCCCTGAAGCCTACTCAGTGCTGTTTGACATGGTGCGTGAAATTAATCGTCTTAAGTTAACGGAAATGTCCGCCGCTTCGGCATTGGGTGTTAGCCTTCAACAGTTAACCTCAGTATTAGGCATTGTAAGTCAAACTCCGGACGCTTTTTTCAAAGGTGAAGGTAGTGATGATGAAGTGGCTGAAATTGAAGCCTTGATTGTTGAGCGTAACCGCGCCCGTACTGAAAAAGATTGGCCAGCAGCGGACGTTGCACGTGATCGCTTAAACGAATTAGGTGTTGTGTTAGAAGATGGCCCAAGTGGCACAACCTGGCGTAAAAAATAATTAATTGCTGCAAAACAAGCCTGCTCATTTATGCGGGCTTTTTTGTGGCTTCAATTTGTTTATCTTGAACAAATGCATCTAAGCAATCGAAAGCACAGCGGCTTTTATATTGCCAAAAGGTATTCATCAAACGATTTCTTGTTGACCCTCGCAGCCAATTTATTGCTTCACGTTGCGTTAAGTCTTCTTGCTTATCTGCAAATTCATTCAAATAATCTTGTAAATCCTTAAAGGTGATTAAATCTATTCCCGCTTTTGGTAATTTAGCCACATAGGGATATTCACTGCGGCATTCTGCTTGATAGTGGGCTTTATCAAATAAGAAAAAAGCGATTTCACATGAATATTGCAGGGCATCAATATAGAGAGATGAATAGTCTGTAATTAACAAATCAATTTTTTCAAGGATACCGTAAATATCATCCCAAAAAGTGACATTAATAATATTCGGATATTGGCTCAGCTCAGTCGCAAGATGGGCTTCATTGGGATGTAATCTTAACAACAAACATTGGTTCGACTTTTGTAATTGTACTGACAAACGTTCAAAGTCGATAGCTTGAGTATAAATGTTGGTTGCGGTATTTAAATGGCTGTCGCGCCAAGACGGCGCATACAGGATCACTTGCCGTGTATTGGGTGGTAGCTTAAGTTGCAACCAATCTTTGCTCTTGTAACGCTGATAATAGTCAGTGCGGGGATTACCACAGGTTAAAAACTGCTCATCGCTAATTCTAAAACCACTGCTAAACAGTTTTTTAACCTTATCACTGGGGGCGAGCATTAAATTTGGGCGGACATGTTGTTGATGGTACAGAACTTTAGCCATTAACTTTTGGCTAAGGCTTTCGGGGTGATAAACCTGAAATAGCGGGCCATTGCTGATATCAAATTCGATTTGTTTTAATGGTGAACCGTGCCATAGATTAATTTTAACTGCGCCTTTAGCAAGATATTGATTAACATCACCAATATAGCTGTTATACACATAAAATTTAGCGGTTGCAGCATGCCAAACACCTAACAGCGACCATCTTAAATAAGCTTCAAGCCCTTGGGTTTGTAAACGCTTTACTACCTGTTTATCAGCGGATATCCAAATGGCGCGTAGAGTTTGTTGCTGCTGCCAGTGTAAAAATAAGTATTTACTGTTATCGGCAAATTTATCTTTATAACAGCCCATCACCGCTTTGTGGCTTCTAGGAGTAAAGCCAGAAAGGGTATAAATAAGCTGTGTGATAGCAAAGCGAATGAACAGTAAAATTGCATTCATGGCGGTTATCCTAGTTAGATGAGTAAACCGTGAATTAAGCCGTTTGCGGGCTTATTATCGTGGCAGTAGGAGTAGCTAAATTATTTTTGATATCAGTGGTCGATATTTGTTGGGTTCGCTCTAAATATAAGACGCTACAAATATCATTTAACTCATCAAACTTGCCGGCCCAATCGTCGCCAATGGCAAATACATCGGCATTGAGGCGAATAATATCGCTACGCTTTTGTCGCCAATCTGTTTCAGCAATCACCATATCAACGTATTTACAGGCTTCAACAATTTCGATTCTCTGCTGATAATTAAAAAATGCGGCTTTGCCTTTTAAGGCATTAAACTCATCGGTTGATACACCCACAATTAATCTATCACCTAAATTTTTCAAGCGTTTGAACAATCTCACATGGCCGAAATGAAATAAATCGAATGTACCGTAGGTTATGATGGTTTTCATATCTGTATCCTCAAGTTTATAGCTTGTATGGGGCGTTAACTCGTTAAATTAATTGCCATAATCGTTTGACGTATCCGAGTTGACTTAACAGCTGAAACTCCATTTCAACCAATTCGACTTCTTCTTCTGGGGCATCTTTATCAAGTAACAGTTGTACTGGGCCAAATACCCCGTATTGAGCATGTTGATTATGTGTTGAGCTTGCGCCAAACAAGAGGAGTTCTCCCTTAATGACATTCCACAACTGGGGCAGTTTGGCTAGTAAGGGTGCATTTATGGCTATTTCGTAAAGCTCAATGTTTGATTGTTGATTGCTATATGCGTTAAAACGTTTAATAGGGTGTTTAGGCTGCAATATGAAAGCAGCAATTAACGATAATAAAACCAAGGGTAGGCAAACTAAAAGTAGCAACATAGCCGTGATTTGAGTTGATAGTGATGTTTTAGTCATGGTTTTAGCAACAGTGGCTGAAACCAAGTTTTGATCTTGTACCTGAACCCAAGTGCTTTTGGTTATATCAATAATATAATCTTGAGAAACAATTTTATTTACCAGGGATAAATTCTTTCCAATAAAGGTATTGGGTAAAATAATACTGTTACTTAATTCGCTGTTTTCAATATAACAATGTTGACCAATAATAATTGAACCACTACATGTGACTTGTTTATCGACAAAGCAATTTGAACCAATCATACCGCGAAGGTTTTGTTTAAAGAATGTTGGGGTTTTGGAATTGGGTTCAATAAGTACGTCTAATGTATTGATATCATTAATTATACGTCGACCCTTTAAAGAGAACTCTTCTGCTCTATTCGATATATATCGATTAGCAAACACATAACTTTCAAGGGTATCTAAATAAAAGGTTTTACCATGTAATACCTGATATATAGGTATTTTTCGTTCAATTTTTGACGAAGCTAAAGGCCAATTAAGATTTTGACAGTAGGATTTACCCGCCGGAAGCATAATTAATCCAGGGTTTTTATCTTCCATTGATGCTGAAACGAATGTTTGTGGAAATTGAGATGCAAATTCAATAAATTCTGCGATACAAGGGCTTCGAATGATATCGCCACGGACAATTAGTTGTGGTTGATTAATATCTAACTGCATACGTTGCAGCACGGTATCGACATCTTCTTCTGGTTTACTTAAAAAATAATCTACTGTTAAGTTCCATTTAGCTCCACTGCGAATGTGAGCTTCAATTTCACTCGCCTTATTGGCAATGACAATCTTCGCATGGGTAATACCAGCACAAGATAAGTCTTCTAAGGTGTATTCAATTAACGCCTTATTCGCCACCGGTAGCAGTGCTGCACAGTACTGACGATTCAGTGGTGCTAACTCTGTGGCTGAGCGATTAGCAAAAATAATAGCTTGCATGGTCTTCTCCTAATACGCACCACGGGCAAATAACACCGCTGGTATGGTTTTAAACAACAATTGAATATCTTTAGCCAGTGATTGTTGGTAGATATAATCAACATCCAATTCAACTTGTTCATCAAATGGAATATTTGATCTTCCAGTGACTTGCCAAATACATGTGATGCCGGGCTTCACCATTAATCTACGTCTATCTGACAATTGATACAGATTCACTTCACTAGGTAATGCAGGACGCGGGCCAACTAATGACATATCGCCTTTTAACACGTTCCAAAGTTGTGGTAATTCATCAATAGAGAGCGTGCGGATCCACTTGCCAACGTAGGTAATTCGCGGATCTTGTTTCATTTTAAACAGCACACCACCGCGCATTTCATTTTCACTTTGCAGCTGGGCTAGACGGGCTTCGGCATCCTTAAACATCGAGCGAAATTTCCACATAGTAAAAGGTTGATTGTCTTGCCCAGCACGGGTTTGGCTGAATAACACCGCACCTTTGGATTCGAAACGAATTGCCAATGCTGTGAGTAAAAATAGTGGTGAAAGTAATATCAGCAGGACACTTGAACCAAAGATATCAAGTAGTCTTTTGGCGATTTGATTCAGTTTGATTTTAAGGAAAAACCATTGATATTTTTTGTGATTAACCTGTGGTGCGTGTTTTCCTAACATTGAGAAGTTTTGCTCAACTGCCGCGGCAAAATTTGCATTTTGAAACTTGGCAGATGCATTTTGCAATTGATCTGATTTAGCCGTCGGTTCAGGTTTGCGATTGAACATTGTTTGCTTGGCTAACGCGATAAAAACGCGCATGACAAACAAAGGATTACCCACAACGTATCTGCGCCACATTCTTTTGGGCTCTTGCATTAATCGCCAGATCCATTCCATTCCCATTTGACGAACCGCAACAGGGGCTCTGCTTACCGCATCTGCATAAAAATCAAATAAGCCCCCGACACCAATAGCCGCACCAACGCTGAGTTTTGAACTATGCTCGGCTATCCAAAGCTCTTGTGTTGGTGCGCCCATAGCAAGTAGTAAAATCTTTGCCCCAGAAGCGTTAATTTTGTTGATAACGTCATCGGTTTGCTGTGCAGAAAAATAACCATCATGAATGCCACAAATACGTAATAGTGGGAAGCGTTGCTGCATTTTTGCAGCAGCCTTATTAGCGATACCCGGTTTTGCTCCCAACATAAATATGCCCACACCTTGTTCGGCAGCTTGTTGGCATAAAAGGGGAAACATATCAGTCCCGTTTACGTTGTCTTTTAAAGCAATGTGGTGAATTTTACAGGCCAAACGTAAACCGCTACCGTCAGCAAATACGTGGGTGTTGCGGTTGAGTATTTGTCGATATTGTTCATTTTTATAAGCGATATTCATGCAGTCAGCATTCACAAATGCATAGCTGTCGCACTGAGGCGTTTTAGCACTGTTAATGACACTGCTGATAGCATCACCCATGGTAATATTACTAATGGTGACGTTGAACAATCTAAACTGCTTTTGAGTTGAGCAAATAACCGTTGAAGATAAGCTATACCCTAACAGACAGCGCAGTGTTGCTAGCAGGTAACACACTGCTGAAGAGTTAAGTTTTGGGTTAATAACATATTGATCGTAGCTGATGCCCATTCTGGTGTGCATTTGCTTAAAGGACATTAAACCAGGACGAACCAAGTAGTCATGATAGGGTAAAACCGCATACTGACATTGGCCTCCTACTAATCCTAGTTCACCTTTGATGACATTGAGCAATCCCAGTAGATTCGAAAATTTTGAATCGGAAAACTGTAACAATGCAATGGGTTCACTTTCACCGCTATGAACATAGATAGTCTCGAAAGCTTGTCCTGTGGTGGCTTTTAGGTAAATCGCTTTAAGCACCAATATTGGACTGATACATAGCAGTATCATCAAGCTCAGTAGGGTTTCGATAATTCTTACTGATGCTGACACTTGTTTGATGTGAGTTCGCATAAGCCACCTCGATATATTGTTGAATTTCCATTAGGAAAATATTTGTTACATCTAGGTTTGCTTAAATCGTGCCATGTTTTAAGTTGCTGAAATGTATTGAGTATTTGTGTGGTTTTTTGTTGTTTTAGTCAAGGGTAAGAACCTGTTTGCAGTTTGCAAGGCAGTATGCAAACAGGTTTAACATAGAGGCGAGTATTGAATGAGCTCATTTATAAAAACATAGATGACACACCATCACGGCTAATTTTATGTTTTTGGATACTGCCAATGACTTTTTGACCTAAACTTTCTAGCCAATGATAGGCAAAAGTGGGTAATAGCAATTGCATATAGGCTGCACTGACAGTGCTAATGGTTCTACCCATTTCATCTTTTAAGATTTTAGGCGAGGTTTTTAAGGCTTCTGTTGCTAATTTCGCGGCCATTTTGCCATCTTTCATTCTAATCGCTTGGCGTGCCAAATATCGTAGTTGATAAGCTCTGGCATCATTTTCATGACGCTTTAACAGCTTAGGAGCAAAATATCGTGCTTTACTGATCATTTGTTCCCATGATGCTAATTGTTTCAATAAGTTAGCAGACAACCCACCATGATTTAAGCGATAGTAAGTCAATGGTTGTGGTAAGCCTTCCATTTTCCATTTGGTGGTGGCTACAATACGTAACCAACATTCAATATCTTCAGATTGACGAAATTTCTCATCAAAGTAGCAAGAATATAGCTGGTGACGATGTACGCTTTGAAAGCGGATGTCATTGAGTGTTTCACGGCGGATCACTGGCGCAGAACCGTTACCGACTGGATTACGGCATAACAAATGTGCGGCATCAATATTGCTCAGTTGTGGCATCTGATAAAAGTCTAATAATTTGCCATCGTAGCTCATAAAACTAGAACGAGAAAAGCTGATCCCGACGTGGGGATTGGCATCAAGATGCGCGCAGTGACGTTGCAGTTTTTCTGCATGCCACATATCATCAGAATCTAAAAACGCCACGTATTTACCCAGTGCATGGCGGATCCCCGTATTACGGGCTGCAGCCAATCCTTTATTTTCTACATGGTTAATAATCTTTACGCGGCGATCATCAAATTGTTGGCAGATTTTCAAACTGTTATCGGTTGCACAATCATTGACAATAATCAGCTCAAAATCAGTAAAGGTTTGTGCTAACACAGATTCAATGGCTTTTTTTACAAACTTTTGCACGTTATATACGGGCATAACTACAGTAATTTTAGGGGTCATAGTGATTCTCCTACAGAGGTAAATTGTTGATTGTTTTTAAATACTTTTTGGTAGCTGTAGACACAAATGAGTGGCAAGGTGATGAGGTAACTCACCATTACGGTTTGTGCCACTGTGATTAAACTGAATTGACAAGCGATGCCGATAACCACCGCTAGGCAAATTGTGAGTAATAGATTAATTTTGAGGTTGGTTTGGCTTAAACCATTTGCAAGTAGCAATTGGCTTGCAGCTTCGCCTAGCGGCCTGACTAAGCCACTAAGACATAAAAATTGGAATACATCTATGGCATCGGTTGATAACCATTTATCACCGTAAACCAAAGGAACATACCAATCAGAAAGTGCGCTTTGCAGTAAAATAACCGGTACAGTGATTGCCATAATAGCGGCTACACTGCTGAGGTATTTTGCAGATAATTCATCTTCAACGGCATTACGCTGACAAAGGTGGCTATAAAATGCAGTGCCAAAGCTTTGAATTAACCCTAGGCTGATCCCTAAGCTAATGTTGTAAGCAAAAAAGTATACGCCTAATGCTTCCACACCCATGAAGTAACCAACTAATAAATAATCAATATTTTGTCTTAGGGTATTGGTCAAGTCGCTTAAGCTAACAGGAACACCAAAGTGTAAAAGTGTCATGACCTGAGCATATTGAATGCCCGTCGCAGATTGCATTTTAGGTAAAGGGTTTTGGTAACGATGAATCGCAATCCACACAATAATGACCAATACTTTGGGTAAAATAATTGCCCAAATTTCAAAACCAGCCAATGCTAGAATCGCAGTAAGTGCAGCATCAATGAGGGTTTGCCAAAGATTCGCTCTACCGACTATACGCATTTTGTTGTTGCGTAAGTTTAAGGTGGCATGTTGCATGCCTATTGGTAGTAATAAAAAGCTAGTTGCCATTACCGCAATGGGTAAAATGAGCGAAGTGTCATGGTAGTACTGCGCAATGGGATAACTGCTCAAAAGCATCGTCAAGCAGGCTAATAAACACACTCCCCAGTTAACCCAGTTAGCACTGCTTAAATGGCGAGTGAATTGTTGATCATCCATGCGGATTAATGCCGCAGAGCTAATTCTGCGAGTAGCGGTACAAATCAATTCGAACAGCGTGAGTACAATTGCTGCTTGACCAAACATTTCTGGCATCAGTAATCTGGCCAGTACGATACTTGAAAGCAAACGAATAATTCGTCCGCTCAACTGGGCAGAACCTAACCACATCATGCTTTTACCTAACCCTGTAAATCCGGTGCTAATTAACATGATGGGTTTTTCGAATAATATTTTATGTTGGTTTTTCATATTCATCCTAGCGTAAGTCATCCGCTTTATATGCTAGGGGTTACATGAATCGTGCCATGTTTTAAGTGTATGTTTTTATGTGGTTTATTTTGTTTTCGCTATATTCTGTTAGCTGGGTTTGCAGAATGCAAAGGCATAATGCAATGCTGATAAAAGCTAAATTGCGTGACTCAAAGGTCAATGCCGCATTAATTGCGTGGATCGGATACTAATGTGTTTGGATGATGCCAGCAGGGCTGTATATGTGCTGACACGAGTACCTCACCGTTGAGGCCCCATCCTATTCTTATCGCTCAAACTTATACTGTATGCAGTGAATCTAAGTACCCAATTGGCTCGCTGTTTTAAATCAAGCTGTGTTGATAAATTAAACGGGCTATTCGTTTTTTATCCAGAACGGCTAATAAAGCCTCAATAAAAATGGTGTCCTGAATATTCTTTATTGGTGGGTGAGCTTCCATGCCATAGGCGATTTAGACTAAAAACAGGGTTGGCATTACCAAAAGTCACTCGCTTGTATTATCAAGTTGATATGTGTTCTTTGCCTTTTTCTGTTGGCATGGTGTCATTATCTGCAATCAAGGCTTTACCCAAAATAATCAATCCAGGCCAAAATAGGTAAGCTAAGATTTCGAGGTTTTCGCCGAAGGTATACAACATCAGTAGCATTAATATCGCCATGCCGACTTTAGCTAAAGGGCGGGTGAATATATTGATCATCAATACAATAAAAGTCACTAGCATAGGTACCGCCAATGCAATGGCCCCAACTAAGCCTTTGACAAATAACAATCCATACCAAGTGTGGTGCGATCCTATCGGCATATATTCGACCATATGTGGGCCTCGCTCTACAATGCCATGGCCAAATAATACCGCCTCATTCCACCAACGCTCTACGGCTATGTCTGCTAGGGCCTGCCTTACTCTAGTCGAGTCCGCCCTAGCTGATTTTACCGCGGCGATGCTCATGGATATTTTGTTCAGAATCGACTCACCGACAAATCCGGTGGCAAGGATCACTGGGCAAAGAACGAAATAAAGTATTGGCGAACGGACAAATTTAAGCATTGAAAAATAGCCAAATAAGGCGAGATAACAAATTAATGCTAAGCGTGATTGCGACATCAATACCATTAACAGACTGCCAATCACTCCCCAACGTTTCCATTGTGAGGAAGACTCTTGTAAAGCAAAAATGAAATATAAGTTACCCAACATGCCAAGTGCTGGCGCCCAAGGAGTGAATAGTCGCCAACGCGGGATACCGCTGCCAGGGTCAATTTCATACAAGCTTAATGAGAAAAACTCTGGGCCTGGTCCACCAATAATACTTAAAGGTGAAACATAAAGAGTACTGGGTAAACGGATTATCCATGCGAGTAGAAATATTGGTAATAATAAAACCGTGTGTTTACACACTTGGCAGCAGGCCCGATAAATAATTTGTGGCCTGATATCAAGGCAAGCTACAGCCGGAAAAATCGCTAAAAGTGCCCAGCCTTTTGCCCAACCGATAGAAGATTTAATTAATTTTGCGATGCCTAAACTTTGCTCTAAATGGCCCACAATCAATGCCATTAACATTACCCACATACCAAACAGCCATACATAGTGGGTCAGGCTGATAGCATGTGCTGGCTGGTAAGATATTTTCTTAACTAATAAGCGACAAAATAATATCCAGGCAATCACCGGAGCAACAATATATAACCCGCCGATTAGCCAAAAAAGATAGCTATAAACTATTGCTTTATAGACGATTCTTTCGTCAGCATTTTGCGCAGTAATGGTTTGCGGATCCATAAAATACTCAGTCCTATTAGTGCCATAAATGACGCGCCAAAAGCCGCTACCAGTAATAACATTGTCGCTAAATTATCTGCTTTTGCAGGCAAAGAAGGCGGTGACAACAATTGCAATAGGGGATAGGCAGTAAAAATATCGGCCTTACCTACATCCATTTTGGCTACGGCAGAGGTCATTACCGCAGTAGCTAATTGATGAGCGCGGTGTAAATCTTCTAATTTAGCGGCATCATCGTTTGAAAGCTCTAAGCGAGTTTCCCACTGCAAAATTTGACCATCAAGGGTACTTAACTCTTCATTAAGGCCTGTATAGGTGGCTCTTAACTGAATGAGTTGCTCCATTAAATCGGCACGACCATCAATGTCATCTAATAATAGCTTGTTAATCAATGCGCGGTCAGTTTTGCCTTTTTGATGTGCGATTAAAGTGGCAATGCGATCCGATAGGGCATTTTGCAACTTTAACTCTTCGGCATTTAAACTGGTTATTTGGGGATGATTACTGCCAAAGTGCGCTGAAAGCTCGTGTAACTTACCTAAGATCTCATTATGAGCTGTGAGTAATTGCTGAAATAATTTATCGTTATGCAGTTTCAATAAATCGGCGGCCTCATCGGCAGTGGTGCCTATGTGCAACATTAACGATTTTTCTTCAGCTTCAATGCCTTTCAATTTTGAAATCATATTGACGCGGTTATGACGAAGACGTTCAATGGTAAGCGCGAGCTCTTTAAACTGATCAAGCGAGACTAAGCCGCGTTCAGATTGAAACGCTAAAATAGCGTCTTGGGATAGCTTCACTTTTTGATTGTATCCCGCTAAACCTTGGATAATACCGCTTTCTCTTAAGTTGACTTCATCAGCCCGTAAGTCGTTGAGCAAATTTTGCAAAGAATGGTAAAGCGCCCAGGCTTTGTCTTGGGCTTCTTTTGCTGAGCCACCTTTGATACTAAACTCCATCAAGCCAGTTTGACTGGGGAGTTTGAGCTTTGGTTTGCCAAGCTGGCCTACTGGCATTTCTAAACTTGTTGCTGCAGAGGTCAGTAATAAATCGCTGTCTGATATGGCTTTATAGTTTTCTCTAGGGTCAATCGCAGAGCTTAAATAAGGAGAGCTTGATGAGCTGGTGGCTTGGCCTAGGCTGTCCAAGCTAACCAATGCGCCAGCGCCATTACCGGGTAAAATTAAGGTCCATTTAGATACATAAGAAGTGGGTTTTATCGCCATTAATAAAAAAGCACTTGCCCAGATAATCAGTAAACTGATGAGTGCGGTTTTAAAATATAACTTTTTGCGCGCATTAGGCGTCAGTTTGCTCCCTTCTAAGGCAGCACGTTTAATCCAAAACAAATAAGCTAATTCACTTAGGCTATTATCTTTGGCATCATTTATCTGATAATCAACTTCATGGGAAGATTTTTTTGAGACATTTTTAACCGGTTCAGTAAAAGGAACACTGATTTTTTCATATTCCAAAATGTCTTTTTCAATGACGTTATCCATGTGAGGCTCCTTTATAACCAGCCGATAAGGCTAGAAGGAATAAGCACTTCAGTTACGCTGCGTGCCATTTCACGCAAGTTAGTCATGCGAGAGTCATAGCAAGCAAGCCCGTCTCCTGGCAGCAATACTGGGTTCATATCATTCGACCATGATTGCTGGATAAGACCATCAATAGAGCGCTCAACTACATCCACTTGATTAGAAAGTGGATTTTTGGTGATAAGCAAAATATAACGTCCTGCATTGGTTGATTGTGCGCCACCGACACAGTTAGCGGCGATAGCACCATTCAAAAGCCGCGTGCCATAAGGAAAACGTGTGGCTTCACGGTCAACTGCCGATTGGCTGTTTGAGCTTGCGGGTTGAGTGAGGTTTGAAATGTACACTCGAATACCAGGAGCGGTAATCGGTGAGGGTCTTGCTAGCTCATCATCAAACTGATGACTACTAGGGACATGGATTTTATCGCCACTCATTAAGGTAAATTCTTGAATGGCCTCACCAGTTAATGTTCCACTCAAATCCAGACTAAAAATTTGATTGTCGCGGATCACATTGACTGCGGTTAAGTCGGCGTCTGGGCGAATACCGCCGGATGAGCGCAGGGCAGCCTCAATGCTGCGTTCAGTTGCTTGATCGCCGGCAAAGTTACTACCATCATCTTTCACTTCAATAGGCAGCTTCTTATTGATCATGTGTTGACCAGGTTCAAATACGGCACCTGAAGTCATAATATTGATGGGTGCCCAACTGATTGGCACAATGCTAATGCGAATAGCATGTGGCTTCATAAGGTTTTCATTAATCAGTTGATTCTTAATTGCTTGGTTAAGTTGCGCTAAAGTGAGGTTTTTGGCTACAACAGCCTGCATGTAAGGCAAGTAGATATTACCATCAGCATCAATTTCAACGGCTTTGCTAAAATCCCCTCCGTTTAAGATACTGATGTCCAGTTTATCGCCAACAGACAGCTTAAGTTGGGCATTTTTCCATTGAGTTGTTTGTAGACTCGGGTCTAAATGGCCGACCTTAAAACTGTCTTTGTTAATCACTGTGTTGTTGGCATCGTTCATGGTCACATGTTCTGCAAGAGTAAATGCAGGGTTACTGGGTTTTTGAGCACTGATTTGGCGGTCATAGGGCATAGTTTGACCAAAGTAATGGCATTCTGTCAGAGTGTCCATTTGACAAATATCTTTGCTAGCAGGCGCATTCGGAGTCACACAGCCAGTTAAGCTGGTGCTGAAAATACCGATAAGTACCGCGAGTTTTGTGTTTGTCATTATGTGGCTCCTTAGAATGAATCAATTAAGATAAATGCGAGTTAACTGGCAATATCTTCAATATTTGAGCTGTAATTTAAGCCGTCTAACGCTTGCTCCTCTGATTCATAAATATCCATAATATGGTGAAGACGGGTAAGTTCGATTAATGCCCTGACACTGGATTTAGGGTTAAGTAATACAATATCGCCTTGGTAACTTATTGCCTGTTTACGGGCAGAAATTAACACTGATAAACCACTTGAATCGATATACTCTAAGTTACTCATGTCAATGACTAATCGACTATGACCTTGATTTATATAATCTAAAATTGCAGCGCGATAGGTGGGTGTTTGTGCCATCACCATTTTTCCAGGTAAACGAACAACACTGGCATATTTGTCTGTTATTAATTCGAAGTTCATAATGTCACCTCATTTATTGTTGAATTGCCGAGTAAGATATATTTGCTGTTTTACGTTTAGTTGTAGGGGACGAAAACAAGCTATCTTGTACGTCTAAGATTTTGCAGTAAGCATGCCAACATTTAATTTGTTGTTTTTTATCAATTAATTTAAATTTTTGATATGGGGTTCGCAAATTGAATATAAGAATTAGCAATATGCAACAGATTGCATATACCTAATTTTAGGGATTAAAAACGGAAATAAACCAAGAGTAAAAAGATAGAACACCGCCCAAATTCACCGCTAGTCTGCATCTAACATTTAAAACTTATCACTGTAATTTGTGTTTTTATTGAACAGAAAAATATAATTAAGTCATAAATTCGTCATTGGCGGATGCAACCGGTTGCTGAAAAATGGGTAGATATTATTGGGTTTGATAAAGTGTAATGTGCTCTGCAATAAAATAAGCAGCTCCTTTAATAAAGCTTACGAAATGGTGACAGTATTGCTGTTTTATGGGGGGGGGGCTGCGGTGATTTTGTTGGTGCATAACCTGCCTATTTAATATGTTGCCATTAAGTGTATATTACTGATGTTAATGTCATAGTCAGGTATTGATCTCTACTAAGGCTAATTGCTGTAACAACAAGATTAACATTAATAAAGGATATGCAATGTTGCTTAAACTACTGTTCGGCTGCTGTGTTTTATTGGCGTTGAGCGCTTGTGTGACTTCTTCCTCTGAAAGCCATGATGAGAGGGACATCTTATTAGAGCCACAAGTGCCCGCAGAACAAATCGATCCAATGATGGAAAATAATGAACGTCTTATCAGAGAAAGTTTAGAGGACGAGATGCAAAGAAGGTTTAAGTAATCAAGCTGTAAAAATGGTTGAGTATTGACGGTATAAACCATAATCAGTTTATCGTGGAGTCATTTGTTTGATATGCGCTTATTATCCTCAGCTGAGGTTAACTAAATTGCGCTAGGTTATGTTGTTAACTTGACTAACTCATTTCAATAGTCAAGCTAACAACGGATACGACGACTAACATTTATCAATGCCTCAACAAACTCATTCTTAAATGATTACCTAATACCGTTGGTTGATTCAAAACTTGATCCATCCAGTTATACATAATCCATAAACCTCTGCCATTCTCGGTATTAATATCAGGGCAGTCCGTTGGTGTTGGCAATGAGTGATATTCTGCCGTATCCAGTAAGTCGACGATAATTCGGTCGGCATTGCAATGCATCAATAAGGTAATATTTGCAGCCTTGCACTGGGTATGTTGCAAGATATTGTTAACCCCCTCTAAAGTGCAAGTGATGACCTTAAATCTTTGTCGGTCATTTATTGCGTTATTCAGCATAAATTGATCTAACTCAACACAAAATTGTTGTTGCTCAATAACTTGATGATTTAAATTTAGTTGTAAGCTATTCATGTTTTGCTCCTTATGCCACAGTTAATGGCGAGGGTATTAATTGAGCTAATAGTTCATTGCTCAACTTTTTCGGTGTATTTTGAAATTGCTCGCTATTATCCGCTTGATCCAAACTGCTAGTCAGCGTGTGATTCGAAAACAGCATGATTGACATATCATCTTGTCCATCTCCTTGCTTCCAATCGGATAATGCATGGCGGATGTGGTGCATCATGGCATCACCGCTAATAACTTGTTTTAATGTACAAAGTGCTTTTAATCTTTGTAATCCAAACATTCCGTGAGTTGGATTATTCATTTCATATATTCCGTCGGAAAAAATCATTAACTGTTGATCTGCTTTTAAGGTGCCTTGCCAATTAACATATTGGGTATTGGCGGCTATCCCAACAGGCAGACTGGACTGCATATTGATTGAGTCACAATTATTTTGATTGATTAATAGTGGCTGAGGGTGCCCGGCATTACACAGTTCATATTCACCTGTACAGCAATTCATTTTACCAATGATCATGGTGGCAAATTGACCTTGATCACTGGGATCAAAAAATACTCGGTTAATGTATTCCATCAATATATCTGGGCTAGTGTGCCAATCTGCTCTGTTGGGATTGAGTGCTTGGGCCAAAGTAAAACTTTGCATTGCGGCGCCAGCACCGTGACCTGAAACATCAATCAGAAAAAATCCCATCCACTGTTGATCAATTTTAAAACATTGAAACACGTCACCCGCTAATTCAGTCGCCGCCTGAAAGTAATGGTTAACCTGCCATTGTTGCTGGATAAAACGCTTAGCCGGTAACAAAGAGTGCTGAAGTTGTGCTGCTTGCTTAAGCTCGGCTTTTTTCTCAGCGAGTAACTTGGTTGTTTGCGTGAGTGCGTCATTAAGTGCTTGATGCTGTTTGTGCAGTATTTTTTGGGATTTAATTAATCTCAGCGCAGCGATGACACGAGTGGTTAATACTCTGGGATCAAAAGGTTTTGCTAAATAATCATCAGCACCTGATTGCAACGCATACACCAGATCTTCGGTTTCATTATTGCCAGTAAGCAGCAAGATATAAGGGGTGTAGACCTCGGCTTTAAGGTGTTTACACAGCGCTATGCCACTAAGATTTGGCATACGCCAATCACTGACCACTAAATCGATTGCTTGAGTTTGACAAATCGCCAGAGCTTCTTGGCCATCCGTTGCCTGATGAAAGGTCATGCTGCAACCCTCAAGTGTGACTTGTTGCAAAATACTGGCAATAAACAAGCGTTCGCTTGGCGTATCTTCAACAAGCAGAATACTAATATTGTGGGTTGCTTCAGTTAAGTTCATGGGTGACTCCAGTTTTCAGTTATGCCTGCATCATTGATGGTGCAACAGCAAATAAACCATTCCGTGTTTATACCTAATTGGTATAGCAATAGTTGTTCCATAATTAAATGTATCTACTAAACAAGTAGTTATGCGTTGCGACATTAAGCTGTGAGCTATTCATTCTCAAATTGCATTCTGCTCATTGCAAAATGCAACTGCGTCATCCATAGTGATTATGTGACGTAAAATCAAATGCTTTAGTGAACAACTAATAAAGGGAGCAAGAATTTGTCTTTTAGATTAAAAACAATTTTAGGCATTGCATTGATTGAAGGCGTGCTGCTGCTTTTATTGGTTTATACCAGTGTCAGTTATCTTAAAGAATCAAATCAGACTGAAATTGAGAAACGAGCTCAGCTTACAGTGAGCTTATTTTCAGTGGCGGCCAAAGAGGCATTAATCGCGTTAGATAAAACTAAACTTACCGCATTAGCCAAAGAACTCAGCCGCCAGCAAGAAATTGATTATGTATACATACATAAAGGCAATGCATTAATTGTTGCTATGCATAAAGAAGAAAACACCGCGGTGTGGGGCGGTGATAATGCGCCTATTTCAAATGATCAAGGTCAGATATTTAATATTGAGATGAAAATAACTGACCTCGGCAAAGACATAGGTAGCGTGCAAATTGGTTTTGACCGCTCAGGCTTTGACGAGTTATTGCTACAAGCTTCAACTCGGTTCTTTTCTATTGCAGCCCTTGAAATGTTGCTAGTGGCTTTATTTTCTTGGCTTTTAGGTGTTTATTTAACCCGAAATTTATCTCAGTTACAAAAGGCCTCTAAATTAATTTTAAATGGTCAAAAAGGCGTGCAAATACCTGTGTCGGGGCATGATGAAATTGCCCAAACCACAGTCGCTTTTAACCAAATGGTGCTGAATGTTGACGCCCGAACCAGCGCCTTGACCGGCGCGAATATCCGACTTAATACGATTTTAGAGTCGGCGGCAGATGGCTTTGTTATTATCGATGTTAATGGCGTGATAACTGAAGTAAACCAGTCTGTGATCCGGCTATTTGGTTACAGTAAGGATGAGTTGATTGGTCAAAACGTTGCTAAGTTAATGCCGATGCATGAGCGCCATATGCATGATGGTTATATGAAACGTTATTTAGACGGCGGTAAACCGAGAATTATTGGCACAGGACGAGAGCTCAAAGCACAACACAAAGAGGGGCATCAATTTCCGGTCGAATTATCGATTTCTAAAATGGAGATTGATGATGAGATATTCTTTCTCGGTTTATTAAAAGATCTGACCGCCATCAAGCAAAATCAGGAAGCCGCAGCAAGAACCCAGTCGATATTACTTGCTACCTTAGAAGCTAGCCAGGATGCCCTTATCACCATAGATATTACAGGCAGTGTTCAAGAGTTTAATACTGCAGCGGTCAAGTTATTTGGTTTTACTCGTGATGAAGTTATGGGCAAGCATTTAGAGGATTTGATTATTCCGCAAGCCTTCCAACAAGCACATAAAAAAGGCATGGATCATTACCGCAAAACAGCGCAAGGCGCTGTGTTGCATAAGCGTGTAGAAGTTCCTGCGCATAATAAGGCGGGTGAAGAGTTTCCCATTGAGCTAAGGGTGATTCCTATCCAGTTAGGTGATGATATTTTATTCACCGCATTTGTGCGTAATATTTCAGAACAAAAGTCTAAAGAAGAGGAATTACGATTAGCCAAAGAGCAAGCTGAAGCAGGCAGTAAAGCTAAATCACGCTTTTTGGCAACCATGAGTCATGAAATCCGTTCGCCATTAAATGCTGTGCTTGGTAGTGTTGAGCTGTTACTTGATTCTGCTTTGCAAAAAGAGCAGCGCCTATACGCAACCACAGCTAAAGAAGCTGGCGATGCGTTACTAAATACCATTAACGATATTCTCGACTTTTCTAAAATTGAAGCTGGACAAATGGTATTGGAGTCACGTGAGTTTGAACCCGACAAATTAGTGGCTCAAGTGTTACAAATTCTAGCAAGCAAAGCACTTGAAAAAGGCGTTCACCTAGCCAGTTTTATCAATCGAAATGTGCCGCAAACATTGGTTGGTGACCCACAACGCTTGCGTCAGGTTATCCATAACTTAGTGGATAATGCGATCAAGTTTTCGAGTTCAGGTTGTATTTCTGTTGAAATGTGGATACCGAATAGCCACAAAGAACGGATTGAATTATGTTGCGCCATCACAGATCAAGGTATAGGGATCAGTAAAGAAGCCCAAGCCAAGCTATTTGCCGAGTTTTCACAGGTTCATGATACCCATACTACCAACTATAAAGGCACAGGTTTAGGCTTAGCGATTTGCGCCGAGTTAGTCCGAATGATGGACGGCTCTATATCGGTTGAAAGTGAATTAGGCATAGGAAGCCGCTTTAATGTTTTAGTCACGTTAGATGAAAGCACCGAAAGTAATAATCATTACGTGCGATTACCAGAACATTCTAGAGTATTAATCATTCATCCAGATAAGCAGCTGTGTAAGTTAGTTAAAAAGCAGTATGTTCAATACGGTGTTCAAACGGTTTACATCCACGATGCGACTGAAATTTATAAGCTTTCAAATGTCCGAGGTCGATTCGACCTTATTTTACTTGATGATTCTTGCATGATGTCAGTCGAAGAAAAATTACTTAAGGTATTAAATCAGGACTTTTTATTCCCCCATGGCATATTGGCAGCTTTGAGTACTGGGGTTAATACTCAAGTTTCACAATTTTTAAGCGACATGGGCATTGAGCAAGTTGTCAATAAACCTTTAAGCCGAGCAATGCTGTTGAATTTAATCAGTGGTGCCACTCAAGAAAGTCATATTGAAATTGAACAAGAAGAAAACCCGGTTTTTCCGCCCAATAGCAAAATTTTATTAGCCGAGGACAGTCCTGCAAATCAGATGGTTGCGGGTACTATGCTGGCGAAATATGGCGCATTTTTAGACTATGCAAATAACGGTGTTGAAGCGGTTCAAATGGCACTAGCGAATGATTATGACATTATTTTAATGGATATTCGCATGCCTGAAATGGACGGATTAGAAGCTACCAGTAAAATTTTACAGTGCAAACCGCAACAAATTATTTTAGCTATGACGGCTAACGTCTTTAAAGAAGAGCTAGAGGCCTGTACTCAAGCAGGGATGCGGGATTTTATTGGTAAACCTGTGAATGGCAAAATGCTTATTCAGACCGTGGCCCAGTGGTTAAATCAAGCAAAGTTACATCAAGATACTGATAAAACATCCCCAAATGTAAACCATTCAATGGGTCTAGAGTTGACGCTTGATAACCTGAGTCATATTGCAGAAGCAGAAGCAGAAGCAACCCAAACACTAGCAAGCAGTCGTGCTGTTGTTCAACCGGGGACAGCGCCCTTTGATAATACTCCTTTAATTGATATTAATGTGATTGGCAGCTTACTTGATGTGATTGGCGAGCCAAGTTTACATAAAATGTTGGCTGTTTTTTGCCAAGAAACCCAAATGCGTATTGATACCTTGCGCCATATCAATTTAGCGGTTGAATTAAATAAAGTAGAAGATGAAGCACATACCTTAAAAAGCAGTTCGGGCAGTTTTGGTGCAGCAAGATTGTTTGAGGTCGCCAAAGTATTAGAAGCCGCCGCCAGAAATAAACAGCAGCAGATAGCACCACTTATTGCCGATACATTGAATGTTGCTGAGCAAAGCATTAGTGCAATTAAACAAGCTTATTTGTCGAACAAATAAAAATAAACCGTAAATATATTCAAGGAATATTATGGGATTTCGAGTCATTTTAGTTGAAGACAGCATGTCATTGGGTGCGCTATATACTGAATATTTGTGCAGTGAAGGTGCCGATGTCACTTTAGTACAGTTCGGTGCCGATGCAATAAAAGAAATTGACCGTCAACCACCTGATTTACTCATTTTGGATATCAAATTGCCTGATATGTCGGGTATGGATATTCTGCTGCAAGTTCAGCAAAGCCATCCTGAGATGACGGTGATCATGATAACGGCCCATGGCACGATTGATATTGCCGTAGATGCGATGCGTTCTGGCGCGTTTGATTTTCTGGTGAAGCCTTTTGACAGTAAGCGTTTAGCGATTACTGTGCGTAATGCGATGAAACAGCGTCAGTTGGTTAAGTTAGTCTCGCAATACGAGAACAGTTTACCCAAGGCTAATTATCAAGGGTTTATTGGCGAGTCATTGGCAATGCAAACCGTTTATAAAACCATTGACTGTGTGGCCAGCAGTAAAGCATCTGTATTTATATTCGGTGAAAGCGGCACGGGTAAAGAGGTTTGTGCACAGGCCATACATAATGCGGGTAATCGTAAAACGAACCCGTTCATTGCTTTAAACTGTGCTTCTATTCCAAAAGATTTGATCGAAAGCCAAATCTTTGGTCATACCAAAGGGGCATTTACTGGCGCTGTGAGTCAACGCGATGGTGCCGCCACTCAGGCTGATGGTGGAACATTGTTTTTAGATGAAATTTGCGAAATGGATTTAGAGCTGCAAAGTAAATTGTTGCGCTTTATTCAAACCGGTGAGTTTCGTCGTGTGGGTGGATCTAAAGATGAAAAGGTGGATGTAAGGTTTGTTAGCGCCACGAATAAAGATCCTTGGCAGCAAGTGCAAGATGGCTTATTTAGAGAGGATTTATATTATCGTTTGCATGTTATTCCTATTGAATTACCGCCTTTAAATCAACGCGGTAAAGATATTCTGTTAATTGCCAATAAACTGCTTGGACAATATGCTAAAGAAGAAGGTAAGCCGTTTAAAGGCTTTAACTACGCTGCACAAAAAGTGTTGAGTGAATATCACTGGCCTGGCAATGTGAGGCAACTTCAAAATGTGATCCGGCAAATCGTGGTGCTCAATGATGCTGCTGAAGTGGATGTGAGTATGTTGCCAGCACGTATTGTTAATAATGGCAAAGTTAGCGCGGCGGCGCCAATCTCCACTCATCCGAAGCTGGTTGAACAAGTTAATCAAACGACAATTACAGCCCATGATAATGCGGCTGTTATTCTGCATGAAACCGATACGACAATAGAGCAGGTTATTGAACCATTGTGGAAAACTGAAAAGCGCACAATAGAGAGTGCTATTGATTTATGTGAAGGTAATATTCCTAAAGCCGCAGCAATGTTAGATATCAGTCCATCGACGATTTATCGTAAAAAACAATCTTGGGATGAAATGGAGCAGGTATAACGAACCTTATTTGTTCAACGATTTTCTGTAATAAAAAAGCCTGCAATACTTAGCAGGCTTTTTCATTGGTGACTGTTAGAGGCTTAGCTGTGGTATTGCTCACAGGCATAAAGGGTGTTTTCAAGTAAACTGGCTATCGTCATAGGTCCAACGCCACCAGGAACAGGCGTGATATGAGCCGCATTTTGTGCAGCAACGTCATATTGTACATCACCGACTAAACTGCCGTTGTCTAAACGGTTTATGCCAACATCAATCACAATCGCACCCGGTTTTATCCATTCTCCAGGAATAAATCCGGGCTTACCTACGGCGACAACCACAAGATCGGCTTGTCTGACCTTTTGCTCAAGGTTTTTTGTAAAACGATGACAAGTGGTCGTGGTACATCCTGCTAATAACAATTCTAAGGTCATCGGGCGACCAACAATATTAGATGCTCCTACAACAGTGGCATCTAAACCATAGGTATCAATACCAGTGGATTTGATCAGTGTCATTATCCCCATCGGGGTGCAAGAACGTAATACCGGAATGCGTTGTGCTAGGCGACCCACGTTATAAGGGTGAAATCCATCAACATCTTTATCTGGTCGAATATGCTCAATGACTTTAGAGTCATCAATATGAGCAGGTAAAGGCAACTGCACTAAAATCCCGTCAATGGCAGGATCAGCGTTACATTTATCGATTAATGCTAATAGCTCAGCTTCTGTTGTTGATACATCAAGATCAAAAGATTGCGATTGAAAACCGACTTCTTCGCAGGCTTTACGCTTGCTGCCAACATAGACTTGAGACGCTGCATCACAGCCGACTAGAATCACCGCCAGTCCGGGTACACGAAGTCCTGCTTCTTTTCGAGCGTTAACTTTTTGTTTAAGGGTACTGCGAATAGATTGTGCAATGGCTTTACCGTCAATAATTTGAGCAGTCATGGCTGTAGAGGTTCCTTAGAGTGACGCGGGTATAGATTGATGAAGTTAATCGGACGCTATTCTAACAGGCGTATGAAAGTGTGTCATTTGCTACACTAGGAAAATACAGTGAATAAACTATTCGCGCTATGATGCTAATCACCTTTTTGCTGCTTAAAACAACACACAGATAATTAGCTAAAAAAAATCGTTGACGATCGCAAGGTGACTCGTTAAGATGCGCTCCGTTCTTGAGACTATATAGAACGTTTACATCGGTGATTAGCGCAGCCCGGTAGCGCATCTCGTTTGGGACGAGAGGGTCAGAGGTTCGAATCCTCTATCACCGACCAAATATCATTATTTGCTTAAATAATATTTATGCGGATAATATAACAAGCAAGATAGCTTGTTAAGCCAGACAGGATACAGCAAATGCTGTGCCATGCGCCCGTAGCTCAGTTGGATAGAGCACCCGCCTTCTAAGCGGGTGGTCGCAGGTTCGAATCCTGCCGGGCGTACCATTTCAATGGTGATTGTAGCTCAGTTGGTAGAGTCCCGGATTGTGATTCCGGTTGTCGTGGGTTCGAGCCCCATCAGTCACCCCATTATTCCAAAGCGATTTTGAATCAGTCAAAATCACTTTGATGAAATAATCGCACATTATTCGTGCGATTGTACTAAAAGCGACCTCTGGTCGCTTTTTTTATGTCTTAAAACCCACTATTGATGCTCGACTATGCAAAAAACGCTCGCTATAATGTCGCGTCTTGATAAATACCAATTATGAGCTACTAGTGCCAACAGCGTCTTCAGCATCACTAAATCGCTGTGCTGGGTCTTCTAGTCAAAATCCATGGTCAAGAAACGAATACTTATTCAAGAAACGAATGCTTAATAGTTGAGGTATCGACTATTACAAAGGACGTTAGACATATTTCGAGGTAAAACAATGCAAGTTTCTGTTGAAACAACTCAAGGCCTAGAGCGTCGCCTAACCATTTCTGTTCCTGCTGAACAAATTGAAAAAGTGGTAAAAGACAATTTATTACGTGAAGCTAAACGTGCACGTATTCCAGGTTTTCGTCCTGGTAAAGTACCCGCTTCAGTAATTGAAAAACGTTATGGCGCAGCAATTCGTCAAGACGTGACTGGCGAAATCATGCAACGCAACTTCATTGAAGCTATTGTTGCTGAAAAATTAAACCCAGCGGGTGCGCCAGTATTTGCTCCAGGTAAAGTAGAAGGCGAGAACTTTGAGTTCGTAGCAACTTTCGAAATCTACCCAGAAGTGACACTAACAGGCTTAGATGCAATCACTGTTGAACAACCTAAAGCTGAAGTTAATGACGCTGATGTTGATGCAATGATTGAAACTTTACGTAAGCAACACGCTACTTATGCGCCAGTTGAGCGTGAAGCGGCTGATGGCGACAAAGTGAAAATGAACTTTGTTGGCAGCGTTGATGGTGAAGAGTTTGATGGCGGCAAAGCTGATGACTTCGAACTTCAATTAGGCAGCAACCGTATGATCCCAGGTTTTGAAGCTGGTATCCTAGGTCACAAAACGGGTGAAGAATTCTCAATCGAAGTTTCATTCCCTGAAGATTACCATGCTGAAAACTTAAAAGGTAAAGCGGCTAAGTTCGTTATTACTTTAACTGAAGTTCAAGCGGCTAACCTTCCAGAAGTTAACGATGAATTCGCTTCATTATTCGGTATTGCTGATGGTGGCTTAGATGCACTTAAAGCTGAAATCCGTAAAAATATGACTCGTGAACTTGATCAAGCGTTAAAAGCTAACGTTAAAGAGCAAGTCATCACTGGCTTATTAGCCGCTAACGATATCACTATTCCATCAGCATTAGTTGATGGCGAAGTGAACGTTCTTCGTCAGCAAGCTATGCAACGTTTTGGCGGCGACGCTAAGAACATGCCTGAGTTACCAGCTGACTTGTTCACCGAGCAAGCAGAGCGTCGTGTTAAGATTGGTTTGCTATTAGGTGAAGTTATCAAAACTAACGAGCTAAAAGCTGAAGACACTCGCGTTAATGCATTAATCGAATCAATGGCTTCTGCTTATGAAGATCCATCTGAAGTTGTTGCTTACTACAATGGCAACAAAGAACTTATGCAAAACATGCGTAACGTTGCTTTAGAAGAACAAGCGGTTGAAGCTTTACTTAAAACTGCAAAAGTAACCGTTAAAGACGTCGCTTTTGAAGAATTTATGAACAAGGCTACTGGTCGCGCATAACCTTAGCTTGACTTAACAAGCGGTTCGCCATTTATAATGGCTCGTATGAGGTTCTCATACGAGCCATTTTTTATTTTAGGGAAATGAATAATGTTTAAAGCGCCAGAATCTGTACTTAATGCTCTTGTACCTATGGTTGTTGAACAAACCGCTAAAGGTGAACGTTCATACGATATCTACTCTCGTTTATTAAAAGAGCGCGTGATCTTTTTAGTAGGCCAAGTTGAAGAGCACATGGCTAATCTGATTGTGGCTCAATTATTGTTCTTAGAATCAGAAAGCCCAGACAAAGATATTTACTTATATATCAACTCACCAGGTGGTTCAGTGACCGCAGGTATGGCGATTTATGACACCATGCAATTTATCAAGCCAAATGTCAGTACTGTTTGTATGGGACAGGCTTGCAGCATGGGTGCATTCCTACTTGCTGGTGGAGCTAAGGGCAAACGTCATTGTTTACCTAATTCACGCGTCATGATCCACCAACCATTAGGCGGTTTCCAGGGACAAGCATCTGATATCGCTATTCATGCTCAGGAAATCTTAGGCATTAAAAATAAACTTAATGAAATTCTAGCTGAACACACAGGTCAACCTATGGAAGTGATTGAGCGTGATACTGATCGTGATAACTTCATGAGTGCTCAGCAAGCAACTGACTATGGCTTAGTTGATTCAGTAATGACATCGCGTAACTAATTACCAGCTGATTTTTTGTTGTGACTAGGTTATTCTTACTTTAATTGTGAGAATAACTTGGGTATGCAGCATTTAAAGCATATCGACAAGCAGAGCTCAGACGCCAGGTCTAGGCTGCAACCAGAGGTAGAATAATGGGCGATAACAAAAATAACGGTGACAGCACAAAGCTGCTGTACTGCTCTTTTTGCGGAAAAAGCCAACATGAAGTCAGAAAGCTGATTGCTGGCCCATCGGTATATGTATGCGATGAGTGTGTGGAATTGTGTAATGATATTATCCGTGAAGAAATCAAAGAGATTTCTCCTAAGCGTGATGAGGATAAATTACCTACGCCGCATGAACTACGTAATCACTTAGATGACTATGTTATTGGCCAAGATAAAGCTAAAAAAGTCTTAGCTGTGGCGGTTTATAATCACTACAAACGCCTGAAAAATGCATCGCCAAAAGACGGTGTTGAATTAGGTAAGAGTAATATTTTGCTCATAGGCCCAACGGGTAGTGGTAAAACATTATTAGCAGAAACGTTAGCGCGTTCGTTAAATGTGCCATTTACCATGGCAGATGCCACCACTTTAACCGAAGCGGGTTATGTGGGTGAAGACGTTGAAAATATTATTCAAAAGTTACTGCAAAAGTGCGACTACGATGTAGAAAAAGCACAGCGCGGCATCGTTTATATCGACGAGATTGATAAAATCAGCCGTAAGTCTGACAACCCATCAATTACGCGTGATGTATCAGGTGAGGGCGTGCAGCAGGCGTTACTGAAACTCATTGAAGGTACCGTTGCATCAGTGCCTCCACAAGGTGGGCGTAAGCATCCTCAGCAGGAGTTTTTACAGGTTGATACCTCTAAAATCCTATTCATCTGTGGTGGAGCGTTTGCGGGCCTTGAGAAAGTGATTGAACAACGAGCTCATACAGGTACTGGGATTGGCTTTGGTGCTGAGGTTAAGGGGGAGGCGGATAAAGCCACCATTTCTGAAACGTTAGGGCAAGTTGAACCGGGCGATTTAGTTAAATTCGGTTTAATCCCAGAATTCATCGGACGTTTACCTGTGGTAGCAACCCTGACTGAATTAGATGAAGACGCGTTAATTCAAATTTTATCTCAACCTAAAAATGCGCTAACTAAACAGTATGCAGCATTATTTGAGATGGAAAATGTTGAACTTGAGTTCCGTGACGATGCCTTGAAAGCTATTGCTAACAAAGCCATGAACCGGAAAACGGGTGCACGTGGTTTACGTTCAATTGTTGAAAGTATTTTACTTGATACTATGTACGATATCCCTTCGCAACACGGTGTTGTTAAAGCGGTTGTGGATGAATCTGTTGTAAAAGGTGAATCTGCCCCGATTCTGATTTATGAAAATAATGAGTCACAGGCGGCATCTGGCGAACAATAAATGTACAGCTAGGTAATAAGTTGAAAAATAAGGAGTCCATTGGGCTCCTTTTTTCGTATTGACCATTGAAACTGAGTGCATCACCCCAATATACTCAGTAATAAGTCTTTTCATGAAACGGAATCGAGCCATGACCCAAGAGCGTGAAGCGCATATCGAACTCCCCGTATTACCCCTACGTGATGTAGTGGTATATCCCCATATGGTTATTCCGCTATTCGTCGGACGGGAAAAATCCATCCGTTGCTTAGAGTCAGCAATGGAACAAGACAAACAAATTTTATTAGTGGCGCAACGAGATGCTGATCTTGATGAGCCAACAAAAGACGATATCTTTGATATTGGCACTGTAGCATCCATTTTGCAGCTGTTAAAACTGCCTGACGGGACTGTGAAAGTGCTCGTCGAAGGCGGTCAACGCGCTAAAATTACCCGTTATACTCAGGATGATGCCTTTTTTGTGGCAACAGCTGAATACCTAGAATCTGAATCACTGGCAGAAAAGGAAGAAGAAGTCCTCGTTCGCAGTGCAATTGGCCAGTTTGAAGGTTACATCAAGTTAAACAAAAAAATCCCGCCTGAAGTGCTCACGTCGTTAACAGGCATAGATGAAGCTGCTCGTTTAGCTGACACTATGGCTGCTCACATGCCACTTAAGCTTGAAGACAAACAGTCTGTGCTTGAGATGATCAATGTGGGTGAACGTTTAGAATATCTTATGGCGATGATGGAAGCGGAAATTGACTTATTACAAGTTGAAAAACGCATTCGTACCCGTGTTAAAAAACAAATGGAAAAAAGCCAGCGTGAGTATTATTTGAATGAGCAAATGAAAGCCATTCAAAAAGAACTTGGCGACATTGATGAAAGTCATGATGAATTCGAAGTTTTAGGTAAAAAGATCGAAGAGTCAGGCATGCCAAAAGATGCCAAAGACAAAGCCAGTGCTGAATTGAATAAGTTAAAGATGATGTCACCTATGTCTGCAGAAGCGACGGTTGTACGTAGCTATGTTGATTGGATGACCTCAGTACCTTGGAAGAAGCGTTCTAAAATAAAACGTGATTTAGCCAAGGCGCAAGAGGTATTAGACACAGATCATCACGGTCTTGAAAAAGTTAAAGAACGTATTTTGGAGTATTTAGCCGTTCAAAGCCGAGTTAAGCAATTAAAAGGTCCAATTCTTTGTTTAGTTGGACCACCTGGTGTAGGTAAAACCTCACTCGGTCAGTCTATCGCTAAAGCTACAGGGCGTGAATATGTGCGCGTAGCATTAGGTGGCGTCCGTGATGAAGCTGAAATTCGTGGACATCGTCGAACTTACATTGGTTCGATGCCAGGTAAAATTATCCAAAAAATGGCTAAAGTGGGCGTTAAAAACCCATTATTCCTGTTAGATGAAATCGATAAAATGAGCTCTGATATGCGTGGCGATCCATCGTCGGCACTGCTTGAGGTATTAGATCCAGAGCAAAACGCGACTTTCAACGATCACTACTTAGAAGTGGATTATGATTTGTCGGATGTGATGTTTGTTGCTACATCCAACTCAATGGACATTCCAGGACCATTACTCGATCGTATGGAAGTTATTCGTTTATCGGGCTACACCGAAGACGAAAAACTCAATATTGCCAAGCAACACTTGCTGACAAAGCAGATCGAACGCAATGGCTTAAAAGCAAAAGAAATCAAAGTCGATGACAGTGCTATTTTAGGCATTATCCGATACTACACTCGCGAGGCGGGTGTGCGTTCACTAGAACGAGAACTCTCTAAAATTTGTCGTAAAGTGGTTAAGCAAATTTTATTAGATAAATCGGTTAAAACAGTTGAAGTTAATCAAGATAACCTGAAATCATTTTTAGGTGTGCAGCGATTTGATTACGGCAAAGCAGAATCAAGCAACCAAATTGGCCAGGTAACAGGATTAGCATGGACCCAAGTTGGTGGTGATTTATTGACCATAGAAGCAACATCTGTTGCCGGTAAAGGTAAACTGACCTATACCGGTTCATTAGGTGATGTTATGCAAGAGTCGATTAAAGCGGCTATGACAGTTGTACGTGCCCGAGCTGAGCAGTTAGGTATCAATGCTGATTTTTATGAGAAGCGTGATATCCATGTTCACGTACCAGAAGGTGCAACACCAAAAGATGGCCCTTCAGCAGGGGCTGCAATGTGTACCGCTTTAGTGTCTAGTTTAACCGGCAATCCAGTGCGCAGTGATGTGGCAATGACGGGTGAAATCACTCTTCGTGGTGAGGTTTTACCCATTGGTGGTTTAAAAGAAAAACTACTTGCAGCACACCGTGGTGGCATTAAACACGTATTGATACCAAAGGAAAATGAGCGTGATTTGGAAGAAATTCCACAAAATGTCATTGCTGATTTGAAAATTCATCCTGTACGTTGGGTTGATGAAGTACTGAAATTAGCCCTAGAACGCCCAGTTGAAGGCTTTGAAGTGGTTAAAAAATAGCTATTTAGTTAAAAAATTGCTCTAGAGCATAAAAAAAGTGAAAAAAGGGGCTTAACAAAACCCTTAGCTGTGGTAGCCTAGGTTTGTGGAGAGTCAAGCACACCAAGCCCTTGGCGCACTTGACTTTGAGCTGTATCCAATTTTTTATTTTTTGGTTTTCTATTAAATTTGACATAGTGTCGAATTTTAAACAAAAAGCCTCCGCAGACCGCTCTGAACATGGATTTGGTTGCGGCGCGACAATAACATTCAAGGGGATGACATGAACAAATCTGAACTAATCGAGAAAATTGCTTCTGGTGCTGATATTTCTAAAGCTGCTGCTGGTCGTGCACTAGATTCATTTATTGCTGCTGTAACTGAAGGCTTAAAAGATGGCGATAAAATTTCTCTAGTTGGTTTTGGTACTTTTGAAGTACGTCAACGTGCTGAGCGTACTGGCCGTAACCCACAAACGGGTAAAGAAATTAAAATTGCTGCTGCGAAGATTCCTGCATTCAAAGCTGGCAAAGCGCTTAAAGACGCTGTTAACTAATAAATAGTTATCAACGTTGCCTTTAATTAAGGCATTCGTAACCTAAGCACTGCTCTGGCGGTGCTTTTTACGAAATGAAATATCAATTGTTAAGTCATTGATATTCGGAGTATTGGGTTATACCCTGGGTAGCGTCTGATAACTCCATGTAAACAAGGCGCATCGACTACAGATGCGCCTTTTTATTTTAGTCGCAACAAGCGAGAATTCAGATGTTAGAAAAAATCCGCGAAGGGTCACAGGGAGTTGTTGCTAAAACAATTCTAATTCTTGTGATACTTTCATTTGCTTTTGCTGGTGTCAGTAGCTATTTAGGCTCTAATACTGGTGTTCCTGCTGCCATTGTTAATGGCATTGAAATTCCTGAAACTGAACTAGAACAAGCTTTCCAAAATGAGCGTGCCAGTTTAAAGCAGCAATACGGCGAAATGTTTGATGCCCTATCTGCTGATGACAATTACATGCAAAGTATTAAAGCCAGTGTGTTAGATCGTTTAGTGGCTAATACTTTGGTTGATCAAGCTGCAAGTGAGCTAGGTTTACGCGTATCAGACGAACAAATAAAACAGGCTATTTTCAGTGAACCCGCTTTCCAAACTGATGGTCAGTTTGATAACGATCGTTATCAAGCCGTTTTACGCCAACTAAATTATCAGCCTATTACTTTCCGTAACATGATGCATGTTGATATGACTCGTCGTCAGTTATTAAACGCATTATTAGGCAGCGACTTTGTTCTTGATGGCGAAGCTAAGCAATTGGCTGAAGTTCAGAATCAAACTCGTGATATCCGTTATATCGCAGTAGATGCTATGCCTTTCCTTGCAACCGCAAACGTCACAACGGAAGATGCTAAAGCATATTACGACAGTAACTTAACTCAATTTAATAGTCCTGAGCAGGTTAGCTTAGAATATGTTGAGCTAAACGTTAATGATATTGCAAAAGATGTGTTAGTTGACGATGCTGAAATCAGCCAGAATTATGAAGAAAATCAGGCACAATACCAAACGCCTGAAAAACGTCTAGCGAGTCATATTTACGCGGCAAGTGGCGATGACGCTGCAGACAAAGCTAAGTTAGAAGCCATTGCTGCACGTATCGCAGCAGGTGAAGATTTTGCTGAATTGGCTAAAACAGAATCAGAAGATCAATTCAGTGCTGAACAAGGTGGTCAAATTGACTGGTTTGAACAGGGCGTAATGGATCCTGCATTTGATGAAGCGTTGTTTGGTCTTGAAAAAGGGCAAGTATCAGGTGTTGTTAAAGGTGAATTTGGATTCCATATCATCAAGTTAGTTGATATTCAGCTAGGTGCGGTAGCTGCTTTTGATGATGTTAAAGATAAAATCATTGCTCAAGTTAAAGAAAAGAAAGCATTAGATATCTTTTATGGTTTACAAACTAAGCTTGCAGATACCAGCTATGAAATTCCTGATACTCTTTTAGATACCGCTAATGCTGTTAAAAAAGAAGTACAAACAACAGGTTTATTTACCCGTGATAATCCACCGGCTAATTTGAACAAACCTGCTCTTGTTAAAGCCGCGTTTTCTGATCAAGTACTGACAAGTGGTATGAACAGCGACGTTATTGAACTAGAGCCTAATCATGTTGTGGTTATTCGTGTTAAGCAGCATCTTGATGCTGGCACGTTAAGTTTCGACAAGGTTGAAATGAACATAGTGCAACGTCTTAAACAAGATAAAGCCAATGAAACTGCCCGCGAAAAAGCGGCTGGTTATATGACTCAACTGAAAGCGGGTGATTTTGCTCTTGCTGATGCGCAATTAATCACTGTGTCTAAATTAGGCCGTTTTAATCAAGATATTGATGCTGCAATTGCTAATAAAGCCTTCAAGATGCCAGCACCTGAAGCTGGGGCCGTGTCAATTGACACTGCTGCATTAGGTTCAGGTTATGCTGTCGTTGTGCTTGATAAAGTGAATGCCGCTGAAACGATTGATGTAAGCGCATTACAGTCAGTGAAGGAAGGTCTTGCTCGTCAATACGGTCAAGCGGATTATCGTGCAGTGATTGATTCTCTTAAAGCGAAAGCGAAAATTGAATATCCTGTAGCTGAATAATATTTAGCGTTAAGAAAAAGCCAAGGTGGTATTCATCTTGGCTTTTTTGTTTCTAAAAAACAGACTTTGGATTTATGATTAGGTTTGAATGCGTTAACCTTACGGCTTCTAAACTTGAAGAATGGTTAAGCTTTAAACTTTTATATAAATAAGGCGCTAATGTGGCTTTAGAACAACAATTTGAGCATGTTTTACAATTTATTGATGAACATTTAAGTGAAAATCTGTCAATCGAGATTTTAGCGGACAAAGCTGGAGTTCCGGTTAATCATTTTGAATTTATCTTTTTTAGCTTGTATCACACTCAATTTAAAGACTATTTGTCATTAATCCGCAATATTGAAGCTGCGCAAACCTTAGGCTTTGATAAATCAGTGCCGATTGAACAGGTTGCTAAAGCAGCAGGCTATGCTTCAACCACAGCATTTACTGATGGGTTTACATTAAGTATTGGCCAAAGTCCCGAAGCGTTTAGACAAGCACCAGACTGGGGAAATTTCTTTGCTAAGCAGCAGCCCTTAAAAACGTTCTCAGAGGGGCATGAGCAATTAGATCATCTTGATGCTAGCATTTGCATTGAAACGCTAACAGAGCTTGAACTGGTGATGATAGAACATCGAGGCCCTGCGTTATATGTTTCACAGTCTATTCAGGCATTGATTGCGTTTACAAAAGCACATTGTTTACCACCATCTCAACACCGTACTTTTAATTTTATCTATTCTCAGCCCCAGAATAACAACCACGATTATTCAATCGATATCGGCGTGAATGTATCTCAAGCGCAGTTAAGCAAGTTAAAAGAGCTATTATTTGGCTCAGCTCACTTTAAGGCAAAAACATTGCCTAAAGGACGCTATGCAGTGCTAAGCCATAACGGCTCTCAAGCTGAGTTAGCCAGTAAAATAAAATATTTGTATGGCACTTGGCTGGCAAAGATGAAATATCAACTTGGAGAGCAGCCATTAACATTTGAACGCTTTGATATGGGGAATGATGATGAGAATGTTAATCTTAAAATCTATTTAGCAATTACATAAACTTGCAGTGCAGGGGCTGTAATACATGGCTAATAAAATAACAAAAAACCAGCCTAGGTGGCTGGTTTTTAATGGCATGACAATATTGATTATAGGCTAATCACGTCAAACTCTACATTTGGATCGACATCTGCTTCGTAATCGATACCTTCAATACCAAAGCCAAATAGCTTCAAAAATTCTTCTTTGTATTCGCGGTAGTCGGTTAGTTCAGATAAATTTTCAGTGGTCACTTGTGGCCACAAATCACGGCAATGCTTCTGAATTTCTTCACGTAATTCCCAGTCATCTAAGCGTAAACGATTTGATTCATCTACCGCAGGCGCTTGACCGTCAGCGCGGTATAAACGCTCGCTGAACATACGATAAATTTGGTCCATACAGCCTTCATGAAGACCTTCTTCACGCATCTTCTTAAATACCATAGCGATATACAAAGGCATTACCGGAATGGCAGAACTTGCTTGGGTTACTACACTTTTAAGAACCGCAACATTGGCACTGCCGCCTTTAACAGACAACTTGGCATTCAATTCATGCGCAGCACGATCCAAATCCATTTTGGCTTTACCTAGGGCGCCATGCCAGTATATTGGCCAAGTGATCTCGGTACCAATATAGCTATAAGCTACGGTTTTACAGCCATCAGCTAATACGCCAGCCTGTGAAAGGGCATCCATCCACAGTTCCCAATCTTGACCGCCCATTACCGTAACTGTGTCGGCAATTTCTTGTTCAGTAGCAGGTTCAACTGAGGTTTCAATAATAGTGTCTTTGTTAGTATCAACAGCCGTAGCACTATAGGTTTCACCCATTGGCTTAAGGCTTGAACGGATCACTTCACCGGTATCAGGCAATTTACGTACTGGAGATGCCAGCGAATAAACCACCATATCAATTTGACCTAAGTCGGCTTTAATCAGCTCTATGACTTGCTGTTTAGCTTCATGGCTGAATGCATCGCAGTTAATGCTTTTTGAATATAAACCTTCAGCTTTAGCAAATTTGTCAAACGCGGCTGAGTTATACCAACCTGCAGTACCGGGTTTGGTCTCGGAACTTGGTTTTTCGAAAAATACACCTATGGTGGCGGCATCACAACCAAATGCTGAAGCGATACGTGAAGATAAACCATAACCACTTGATGAACCGACCACTAATACTTTCTTAGGGCCGTTTGAGATTTTACCTTTGGCTTTTGTGAGTTCGATTTGTTCTTTGACGTTTGCCTCACAACCAACAGGGTGAGTCGTGGTACAAATAAAGCCACGAATTTTTGGTTTAATAATCATAAGTCAGTTTCTTCCTTTTTAGTTGGCACTAGGATAATAAGTTCATCGATGAAATGGCACTGATTTTTGTTGAAAGCGTCTAATTTTGCCAGTGGTTGGAGCAGTTTAACGCTTTTGCATAAATTGACTTTGCTCTTGAATAAGCCTTTGGGTGTATTCATGTTGTGGTGAAGTGAATAAGTCTTCTGTTTTGGCTTTCTCAACTAGACAGCCATTTTGCAGTACCATAACTTTATCACTGATATGTCGGATGATATTTAAATTATGTGATACAAAAATATAGGATAAACCTAGCTCTCTTTGGAGCTTCAAGAGTAAGTTGATAATCTGTGAGCGTACTGATAAATCTAATGCTGTTAAGGCTTCATCGGCAATGATAATCTTCGGGTTTAGCATTAATGCTCTGGCTACTGCCACACGTTGTTTCTGTCCTTCAGAAACCATATGCGGGTAAAAATTAACATGCTCAGGCAATAAACCGACTTTTCTTAATGTTTCGATGACCTGGACACGACGCTCTTCTGCGGATAAGTCTGTGCTAAATCGCAATGGCTCATTTAATAGGTCGCCAATAGTTAACCTCGGATTCAGCGATGTGTTTGGATCCTGAAATATCATTCGGATAAGACGACAACGTTGTTTTAAATTGCGTGACTCTAATGCTTCGCCTTCAAAAAAGATATCGCCACTGCTGCGCTGCTCTGCACCGACAAGAATACGAGCCAAGGTCGATTTTCCTGAGCCGACTTCACCAACAATCGCTAAGGTTTCACCTCGTTCAAGCTCAAATGATACTGGCATTAGGGCATCATAATATTGTGGCGTAAACCCTTTGTAACCTGTTAAGTATTGCTTACTTAGGTTTGTTACTTTAAGCAAAGGTGTTGTCATCGGCTTCTTGCTCATTTTTGTATGGGAAGTGGCATGCATAAGCACGATCTTTTAATTGCTCTAAATTAGGCTGTTTAACGCATTGGCGTTTGGCTTCTGGGCATCTTGGACCAAGGCGACATCCGGCTGGAAGATTTTGAACCGATGGTGAAGAGCCCTGTAACGTTGGTAAATTTGATTTGTGGCGCATTTTTCCTGTGTAGTCAGGTAAATTTTTTAACAGGGCTCGGGTGTATGGATGGAAAGGGCTCGCGACTAATTCAGATGTCAGGCCAGACTCCATCATTTGCCCACCATATAGCACAGTTAGATGGTCACAATACTGTACTAAGGTTTCAAGTTCATGGCTGACTAATAAAATAGACACATTTTGTAGCTGATTTAATTGTGATAAGAGCCTGAAAATTTGCGCTTGGGTGTTTAACTCCATTGAATTGGTTGGTTCGTCAGCGATGAGTAATTTAGGATGGTTGGCGACAGCCATCGCAATCATCACTTTTTGACATTCACCTTCTGACAATTCCCAAGGAAAACATTTCATTAAGGTTTTTGGACTTTTAATACCGACTTTATGCAGCCATTTTTGGGCGCTAAGGTAGGTATCTTTTGATCTGCGCCAAAAAGGCACTGTCTTATTGGGGATAATAGCCTCAATTAATTGACTACCAACCGTTTTCACCGGGTCAAGACTACCTGAGGGATCTTGAAACACCATTGATATGTCACAACCCATAATACAGCGACGTTCTTTTGCCGTTAATTCTAATAAGTTTTGCCCATCAAACATCATTCTGTCAGCAATCACATGCCAGTTAGGCCCCAGAATACCCAGTATGGCTTTGGCCAAAAGGCTGCGGCCAGAGCCTGATTCTCCAACCAGTCCGTGGATCTCGCCAGGGTTCATGGTTAAACTCACTTTCTCAAGTACAGCGACTCTACCTGTGTCAGTTTCCAGTTCAATGGTGAGATTTCGAATATCGAGTAATGGCATAAGTTAGTTTCTTATTGGGGCTATCGCGGAACGTAATCCATCACCCACGAGGTTAACGGCGAGAACGCTAAATAATATTGCCACACCCGGAATGGTGACTGTCCAAGGCGCTAGCAAAAGGTTATCAAGTCCTTGTGCTATCATTGCACCCCATTCTGGGCTTGGTGCTTGGGCACCTAAGTTGAGAAATCCAAGTGCTGCAATATCTAATATCGCCGCTGAAATAGCCATAGTGACTTGAATAATTAGAGCTTCCCAAATATTTGGCATGATAACGTACCAAAAAATTTGTAGGTCATTGGCTCCGTCGAGTTTTGCGGCAGTGACATATTCTTTTTGAAGCTCTTCATGTACAGCTTGATGTATGGTGCGAATAAATTGCGGCACCATTGCAATACCAACAGCCCAAAATACATTACTTAGGCCAGGTCCGATAACGGCGACCACCAAGATAGCCATTAACAACGATGGTATAGATAACAATCCATCGAGTAAATGGCCTAAAATACTCGATTTCAAGCCGCGCATCATGCCGGAAATTGCACCAATGATGAAGCCGAAAAATAATGCGCAAGTCACTATAATTAATGACATGCCGAAGGTTAATTGCACGCCATGTAATATGCGACTAAAAATATCTCGGCCTAGATCATCAGTACCAAGAAAGTACTCAACATGTCCTAAAGGGTCCCAAGATGGCGGCAGTAGCAGTATTTGTTGATTTTGCTCATTCACAGAATAGGGGGCAATAAACGGTGCAAGCAGGGTTAACACTAATAAAAAACCGACACCCCACAAGCCGATTAAGGCGAATGGGTTGTGGGAAAATGCTTTCCATACACGTCCCGCAGGTGACGCTATGTAATCCTGCTTATATATCTTAATAGGTGGCATACAGTTCCTTTTTGCTCATTGGATTAATTGCTGTATGAACAAACTCAATTAATATGCTCAGGAAGATAATCAACAATGAAACCGATAATATTCCCGCCTGTATAACAGTATAATCACGCTGATATATCCCTGAAACCAGCCAACTTCCTACACCAGGCCAAGAAAAAATAACTTCTACAACAATACCATAGCTTGCAAATGAGCCTAACATAATGCCGATACTTTTCAGAACAGGGATCATTGCATTAGGCAAAGCATGGCGGATGATAATTTTTAAGGTATGTAATCCTCGGGCTTCTGCTGCTCGAATATAGGTTTGGTTCATCACTTGTAACATCGCTTGGCGGGTAATACGTACGATCAAAGTGAAAGGTAAAACCGCTAGGGTAATCGCTGGCAAAATTAAATGCATCAATGCATCAATAAAAGCCTGTTGACTATAGGTTGAATTCGATAACAAGGTATCAATTAACATGAATCCACTGACGGGCTCGATTTGATAAAGAAGATTAATTTGCCCAGAAATGGGTAACCAGCCTAAATTAACCCCAAACCACAGCGACAGACTTAGCCCTAACCAAAATACTGGGATTGAGTACCCCGTGAGTGTAAGACCTAAAATGCTGCGTTGAACGAGTTTGTTTTTACTCAGAGCCGCGATGACCCCAATAGGCACGCCAAAAATTAACGCGATAAAGCCCGAAAACAATGATAGCTCGAATGATGCGGGTAATACGGTTTTTAATTCTTCATAAACCTGTTGTTGGGAGTTATTCGAAACCCCCATGTTGCCACTCAAGCGTTGTTGAACGTAAGCAAGAAATTGGCTAAAACGATTACTCTCTAAATTAAAATCGTTATTGATTTGCTCGATTTGTTCTGCCGTAGGTTGTTGAACCCCACTTAGAGCATAGTGTTCATCAACAGGGAATAGGTGAGTTGTATAAAACAGCACTGCCATCATAATTAGAGTAGTGGCTAAAAATAAACTGACTCGTCTAAAAAAGTATCGCCACATGGTTAATTACTCTCTTGCGGATTTTGGACTATTTTTGCAAATGCAATGCCACCGTAAGGCCTTACTTGCATTGACGTAATCGTGTCTTTTTTCAAGATAACTTTTTGTGCATGGGCAATCGGTATTAAAGGGACTCGATCACTTAAAATGGCTTCAGCAGCTTGATAAAATGCTTTACGTTCTTCTCTCACCGTGGTCTTTTGCGCTTGGGTTAATAAATGGTCAAAATCTGCCTGACACCATTTTGAGCGATTATTATTCGAGGCTAAGGCGGCACAACTTAAAAGTGGGGTGAAAAAGTTATCAGGATCACTGTTGTCAGCATTCCAACCTATCAGCACAGAGTCGTAATCATCACTGGCCAGTTTTTGGGTGAAAACACTCCAGTCGTATGAAACAATATTGATTTTAACGCCTACTTTAGCTAAATCCCCCTGGATAAGTTCCGCAGTTTTAAGGGCGTTAGGATTATAAATTCGCGCAACAGGCATTGCCCAAATATCAATATCTAAGTTTTTGACCCCAGCCTGCTCTAGAAGTAATTTGGCTTTAGCAGGATTAAATTCATTGCTGGTTAAATTCTTTGAATATGCCCATGACGCAGGTGGCAGAATACCACTCGCCTCAACTGCAATATCATTGTAAACCACGTCTAAAATATTTTGTTTATCAATAGCGTGGGCAAGCGCTCTTCTTACTCTAATATCATTTAAGGGCGGTTTTTGGGTGTTTAATGCCCAAAAAGCGACATTTAGACCAGGTTTGGCATCGACCTTTATGTGTTGATGCTGATCAATGACAGCCAATTCACCTGCTTTAGGCAATGCTGAAACACTGCAATCGCCAGTGATGAGTTTTGCTATTCTCGCTGTACTCTTGGGGGTGATATCAAAAACTAAATGTTCTATATCGGGCTTGGCTCCCCAGTAATTGGGGTGTCGAATATAGCGAATATACTCATTTTTAATATATTGTGTTAACTGGAAAGGCCCTGTGCCAATCGGTTGCAAATCGATTTGTTCCGGCAAGCCATCCTTGAGTAATTTTTCGGCGTATTCTGCTGAAAGAACAACGGCGAAATCAGTGGCAAGGTTAGATAAGAAAGAAGCATCCTCGCGGTTTAGATGGAAAATAACTTGGTAGTCATTAACCTTCTCAATTGATGAAATAAGCTGTTCAAAACTGATACTTTGAAAAAATGGATAGCCTGTGCGACTAACCGAATGGTAGGGATGTTGAGAGTCGATAATACGATTGAAAGAAAATAACACATCGTCAGCATTAAATACTCGCTGGGGCTTAAAACGTTGGGTTTGATGAAACAACACATTTTGACGTAGATTAAAAGTGTAACTTAAACCATCTTCGCTAATCTGCCAGTCGGTAGCGAGTCCCGGGACAATATCACCTAAATCTGGGTTGTAATTTACCAGTCTGCTGTATAGCTGATGTGATGTTGCATCTATGGTTGTGCCTGAGGTAACCAGCTGTGGATTGAAGCTTTCAGGGTTGCCTTCACTGCAATATACCAAGCCTGGAGGAAGAGTTGCTTGACTACACGCACTGAGCAAAAGTCCAGAAAGACAGACAAACATTAGATGAAACCGTTGTTTCAAGAACACAGTCATAGCGAAATCGAATTTTTGTGGATCTGAGTAGTCATTTTAGCAGTGTAAATATCTTGGTAGCAAACAAGTTATTAAATTGTTTTTTGTGACTTTTTATCATCGCCCGTTAAAGTGGCATTCGATTAAAGGGCGATGTGATCATTTGTGACTAAAGTAAATTGTATTTTTTTAAAATTCCGCGTAACTGATGGTAACTTAGGCCAAGGATTTCTGCGGTTTTCTTTTGATTAAACTGACTTTCCGCTAAGGCCATTTGCAACAATTCAATTTCTTGTGTTTCGGTATACTCTTTGAAATCAAGAGGGAACTTAACTTGTGCTGTTGTATGGGCATTGCTGTTTGTCGAGCTAGCTAATTCAGGTTCAACAGCTGCTGTGTCAGTGGTTGCTTGTTGATTAGGTTCATTCGAGGATTGAGCGCTTGTAGCAACTTGCTGCCGCTCTTTGGTTTTTACTCGCGTTTGTGGACGATAAGGTGAAGCAAATGGATCCAAAATAATATGATCAATTTCCTGACCTTCGCTGCCCTCACGATAAACACTGCGTTCAACCACGTTTTTCAGCTCACGAATATTGCCAGGCCAAGTGTGGCTCATCAGTTGCTCAACCGCTAATGGGCTAAATCCGCCGAAATACTCTAATTTAAGTTGCCTTGCCATACTGATAGCGAAGTATTCGGCTAAATCCATGATGTCTTCTGTGCGGCAGCGCAGTGGTGGCAATGTGATCACATCAAATGCAAGTCGGTCGAGTAAATCTGCTCGAAATTCGCCTAAATCAGCCAGTGATGGTAAGTCTTCATTTGCTGCACAAATTAAACGTACGTCAGTTTGTACTGTTTTACTGCCACCGACACGTTCAAATTCGCCATACTCGATAACGCGTAATAGTTTTTCTTGGATAAGGCCGGATGTGTTTGCTAGCTCATCCAAAAATAATGTGCCGCCATTAGCGCGCTCAAAACGGCCTTCATGTTTGCCTTTTGCGCCAGTAAATGCTCCAGATTCATGGCCAAACAACTCTGATTCTAGTAAGGTCTCACTTAATGATGAACAATTAAGTTTAATAAAACTCTGATCCCATCTACCTGATAAATAATGTAAACGTTCGGCGATAAGTTCTTTACCTGTACCTCGTTCACCAATAATGAGCACAGGCTTTGACAAAGCCGCTACTTTCGAGACATGCTCTAATACTTCAAGCAGTGCATTGGATTGCCCGATGAGGTTATCTTGTTGAAATTGCTTATTCACAGTATTTGTTAGTCTTTTACGCTAATTATTGGTGAAAATAATAATAAGTGGCTCAGTAGATAAAAGAAAGAAAAACATGAGAATTTAGTTAAAGCATTGATATTAAATGATTTATAAAAGTTGGCACGCATAATGTATTAGTTATGACGTCATCCACATAGAAAACTGAGGTACATATTATGGGTATTTTTTCACGCTTCGCTGATATCGTTAATTCAAACATCAGCGCAATCCTTGATAAAGCAGAAGATCCAGAAAAAATGGTTCGTCTGATTATACAAGAAATGGAAGATACAGTCGTCGAGGTTCGTTCTACTTCAGCTAAAGTTCTTGCTGAGAAAAAAGAACTGCTACGTCGTATCGGTCGAGTACAAGAGCAGGTTCACGATTGGGAAGAAAAAGCAGAGTTAGCTATTTCTAAAGACCGTGAAGATTTAGCGAAAGCAGCCTTAGTTGAAAAGCAAAAAACGGCGACCTTATTAGCAACGCTTGAAGCTGAATTAAAAGTCGTTGAAGAGCATATTGCCCGTTTAAAAGATGAAGTTAGCCAGTTACAAGAAAAGTTAACTGATGCTCGAGCTCGTCAAAAAACGATCATCATGCGTAAGCAAACTGCCACTTCACGTTTAGAAGTAAAAAAGCAGCTTGATTCAAGTAAAATTGATGATGCGATGATGAAGTTTGAGCAATATGAGCGTCGTGTCGAAGGACTTGAAGCACAGGTTGATGCTTATGATTTAGGTAAAAAGTCAAGTTTAGACGATGAGTTTGCTGCGCTAGCTGCTGAAGATTCTGTTAACGATGAGTTGGCAGCATTAAAAGCAAAAGTAAAAGCAAAAAATCAACCTAAATCAAAAGCGTAATAATTTTTCAGAGGTGAGTTATGGATATGGATCTTCTTATTGCACCAATTATCATTTTTATGATTGTTGTGGCTCCTATCTGGTTGGTGCTTCATTATCGCAGTAAGCGACAAGTGAGCCAAGGGCTCACTGATGAGGAATTTAATCAGCTAAATGATTTAATTGCGAAGGCGGATAAAATGAATGGGCGTATTCATACCTTAGAAGCCATCCTTGATGCAGAATCTCCAGAGTGGAGGACGAAACATGAGCGAGTCTAACGGACGTACCTTATATAGAAATCCGCAGTCAGGCAAAATTGCTGGAGTGTGTGCGGGAATCGCAGAATATTTTAACTTTGAAGTGTGGTTAGTGAGGGTGGTTGCTGCATCAATTTTATTACTCGGCGGCAGCGGTTTTATCGTGGTTATTTACATTGCAATGTGGATGATTTTAGATGTAAAACCACGTAGCCAGTCACACTTAGATGCACACAAAGATATTGAAGTTAAAAAGAAAGTTTGGCAGGCCGGAGAGCCAGCGAAACAGGCTCTATTTGATGTGAATCGTCAATTTGCATCGTTAGAGTCTAGATTACAAAAATTGGAAAAACATGTTACTTCAGATACCTTTGACTTGAAACGTCAAATCAATAGTCTGTAATCAAATCTAGGGCGGTTATCCGCCCTTGTTTTATTTGGAATTAACAATGAGTCTACTGGAACGCTCGTTCAATAAAATCTCTCAATCTGCTCAATCACTGGTTCATCGCAGCACAGACAGGCATGTGCGTTTAGCGGTAACAGGTCTGTCTGGCGCAGGGAAAACCGCTTTTATCACTGGGCTAGTGAATCAGTTATTACACGCCGGGCTCAACTTCGATAAGAACCCACTGCCTTTATGGCAAGTGGCAAGAGATGGTCGTTTATTGGGAGTCAAACGGACTTTACAGCCAGACCTCAACATTGCCCGTTTTGATTATCAAAGTGCCATGCAAGCTTTGGGTGGGCAACCGCCAATTTGGCCGCCATCGACACGAAACATTACCGAATTGAGACTTGCAATTAAGTATCGCCCAGAACATGGGGTATTGGCTAAATTAACTGATTCCGCCACTTTATACGTTGATATTGTTGATTATCCCGGTGAGTGGTTGTTAGATCTTCCAATGTTAAAACAGGACTTCGCAACTTGGTGCTTGAGCCAGCAGGATGCAGTAACACGCTTACAAAGTAGTTCGTTGTATGCTGTTTTTAATAACCTTATTGCAGATGTTGATTTATCCGCCGCCGCTGACGAACAATTACTAAAAAAGATTGCTGATACTTATCAACATTTACTCAATGAAATGGTACATCAGCACGGGTTTTATTTCGCTCAACCCGGAAGAATGCTGTTACCCGGTGAATTTGAACATACGCCATTACTGACTTTTTTCCCGTTATTGAGTTTATCTCCGCTGCAACATGCCCAATTTAATGATGCAGATACCAATAGCTATTACCAGGTGCTAAAAGCGCGTTATCAAGAATATGTTGCTAAAGTGGTCAAGCCTTTTTATAAGGATCACTTTGCTAAGTTTGATCGTCAAGTGGTGTTAGTGGACTGTTTAAATGGACTCAATCATGGGCAAGCGCAGTTTAATGATATGGGGCAAGCGTTAAACAGTATTATGGAAAGTTTTCAATTTGGTCAGTCCAGCCTACTTAAACGCCTTTTTTCACCGAAAATAGATAAAGTGCTATTTGCCGCTAGCCAGGTAGACAGGGTCACTCGAAGCCAACAGAGTCATATTTTAAAGCTTTTAACTGAAATGTTACAACAGAGCCAACACTTTGCTCGCTTTGAAGGTTGTGAGGTAGAAACCATGGCCATAAGTGCGATCAAGGCTACCCAACATGGCATGATTAATTCGGCAAACGGTCAACAAGAAGTCATTAAGGGAACCGATAAAACGGGTAAATTAGTCACGCTTTATCCTGGCGATGTGCCAAGTCAGTTACCAGAGACTGATTTTTGGCAGCAACAAGGTTTTGGCTTTTGTGCATTTTCGCCGCCGTCATTAACCTTATTGCCCGATGCAAATGTTGATCCCCTGCAGCGCCTTTATCCACACATTCGCTTAGATCATTTACTAGAGTTTTTATTGGGCGATAAGCTTGCCTAAAAATTGAGTAACATTATGCAAAATCACAATATTAAGCCGGCGCAAGTTTTTTCTGAAGCACAAGGTGCCGATGATAAAACAGTCGCCCCAGAGTGTCCTTTGCCACAGCAGTTAAAACCAGCGCAATCTTTCAATGAAGCTGACTTTATTGATGAGTTGGCACAAGCAACGGTAACATCTGCTGATGATCTTCAATCACAGCTGCCACATAGCGTACTCGATGAAGTGCTAAAAGAATCTAAGCAACCCAAGAGATGGTCATTACTGGCGAAATTATCATTTATTTCAGTGGGACTGTTAATTATTGTTCAGACAGTGACAGGTTTATTGAGTGCTTTTGAGCAAAGCCCGTATTTGTTTGGTTTTTATGCACTTGTGCTAGGTGTATTGACCACTTGGCTAAGCGTTATTGCTATAAAAGAGTGGCGAAAACTTGCAGCACTTAAGCAGGTAACTGCAGATCAAGATACCGCCAACCGTTTAGCTGACAGTATGCAAATTGGTGAAGCTGGACCATTTATTCAGTCATTACTTGAGCATTATCCTGATAGCCAGGCTAAGCGTACATATTTGTCTCAAGTTAGTGCTGAACATAACGATGCTGAAAAAGTGATGCTATTTGATGAGCTGGTATTATCTGAACGAGATGAACTCGCTAAAAAATACGTTAGTCGATTTTCCGCAGAGTCGGCGTTATTGTTAGCCGCTAGCCCATTAGCAGCATTAGATATGGCGTTAATTTTATGGCGAAATCAAGCCATGATTTCAAAAATTGCCAAGGTTTACGGTATCGAGTTGGGTTACTGGAGCCGTATAAAGCTCATTCGTTCAATTATTGTCAATATTATTTATGCAGGTACAGCTGAGGTTGCCACTGATTTAGGCACTCAACTCTTGTCTGTTGAAATGGCAGGCAAGTTATCCGCCAGAGTCGCACAAGGTTTGGGCGGGGGATTACTGACTGCTAGATTAGGTTACCAAGCCATGGCTTTATGTCGGCCAATTAAGTTTAATCAAAAGAATAAACCCAAATTAAGTCAGATCCATCAACACTTGTTGTCTGAGATAAAAGGATTAACTGCAGACGTCATCAATCAGTCCAAAGTGTTAAAATCAGATGGTGAAAAGCAAAAAGTGCGATAAATTAAGGTGATTTTTTTGTAGTTTTTTTAATCAAAGTCTAGTCTTAATATCTATCTCAATGACGAGATAGATTAATGAGCCCCGCCAGGGAATAGGGAAGTCGGCAATTGGCTCTGATTAGGATATAGGAGAATTAAGATGAAATTATCACCTTTTAGTATATGTGCAGTGATGGCGATAGGATTAATGTCATTTGTTCACACCAACTTATATGCAGCGCAAGAAACACAGGTAAAACAAGTTAGTCCCAAAGCGATGGAAACGACATCTGATATCACATCTAAAGTGAATATTAACAAAGCTGATTTAGCTGAATTACAATCATTAAAAGGGATCGGTGAAGCTAAAGCGAAATCTATCATCGAATATCGAAATAAAAATGGTCAATTTAAAGATGTAAAACAGCTAATGGAAGTCAGTGGCATTGGTGAGAAGTTATTAGAGCAAAATGCAGATAGATTGGAAATTTAACCTTGGTTTACCTCAACTAGGGTGAAAAGATGAATAAACGACTTTTCAATAAGGAGTGCTCAAGTTCTGACTGCAAAAAAATGTGGGTTACGCAGTTAGCAAAAGCTAACTTGTTGCAAGTCAGTTTATTCGTGTTTGTCTTATTAAGATCTGTTTCAAATAAATTAATTATCCTCAAAAGAGGTTACTCGTTAGATTAAAAAAGGAAGCATCTGCTTCCTTTTTCATTAAACGTTTTTGAGTTATTGCGCGTTTAAAGCCTGGCCGTTGGTACTGATAGAGTCATCACCCATTAAAAACAAGTAGGTTGGCATAATATCAGCAGGCGACTTTAATGATTGCGGATCTTCAGCTGGATAAGCTTTTGCGCGCATTTCGGTTTGTGTCGCGCCAGGGTTAATACTGTTTACCCGAACATTTGTGTTATCGCACTCATCAGCAAGTACTTGCATCATGCCTTCGGTGGCAAATTTAGAAAATGCATAAGGACCCCAATAAGCACGACCTTTTCTACCTACGCCACTAGAGGTGAAGATGATTGAAGCGTTTGCCGCTTTACGCATAACCGGTAATAAGGCTTTTGTTAAAATAGCCTGTGATGTGACATTCACTTTCATAATTTCTTCAAGCGAAGCCAAATCAATGTGCTCAAAAGGACCCAGAGCACCTAATTGTGAAGCATTGTGTAATAACCCATCTAGTTGCCCAAATTGCTCAGCAATGGTTTCAGCCATATCGACATAGTTTTGTTCTGTCGCACCTTTTAGATCTAATGGCACAATAGCGGGTTTCGGCGCACCTAAAGCCACGATATCATCATAGACTTTTTCAAGTTTTTTAACGGTTTTTCCCAATAAAATAACAGTCGCACCATGCTGCGCGTAAGCTAACGCTGCAGCGCGACCAATGCCATCACCTGCGCCAGTGACTAATATTGTTTTATTATTAAGCAAATCTTTTCTAGCTTGATATTCCAACATGATTCATTAATTCCTTGGGACACAACTGCCCGTCAAATCTACAATCGAACAAAAGGTAAACGACTGTTTTAAACAAATGACTGATATTTGTATGCTAAACAGTCAACAGGGTGTAATAAACTTGTAGCTAACTCTATAATTTTACGTTAACTTGAAACTAGCTAAGGGCTAAAATAAGTCCTTATGGTCATGATTGGACTATTGTGACCAATTTTTGGGGAAAACAAAATTATTACAACAAGATTTGGGGAAAAAAGATGAAAAGACTCATTTTGGGTGTTGCTATTGCATCTGCTCTAGGGCTAACAGGTTGTTCGGAAGAAAGCTTTAATGAAGCTAAAGAAAGTGCCACTCCTTTAGTGCCTGTGTCTCATATGCAGTTTGATCCTGCCAATGGCAAACTTCCATTACCAAACGATTTACTCTTTAGCGGTACCACTGATGGTACGTTAAATATTCCTGGTGAAAATGGTATTGATTATGTTAATCCTCAATTAGCCTTGGGGGCACTTGATGGTTGGTCAACCACTTCGCCTATTACTGTTACCGTAGAATTAGCCAAAGATACCGACGGTACTATGCTTACTCTTGATGCTGCATCAGTGTTTCAACCTGGCGCAGTGAGAGTCTTTGAAGCTACTGTCGGCGGCGCATTATCCAGTGACCCTGAATGTAAGGCTGCAGCATCTGTCTCAGCATGTAAGGTCGGCAACGAGCTTACCTTCGGCGTCGACTTTGTTTCTAAAGCTTCAGGTAATAAAGTGGCTATTGTGCCACTTAAACCCCTTAAAGCGGGTCAATCATATCTTTATGCAACAACTGATCTTATTCAGGACTCATTGGGTCGTGGTATTGCACCATCAACCACTTATGGTTTGTTAAAGTTAGATATTGACGTAAACCCTCTAGAAACGGCTGCGCAGTTACAGCTTCAAGGATTAGTGAATAGCTATGAAAAAGGCATGGCGGCAGAACATGGTGTTGACCCTGCATCAATCAGTTTCTCTGGCTTGTTTACGACTCAATCAGTAAAAGATGTATATGAAACAACTAAATTACTGATGGCGGGTAAAGATCCTTACAAGCCATCATTTGTGCAAACTCCGACGCCAATGCCAAATGGTGCTGGTGGTGTTGTTACTGTTGCCCAAGCGGCCGGATTAACGCCAGCAGACGGCGCTGCATATGTGGTGTCAAGTTTAGCCGATGTCTATACCGCAGCAATTAAAGTTCCAATTTATGGTAGCTGTTCATCAACGGGTTGCTTAAGTCCTGAGTTTGAGCCATTAATCAATGGTCGCTGGTTTGCTCAAGGTGATAGCCCAGTATCAGTGTTATTGGCGCTTCAGTCAGGCAAGTTAGGCCAAGCAAACTTTGCTCAACAAGCTATTGGTTTTGGCATTGACCCAAGTGCCGCGCTTGCTAATCCAGCGTTACTAGCCGGTTATCCTTGGAAGTTAGATGACGGCACAAGTGCTGATCCGACTAAACATTTAACTAAGTTTAACCCGATTCCAAAAATCATGAGTTATGAAACGGTTCCTGTATTGATTGCTATGCCTAATGCTCAAAAAGTAGCAGCATTCCAAGCAACTCAAGGTTTGAACTTTATTCCGCCAACCAATGGCTGGCCAACCAACATTGCTTTGCATGGTCTAGGTGGTGGTAAAGAGATGGCGTTAGCTTATGCTGGCTCTTATGCTGCGATGGGGATTGCAACGATTGCGATTGATATGCCATTGCATGGCGCACGTTCATTTGGCAACGATGGTACTGGAGCATATATTATTTCAGCTACTGATCCAGCTTATGGTGCGGTAGTAGGTGATACCAATAAATTTAAAAATGGTAATCCATTAGTATTTGTCAACATTGCAAGCACATTATCGGTGCGTGATAACTTCCGCCAGGCGACAATGGACCATTTAGCCTTGCGTTTGTTATTAACGGGTATGTACTCGCAAATTGCACAAGCGGGCGGTCAGCAAGTATTTGACATCAGTAAAATCAGTGCTCAGGGATTAAGCTTAGGCGGTATTGTTGGAACAACATTCTCTACCTATGCCAGTTCAGGTTTAGTTGACCCTGCATCAGGTACTCAATTACCTAATGCTTATGGTTTAACGGCTTCATCGTTAGTGGCTCCAGCGGGTGGTTTAGCGGGTGCCTTTGCTGGTTCAGCAACTTTTGGTCCAGTATTGTTTGATAACATAAGTAAGTCAGACACTTTCATGGCTTTGGTTAATGCTGCTAATAAGGTTCCTGGTTATGAAGAGGGAACCCCTGAGTACGACGCGCTGGTGCAAGCTGTTTATGCTGAGTTTTTACCGACTTTCGCCTTTGCGGTGCAAACGGCAGTTGATAGTGCAGATCCTGTGAACCACGGTGCTAAGTTAGCGGCAACAGGCTTACCTGTTCACTTAATCGAAGTGGTTGGTGATGGCGCGGGTAACTTACCAGACCAAACATTACCTAATTCGGTGGAAGGTTTCCCACTATCAGGTACTGAGCCATTGATCTCATCATTAAAATTAGCCTGTGTTGACTCAACTGCAGCGGGTTCTGGTGCAGTAAGATTCTCTAAAGGACATCACAGTTCGATTGTTAGCCCAAGAGAAACTTCGGCAACTGATGGCATGGCTGCACAAGCGACTGCTGAAATGCAATCGCAGGTGGCAATGTTTGCTCGCTCTGCGGCTTTAGGTAGTGCGACAGTTGTGGTATCCGATAGCGATGTGATCCAAAGTTGTAACTAATCATAACAATTTAATGTTCTAATTGTTTAAGAACCCAGCATAAGCTGGGTTTTTTATTGTTTGCTTATCAATGGATATTGGTAAACTAAGTTATTATTTTTTTGCGGAGTGAATTTTGGACTTTTTAATTGAATACGGTATGTTTCTCGCTAAAGCGGTAACCATAGTTATTGCGATTGTGGCAGTGGTGATTGTGGTTGTAGCCAGTGGCATGAAAAATAAAACAGATAAAGGCGAGCTTAAGCTTACTGATTTAACGGATGAGCTAAAGCAATTAAAGCATGATTTAAAGCATGAGATTTTGTCTAAAAAGCAGCTGAAAGCTTATGAAAAGGAAGTCAAAGCAGCAGAAAAAATCGCAGAGAAAGAAGACAAATCACCTAGTAAAGTGTATGTCATCGATTTTAAAGGCAGTATTGATGCTGGTGAAGTGGCATCTTTACGTGAAGAAATTACCGCTATTTTAACGATTGCAGAAAAAGGCGATCAAGTGTTGATCAATGTAGAAAGTGGTGGTGGAATGGTGCATGGCTATGGTCTCGCGTCAAGCCAACTAGATCGTCTGCGTCAAGCCGATATTCCTTTTACTGTATGTATTGACAAAGTTGCCGCCAGTGGTGGCTACATGATGGCCTGTGTTGCTAATAAGATTATTGCCGCGCCCTTTGCCATTGTTGGCTCTATTGGTGTGGTTGCCCAATTGCCCAACTTTAGCCGTTTACTGAAAAAGCATGAAATCGATTATGAACAACATACTGCAGGTAATTTCAAGCGCACCTTAACCGTGTTTGGTGAAAACACCGATGAGGGGCGTGAAAAGTTCCAACAAGAGTTAGAAGAAACCCACGTGCTATTTAAGCAATTTGTTAGTCATTATCGCCCTGAGCTAGATTTAGAAAAAGTGGCAACCGGTGAACACTGGTATGGTAAACAGGCTCTTGATTTGGGCTTGGTAGATGAAATTGCCACCAGTGATGATGTGGTGCTTTCATTGGCCAAAGAGCATCAAGTTTTTAAATTGAAATACCAAATGAGAAAAAAACTGGCTGATAAAATAGCCCATGGAGCATCACTTTCGGTATCGAGTGTCGTTAACAAACTGGCTGAGTTTAATCGGGTGCTCTAAGGTCAAATATGCTTAAACAAGGCGGCTATAACCCAAACCTCATGGTCGGAGATCAATGTTACCCGGCCTTTGAATTACGCAATTTGTTACTGTTCATCCAGCAAGAGCTAGGTGATGGCTTGGTGCAAACCATTTGCCAACAAATTGGGGTAGGAATGGTTGAATTAGCCGCTAGTCAATTTGTTTATGTATGGCAGGTCGATTTTGCGTTAGAGTCACTTCGCATGCATAGCTCCCATGACATGGGGGCTAAGTTAGGTGCAAGTTATCAAGTCGAAAGCTTAGATGTGTTAATACCGTATCTAGATCAATTTGACACCTTGGGTGATTGCTTACAGTTTGTCGTTAAGAATCCTGAGTTAGTCGGCAGTTTTACTGATAGTCTTATTCGAGCCGATGGTAATAAATTATGGGTTCGTTGGCTAAATACGGGCAAAGCAGACATTACAAAGTATTCATTTCAGTTTCAGCATAGCATTTGTTCATTAATTGGTTTAGCACGGCAATTAGCGGGCAAGCACATTGTGGTAAGTGATATACATTTAGCTGAGTTTCAGCAAGATAGTGGTGTTGATAACAAACATTTTTTGGCTGATTTTACCGGTGCAAATGTGTGCTATGAACAAAATTATTTTGAATGGAGCATTGAAATTGATTGGTTATCACTGCCGATAAACTATGCGTTTAACCCGCAAAATTCGACTAATCAACGTCCGCATACACCTTCTTTGATTGAAGCGGTTTTACAACAATTACGTCGTTCCATGCCTGAGGTGCCAACCTTGCTGGAAATGGCAGAAATGATGCACATGAGTGATCGAAGCTTACGCCGAAAGCTAGCTTCTGCAGGCAGTAGTTATCAAAAATTAGTCGATCAGGTGCGATGCCAATTAGCAATAAAAATGATTTTGTCAGATAAAATGCATGCTGAGGATATTGCTGACATCATGGGATACAGTGATGTTAGCCATTTTAGGCAAAGCTTTAAACATTGGTTAGGTTACCCTCCAGGATATTTTTTACGTCAAAACGTATCCGATAAGTCTTAATTTCAGTTGTATCATAGATAATGGATGCATTTATATCCCGTGCTGAGGTTCATTACCGTGTAAAACTCATATTAAAATTGCGCAGTAAGTTTGCGTCAGCTTTCTCCTAATGACTTAAATTCGTAGACACAAACAAACCCTCACAAGGGTCAGATTTGTTCATATCCATCTGGATTTTCAGTTTTAATGCTTATTGGCAATTTCCTAAGCTAGGGGGCAATGAGTCAATCCAGCGCTTAATCAACGCAGCACCTTCTTCATGAATTACCTCGCGGCCAATAGGCGGCATTCTATCTTTGGGCGAAGATAATACCTGCCTTTCATGAATTATCGAACGCTCACCATTGCCGGGCACTATGTCGTAAGCTAGGCCATTGGGGCCACCATCCCATCCTGGTGGCTGTTTGCAAATACCATATTCAAAGGTGGTGTGGTCAACATCAAAGCTTAATCTCAGGCCTGAAATACTGGCAAAACCTTGTGGGTTATGGCAATGGGCACAGTTGATGTCTAAATAGCCTTTTGCGCGTGCGGTTAAATCTTTGCTATTTTCGTTAAGCGCAAATGATTGCGGTGCGTCAGTTAAGTTTAGTTGTTGTAGCCATCCTTTATTTTCAAATAGTTGTAGTTGATTAACCTCTTGGCCGCTAGCAAGCTTAATATTTCTATTTAGCGCATATGCTTTCAGGCCTATGGGCTTTATTTGACTGGTTTGGGGTGATGTCACTTGATGGCATATTTTGCATTCAGCCTTACTTGGGATGTGATATTCAAATTGAATGACCTCACCCTGATTATTCATTTGGTGTTCAATATTGGCACCTGCAATCAGTAATGTGGCTTGTTGATTTTTCCACTGATATGTCAATGCCGTCCAGCCGGTTTCTCTGTGGATTAGTAGCCGTGTTTCTATCAATATCTCGTTTTCACTGCCACTTAGACTTGTGTCGTACGGAAGGGCAAAGGTTTTCACTAACACAGAGCCTACAGGTGGTGTCATACGTTCATTGGCTTGGTAATTGAATGACAGTCCCTGTGGAATAAACAAAAATCGGTATTTACTGGCATAGTTAGAAAAAAGTTCAGTAGATAACTGATATAAATGTCCCGGTGTTCTTGGGGATGCTGTTGGCACGCTGGGGTCGATAAACAGACTGTAGTCGGCTAAATCATCACAATCTTTATTCATTAATGCTTGCCAATTTACTTCAGTGGTTTGACTTTTACACACATCATCTGTGGTGGGTGGATTGATAATGGGAGGCGAAACCACTGGCGGAATATCTGTTACGGGTGGTGAATTAGTGTCACTGTTTCCACCACAACCACTAAAACAGCTTAAAAATATCAACACAAGTATCCAAAGATAATGGCCAGTGTTTAAAGATGCGCAGGGTGAGTTAGGTATTGCCATATGATCCTCCACATAACAAAGCCGGGTTTCCCCGGCTTTGTGTCAGTCATAAAATGTGTTATTTAAGAACAGCTTGCGGCAGGTAAGCGTTTAATCCACTCGCTGATCAATGCAACCCCTTCTTGATGGGACAAGCTTCGACCAATTTCAGGCATACGATCACCTGGATTGTTGCTTTCCATGCGGAAGTGAAGAATAGATTCCGCAGGCTTGCCTGGAACCACATCAAAACCTAAATTGCCACCACCATAAGCTACAGGTGATTTACAAGTACCATGCGAGAATCCCGCATCGTCAGTATAGGCTCGCCAGTATTCAAGCTTTAAGCCTGTGTTTGACGCATTGCCTTCAGGACGATGACAGTGGGCACAGTTAATATCTAAATAGCCTTTTGCGGCTTGCATTAATTGTGTATCTGTCATGTTGGTAATACTGCTTTCATCACCATCTTGATATTGAGGCACACTGTCAACCTGAGTTAAATCAGGGACGCCTTGTAAAATACCGGCGGCTTGCCATTTAGATAATTGGTTCATTGTGCCATCAGCGTAAGCGTAATCACGATTTAAATGACGTGCTTTAGGGCCGATAGGAACAAACACTGCGTTACTGTCAGAATCGGCTTTAAATTGGTGACATTGTTTACACTGGTTCATGCTAGGCACAACATAATCAAAGTTTAAATCTTCTCCTTTATGGGTGATTTTTTTACCTTGAATAGCACCAGCTTTAGCAAGAACTGCATCAGACTTGTCTGATTTCCACACATAAGGTAAGGCACTCCAACCTGTTGCACGATGAATTAATAATCGTGTTTCGACTAAATCTTCATTGGCAAAACCACGATTATTGGTATTATCAGGTAATGCGAAGGTCTTAGTAATGACGCTACCTACGGGGAAGTCGAATGACTCATTTGCGCTGTAATCAGCTTTGGTTCCCTCTGGCACATAGACAAAGCGATACTTGCTGGCATGATCAGTAAATAACGGAGTATTTAAATCATAGGGTAAGCCACCTGAGTTAGCTGCCGCCGTTGGATTTTTCATGTCCGCAAATAAGTTGTAATCAGATAGGTTAGGGCAGTTTGCTTTAAGCAGCGCATCCCAATTAACGTTACTTCCCTTAGCTTCACAAAGGCTTAAATCACCATCACCCACTAAACCGCCTTCACCTTCGCCAATCGTTCCCCCTCCGCCAACTAAGGTACCGCCATCACAACCCGCAGTATCATCATCGACACCACAACCAAAGATCTCATCACCAAAGGTCACCGTATGAACCGGTAAGCTAACCTGCGAACAGGCTAATAAATCAGTTTGTGGCGCTTGATAAAGGGTGTCCGGAATGTTCATGTCACTGTTGGAGTTTGCAAATAAGCGGCCTACACTGACATCGCCATTATTAGTGATACACACGTTATCGCTGCCATCCGTTGCAAAGGGTAACTCTTGTAAACCAAGGTAAGCCGCGGTGCCATTATTTGATAGTGCTTCTCCTAAGCCATCATACAAAATGCCTGGTAATTTTCCGTGGGTGAGTACATAGGCTTTGATAATATCATCTATCAGATAACCTTTTGGTTTTGAGCCGTAATCAGTAATGAGGTTATCGTGAATGTGAATATTACGTGGGGTTGGGCGCCAGCCATCACTAATGGCTTGTCCTGGTTGACCGTAGTTACCGACAAAACTACTAATATCAGGTTCAGCAATGAAGAAACTGGTGACAGTTAGCCCCAGTGTATCGTGATTAGTGATTTCATTATTAAACACTTCAACATTGTCAGTGGATAAAATAATCACCCCAGTACCCGGCGGAACAATATGTACACCTGCAGGATTAGATGAAGCATTAGCAAAGTTTAAGGTGTTGTTATCATGTACTTTGTTATTAAATACACGCACGCTAGATCCGTATCTGTGATTGTTGATCGGTAAGTCGAACACTAAAATACCGCCCGTATTACCTACAGCTTCATTGTCATAGACATCAGCGTATTTAGAGTTTTCAATTTCGATACCGGCTACGTTCTCTTTGGCAATGTTACGACGTACCACAATGTATTCAGACTGGCCGACATAAATACCGGCATCGGCGCTGCCACGCACATAGGTATCTTCAATGAGAATGTTCTCACACTCAACCGGATATAACCCATAAGCGCCATTATCCTGGTCCAGTTCGCCTTCCCAAATAGTGGCTAAGCGACGCAAAATAATTCCATTGGTATTTTTAAGTTTTATGCCATTATTTTTAGCTTCGTTAACCGACAAATCTTGGATGATAATGTTCACTGCATTTTGAACGAATATACCGTCACCTGAGTTAGCTTCTGAGAAGTCTAAGATGGTTTCATTCATGCCATAACCCATGATGGTGACATTTTTAGCAAAGGTGCCATCACCATCAACGTCGCCATCAAATAGTAATGTGGATTGGATTTTAAAGTTACCTTTGGGCAGTACGATGACGTCACCCGATTGCGCATTAATTAACGCTTCTTGAATACTAATACTCAGGTTGTCACCCGCCTCAACCATAATGGCACCTTCAGGGAAGGTTGGCCCGGTTTCTGTTGGCGGTTGAACGACTGGTGGGGTGATATTTACTGTTGTATCGTCATCAGAACCACAACCGGTAAGCCCAATACCTACGGCTGTAGCGACTAATGTTGGCATCAGCCAAGGCAATTTCTTGTTGAACATAGCATCTCCTGCTTTTTATTATTTATATTGGTTTGATTGAGCAAACCACTACGGTTTTCCGTATGCTGTTCAACATGCCTTGTTTGTGGATTGTTAATCAATGTGAAATCTGGCCACAATTTTGTAACATGTTCTTTTTTAGCTTTAAAAATAAAAACGGTAGCCTAAGCTACCGTTTGAAACGCATGTCTAACGTTTTGATAAAAATATTGTTATTTAAGCCTTGTAACTTAAATGCTGATGGAAACGTAAAATTACATCAATGTGTTCTTTGTCGATATCAAATTCATTGGTGAAGCTGCGAATGGCATCTTCAACTTGGTTCATGAAACGACCAAAGCCTTCATCATTCGAGTCATTTTTACCAGCAACGATAACAAAGCGTAAAGCTTCAACTAACTTATCATCTTCCCAATGTAGAATTGGCGCTGGGGCCTGTGCATTTGGATCAAAACCGACCATTTGGAATTCAGCAGTGCTGTTTAAACGTTCAAATTTACTGTTACGCACTAAAGGCACCTTGCCGTTAGCCACCATGGCCACGCGTAAAAGTTGACGTTCTTTGGTTGCGGCAATAAATTTGTCGGCAACATTTTGATAGCTAGGACCAAAGTTAGTGGTGTTTTCAGACAATAATTGCTTTTTGATACGACGACCAACAGGGATGCTTACCGTAACATAATTCAGCGTGCTGACATCTTCTGGCAGGTTACATTCACGACGTTTATAGCGGTTATCAACTGCACGTAATTTATAGCCATAGGTTTCTTTAATGCCTTTGTTTTTGGCGAAGAAATCATATGAAATGTGTTGATGATCGCGTACTTTCATTTGGATATCAGCAATAGGCAATAAAGGCTTAATTTCAGCCATGAATTTTTGCACATTTGCGTGGAAAGTGGCGGAGTTACTGCGTAATTCACTGCCTGTCGCTAGGAATACAATCTTGAGTTTTTTCGCTCGATAGCCACTGATGCTGTGTAAACGGTTTGCTTCATGGTGGGCAGGATTATAGAAAAAACGCAGTTGTTCTTCGGTAGATAAGCAATAGGCTTCACTATGGAAACGTACCATAGGTAGTTTATCTGTTGCGATAACGTGGACATTGAATAAGTCATGTTTCTCAGCTACTTGATATACAAGTTTGCTAAATTCATAATAGCAATTTTCGAGATCTGTATAGCTAGCTAAAAAGGCATCTGTAAGTGGGAATCCTACCGAGATGTATTGGTTTTTACGTGTTGCTGTAGGTAGGTATACTTTTTTTTGACGACTGACGGACATAATTTTTCCTTTTAGTCTTACATTAAGTCTTGTTATAAGTTGTGTTTTTAATCTTTAGTTTATTGGTTAAACGTGTCTACTATTCCTTGTCATCATATTCTAAAGGTTAAAGCTTAAAATAAAATGACTTTTTTACGGTTTTATGCTGAATAAATTTTACCTAGATCACTTTTTTAACCCATCAATGATCCAGGGTTTCATCCATTGCGTAATGATTGGCTGAGCCTCAACATTAGGGTGAATTCCGTCACTTTGCATTAACGATGGTTTTGGCGCTATGTCTTGCATGAAAAATGGGATCAGTGGAATGTTGTAACTGTCGGCTAATTCATAAAAGACGTCATTAAACATCTTGCTATAACGAGGTCCATAATTAGGGGGGACCATCACTTCGGTGAGCAACACTTTTGCATCAGTTTGCTGTGAGGCTTCAATGATTTTTGTAAGATTTGATTTCAATTGAGCGGGGGGGAAACCTCGTAGCCCATCATTACCTCCGAGCTCAATGACGACTAAATCAAATTGGCTAGATGCGAGTAAATCCGCGATACGTCTAGCTCCGCCAGCCGATGTTTCACCACTAACCGAGCCATTTATTATGGTGTGCTGAGGGAGCTCATTGCGTAACAATTGTACCCAACCTTGTTCTTCTTCCATACCATATCCTGCACTTAAGCTATCACCTAGTATCAAAATCGTGGCAGCATAGCTGGAAGAAGAAATTGATAAAACAACAATTAACGTAGCAAGACTGCGCTTAATCGCTAATGTTAAGAAGGATCCTATGTCAAATTTTGCTAAAGACTCTAGTGCCATTACAGTAACTAACCTCATAAAAACAGTGGTAACTCAAGAAGGTGAGCTTACTATCCTCAAGGGCATCAACATGGATGTCAAGCAAGGAGACAGTGTTGCAATTTTAGGACCGTCAGGATCTGGCAAGTCAACGTTACTCGGGCTGCTTGCCGCACTTGATACGCCTACATCGGGTGAAATTTTATTAGCTGGCTCGGCGTTGTCTGGTCTCAATGAAGAGCAAAAAGCAGCGCTGCGAAAAAAGAAAGTCAGCTTCATTTTTCAATCATTTATGTTAGTTGATACTTTAACAGCCCTCGAGAATGTCATGTTGCCTGCTGAATTAGCGGGTGTGAAAGATGCCAAGCTAAAAGCACAAAATATGCTTGAACGTGTTGGGTTAAGTCATAGATTAACCCATTTACCTAAGCAATTATCTGGTGGTGAGCAACAAAGAGTGGCCATTGCGCGCGCCTTTATTTGTGAGCCTAAGGTACTTTTTGCCGACGAGCCAACAGGTAATTTAGACAGTGTAAATGGCGATAAAATTGCCGATATGCTGTTTGCGTTAAACCAAGAAAGCGACACCACACTCATTTTAGTTACCCATGACTTACAATTGGCAAAACGTTGCAAACGCCAGTTCGTGATGGACAGTGGTCAACTTACCGAAGCCAAAAATAGCCAAGCGCATAGCGTTAAGCAACCCTTATTGGCAGAGGAGATGAGTTAATGGAGTGGCAATTAGCATGGCGCCTTTTTAAACGAGAATTAGCTCAGGGCCAGTTACTGCTCATTGTATTAGCTATTACCCTTGCCGTGTTATCGGTTAGCGGGTTAGCGCGAGTCAGTGAGCGCTTACAAGTTGCGATTAACGGAGAGGCAGCAACCTTTATTGCAGCAGATCGTATCATCAATTCCCCTGTGGTGGTTGATCCTAAAGTATTGACCATTGCCGATGAGTTAAGCCTTAAACATGTTACTAATATGCAATTTAACTCTATGGTTTATGCCGGAGATAAGTTTCAATTAGTGACCATTAAAGCGGTTGGAGAGGCTTACCCGTTAAAAGGGAAAATTGAATTATCGAGCGGGGAGGCGTCTGCATTACCTTCCCAAGGCGAAGCTTGGTATGAAAATCGTTTGGGCGGGTTGTTAGGTTATCCAGAGTCATTAGAATTAGGTAATAGCATTTTAACCTTATCGGCTGAAATTAGCCGATTACCTGACGGCGGTTTTAATCCCTTTGCATCGGCGCCTGTGTTACTCATGCGCCTTGATGATGTTAACGCAACCGGCATTATTCAACCTGGTAGCCGGGTCAGTTATATTTATCAATTCACTGGTGATGTAGATGCGCTAGCCGCGTTTGAACAACAAGTTAAGCCTTTGCTCAATAATAGTCAGCGATGGGTAGATGTTCAGTCAGGTGATTCGCCGATTGCATCCGCGGTAAAACGCGCGGAACGCTTTTTATTATTAGCCAGTCTACTGGGTATCGCTTTAGCCTGCGCCGCAATTGGTATTGCTGCCCAGCGTTATTGCCAGCGCCATTATGATGTGGTGGCCATGCTAAAAACCTTTGGCGCATCAGCTAAGCAAATTCGTTTACTGTTTGGTTTGCATTTGATGCTGGTGACCTTACTTGGCATTGTGCTGGGATTATTAGGTGGTTTAGTACTTGATTTAACCATAACCCAATTTTTACCGCCCGAAATCGCGGCTTATTCGCCACCGTATTTACGCCCCTTTTTACTGGGAATGTCGACCGGGTTAATCAGTGCCTTTATGTTTTCGGCATATCCACTCATGCGCTTATTAGCGATTCCACCTTTACGGGTATTGCAGCGTCAACTGGAAGGTTTACAGCTGGGTATGTGGCTGCATTTGATGCTCAGTTTGGCTGCTATGGCATTGTTGGGCTATCTATATTCAAGAAGCATAGCGTTAACCATGACAGTGGTACTTACCGTATTATTGCTGGGGTTATTACTGAGTATTCTTGGGTTTGTGATGATCCGTATGGGTCACAGTGTTGGCATGAAAACCACCAATCCATTGCAGTTAGCCTTAGCTGGGCTTCGCCGTAGAGCAAGACAAAATGCGGTTCAGTTAGTTGGCTTTAGTAGCGCACTGGTATTACTGTTAACCATATTGGCTTTGCGCCAAGATTTACTCAATGAGTGGCAAAAACAGTTACCCGAAGATGCACCTAACTACTTTTTGGTTAATATTGCCCCTGAAGATACCCAACCTTTGCAGCAATTTTTGGACCTACACCAAATTGCAGCAACCGAAATATATCCGGTTATCCGTGGACGCTTAACCCACATCAATGGCGAGGAGTTAATCTCAGGTGAGCAGCAAGATGCGGGCATGGCTGGTCGGGTAGGGATTTCTCGCGAGTTAAACTTAACCTATCGTGATACTTTGCCGCCAAATAATCCGGTTGTAGAGGGGACATTTAATCAGGCTGATGATGAAGTCTCGGTTGAGTCAGGTGTCGCTGAGCGGCTTGGGTTAGCGTTAAATGACACCATGACCTTCAATATAGATAATCAGTCATTTACGGTTAAAGCTACCAGTATCAGAAATGTGCAATGGGAAACGTTACAGCCTAACTTTTTCATGATTTTTAGACCTAACGCCCTTGAGAAGTTTAATTACACTTCCATGGCCAGTTTTCATTTAGATGATGACAAGCTTAAAGCGGCGGGTAGCCCATTGAGTGCAAATGCGGTAGTACTGCAATTAATTCAACAATTTCCGACTATTTCAGTAATTGATGTGGGGGCTATGGTTGAGCAATTAAGACAAATTATTGATCAAGTGTCTTTATCGCTCAGTTTAGTTTTGGCGCTTGTGCTTCTGGCCAGTGCGTTGGTGTTAATTGCCCAAACTGAAGCGGGTATGGCAACAAGGCAACGCGAGCTGGCGGTGCTACGAACCTTCGGCGCATCCGGTTGGTTGTTACGTTCTGCAACTGGATTAGAGTTTGCATTACTTGGCGCCATTGCTGGGTTATTAGCGGTCATCGTGGCAGAGTTTGCACTTTATATGCTTAAAACTCAGGTGTTTGAATTAGTTGTTTATATGCACTGGCCTTGGTGGATAATCGCGCCATTATCAGGCGCTGCAGTGGTGTCAATATTAGGCATGTGGCGTTGCCGACAATTATTAAATCAGTCTTGCAGTGATTTGTTAAAAGCAGGATAAAGCAATATCAGGGAGATACTTTTATCTTCCTGATTTTTAATGATCATGTGGTTTGGTTAGCGTTAAGGCTATTGAGTATTTGGTGGTTATATGTTGTTGGAGTTAAACCATTTGCCTGTTTAGTTAGCCATTTGCCTAAAGAGTTAAATGTCCCTTGTCTATGTCAGTGAACGCTGCACTAGGCTGTGGTGAACTAGCTACAAAAATGCCTCACCCGCTATGTTATCGCGACTTTAACAAGTTTGTTTTAACAATCTGCTTTGCAATCTGAGATGACAAAGTGAATAATCATCCCCTTTATATTTATGCTATTTAGATTTGAAGGTTTGTTATACATATGAAATTCAGCCCCTTGGTCGATGAGCTTATTCAATCGTTGCGAATTTTACCCGGTGTAGGGCCAAAATCGGCACAACGCATGGCTTTTCAATTATTAGAGCGCGAACGAAAAGCCGGTCTCAAACTTGCCGAATCATTACAAAAAGCCATGTCTGAGGTTGGACATTGTCAAGGGTGCCGCACCTTTACCGAACAGGATTTGTGTCCTATTTGTGCTAGCCATAAACGTGGTAATGCTGACGTTATTTGTGTGGTTGAAACTCCGGCAGATGTGTTAGCTATTGAGGCTGGTGGCCACTTTAATGGTCGTTATTTCGTATTACTTGGCCATTTATCGCCACTTGATGGCATTGGGCCTGAAGAGTTAGGACTGGCTTTGTTAGAGCAACAATTATCTTCCGCTGATGTGCAGGAGCTTATCCTAGCCACAAATCCAACGGTTGAAGGTGATGCGACCGCACATTTCATTGCAGATATGGCTCGCCGTCATAATGTCGTCATTAGCCGTATCGCCCATGGCGTGCCTGTGGGTGGCGAATTAGAATATGTTGATAGTACAACATTGGCGTTATCGTTTAATGGCCGCATAAAGTTATAATCATGTTGCTGATGTTTAAGCCATCATCCATCAGTGGAGATGGCTTAAAAAATCACCAAAAAAACATTGCCCCCTTGAATTGTATTCTCTAAGCCCCATCTCTTGTATATCAGAGCATTTTAGAGTGGTCGCTTTGGCGGTGTTATCAAGTTCCCCGCATAAAGTGACTGTTATGTAATACCTCAAGTACTATCAAGGGAATTATTCATGTCACAACAAGAAACACATGGTTTTCAAACCGAAGTTAAACAATTACTGCATTTGATGATCCACTCTCTGTATTCAAACAAAGAGATTTTCTTACGTGAATTAGTTTCAAATGCGGCCGATGCGGCCGACAAATTACGTTACTTAGCGTTAACTGATGATGCCTTATATGAAGGTGACGGTGATTTGCGCGTTCGTATCAGCACCGACACAGAAAAAGGCACAGTGACTATTTCTGATAATGGTATCGGTATGACCCGCGACGGTGTGATTGAGCATTTAGGTACGATTGCTAAATCAGGTACTAAAGAATTTTTCAGCCACTTATCTGGTGAAGCATCTAAAGACTCACAATTAATTGGCCAATTTGGTGTAGGTTTTTACTCAGCATTTATCGTTGCTAAAAAAGTAACTGTGCGCACTCGTGCTGCAGGCAAACCTGCAAATGAAGGCGTATTGTGGGAGTCAGAAGGTGAAGGTTCATTTAGCGTAGATAACATCACTAAAAATACCCGTGGCACCGAAATCACCTTGCATTTGCGTGATGAAGAAAAAGAATTTGCTGACGATTACCGCTTACGTTCAATCATTACTAAGTATTCAGATCATATTTCAGTTCCTGTGCAAATGTTTGAAGAAGGGACTCCAGAGTCAGACGGCCCAGATGGTGAGAAAATCCCCGCGACTGAGGGCTTTTGGAAACCGATGAACAAAGCGACAGCGCTTTGGACCCGTAATAAATCAGATATCTCTGATGATGAATATCAAGAGTTTTATAAGCATATCTCTCACGACTATAGCGATGCTTTAAAGTGGTCACATAACCGTGTTGAAGGTAAGCAGGAATACACTAGCTTATTGTATATTCCATCTAAAGCGCCGTTTGACCTGTTTAACCGTGATCACAAACACGGACTAAAATTGTTTGTTCAGCGCGTGTTTGTTATGGATGATGCTGAGCAATTTATGCCGACTTATTTACGCTTCGTAAAAGGCTTAATTGACTCAAAAGATTTACCACTAAACGTATCGCGTGAAATTTTACAAGATAACCAAGTCACCAAGTCTTTGCGTACAGCATTAACTAAACGTGTACTGGGTATGCTTGAAAAGTTAGCCAAAGATGATGCTGAAAAGTATCAGGCTTTCTGGGCTGAGTTTGGTCAGGTATTAAAAGAGGGCCCAGCTGAAGACTTCGCTAACCGTGAACGTATTGCCAGTCTTCTTCGTTTTGCTTCGACGCAAGACAATACCGCGGCAACGACTGTGTCGTTAGATGCCTACATTGAACGCATGAAAGAAGGTCAGGAAAAGATTTATTACATAGTGGCAGATAGCCATGACGCTGCGGTAAATAGTCCACACCTTGAATTATTACGTAAAAAAGGCATTGAAGTGTTGTTAATGTCAGAACGTATCGATGAATGGTTAATCAACCATTTAACCGAGTACAAAGACAAAAAGCTGCACTCAGTGACAAAAGGCGATTTAGAGTTAGGTTCATTAGAAGATGAAGCTGACAAACAAGCCCAAGAGAAAGTGGCGGAAGAGTCTAAAGGCTTAGTTGAGCGCATTAAAGCAGCACTTGATGGTAAAGTCTCTGATGTGAAAGTGACTTCGCGCTTAACAGACACCCCAGCCTGTGTGGTTACAGGCGAGGGCGAAATGTCGACCCAAATGATTAAATTAATGCAAGCAGCGGGTCAGCCAGTTCCTGACTCTAAGCCAACATTTGAAATCAATCCAACGCATCCTTTAGTTGAGCGTTTGAACAGCGAACAAGACGAGCAACTGTTTGCTGATTGGTCTAACTTGTTGTTACAACAAGCGCAACTTTCAGAGAAAGGCAGTTTGGCTGATCCATCGGCATTCATTAAATTAATGAACCAAATGTTGATGTCGAGCTTTAAGTAACACTTGAGCGGATATGAAAGCGGACTAAATGTCCGCTTTTTGCACTTTAAGGGGACCTATGGAACATATCATTTCGTTAACTAAAGAAAACATCCAGCAAGTTGTTGATACCTCGATGGAAAAAATGGTTGTGCTAACCTTTTTTGCCCTGCAACAGCCAGAAAGCATGCAAATGCTGCAGACTCTTACCCAGTTAGCCACCGCACAAAAAGGGCGGTTTATTTTGGCATCGGTAGACTGTGAAGTGGAAATGGAGATTGCGCAATATTTTCAAATTCAAAGTTTACCCACCACGCTTGTATTAGATAAAGGTCGTCCAATTGATGGCTTTGCAGGCGTGCAAGACACCACAAGTGTTACAGCTTTACTTGATAAGCATTTGCCACCTATGTGGTTACAAGCATTTGAAGACGTTAAAGCACAGCTGGCACAAAGTGAATTGTTAACCACAGAAACACTGACTCAGCTGAGTGCAGATCTTAAAGATATCCTGCTACAAGCGGATAATCTTGCCCAGGTACAATTAGTACTCGTGGATGTGTATTTACAATTAAATCTACTGGGTGATGCAAAAACCTTATTGTCTGCAATTGGACTGGCAGATCAAGACAGCTATTATCAAAATTTAAAAGCTAAACTCGCATTAGCTGAAGATGCTGCAGATACTCCTGAAATTCGTGAACTTCAACAACAACTTGAAAGTAATCCTGCGGATATTTCATTATCAATTGATTTAGCTAAAGCGCTCAATAAAGCCCAGCGTAACGACGAAGCATTAGAAACACTTTTTGGTTTTTTACAAAAAGATTTGCATGCAGCCGATGGCAAAGTTAAACAAGTGTTCTTGGAAATATTAACCGCAATGGGGCAAGGCAATGCCTTAGCCAATCAATATCGCCGTAAATTATATACCTTGTTGTATTAAACAGACTTGCCTGCAAATGGGCTGCGCTTATTAGATATAGGTCTAATGGAGTGCGTTTGCCACTATGAATAGTGCGGCAGATATGCGAAAATCGCCGCCCTAAAAAGAATATAATCTTAAAAGAGGACTTTAGAGATGCGCATTATTTTATTAGGTGCCCCAGGTGCCGGTAAAGGTACCCAAGCTCAATTTATTATGGAGCAATATGGTATCCCACAAATCTCTACTGGTGATATGTTACGTGCTGCGGTTAAAGCGGGAACACCACTTGGTTTAGAAGCCAAGAAGGTTATGGATGCTGGCCAACTAGTTTCAGATGACTTAATCATTGGTTTAGTGAAAGAACGCATCGCACAAGATGACTGTGCTAAAGGCTTCTTACTTGATGGTTTCCCTCGTACAATTCCGCAGGCAGATGCAATGGCAGCCAATGGCATTGTAATTGATCACGTGATTGAGATTGACGTGCCAGACGAAGAAATTGTTAAGCGCATGAGCGGTCGTCGTGTGCATTCTGGTTCAGGTCGTGTTTACCATGTTGTATTTAATCCACCAAAAGTGGAAGGTAAAGATGATGTTACCGGTGAAGAATTAGCTATTCGTCCTGATGATGAAGAATCAACGGTACGTAAGCGTTTAGGTATCTATCATGAGCAAACTAAGCCATTAGTAGACTACTATGGTAAAGTGGCTGCAGAAGGCCGTACTGAATACAACAAATTTGATGGTACTCAAAGTGTTGCCGCCGTAAGTAAACAATTGGCAGCGGTACTTAAGTAATCACTTTGTCAGTGAATAAAAAACCAGCTTAGTTTGGGCTGATAATAAAAAGGGATCTGTTTATACAGATCCCTTTTTATTTGTTAATTCACTTGTACCAGATCTGTTCTTGATGCGTCAGTTCTTCTTGTTATCAGATATTACCTATCTGTTACTCGCAGTGCATTGACCTAAATAGTGAACAATAGTCTTTATGGGTTTTGTTGATGATCTGGCTTAACGGCTAAGTATCTTCTTAGCGAAATCAAATACGTTTTCAAAATGGTCAATAACTCTTTAAAAATTCGACTTATAACGACAAGTTGCTATTTTGCTGTTTGAGTGATTAGTAACAGTCAGATTGATGTTGATTGAACACGGAACAGAACAAGCCGGTTATGGCTAGTCGTTATGGTAAAAGTCATTTAATCTCATAAGGTTAATATGTTATTATTCGCCGCCTTTTTTCTATGGCAGCTGCATGTTTAAGCAATATTGCATTAAATATAAACTAAACTAATATTTTTATTCCGCTGCATGGATGCAAACTCATGAGAATCGATTATGAAGTTTCCAGGTCAACGTAAGTCGAAGCATTATTTTCCTGTAAGTAACCGTGATCCGCTGTTGGCGCAATTTACTCAACAGCCGCAAACATTTCCTACTTACATATGTGGTATCGACCAAACCTTAGTCGACATCGAAGCTAAAGTAGCTGAAGAGTTGCTTGAGCGCTATGGATTACCTAAAGGGAATTCAACGTTAATCGATGATGAAAGGGCGCACACCCTTTATAACGAGTTAAAATCAAATGACATGATCAGTGATGAGTTTGCTGGTGGTACCATTGGTAATACCGTTCATAACTACTCGATACTTGCTGATGACCGTTCAGTTTTGTTTGGTGTTATGAGTCAGAACATTATGGTGGGTAGCTATGCTTACCGTTACCTGTGCAATACCTCTTCAAAAGTAGATTTGAATTATTTACAACCCGTTGATGGCCCTATTGGTCGCTGCTTTACGCTAATTTCAGCTGATGGCGAGCGTACTTTTGCGATCAGCAAAGGCTCAATGGATAAATTGACGCCACATTATATTAATCAGCAAGTGGTTCAAGAAAGCTCTGCATTGGTGATCACCGCCTACTTAATGCGAGCCAGTGATGGTGACGGCATGACATCGGCTGCTATGCAAGCGATTGAATATGCTAAAGCTGCTGAGGTACCTGTGGTGTTAACGCTTGGTACACGCTTTTTAATTCAAGAAGACCCTATTTGGTGGCAAAACTTTATTAAAGAACATGTCACTATTTTGGCGATGAACGAAGATGAAGGTGAGGCGTTAACAGGCTTTAAAGACCCTCTATTGGCCAGTGAAGCGGCGCTTGAATGGTGCGATATGGTGTTAACTACCGCTGGGCCAATTGGGTTATACACCGCAGGTTATGCTGAAGATAGCGCTAAACGCGAAACCAGCCACATATTGTTACCTGGCGCTATTCCTGAGTTCAACCGTTATGAATTCTCTCGACCCATGTTAAAGGCTGACTGTGAACAGCCGATCAAAGTGTATGCCCATATTGCACCTTACATGGGGGGCCCTGATTATATTCGTAATACCAACGGTGCTGGTGATGGTGCTTTATCGGCTTTGCTACATGATTTATCGGCTAACAATTACCATAAAACCAATGTGCCTGGCTCAAGTAAGCACAAGCGAGATGGATTATGTTACTCGTCATTTTCTCAAGTATGTAAGTACGCTAACCGAGTCGCCTATGAAGTGTTAGCTCAGCACAGTCCAAGATTATCTAGAGGCCTACCTGAGCGTGAAGACAGCCTCGAAGAGTCATATTGGGAACGGTAATCAATGCTTTAACTGGCTAAGTGACCTAGACTTTGATTAACAAATCTATCTACAGTGGCAATTTGCAACGCTAACAGCGTTGCATTTAGTTACAATAGAGCAGCGATTGCAAGTCAATTTGCCTTGATTATCCCTGTAATTTTCAGGTTGCAGGATAGCAATGTATATTTGTCATAATATTAATGTATTAGTAAATATCTTATCCAGAGTGCAGCTTAAATAAAAAGCACTTTAAAAATAAACGATAATGTTTTGTCATTATCGTTTTTTTTTGCTGAATTTTTAATAGAATAGAGCTAGATAAATTATTAAAGGGGCTTAAGGTGAAGGGACAAATATTACGGGAAATGCATGTACTCAAAGCAATCGAACCTGATTTTGAAGTACAAAGACGCGTTGCATTTATCAAATCTAAGCTCAAAGATGCCCATTGTTTTTCGCTTGTATTAGGGATCAGCGGGGGAGTGGACTCATCATTAACCGGTCGTTTATGTCAACTTGCTGTTGATAGCCTCAACGAAGGACTCAATAATAAGCCTTATCAATTTATTGCTGTCCGATTACCTTATCAAGTGCAAAAAGATGAAGATGAAGCCCAGTTAGCTTGTCAGTTTATTCAACCCAGTAAGCAAGTGACAGTCAATATTGCGCAGGGAGTAATTGGAGCGCATGAGGCTACATTAGCAGGACTTGCTGAAGCAGGTATTACTTTGCCAGCAGCCGATAAGGTTGATTTTGTAAAAGGGAATGTTAAAGCAAGAATGCGCATGATCGCGCAATATGAAATTGCGGGTATGGTGGGGGGCTTAGTTGTCGGTACTGATCACAGCGCTGAAAACATTACCGGTTTTTATACAAAATTTGGCGATGGAGCATGTGATTTAGCGCCTTTGTTTGGCTTAAATAAACGCCAAGTACGCCAATTGGCAGCTTATTTAGGTGCCCCCGATATTTTGGTGAATAAAGCGCCAACGGCAGATCTTGAAGATGATAAACCACAATTAGAAGATGAGGTGGCTTTAGGGCTAACCTATGAGCAAATTGATGATTTTCTCGAAGCAAAACAGGTGGATGTGTCTGTTGAATCGAAATTAATTGCGATTTATCAACGTACGCAGCATAAACGCAAACCAATCCCAACCATTTACGATTAACATTGCTGGCAATTCTCAGAAATATGACACACGGCATCTTGTATAAGTTATCTGTGTGTCATTCATTTATGTTGTTCAAATCAGTGAACTTTAGCGTTAAATAGGCTAATTCCTATGCTTGGGTATTCACGGCTACATGTTTAAGGAATTCATTTGCTTGCTAATACTGGATCGAGATTATTGCGGATGCGCTTTATGCTTATCCCCTTGGTATTGGCTATGCTTATTGGTTGTCATCAAATCGTGGATAGTAAAAAGCCTGATGAAATTCATCGTTTGGTCGAAGAAAGTCTTGTTGATGGTGTCTTGTCTGCCGATGCCAGTATTGCGGTGACCTTGGGGCGAAGCCGCACATTATCTGTGTGGGATATCGCTACTCAAACCTTATTACATCAATGGATTGGCGATGATTTTGAACAAGCGAATTATCATTTGGCGCTGTCAGAAAATAAGCAACACTTGATAACAGCAGGAAAAAACAACATTACCATTTTTAATCTTGTAACTGGCAAGTTAGATCTTCGTTGGACTGCTCAAGGTTTTAACCCTGATGCGAGTGTAACAAGTCTTTTTTTAAGTCAAACGGGGGGCACGATTATCGTTGGTATGAGTGATGGTTCTATCACTGTTATCAAGCGCAGCAGCATGACAATGTCATTGTTTAAACAACACAGTGCAGCCGTTAATCATGTTGAACTCTCTGATGTTGAACAGCAGGTTTTATCTTCGGGACTTGACGGCCAAGTACAGGTTTGGGCTAGCCATAGTGGTGAAGTGATAAATAGCTTTTCACGTCCTCAAAGGATCACCAGCGTGAGCTTTGATGAAGCGACTGGGCGTTTATTTATTGCGGACGCATTAGATAATAATGCCATTTTTGATTCGAAAACCACCTTGTCTGTTGGCAAGCTCGATTACCTTGAACGTTATCGTTACTTTCGAGTGGCGCTACTTATCAATAATGCTAATAACTTAATTACGGCAACCACAAAACAAACCGTTATTTACTGGGATGCGGTATCTGGGAAAGAGCTTTTTAATTGGAATATCACCGCCTTTAGTGCTGGAACAACTGTTTTGTCGATGAAGATCCAACCAAATGGTAAATTATTGACTTTAAGTTCAGATGGAGCACTAGAAAGCTGGGTTTTGTAAAATAGACTTCAAGTCGATATTGTTTAACAGTTGAACATCCTACATTTTAAACCCTGGAGTATTATGGTGCAGCATAGGTCTTAATAATGCTATTAATGCATTGGGAAATTGGCGATAGTCTAAGTATGGCGTAAGAAATACCGGGTGATGATATTGAATAGCCTGCTTGTCATTCAATGAAAGGTTTTGATCAAGTACGATATTTTCAAATGAGAAACGTGAAAAGGTATTTTTGCCGCAAATGATGTGCAGGATATTAGGATCTAGTGCTAAATCATCAGCTTGTTCAAATGACTCATTCACAATGACAATCGCAAGGGGGATATGAGCCGCACTGCTTTGCTGAAACAAGCTTGGTTGTACTTTGCGCCAATCAGAAAACTCTTTGCAGACAAGCTTACTTATAATCACCATAATTTTACGCCAGTGATTACCATTAGCATGGATTAATTGTTCTATTGCTTGTTCATTTGCGGGGTGCCAATTTTTTGGAATGGTTGGCGCTGAAGGTAAATAAAAGATAATTTTGGCGGTAGTTGCCCCAAAATAGTGGCGAATTGATTCTGGTGCGGACGAATTATCATTAAGCATTTTCATTTTATTATCGTTTACTATTACGGTTAGTATAATAGCTTATCATCCTAAACGCTTTTACAGGTTTAGATTTTATGTATTCATTGTTGGTTTAGATTTGAAGGTTCCCCATGCGTGCGATTGTTATTGGCTCCACTAAGCATCTTTTGTTTGCATTATTTTATAGCATCATTGGAACATTTATCGCGTTGATTATGTTGGCTGTATGGTTGTTAAATGAAAAGCCCGAACTTTCAATATGGCATACAACCCATTTAAAAAATGAATATCATCAACAGTCGGGGTTAAATAATTTTACTGAGTATCTCACCCTAGAAGATAAGCTGTTTAAGGAAGTTGATAAAAAGATTTATCAGAAATATCAGCCAGCAATAGCCTCACCAGTTAATCGTTACGAGAAAGGCAGTTTATCGGATCCTTCCTTATGGCACTCAGATTGGAATCGATCTTTTGAATGGGAAAATGACGATGCTGAATTTGGTTTATTACTTATTCATGGCATGTCAGATTCGCCATATTCGATGTCTCACATTGCGGAGCATTATCGCCACCAAGCCCATATTGTCGGATTGAGGCTACCAGGACACGGTACAATTCCGTCTGGCTTGACAGATATTACTTGGCCTGATTTAGCTGGCGTAGTGTCATTGGCGACCACTCATCTGTCACAAAAATTAAAAGGCAAACCGCTTTATGTAATCGGTTTTTCAACCGGAGCTGCGCTTGCCTTAAACCATGAGCTTGAAGCCATTACGTTGAACAAACCGTTAAGTTATAACAAAATGATTTTTATGTCTCCAGCAATTGGCCTTACTCCTATTGCTCAGGGAGCATACTGGCAGGCCATGCTAGGTGAGTTACTTGGACAAGAGAAGTTATATTGGAATAGTGTAGAAACCGAATACGATCCATTTAAATATATGTCTTTTGCCGTGAATGCCGGTGATGTTGTTTATCAGTTAACATTACGTAACCAACAGCTTTTGAAACAATTAAACGCCGAGCAGCTGCAAGCCATTGCGCCTATTCAAACGTTTCAATCCATTATTGATGATACTGTGTCCTCAGTACATGTTGTTGATGAACTGTATCAATATTTACCTGAAAATGATCACGAACTGGTTATGTTTGACTATAATCGCAGCTCAAATTTTCGGTTATTAATGAATCAAGACCCAATGCTACCTTTCGAACCGTATTGGACTAATCAGCCGATTGATTATCGATTAACCTTTATTGAAAGTTACCAACAAGATGGACGCGCAGTGCGTGCTAGAGAAGTCGGCTTGTTAGCTGACCAAGCTCCACAAGAGTTATTGTTGAGCTGGCCTAAAGGGGTGTTTTCGCTTTCACATATTGCTTTACCGTTTCCAATCGAGGATTCACTTTATGGACCGATAGTGGTTGAAAACAGTGAAACGGTTCAAATTGGTTTGGCGATATTTCAAGCCGAAAGAGGTTTGTTCTCTATGTCGGCGGCGAATATGTTGCGCCAAAAATGGAATCCATTCTACCCTTATATGCTAGGAAGAATGGATGCTTTTATGGCTCAGACTGAGGATTAATAATACTGACGTGTACTCTGTTACGACCTTGGGCTTTAGCCTGGTACAGATTATCATCAGCAATTTTAATCCATTTATCTAATTGGGCATGATAATTGGCATTTGCCGTTATCGCCCCTATGCTGACAGTGACATTAAACTGTTTTGCTGCATTGGGTGAGTTGATTTTGGTTGAGGCTAACTTAACTCTAAATTCATTTAAATGATGCTCGATATTAAGCGCATTTGTCATAGGTAAAATCAGAATAAACTCTTCACCACCGTAGCGTGCCAAAATATCAATATCACGTTTAAAATGCTGTGAAAGTAACTCTGATACTTGGCGAAGACATTCATCTCCCGCTAAGTGTCCATAGCTGTCATTAATGGCTTTAAAAAAGTCTAGGTCTAAAATGGCTACTGTAATAGCCTGCTCACTGCGTAAACAAAACTCTCTAATCTCATTAAATTTATGTTCAGCAAAGCGTCGGTTATACAAATTAGTCAATGGGTCTTTATCAACCAATTCCTGAAGTTTTGTATTGGCTTTTTCCAATTCTAAAGTACGTAAAGCAACGGTTTCTTCTAGTGCTAGTTGATGCAATATAAGTTCTTGTTTACTGGTTACTAACCTTTGATAAAGGCTATAAACCTCCTTAGGTGAATTGTCATCAAATACTTGAGTGTTTAAATCATGTTGGTTTAATTTCTCAAAATGATTGGCAACCATTTCCAATGTAACTGTAAGCAACTGGCTAATTCGATTGGATATAAAAAAACTTATCAATAAGGCTGAGAGTAAAATAATAAAGCTACTCAGCATTTGTCTTTCAGCTAACTTTAACAGTGGGGAAAAAGGCTCAATAACATATATTTTCCAGCCGTTATTTAACTCTCTAGTAGCATAAATATATTCAGGAATGTTTGACTGGGTACTCTGTAGATTCATCAACTGTAAATCTGTTACATAATAGCCGTTGTGAATACTGTATTTAAACGGTGACATCACCTTTAAATTCAATTCATCTGACGCATAAATGATGTTATTAGCTTCATCCGTTAATATCACCGATTGGTTATTGTGCTTGTTAAAATCGTAATCAATAGCAGAGAAATACTTTAAATCAAGAGAGCCCTCAATGACTCCCGCCGGTTGTAATGGTGTATCTTTATTAAAGTAAGGTGCGCTGATCGCTATGATGGCATCATTACCAAAGCCTCTTCCAACAAAGACTGAAGAGATAAATGTTTTCTGGTTATAGAATGCTTCGATAAAATAATCCCGGTCTTTAACGCTTAAATGATTACTTGAATTAATGTCTTTGAATCGGGTTATCGGCGATGCCGCAATCATTTTTGCCTTATCATCAGTGATGAGCATGCTGATAAAGCCAGGGTAATTGTTATGTAAATTACTCAGTAAAGGTTGTTGATCAGCACTGGTATTATTTACTAAGGTAAAGAATTGTGCAGCATTCTTAATTACCTTTGTATGCATGTTGATGTACTGCTCACCAGCAGAGCTTAGATGAAAAACGGTTTCTTGTTGGTTCTTTTTTATTAATGATTGCTGTTTGTTTAATGAGATAAAGTTAAAGTATAAAGCTGAAAATAACAGAGATAACGTAATCATTAAGGTAATGAAATACGCCATCTGCTTACTCAGCGTTCTTCGTTGCTTATCTTTAATCTTAGTTTCAAAAAACCATAACTTAGGAAGCATCAATATTAGCAAAGACGCTAAGCTAGTATAAATCAGGCTATTGATAGCCTGCTTTAAGGTTACAAAAGACAAGTGTTCTGCAGGTAAATCAAAGAATATATTTGCCATCAGGTAAAATAACGGCATGCCTATAATAGCCCAAAAAATGAAACTGCCATAAAGAGCATAAATATCACGACGTCGGCAGAAACCTAAAAATACCGCCTCTAAGGAAAATATTACAAATACATGGTAACTGTCCCAAATTAACATCAAACCAGTAGAAGCAAGTAGAGATGTAATTAAGGCGTACCAAGGACCGCATAATATGGCCACAATGACGGTTAAACTATTACCGAGAATAAATTGAACGTTGGCAAAAAAAGGAACGGGGTAAAGATTTATTACCAGTGCGATGACACCTAACACAAATGAAAGTAAGAGGTTTTGGTGATTAAACTGCAGGTTTTTCAATGAAATATCCTTTCTCATTATTATGTTAAAATTTTAGCGCTCAAACCGTTTAATCTCAAGTTATTCACTCCTGTATTTGAATTTTATCCCTTAGGTATACACTTGTCTTACCGATTTTGCGGGCGATTGCAACAGCATCCTTGTTCGACCTTGGTCTAGATTAGTCGCGTAGTCACCCGTTACCTACATCGTTATTTTTTTATTAATGCTTTGTTATTTATAGTGTATTTTTGTTTTCGCGAGTTTTTTTAATATTTAATTAGACTAAGGTCTTGATTGTCGAACCCCCTAGAGTTGCTAGATTAACAATGACTTTACAACTCGACTTTATAAAAACTAGCACAGGGGAGTCGCAATGGCTTTTGAAAATAACGATAAAGCAGCAGGGTATTGGCGTGAAAATTTACGTTTAGTACTTGGACTGCTAGCAATTTGGGCTGCAGTGTCATTTGGCTGCGGTATTTTATTTGTAGACGCGCTTAATGAAATTACCTTTATGGGATTTAAATTAGGCTTTTGGTTTGCGCAGCAGGGTGCAATGTATGTATTCGTGGCGCTGATTTTTGTTTATGTGGCAAAAGCAAATGCCCTAGACAAAAAATATGATGTTCATGAAGATTAAGGGGCACTGAAATGGATGTTCAAACACTAACATATATTATTGTCGGCGCGACGTTTGCGCTGTATATCGGTATCGCGATTTGGGCGCGTGCTGGTTCAACTAAAGAGTTTTACGTTGCTGGTGGCGGTGTTCCACCAGTAATGAATGGTATGGCTACCGCAGCAGATTGGATGTCAGCGGCATCATTTATCTCGTTAGCAGGTATCGTCTCATTTACCGGTTATGATGGTTCTGTGTATTTAATGGGTTGGACTGGGGGCTACGTATTATTAGCCTTATGTATGGCGCCTTATTTACGTAAGTTTGGTAAGTTTACTGTACCTGACTTTATTGGTGACCGTTACTATTCACAAACTGCACGTACTGTTGCAGTTATCTGTGCCATCTTTATCTGTTTTACTTACATAGCAGGTCAAATGCGCGGTGTGGGTGTGGTGTTCTCTCGCTTCCTAGAAGTTGAAGTTGAAACCGGTGTATATATTGGTATGGCGGTGGTGTTTTTCTATGCTGTTCTTGGTGGCATGAAAGGGATTACTTATACTCAAGTGGCTCAATACTGTGTGCTTATCTTTGCTTTCATGGTTCCAGCTATCTTTATTTCAGTCATGATGACAGGTCACATCTTACCTCAAGTGGGTTTTGGTGCTGAACTCGTTGATGCTGCAGGTAATGGTACTGGGGTGTACTTGCTTGATAAGCTCGACGGTTTATCCGCGGAACTAGGATTTTCACAATATACTGAAGGCTCGAAAGCCATGGTTGATGTGTTCTTTATCACAGGCGCATTAATGTTTGGTACCGCTGGTTTACCACATGTAATCGTTCGTTTCTTTACTGTTCCAAAAGTGAAAGATGCGCGTTTATCTGCTGGTTGGGCATTAGTATTCATTGCAATCATGTATACCACAATTCCAGCATTAGCAGCGTTCTCTCGTGTTAATATGATCGAAACCATTAATGGTCCAGATGCAACAGGTGTTGCTTATGAAACTGCACCACAGTGGATTAAAAACTGGGAAAAAACCGGTTTAATCGCTTGGGATGATAAAAACAGCGATGGTAAAATTTCATATGCAAATGGTGCAACGAATGAAATGACCATTGACCGCGATATTATGGTACTTGCAACGCCTGAAATTGCTAGCTTACCAGCTTGGGTTATTGCCCTTGTTGCAGCCGGTGGTTTAGCCGCGGCACTATCAACTTCTGCAGGGTTATTATTGGTAATTTCGACATCAGTATCCCATGATTTACTCAAGAAAAATCTGATGCCAGATATTTCAGATAAAAAAGAACTGATGTATGCCAGAATAGCAGCGGCCTTGGGTGTGGTTATGGCGGGGTACTTTGGTATTAACCCTCCAGGATTTGTCGCCGCGGTGGTTGCGATAGCCTTCGGTTTGGCTGCGGCATCATTATTCCCAGCTATTATTATGGGTATTTTCTCAAAAACCATTAATAAAGAAGGCGCAATATCAGGTATGTTAGTTGGATTATTATTCACTGCTGGCTACATTGTTTACTTCAAATTCGTCAACGTAGGTGCTAACACCCCTGAAAACTGGTTATTTGGCATTTCGCCAGAAGGTATCGGTATGATGGGTATGTTCATTAACTTTATTGTAGCCTTTGCTGTAAGTAAAGTGATCGGCAAAGTACCACAGGATGTTGTTGATATGGTTGAGTCAATTCGTTTCCCTAAGGGCGCGGGTGAAGCTCACGACCATTAGAATTTATTCTTTTAATTAAGAGCGCTTCGGCGCTCTTTTTTTATGGGAGTTTTAAAATCTTGGGCTTAAGTCTTATAGCCACTATTAAGTGGCTAACGGTATATTAAATTAAAGGGTCAATGAGAAAATAATATGAATGCCAGCGAATTACAGCCCATTGAACAATTTTTGCAATCGCATGCGCCGTTTGACGTGCTTTCACCTGCACTAATTGCACGCTGCGCCCGTGAAATTAATATTGGTTATTATCCCAAAGCATCGGCATTTGTTGAGTTTGACCCGATTAATCCCAAACTGTATCTAGTGAGGAGTGGTGCATTTGAGGTTAGAGATCCACAGGGGGTGCTTGTCGATCGAGTTGCTGAAGGTGAGTGTTTCGGTTTTTCTACCTTATTGTCAGGCGAAAAAGTGGTGAATAAAGTCGCTATTCTAGAAGATGGCTTGGTGTATCACATTCCTCAGCCTTTGTTCACAGAGCTTCGTACCCAAAACCGACCATTTGATACTTTTTTCACTCGAGCGTTTGCACAGCGTTTACGCAATGAGCATAAGTTTAAGGCCAAAGACCTCACCACAACCAGCCGTATAACCAATCTGATGTCGCATAAGCCAATCAGTATTGAAGTCAACGCCAGTATTCAGCAAGCCGCGAGATTAATGAGAGATAATCGAGTTTCTTCGGTACTGGTTTTACATCAGCAGCAATTGGTTGGTATTTTAACCGATAGGGATTTACGTAACCGTGTATTAGCAGAAGGACTTGATGGAGATGTGTGCGTCGAAAAAGTCATGACAAAACAGCCTCAAACTGTTGCTTCAAATGCTTTAGTATTTGAGGCGATGTTATTGATGAGCGAGCACAATATTCATCATTTACCGGTTGTGGATAATCAGCAAGCTAAAGGAATGGTAACCAGTACCGATATTTTGCGATCCCAAAGCTCGCAACCATTATTGCTAATTGGCGAAATAGACCGCCAAGCTTCAATTGAAAAATTAATCCATGTTAGTAAACAAATACCGGTGTTATTACAAAATTTAATTAGCGCCGATGCCAGGGCTGAAGAAATCGGTCGGGTATTAACGTCGGTTACCGATGCGCTTACTCGTCGGTTAATTGTTCTTAATCAACAGTTATTAGGTAAAGCCCCAATGGCATTTTGTTGGTTAGCTTTTGGGTCCCAAGGGCGTCAAGATCAGGTCGCTTGTTCTGATCAAGACAATGGTTTGTTGCTAGCCCATGAGGCAGATGAATTTGCCGCAGCGTATTTTGATAAATTAACCCATGCTGTATGCAAAGGGTTGGATCAGTGCGGGTATATATACTGTCCTGGCGATATTATGGCGCAAAATCCACTATGGCGCTTATCGCTGCAGCACTGGCAGCAAAAGTTTAAAAAATGGGTGCTGTCTCCAGAGCCAAAGGCACTGATGCATGCCAGCATATTTTTTGACATGCGCGCGGTTTACGGACCGCAAACTTTGTTTGATGAGCTGCAAGATTCAGTAATGTCACACACTAAAGATAATGATATCTTTTTGGCCGGTATGGCAGGCAATTCATTACAACAAACTCCTCCTTTGGGCTTTTTCAGAAAATTCGTGCTGGAACGTGATGGCAGTGAAGTGAAGGGCATGGATTTAAAACATAAAGGCAGTGCCTTAATTAATGATATCGCTCGGGTTTATGCTTTAAGTGCAGGCATAAAAGAGGTCAACACCGCCAAGCGCATTCGCGCATTAATGGATGCCAATATTATGAATCGTAAAGATGCACTAAATCTTGCCGATGCCCATGAATTTATTGCCCATATGCGCTTAGCTAATCAAGGATATCAAGCCACTAATAATCTAATTGTGAGTAATTATCTAAAACCTCAGGATTTATCATCATTGCTTCGCCATCAATTAAGGGATGCCTTTAAAGTGGTTCATGATGCTCAATCAGGTTTAAAGCTTAAATTTACTCGGAGTTTCTAGTGGTTAATCATCTATGGCTGAAAAGCCGATTTTGGTTTGATTCTCTGTCAAAATCTCAAGGTTTGAATAATCGTCATTTAATTGAATATCAACAGACATTAACCCAACAGTTTATGCGTAATATTTATGATGCCGATTTGATGGCAATAGATCTGGAGATGACTGGGCTTGACCCGCTAAAGGATCAGATAATCAGTATTGGCTTAGTGCCAATTAATCATGGCTCAATACCGCTAGCAAAAGCCAAGCATTTGATGATTTCAATTGATGGTAGTGTGGGGCAAAGTGCCGCTGTGCACGGTATTGTTGATCATCAACTGCAGAATGCTCTCCCCATTGAGGCCGCAATGGCATGGTTACTAGAACAAACAAAGGGTCGCATTTTAGTCGCGCATCATGCTCCAATGGACATGGCTTTTATTCAGAAAAGCTTAGATAACGTATTTGGTCAGCGATTATTACTGCCTTTTATTGATACTTTAATGATTGAGAAAACCCGCTACCTGCGCCAGCACGGCCAGTTAATTGAAGGGTGTGTTCGCTTAGGTCAAAGTCGAGAACGGTATCATCTGCCAATCTACGCAGGTCATAATGCACTTATAGATGCGATTGCCTGTGCCGAGCTATTTTTAGCGCAAGTGTCAGCATTAGGTGGATTAAAGCAGATAAAGTGTCATGAACTGGTGGGCTTATCAAAATAATAATGCCCATCATTGACGGGCACTATTAAGGTCACTAGCTGTCTCTATGAAGGTTAATCACAATCATTAATAAGCGATGTAGTCACTAAGCTTATTATTTAATTAGCCTATCTGTTTTCTTCAGCTGCTTTTTTGAAAAAATAATCCACAGCAGGCTTAATTAGCTCTAGGGCTGTTTGTTCACAATCTGGCACTTTGGCATCGCTGGTATTGATAGGTGTCACGCGGTCAGTCCATTTGAAGAGTAATGCTGCCGATGTTAAACCTGCGCCAAAAGCACATGACAAAATGGTTTGCCCCGGTTTGATTAAACCTTTATCCAATGCATCACATATTGCAATTGGAATGGTCGCCGCTGAAGTGTTGCCATAGTTAGCAATATTCACAATGGCACGTTCTTTTGGAATTTTCATCCGACTTACCAAGGTATCTATGATACGTTCGTTAGCTTGATGTGGAATAACCCAATCAACATCATCTTTATCTACATTGCACTTTTCAAGCACCTTAGCGCTCAACGAGCCCATCCCTTGAATAGCGCGTTTAAAGATTTCCTGACCATTAAATTGAATGTAAAAATCTAATGAGCTTGCGTCTAATCTATCAATTTGACTACCAAAGCTGGATTTCAATATTTCACGTCCATCAGGGTCGTTATTAAGCTCATAGCCTAATACTCCACCTTCCTCTTCACGTGCCTCTAAAACCACGGCACCCGCGCCGTCACCAAACAATACGGCGGTTTCTCTGCGTGACCAATCTAAATAAAAAGATAAGCGCTCAGCACCTATGACTAACACCTTTTTATTTTGACCACTTTTAATTAATGAGCTTGCTAAACCTATCCCGTATAAAAAGCCACTACAAGCAGCATTGATATCAAAAGCACCACATGTTGCGCCCACATTTGCTTGGACAGTAGATGCAATGTTCGGGATCAATGTATCAGGGCTTGCAGAAGCTAGGATGATTAAATCTAATTCACTACCATCAATACCTGCGGCAGCTAAAGCGTGCTTTGCGGCAACGCTTGCAAGCACCGAAGTGTTAACGTGGCTAATATGGCGCTTACTGATCCCTGTGCGAGATTTAATCCACTCGTCAGAGGTTTCCATGAAAGTAGCAAGATCATCATTAGTTAATGATGATGGTGGGACGGCTTTGCCCCATCCTGTAATATGAGCGTACTGCATCGTGTGTTCTCTCAAAACAAATTTAATTGGTCATAGGGTGCTGTTGAACGTGACAATCTGTATGAATGTTGCGGTGCGAATTAATGTCACTTCAAATGCTATAGGGTAGAAAAGTGTAGGTTACTTACTTGCTACACTATCCTTAATGTTAGGCTTTTTTAAGGGTTTGTCCGCTGGTTGAGCTTGGAACTAATGCCCTGATTGCCACTAATACATCCATAATGTGGCGATTTAACAATGCGGTTGCAGCCTCAATATCTTTACTTTTACATAGTTCGAGTAATTTTCTATGCTCTTGTTCTGCTTTTGGGATCCCAGCTGTACGCAGCAGTTGCAATCGAATATAACGGTCACAATTGGTATTGATACCATGAATAACATCAAGGGTATGTGGACGATTTGCAGGTTTGTACAGAATCGTGTGAAACTGGGTATTAAGCTCGTTCCAGCTTGCCACAGTGTTTTCATGTTTGAAGGCTGATTCTAATTGATCGAGAACTTTCTCTGCTTCAGCAATATCTCGTGATTGTAGGTTCGGTATAGCCTTAGCGAGTAAATCTGTTTCGATCATCGCTCTTAATTCAAATAGTTCCGTGGCTTGTTCTGCTGATAAAAGTGTTGCAGTTGCACCCTTGTGCGCTTCAAATTTAACTAAGCCTTCAGCCTCAAGTTGCAATAAAGCTTCACGAACAGGAATTCTGCTTACGTTGAGTTCTTCGGCAAGGGCGCTTTGGCGTAGTGCTTCACCAGCAACTATGACACCAGAGAGAATTTGTTCTCTGAGCACCTCTACTACAATTTGAGTACGTGTTTTATGGACTATCGGTGTTGTTAGACTCATAGTTTCCGTCTATTTAATCATTACTACATCTTATCCACCCAAGGTTACCGTTAAAAAAACTATTAATAAAGGGAAAATACTCGTTTCCCTTTATTAATTTTCACGATTTAAAAAGTCATTAATTGCGGATTTTCGGGGCGCAAATCTCTTGGTAGTTGAGACAACGGCATATTCTGATAGCAAATGGGTCGAACAAAGCGTTTCATTGCCTCTATACCCACTGATGTTGAGCGCACATCTGTGCTGGCTGGATAGGGACCACCATGATTCATGGAGTAACAAACCTCCACTCCTGTTGGCATCTGATTGAATATGAGTCTGCCAACTTTATAGCTCAAATTATCAATAAGTTGGCTATAGTCTTTAAGATCTTTTTCAAGGCCGTGAATACTGGCTGTTAGTTGACCGTCTAACATATGCACAAGGTAATCAATTTCTTCAATTGTTTCGCACTGTACCAAAATAGCAAAAGGGCCAAATACTTCAGTTTGTAACGCTTGATTCGCTAAATAGTCACTGACTGATACCGTCAGTGCTAGTGGACGTGTGTGATGGCTTGCCGTTGCGGCTTTGCCTTGCGCAAGTACATTGACACCTTTTATTGCCATTAAAGCTTGCGTCATTTTCTGATAGGTAGCAGCGATACCGGGCGTTAGCATAGGCGCGGCATCTTGAGCAGCCATTTCATCAGAAAAACTAGCCAAATATCTTTTCAGAGCAGCGTCTTTGAGTACCACAATTAATCCCGGGCTGGTGCAGAATTGACCATGTCCCATCATCATTGATAGCACCTGTGAGCGGGCAAGTGATTCTGCACTTTCTACCATCAATGTAGGTAAAATAAATTGTGGATTAATTGAACCAAGTTCCCCATAGAATGGTATAGGCAATGGGCGAGTTGCACAGATATCCGCTAATATCCGGCCTACTTTTAACGAACCGGTAAATCCGACTGCTTTGATATCAGGATGGCGAACAAGTGCTATAGCACCAGTGGCTTGACTGGCCTGAACAAGATTAAAAACCCCTGTTGGCATGTTGCAAGCATTAATAGCACGGGCAATCGCTTTGGTGACTAACTCGCTGGTAGCCGGGTGAGCAGGATGTCCCTTAACAACAACGGGACAACCAGCAGCAAGGGCTGATGCGGTATCGCCGCCAGCAGTAGAAAAGGCCAGTGGAAAGTTTGAAGCACCAAATACAGCAACGGCACCTAGTGGCAAATAACCAAGTCGCGAATCAGCTTTGGGCAATGGCATTCTGTCTGGATCGGCTTTATCAGCATAACGAGCATCAGTAGGTGCTCGTAAGTAGCTCGCAAACATTTTTAGTTGATTGCAGGTTCGGGCTGTTTCGCCTTGAAGACGTGCGAAAGGAAGCCCTGTTTCTTGATGTGCAATGGCGATAATACTATCGACATCGGCCATGATTTGTTTGGCAATTTCATCAAGAAACTCAGATTTTTGCATCGCAGTGGTTTGACGATAAGCTGAAAATGCACTTTGGGCAGCGTTAACCGCTTGGTTCACTTCTTGTTCTGCCGCTTCGGCAAACAGCCAAGGCAATGGGGTGTTTTCTACGGGGTTAAAACTTGTAAAACCATCTGCTTTGCCTATCCATTGACCGCCAATAAAGTGCTGGCCGCATAGGCTTGTTGTATTGTCTTGCTGTGTCATTGTCATTCCTTTAAACCACCTGGAAGCCAAGTGCGTATGGATCGCTATCGTCAACTGTGATGGCGTTTTGAGCAAAAATTCGCGCCCAACCTTGAATACTTGGACGAATAGCCTCGTAATGACCCACTTTGGTTGCAGATTCTACTTTACCGATAAATTGGCTACCGATAATGCTTTCGTGAGTATAGGTGTCGCCGACATTGAGGACGCCGCGAGCAAAAAGCTGGGCAAGTCTTGCGCTAGTTCCTGTACCACAAGGAGAACGGTCAATGGCTTTGTCACCATAAAAGACTGCGTTAGCTCCGTCTGAACCTTCAGAAATGGTTTCTCCGGTCCAAAGCACATGGGATACCCCTTGAACAGTAGGGTCATCAGGGTGCACGCAAACAAGTTGCTGGCGTGCCGCATCACGCACTATTGGGCTCCAACGTAGGATGTCTGCAGCCGACCAATGGCGAAGGCCTGGGAAGTTTTCTTGTGGATCAACAATGACATAATAATTACCGCCATAGGACACATCGACCTTTAACACACCAAGACCTGGGACGTCCAAAATGGCATCCTTATGTGCCAAGTAGGCAGGAACATTATAAATTTTTACCCAATCAACTTTACTACCAGTTTGTTGGTAGTCGATATTAATCTGGCCAGCAGGCACGTCTAACGTGAGTTTGCCAGCAACCTTGGGTATTAATAAACCCGTTTCAATTGCTGCCGTGACTGTGCCTATGGTGCCGTGGCCACACATTGGCAAACATCCACTCGTTTCGATAAACAGAATCGAGGCGTCACTGTTGTCTGAACAAGGCGGGTAAAGAAAAGACCCTGACATCATATCGTGGCCTCGTGGTTCAAACATCAGCGCTTTACGGATCCAATCATAATTAGCCAAAAAATCTTGGCGCTTTTCGCTCATAGTGCGACCGATAAGGTTTGGATGGCCACTGGTGACCAACCGAACCGGATTACCGCATGTATGAGCATCGACGCAAAAGAATGTGCCTTTTATCATCGTTGCCTACTCCATCTTTTTATTGTTTTTAGGGTAAAAGTCATTTCGATAGCAAAATTAGATGTATTTGTTCAAATCTAAACGAGAGGCTAAAGCTTCCTTGACGACTTTGTAGACATAATCGCGTTCTTCACCAATTAACGTCATACGTGGCATACGAACATTTTCGTTACCTCTGCCTACGATTTGCTCCGCTAATTTGATGCATTGAACCAATGTAGGGATGGTGTCTAGGCGAAGTAGCGGCATAAACCAGCGATAGATTTCACGAGCCTCTTCGATACGGCCTTCTCGGGCGAGTCTAAATAAGGTGACAGATTCGCGCGGAAACACATTGGTTAAACCGGAAATCCAGCCAGTGGCACCTAATAAAATGCTTTCTAGTGCAATATCATCTACGCCACATAAAATTTCGAAACGATCCCCAAAACGACTTTGCAACTCTGTCAAACGACGGGTATCTGTTGTTGATTCTTTAATGGCGACGATGTTTTTTTCTTGCGCTAGAGTAGCTGTCATTTCAAGGTTGATATCAACGCCATAACTGACAGGGTTGTTGTAAATCATGATGGGTAATTTGGTTGACCGTGCAACCGTTTGGTAATGGGCAACCACTTCACGATCGGTTCCACGATAAACCATAGCAGGCAATAGCATTAAACCGTCAACACCTAGTGCGTCAACATCTTGGGCATATTGCGCCGCAAGTTGCGCGGTATTTTCAGTGCAACCAGAAATAACGATGATACGGCCATTGACGGTATCAACAGTGTGCTTGATAAAGTCTCGTTTTTCTTGAGGGCTTAAAGAAGCATTTTCACCAATAGTGCCAAGAGCAATAATACCATCGATGCCATCATTAATCAGCTCCTCAAGCATTCGGGCGTTCGAATCATAATTAATGGTGCCGTCATTATTAAATTGTGTAGAGATAGCGGGGAATACGCCTTGCCAGTTTCTTTTCATTTCGTGCCCTTATTTTTACGTTAAGCTAGTATTAAATAGTTATGAATGTCACGTTTATCAGGAATAAATAGTCAGCATCTATGATTATGTGGGTGCTTCTTATTGGGCTTCCTGACTTTTACAAACCGCCATTTAATTCAGGCAGCTTGGTCATCTATATCGCTTTCAGTCTAAATGATAGTCACTACTTTACTATAATTGAATATTGTATACAATATTCAATTATAGGTTATTAAGAATCTTTTTAAGTTAGAATTAACTGATTATTGGTTATGTTCTTGAAAAAACAATGTTGAATTTATTGTCATGTGAAGTGAGCATAAGCCTACATGTGCCTGAATCATTCAATGAGGCTGAGTTTTAAAACTTAAGCAATCATTAACTAAAATAAGAGATTAAAAATGAATGCAGCTAATAATTGTGGCGTCAATTTAGGGGAGATGACTGTCATAGGATCGGGCATTGTCGGTTTAGCATCTGCGCTTAATTTACAACGGGCAGGATTTAAGGTCAGCTTGCTTGACAAAGAAGGTATAGCCGCAGGCGCATCACAGGGCAATGCAGGGCACTTCGCCACTGAGCAAGTCTTCCCTTTAGCTAATCCTAGTTTACTTCACCAATTGCCATGGATGTTAATTGACCCGTTAGGGCCATTTAGGATCCGACCAAAATATTTTTATCGTGCTTTTCCTTGGTTCATGCGATTTTTACTGAATATGCTGCCTGAACGTCGAGCGCAGAATAGTCTGGCTATAAAAGCGCTTAATGAGCACTCCATAAAAGAGATGAAAGATTTATTGGCATTTTGTGGCTGCAAAGAATTATTACACTTAAACGGTAGCTTATTGGTTTTTGAAGGCAACTCAATTAAAGAGGTTGAGCGAGAATGGCGTATGTACTCAAATGCTGGCGTAGATGTTGAATTATTAACCGGTCAACAAGTGCGTGAGCTAGAACCCAGTTTGAGTGAACATATATCTCATGGACTATTTTTTACTCAAGTGGGTCATACTCCAGATCCTTATCAGATGTGTGTCGCGATTGCCGATAAGTTCAAGGCTTTGGGGGGGGAATTTAAAGTGGCGAAAGTAGATGCCATTATAGAAGAGAGTCAGCGAGTAACTATCTTGATTGATGGCGAACAGAAAATATCAACCACGAAGCTTTTATTAACTGCTGGGGCTTGGTCTAAACCTTTAGCAAAACAACTTGGTCACAATGTCCCCCTTGAGGCTGAGCGCGGTTATCATCTTATGATGCCTCAAGATGCTAAGCTATCGCGCCCAGTGGCATCTTATAATCGTAAGTTTATTATCACTCCTATGGCTAAAGGCACCCGTTTGGCCGGTACTGTTGAATTTGGCGGACTTGATGCGCCTATGTCTCCAGCCAGAGCCGACTGTTTTCTCCCCCATGCTAAAGCCTTGCTCCCGACAGTGTTTACAAATGCTAATGCAAATGATGGAACAAGATGGATGGGATTTAGACCTTCTTTACCCGATAGTTTGCCTGTTATAGGCAAAACCAAGCTCAACAATATATACGTATCTTTTGGTCATCAACACTTGGGGTTAACTTGGTCAGCAATTAGTGCCAAATTGGTTACCGAAACGATCCTAGAAAAAGAAACAACTTTAAATATGCTGCCATATAGCATAGATAGGTTTAGTTAACCCATCTACTTATTAGTATTAAGTAGTGGATGTCAAAATTGAAAGGCTGACATCATTTACGCGGTGCAATTTTTCACGATGAATGGGATAATAGTAACAAATGAAATTTGAGATTGTCTTATGGAGTTGCGCCTGTGAACCGAGCTGTATTTTTAGATAGAGATGGTGTCATCAATAAAGATACAGGGTATGTTCACCTTGTTGATGATTTTGAATACATAGATGGTGTGTTTGATGCTTGCCTTGCGCTGAAGAAGATGGGTTATCTATTAGTAGTCGTGACCAATCAGTCGGGAATTGCTCGTGGTATGTACAGTGAGGACGATTTTCATTCATTAACGGAATGGATGGATTGGAACTTTGCTGATAAAGGTGTGGATTTAGACGGCATCTATTACTGCCCACACCATCCCGAAAAAGGCATTGGTGAATACAAGCAAGATTGCGATTGCCGAAAACCAAAACCAGGAATGCTACTTGATGCAGCAAAGTTTTTAAAAATAGATCTAGCAAACTCAATTATGGTTGGTGATAAGGCTGATGACATGCGTGCCGCCAAAGCAGCAGGGATAGGTAAGTCGATACTGGTACGTAGTGGTAAAGTAGTTGACCAAGCCGGTATTATTGAAGCAACAATAGTAGTTGATAGTATTGCAGATGTTCCTGATGCAATTAAACAAGGCATTTAGCGTAGGAAATGACTTCAAAAACGCCTTTTTTGATTGCTAAAACATCATTTGGTTTAAAAAGTATTCACTTAAACCATGAATTGCTAAAAAAGACAAAACAGGGGTTGCACAAAATCTTAAGCTGCCTATAATGCGCATCCACTGACACGGCACAGAGCGAAAGCGGAATGCAGAGTCAGCTTGGTTTACAGCGGTAAAACGCCACAAACCAAACGCGAAAAGAAAGTTTGAAAAAACGCTTGACGCAAACAACAGGGTCTGTAAAATACGCAGCCCAAGCCAACGACCTAGCGTCTAACGGCGATGTTTGAAAAATTAACATCAACGCTCTTTAACAATTTATCAAGTAATCTGTGTGTACATTCACAGGTATTGAGTTATTCGAAATTGCTTCTTCTTAGGAAGAGCAATCAAAAAATTTAAACTCAATGCAACGATGAATGTTCATAGAAATATGAAACTACAGCAATGTAGTTGATAACTCGTTAGCTCTTATGAGCGAAGCGAATTATAACAGTAGAATTCATTGAGTCGTTCGACGTAGTCGAATAGAAAAAACTTTAATTGAAGAGTTTGATCATGGCTCAGATTGAACGCTGGCGGCAGGCCTAACACATGC
>NZ_BMOT01000011.1 GCF_014647215.1 Shewanella aestuarii
TGGGTCTCACATTACCCGAAACAGGGAAGTATTTGTAAATTAGGTGGGTTTATTATCCATACAAGGCGCTTAAACGGAACTAAAACAGTGGGTTACGTTTCGCTTCGCTCCACATTATAACCCACAATTTTAGTCCGTTTAGCGCGGCGTTAGGTATTTGGAGAAGTATGAATAATTACGCAACTTTAATCGGCCAAATGCCAATTGATAACCATGCCATTGAGACGAAGTTATCGACGTGGAAAAAATATGAATTAGAGTTTCCAGATGTATGGGAACTCATCGAATCTTTATTTTCTAGTCAACAAACTCTTAAGCTAAGTAGACTTGAATTAAAAGATATTGCTAAAAGTAAAGATTATAAAAAACTAATTGTTGCCACTATCCTTTGGGGTTATTCATCTGGTATGAGAGGTAACAATTTTTCTAAAATAGTAAAAAATATAGACAACATTGTTTGCCTGTTAGATGAAGCTAAAAATGGAGTTGAGAATTGGCAGTCTCATTTTTCTAAGGTAAAAAAAATTAGTGGGCTAGGATTATCTACATATTCAAAATTTGTTTATTTTGTTGGCGGTAAAGTTGAAGGAAGCGAACCATTAATTTTAGATGTACGTGTCATTGATGCTATAAATACTGGATTATATCAGGAGTTTAATTGTGTCCGAAATATAACCTACACAAATGCTCCGACTATATATCCAGAATATTTAAAGGCTGCCAAACTGTTCTCTGCTAATTCCAATTGTTCAGCAGAGCAAGTTGAAATGTTTTTGTTTATGTTTGGTCAAAACCTCAAAAAACATACCTAACAAGGCGCTTAAACGGAACTAAAACAGTGGGTTACGTTTCGCTTCGCTCCACATTATAACCCACAATTTTAGTCCGTTTAGCGCGGCGTTAGCTGTATAGGGAAGTTTGGCATATGAAATCAATTTTTTTTATTTTCCTTTGTCTATTTTTTGTTTCTGAAGTGCAAGCCAAACGGTTGATTTTGGTTACAAAGGTACTTTCAGAAGAAGTGGTGAAACGCAACTTTGATGGCAATGAAGATCCAAGATTAAAACCATTCCAACTAGAACACTCGAATGCTTGTGGTATACAGTTTGTTGAGCTTTATGTTGAGAGCGTTTTAGATGGAAATTTCGATGAGCAAGTCATAGAAGCACATGTGATTATAGGCGAGTGGTGCGGACAACCATTTAAACCATTTCAAGAGTATGTTGTAAGATTATTTGATAAAGAAGACTCAATCGTTTCAATACACCATACTCAATTAGATGGTTGGGAAGTGTTTAATCTATACAGTATTAACAAGCTTTCAAATAACGAGCGGGCTTTAACTAAAGACTGGCATATTAAGCATTTTGATCATTTAACACCTTCAGTTATTAGTGACTATAATGGCAGGCCAGTAATTAAAATAAATGACTTAAAGGCGTCGTATACAGCTAACACATATGAGCCTCCCGCCAGTCAATAGACGAGCCTAACTTATTTGACTGCTTTTGCAGTCAAATTAAAATCAATCAACAAATTCATCTACTTCGTCTGTCATTTAGCTGTCAAATCGTCGTGCTTTTAGAAATAGAAGCATGCAAACACAGATAGAGGCTGTTTAGTGTGAATTTTTAACAATAAAGCATGCTGTTAGACGCTTTATATCGCTTTGTAATATCAGAGGCACGATTAAATAACCCAAGATTTGGCTAAATACATTGCCTTTGAGCTCATTTAGTATACCGTTGACCTCCCTTCGTTTTGTCATTTATCAAAGATACCTGGCTGAGCGCCAATTATTAGGCAGCCAAATGACAAATCTACGCTTACGCTATCAAACCGTTGAGTTTGGTAATACAGATATTCACCTTTGTACTCTTCGCGATAATCAAGAATTTGATGACCCCCAAGGCATAGCTGAAAAGCTGGGTATTTCGTCTGCGACTTGGCCGATATTTGGCATTGTCTGGCCTTCAAGTTTAGTGCTAGCGCATTATATTTCAGATTACGATACAGGCACAAAAAGGATTCTTGAAATCGGCTGTGGCATGGCATTAACCAGTTTAATGTTAAATAAAAAGCACGCCGATATCACAGCAACGGATTATCATCCTGAGGTGGGTAAGTTTTTGCTTCGAAATACGGTGTTGAATCAAGATAAACCGATTGCATACCAACAAACTGATTGGGCAAACCATGATGACAGTTTAGGTTTGTTTGATTTGATTATTGGTAGTGATCTGCTTTACGAAGATGAGCATGTTGAATTATTGGCAAACTTTATTAATGATCATGCCAAACCACACTGTGAAATGATTTTGGTTGATCCAGGTAGAGGCAATAAAAACAAACTGAGTCATAAAATGATTGAGTTTGGTTTTAGCTCAGTGCATTTGAAGCCTGTTCATACTGAATATCTTATCAATCCCTTTAAAGGGCATATTCTCAAATTTGTGCGGTAATTTGAAGCTGCCTTTGTTCTAATAAGCTCGATGCCCTAAGCGTATTGGCCAAGATTTTTTGGTTTCAAATGCCGGTTTGCTATTCCTGATGTTGGCTTGAAGGGAGTTTGATTAAGTCATATTTAGCTGAGGGGAGATTGATAATAAGTACCAATGAAGAATTGGATTAGTAAGTTAACCAGCTTGGTATCTGTTTAGAAATGGAGTCTATTCGAGGTAAAGGTTTATAAAAAATACCTGCTAAACCACTTTAATCTGCAACAGTTTGAACTTGCTCGAACTCTCATGCAGACATAATGACGGTCATCCAGGCGTGTGCTCGCACCTAGCTAACGGGTAATTATAACTGCCACCTTTATCAAGGCAGTGGTCAACTTGCCAAAATTCCGTTTGGCGAAATACGATTTGTAGAATCAGACTCACCATAAAAAACACACATGTTTTAAAGAAAAGAGGGCGGCGTTTTTTCACTAAGCTCCAGATCAGCCCCATTAAGGCCATCAAAGAAGCGATAGGTAAAAACAGCAATAAAGCGCTTTGTACAGCAAGCATGTCAATTAACCTTAAATTTTCATTTTTTACACGGGTTGGACATTTTACCATCAGCCATGGCTAATGAACTCAGCATCTGAATGTATTTGTGGCGCTGTAATACTGGCAGCGACCTGTTTCATTGCTGTGGTGAGCTGGGTTAGTTCATCAGTGCTAATGATGTAGGGCGGCATGATATAGATTAAATTACTGAAGGGTCTTATCCATACGCCTTGCGCAATAAAAGCCTGTTGTAATTCAGCGGTATTGACTGTGTGGTGCATTTCAATCACGCCTACACCACCTAACACGCGCACATCTTTGACCTGTTCAAATGCAATTGCCTCGGCGAGCTCTGCTATCATTTGAGTTTCAATGCTAGCGATTTGTGTTGGCCATAGCTGCTGATTAATTAATTGTAAGCTGGCGGTGGCGGCTGTACAGGCAAGGGGATTAGCCATAAAAGTAGGGCCGTGCATAAACACGCCTGCTGGCGAGTCACTAATGCCTTTGGCGACCTCATCGCTGCACATAGTGGCGGCAAGGCTGATGTATCCACCCGTTAATGCTTTGCCTAAGCACAGTAAATCGGGCTGAATATTAGCATGCTCATAGGCAAATAACTTTCCGGTTCTGCCAAATCCTGTGGCTATTTCATCTAAAATAAGCAACACGTCGTAGTCATCACACAATTGACGGAGTTTAGTTAAATAGGCGGGCGAATAAAACCGCATGCCGCCAGCACCTTGCATGATGGGTTCGATAATAATCGCGGCCACTTGCTGATGATGAGTTGCAAAAGCATGGATTAACGCATCAAGATCGGCTTTATCTAGGGTGTTATTCGCATCTTCTGCGCTTGTTTGTAAGGGACTAAAACCAAATGGTGTTTGCGGGGCAGGAATAAACACTTGTTTGGTGACGTTATCACCAAACATAGTGTGCATGCCGCCATCAGGGTCGCACACACTCATGGCGGCAAAGGTGTCGCCATGATATCCACGTTTCACCGTCATAATTTTTTGTTTGGCGGGTTTGTTTCGGCCCTGCCAGTATTGCAATGCCATTTTTAAAGCCACTTCAACAGCTATTGACCCCGAGTCTGCTAAAAACACTTTGGTGAGTGCCGGGCAGGTCATATTCACTAGGGCTTTACTGAGATCAATTGCCGGTTTATGGGTGATACCGCCAAACATAACATGGCTGAGTTGATGCAGTTGCTGTTGCATTGCGGTGATAATTTCTGGGTGACCGTAGCCGTGCACACATGCCCACCATGAACTGGTGCCATCAATAACGTTTCGGCCATCATCGAGGGTTAACTGACAACCTTGTCCCGATACCACACCTTGGGTTGCAATGGGTTGAGTCATTGATGTGTAGGGATGCCAGATATGCTGACGATCAAAAGCGTAGTCAATGGCGGGATCCGTTACTGAAGGCATGCCCTGTGGAGAAACTGCAGGTTGTAAAAAACTCGAATTGCTCATAAAATAACCATTAGTAAAGTTTGTGGTGTGTGCTGCGTTGACAGTTTACGGGCTACAGGTATCCTAGCCAACATAAAATCAAAATAAAGGAATGATCCATGTCGTTAGCTGAAGTTCGCCATGATTGGCAAAAAGCAGAAATTGAAGCGTTATTTGCACTGCCAATGAATGACTTACTATTTAAAGCTCATAGTATTCATCGTGAAAGCTTTGATCCTAACGAAGTGCAGATCAGCCGTTTATTGTCGATTAAGACCGGTGCTTGCCCTGAAGATTGTAAATATTGTCCTCAAAGTGCGCGTTATGATACCGGCCTTGAAAAAGAACGTTTATTAGAAATCGAAAAAGTTATCACCGAGGCGAAAAGTGCTAAAGCCGCTGGCGCTTCGCGTTTTTGTATGGGCGCAGCATGGCGTAATCCCCGTGAGCGTGACATGCCTTATTTAACCCAAATGGTAAAAGACGTTAGAGCCTTAGGCATGGAAACCTGTATGACCTTAGGCATGTTATCTAAAGAGCAATCTGATCAATTAGCCGAAGCAGGTTTAGATTATTACAACCACAATTTAGACACATCACCTGAGTATTATGGCGATGTCATTACCACCCGTACTTATCAAAATCGCATTGATACCTTAACTAATGTACGCGCATCAGGTATGAAAGTCTGTTCTGGTGGCATTGTGGGTATGGGCGAGCAAGCGTCTGATCGCGCAGGTTTATTACAGCAGTTAGCAAATTTAGCGCAGCACCCAGATTCAGTGCCGATCAATATGTTAGTTAAAGTGGCAGGCACGCCATTTGAAAAAATTGATGATTTAGATCCACTTGAGTTTGTACGTACTATTGCGGTAGCGCGTATCATTATGCCGAAATCTCGGGTACGTTTATCGGCGGGGCGCGAAAACATGAGTGATGAGCTGCAGTCGATGTGTTTCTTTGCTGGCGCAAACTCGATTTTCTACGGCTGTAAATTGTTAACCACGCCGAACCCTGAAGAAAACGACGATATGAGTTTATTTAAGCGTTTAGGCTTACATCCTGAGCAAGGCCCTGTTGCCAATATTGATCAAGATAGCCAGATAGTGGCTAAAGCCAGCGCCCAAAAAGATAAAGCGACTAAACAGTTTTATGATGCTGCGGCTTTATAAACATTTTTCCAGCTTGAATAGGCATGGCTGTTATTTGCGATGATATTAAATTGCCATCGCATTCAGTTAACCATCATAAATTGGCAGAGTAATGGCGCATCCTCTTACTGAGAAAATCACCCAACAATTAACCCAGCAGCAGGCCAGTGGCTTGCTGCGTCAACGTAAATTGTTAGGCTCTGGCACTGATAATCACCCTGTTAATTTTGACTTTAGCCACAATGATTATCTTGGCTTAGCCTCATCAACTGAATTAGCCCAAGCTCTTTATCAAGGCGCATTAACCTATGGGGTTGGCAGCAAAGCCTCGCCTCTGGTCAGTGGTTATGGCGAAGCACATCAGCTGCTGGAACAAAAGTTATGCGCTATAACAGGTCATCAAGCCTGCATGTTGTTTTGTTCAGGATTTAGTGCCAACAGCACACTGATGAAGACCTTATTTGATAGTACTGATGTGGTGATAGCCGACAAGCTAGTTCATGCCTCTATTATTGATGGCCTTGTTGATAGTGGTGCCAAATTAGCCCGTTATCTTCATAATGATATAGACAGTGCCGAGCGCCTTTTAGCCAAACATCCAAACAATGTGCTGATCACCGAAAGTGTGTTCAGCATGGATGGTGATAGCGCCCCCATCAATGCATTAAGTGCGCTTTGTCAGCAATATAATAGCTGGCTGATTGTTGATGATGCCCATGGCTTTGGCGTGGTGGACCCTCATGGTTCAGCGGCTATTACCGCCAAACAAGTTGATATTCAAGTAGTGACCTTTGGTAAAGCCTTAGGCTGCCAAGGCGCGGCTATTTTGGCTAGTCAGGATGTGATTGATTTTTTAGTGGCCAATGCGCGTCATTATATCTATTCGACCGCATTGTCTCCGGCTAATGCCTACCTGGCGTATGCTGCCATCGAGTTGATCCAGAAATCACCTCATTTACCGTCTCAGCTTAATGACAACATCACCTTATTCAGAACCTTAGCATCGCAAGCGGGAATTAACTTAACGGCCTCGCAAACGGCGATTCAGCCGATCATTATTGGTGATAATGCATTAACCATGATGGTGGCAGAATCACTGGCTCAAAAAGGCTTTAAGGTTGGGGCGATACGCTCACCCACAGTGCCTGTTGGCAGTGCAAGACTGCGTATTACGCTCAATGCTAAGCATACATCATTACAGATCAACCAACTGGTAACCCAGCTCGCTTTGTTATTAATAGACCAGCCAATTGAGAATCCATAGATGTTAGATAAATCGGTTGCCGATACCTTTTCCCATGCGGCCAGTCTTTATAAACAACATGATGTGTTACAGCGGATCACCGCCAAAACATTGCAGAGTAATGCCACATTAACAGGCCATCTGGCAGATATTGGTTGCGGACCTGGTACCTGTTTTAATGATTTTCCAGAGGTCTCAAACGTCACCGCAATAGATATTGCTGCTGGCATGCTAGAGCAGGTTAGCTTGAATTATCCTAAGTACTTAACCCTTAACTGTGATGCACAAGAGCTCATGTTAAGCGCCAATAGTGTTGACAGTGTGTACTCAAACCTTGCGCTGCAATGGTGTGAAAGTTTCCCTAAAGCCGTTAATGAGATAGAGCGCGTGCTAGTTGCTAACGGTTTTTGTAATCTCGCCATCGTGGCCGATGGCAGTTTACCTGAGCTACAAACATTAGGTTTCAGAACTAACCAATTTGCCAGTATGCCGACTTTGTTAAGTGCATTTGGTGTTAAAGATGCTGCAACACCATTAAGCAGCAGCCGTTGGAAGGTGTTGCAGGCAAAAGTCGAAAAAGTCACCGTTTATTTTGATGATTTACGCAGTTTATTGTATTCAATTAAAGGTGTTGGTGCATCAGCGGGGCAGGCAGGTAGCCAATCGCGAGTGATGCTATCAAAATCCGCATGGCAAGAGCGGGTGTTATTAGCAAAAGGGCTTGCCACTGAAAAAGGGATTCCTTTGACCTATCACATTGCTTATATCCATGCGCAAAAAGGTTAATTTTCGATAATGGTGTGTGTTTTACATTCTTTTTAAAGTAGGCAGATAATGATTTACTTTGTGACGGGTACTGATACCGATAGCGGTAAAACCTTAATTTCTTCCGCGTTGCTTGCCTTAGCCCACGGCAATAAGTGTGGCTTTAAACCTATAGCATCGGGTTGCGAACCAACACCGGATGGGTTAAGAAACACCGATGCGCAAGCTTTGATGGCACAGTCAAACATGGGCTTGAGCTACCAACAAGTCAATCCTATTGCATTTGAACCTGCCATAGCACCGCATATAGCGGCTCAACAAAGCGCAACAGTGTTAGATGCCAAAGCGGTTGTAAGCCATCTGTTATCTACGCCGATGTTAACGGCTGATTTTGCATTAATCGAGGGCGCCGGAGGTTGGCGATTACCTTTAGGTCATCATCAGTATTTGTCGGACAGTGTTAAGCAACTGGATACATATGTACAGACACATCGAGGCGAACGAGTGGGCGTTATTCTGGTTGTAGGGATGAAGCTAGGCTGTTTAAATCATGCCTTATTGACCCTACAAGCAATTGAAGGTGATGGCTTAAAGGTAGTGGGTTGGGTGGCAAATCAGGTGGATGCCAACATGAGTGAGATTGCCGCTAATTTGGCAAGCTTACAACAAATGATCACCGCCCCTTATTTAGGTTATGTGCCTTACTTAGTTCAACCTAGTGCTGAGCAAGCCGCAACATACTTAAGGTTTGATGCTATTAGCCTGGAAGGGAATTAAAAATACAAAAGGCTTAATCAGATTTGATTAAGCCTTTAACGTTGGCCTGGGCAGCATTCTTGTCTGTTTTGTCGCTGCTTTAAGACTTAAATGTGCTCCAAATCGGCGCGTGATCAGAGGGTTTTTCGATGCCGCGTAATGCATAATCGACATCAGACTCGATTACGTTTGCCACTAAAGACGCCGTTGCTAAAATCACATCTATTCGCAGTCCACGGTTGTCATCAAAGCCCTTGCTGCGATAATCAAACCATGAATAACGTTCAGTGCGCGAAGGATGTAATTGACGGAAACTGTCAATAAACCCCCAATCTAACAAGGTTTTTAACCACTGACGCTCTTCAGGTTGAAAACTACACTTACCCGTTTTTAACCAGCGCTTGGCATTTGGCTCACCGATCCCAATGTCTAAATCAAGCGGCGAGATATTAATGTCACCAATAATAGCGATATCTTCATCAGGCGTATGATGCGTATCTAAATGGGTCATTAAATCTTGATAAAACTTACGCTTTGCTGGGTATTTTGTTTCATGATGGATACTCTCTCCCTGGGGAAAGTAGCCGTTAATGACGGTCAATACCCGGCCATTTTCTTGCATAAATTGACCAATGATTAATCGGCGCTGTGCATCTTCAGCATCATTGTCAAAGCCTTTTAGGACTTTTAATGGCTCTGCTTTAGACAGCATAGCCACGCCGTAATGGGCTTTGCCACCATGATAGTGAACCTTGTAACCCATAGCTTCAACATCCGCAACAGGAAAGGCTTCATCATGTACTTTGGTTTCTTGTAAACCAATGATATCAGGCTGGTGGCTGTCAATTAACGCTTGCAATTGATGCAGGCGAGCACGTAGACCGTTGATATTAAATGAGACTATTTTCATTACGGTAGTACACGCTTAAAGGGTTTTACAATCACGCTTTTATATACGCCAGCAGCAATGTATGGGTCAACATCGGCCCATGCTTGGGCGTCTTCTAATGAAGCAAAATCAGCAACCACGAGTGAACCGGTAAATCCAGCTTCACCTGGGTTTTCATTATCTATTGCAGGATGTGGCCCTGCGGTTAATAAACGACCTTCATCGGCCAGAGCCTGTAAACGAGCAAGGTGATCAGCGCGCACAGATAAACGTTTTTCTAAACTGTTTTCAACATCTTGAGAAGAAATCATATACCACATATTCAAGGCTCCATTTGTTTTATCGGTCGATTTATTACAAAGTTATTATATTAAATTTGGCTAAACATCCAATGAGTTACCCATTACAGTTGGGTTTCTTCAGGGGGGGGTTCCATATGTTTAAATAGATACATGACGGTTAATACCGTATTGATTAAGGTCAATGCGGTTAAACCAAACACTTTAAAGTTAACCCAAGTTTCTAACGGTAGGCTAAATGCTACGTATATATTAACCAAGCCGCAGATAATAAAAAATGCTACCCAGTACCAAGTTACCTGCGCCCAGATCTTGTCTTTTACCTGGATTTCTTTGCCAAGCATGCTTTTAAGTGCAGGTTTGCCGATTAATTGACTTACCCCTAAACCCACTGCAAATAATCCATAGACGATGGTGACTTTCCATTTAATGAATGCATCATCATGAAAAAACAGCGTTAAAGCACCAAATACCGTCACCATAGCAAAGGTGATTAAATGCATTTTTTCAATGTGCTTATACAATATATAGCTAACAACAAGTTGAATGGCCGTGGCAGCAATCAATGCTCCTGTGGCAGTATAAATATCTGCAAATTTATACACGGCAAAGAAAATAATTAAAGGTAAAAAATCAAGCAGTTGTTTCATATTAATTCATATTCACTGTGGGTATTAAGGCTAAGTTGCCTTATCAAAATAGGGCGTGAGTGTACCATGTATCTGCGCGTATCGAGAACCCTTGTGCGACTGAAAAGCTCGCTTTATAGATTAACAATGATTCATTGCTAATCTAACGCAAATGACTAGGCATTAATCCATTTTCCCTCATTAAATCCTTGTTAACTCGAAAAAATCAACTAACAAAGGCAGCAGATCTTAGTGCTCCATCATTTTTAAAAATAGCATTGAGTTGTCTTTTTCATAATCGCTTGTATTTACGAGTGATAATTCCATATGGAATAACGGTTATCCTCAAAATACGATTTCGTTGTGACATTATGTCAACATTATCCAGTAGGAGCGACATCATGAAATCGAGTCTTTTAACTTTATCGCCATTAGCATTGTTAGTGTGTTTACCTGTTAGCGCCAGTGGACTATTTTTGCAAGAAGCTGTTTATGCAAACCAAGGTGCAGCGGGTGCTGGCGACGGTGTTTATACCGGGTCAGCTGCATCAATATGGGTTAACCCTGCTGTGATGTCTTTTATGGAAGGCAACAAAACCACAGTCAACGGCTTAGTATTAGATTTAGGGGTTGATTATTATGATCAAGATAACCCGAGTGTTCGCAATGGAAATAGCCAAGATTATATCGGCTCAGCCGCCATGTTCCATGTTCAGCAGTTAACCGATGACTTACATTTAGGTTTGTCTGTTGCTACCGCTGGAGGCTCTGGTTTAGATTACAGCGCCAACTGGGCGGGTGATTTACAGCTGGAAAATATCAATCTGCTGACGTTACAATTTAACCCTTCATTAAGTTACAAGATAAACGATCAGTGGTCTGTTGCTGTTGGTGCACAAATTAACTTTGCTTCAATGGATGCTCGTATGGTGAAAAGCGATCTTTCAAGTGAAAGCGATTGGGCCTTGGGATATAACGCAGGCGTTGTCTATCAGCCCTCTGAGCAACTTACTTTAGGCCTAAGCTACCGTTCTAAAGTTGAACATGACTTTAATGGCGACATAGATTCAGATTTAGGTGCAAGATTACCTCCCGATGGCACATACATCACCCTAGATAGATACCAAATGGACACCTCTTTAGTGGCGATTGCGGATTTCAGCGCACGTTATCAAGTCAATGCACAGTGGGCGGTGATGTCAACCATTCAATGGCATCAATGGAGTGATTGGGACAGCACCCCAATGTCATTTGACGGTACAGTTAGCGGTAATAATAAGTCAGCGGATTTAACCCAAGCTAGAAATTGGGATGATGTTTGGCATTATGGGATAGGCGCTGAGTATGCCATTACTCCCGATTGGACTTTAAAAGCGGGGGTGTCTTATGAAACTTCACCTCAAGATGATCCAAGCATGCAAACGCCAGATATTCCAGTTGGCAGTCAACTACGTTATTCGGTAGGAGCAAGCACTATGATTGGTGAGTCAAAACTGGATATGTTTTATGAGTATGCTGATTTAGGCCGAGTGGATATTAGTCAGCAGGGTTTCGAGTTAGGCTTAGCTAATGATCACTTATTAAATGGTTACTTTGAAGGGCGGATGCACTTTGTTGGTTTTGCGCTAACCTTTTAATCACTTAAGCTAAAATCATCATTTTGCGATAGATAAAGGAGCCAATGTTTATTGGCTCTTTTTTGATTTTAATTTTGCTGTGTTGTGGGCGAGATTTTTTCTAATGCCGTTAACCACAGCTGCGATTCTGTTAATAACGCGGCACTTTTAGGCGACAGTAAAGGGTTGTTAATTTCAAACTCTATTCGTTTATCTAGCTGTGCTTTTGCGATAACCCCCTCAGTGATAGGGTGATTGTAAAAGAGCTTATCAAAACTACCATCATTAATGGCCAGACGTAATCCATACTCAATCCGCTCAGCCAAGGCGGTATTTTTTTTATTAACAAAAAAGTAGATTGGTGAGGCATACCGTAATAATAAACGCTGCTCTAATACAATGTCATCACTGCGCCTTAATTCATCCCATGGTTCATGGATGGCTCGGGGAAAGTAATCAAAACGCGCTTTAGACAGCATGGCTAATAATTTACTCGCTGATCCTGAAACTACTTTAAAGCCATTTTGCTGCAAAATTTCTGTGTCAGGCCAGTCAATACCTTGTCCTATGATAATTTGTTTGAATGCATTGATTGAATCTACCTGATCAAATCGTGCTTGATCACCTTGACGAATAATCCCAATTCGATAGCCCATTAGGCCTTTTAATAGCGGAATATATACAGCTTGAAGGTGATGCTCTCTAGCTATTGATGTCATGGTCCACACAATATCAAGATGTTGTTTGGACTCCACTAGCTTGATCGTTCGGCTTTGTGGCATTTCAATTTCCACAGGCGTCATTTTATAAGGGCCATACTTGGGTTCACTTTTGTCCATTGCAAGTTCAAGTAATGAAATATAGTAGGCTTGTTTAGGATCAATAAATTGCGCTGATAAGTTATATCTTACTTCCGTCACAGAGGTTTGGGCTGTATTGGCATGACCCCAAAAACTTAATGGTATAAGGCAACTGACTAATAATATGAAATAAATACGGGTTTTCGGCATGGCATCCTGTCCATTAGCGAGTCATAGCAGTGAATATGGTAATCAGTATAGCAGCATAACAAAATGGAGCCGATTTCGGCTCCATTTTCATTGATGGGTCAACTTAGCACAATTACAAGGCTGTAGCGGCCTTCATGTTAGAAGTAAACTCAGCCAGTTTAGCCAGTAAAATGGCTTCATCATGTTGATGAGCTTCAATAATTTTGACTACAGCAGAGCCTGAAATCGCTCCAGCAGCGCCAGATTTTATTGCCTCACGCACCTGTGATGGCTCGGCAATACCAAACCCTAATAGCGGTGGTGGCGCATTAAACTCAGCCAATTGTGCCAAAATTTGCTCGACAGGAGTGCCTGCTTTGGATTCGGTTCCGGTGACACCGGCACGTGATAAAAGATAAGTGTAACCCGCACCGGACTCACTAACCTGTTTAAGTGTTTCAGTGCTTGCATTAGGCGGTGCAATAAATATCGGGTCTATACCATGTGCTTTAGCGGCTTGGCTAAATGGCGTTGACTCTTCAACCGGAACATCGGCAATTAATACTGAATCCACTCCAGCAGCTTGTGCTTTGGCATAAAAGTGCTCAATTCCGTTAGCAAAAACCAAGTTAGCGTAAAGTAATAGACCAATTGGCAATTCAGGGTACAAAGCCCTTACTTTGGCTATTAGCTCAAAACAATCTTCAGGTGTTGTCCCCGCGGCCAGTGCACGTAAGTTTGCCCCTTGAATGACAGGGCCGTCAGCTAATGGATCTGAAAACGGAAAGCCTAGCTCTAACGCATCGGCCCCATTTTCGACTAAGGTTTTGATAATGTTAAAAGACACCTCTAAACCTGGGTCACCTATGGTAACAAATGGCACAAATGCACCTTGTTGCTTTGCGTTTAATGCGGCAAATGCTGCCTGATATCGATTACTCATTGCCGCTCTCCTGTGCTTTGGCTGCTAAAATGTCTGAAACAGTGAAAATATCTTTATCACCTCGGCCGGATAAGTTAACCACTAAGATGGTCTCTTTAGTGGCTTCTTTGGCCATCTTTACTGCATATGCCAGCGCATGAGCCGACTCTAACGCTGGAATAATTCCTTCCGTACGGGCCAGTAATTGGAACATGTCTAAGGCTTCATCGTCGGTCGCCGACTCGTAACGTGCTCGGCCAATGGCATTTAAATGCGCATGCTGTGGGCCTACCGATGGAAAATCTAAACCTGCAGAGACAGAGTAAGACTCTTCAATTTGACCATGGCTGTCTTGCATTAATGGCGCCTTCATACCAAAGAATATTCCGGTTTTACCGTGCTTGAGTGGCGCGCCATGCATTGGCGTATCAATGCCTTTTCCTGCAGGCTCAACCCCAATTAGCTCAACCGAGGGTTCATCAATAAAGTCAGCAAACATCCCAATGGCGTTTGAACCGCCGCCAACACAGGCAATGACAGCATCAGGAAGGCGACCTTCTTTTTCTAACATTTGCTTTTTGGTTTCTTCACCAATAATACGTTGAAACTCACGCACTATTGTCGGAAATGGATGCGGGCCAGCTGCTGTACCTAATAAATAGTGGGCTTTGTCATAACTGCCCGACCAATCGCGCATCGCTTCATTACAAGCATCTTTGAGTGTTGATGACCCCGAGGTTACCGGTATCACTTCCGCGCCCATTAGTTTCATTCTAAACACGTTTGGCGATTGACGTTCAACGTCTTTAGCGCCCATGTAAACTTTACATTTCAGGCCTAATAACGCACAGGCAAGCGCGGTAGCAACGCCATGTTGCCCTGCGCCTGTTTCAGCGATAATTTCTTTTTTACCCATACGTTTGGCGAGCAATGCTTGGCCTAGCACTTGGTTGGTTTTGTGCGCGCCGCCATGCAGCAAATCTTCCCTTTTAAGGTAGATTTTTACCATTGGATTCGGGCTTAAATTACGGGTCAGGGTTAACGCGGTTGGACGGCCAGCGTAGTTTTTAAGTAAGTCGGTAAACTCTGCTTGAAATTCAGGGTCTGCTTGCGCTTCAACAAATGCTGTTTCGAGCTGTTTTAATGCGGGTACTAAAATTTGCGGGACGTACATGCCGCCATATTCGCCGAAATAAGGGTTCAGCTTTAACTTATCCATAATATTGTCCTATTGTTCAATCGATTTAGCACTTTGACTAAGTCAGCGATTCTTGTGAATTTGGTATTATGGACTCAGCCTATTTGAGGCTGAGCCCTAAATTTGGGTTAATAACTGTGATGTTCAGTGTTGTCTTAGTGAGCTAAACACTTGTGCCAGTAGTGTGTGATCTTTTATACCTGGACTGGTCTCAACACCTGAGTTGAAATCTAAACCATAAAACCCCTGCAACGAGGCCTCATAGGCATTACTGGCAGATAACCCGCCAGCCAACATGGCTTGAGATTTATTTTCAATTGCGAGTTGCCAATCAAATTGTTGCCCCGTGCCACCGAACTGGCTTTGGGTTTTACTGTCATATAAATATCTATCTGCGCCTTTTGGGGCCGGTGATATTTGTTGTGTTTGACTATCAATTGCTACGGCTTTCCATATCTGACAAGTCAGATCTAATGCTGCAAATTGTTGCGATAGTTCGGCTATTTCAAGTTCTGTTTCATTGCCATGTAATTGCACCGCATAGAGTGCGAGTGTTTGCGCTGCAGCGACAATATCTTGGGTGTCTGCATTAACAAATACGCCAACTAAATTCAAACTAATCTGCTTTGCTTGCATTTGAGAGACTAAGGCTTGTGCCTGCTCTAAAGTGACAAATCGTGGCGATTTAGGATGAAAAATTACCCCCCCGAAAACACCACCTAATGCAGCAACAGCTTGAATGTCCTCGATTCGAGTTAAGCCACATACTTTATTATTACCGAATATTAACTGACGACAGGCTAAATCAATATCATCTTGCGCCATAATTGAGCTACCAACAAGATAACCATCAACCAAAGGGTTAAGGCGTTGAATTTGCAGATGATGATAAATGCCAGATTCGCTGATCACCACTCGGTCAGCAGGTATTTGCGGCGCTAATAATTCCGTTGTGGCCAAATCTGTAGATAGATCACGTAAATTACGGTTATTTATACCAATAATCGGCGCATTGAGATCAATCGCGCGTTGCAATTCCGCTTCGTTACTCACCTCTGTTAAAGTATCTAATTGGTATTTGTCGGCTTCTGCGGCCAATACACGATACTGTGCATCATCAAGTACCGACAACATCAGTAATACCGCATCGGCGCCTTGGTGAGCGGCTAATTTAACCTGGTATACATCAACGAAGAAGTCTTTACATAATATTGGTTGGGTAACTCGAGCTCGTACCTTGGGAATGTAATCCATGTCGCCTTGAAAAAATTGTTCATCGGTTAATACCGAAATACCCGCAGCGTATTGGGTATAAATGTCTGCAATGGCTTCGACATCAAACACAGGGCGAATTAACCCTTTAGAAGGACTGGCTTTTTTACATTCAAAAATATATTGCGCATTAGGCTGCTTTAAAGCATCGAATAAACTGCGGTCAGATATTTTAGGTTGTAAGCTCACCTCAGGGAAACGCAGTTTTAATGCGGCAATATGGGCAATTTTAGTATCGACAATACGGGTTAATACATTACTTATCGGTTGACTTGGTTGGCTCATTTTCTTGTTACCCTTGTGTTGGCGCAGAAGCTTGGCTGATGGCGGCAAGTTCAGTTAATACATTCATCGCTTTGCCACTGGCTAGAGTTGCTAACGCCAGCTGAGTACCAGCTTGCACAGAATCTACTATGCCACTGACATATAACGCACAACCAGCATTAATGGCGACGGCATCGCGCTGAGCTGCTTCACCTTGGCCCTGTAAAATGGCTTTGGTGATTTGAGCATTCTCACTTGGCTCGCCCCCAGTCAATAAACTGATATCTGCACGAGTGACCCCTAGCTCTTCTGGGGTAAGGGTATAAAATCTAATCTCGCCATTATGTAGCTCGGCCACCTGCGTATCGCCGTGTAAAGCCACTTCATCTAAACCACTACCATGAACCACCATTGCCCGTTTTACGCCTAACGCATTGAGCACATTAACAATAGGGGCTAATAAGGTTGGCGAGTAAACACCCAGCAGCATATATTCAGGCTTAGCTGGATTAATTAATGGCCCCAGTATATTAAATATGGTGCGAGTTTTTAATGCTTGGCGAACCGGAACTGCGTGGCGAACACCTGCATGATAATGCGGGGCAAACAAAAAACATAAACCGAGTCTATCGAGTGCCGCACAAGACTCTGCTGGTGTCATGGTCAGCCCAATACCGCAATGCGCCAGTAAGTCGGATGATCCTGATTTACTCGACACACCGCGGTTACCGTGTTTGGCTACTTTAGCGCCAGCTGCCGCGGCAACAAAGGCCGCGGTAGTTGAAATGTTGATGGTATTAAAACCATCGCCACCGGTGCCGACAATATCCACAACCCCAGTGATAATAGACTGATTGCTACGTGTAAACGGCTTGGCGGCTTGACGTAATGCATCCGCAGCGCCGGTGATTTCATCAATGGTTTCACCGCGCATTTTCAACGCAACTAACATGCCTGCCATGGCGATAGGGTCCATTTCACCTGCAACTATATTGGCAAATAAGCGGGCACTTTGTTCACGAGTTAACGCATTACCTTGATATAAGGTATCTAATAAGGCTTGGGTTGATATTACTGATGTTGACATTATCGGCCTCCTTGAGAGATTGAGGTCGTTGTTAAGTAGTTAAGTGTTTGGGTAAGTAGCTGACTCCCCAAGGTGGTAAGAATGGATTCTGGATGAAACTGAAAGCCCACCGCTTTATGTTTCTCATGCAAAATAGCCATCGGCATTTCATCGGTAGTCGCGATGATATCAAGGCAATCAGGTACTTTTGTTGCCACTAAACTGTGGTAACGCGCCACCGGTAATGGTGAGGGTAAATTTGCAAATACGCCTTGGCCGCTGTGCACAGTCGGGCTGGCTTTACCATGGACTACAAAAGGTGCGCGTTCTACTTTGCCGCCATAGTATTCGACCATAGCTTGATGGCCCAAACAAATGCCTAACATAGGCACTTTCCCTGCCACTTTAGCGATTAATTCCATCATGCAGCCAGCTTCGTGCGGCGCGCCGGGACCGGGTGATAAAACCAATGCCGCATATTGAGTTTCATTGAGCAACTTTTCCGCTAAGTAGTCAGCGCTAACATCGTTTCGGTAAATCAGTACTTCAAAGCCTAAGCTTCTAAATTGATCCACCAAGTTGTAGGTAAAAGAGTCAAAGTTGTCTAGTAAATATAATTTCATTTTGGCTGCTGATGGCGTAACTGAAGCGCTCATAGTCCGCCTCCTAATTTGATTGCAGTGATCACAGCTTGTGCTTTTTGACGGGTTTCATCGGCTTCAGCTTGTGGGTCTGAATCAAACACCACACCTGCGCCTGCTTGAATATGGGCTACATCGTGTTTGACAAAAGCTGAGCGGATAACAATGCAGGTATCCATATCGCCTAGTCCATTTAAGTATCCCACCGCGCCGCCATAACTGCCTCGGCGTGCTTGCTCAGCTTCACGCACTAGTTGTGATGCTCTTACCTTTGGCGCACCCACTAGTGTGCCCATATTCATACAGGCTTGGTATGCGTGTAAGGCATCTAAATCTTGGCGAAGTTGACCTGTCACGCGGCTCACTAAGTGCATCACGTGTGAATAGCGGTCTACTTTTAATAACTCTGCCACTTTACGGCTACCGCTTTGGCTGATACGGGCAATGTCGTTACGGGCTAAGTCGACTAGCATTAAATGTTCAGATAACTCTTTTTTGTCTAAACGCAGCTCTAATTCAATGCGGCTGTCTAAATCAAAATCAATTTGGCCATCTTGAGTTTTACCGCGTTTGCGAGTACCCGCAATTGGATACACTTCTACTTGGTTATTAGCTGCTTCATATTTAAGTGCTGACTCAGGCGATGCGCCAAATAACGTAAAGTCAGGACCACGAAAATAAAACATATATGGACTAGGGTTGGTTTTACGCAGCGCGCGATAGGCACCAAGGGTGTTGGGGCAGGGCAAACTAAAACTGCGTGACGGCACCACTTGAAAAATATCACCGGCAACGATGTGCTCTTTTAAATCGACCACTGTTTGCTTGTAATCGTCATCACTGATGTTAACCGTTTCGTCAGCCATAATGGGCACTAAAGCTTTTGCCGCCGTAATGGTTTGGCACTGTGTAATCACCTGCTGGCGTTGCGCCGTTAGCGCGTCTGTAATACTTTCATTGTGGCTAAATTGCTGGCTAATAATATCTGCCTTTTGCAATTTATGGTCAATTAAAATCAGGGTTTCAGCTAAGTAGAATAAATAGTCTGGACATTCATTGCTGGCGTTTGGCACGGCAGGCAGCGGCTCTACCGTATCGATTAAGTCATAAGCTAAAACACCACCGAGAAATAAGTCTTCAAATTGTGGCTGCTCGTCCGTTTTAATGAATTTAACTAAGGCCCGTAAACCGTCTAGTGGTGAGGTTGATTTTAAGCGGGCATCTTCATCCTGTAAGCTGGTGGCTTTTGCTAGCACTATGGTTAACGCGTTTTGGCTTAACGTATTTATGCTGCCAAACTGCGCTTTAAAGAAAACATCTATTGGTGCGAGTAAGCTTTGGCCATTGGCACTTAAGGCACTGAAGGTTAATTGGTAACCATCACATCGAATCATCAATGCGCCATGAGTTAGCACTATGCTTTTAAGATGATCCTTGCTGTCAATTTCAGCCGATTCCAGCAACATAGTATGCGGCGCATTTTGAGTGACATGTTCATACAGGCTCAAAGGATCTGCATGATAGGTTAACGGTTGTTTTACCGTGCTAACTTGGGCTATTTGTTTTGCTGTCATATTACTGCCTTCGTTTATTGCTTTGCCGAGTCATTGATAACAGTTGAGTCGATAATCACATCAAAAATAATTAAGGTTATTTAGCCTCTGAGCGGGGGCCAAATAACAAGAAAGCCCACATCTCTGCGGGCTTTCTTGTAAAATCTTGTCTCTTAAAATGAGCGCAACGCTTCACACAACCCGATAATTTGGGAAGTGCCACCACCAAGTAATGTTTTGAGAAGCGATAATGTGTGTCATGCGTATCAATCTAAGTTTGTTTTCGTGCCTATAGGAAACCTTAGCTGGTGTTTAATGTCAATTGAATATTACTCATTATGCTAATAAATGAGCAATTAATTGGTTATGTTGAAGCTTTGTTGGCCTATCTTGCTCTTATCTGGTGATTTATTTACACAATCACAAAGCTTTTAGTAGGAGTATCAAGTACAATAACGCCATGAATACTGAATCTATCTTGGCTGATTTACATAGCCACACCACCGCATCCGATGGCATGTTAAGCCCATCAGACTTAGTCGCACGCGCGCTGGAAAAAGGCGTGCAAATGCTATCGATAACCGATCACGATACGGTTGATGGTTTAGCGCAGGCCCACCTATTTAATCGTCAACAGCCAGAACCATTAACCTTGATTGATGGCACAGAAATTTCTACTCGTTGGAATAATTTTGATATCCACATCGTGGGTTTAAATATTGATAGAACTCAGCCTGAGTTGTTGGCGTTTTTAGCATCGCAACGTGAATTGCGTGAAGTGCGAGCACAAGAAATCGGTGTGCGCTTAGCCAAAGCCGGTATTGATGGTGCCTACGAAGGGGCAAAAGCGATAGCGGGTGACGCGGCCTTAAGTCGTGGTCATTATGCCAGATGGTTAGCCGACAATGGTTATGCCAGTGATATGCCCAGTGTATTTAAGCGCTATTTAGCGCGGGGCAAAACCGGTTACGTTCCCAATAATTGGGGCGATATGGCCAATGCGATAAATGTGATCCATCAAGCGGGTGGTTTAGCGGTTTTGGCGCATCCTAGTGGTTATAAGTTGTCAGCAAAATGGCTTAAAAAGCTTGTTAAAGATTTTGCTGAGGCGGGTGGAGATGCTATGGAAGTGGTGCTTGGTCAGCAAACCATTGATGACCGAAATAACTTGCTTGCGTTATGCCACCAACATCAGTTGCTGGGATCGCTGGGAAGTGATTTTCATTTTATAAGCAACTGGATAGAATTAGGTAAAAATTTATATCAACCCCAAGGCGTTACTTGGGTTTGGCAATCAGAATCATGGATGGAACGTTAATGAGCCAATTTTTTTATATACATGAAGAAAACCCTCAAGCTAGATTAATTAATCAAGTTGTGGAAATTTTAAAACAAGGTGGGGTTATTGTTTACCCAACCGACTCTGGCTATGCGCTGGGTTGTATGATTGGCGATAAAAATGCAATGACTCGTATGGTTCGCATTCGTCAGATTGATAATGATCAAAACTTTTCGCTAATGTGCCGTGATTTATCTGAGCTAGCTAACTTCGCTAAAGTCGATAATCAAGCTTATCGTTTGCTCAAAAGCTGCACTCCGGGTCCATACACTTTTATCTTTAAAGCCAGTAAAGAAGTTCCTCGTCGTTTACAGTGTGAAAAGAAACGAACTATTGGTATTCGCGTACCGGATAACTTAATTTTACAAGCACTGTTAGAAGCTTTGGGTGAACCTTTAATGTCAACCAGTTTAGTGATGCCAAATGAAGAGCATGCTGAATCTGATCCAGAACATATTCGCGATATTCTTGAGCACCAAGTTGAAGGCATAGTGTTGGGTGGTTATTTGCCAGAAAAGCAAACAACAGTGATAGATATGTCTGAAGGTGAGATTAATATTTTACGCTATGGCGCAGGTGATACATCAGCATTTGAATAGCCGCTATCCTGATTGCAGATAATGGTATAAACCTTGTGCAATAATGCGTATAATCGCGCGCTGAGTTTTAAGCTTCCCGTTTTTTAGGTACTTATAAACATAATCAATTGATAACGGAGCGATATGCAGGGTCATCAACAAAGCCTTCCATTAGCCATCGTTCGCGGCCAAGCGTTAGAGACGATGCCCATTGATTTGTTTATTCCGCCTGAAGCATTAGAAGTTTTCTTAGAGTCGTTTGAAGGGCCGTTAGATTTACTTTTATATTTAATCCGTAAACAAAAATTGGATGTGGTTGATTTACCCATTCAGCAAATTTCTCAGCAATATTTACTTTATATTGAAGTACTCACTGAGGCTCGGATTGAATTAGCCGCTGACTATTTAGTGATGGCTGCAACTTTAGCGGAAATTAAATCACGTTTATTGTTACCTAAAATGGTGACCGAAGATAACGTAGAAGAAGACCCAAGGGTCATGCTAATTAGGCAGTTAAAAGCCTATGAAGTGATAAAACAAGCCGCATACGATTTAGATGAGTTACCCCGACTAGAACGGGATGTATTTCAAGTCAGTGCTGCGAGAGCACCAAGTATCAAACCTATTATTGTTCCACCCGATGTCACCCTATTTGAGCTAGCAAGGGCGTTTGGTGAGGTACTTAAACGCATTGATGCCAATGAAGATCATCATGTAAAACGAGAGCAGCTGTCCACTCGTGAGCGCATGAGCCAAATTTTAGCTAAACTATCCAGTAGCGACTATCTGCAGTTTGAGCAGCTATTCGATTTTGAAGAAGGCCGAGCAGGCGTGGTAGTGAGTTTTTTAGCGTTAATGGAATTAGTGAAAGAGTTATTAGTGGACGTGGTTCAAAACGAGCCTTTTGCGACCATATACATTAAAGCAAAGTGATCTTGAAGAAGCGTAAATAACCATGCCGACACCAATAAACCCGACTCAATTGAAACAATTAATCGAAGCCAGTTTATTTGTATTAGCAAAACCTATGACTATAAAAGCGCTAAAAGAAACCGTATTAGCGGACTTTAGTGTGTCACGGATGAAAATTAAAGCGGCTGTGGAAGAATTACAGCAAGAATACCAAGAACGTGGTGTCCAATTAGTGAAAGTTGCTGGTGGGTATCGCTTTCAAACTCAAGAAATACTTAGCCCTTTTTTACAGCCGTTATGGCATGAAAAAGCCCCTAAATATTCTCGTGCAACCATGGAAACCTTAGCCGTGATTGCCTATCGTCAACCCGTAACTCGGGGCGATATTGAACAAGTAAGAGGTGTGGCGATCAGCAGCCACATCATAAAAAGTTTAGCTGATAGACATTGGATAAAAGTGGTTGGACACAAAGAAGTGCCGGGCAGACCCGCACTGTATGCAACCACCACAGAATTTTTATCTTATTTTGGCTTAAACAAATTAGCTGATTTACCTGAGCTAAATGATATTGAGTCACTTCAAGCGATGTTTGAAATTGCCCAAAAGGCACCACAAGATGTGGATTCAAGCTCGTAAGAACAAACTAAAGAGTAATACTAATGAGTGAAAAATTGCAGAAAGTCTTGGCCCGTGCAGGCCATGGCTCCCGTCGTGAGATGGAGGCATGGATTGCTGCAGGCCGAGTTAGTATTGATGGTGAAATTGCCAATCTAGGTGATCGTGTTGAAGCCGACGTTAAAGTGCGTATCGACGGTCGCGCAATTTCATTAAAATCAGCGGATGAAGTGATATGTCGAGTGTTGGCATACCATAAACCTGAAGGCGAGATTTGCTCACGCAAAGATCCAGAAGGTCGTCCAACTGTTTTCCAGCGCTTACCTAATATGCGTGATTCACGTTGGGTTGCTGTCGGTCGATTAGACATAAACACCTCAGGTTTACTGTTGTTCACCTCAGACGGTGAATTAGCAAATCGTTTAATGCATCCATCAAATGAAGTTGACCGTGAATATGCGGTACGTACTTTCGGTGAAGTGCCAGAGGTTGCTGTCCAGCGTCTGCGTACTGGTGTGACGTTAGAAGATGGTCCAGCCATGTTTGATAGCATTAAACCGGCGGGCGGCGAAGGTATTAACCAATGGTGGCATGTTACCTTGCGTGAAGGCCGTAATCGTGAAGTTAGACGTTTATGGGAATCACAAGAAGTACAGGTTAGCCGACTAATTCGTATTCGTTACGGTATGGTTGAGTTACCAAAATCATTACCACGTGGTGGTTGGTTAGAGTTGCCATTAGATCAAGTGAATTATTTACGTCAAGTGGCTGGTTTAGAACCTGAGACACGCTCTTTACTGGGTAATGATAAGCACAGTGTTGCTCGTTCTAAAGTGAAAAGTGCTAAAATCCGTCGCGCTGTTCGCAAAACTAAAGTGAGTGGTGGAAAAACCAAACCTTCACGTCAGCGTAGTTAACCATTCACTATAACTGACAAAATAAAAATGCCGCATTAGCGGCATTTTTAATTTGTGTTTTACCGGGGAAGCATCTATTTTTGAATAGGTGAATTTATACTTAAGTTAGGGATTTAAATATGAAAATTTTTATTGCTGCTGTAATGAGTGTGATGCTATTTGCCTGTGCTTCAAGCCCCACTTGGGAAGGTATGTCAGAAGATGATATTGCACAGTGGAAAGCCAATGGATTTGACGCTCGTTCTGCTCAAGTTTGGCATAGAGGAGGTTTCAATGCGATGCAATCTAAAGCATGGATGGAGGCTAAATTTGATGTTGATTCTGCAAAAGATTGGTCAGAAGAGAAGTTTTCTGCTGACGAAGCTGCAAATTGGTCTCAGTCCGGTTTTGAATTAGATGATGCCGTTGAAGAAAGAAGTAAGGGCTTAACACCCGTAAAAGCAAAGTAACATGATTAATGCTATTCATTAATGATAAAGTTGACTAGGTTAAGTCACCCTTAGCTGCCATAAAACTCGTGTAATACTTAAAACAGCCCACGTGGCTGTTTTTTATACGCTTATTTTATTGTTTGATCGCGAATTAGCCCGTGGGTTTTACAATATATTTATATTAGTGAAACACTGAGTGCTTTTAATCTCGTCCTTAATTTTTCCATAATGTGTCAGTTACACTATTGAGTGACTGTGGTTTTAGAGTTGAAATGAATAAAAATAACTCGCTTTGATGTTTTTTGAACCACTTGAATCGCTTAAGTTAAATTAATAGTTGCACGGTTTTAAAAAAACAGTAAAGTGTGCCTCACGTTCAGCGGCGCAGCACATGTTGCTAAGTTGACAATAGATTCTACGAGTTGAAATTCAATTCGTCACAGTTTGCCCGAGTGGTGGAATCGGTAGACACAAGGGATTTAAAATCCCTCGCTGAATAAGCGTGCCAGTTCAAGTCTGGCCTCGGGTACCATTATTAAACTTGCTTGCAAGTGATGGATAAACAAGCCTCGACATTATGTCGGGGCTTTTTTATGTCTGCAATATTTCAATCTCAGGATCTGGGATAGTGGAATAACCACGGCGTGCCACTTTGTGTTGATATGCTTTGTCTGGTTTTAAGTGATGATATTAAAGCGCTGCTGTGGTTTACAAAAGTGTGGTTTATGAATCTGTGGCTGATTCAGTAGTGAAGATCATTTTAGCAGTCAACACCCATGTAAAAATTAGATAATATGCAATTTAGCTTGTTGGTGGCTAAGTGTTCGTGTTAATATCCGCGCGCTTTATTTGAGTCATTGTTGGTCGAGAACAGTGACGCCCATTCTTTTTATTATTTAAGTGAGTATTAACATGTCTTACACAATTAACGCCGAAATCCGCACTGAAATCGGGAAAGGTTCGAGCCGCCGCCTACGTCATGCGAACATGGTTCCTGCTGTAATTTACGGCCCAGGTAAAGAGCCTATCTCTATTAAGTTCTTACACAAAGACATCATCAACATTCAAGAAAACAAAGATTTCTATGAAGGTTTAACTATCGTTGTTGACGGTAAAGAAATCAAAGTAGTACCAAAAGCGATGCAACGTCACGTTTTCCGTCCTATTATTGAACATGTTGACTTCATTTTTGCATAATTGCATTGATGAAAAAAAAGCGCCTTAAGGCGCTTTTTTTGTGTCTGAAATTTAGGGGACTTAATAAATATATACTTTGTTAATCGATATCAAAACTGTAATAGATATCAAGTGATTGGCTCAAACTACCCGATACGGTTTCAAGGTACAATTGGGACAATAAATAGTATCTGACTGTCATTTCATAGCCTGGATTGAATACCCCAATACCGTATTTGATCATCAAGCTTTCACCAATATAGCCACTAATGGCAACACGACCATCATCATTAGCATCTAATTGCACATTGGAAAAACCAAATTGTTCAATGACGCCCCGAGCGGTAGAACCGATGTTATTCATCGCGCCACCGTCAACCTGCGAACCTAAACTTAAGGCCGCTCCCATCATCAGGGAGTTGTTTTGTTGATCACTGCTATTACTGAACCCCTTACCGGTAAGAATGTATGACAGGACTTCCGCTTGTTCTTTAGCCGGATTAGAGAATAGGGTCACAAAGGGGCGCATCGCTGTACCTGTGACTCTGACTCCGGCAGTAATGTCCTCATCTTTGATTTCTCTTACTGCTTCAATATTTAAGTTAGGTACTTCAACTGGGCCGACAAACTGGACTTCACCTGCATTAATCTTCAAGGTTTGTCCCATGAATTTATAATTACCTTTGTTGACTTTGATGTCGCCAAATAATAATGGCGGCTTAAAGGCTTGTTGCTGTAACCTTAAGTTACCTGAAAGCTTGCCTGTTAAGCCCATGCCGTCAATCGATAGCTCTTTGCCCACAACAATATTTATGTCAGCCACAATAGCATAGGGGCTTGTCTGTACTTCAAGTTCAGAAATCGAATCGTTAAATACCACATCGCTAGATAAGGGGACACCCCCTTCAGATAGCTGCATGATTTTAATTTGACCAGAAGGCACATTGACTGAGCCTTTAACAGCCACTTGCTGATGATCAAATTTGATATTAACGTCGGGCGACACATCTAAAATTGCAATAGGAGGTTGGATAACCCCTAATTTATTGCCGTTAACATTGATCTCACCAGAAACTTGCCCGTTAGGCCAATACAATTGGCCATTGACGATGGCTTGTCCATCACCCATATGCCATTGGCCATCTAACTCAGCTTGTTGACCATTGAGTTGCAATCCAAGGAATATTTTTTCAACCAATGTCGGGTTAGAGGTTAGTGCAAATGCGCCTTCGGTTAATTTGATATTACCGGTAATGTCAGGCGTCATTAAGTTGCCAGCAAGATCCATTCGGGTAGATAAATCTCCACTAAGGGTCTGAAGTCTAGGGAAAAACTCACCAAATGGTTCTAAGTTTAATGATTTTATATTGATAAAGCCATCAAGGGTTCTGTCAGGTGTCACATTGATATTAATCTCGGTTTGTAGACTGGCAATACCATCTGAGTCTGCTGTGATGGTGGTTCTTAACTGTTTTTCATCCAATGAGGCTTTTAAAACCAACTCTTGGTAATCGATATTGACCACATTTTTGACATTGCGAATAAGCTTGATGTTACCCGGTAACAGTGTGAAGTTAACTAAGGCCGTTGGCTTACTCTTAGGTTGCCAATTAATTTGGCTAGTGAGCGCAGCATTACCATTCCAATTGATATTTTTAGATAATATGGGCGCTAAAAGCTGTCCGGGATTACCGCTAAAGTTGATGTCAGCTTGACCTTTAGGGCCAAGATCAACATTGCTGGTAAGGCAAAGTTTATTATTGGGGTGGCTTATGCAAAATGCATTAATTTTACCGCGATTCTTTAGCTGATCCCATGCCAACATTATCGGTTCATCTAATTGCCATTTACCAAATATATTGCTGATATTCAGTTGTTTAAGTGTCGCATCAAGGGTTTGCTTTTCAATGTTGGTTTGGCTTAATAACTCGCTATTAATGCTGGTGTCGCCTGTAGTAACCATGCTGGTAGTTTGTTGGCTTTGATCTCCTTGGCTTTCAATATTCAAACTACTGAGTTTGTAACCTTTATAGACAATGTTTCGATTATCTAATGCAACAGAATATTGGTGTTGGCTAAAAGGGAGGTAATGCGCTTTAAGCGCCAAATTATCTAACTTAGCCCCTGCAAAGCTACTATTTTGCATTTCAGCAGTTATATCGACAACAGGGTTGCTACTTTCCCCTGTGACTTCGATTTTAGCGTGAATATTTCCCCTACTGCCGGCAAACCACTGTCTTAAGTCTGGGACATTCAGTTCGGCATCTATGTCCCATACTGCATCTGCACGGCCATTAATAAATAAGTCAGCGCCCAAAGCCGTTGCTTTTAAGTTTTGTGCATTGACGGCAAAATTTTGATCTATTCCAACTTGGCCCTCTAAGGTGATAGGGTAGCCATTCATACGTCCTTTTAATGCAGCGTCGCTAATATCAATTTGCCATTTATCTTTAGAGAGTTTGCCATTAGTGACGAGTTGCCCACTTATTTTACTGCGCAGTGACGTAAATTGTTGCAACCATGCGACGTTTTGCAGGCTTAAATCCTGAGTAACGACCTTGGCCTGCCAGGCTACGTCATCAGCTATATTCACTTCACCTTCAACATACAGTTGACCCGCTGTTGAATTGATATTGAGGGGATACAGTTTTAGGGTGTTTTGCTGAAAGGTTAAGCTTGAATCAATGCTGAGTTCTGGATGGAATGGGCTAACAAATTGACCCATCACTTTAGCTTTAATTGCATCAATTTTGCCTTGTGCTTGCAAAGATTCAATGTTGGCTAAGTATTGCGCTTCTTTGAACGGCCATTGTAATCTGCTATCTGATATTTCGCCTTTAAAAGGTAAGCTTTCATGGCTTAAGTCGACTTCCGCTTGTAGATTGAGCCTTGTGTCGCCGGTTAATTTGGCGTTTATGGTTAACTTCTTAAAATCATCTGTTAACTCAAGGATTAACTTTTGATTGGTAAATCCAGGTAATTCAGTCACCTTATCAATGTTTGCATTAATGCTGATATTCATTGGATAGTTATCAACTAAGTTAATCTCACCTATCAAGTCAATATCGCCATAGGTATGTTTTACATGCAGTTGGCTAAGACCTATGTTGTAGCCGATGTAATTACCCGCAATAATAATTTGTTCAAAAATGTCTTTACGTTGGCCAATCTGCAGCGTGCTATCTGCTGAATTCAGTTGTTTGATAAATAATCTAAATGGCAAATAAACTTCTGGTAAGTCAGCTAATGGCCATGGGTTGGTTGCAGAATCAGCAGTAGTGGACTGTGTTCCATCCTCAGTAGGTATGATCACCGCTAATCCAACACTGCTGATGTGTTCCACTTTTAAATCTGGCCCGGTCCAAAATGCTTTAGCCTGTAATTGTGCCGCATTAAAATGCATGTCGTTAACTGTGACATTGACGTCAGCCAAATCTGCACTATTGAGTGAAATATCAAAAGGTAAGATAAGTAATTCATGCTCAGATGCGTCCAGCTCGGCTAAATGCGCTTCAGGGGAGGCGTCTTTAATCGCTGCGGATTTTTCTGCTTTAGTGAGATGGCTTTCATTGCTTGGGCTTTGTGCTGATGTAATCTGCTTAGGATCAATAAGCTGTGGATCCATGACTGAGCTATTAGCCGCATTACTTAGCAATGCTGTTTGAATATCAACAGTGACTTTTGATGCGCTGAGGGAGTCAACACACAACTGCTTATTAATAAAACACCGAGGTAGCCACTCTATAGCCAGATCGTTAATCTCAACACGAATGCCATCCATCTCCCAAAAAGCGTAGTTGAGTTTAAGATCATGGTTAATGGTGCCTGATTGATAATCTAACTCAAGATTAGGCATGACTTGACTTGCGATAGTGATGCCAACATTACTGCCAATAGAGGTGCCCAATACCAAGGCAATAATAACCAATAGCAATAGTGGGATATAAATAATCATCCGGGTATAAAACTTGACTCTGCGCCATAAATACTTCAAAAAACCTATAACAATAGTGTCTTTAGCTACAGTTTCTGTATTTTCAGGGCTGTTTACCTCTAGATCTTCTACTTGACTGTGTTCCTTATTTGCCGCGCTTGGTGTTGAGGTGTTATCAACTTGGGGATGTTTGCCGTCTTGCTTGGTATCGCCAATCGGTGTTTTTGATGTAGCCATTATAATTCGGTCCCCATGGTTAAATGAAGACGGAATGAACGGTCTACCGTTTCGGTTTCTTTAAGCCCAAAACCTAAGTCTAATTTGATGGGGCCAATAGGGGATATCCAATGGACACCGCCACCTACAGACATGACAGATTCAAATTGATCTGTGTCAAACGCATTACCCGCATCAACGAAGGTTGCCAGTCGCCAGGTTGGGGTTAAGTAATATTGATACTCTACACTGCCTACGATTAAATAGCGTCCGCCAACCACTTGGCGAGACAGTCCACCTTGTGTGTTCTCATAGTCAATATGAGGCCCAAGTTCCTGGTACCGATATCCACGCACCGACTGATCGCCACCGGCAAAATACCTTAAAGAAGGCGCAATAAAAGGAATATCTTCTTTATCTGCGATGTTGGCACCTAAATCAAGTCGAGCCACGAAACGGTGTTTATCAAAGAAGGTGTCAATCCATTTGAGTTTGGCTTGTAATCTTGCTAATCGAATCGCCGAGCCTAAGTTTGGATCTGCATACTCAAGACTATAGGTTTGACGAAACCCTGATTTGGGATCTAGGGTGTTATCACCACGAATCGTTTGACTGACTCCAATTCCTAAAAGATAAAAATTAGGCGAGTAATCAGTCTCAAGTTGGGTATAAAATTCTTTAACCGCTTCAATAGAATAGCCAAACAGCCAGTTGTTATCGGTTCGTCGCTGCCTAATGACGCCAATTAAATATTTTTCGGCTTCAAGTTGACCAGTGTTAATAAACTGCCTGTCTTCAGGAACATAATCTTGAGTGACACCATACTCATCGCGTAACACACCCACTTTGATTTTAAGTTGATCGTCTAATGGGTCAGTTAACGGAATCGTATATGTTGTCAGTAGTTTTGGAGTATTAGGAGACCATTCGGCTGTGGTTTCTTGCTTATGACCATAACGATTGACTTGCGGGGTGCGCCAGGTAACTCTGATCCTTGGCTCTACAGCACCGTCACTACTGTTACCAATATCTACCCCAGCACCCACTTCAAGTGAGTGGCTTGGGCGAGACGTTAATTCCACTTTAATGGGAACATTACCCTCTTTGATTTGTTCGACTTCAGGTAACACTTTAATATTACTAAAATAACCAACATCGATTAGGTTTCGGTTCAAACGGTTGAGTTCAGAGGTGGCATAAGGTGTATCGGCTTCAAAGGGCACTAATTCTTGAATGATATCGTCATTAAGCGTGTGGCCTTTAAAAGAGACATCGCCGAATCGATAGCGTGGGCCTGACTCAAAATGCAGGTTAATTTGCGCGGTGTTTTTATCACGATTAATAACAATTTCGGAACGCGAAAAACGACCATCAAAGTAGCCACGAGCCAAAGCTAAGGTTATCAGCTGTGATTTAACTGTTTCGTACTGACCATGATGCAAAGGATCACCTGGTTTGATGGTTAAGCCATCTAACCAGCGTCTAAAGGATAAGTCTTCAAGCATTTCACCATCAAAATTGATATCAACCCATTGCAAAGTAACCGGTTCTTGTGGGTCAACTTTGATACTGAGCTGCCATGGACCTTTTGTTGTTTCTGTCACATTGATGTCAAGATTGGCTCGATAAAAACCCATAGACTCTAATGCTTCAGTAGTATTGTCTTCGACGGTAAATAAAAATGCTCGCCGCTGAATTTCATTTTGGGGTAAGGAGCCTAAATGGGAGCGAATATTTTTTTCAAGTGCCGACTCAACCCCTGAAATGGAAACCGTTAATAAATCGTCAGCCGCAAGTGCACCACTACTGCGAAATACAGTCAGTGCTAGGATAAAAAAAAGGCTCACTCTTAAACAATTAATTAACAATATTTAGGTACTTACTGATTTACATGCATCTTGTTTATATTGTCGCTAGAAAGCGTTAAAGTCGCAAGGCAAACAATAGGCAGAATTTACGTTAAGAGGAATAATAACAATGAAAAATAAACTATTGTGTCGGTTTCATGCCGGACTAGGTATAGCATCTTTACTCATGGGGCTTAGTTTTAACTTGTATGCTAATGATGAAATGCCATTTTCAATCGCAATTCATGGCGGAGCGGGCACCATTAATGAAGCGGATTTAAGTGAAGTGCAGCAACAAGCTTATCGAGACAAATTACAGCAAGCAATCAATGCTGGGCATGACATTTTAACTAAAGGCGGCGACAGTTTAGATGCCGTTCAAGCCGCCATTAATGTATTAGAAGACAGCCCATTATTTAACGCAGGTGTTGGCGCAGTTTATACTTTCGATGGTAAACATGAGTTAGATGCTTCGGTAATGGATGGGCGCAATATGGCTGCAGGTGCTGTTGCTGGTGTCACTCATATTAAAAATCCCATTAATTTAGCTAGAGCCGTGATGGAGAAATCACCTCATGTGATGCTTTATGGTCAAGGTGCTGAAGAATTTGCCATTACTCAAGGCATGACCTTTGTGTCAAATCAACACTTTGATACCACGCATAGATATAACCAACTTTTAGATGCTAAGCGAAAAATCATCAAGTCTGAAGCGAAAGATCATGATTACCAAGCCTCAGTTAATCAACTTGAAGCCAACTATAAATTTGGCACAGTAGGTGCGGTTGCTCTTGATAAACAAGGCAATCTTGCTGCAGGAACCTCAACCGGTGGCATGACGGCAAAACGATTTGGTCGTATAGGCGATGCACCGGTTATTGGCGCGGGTAATTATGCTGAAAACGGTACTTGCGCAATTTCAGCAACTGGGCATGGTGAATACTTTATTCGCTATAACGTGGCAGCCGATATCTGCGCGCGAGTAAAATATCAACAAAAATCAATTATTCAAGCGGCTGATGAGGTTATCAACCAAAGACTCGTCAGCGCGGGTGGCACTGGTGGGGTGATTGCTATTGATGCTAAAGGCAATATTGCGACCCCGTTTAATACTACAGGTATGTATCGCGCAACTAAAGTGGGTGATCAGCCTGCTAATATTATGATTTGGCGAGATAAATAATTATTAATCTCGCGACGTGGTTAGCCGTATGATTCGTTTTTTTGATAATCGATTTATCCGATGATATTGATTGAATTTATTTTGCTGCTGTTTAATGGTTTTTGACTAAACTTAGATATAAGCATGGTGTGATGACATGCTTACTAAGACCTTTGGTTGTCGTGGAGGCGTCAGATGACGTTACAACTTCTTAAACAACCTAAATATAAGTCGCCCAATCCTATGCGCTAAACCTGATATATCAGGAGGATTGTGCCAGAAAAACATTATGGGGAAATGAAATGGATTCTATCAAAATTATTGATTATATGGATAAACGCCCGGTGCTACTTAAGGCCAACATGTCAATTGCCGTGGCGGTTGAAAAATTACTGACTAGCAATCGTCCAGGTGCCCCTGTCATTGGCGAAAAAGGCGAGTTAGTTGGCTTTTTATCACAGCAGGATTGCCTTGCAGTTATGCTAAAAAGCAGTTATCACTGTGATTTAACCAGCACGGTAAAAGATTGTATGCGTACAGAGGTGTTAAGTGTTGGTCCGCAAGACAGTATGTTGCAATTAGCTGAACAAATGACTGGTGAAAAACCCAAGATTTACCCAGTGGTGGATCAAGGCAAAGTCGTCGGAGCTATTACACGCCAAGATGTCCTTAAAGCGATGAACACTTACATGCAACAATGTTATTTAACACCAGCCTAATGCGATAATCGGTATAGGTGCTTAAAAAGCCAGCATTCTGATGCGCTAAAACATACCAATGTGTCCGCTTCCTTGCTAGGATCGACTATTTCGATTTCGATGCTAGCCAAGGAAACAAATTTGAACGCGGATATTAAGCCACTCTCCAAAGCCTTCTTACAGCGTTGTGTGCAAACCGACGCGGCCTACATTCGTCGCCGTTTGTTCCGTCTTAATAAGCAAAGCAACTCAGCGCCCAAAAGTGAAGCGGCGATGCAAGCCGAAATGGCGGATCTTGAAGCTAGAGCGATAGCATCGGTTGAGAAAGTACAACAACGCCTGAATAACCGCCCTAAAATTCATTATCCAGATGACCTACCTGTTTCTCAAAAACGTGATGAAATTGCCAGTGCTATAGCCACGAATCAAGTGGTCATAGTGGCGGGAGAAACGGGCTCAGGTAAAACCACTCAGTTGCCTAAAATATGTCTCGATTTAGGGTTGGGGTGCCGAGGCATTATTGGTCATACCCAACCAAGACGTCTAGCGGCTCGCAGTGTTGCCACCCGTATCGCAGATGAATTGAATAGTCCGCTAGGTGAGGTAGTCGGCTTTAAAGTACGTTTTGCTGATGCAATAAGCGAAAACAGTTACATTAAGCTAATGACCGACGGTATTTTACTGGCTGAACTCACATCGGATAAATATTTAAACCAATACGATGCAATCATTATCGATGAAGCGCATGAGCGCAGCCTCAATATCGACTTTATTTTAGGTTACTTGAAACAAGTACTGAAAAAACGTCCTGAACTAAAAGTCATTATTACTTCCGCAACTATCGATGTTGAGCGATTCTCAAAGCATTTTGACAATGCACCTGTGATAGAAGTGTCCGGTCGTACCTATCCAGTGGACACGCGTTATCGTCCTTTGCTGCAAGATGATGATGCTGATCGTGATGTCACTGATGGTATTTTTGCCGCCGTTGATGAGCTTATCGCCGAAGGGCCTGGCGATATTCTCATTTTTATGAACGGTGAGCGTGAGATTCGAGATACCGCAGATATGCTGCGCAAACAGAATTATCGTGATACAGAAATTCTGCCTTTGTATGCGCGGTTATCTTATGGTGAACAATCTAAAGTTTTCAGTAGCCATATCGGTCGCAGGATCGTGCTGGCCACCAACGTGGCAGAAACGTCATTAACGGTTCCAGGTATTCGGTATGTCATTGATCCAGGAACCGCAAGAATAAGTCGCTACAGTTATCGCACAAAAGTGCAACGTTTACCGATAGAACCTATTTCGCAAGCCAGTGCTAATCAGCGTCAAGGACGTTGTGGCCGTGTTGGCCCCGGAATTTGCATACGCTTGTATGATGAGTCTGATTTTATTCAGCGCCCTGAATTTACGGATCCGGAAATTTTGCGGACTAATTTAGCCTCGGTTATTTTGCAAATGCTGGCCATTGGTTTGGGAGATATTGCAGGGTTCCCGTTTATTCAACCGCCAGAGCAAAAACACATTCGTGATGGTTTTTTACTGTTGGAAGAGTTACAAGCGGTAAAGAAACAAAAAGGCGATTTAGTGCTCACTCAATTGGGGCGCAATTTAGCTAAAATCCCCCTTGACCCTCGATTAGCTCGGATGGTGTTTGAAGCAAATCAACAAGGCTGTTTACATGAGGCGCTAGTGATCACCGCAGGGTTATCGATTCAAGATCCTCGCGAGCGCCCCATAGAGAAAAAACAAGCTGCAGATGAGTGTCATAACCGGTTTGCTGATAAAGATTCAGATTTTAGTAGCTGGGTAAAATTATGGGATCACATTAAAGATCAGAAACGAGAACTGTCAGCCAGTCAATTTAGAAAACAGTGCCGCGATGAATACTTAGCTTATTTAAGGGTGCGTGAATGGCAAGATCTGTATACCCAGCTAAAACAGGCTGTTCACGAATTAAAATGGCGCCTGAATGATACGCCAGCAAGTTACGATAACTTACATAAAGCATTATTGGCGGGTTTGCTGAGCCATATTGGTTTTAAAGACGTTAACAATGAGTACTTAGGTGCGCGAAATCGAAAGTTTTTCGTCTTTCCAGGCTCACCTTTGGCTAAAAAAGGCCCTAAGTGGATTATGGCGGCAGAGTTAACTGAAACCTCAAGGTTATTCGCCCGCTGCTGTGCCAAAATTCAACCTGAATGGTTAGAGCCATTAGCTACGCATTTAATGAAGAAAAATCATGTTGAACCGCATTTTGAAGCGAAAGCGGGGAGCGTGGTCGCCTTTGAGAACCAGGTGCTCTATGGCTTAACGGTTGTTAACCGCCGTCGGGTGCAATATGGCCCAATTGAGCCGATTGAAGCCCGAGAAATCTTTATACGAAGTGCGCTTGCTGAAGGTCAGTTACAAACTAAAGAAGCGTTCTTTGTTAATAATCAAAAGTTGTTAGAAGACATTGAAAGCCTGGAGCATAAATCAAGACGTCGTGACATTTTGGTGGATGAAGACGTGTTGGTGGATTTTTATGAACCTCGGATACCTGCAGGTATTTATAACGCGCCGCTATTTTTTAAATGGTGGAAAAAAGCCCGCGTAGCACAACCTGAGTTATTAGATTTCAATGAAGATCTATTGATGCAGCGCAGTGCAGATCATGTTTCCGCTTTAGATTTTCCAGAAGTGTGGCACAAAGGCAATTTAGCGCTGACAGTCAGTTACCATTTTGAACCGGCAAGTGCCGATGATGGCGTGTCTATTCATATTCCTGTCGCACTATTAAATCAGATAGATGATCTAGATTTTGACTGGTTAGTACCAGGATTAAGAGAAGAGAAAGTCATTGCATTAATTAAATCTCTGCCTAAAGCCTTACGACGTAATTTTGTCCCAGCACCGGATTATGCTAAAGCGTGTGTGCAGGCGATGACGCCGTTTGAGTTACCCTTAATTGACAGTTTATGTAAGCAATTACTTCGCATGAGCGGCACTCGTATCAGCCCAGATGATTTTGATTTTAGCCAATTAACCGCCCATTTATTAATTAATTTTAAAATTGAAGATGATAAAGGCCGTTTAGTTGCACAAGGTCGACAAATTGAACCGTTAAAAGAGCAGTTACAAGGTGTGGTAGCTAAAGCCATTAGACAGGTGGCTGATAAAGGTATTGAACAGGAAAGTTTAACCTCATGGTCATTTGGCAATTTGCCTGAGCAATATCAGCAACGAAAAGGCAATTATGAGGTAAAAGCCTTTCCTGCGCTGATTGATAATAAAGTCGATGTGGCAATTAAACTGTTTGATGATGAACTTGAAGCGGCTAAACAGCATAGGTTAGGGATCAGACGTTTATTACTCATCAATATTCCTTCACCGGTTAAGCATTTACAAAAATCCTTACCCAATAAAGCGAAACAGGCAATGTACTTCAACCCTTTCGGACAGGTTCAATTGCTGATTGATGATATTATTCAAGCCTCTGTACAACAATTACTTGATCAAAAAAATCTGGATATTCGTAACGAACAACAGTTTGAGCAAGCAAAAGATTGGGTGAGACAAGAGTTAAATACCACAGCGGAACAAATTGCCTTGAAAGTCGAACGGGTGCTGACAATTTACCAGCAAATCAAAAAGCGCTTAAAAGGTAAAATCAGTTTAGATATTGCTTTTGCAATGAGTGATATACAAACGCAACTTGATAAGTTGGTTTATAAAGGATTTGTACAGGAATGTGGTTGGGATAAATTAGCGGATGTTGCACGTTATTTATCCGCGATAGAAAATCGTTTAGATAAATTACCTGTCGATCCAAGCCGCGATAGATTGCACATGCACAGTATTAGCAAAGTTGAGGCAATACTGGCAGCACAGCTAGCAAAAGTGCCACGTTTACAGCCAGTACCCGATGCCTTGATAGAGGCGAGGTGGATGATTGAGGAGTATCGAGTCTCATGCTTTGCTCAAGTGTTAGGCACAGCATATCCTATTTCTGAAAAGCGTATTTTAAATCACATTAATCAAGTTTAAATGACTTTGATGATTAAGACTAAACCTCAATTTGTGCTGCAAATTGAGGTTTTTTATAGCGATATTTTACCAACGCAAACGCTCAGACATAAGGCTTTGGCCATGATGTTCAATAATTTCACCTACAGATTGTTGATTAATCTGGCTTAGTGCTGATATCTCGCTAATGAGCCTGTCTTGCACATCCACAGGCATGCTCATATTATCCATAAACAAATGCATCGCTAAATTATCTGCTTTACCAAACAAATCCACTAATTTGCTCGCTTCATACTCAACAAGTGTATTCATTGTGACTCCCTAAAACCGGTTGGGGTTATTTAAAATATAGTCTTAAAAAACCGCCCTGTTATAACCATTGGTAGTAATGAAACTCAAAACTCTGGCATTGAGGGTATAAAAAGCGAACTATTGTGTGAAAGTCTTTCACTTATTTGGTCTAAAAAGGCATTATTCAGCAATAAAAACATTCAATTCTGTAAGTTTTTTGTAATAATCGGACGGTTAGGCTAGTAATGCAGATCCTTTGGTTGATATACTTGCTAGCAAGAAGAACGTGATTGGTACTCTTCTCTGTTAATAGGTAAATGTTACTGACAAAATTGTCAAAAAATAAACATACCTAGACCCTCAACGACCTTAAAAGAAGATTGGAGTGATTATGGAAGTTCATGAATACGAAAACGCTTACTACCAAGTAAAAGACGACGTGTTAGAGTCATTACCTTCTGAAGAAGAGTAATAACGACTGAACTCGGAATCACAACCTATGGATTTAGGTTGGCGCTCCAAGAGACAATACAAGCAAATTTAAAAATAGCAGCCTAGGCTGCTATTTTTTTATCTTTTTTACCTAAAACCTTTAAATTTTAAAGTGAGCATTGATCTGAGATAGATTTGAGATTGAACAATAGAAGATGTTTAAGCCTGCATGCTTTGTAAAGTGCTAGTAAGCAGGCTATCAAGAAGGATGTTTTCAATGCTTAACCGCTGATACGGCCTTTTTCTGGTAGAACTTCAATAATGACCCATTTCTTACCGCGTTTCTCTAAGCGCAAAGTGCGATCATCTATCCAGGGTTTACCGCCTTTTAATCCTTCCATTTTGACAATAATAGTCACTTCATCGGTAAACTTGCGGAAAAAGTCGATATCAATCTCATCGATACTCATGGTGACATTTGTCATCGACAGGCCTAATACATGACGTTGTACTGATGATGCTATGTGATAGTGTTCTAACACTTCTCTCATTTCAGGCGTAACATAGGGCAGGGCCTTACTGACATCTCTGTCGGTATAAATGGCTTCAAAAAAGCTGAGGGTGACGCTTTCAGGTGTTTGCGGCGCTTCAGTTTTTTCAATGACCTTCTCGCAGCCAAATAATACCAATAAACTGAAAATTAGAATAAATCTGTACATAAAAATATCAATAACCTTATAAAAATGACTGCAGGCACAAAGCAATTAAACGCAAACCTCATTAAATAGTGGGTTTGGTATAAAACTTAGTCAAATGAATGGTTAATAGTATCTATAATTAATTTATCACTAGCAAGGTTAGTGTAAAAATTGCTATGGTGAAAGTGTACAGATAACTAAACCTACCCACGGCCTTTACTTCAAAAGTCGCTAATGCTGCGCGTCTTAAAGGTTATCCACAGAATCTGTGGACAAGTATGTTAACGAATTAACTGAAACTTCATAAGCTGTTGTTTTTTAAGCTATATAATTCTTGGTTAAAAATTGCCTCTTTGAGTTAAAACTCTGTAATAAAAAAGCACTGCCATTATAGCAGTGCTTTTTTGTGTCGTTAACTTATCAATAAATTGCCATAGAAGCGGTTTATTTTGCTTCGTTTTGTGCCGCTTGAATGGCAGTTAATGCGATGGTGTAAACAATATCATCAACGAGTGCACCGCGAGATAAATCGTTTACAGGTTTACGCATGCCCTGCAACATTGGGCCAATACTGATTAAATCTGCACTTCGCTGGACGGCTTTGTACGTAGTGTTACCTGTGTTTAAGTCAGGGAATACAAATACTGTCGCTTTCCCAGCCACTGGGCTGTTGGGTGCTTTAGATTGTGCCACGTTTGGCATCACAGCCGCATCGTACTGAAGTGGGCCATCAATGATTAAGTCGGGACGTTTTTCTTTTGCAATACGGGTGGCTTCACGAACTTTATCAACATCAGAACCTGTACCGGACGTGCCAGTAGAGTAGCTGATCATTGCCACACGAGGTTCGATACCAAATGCCGCCGCAGACTCGGCAGACTGAATCGCGATATCCGCTAATTGCTCTGAGTTAGGATCAGGGTTAATAGCACAGTCACCATAAACCAGCACTTGATCAGGCATCAACATAAAGAAGATTGAAGAGACTAAGCTTGACCCTGGCGCCGTTTTTATCAGCTGTAAAGGCGGACGAATAGTATTCGCCGTGGTGTTAATCGCACCCGATACAATACCATCTACTTCATCCTCAGCTAACATCATGGTACCTAATACCATGTTGTCTTCTAATTGCTCTTTAGCCACCACTTCGGTTAACCCTTTATGACGACGCAGACCCAGCATTGGCTCGACATATCTGTCACGTGCTGTTTCAGGGTCGATAATCTCAACACCTTCACCAAGGACGACATCTTGAACAGAAGCAATACGAAGAATCTCTTCTCTGTTACCTAATAGCACACAGCGGGCAATACCACGTTCAGCACAAATTGCCGCAGCTTTGATTGTACGAGGTTCTTCACCTTCAGGCAGCACAATGGTCTTACGCGCAGCACGGGCAAGCTCTGTTAACTTGTAACGGAATGCGGGTGGCGATAAACGATGTTCACGGGTTGAGCCTTGAGTGACGCTTTCAATCCAGCTTTGATCTATGTGACTGGCTACGTACTCTTGCACTTTTTCAACTCGCACTGAATCGTCAACAGGCACTTCATGATCAAATCGCTGAATATTAAGCGAGGTTTGCCATGTGTTACTGTCAATTAAGAAAACAGGTAAGCCAGTTTCAAATGCTTGCTCACAAAGTTTCATTATTTCAGGTTCTGGTTGATAGCCACCGGTGAGTAGTAATGCACCAATTTTTACGCCATTCATTGCAGCTAAGCACGCCGATACAATCACATCAGAGCGATCACCCGAAGTCACCAATAATGAGTTGGTTTTAATATGATTAACCATATTAGGGATCGAGCGGGCGCAAAATGTCACCCGGCGCATACGGCGGGTGTGCATTTCACCGGCATTGATGATTTTGGCATTCAAATGCTTGGCTAAATCCGATGCCCTTGGTGAAATTAAATCTAAGTTAAATGGTACACTGCCTAGAATACGTAGTGGGCTTTTACCTGGTAGTTGAAACATACCAGCCGTATCACCAATTTTAGGGTCATTATGATCAAAGACCTCAGATAAATCTGGACGAGCTCGTCCTTCTTCATCTGTTGGGGCACCAATTTTGTTGATAACGGCGCCAATAACACGTTTGTTTTTAACGCCTCCCCACGAGTTATAAGCTATCTCTAAACGATTCATTAACCCGTTTGGCGTGTCATTTCCAGGCGTTGCAATAAATACCACATCAGCATCAAGTGCTTTCGCAATTTCGTAGTTAATGTCGTCAGCAAAAGGATGGCTGCGTGTTGGCACTAGGCCTTCAATTACGATGGTTTCAGTATTAGATGCACATTCAGCTGCTCTGGCAATGATTTGCTCCATTAACACATCTGTTTGTTCTGAACGGATTAACGCTTCGGCATGCTCCATATTGAATGGCTCAAGTGGGTTAACCGTGGGTGACTTACTTAAAATCGTCGTTGAACGCTCAGGACCTTTATCGCCGGAACGGATTTGCGCAATAGGTTTGAAAAATTGCACTTTAACGCCTTTGCGTTCAAGGGCACGGACCATACCTAAACTGATCGATGTTAAACCCACACCAATTCCAATCGGAACCAGCATAATATTACGAGACATAAAAACCTCTAATCATCTAATGTTTACTTAACCCAAACTCGGGTTAAGAAATAAATCGCCTTGAGAGAGTCCAAATTCACTATCTAACGTTCAAACATAAACTTCGCCATTAAAGGAAGGTCAATGTAAGCGTTAATAATTAGCCTATTGCGAGTATTCTTAGCTAAAGAAAAACCCAGTTGCCTGTGCAAAAAGCTATTTGATATGCATTTATTATCCCTAACTGAGTTTACTTAGCTGAAATTAACTTTACCGCATCTTCAGCAATAACCCATTCTTCATTGGTTGGGATAACCATAGCGACTGGACTGTTATCTGCAGTGATAATGCCATTCTGACCAAAACGAGCCGCTTTATTTTTAGTCTCATCAACTGTGAAGTTAAATATAGCTAATAAGTCCAATACTTTTGCACGAATAATGTCAGAGTTTTCACCTATGCCACCGGTGAAAACAATCGCATCTAAACGTGAAAGAGGTACGGTATAAGCAGCAATATACTTAGCCAGTCTATAACAGAAAATCTCAAGTGCCAGCGTGGCGCCTTTATGGCCATCTTGATAGCCTTCTTCAATTCCACGACAATCATTGGTTAATTCTGAAATGCCTAACAGACCACTTTGTTTGTTCAATAAATTGTTAACTTCGGTAAGGGTATAGCCTAACTGATTAACTAAATGGAAAATAATCGAAGGGTCTAAGTCGCCACAACGTGTGCCCATGACCAAACCTTCAAGGGGTGTTAAGCCCATAGATGTATCAACACTTTTACCGCCTTTTATGGCGGTAACAGAAGCGCCATTGCCTAAGTGCGCGACGATAACATTGGTATCAGAAATCGGTTTGTTAAGCACTTTAGCCGCTTCACGGCTAACATATAAATGGCTAGTGCCATGCATGCCATAACGACGAATACCATGCTCGCGATACAGTTTATATGGTAGGGCATAAACGTACGCTTTTTCAGGCATGGTTTGGTGAAACGCGGTATCGAATACTGCAACTTGTGGTAATGCAGGAAACGATGCCATTGCCGCACGAATACCGATTAAATGTGCCGGATTATGGAGTGGGGCAAGTGATGCACAGTCTTCAATCCCTTGAATGACATCAGGTGTGATAATGACTGAGCGAGTAAATTTCTCGCCGCCATGAACAATTCGATGACCAATGGCTTTAATTTGCGCCGCTAATTCAGGCTGGCCAGCTAAAATCGTGTTAACTATATATTCAACCGCTTCACGATGCGCTGTAAATGCGCCTAATTTGGATTCGTTTTTGTGACCTTGAGCTTTCCATTTGATACGTGAGTCTTCAAGACCAAAGCATTCTGCTAATCCTGAAATGTGCTCTTGTCCTGATTGGGCACCAATAACGGCAAACTTGAGTGATGAACTGCCGCAGTTTAAAACTAATACTAAATTATCTGACACTTGGTTATCTGACATAATTAGACCTTTATAAGCTTAATCAACAATTTTATAAAATGCGCAGCCTAATCCATGTTTGGCAGCGCCTTGGTATCGTGTTAGCCAATATCATTTTGGCTGTTTATTTGGGACAAACTTACTCAATATGCTATTGTTTAAGCATGTTCCACCATGTTAGGTAATTCTCTTTGGTACTCAATGTTGTCACGCTACTTCGCGACGGTAAAAAATACATGTCCACTTGGCCTATGGTGCGCCAGTTAGGCTTATATTTCCCGGAATACCGAGTGGTAAAAGCGACTCAAACAGCCTTTTGGGCAATGCCTGTTATTGCGTTGTTTGTCGCATTTAGCCAAATTTATGTATTGGGTTGGGCGCATTTGCCTCAAACCCTAGCGATGACGTTGCTTATCATCAGTTTGCCCATTCAGGGACTATTATGGTTAGGCTGGCGTGCTAGCCACCCATTACCGTTAACCTTATTTGATTGGAGCAATCAATTGAGTCAAAAACTCAATCAAATGGGAGTCACTTGCCAACCTTTAGGTGCCAAAGCATGTTACTTAGACTTGGCTGTACTACTTAATATTGCCTTTGAACGCTTAGATAAACACTACTGGGACGAGCTATAAGCTAAACCTAGTTGAAACTCAGGTGTTATTGCCACAAGGCTAGTTAAAAACAGGCGGCTATGCCTCGTTCAGTAAAGACTTGTTGAATGGATAACATGGTTTCTTCACTGGGTGGTGACACGTTTACTAAGGGTGATGTCTCGCCAAAAGCCAGCCATTTATGTTCACCAAGTTGGTGATAGGGTAGTAATTCTACTTTTTCTACGTTCGACATAGGTTTAATAAACTCAGCCAATTTAACGGCTGATGCAACATCATCAGTGAAGCCATTGACGACCACATAACGTATCCAGGTTTTTTGGTTACGTTTTGCCAAGTATTGCGCGAATTGTAATGTTCGCTGATTGCTAACTTTTGTGAGTATGATGTGGCTTGGGTCGTCCATTTGCTTAATGTCTAGCAACACTAAATCTGTGTTATCGAGTAATTCATCGATTACAGGGTCGTACTTTCTCACAAAGCCGTTAGTGTCTAAACAAGTATGAATATCCTGTTGTTTACAGGCTTTAAAAAGTGTAGCAACAAATTCAGCTTGTAAGATCGCTTCACCACCACTGGCAGTAACACCGCCGCCACTGGATTCCAAAAATGGACGGTATGTCATGATTTGAGACATTAACTCATCAACAGATACTTCTTTACCGCCCTCTAAATCCCATGTATCACGATTGTGACAATATTGACAACGCATTAAACAGCCTTGCATAAAGGCAATATAACGAATGCCGGGACCATCTACGGTACCAAAAGATTCAATTGAGTGAATACGACCCATTGTCATAACAAACCCTTTAAATGATATATATCTATAAATTAAGCAAAGAAAAAAGCTGTATCGAATATTCGATACAGCTAATTTTAGCAGACTTTATAAACCTTTAGTGAAGGTTCTGGTGATAACATCTTGTTGTTGCTCTGGGGTAAGCGCATTAAAGCGAACAGCATAACCTGATACACGAATGGTGAGCTGTGGATACTTATCTGGATTGACTATGGCATCCTCAAGCATGTCACGGTTCATCACGTTAACGTTTAAATGTTGGCCGCCTTCTTGACGGTCATTGTGGGTGAAGTATCCATCCATCAATGCCGCTAGGTTATTGCGACGTGCAGTATCTTCTTTACCTAGCGCATTTGGCACAATGGAGAAGGTATAAGAAATGCCATCTTGCGCATGTTCAAATGGCAGTTTACCTACAGAGGTTAATGATGCTATCGCACCATTTTCATCACGGCCGTGCATAGGGTTAGCACCTGGCGCAAATGGTGCACCTGAACGACGACCATCAGGTGTGTTCCCCGTTTTTTTACCGTAAACCACGTTTGACGTAATGGTTAAAATCGACTGTGTTGGCACAGCATTGCGATACATTTTTCTATCACGAATTTTTGCCATAAAACGCTCAACCAAATCACAGGCAATATCATCAACACGTGCATCATTATTACCAAATTTTGGATAGTCGCCTTCAATTTCAAAATCGACAGCGATGCCATTTTCGTCACGAATAGGACTCACTTTGGCATATTTAATTGCTGAAAGTGAATCAGCAGCAATTGATAGACCGGCAATACCACACGCCATAGTGCGACGCACATCTCGGTCATGTAATGCCATTAATGCAGCTTCGTAAGAATACTTGTCATGCATGAAATGAATCGTGTTTAACGCAGTGACATATTGGGTTGCTAGCCAATCCATTTGTGAATCTAAACGAGACATTACATCATCAAAATCCAGTACTGGATCTGTAATCGCTGCCGTTTTAGGGGCAATTTGTGTTTTCAGTTTTTCATCAACGCCACCATTGATAGCGTATAACATGGTTTTAGCTAAGTTAGCGCGAGCGCCGAAAAACTGCATGTGTTTGCCAACAATCATGGGGCTAACACAACAGGCAATAGCATAGTCGTCAGATTGGAAATCTGGACGCATTAGGTCGTCATTTTCGTATTGTATCGAACTGGTATCAATAGACACTTTTGCACAGTAACTCTTAAAACCCTGTGGTAATTGAGTTGACCAAAGCACGGTAATGTTTGGCTCAGGGCTTGGGCCCATGTTGTAAAGCGTGTGTAAAAAACGGAAGCTTGACTTAGTCACAAGCGTACGGCCATCAACACCCATACCTGCGATTGATTCGGTAGCCCAAATCGGGTCTCCAGAGAAGAGCTCATCGTATTCAGGGGTACGTAAAAAGCGCACCATACGTAGCTTCATGACAAAATGGTCAACCATTTCTTGGGCTTGTTGTTCAGTAATGACATCATTTTTGATATCACGTTCAATATAGATATCTAAAAATGTTGATGTACGACCTAATGACATTGCTGCGCCATTTTGGCTTTTTACTGCAGCAAGGTAACCAAAATAAGTCCATTGAATCGCTTCTTTGGCTGAAGTTGCTGGTTTTGAAATGTCACAGCCATATTTAGCTGCCATGACTTTCATTTGTGCAAGTGCGCGATGTTGCTCGGCAATTTCTTCACGTAGCTGGATAACGTTGTTGAGATCTTCACCAGCTTCCATTTGCGCTTGTAATGAAGTGAACTGGGCAAGCTTGTCTTGCATTAAGTAGTCGATACCGTATAAAGCAATACGACGGTAATCACCAATAATGCGGCCACGGCCGTAAGCATCAGGTAAACCTGTTAATACACCAGACTTACGACAAGCCATAATTTCAGGGGTATAAACATCAAATACGCCTTGGTTATGGGTTTTGCGTAACTCTGAATACACATAGTTAACGTCGCTGTCTAATTCGCGATCGTAAGCCTTACAAGAACCTTCCACCATACGAATGCCACCATTGGGTAACATGGCACGTTTAAGTGGTGCATCAGTTTGTAAGCCAACAATGGTTTCAAGTGACTGGTTAATATAGCCTGCATCGTGAGAGGTTATGGTAGATACCATTTTGGTATCAAAGTCGATTGGGGCGTGGGTGGTATTTTCTTGCTTAATACCTTCCATCACTTTATCCCAAAGTGACAAGGTGGCATCGGTAGCATCCGCTAGAAATGACTCATCGCCTTTGTAAGGGGTGTAGTTCTTTTGAATAAAATCACGCACATTGACTTCAGTTTTCCAGTCACCTGCGACAAAGTTATTCCATGCATTTGCAAACACCGTTGTAAGATCAGTCATGCTTATTACCTTTAAACTTAATGGATCGGTATGTCAGTCTGCTTGGCATTACTGCGGCTTTAACATCAGTCACACTCGCTTAGCTAACCAGGCTGTAAATTCTGTTCAGGTTTTTAATGCTATTGATAACAAAACCACCTGATTAGTCTTGTCTTCTTTATAACGTCAAATCCATCAATTGTGGTTGCAATGGATAAGTCTCTATCGACACAGACGCTAAAAGGATAGTTCCAAATTTGCCTTATGTAATATTGGTAAGACCAATTTACCCTTGTATAATATCACAGCCTTTTGACATTGCCATTAATTGACCGGAATTTTATAAAGTATTTAGTCAAAACTGTTAGCCAGCTAACAGTTTTGACACTATAATTCGCGCCTTTAGCAGGAATTAATTAACCTGTTGCTTATTGTATGTGCGATGGTCTGTGTCTGAAAGTGTATTTAAGCAGTTTTGATAGGCACGACATGTTATCAAAAAGTTAATTCTAAATTGGTCTTACCAAATTACCGTGTAATTTTTTTTAGATTACTCTTAGGTAAAAGTGATAAGCAAATATGGCTTATTAATGGTGGTCCGCGTGCTCAAGCGAATAATGTTGTCATCGAGAGTGATTAATGAAATCTGAAAATAGCCAAACCACTTTGGTGGCCAATCAACAAGCCGCCATTAAAGCTGAAACATCATTGTCGATTGCCGACGATTATGGAATGAAAAAAGTCCAAAAATCATCATGGCAATCGTTTACGCTCGCGATATTTTCAGGGGCGTTTATAGCCATTGCTTTTGTGTTTTATATCTCTGTTACCACTGGAAGTGATGCTGGCTGGGGGATGACGCGCTTTATTGGTGGTATTGCCTTTAGTTTAGGCTTAATGCTGGTGATTGCTGCTGGCGGTGAATTATTCACCAGCACAGTGTTAACCAGTGTAGCTTGGGTGAATAAGCGGATCACTATGAGACAACAGTTACAATGCTGGACAAGGGTTTACCTTGGTAACATGGTAGGTGCATTACTTATGGTGTTGCTTATTATGCTAGGACGGTTATTTGAATTAGCCGACGGCCAATGGGGATTAACGGCATTGAATATTGCCCAGCACAAGTTACATCACACTTGGTTGCAAGCATTTGTCTTAGGTATTTTATGTAATGTGTTGGTGTGTTTGGGTATTTGGATGACATTTGCCACAAAAGATCTATTAACTAAATGTTTTCTTGTGATATTACCTGTTGCCATGTTTGTTGCTGCAGGTTTTGAACACTGCATTGCAAACCTATTTATGCTGCCTTTTGGTGTTGCAGTACAAAACTTTGCCCCAGACAGCTTTTTTATGGCGTTAGAAATTAGCCGAGACCAATTTAGCGACGTTAACTTAGCTAACGCCATTTTTAATAACTTAATTCCGGTGACGTTAGGTAATATTGTTGGCGGGGCTGTAGCAATTGGTTTAGGTTACTGGTTAGTTGAAAACGGCAGTTTTTCAACTTTCAACGCAACAAGCATCATAAAAACTACGGCGAAAACAGAAGCTGATTAGTGCCTTAGCTGCAACATCAATATTGAATCTAATAAAGCAGGCTAGCAAGTACCATTAAGGTTTAGCTAGCCTTCTTATTACTGCGGAGTTGATAGCGTTTGTTTAGCGACATGTTTACCTTCAGCTTTGGCCTTTACACAACAAGCTTTTTATACTCATTTGAGTTCATCCTAAGTCCCTTTAAAACATCGCAGTTACCTTCGGGTTATATTGATGAGATATATTGTTCATGGTTCAAAACCCCGAGTTTGGTTGCTTAAGAAACTCAATCTCATCTATGGTTGAATGACGCCCAAGAATGGTATTTCGATGCGGATAACGACCAAATTTATCAATAATCTCTTTATGCTTATATTCAAAGTCTAGGTTGTTTTGTATGCCCACAGACTTAAACAGTCGGACAGCTTCAATGTGTATTAACTTAGACTCACTGTGCATAAATGGCATATAAAGGAAAATACGCTCAACTGCTGATAATTGATTATCGAAACCTTTTGAAATAGCAGATTGAGCAAGTGCTAAGGCCATTGGATCACATACAAATGAAGCTGGTTTATCACGATAAATATTCCGTGAAAATTGATCAAGAACGATGATTTCAGCAAGGCAACCCAATGCTGTTTCACGCCAATGAAACAACTCACTCGCTTTAGCTTGATTGTGGCATTCGCCAAAACGAATTTGAATCATTGAGTCAAATGCCGCATCTTTTTGCCATCATTGCTTAGGCTCAAGCTCTTTAAACCAAAAATCTATGATTTGCTTATGCATTTCAGTGCCCATTGTTAGCAAAACTTCCACTGTTAAGTTTTGCAGCTTTTAGCACTTACTACAAACCGTCTGGTGTTTAGATACCTTTATTATTGAATAATATATTAAATCAAATGGTTTGTTTGAACATCTGATTCTTTGTCGAGTCGTGTTTTGCACCGTCTCTAATTTTGATTACTGTGTGGCATTAATATTCAACAGGCTGGTTTTGTTGGTTTATATGTTTCCAAAAAAGCACCTGAATAGATGACAGTAGCACTTAATATTGATTATGAGTCCTTGTTACGGGGAAAAGCGTATCAAACAGCCCTTAACAGTGCTAACTGAGTTGAAAGTTAGTCAAAACTATATTCCCTTGAGCTGATAATTTTAGTCTATAGCCTTTACTTTACACCTAAACAAGGTATGGCCTAAGCCTATGTTATCTATGTCTTCATCAATATATAAACCCGCATCATAAATCAATTTCAACATGTCTTTACTGTGGTACATGCGGCTGTTGCCATTGGCTATTGCGGTAAAATAAAGTGATGTCGCATTAATGCAATAAGCGCCAGCTTCATTAGGCTGCCTATCCCAATAGGTTTCTAGTATGCAGAGTTCGCTGTGGGGATTCATGGCCGCAACAGTTCGCGCTAATATCTGGGCTATCTCAGTTTTTGAAAAACAGTCTAAAAACTGACTCATCCAATACAGATCTCCGCCTTGGTAAAAGGGCTGTTGATGGTCGAGTAAATTGGTTTCAAAACAATGCACTCGCTCTGCTACATTGTTTTTCTGCGCATTTTGCTTGGCGACGGCAAGTTGGCCGGGTAAATCCATAATGGTGACATTGACGTTGGCATCATAGGCGGTACATGCAAATGCCCATTTCCCGGTATTACCACCCACATCAATAATATGATCAGGTTTTGATTTGAATATGATGGGTAACAGGCTGTTAAATGCATGGTCAGAATAATAATGATCAAAATCAAACCAACTTTTTTTTGTTTGCTCTGGAAGTTGGCTTAACCCTGGATAGATGGTATCCCAATCGCCTAAATGCTTTAAACCTGCAGCTTTGCCCTGTTTTAGGGCTGACTCTAACTCAAATAACCCTTGATAGCAGACGTCATGGATAAAATTGAGATTCGTTGATGCCATGTCATCATGAAGTAAAAAATATCCTGTTTTGTCGAGACGATAATGCTCATCAGCGCACCACAGTAGGCCCATGCTAAGTCCCATATCGAGTAATACATGGATGGCATACTCAGACAACTCACTTTGCATTGTTAACTGATTGAGCGTGATACCGATTTTACCTGCATCATCTATCTGTTTAAGTAACATAAATTGATTTAGACAACGGGCAACCTGAAAACTGACTGGGGCAAAAGCAATTTTTTGTGCTTCAAATTTAGCATCAAATGCAGATATTTTTTTTGGCGATTGATAAAAAGACATGTAATAAATAACTCAGTAAAGGCTAGGGCATTTACTGAATTTTACCCGTTATGTACAAGCTGGGTTTTGAGCTAGCTCGTGTTTATGATGATGAATGATGTTGGACATCACTATATGACAAAGTAAGGTTTTGTTTGCGATGAAAGTGATTTTTTGTCTTTAACTTTGAGTAAAATGCTGCATTTTAGCAACACTAAAACATGTTTATTAAAAAATATGTCAATAAAAATAAGCTAATAAAAAGCCCGACATAAGCCGGGCCATTTTAATAATTGTTGGTTATAACAAGCTAGTCGCTATATCAACCACATTATTATTGTACGTTTTCGCTTTCACCAAACTCACCAGCAAATAACACTGATGATAAGTAACGCTCAGCTGCTGATGGTAGAACCACAACAATGGTTTTGCCAGCAAACTCAGGAAGCGCTGCGATACGGTTAGCCGCTACGACAGCTGCACCAGAAGAAATACCGACCAAGATACCTTCTTCTTTCATCAAGCGACGTGACATTTCAATTGCGTCTTCATTGCTAACAGCTTCAACGCGGTCAACTAATGAAAGGTCTAGGTTTCCAGGAATAAAACCAGCACCAATACCTTGAATTTTATGTGGACCAGGCTGAATTGGTTGACCTGCTTTGGCTTGAGCAATAACAGGCGAATCAACAGGTTCAACCGCAACAGAAATAACTTCTTTACCCTGTGCTTTTAAGAAACGACTTGTACCTGTGATCGTGCCGCCAGTACCCACACCTGCAACAAACACATCTACTTGACCGTCGGTGTCGTTCCAAATTTCAGGTCCGGTTGTTTTTTCATGGATCTCTGGGTTAGCGGGGTTACTAAATTGGCCCAGTACCAGGTATTTTGACGGATCTGATTGACGAATTTCTTCGGCTTTATCGATCGCGCCTTTCATGCCTTTAGCACCTTCGGTTAACACTAAGTTTGCACCCAATGCTTTTAGTAGTTTACGACGCTCAAGGCTCATCGTGTTTGGCATTGTAAGGGTTAACTTGTAACCACGAGCCGCAGCAACATAAGCAAGCGCAATACCAGTATTACCTGATGTTGGTTCTACTAACTCTATGTCTTTTGTTAATGTGCCTTTCTTTTCCGCATCCCAAATCATGTTAGCGCCAATACGACACTTAACACTGAAGCTAGGGTTACGAGCTTCAATTTTAGCTAACACGTTACCGTTACTTACACGATTTAAACGAACAAGTGGGGTATTACCTAAAGTATAAGAATTATCTTCGAAAATTTTGCTCATGGATTGTTTGCTCCTATTTTTGCATTGTCTAATCATAAACATCCATTGGGAATTTAGAAGTGAATATTTGTTATTCTATATTCTTTTTGGTTATAAAAGATGTTTCTGTTATTCTAATTTGTTGTTCAGAGGTTGTTTTGTAACCAGATGGTGCCATCTAGACTCGGGTATGGTCTGACCTTTGTGCAATTTAGGATTTAATTGTAAGAGTATTGTCGAGTTAATACTAAAATACGCTAATTGGTTAAATGAATGTTTTTCGATACCGTTTACCTTGTTCTCTAGCTGTCGTATCCCATTCAATATGAGATGCAAAAACAGTTGATTGACGGTTGACAGCTCAAATTTAACGTAAACACATTAACAATGGTATACATCATGATAAAAGTGGTTATTTCTGGCAGTGGTCTTTTTGTTCCTCCTTATTCTGTTTCTAATCAAGAATTAGTCGAAAGCTATAATAGCTACGTTGATTTACATAATCAGCAGCATGCCGCGTTAATCGATTCAGGAGAAAAAGCCCCTTTAGCTTATTCTTCGAGTGAATTTATTGAAAAAGCGTCAGGAATTAAAAATCGCTATGTCATGGTAAAAGAGGGCATATTAGACCCTCATATCATGATGCCATTAATTGCTGACCAACCCTCTGAAGATCTATCAATACAAGCATCAATGGGGATAGCTGCAGCAAAAGATGCTTTGGCACAAGCGCAGGTCAATGCCGAAGACATCGACTTAGTCATTGTTGCCTGTGCATACACACAACGTGCTTACCCAGCAATCGCCATCGAAATTCAACAAGCGTTAGGCACAAAAGGTTTTGCTTACGATATGCTCGTGGCATGTTCATCGGCGACATTTGCTATCGTCAGTGCGATGAATGCCATTAAAGGCGGCAGCGCAAATCGCGTGTTAGTGATTAATCCTGAATTGACTTCACCTCAAAGCAACTTTAGAGACCGAGATAGCCACTTTATTTTCGGCGATGTGGCCACTGCGGTTGTTGTGGAAAGACAGGATTTAGCCCAAACAGAACATGCCTTTAATATTTTATCGACCAGTTGTATGACAGATTACTCAAACAATATTCGCAGTAATTTTGGATTTGTTAACCGTTGTGATCCAGAAAACAGCGCAACTGCCGATAAACTGTTTCATCAACAAGGTCGTAAAGTATTTAAAGAATTGCTGCCAATGATTTATCAACATTTAGATCAGCAATTTGCCGATGAGCAGATTAAGCCTGAAGAATTTAAACGTCTTTGGTTGCATCAAGCTAATATTAATATGAATATGTTTGTAGTTAAGAAATTATTGGGTGATGATGTTGAATCTATGACAGCACCCATAGTGCTAGATGAGTTTGCTAATACGGCGTCTGCGGGATCCGTGATTGCGTTCAACAAATACAGCGATGACTTTAAAACCGGCGATTTAGGTTTGCTCTGTTCTTTTGGGGCAGGTTATTCCATCGGCAGTATTGTTTTGGAAAAATGTTAAATTTTAGGTGATTAATTTGCGAATATTGATAGTTGAAGACAGTGAGGCGGTATCTAAAGTTCTTAAGCATTTAATTGTACAAGAGCTGGATTGTGATGTGGATATTGCCCCAGATTTGGCTGCTGCCATAACGTTACTCGATGTTAATCAATATTTTATAGTCGTCGCAGATTTAAATTTACCAGATGCACCTAATGGTGAAATTGTCCGTCTAGTGCTTAATTCATATCACACCACCTGTATTGTATTAACGGGTAATCTTGATTCTCAACAACGTAAAGAGCTGCTTAAATTAGGCATAGCGGATTATGTGCTTAAAGAGAATCGATATAGCTATCAATATGTGGTTAAACTGATTTCACGATTAAAGCGCAACCAACAAGTTAAAGTGTTGGTTGCCGATGATTCAGTGGTGAGTCGTAAGTTTGTGCGGGTGTTACTTGAACAACATTTATTTCAGGTAATCGAAGCCCATGACGGCGCTCAAGCCTTGACTGTTTTGAAAGAACAGCCGGATATTCAATTATTAATCACTGATTATAATATGCCGAACGTTGATGGTTTTGAGCTCATTTTACGAGTAAGAGAGCAATTTAGCCGTGAAAACCTTGCCATTATTGGTTTGTCTAATGATAACGATGAAAGTTTATCAGCGCGCTTTATCAAAAATGGTGCCAATGATTTCTTACAAAAACCCTTTGTGCATGAAGAGTTTCACTGCCGTGTACTCAATACCTTAGATTCACTTGATATGATCCGTAGCCTTTGGGAAACCGCCAATCGCGACTATCTCACCCAAGCTTTTACCAGACGCTACTTCTTCAAAAAACACCAAAATGAGCAGCAAGACAATAATGTGTTCTCTGTGGCCCTTATTGATATCGATTTTTTCAAGAAAGTGAATGACACTCATGGTCACGATGTTGGTGATCAAGTGCTTATTGAGTTTGCAAAACGTTTAGAAACGGCATTTGGGCAACATTTTACTGTAGCAAGGTTCGGCGGCGAAGAGTTTGTTGTGGCCTTTAAAGGGTTAGACGGTGAGAAAACCCATACCTTGATGGATAAGTTTAGACAGCAATGCGCCAATAAAGTGATTGATACCTCAATAGGACCAATCACTATGACATTCAGTTGTGGTGTGGCGACACTTAGCAAAGAATCCATTGATAGCGTTCTCAACCGTGCCGATGAATATTTATATTTAGCTAAAGAAGGCGGCAGAAATCAGGTGATCTCAAAAGGCTAATATATAAACATCAGGTTTTAGGTTTTAGCTGTGCTTTTGCAGCATATTACACATTATCACTTTGGCTTGTTCTATCGATATTGAACCTAAGTAAATTCCTATTTTACCAGTAACAACCATGATGGAGCTTGGAAATAGGCAGAAATGCGCCATCAATGAACCCAGTATCAACTATATGCAAATATTGCGTTACTAATATTCAATTCGAATATAGAGGATACTTTCATCTGTTTATTTTGCGGAGAATAATTTTATCAATGATGTTATTTTCAGGAATAAAAGACGATATAAAGAATCCACTTTTAGAATGTTAAAAGTGGATTTAAAGCATGTTTTTTCACTTTTTAACAATTGCAATTTCGTTTTTATTAAAGTAACCATGCATAGCTTATTTTCATAAAGTAGGTTTTTTCATTTTGAGTCAGGTTATCTATGTCATCATCGGCTTTAAACGCATCCGAATACCCTAAATAAAATACACTTTGTGGATTCAGTTTATAACCATAAAGAATTTCATTGCCCAGATCTTGATATTTTGCATTGGGTTGATGGTAAAGATAGAGACTTGGGTCCCGTTCAATGTCGGTATAAATACTGGAGAGGCGAATAAAGCTATTTAAGCTGATTTGCCAATTTAGTCTTAAATCGCTTAAGTTTGCTGTGAATAGGCGGCCGTCATCAACATCAAGTGTTTGGTAGCGGTGTGAAAAATCGAACACGATAGATTCAGTAACCTTCCACTCAACACTCGGGTTGAACATGGTTAAAGTGCCCAAACGGTCGTTAACAAAGTCGATGTTGTCACCGTAGTTGACATCAAGCTCAAGTTTTAACGCTTTAACGGGGACAAAGTTGGTATAAAACCAGCCTATGGTTTCATCAAACATTTGAGTATTATTTTGAATATTGATGTTAGATGGGTCATGGCGTCTGCCGACGCGTTCTCTTTGGGCGATACCTGAAGCAACATAACTTTGGTATCCACCTTCTAATTCAATGTATATCTCACTTTCTTGTTCAAGTTTCTCATCTTGCTGGGTATGGGTAATATCCCAATCACCTGCTACCGTGACTTTGCTAAAAAAATGATCTGTTGGGTACCAACGGTAACCGCCACCGGCCACAAACTTCTGTGCATCAATTTTTTCAATAAAACCTAGGTCGGCTCTAAAATCATCACCAATTGATTCATATTGGCTGCTGGCAAACCAATTACGGCGATCATGCTTATAGGTTAATTTGAACATGTTATCGCTAAAAGCGTCTGACTTATTTGTGCGAAGTACCCGTTCGTTATAATCACATGAGGAAAGGTCACATTCTGTCGGCGGTATCGCACAATCATCGCCATTACAAAATTGATTGAATAAATCATACGGGTACAAGGTTTGTGAATAAGCATATTGAGCGGTAAAGGTATCTTGCTGTGTCGGTTGATACTTTAAGTCGGTGCTGTAAACATAGTTATGATATTCATCCGCTGTTTTTAATGTCATCACACCACCAATCGAAAACTGCTTGCTTGGATCGTAACGATATCTAGCAGCCACATTATGACTTTCTTGATCAAGGGTAGCTATGTCAGAACTTAGATTGCCCGGCACAAGAAACTGAGTTTGGATATCATTTGTGGCCAAAACTCCCACTGTGTGATCATCAGTTTTACTGGTGACCTTAACACCATAATCAGGAGAGCTGATATTGCGGGTGTGTAACAACTCCATTTGGCTATCAAAGTAATCTTTGTTATCTAAGAAGAACGCCCGTTTTTCAGGAAAAAACAGCGCAAAGGTATTGTTAACATCTAATTGTCCCGCATCAGACTCGACCTGAGAAAAATCGGGATTAATGGTGGCATTTAACAGCGTTGTCGGCGTAATGCCCCAGCGTAAATCTAAACCTACCTCTGTGTTGGTTTCGTCTTGCCATGCCCCTTCAGGGGACAATGGACGCTGATTATTTTGATTAGCCACAATTGATGGGGTAATTTGAATATCTTGACCTTGTTTGGCACCTTCAAGCCCTTGCAAGATCCCCAGTTGGCATAACTGACAGGATACATTGCGATCTATTTTGTGTGTTGAAAAACGTTGGCTTTGATTGCGAGGATAAAATCGAATAAATTCAATCCCCCAGTTTTGTATTGTATGGGAGTCATCAAAGTTAAACAGTCGCAGTGGCAGTTGAACTTCAACTTGATAGCCCGAATCAGTTATCTTACCTTGGCTATACCAAATACCATCCCAAGCATCACTTTCTAACCCTGTTAGTTCATTCTCAATCGAGTCACTTTGCACGCCATAGGGGTTAATAAAAAACTGATAAGCTAATCGAGCATTGTTGAACGTGTCTAATTTGATGCCGACCATGTCATCACCCCACGAGTTATCACGATCTCGAAGATTCGCGCGAATTTTCTGTGGTTGAGGATCCTGCGCGGTAAAGGCAATAAATAAACTGGTTTCGCTTGCAAACACTTTTGCAGTTGTACGAACCGGTGCGGCGATATTTTCACCTGGAGAGGTTTCAAATTTAAGCTCAACTTCTGCTGCGTTTTGCCATTGTGGCTCAGAAAATTCGCCATCAATGTCAATTTCACTGCTTAGGGTTGGGATAGTGACTTGAAACTGTTCGCTGCTACCCGCAAATGCATTGAAAGTCGATAAGCTTACGAATAATAGAAGGATATTAGAATATTTGTTCACAGTGAGATTGGGATCTTTATTGTTGTTTCCGGCATTGTCGCAAACAAATGCGTTAATTCCGACCTTTTATGCAATAAAAAGATTATCAAAATGTTACTGAGTGGGGCGCTAAAGATAAATTAAAAGTAAATATTTGCGTGTTGGATTGGACCGGTAGCTAAGTTATCCCCTTAGCTACCGATTTTGAAAGCGTTGTATGCCTATAATCTCACAGGCAACTTGGTTAAGCATGTTATGCCGTACCAGTTAATCTTTTGCAATGCGAGTATTCTTATAAGCCTCGCGGTAACGCTCTACCCACATTGCAGTTGCACCACAAATAGCCACAGGCATGACGATAAAATTCACAACAGGGATCATTGAGAATAAAGTGACCGAAGCACCAAAACTGAAACTGGTTCCTTTGGTATTTCTGAGGGCAAACTTCATGTCATCAAAGGGCACTTTATGATTATCAAAAGGATAATCACAATACTGAATTGCCATCATCCAAGCTGTGAATAAAAACCATAAAATGGGTGCCGCTGTTTGTCCAATTACAGGCACCCAAAAAAGAATTAAAAATACCAGCGCGCGCGGTAAGTAATATTTCAGTTTTATCCATTCGCGTCCCAAAATACGCGGCAGATCTTTAATCAAATCGACTGTGCCGCCAGTATCGAGATTTTTTCCCGTCAAATGCTGTTCCACTTTTTCTGCTAACAATCCGTTAAAAGGGGCTGCCAGCCAGTTCATGACCGAACTAAAAATAAACGACATCACCACTAGCATAGTTAGCACAGCTAACGGCCATAAAAAGAAATTTAACCAAGATAAATACTCAGGGATTTCGCCATTCATCCAAGTAAACAATTCATCCAACTTGCCGACGGCAAAATACATCACCGCAGCGAATAAAATGAGATTGATCATGAGTGGAATAAATACGAAAGCGCGCAACCCAGGTTGCTTAATAAGTTGAAAGCCTTCCAAAAAGTAATTAACGCCACTTTTACGAATAGAAGGAATTTGCACTGCCATTGATAGGCTCCTTTTTGATTTTAGTATCACTTAATATCGTTGAGTTTGACGTTGCAACTAACAGAAAACAAGCAATAAACTGTATCTAAGTGCGAATAATCGTTACAAAATGCGCGTCAATTGTTAAAGTGAACAGCGTTCAATTAATTTTAACCAAACCATACCGGCAATAATGCGATTAAAACAAATAAAACTTGCTGGATTTAAGTCGTTTGTAGACCCTACAAAAATCCCTTTCGATCATGCGTTAACGGCTATTATTGGTCCAAACGGCTGCGGAAAATCCAATGTGATTGATGCGGTGCGTTGGGTGCTGGGTGAAAGCAGTGCTAAAAACCTGCGCGGCGATTCAATGACCGATGTTATTTTTAATGGTTCAACTGCAAGAAAGCCTATCTCGGTTGCAGGGGTAGAGCTGATATTTGAAAACCTTCAAGGCCGATTATCTGGCCAGTATGCCAGTTATGAAGAAATATCGGTTAAACGCCAGGTTAATCGTGACAGTGAATCATTTTATTTTTTGAATGGTCAAAAGTGCCGCCGAAAAGATATTACCGACTTGTTTATGGGGACTGGGTTAGGCCCACGTAGCTATGCCATTATTGAACAAGGGACTATTTCACGTTTAATTGAGTCTAAACCGCAAGAGCTAAGAGTTTTTATTGAAGAAGCTGCTGGCATATCTCGCTATAAAGAACGTCGCCGTGAAACCGAAAACCGCATTCGCCATACTCGTGAGAACTTAGAGCGTCTTAACGATATACGGCAGGAATTAGGCGGGCAAATTGAACGGCTTGCCAAGCAAGCTGAAGAGGCGAAACAATATCGTGCGTTAAAATCACAGGAGCGTGAGCTGCATACGCAACTGCTTGTTGGTCGTTATCAGGATTTATTGCGTCAGTCAGACGATATGCATTCGCAAGTGATCCAGCTTGAGCGTCAGCAAAGTGAGTTTAGCGCTACTCAGCATTCATCCGAAAATGTGGTACTGCAATTACAACAGCAATTAAACGACCTAACAGACAGTGAACAAAAACTGGTTGAGCAATATTATTTAGCCGGCAACGAAGTTACCAAACTTGAGCAGCAACTGAAGCACCAACAACTGCAAGATTCGCAACGAGAACAAGAGCTGCTTGCGATTCAACAACGTATTGATGAAGCAAAATTAAAGCATCAACAGTTTGAACTCACGTTAAACCAAGTATTATTGCAACAGTCTAGTCTTGCGCCTCAGCAAGATGAGGTAACAATGCAGTTTGAAATCCTTGATGAGCAAGTACATCAAGTTGATGAGAATAGCGATCATCTAAGGCAGTTATATAACCTTGCAACAGGAAAGTTAAATCAGGTCAAAACAGATCTGGCTGTGTATCAATCACGATATGAACACCAGCAGCAGTTATTGCAAAATCATGAGCAAACTATCCCGGTATTACAACAGAAACTTCAACAGTTACAACACCACGATATTGAAAGAGACATTCAGTTACACCAAAGTGCATTGGCCAACATCACGGCTCAAATTAGCCTTGAAGAAACGCTAAAGCAGCAATTAGATGTTGAGCTATCTAATGGTCAACAGGATTTAACTCAAGCTCAAAGTGTTTATCAGCAAGTTAAAGATGCCCTTGCCAGTGCAAAAGCAAGATTGCAATTAATTAATGAGTGGTTAGCTAATGAAGTGGGTGAGGGAGATTCCCAGCAGTTATGGCAAGTGATTAATGTCACCCCTGGTTATGAAAAAGCCGTTGATGTGCTATTACAATCTATCAGTAAGGCGGCGATTTTAGCGGATAGCCACTATGATGACATAAATAATGGTTTTGTACTGTCATCGGTATTGTTTGAGCATGAAGCCTTAACCAGCTTTGTTAATATTGCGCCATGGTTAGCCCAAGTAAGTTTTGTTGATACATTAGCGCAAGCTAAAGAAAAGCTTTCTAGCTTGCCCGCATCAGCTATTGTTGCCTCAAAAGAAGGCTATTTGGTTGGACATGGATTCATTTTAGCGCAATCAAGCCATCAATCCTTGTTCAGTTTAACCACTGAGCAACAAGCGTTAATTGAAACCGTGGCATCACTTGAAACCCAGACCTCTGCCGCATTACAGTATCAAACGGAACAAACAACTCAGTTGGCGACAATAAATCTGCAGTTGGGTCAACATCAGCAAACGTTACAACAGTTACTGGTCGCAAAAACGCAATCTCAGGCAAAATATGACGCCACAGTCGAACAAAAATACACCCGTGAGCAGCATGAAATACAATTAAATCAAGAGTTAACTTCAGCTAAACAACATCAGCAACAGCAATTAATTGAAGCAGAAGCCTTATTGCTTAAAGTGGAAGCGCTTGAGGAGGACAATCAATTATGTCTGCAGCAACAGCAACAGGCTCAGCAGGCTTTTGAGCAGGCAAGTGTTCAGCTACGCGATTTAAAAACCCAGCGAGCAGAGCGTGAAAGGCAAGGCGCCCATCTCAATCAAACCCTGCAGCAAATCAATACCCAAGTTGCCGTTACCCAGCAACAATTAGCGCAGCAAGTCGAAAAAATTGAAGAATTAACCGAAAGTTATGCCACCATCGGAAAACAGGGTCTGTTAGAAAATGATAAGCTAGGGAAAATTGAGCGTGACAACCTTAAACAGAAATTAGCCTTACAGCTTGAATTTCAACAACAAAACCAGCTTAAGCTGAATGATAATCGCCAACAACAAGCCATGTTGCAGCAAAGTCTAGACTCATCACTAATGATGCAAAAACAACAGCTTGTCACACTTCAAGACTTGACTCAAAAGATAAGCGCGTTAAAGTTACGTCGTGAGGGAATAAAAGGCCAAACGGATGTGCAATTGCAGTTGTTGCAGGATGAGCAAATTCAGTTGCAAAGTAGCATTAATGCTATTCCTGAAGATTTTGATATAAAATCATGTTCAGTTGCTCTAGACAAAGTGCGTAATAAGATTAATGGCTTAGGTGCGATTAACCTTGCAGCCATTGAAGAGTATGATACACAAAATGAGCGAAAACAGTATTTAGATAGTCAGGATAATGATTTAAATCAAGGGTTAACAACTTTAGAAGACGCTATAAGAAAGATAGACAAAGAAACGCGAACGCGTTTTAAAGCCACCTTTGAAGCCGTAAATAACGATTTAATGCAACTGTTCCCTAAGGTGTTTGGTGGCGGAAAAGCCTACTTAGCCCTAACGGATGACGATTTGCTGGACACTGGGGTGACCATCATGGCTCAACCCCCAGGAAAAAAGAATAGTACCATTCACTTACTTAGTGGTGGAGAAAAAGCGTTAACCGCTTTATCATTAGTATTTGCAATATTTAGATTAAACCCAGCACCATTTTGTATGCTGGATGAGGTTGATGCCCCTTTGGACGACGCTAACGTAGAGCGATTCTGTCGTTTACTACAAGAGATGTCGCAAAGTGTGCAGTTTGTTTATATCAGCCACAACAAGATCACCATGGAAATGGCCGATCAACTTATAGGCGTCACTATGCATGAACCCGGTGTTTCACGTATAGTCGCTGTTGATATTGAAGCCGCGGTAGCGCTTGCTGACGCAGTATAAATAGGAATCAAGTAAACAATGGAAGATTTACAATTGGTGTTGTTAGTTTTAGGTGCAATCGCAATTATTGCGGTTCTTGTGCACGGTTTTTGGTCGATAAGAAAACAACAACCTAAGTCAATAAAGCAAAGCCCTATGGCTAATTTTTACAAAGAACAAGCTGAACGTCGAGATTCTGAAGGGTTTGATAATGACGGTATAGGTCCTGTTCGGGTACTAAAATCTACAGATGTTGAGCCTGTGGTAACAAAACCTATCCTTAAAACGGCAGCCTTGTTTAAACCTCAACATGCCAAAGCGGCTGAACCAGTTGCTTCAGCGCCAGTTACGCCACCGGTAAACACAGCTAAGTTTGAACCTGTATTGGCGTCACTAGAGGATGAATTTGAGCAAAAGCCAGAAATTACCCAGCCGACAAGCCAAGACATTAAGCCTGTTCATATTGAACCGATTGAGAAACCTAAACATTATTCAAATCCTGATTACGCTCAGGATGAGCCAGAAGCTGAAGATTTTGCAGAAGAACCGCAATTACTGGCAGATCCCACCGATGTTTTGGTTTTGCATGTTGTGGCCAAAACGGGTCAACAACTTCAAGGTGCTGAATTATTACCAGCGCTATTGTCATTAAACTTTAAGTTTGGCGATATGGATATTTTTCATCGTCATATTGATAACGCTGGAACAGGCAAGGTTCTGTTTTCATTGGCCAATATGGTTAAACCTGGCACATTCGACCCCGATAACATGGAACAGTTTGTCACAGAGGGTGTGGTGTTATTTATGACACTTCCTTGTTATGGCGACCCTAAAATGAATTTCACTATAATGTTAAATTCAGCTTTACAACTCGCCGATGATTTAGGTGCAGAGTTATTAGATGGCAAGCGTCAGCCATGGGATGATGCGGCAAAAGAGGATTACAAACGTAGAATCGCCGCAGCTTAAGTCCATGCTTATCCTTCTTTATTAGCATAACAAGGCCGCCGATGCGGCCTTAATTTTTTGTATTACGGATCAAAATCATGCAAGCAATTCAAATTGAAATGGCCGAGTTATCTGATGCATTAAACCAACATAATATTCATTATTATGTCGATGATTCTCCTACCATACCCGATGCTGAATATGATCGCTTAATGCAGCGTTTAATCTTACTTGAACGTGAAAACCCACAATTTACCTCGCCCTCGTCACCGACGCAGCGAGTCGGTGGTTTAGCCTTAGCTAAATTTGATCAAATTACCCATTTAAAACCCATGTTAAGTTTGGATAACGCTTTTGAACAGGCTGATTTTGAGAGTTTCAATAAGCGGATAACCGATAAAGTGGGTGGCGTGGAATATGTGTGTGAGCCAAAACTTGATGGCTTAGCGGTTTCCATTACTTATCGTAATGGCGTGCTTGAGCGCGCAGCCACACGCGGTGATGGTGCTGTGGGTGAAGATATCACTGAAAATGTGCGCACGATTAAATCGATACCCTTAAAGCTGCGCGGCGAAGGTTACCCTGATCTCGTCGAAGTGCGTGGTGAAGTGTTTATGCCTAAAGCGGCTTTTGAGGCGTTAAATCAGCGTCAAATGGCCAAGGGTGACAAGGTATTTGTTAATCCGCGTAATGCGGCCGCGGGCAGTTTGCGTCAATTAGACAGTAAAATCACCGCATCACGAGCTTTAGGCTTTTATGCTTATGCGCTAGGGGTGGTTGATGGTGAGTCTGAGGCGATGAAAGCCAGTCATTATGGTCAGTTGCAGCAGCTAAAAGTATGGGGTTTACCTGTCAGTGCTGAAGTGAAAGTCTGTGATGATTTAGCCAAAGTCTATGCTTATTATGAAGACATTTTAAATCGAAGAAGTTCGCTGGAATATGAAATTGATGGTGTAGTGATTAAAGTTAATGCGATTAATCAGCAACTCAATTTAGGCTTCCTGGCCAAAGCGCCGCGTTGGGCAATCGCTTATAAGTTTCCGGCGCAGGAAGAGATGACTTTGCTTGAAGCGGTTGATTTTCAGGTCGGACGCACAGGTGCAATCACTCCAGTTGCCAGATTACAGCCAGTATTTGTCGGTGGGGTGACAGTGTCTAATGCCACTTTACACAATGGCGATGAAATAGCCCGCTTAGGGGTTAAAGTTGGTGATACCGTTATCATTCGACGAGCAGGCGATGTTATTCCGCAAATTGTTGCTGTCGTGTTAGATAAACGCCCTGATAATGCTTGCGACATTAATTTTCCGCAGCATTGTCCGGTATGTCAAAGTGATGTAGAGCGTATCGAAGGCGAAGCGGTTGCCCGTTGTACCGGTGGTTTGTTCTGTGAAGCCCAACGTAAAGAAGCTATAAAACATTTTGCTTCACGTAAAGCGCTTAATATAGATGGCATGGGCGATAAAGTCGTTGAGCAACTTATTGATAAAGAATTAGTCAAAAGTCCCGCAGATTTATTTGCCTTAAGCGCCTCTGCAATGACCATGCTGGACCGAATGGCGATGAAATCAGCTACCAAACTGGTTGCTGCGATTAACGATGCTAAATCGACAACCTTAGCGCGTTTTTTATATAGCTTAGGTATACGAGAAGTGGGTGAAGCCACTGCCGCTAACCTAGCAGCATATTTTAAAACCCTTGAGGCGGTAAGAAGTGCATCGCTTGAGCAATTGTTGGCGGTTGATGATGTCGGCAATATTGTTGCTCAGCACATCAATCACTTTTTTGCTCAAACCCACAATCTCGAGGTCGTTGATAAGTTAATTGCCAGTGGAATTCACTGGCCATCAATCGAACAAGTTGACGACAGTGAATTAAGTTTGAAAGGTCAAACCTGGGTATTGACCGGGACTTTAAATCTATTAAACCGCAATGATGCGAAAGCGCAATTACAAGCCTTAGGTGCGAAAGTGGCTGGCAGTGTATCTAAAAATACCGATTGTTTGGTGGCGGGAGAGGCGGCAGGCTCAAAATTAGCTAAAGCGCAGGAACTCGGTATCAAAGTCATTGACGAACAAGCTTTAATGGCAATTTTACAATCTTGATAACATGATTAGGTTAACCATTGATGAGTTGTTATTGCTATAAGGCTAAATGTGAATCATGAATTTTAGCAATATTACTTGGCTTGATGATAAAGGTCATATCAAGCCCCCCCTTTTTTTGTATATCGTGTTGGTGTTTTTAGCCAGAGGCTGGTGCGTTTTTATCGCCTCCTTGACTCAGTTTAATGACAGATCTGGCTTAGTGCGGTTGTTTTATCCACATAAACAAGATTTTATTTTGGCCTTATTTGCTGGTATCGGTGCCGTGCTGCTATACGGACTTGTTATTGCAGAGCGAAAGCGTCAGTGGCAGTGGTTTATTCCATGGTTTAAGCGTGGCAAATCAATTTTATGGTTATTGCTGTTAATCGATGGTGTCATGTTGATCCAACGTTTAATTTACGATGATTTTTTATTTAAATTAAGCTATGCCTTGGATGCGTTATTTTTATTTTGGATAAGTATTTATGTTTTGAAGTCGAAACGATTACATTATTACTTTAATGATTGGCAAGTTATCGATAAGCCAGAAAAATAAAACCGACTTAAATGCTTCATTTATCCTATAGTGTAAGTAGTTCAACTTTTCAGTTGATTTAGACGCAGGCGTCCAGAACAATTATTCAGTATGGAAGACATATTCATTGGCTAAACAAGAGTTAACCCAAATACCCCTGTCTAATATTGTGTTAGGGCTTACCATCAAGCTCCCTTTGCCGTGGACAAAAAACCCTTTCTTTATTAATAAAATTAAACTTGAACACGCCTCTCAAATTGCAATTATCAATGAGCTTGATATTGACTTTGTTTACGTGATTTCCGGGCACGAATTATTGCCTTTAATAGAAGACACTGTCGAAAGTATTGACGATGTCACTGAGGACGTGGTTGAAACTGATCATAAAAGCTTAGCGAAAAAGTCGATGCGCTTAGGCCAAAAACGTTTTATTAAAGCCATTAACGATAGCCGTAATATCTTCAGCAAAGTAGTCAGTGATCCCGAAGGCATGTACCGTGAGTCTGCAGGCTTAGTTGAAGAGTTAATTGATCATTTATTTGAAACGGATACGGTTAATTTATCGTTAGTCGATCACGGTGAAAAAGATACGAGTATTACAGCACATGGTATTTCAATCGCGGTACTGTCGATGGTGATTGGTCATGCAAATGGTATGGATAAATCAAAGCTGAGAGACATAGCTTTAGGTGGTATATTGCATGATATTGGCAAATTAAAAGTCCCGGATGATATTCGCAGAAAACATGGTGAGTTAACTCAGCCTGAAATGAATTTCATGAAAATGCATCCTAATTTAGGATTTGATTTAGTCAACCGCAGCAACCTTTTTCCTAGTGCAGTTCTCGATGTGATTTTACATCATCACGAGTTTATTGACGGTACAGGCTATCCAGACCATTTAACAAAAGACGACATTTTAGAAACCACTCAAATAGTGGCATTAGTGAATGATTATCAAATGTTGTTGCATCAATATCACTCTCCTCAGTTGGCATTGGGAGTATTATTTAAACAACGTGTTGGTAAACATTCTGAGCATTTAATCTCACTTTTGGTCAAAGTATTGGGAATTTATCCACCGGGCACTTTAGTGAAATTGTCCGATGATCAAGTCGCAAAAGTGATGATGACCACTGGTGAGGTAAAAAAGCCACACGTTTGGGCATGCAATGTCAAAGGCGGCAGTGCCAGTTTACGCTTTTTAATTGATGGTGAAGTTGAAATTGTTGAAGTGATCAAAAAAGACACCTTAAGCGATGGGGCGATCAAAACATTGCAAGCCGATAACGTCATCAATTTTTACTTCAATCATTTTTCTTATCAAGGCGCTTTATGACATCGGTTACCATTATTGGCTGTGGTTGGTTTGGCTTCCCATTAGCAAAATCACTTATTAAGCAAGGATATAGTGTAAAAGCTAACAAGCGATTACCGCAGGATTTAAATCAGTTATCCCAAGTAGGTATCGATGCGTATCAATTTGACTTAGCAGTAGAAAATACCTTCAATGCCGCAAGAGAATTGTTGAATACTGATATGTTAATTATCAATATTCCCCCCGGGCTCCGTCGTGGTGAAACTGATTATTTAGCTAATCTACACGTATTAACTTCAGCTATTGGCGATAAGCAATATCAACGGATTATTTTTGTTAGCACCACCGGAGTTTATCCTAATGAAGATAAGGTGATGACAGAAAATGATGCACAACCACATAGCTTGGTAAGCGAAACCTTGTTGCAAGCGGAATCGATGTTTGCCAGCATGAATAATAGTTGTATTGTTCGTTTTGCCGGTTTGATTGGGCCCCAAAGACATCCTGGACGTTTTTTTGCGGGTAAATCCGATGTCAGTGGCGGTAATGTTGCGGTAAATCTAGTCCATCTTGATGATTGTATTGCCGCGACAAGTTTAATTCTCAGAGCCCCTGAAGTTGCCAAAGTCTATAATCTGTGTGCTCCAGAGCATCCTGCTAAAGCAGACTTTTACCCCTATGCGGCAACACATCTTGGTGAAATAGCCCCTCAGTTTAATCAGCAAACGGCACCGAGTAAGATTATTGATGGTAATCTGATTTGTCGGCAATTAGGATTTAGCTATCATCACACCAATCCAATCAAAATGCTTGATGCTTGCTAAGCCACCATAGGGTATAATTTTCGTTTGATCTCGTTAATTTAGATAATCAAGGTGATACCACCCATGGTAGATTTTCCATTATTACCCGGCGATGAGTTCGTTGAACTTTATAAAGTTCTGAAAGTACAAGGTTTAGTAAATGGTGGTGGCGATGCAAAGCATGTTATCACTGAAGGGCAAGTTACCGTAAATGGTGATGTTGATACCCGTAAACGTAAAAAGTGTGTCGTGGGTGATGTGATTTCATTCAACGGCCAAACGATTAAAATTGTGGCTGCAGTTTAAGGAAAATCCCATGCAATTCCCTGATGATGATAACGGACAAATGCTTGCGGCAATGGCCGAATCTGGTATTGATTTGACACGTGAGTTAGAAGTTGATTTTTTTCTCGTTTTTAAAGATAAGCGTGATGCAGAGTCTGCTTTAGAAGTATTAACCCAGCAAGATGAGCAAGGTGAGTTAGAACTTCACTTTGATGAAGAAGCGAATCAATGGGAAGTGATTGTGAGCATTCAAATGGTGCCTGAGTATGACTCCCTGAATACTAAAGAAACTCAATTAAATGATTTTGCCAAAGAGTTTGATGGTATTTCTGATGGTTGGGGCGTGATGCAACACCAAGATGGTGACGGTGAGTTTGCCGATGATCATGTGCATGGTGAACATTGTCATCACTAATAATTCAGTCCCATGTTTTGATAGCTCGATTTTGTAGAATGCTGTTATTTTACTCAATTAAAGTAAAAACCACCTTTTAGGTGGTTTTTTTATGGGTTAATACATAGGATATTCGCCATTCACTGAGCAAATAAATGGATTATTATGGCAAGGCATATCAGTTTTGGTACCCCAGTTAATGATGCTGAACGTTGGGCATTTGCATTACTCACCGAAGAATTACCTGAAGATTACTTACTGCTGACCAATGTTGAAATTCCAACTCCGACGGGTCAAGCAATGGAAGTGGATGCTTTAGTAGTAGGCGAGTGGGGCGTTTATGTGGTTGATGTTAAAGGTTACATTGGCCGTTTAAATGCCGGTTTACATGCGTGGTCACTCGATGGACGAGATGTCGATAATAGTTTATCAAAAGCCAATTATGTTGCCCGAGTACTTGCTGGCAGGTTAAAACACAAAATCCCTGTAGGGGTTTATGCCCCTTGGTGTCAGGGAATGGTGTTTGTAACCGGTCGAAAAGGCGAAGAAATCTTAGTTGAAAAAGACCATGGTAAGCTGAGCATTTATACCCCAGCCAAAATTATTGCCGCGCTGACAAAAGAGTGGGGGCTAACCGCGCCACATAAGCATGCCGTGACCAAAGCTCAAAAAGAAATGGTTTTAGACACTATTGGACAAGTGGCTGTTGTCGAGCAGCGTAATAATAAAATTCAAGATTTTATTAAAATTAAGTGCTTGTTTTTACAACAAGGTTTAGAGGTTTGGCAATCTGAATATAACCCTGGCGGGTGGACAGCCCCTTGGCTGTTGAAAGTGTTGGTGATGAACCAATTTGAGAATCAACAGGAAGCTGAAGCGCATGAGCAAAAGCTGAGAGATGAATTTAAGCGAATGCAGTCGTTATCCGGTTGCAGCTGTGTGCCATTTTGTGCGCCGCTGATTAATGATGGTGAACAATTGGTGTTGCCAATTCGAATGCCGCGGGGTATTCCGCTTAATATATTTGAAGTAGAACAACAAAGTACCTACCAACTTTTAGAAATTCTTAGAAGAAGTCTTAGTGGTATCCAACAAATTCATCGCCGTGGCTTTACTATTGGAGGTTGGGATAGTCACTGTGTATTCATATCCGATGATGCTGATGTTGAGTTTATAGATATCAAAGACAATTTAACCACCTCTGCTGACATTGCTCAATATGCTAAGGCATTTCTAATGTTGGCGGAGCGCACCAGACAGCCTAGAATTTTCCATTGGTACCGTGACGCCGCCAAAGGTAAAACCATTGATTTAGATGGGATCCGTTGTGATTTGTCAGCATTAATCGATCTAGGCGTGTGTGACACTGTGCCTGATCATATTGCCATCGAACGCGGTACCGTTATCGATCATCACTATAGATTAACCCAATTTATAGAATCGACAGACCGCAGCCAGTTATGGCAGGCAATACACATTCAAGGTAATTACCCTTGTGTGGTCAGTATTTACAGTGATGTCGAAACCCAGTGGTCTTCTTTGAGTAATATCTACCGAAGTTTGTCGAAAATTTATCATCCCCACATTGAGAAAGTATTGGGCTTTGGACAGTTGCCTCAATCTAATGAACTTTTTATTGCTAGGGGGTGGGCGCAAGGCGTTTCGCTTGATGAAGTTAACAACATCCAAGTGGGTCAACCTTTCAATTGGTTTTTACAGTTGTTATCAGCACTGCAATATCTGCACAGTGTAGATATTTATCATGGTGCTATTTGCCCTAAAAATATTATCTGCTCGCAAGAAAAAGCCACCTTGGTGAACTTTGGAGTTGGGCTTGATGTGGCGGCCACTCACTACGCATCACAATATGCCGACCCAACCTTATGGGCTGTAGAAGGTGATGCGGAAAAAGATTTATACGGTTTGGTGGCAAGTTTTATCGACTCATTAGTGCCTAATTATTTAAAAGGGGGAAGCGGCGCTGACGGAATTGTGAATGCATTAATGCAGTATGATAAATCATGGTTTGGCGATGCTTTATTTGATGCTTGTTTACGAATATTACGTTTTGAATTTCGCATCGCGCCTAATCAAACCTATGCAGAGCAATTGGGTTTAACTGAAACCGAAATTATTCAAGCGGGACTGTAAGCATGTGCGACGCTACTCAAATACTTCATCACTAATGTGAGTGCATGGTTTATAAAATAAACCGCAGTTTGATTAATAATGCCCCATTTAACTGGGGCATTCTATTTTCCTGCCTTGATACTTTGTAATTCTGTTTTAAAGCAGGTTTAATATCTCTCTTTGCCTGTTCTGGTTATGACCCATGTTTGAACTTACTTTACAAATTGGCCTGATTTTATTTGCCGTTGCCTTGCTTGCTGGTTTTATTGACTCTATAGCTGGTGGTGGTGGCTTGATCACAATACCAGCATTGATGTGGGCAGGTTTACCTCCAGCTGCCGCATTGGGTACTAATAAACTGCAAGCTTGTGGTGGCAGCTTTTTTGCGAGTTTATATTTTATTCGTAAAGGGATGGTCGATCTTAAAGCAATAAAACTGTCGTTAATTTGTGCTTTTATGGGTGCGGCAATCGGTACCATTTTAGTGCAGATGATTGATGCTGAACTTCTTCAGTTGGTACTGCCTTTTCTTATTTTGGCAATTGGCTGTTACTTTCTGTTCTCTAAAAAAATAGCTGAAGATGATCGCCAGCAAGTATTAACGCCAACCTTGTTTGCGTTTACGGCCGCATTAGGCGTGGGATTTTATGATGGCTTTTTTGGACCTGGCACTGGCAGTTTTTTTGCTTTAGCCTTTGTCTCCTTAGCAGGGTTTGGATTAGCCAAAGCCACCGCACATGCCAAGGTGCTTAATTTTTCCACCAATATAGCGTCATTAATTTTCTTTATCATTGGTGGTCAAGTTGCTGTAGTGCTAGGGCTGATTATGTTAGTCGGTCAGGCGATAGGCGCTACGTTAGGCTCACGATTAGTTATGAGCAAAGGCGTGAAAATTATTAAGCCACTAGTGGTTATTATGTCATTCGCCATGAGTATTAAATTACTGTGGTCGCAGTATATGTAACCCTTGCCCATTTTTATTGAATGAGCATGGTAGCAGCCTTGTTTAGGCCGTCATTAGATTAAAAGGATTTTATGCGCATCATACACACTTCAGACTGGCACTTAGGTCAGCATTTTTTCGGTAAGAGTCGCGCCGCCGAACATCAAGCATTTATGGCATGGTTGCTGGAGCAAATCGAACACTATCAAGTTGATGCGCTCATTATTGCCGGTGATATTTTTGATACTGGCACGCCACCAAGTTATGCCAGAACCCTTTACAATCAATTTATTGTGCAAATGCAGCAATCTGGTTGCCAGCTTATTATTTTAGGTGGTAACCATGATTCAGTCTCTATGCTCGGTGAGTCAAAGGAGCTATTAGCTTGCCTGAATACTTTAGTAATTCCTGGTGCGCTATCAACACCCGCAGATCACGCCTTTGAGATAACTAATCGCCAAGGTGAACCTGGCGCTATTGTGTGTGGTTTACCTTTTTTACGCCCCAGAGAGTTAACTCAAAGCCAGGTTGGCGAAAGTGCCAAAGATAAACAAGCTAAATTGGGCAATGCTATTGCTGAGTATTATCAAGCCAGTTTTGAGCAAGCCACACAATTAAAACTTCAACATCAAGCGCTAACGGGTAAAACATTACCCATAATCGCCACCGGTCATTTAACTACGGTTGGCGCTAGCACCTCAGAATCCGTGCGTGATATTTACATCGGTAGCTTAGATGCCTTTAATGCCAATTTGTTTCCTTCAGCGGACTACATTGCATTGGGTCATATTCATCGGTCACAAAAAGTGGCCAAAACAGAGCATATTCGTTATTCCGGCTCACCAATTGCACTAAGTTTTGATGAACTTTCTAGAGACAATCAAGCTGATAAAAGTGTGGTGCTAGTGCAATGGGAGCAAGATAAACAAATGCAGGTTAATACTCTTGATATCCCGATGTTTCAACCTATGCAAATGCTCAAAGGTAACCTTACGCAAATAGCTGCACAGGTAGCACAGTTTGCTGATTATTCAGAATCCTCCCCCTCAGCTTCGTTTGGCAATACTTGGTTAAGCATTGAAGTGACAGAGCAAGATTACTTATCAGATTTACAATCGCGGATTATCGAGTTGACCCAGCATAAAGCCATCGAAGTACTTCAGCTTAAACGTGCACGAGCAAAGCGTAAGTCGCTGATGCAAAGCCAAAAAAATGAAACCTTGTCTGAGTTATCGGTTAAAGAAGTGTTTCAGCGCAGAATAATGCAAGAGCAGTTTGATGATGAAGTATTTAAACAGCGGATCATGACCAAGTTTGACCAATTGCAGCAAGCAGTTGAATTGGCGCAGCAAGCGGAGCATAAATAATGAAAATTCTGTCTCTGCGTTTCAAAAATATTAATTCACTCAAAGATGAATGGAAAATTGATTTTACAGCCAGTCCATTTGCTGAAAATGGTCTGTTTGCCATTATTGGGCCCACGGGATCAGGTAAAACCACTATTTTAGATGCGATTTGTTTAGCGCTTTACCACAGAACACCACGTTTATCTGTGATCTCAAAATCAACAAACGAACTCATGACCCGGGGAACAAGTGAGTGTTTGGCAGAAGTTGAATTTGAAGTAAAAGGTGTTGGTTATCGCGCATTTTGGAGTCAAAGGCGTGCTCGAGATAATGCTGATGGCAACTTGCAGGATGCACAAGTCGAGTTGGCCCAAATAGCTGACGGCAAAATTATTGCCAGCCAAATAAAAATAAAATCGGATGCTATTGAGAAAATCACCGGTTTAGATTTTGCGCGTTTCACTAAGTCCATGATGTTATCGCAGGGTGAGTTTGCGGCATTTCTCAATGCTGATGCTAATCTCAGGGCTGAGTTACTTGAAGAGTTAACCGGCACCGAAATTTATGGTTTGATATCTGAACGAGTGCATCAGGAGTTTAGCCAATCGAAGCAGCAATTACAGTTACTCGAAAGCCAAATCAATCATGTTCAGGTATTAAGTGCTGAGCAAGTAATAGAAAATGAAACACTGCAGCAAACGTTAAGCTGCGAATTGCACAAAATACACCTACAAATTGAATCTAAAAAGCTATTTTTGCAGTGGCATCAGCAATTCAGTCAATCCACTCAGCATCATTTAGTTTGCAAGCAAGCGCTTGAAAAGGCAAAACAAGCGATTGAGAAGCAACAAGGTGAATTGCAAAAATTAGTCGAAAGTGAACCTGCGCAGCAGCTTAAACCCATATTTGAACAGCGCACCTATTTAGCTAAAAAACTGGCTGATTTATCGACCCAAATTGAAAGCTTAAGTCTACAGTTAGAGCAATCAAACATTAAGGTTGGTCAGAATGAACAGGCCTATATTAATCAGCAAGTATCAGTTGATGCGGCTAAAACCACACATAAACAATTATTGTTATTAATTGACCAGCAAATCATCCCCTTAGATCATGATATTAAAGTGCTAAAAATGCAGGTTGAGCGAGAACAGCAAACACTTGCCAAGCAGCAGCAGGAGCATCAGGGAGTGAGTCAGCGGTTAGTCGATACTCAGCACTCCATCGCAAATATTAACCAAAATCAGCATCATTTAACGACTTTAGTGGATCAGTTTCCACAGGGGCAGGTTATTGCTCAGCATATAGCATCGTGGAAAACTCAATATCAGCAATGTTTGTCTCAGTCTCAAAGCCTGCAGGAATATCGCGCCGAGATAGAAGTGCATACTCACGCATCGGCAATGCAGCAACAGCAAATTGATGACGTCCAAAAAAATATTACAGTTAATCACGAGCAAGTTGCGCTTGTGGGTAGCGAGCAAAAAGCACTACATGATGTTATCAATCAATTGTTAGCGGGCAGAACTGAAAGCGACTTACAAAATGAATATCAGCATCTATTAGAACAACAAAGCTTACGTGAAAAACTAGCACAACTTGCCCAAGATTATGCGCAGGGGCGGCAAGCATGCGCTGAGGGAGAGCAAGCTATTAAGCGACGTCAACTTGACATGGCTGCTCAAGATAAAACTCTGACCCAAACACGGGGGCAGTGGAGCGATAAAAATCAGCAATTAAAAGATGTACAGCAACTCCTTAAACAAGAGCAGCGCATTGCCGATCTAACCATTGAGCGAGCAAAACTGGTTGAGGGTGAACCCTGTGCCTTATGTGGCTCAACTGAGCACCCTTTAGTTTCTTCATATCAAACACTGGACTTATCGCACACTGAGCACAGGGAAGCGGCATTGCTCGATGAGCTTGAACGACTCAAAAAGTTAGGCGAGCAGCAAAAGCAAGCGCTAGTAGAGTTGACTTATATGCAACAAAATCAGCAAAGTGCAATGCAAGAACTGCAAGCCAAACTGCTGCAATATCATCAGCAAGCAACCGCCTGCTGTCAGGCTTTGGGTGTCAGTTTTGATTTAGATGCTGTTCAATGTCAGCAAACTATCACTGATTATATGACCAGTGTGGATGATCATAAAAAGCAGCTGTCAGGTGTCATGTTGCAGCTCAAAGCCGTTAACGACTCAGCTAGCCAATTGATTGAGCAAAAGACTCAATTGGAACAGCGTCAAAACGCCGACAATAGTAAACTGCAGTTGGCACAGCTTGAACTGAAATCGGCGCTGCAGCAGATTGATAAGCACAATCATCAAATTAACTTAATTGAGTCAAATTTAAGCGCCATCAAACAACAGTTACTTAATCATATCCAAAAGTGTGACTTACCCCTACCCGAATGGGCTGATATAGCTTCATGGCTATACGCACTTGAGGCAGATATCCAGCAATGGTTAGATGCTCGTCAAACACAGGAAAGCAACCGCCAGCAATTGGCATTATTGGAGCAGGAGTCGCAGCAATACCAGTATCAAGCAACTCAAAACACTGAACAAATCAGTCTGACTCAAACAGGCCTGACTAAAACGCAACAGGATTTACAATTAAAGCAGCAACAAAGAGCGGATTTATTGGCTGATAAACAAGTCGATGAAGTCAAGCACCAAAGCGAGCATGAGTTGGGGCGACAAGAAAGTGATTTGCAGACCAAACTCGCTCGACTGCAAGAAAGTAAGACTCAAATACAAACCTTAACAACCCAAAAACTGGGATTGAGCCAACAGCTTGAATTAGAGCATAAAGACCATCAACAGGTGGTTGCACGTTGGCATCAAGCATTAGCAGCCAGTCCATTTGAAAATGAACATGAATTTCAACATGCATTGTTGACGCCTGAAGAGCATCAAAGATTAACAGCATTAAAACGCCAACTTGATAATCAATTACAAGAGTCGCAAGTGCTATTCACTCAAGCGGCTAACAATAACCATGAATTACAACGTCAAGGTGAACAGCAAGCTTTTAATGTGCTGCAAATTGACGAGGTCAACTTAGAACAGCAAGCACTGCTTGAGCGTCAGCATCTTCAGCAGCAGACATTATGGCAATGCCAACATACTTTAAAGCAAGATCTTGAGTTAAAGGCGCAGCAACAAACTTTACTGAATCAATTTACCCTAGCTAAGCAAGATTATGACGATATTGCTTATTTACATGGATTAATTGGTTCACAAAAGGGCGATAAATTCCGACGTTTTGCTCAGGGGTTAACACTTGATCATTTAGTTGAGTTGGCAAACAGACAATTAGACCGGCTGCATGGTCGTTATCATTTAGAACGTAAAGATAGTGAAGCTCTTGAACTGCAGGTTTTAGATACATGGCAAGGAGATGCTATTCGCGACACTCGAACCTTATCCGGCGGCGAAAGTTTTTTGGTCAGTTTAGCTTTGGCGTTGGCGTTATCCGATCTTGTCAGTCACAAAACCAGTATTGATTCGTTATTTCTTGATGAAGGCTTTGGCACTTTAGATAGTCAAACGCTAGATACTGCGCTTGATGCTCTGGATAATTTAAATGCTTCAGGAAAAATGATTGGGGTCATTAGCCACATTGAAGCGATGAAAGAGCGCATTGCTGTACAAATAAAAGTCAATAAAATAAATGGTCTTGGTGTAAGTAAACTACAAAATCAGTTTGCTGTGAGTTGAGTCAAATTAGAGTGTGATCTGGCTCAATCTACTGCTAATAGTGGCATTCAGCTTAAAAATTAATGTAAAAACACAGCATTTTATATTTGTAATATGACAATAATTTGATATAACAGAGCACATGAAATTTTATCATTCTGTAGTAATGTATCAGTTGATACTTGTTAATGATAAACGCTTTAATGATTAAACTTGCATTAACACATTGATAACATGCAATAAAACTTTCAATAAAAGTAAAACTTTTAATAACGACAAATAATAACAAAGAACTTTTAGGTGGATTACAGATTGCTAACGAGTAAAATTATGGGCTTTGAAAAGCCATCAGCAAGTTTATCTAACTTGCCCAATTTGCATAAAAAAGTCTTACTGGCGAGTGTTTTTATTATTGGTGCAGCGATATTATGGCCGACTCAACAAGAGTTTTCATCACAACGCATTCCGGTCGCTCTCGATATTGACTCATTAATTCCTAATATCAGTGCACCAGCAACAATTAATACCAAGATTAACGAACCGACGCCTATTCTTGAACATGTTATTGCTCGAGGGGATACCTTAAGTAAGTTGTTTGAAATGGCGGGTATCGACCAAAAAACCATGTACAAAGTGCTTGAAGCCGATTTAGAGGTTTTAGCATTGGATACCTTAATACCAGGGAACCGCATTCAGTTTTGGGACGATGGCAATGGCCAGCTTACTAAAATGGAATTGTACTTTACCCCTGCACATCAAGTCGTTTTTACTCGTTTTGAAGACGGTACTTTTGAAGTCGAAGATATCAATATTGAAGGTATGTGGCAAAACAGGGTGATTGGTGGTGAAATTAATGGCTCTTTTTATGTTTCGGCAAAAGCGGCGGGTTTAAGCGCAGCAGAAATTGCTAAAGTCGAAAATTTGTTAAAAAGTAAATTAAACTTTGCCCGAGAATTACGCGCAGGCGATCGTTTTTCAGTATTGATGAATGATCAATTTATTGCCGGTGAATCTACCGGTAATACCAACGTCGAAGGTATTCAAATTCATACGGGACGTCGAGATATTACTGCATTCCAGCATCTTGATGGCAACTACTACGATGAAAAGGGCCAAAGCTTAGCCCCAGCATTTCAACGTGTGCCGTTATATAAAAATTACCGCATGAGTTCACGATTTAACCCAAAACGTAAACACCCAATTACCGGACGTGTTCGTCCACATAACGGTACCGACTTTGCAACACCTGTAGGAACCAATGTGGTTGCTCCCGGTGAAGGCGTGGTGACTTTGGTGGCAAACCATGCGTTTGCAGGCAAGTATATTGTGATTGAACATGACAACAAAGTGCGTACGCGTTATTTGCACCTATCCAGTTTTAAAGTGAAAAAAGGTCAACGTGTTAAGCGTGGTCAAGTTATTGCCTTATCGGGTAACACAGGCGCATCTACCGGCCCTCATTTACATTATGAGTTCCATGTTAATGGACGCCCGGTTGATCCAATGAAAGCCAATATTGCAGAAGCTAAAACCTTACCCAAAAAAGAATTATCTGAATTTGAGTCAATTGTAAGAAGTCGCAAAATGATGATGGAACTCGGTTAGGGTTAACGAACTGATTTGCACGAATAAACAGCAGCCTAAATGGCTGCTGTTTTGTTTTGAATGACATCAATTTCGATAGTGGTAAGGAGAGTAAATACACAGCGCTATGTGTGGCTCTCGATTGGCGGTTGTTTAAGCTGGCGCTAGCCTTTAAAATATCATCAAGTTATTACTTTATTGCAGCTTATGTCTACGCTGCTGCCAATGGAAACCTCACATGATCCGCTTTTCAAATGCAAAGCTAACCTTCAATCCGTTAGCTTTTATTTTATGTAGCTCTCTAGTTTGCATCAATACTGCTGCGCAAGCATCTACTGAACCGCTAAATAAGCAAAATCAGTTTACCCCGATGCAAGTCAATGTGCCTGTGGGAGATAAATTTGATTGGCTTCAATTGAATAGTAATGAATTACTAAAAGGCGAAATTAAGTATCTTTATGGTAATAAGCTCGAATTTAAAAGTGACCAATTAAATACACTTGTTGTCGATTGGGAAGATGTGATTGTGTTGCAAAGCCGCGGGGCGGTAAGCATAGGTTTTATGGATTTATCAACCCGAACTGGACGTTTGCTGATCCAAGATGGTCAGGGTTATCTTGATGGTGTCGCTTTTGATGTTAACGACATTATCACCATTATTAGTGGTGAGCAGCAAGAAGCGAACTATTGGTCGAGTTCAATATCCCTTGGGGCAAACCTGCGTTCTGGGAATAATGAACAAATAGATTATTCAGCAAAAGCTAGGATAAGTCGCAGAACAACGGAGTCACGTTTTAGATCTGATTACTTGGGTAATTACAGTAAATCTGGTGATGAAAATACCACCAACAATCATCGTGTAAATAGCTTCTTTGATTGGTTTTTATCAAATCAATTCTTCTTAAGGCCGGTATTTGCTGAATATTATACCGATCCTTTTATGAACACGTCATCGCGGGTCACCTTAGGTTCGGGTGTGGGTTATAGCATTATTGATACAGCTAAAACGGAATGGAGTATCAGTGGTGGTCCTGCTTATACCATGACACAATTTAAACAGGTTGAAGTGGGTGAAGATGATAATGACAACAGTGGCACCTTAGTCATTGATAGTACGTTCACCACTGAATTATCAGATGATATTGATTTTAATGCTGATTATCGCATGCAGTTAGGTAACCAAAATTCTGGCGGTTATACTCATCATGCTTTAGCTGGCATAGTCGTTGAGTTAACCGATTTGTTTGATCTTGACTTGTCATTAGTATGGGATAGAACCAATAACCCTCGAGCAGAGACGGATGGACAGATCCCTGAAAAAAATGATTTTCAGCTTATTATTGGGTTCGGTGTAGATATTTAGTTTTTCAGTTGAATATAAGCGCCTAGAAAGGCCGTTCTTCTTGCGCAGTCAATTTAACTGAGTTGAAAATGATGGGCTTATGTTCTTTTAAGCTCATCATTGTCGTGATCAGTACGGCGATTGTCCCACTTCTTCGGCCACTAGCCATACCCGCATATCAAATTCAAGTTGGTGATAATCTGCCAGCATAAAAGTACATAATTGATAAAAGGCTTTGTTATGTTCTTTTTCACGTAAATGTGCCAATTCATGTACAACGACCATTTGCAGCAATTCAAAAGGCGTATGCTTTAAACGCGACGAAATTCGGATTTCGTTTTTGGCTTTAACTTTGTGCCCTTGACGTCGATTAACGTATGAATGTAAGCCTAGGGCATGGTGGCTTAAGTTAATTTTTTCATCAAAAACCACTTTAGCTAAAGGATCTGATTGACGCATATGAGCATTTTTTATCGCAATAGTCATCTCATAAAGTGCTTTGTCAGTGCGTATTTCATGGATTTTGGGGTAGCGTTGTAAAAAATGCTCTGCAAGTTTGTTGCTATCGACTAATGATTGAATTTGATTAACAATATGAGGCTGATAGCCCGATAAGTATCGCATTGCACTGCGTTCACTTTGCTGCTTTTTAATGTCATCGCTGGTGATAAGCTTACTCATGTCCATTTTGGGCTTAAGAGACTGACTCGGCGACTTTAACGGCATCTTTGGTGGGGCTTTGGCGGTTTTTTTAGTGATAGGCATAATCGAAAGCTTCAAACAAATTTTGCGCTAAAAACAAGGTTTGGTTGTTAATAGCGCACCAATCTTCAGTGGTCATTCAGCTAACTGTCGCTGAGTTAGACTTTACCGAAAATTAACCGGTTATGATGTACGTAAGCTACTTCAAAGGCATTTTGTTGCACACGTTTTAAGTCTAATGAATCAAAATCTGCTTGCGGTGGATTACGCTTTAGTTGCTCTTTAACCGTCACTGGCGAAATCATTACAACAGGTAATTCGGTTAATTGGATAGCCGCTTCTAATTTGAAGCTAGTTGCACTGCCCGCTAGTTTACCTTTTTGTTCGCGTTCAATAATGGCAATTTGATCAATTTTGTAATCTTCCATTAGCTTATGAAAAGCAAAATGAAAATCACGAATTGATTCTGTTGACGCTGAATCTGAAACCGCGAATGACACTTTACGACAACTTGGTACATTGAAGGTTTCGCCTTCATAGCTCAATAAACTGATGATGGCTTCGCCACCTTTTAACTCTACACCACAAACTTTCATGTTAATCCTTACTCTACACTGTATTCAAATGAGTGGCGGGGGTTAACCGCCTCAATCACTTAATTTTTAATCTTCACTATCTTTAATATCTTGTTCACTAATCGGCAGCGGTTTAGCTTTACGGCGCATAGGTGCATCACCGACATCGACACCGGTAATAAATCTTTTATCGCGTTTAGGTGCAGCTTTAGGCTTTTGTTTCGCTTTTGCTGCGGAGGCTGATTTAGTCTTGGCCTTAGCATTAACGGCTTTAGCATCTGCTTGCTTAGCAAGTCCAGAAAACTTAGCTGGTAAGCCCTCGATGGTGCTAAACTCGAAGTTTTTACGTAAGAATGATTGCACCTGCAAAAAACTTTGCCAATCTTTAGGGCCAACAAGAGAAACCGCTACACCTTTTGCACCAGCACGACCTGTACGACCAATACGATGTACATATTCTTCGGCAAATTTTGGCATGTCAAAGTTAACCACTAATGACACATTAATTAAATCTAAACCACGAGATGCAACATCCGTCGTAACAAGAATTTGCTGCTGACCACGGCTGAATTGATCCATAATCTGGTTACGTGCTGATTGCTTTAATTCACCGCTTAAAGCCGATGTTGAAAAACCTTGTTCAGCAAGTAATGTCGCTAAGCGCTCAGTGTCAGCTCTGGTTGCCGTGAACACAATCGTTTGCTTGTTTTCAGGCTGCTTTAATAGGTGGCTGAGTAAAGCCTGTTTGTGATCTAAATGATCAGCAAACAGCATTTTCTGCTCAATGTCTTTATGTTCAGCGTAACTTGCACCAATTGCGACGTGGCTTGGGTTATTCAACAATGTAGTGGCAATGTCATTAATGCTTTGATGATCTAACGTAGCAGAAAACATTAATGTCTGACGGCGTTTATGGTCGGCGGCATCATTAATGGCTTTCAATTGCGGCGCAAAACCGAGATCTAGCATACGGTCTGCTTCATCTAGGATCAGTAACTCTAAGCCATTTAAAAATAAATGCCGTTGTTGCAAATGGTCAGCAATTCGCCCAGGTGTGGCCACAATAAAATGCGGTTCACGGGCTAAACCTTTAGCTTGGTCATTAAAGTTTTCACCACCGAGCACGCTCATGGCTTTATATTGGGTGTTAGCTACCAGTAACCTAAGCTGGCCATATACTTGCTGTGCAAGTTCACGGGTAGGCAACAAAATGAGTACGCGAGGGTCTTTTTTCGACAGTGCTCTAGTCGAAATAATCCGCTGCATTGCCGGCAATAAAAATGCTAAGGTTTTTCCTGAGCCAGTTTTCGATGACGCCATCAAATCTTTACCCGCAAGGGCAATCGGTAAGGCTTGTTCTTGGATCTCTGTGGGGGTAGTGATACCCATGTGCTTCAAACTGTCTAACAAGCGTTTATCAAGCGAAAAATCAGAAAACTGCAAAGGTGGATCCCCTAAAAAATAATAGCCCGACATTATAGCTGTATATACTGGCTATAGCCAATAACAGCTTGCTTGTTTATGCTATCAATCGAATAAATCAACCGTATGCCAAAGAATTATGATGTTTATGGTTTGCTGTGCTGATCTTTCGAGCTACAGCAATGTAAAGTACGCTTGTCGGTTATGTAACGTGAATTGAGCGTATGTAATATAAAAATCACTTTTAAGATTTACATTAAGCTCAGCCACTCATTTGTACGACTTGAGCCAACAATGGTTTTTGTTAAAACACACATACATAGTATTAATAAAAAAATCGGCAATTAACTGAATAACAGTATAATTCTTGCCTTAGTTAAGATGTTTGATATATGCATTTTAGGCTTACGCTATTCCAAAGGAATTTAGATACATGGTAGCTATTCATCATTCAACCAAAACAAAACCAACGATAGGGCTAGCCCTAGGAAGTGGTGCAGCAAAAGGCTGGGCACATATTGGTGTGCTAGAAGGATTGGCTGAACTTGGCGTTTATCCTGACAAAGTCGCTGGTTGCTCTGTTGGGGCATTAGTGGGCGCAGCATATGCTAATAATAATCTGGCTGAATTAAAAACTTGGGTATGTGGTTTTTCAAGTTGGGACGTTATTGGTTTAATGGATATCAGCTGGCGAAAAGGCGGCTTAATTAGCGGTGAGAAAGTGTTTGATGTGATGTCCGCCCGCATTGGTGCAATTGATATTGAACATTTAGCTAAACCTTTTGCTGCCGTTGCCACCGATTTGTATACCGGGCAAGAAATTTGGTTTAGACAAGGTCCATTACGAAATGCAGTCAGAGCCTCTTGCTCAATGCCTGGTTTTTTACCCCCAGTTCAACAGGCTGGCAGGTGGTTGGTTGATGGCGCTGTGGTAAACCCTGTTCCTGTGTCTTTGTGCCGTGCGCTTGATGTTGATATTGTAATTGCCGTTGATTTAAATGGTTATCGACGCACCCAGCTACAGATATTGCCGCAGCAGATTAATAATGAAAAATCGATCATAGTTGATAAAACGGCTGTTCAAACTGAGCAACAAGAATCTGGTTTTATGGATTTGCTGGGTAAGGGCAAAGATTATATCGCCAGTTTAACCGACAAGTTTGCACTTGGTAGTAAATCACACCCAGGTATGTTGGCGGTCATGTCTCAATCTATGGATATTTTAGAGCAAAGACATAAACGGGCGCGATTGATGGGTGATCCACCAGATATCTGTATTATTCCAAATGTGACTGACATAGGTACCATGGAGTTTCATCGCGCTGAAGAAGCCATTGCTGCTGGCAAGAAAGCGGTTGAAGATATCGCTCATTTAATTAATGCATCGATTAAAAACTAACTTAAAATCCTTGTAATAGTCCGTTTAAATGCAACGGTCAAGTGGCAAAACGATGATCGCTGCAGTGAGTCGCACAAATTTATCTTGCTTTCCTTTAGCGTAAATAATGATGATCCAGATCAATGCGAATTATGATTAGTTAGCGCTTAATACACAATATATAGTGTTTTATGTGTTTTGTATGTCGATATATAGTTTGACAGTGCTAAGGGAGAATAAGTCATGTTGGTTGTAATTAAACGGGACGGTTGCCGTACGGTATTTGATGTAAGTCGAATTGAAGCGGCAGTCATAGCAGCAATGGAGTCAGCTGGGCAATCAGACCTTGATTATGCAAATTCTTTAGCCGCGGTAGTCGAAAAACAGTTTGCAGGACAGGCAGAAGTGGATATTCACCAACTGCAAGATGCGGTTGAAAATATCTTAATGTCTGGCCCGTTTAAATCCGTTGCGCGTCATTATATTGAATATCGTCATGATCGTGATGTCAGTCGCGAAACCAAAAGTAAGCTAAATCGTGAAATTCGTGGCTTAGTCGAGCAAAGCGATAGCAGTCTTTTAAATGAAAATGCCAATAAAGATGCCAAGGTCATTCCTACACAGCGTGATTTACTTGCAGGCATTGTTGCAAAACATTATGCCAAAACCCATTTGTTACCAAAAGATGTGGTGGTTGCCCATGAACGGGGTGAATTACATTACCATGACTTAGACTATGCACCATTTTTCCCTATGTTTAATTGTATGCTAATTGATTTAGCAGGCATGCTGACCCAAGGGTTCAAAATGGGCAATGCAGAAATAGAAACTCCAAAATCAATTTCAACGGCAACAGCTGTTACCGCGCAAATTATTGCGCAAGTGGCCAGCCATATTTATGGTGGCACGACCATAAATCGTATTGATGAAGTATTAGCTCCTTTTGTTCAGAAAAGTTATCAGAAGCATCTCGTCATAGGTAAAAAGTGGTGTGTGAATGATGCCGAGGCCTTTGCCACAGCGCAAACTGAAAAAGAGTGTCACGATGCCTTTCAATCACTTGAGTATGAAGTCAATACTTTGCATACCGCTAACGGTCAAACTCCTTTTGTCACCTTTGGTTTTGGTTTAGGGGTTAGTTGGGAGTCGCGTTTAATTCAACAATCTATTTTAACCGTGCGTATGGAAGGATTAGGGAAAAATCGTAAAACGGCGGTATTTCCAAAATTAGTTTTTGCGATTAAAAATGGCATCAACCATAAATCTGCTGATGTGAATTATGACATTAAACGCCAAGCGTTAACCTGCGCCAGTATGCGTATGTACCCAGATATTCTAAATTATGAACAAGTTGAAAAAGTCACAGGATCGTTTAAAACCCCTATGGGGTGTCGCTCATTTCTAGGGGCATTTGAACAAAATTGTGAGTTGGTGCATGAAGGGCGTAATAATTTAGGTGTGGTTAGCTTAAACCTGCCTCGTATAGCCATAGAAGCTAAAGGTGATGAACGTCAATTTTATGCGCTGTTGGAAAAGCGATTAGTGGTTGCTAAAAGCGCGTTAGATACCCGTATTGCTCGCTTAGTTGGTGTAAAAGCTCGTGTTGCTCCAATCCTTTATATGGAAGGCGCTTGCGGCGTGAGGTTGAAAGCGGATGATGACATTAGTGAAATTTTCAAACATGGCCGCGCATCTATTTCATTAGGCTATATTGGTTTACATGAAACAATTAATGCGCTTTATGGTAGCCAAACTCATGTATTTGACGATAAAGACTTACGTGAAAAGGCTATTGCGATTGTGGCGTATTTAAAGCAAAAAACCCAACAATGGAAACAAGAGTCGGGCTATGGTTTTAGCTTATACAGTACCCCGAGTGAAAACCTCTGCAGCCGCTTTTGTAATCTCGATGCCAAAGAGTATGGTGTGATAAAAGGGGTAACCGATAAAGGTTACTACACCAATAGTTTTCATTTAGATGTTGAAAAGAAAGTAAACCCGTTTGATAAAATTGATTTTGAGCAACCTTATCCTGAAATCACCAATGGTGGGTTTATTTGCTACGGAGAATATCCGAATATGCAACACAACATCGATGCACTTGAAGATGTGTGGGATTACAGCTACAGCCGTGTACCTTATTACGGCACCAATACCCCAATTGATGAATGTTATGACTGTGGTTTTTTAGGGGAGTTTAATTGCACCAGTAAAGGTTTTGTCTGTCCTAAATGTGGCAATCATGAACCCAGCCGCGTGTCTGTGACTCGTCGTGTGTGTGGTTATCTTGGTAGTCCTGATGCCAGGCCGTTTAACTATGGTAAGCAGGAAGAGGTTAAGCGACGAGTGAAACATATATAATGTTTTATAGTGCCTATCACAGTATTGATGTTGTTAACGGCGAGGGGACACGATGTACCTTGTTCGTTAGCGGCTGCGATCATGCTTGCAAAGGGTGTTATAATCAGTCTACTTGGCGTGTTGATGCTGGGCATCAATTTACCCAGCAACTTGAAGATAGAATTATTGCCGACTTGAATGATACTCGTATTCGTCGTCGAGGTTTGTCTTTAAGTGGCGGCGATCCACTCCATCCAGCAAATGTTTCAGCCGTGCTGCAATTGGTTCAGCGAGTGAGACATGAGTGTATCGATAAAGACATTTGGTTGTGGACAGGTTATCAAATGAGTGAGTTAACTACAGCACAAGCAGCCATAGTTGCGCAAGTCGATGTAGTCATTGATGGCAAGTTTGAACAAACACTGGCCGATCCGTCATTGAAGTGGCGTGGTAGTGCCAACCAAATAATTCATACTATTAGCAAGGGCATTTAACGCTATTTTATGTGTGTATTAATGAGCAAAATTAATATTGCTAGTTGCTAGTTGCTAGTTGCTAGTTGCTAGTTGCTAGTTGCTAGTTGCTTTTGTTGTATAAGCTTAAGTTCAAACTCTTCAACTGACAGCGGCTTAGCAAATAAATAGCCTTGATATTCATCACAGCCTTCTTGTTGCAACAACTGACGTTGGGCTTCTGTTTCAACGCCTTCGGCTACTATTTTCATACCAAGATTATGACCCAATTGAATAATGGTTCGCACGATCATATGGTCATTTTGTTTTTCGACACAATGATCGATAAAGCTTTTATCAATTTTTAAAATATCCAGTGGTAAACGGCCAATTTGGCTCAACGATGAATAAGCTGTACCAAAGTCATCAAGTGATAAACGCACGCCAATGTGTTTAAGCTTATTTAATACGGCGATATTGAGTGCCGGGTTATCCATTATCCAGCTTTCAGTTTGTTCAATCTCGAGGGATTCCGCAGGGCACTGATGCTCAGTTAATATAGCTAACACATCTTGACAGAAACTAGTTTGCTGCAGCTGAACCGAGGACACATTCACGGCAATACAGCGGAAGTCGTAGTGCTCACGCCATAGCATCAGTTGTGCACAGGCCGTTGACATCACCCATAAACCCATTTCAATTATGCTGTTACTTTCTTCGGCGATATTAATAAACTCAGCAGGGTTGATTAAACCATACTTAGGGTGCCGCCAACGTATTAAGGCTTCAGCAGAGTAAAATTTTCCTGTGGTTAAACACACTTTGGGTTGGTACAGCAAAAATAGCTCATTCCTTAGAATGGCTTGCTTTAAATCATTTTCTAATTCGTGTCGTTTGACCAGCTCTTCCATCAGCTGATTATCATAAAAAGAAAAGTTATTTTTGCCGGCATACTTAGCACGGTACATCGCCATATCTGCATTGCTACATAATATTTCTATCTCGCTGGCATCGGTAGGGTAGGAGGCGATACCTATACTGGCCGTTACTGTGTAGTGTTTATTTAATAAAGTGTAGGGTTGCTGACACAGGGTTAACACTTTTTGGGCCAATGATTCAGCCTTTGATTGCAATAATTTGGGGCTGTCATCTAATATAAAGGCAAATTCGTCGCCACCAATTCGATACGCATAACAATGTCGGTCCACTAACTTTGCAAAACGATCTGCCACCATACGTAATACTTGATCGCCATAGATGTGCCCAAGTTGATCATTAATTTTTTTAAAGCCATCTAAGTCGACAATTAATAATGCAAAGTGGTGTTGGAGTTCCCCTAATGTCGTTTCGGACTTTAACTCATACATGTGCTCCATAAACTTTTTTCGGTTTGGTAGCCTAGTTAAGTAATCGGTATAACTTTCAGAACGAAAATGATGCATTTGTCGTAATGATTTTTGTTGAAAATACACCATAACGGTTGCGAAACTTGTTATCACGACTAACTCGATAATGTCTTCAATAACATCACTTAGTTCGTGGGCATCTATAGAAGGGAAATAAGCAGAAGTGAGCAATACACTGATAACAATGGGGTAGAAACTGCCTGGGTGAACGGATAAATAGATAAATGGCAGTAGGATATATAGCTCTTCAATTTCCTCTAAATCAACAGGATAGTACAAGCCAACAAAGAGTAAAATTAAAACAGATACACTACTTAGGCTATTTTTGAAACGGCTGTGGTTGACTAAAAATGCTGCGATGGCTAAACCTAAGCTAATGGAATACGCAATTTTAGCGACGCTTACTTGCGGTAACGATAACAGCAGATAAGCAGACAATCCGATAATGAAAATGAAAATCATTTTTCCAAAATTTTCAGCATCCCATTGATGAAAATGAAAGAGTCTACGCATTGACAATGTTGTCTCCATTATCCATTTAATTATTATTTAATACTCATAATATTAGTACATTACACAAACTATCATTTATTGTTAGCCAAATTAATCAGTCTACAGGTTAATGTAGACATCATAAAGTCATTCACGAATGTTGCATTCAATGGTTAGCGTTTTGATGCAGATTGTTATTTCGCGTTAAGGCAATTGACTACTGCCTCTTAGCTGGCGACGGTAGCGTTTTGTTCTGCGGCGTTTTTTTATTTGGTCGATGAGCAAACTCAAAAAAGGTGAGTCAGTTAATTTAGGGGTATCCCCCAAACTCATGCGACTCAGTTGTCGCTTAATAATTGCCATTGTTGCAAGTGCTGCTAAGGTTTTGTTTGACCAGGTAATCACGGGAATGCGAAGTCTAAATTCCGGTGTTTTAAACCACATATTAATCATATCGGGTCGATATGCTAGTGCAGTTGCTAAGCCACATAAACTAAATCCCGCATTAATCACTTTTTGTGCCACAGCATATCTTTGAATGCCGCCAGTTAACATTAAGGGGATAGGCGAGCGTTGGACCAATTTTTCAGTAAAATCTAAAAAGTAGGCTTCACGGGCTAGCGTTCGATCATCTGCACTTTGGCCTTGCATGGCAGGAGCCTCATAACTACCACCAGATAACTCAACCAAATTAACATTATGTTCGGCTAACCAATTGATCACTTGTTCAGCATCCGCAATATCAAAGCCGCCACGCTGAAAATCTGCTGAATTAAGTTTTACGGCGACATCAAAATCAGCGCCGCAGATTGCTCTGACTTGCTTAATGACTTCAAGTAATAATCGGGCACGATTAGTTAAACTTCCTCCCCATTGGTCACTACGCTGGTTAGTTAAAGGTGACAGAAATTGTGCCAATAAATAACCATGTGCAGCATGGATTTCCACCCCATCAAATCCTGCTTGCTTGGCTTGCAAAGCACTTTGCCCAAACCGGTGAATGATGTCTTGTATTTCCTCTTCAATCATTGCTTGTGGAATAGAGAACATGTTGGAGTGCTTGCCAAGATTGATTGCAATCGCTGAGGGAGCAAGATTTTTACCTCCCATTGCTTTGAACACTTGTCGCCCTGGGTGATTTAGCTGCATCCAAACTTTCGTGTTGTTGCTTTTGGCTATTTCTGCCCATTTTTTAAAAGGCGCTAACGGGGTTGTTTGTTCTAGTGCGACACCACCAGGTCCAGTCATCGCCCATTTATCAATCATCACATTGCCTGTAATGATAAGACCTACACCTCCATCAGCCCATTGCTGATAAAGATTAAAAAGTTTCTTATCAGGTAATTGTTGGTCATTGGCGAGGTTTTCCTCCATGGCCGCTTTTACAAATCTATTTTTTAATGTCGTGTTAGGGCTAACCTGAAACTCGCTAAAAAGTGATTGCGGCATGTTGATGTGCTCTTTTTATAGTGGAATAAAATCAGCATATCGCTAAAGACAAGCTCAATACCAGCCGAAGTGGTAAATATTCTATTACTATTATGCACAAACCTTTGATTGATGTTCGCAAATTAGCGCGCTTTGGGTATATAATTCCCACCTTAAATTGCGATCTGGTTTCATATTGAATAGTGTCTATTTAATCCGCATGGCAATTGTCTGATTAGTTTAAAGGTAAAGTAATGAATTTAAAGCAAGAACTGCAAACACTGAATGATAAGCTTGATAAATTTCGTCGTAAATTAGCGGCGGCAGAGCAGCGTGGCGACGCGGTTGTCATTTTGCAGTTCAAAAAAGAAATTACCGCAATGACTAAGCGTATTGCTAACGTTAAAGGTCAACAAACTCGCGAGTTGAATAAAGAAGGTGGCGAAGTTAAAAATTTACCTTTCAAACGTGAGCTGACTAAAGCCGAGCAAGCCGATATGGGCAAATTGAAAAAGTCGGTTAAAGGGTTAGTTGTTGTGCATCCAATGACCGCATTAGGTCGTGAAATGGGTATTAAAACAGTAATGGGGTTTGCTCCCAGTAAGTTTTAATATCAATTCAATTTTTTAGTGTAGTCGGTGACTTTTTCGGGTAGCCGACGACCATTCTAAGGCAAATTAGTCTCTGGAAATACGGTCTCATATTATAGAGCTCAGGGAATGAGTATTGTCGTAAGGTCTATTTCATGTCGATAAAATACATCGCCACTTCTCAATTACCTACCCCTTGGGGTGTGTTTGCCATGCACGGTTTTGAAGATACAGAAACCGGTAAAGAACATGTCGCATTAACGTTCGGTGAGTTAGATACCAACAGTGCTATTTTAGGTCGTATCCATTCTGAATGTTTAACTGGCGATGCCTTATTCAGTTTACGCTGTGATTGTGGTTTTCAATTGCAGACGGCCATGCAAAATATTGCCGAATTAGGCCAAGGATTTATTTTATATTTACGCCAAGAGGGGCGCGGTATTGGATTGCTCAATAAAATCCGGGCTTATGAGTTGCAGGATGCTGGAGCGAATACGGTTGAAGCAAATGAACAATTAGGTTTTAAAGCGGATATGCGCCAATACGATATGATTAAGCCTATGCTGGCGCAAATCAATGTTACTCGAGTGCGCTTGATGACCAATAACCCTCGCAAAGTGAAGGCAATGCAGCAAGAAGGAATTGAAGTTGTCGAAAGAGTGCCGTTGCAAGTGGGTAAGAATCGCTACAATGAAGCATACTTGAAAACCAAGTCAACCGAGCTTGGCCATATGATGTCTGAGTATCATTTTAATGACGAGCAAAGCTAGCGAATTTATCACTCCCATAGCTCGTTTTTTGAGAATGGCCTTATCAATGAAAGCCATAGCCATTGCTATGGTTTTTTGCTTTTTTCTACCCACTCATGCGAACGAAAATACCGCTACAACCACACCAGATGCATCGCATTATGCTTTCGCAAATTATTTAGGTAGCGGTATTTATCGCACTTCTGGTCAGAGCGCTGCAGTGGTTAATGTACCCTTGGTATTTACCCTTGATGAAGCAGACGATCATTTAGTGAAGCTTCGTCTACCGATATCATTAGGTTTTTTCGACTATAGCTTTAATGACCTGCCAGGAGGGGATTTGCCCGACAATGTCGGAACCATGACAGTTACTCCTGGGATAGAATACCATTGGTTTGTTGATGATAAGTTGACCATAGAAAGCTATGTTGATTTAGGCTATGGCTATAATTTTTCAAATGAAAGCAACGTTGGGATTTTTTCTACGGGAGTGTCATCAATTTATAAAATTGACCATCCAATCTACACTCCTATATGGGTAAATAGACTTTATTATGCGGGTTATCGTAGTAGTCTTAATAATAGTGCCGAGAGTTATTCAGTTTATAAAAGTGGCTTAGATTTTGGCTTAGGTACAAAATGGCAATGGCAGGATAACGAAGTTGAGCCAAGATTGTTTGTTGGGGCACACTGGTATTTTGATCAATTAAAATTCATTAACCCTAATGGCAAAGATGTGCTTACAAGTTACTCTTATGAAATTGGAGCAACATTCAAATTCTCTAAACCCATAGGTTATAACATCTTTGGTTGGGATGGATTGAAATTCAATCATTTAGGGCTAAGTTATCAAGCTGGTGGCGGCTTACAAGTTTGGCGACTTATTTTCGAGTTCCCGTTGTAATATCGCTTCTTGTAGCGATACACATTGTTTTCAAATACCAAATATCCAGCTTTAAGTGGATACATAATTCATTGCTGAATAGTGGGATTTCGTCTATTTCGCAACTTACTTTAAGATATTTTAAATAAATATCGCTTGTCCTAATTGGAACGGACCGTTCGAAAACTTCGCTAAACATTCTTCAGTTTTTGCGCTATGTATCTGTGCAGCAACATTATATTTATCATTCTAATCCGTAGTGGTATTGGCTATGTCAGCTCAACTTGGGTTTAAATATAAATAAACGAAATTTTAAATATTAATGTTCAATCACTTACGGTAAAAATTGAGCTTTGTACTGATAACATGGCTAATTTACGCGTATAAAGCGTGTTTACTGCAAGTCAATTCAACGCAGTTAGCGCTGCAAAGAGTTGTTTGAAAGGTATTTGTTATACCGAACTGAGGCTATTTAATCATAAGTATGTTGCAAAGGCATGCCGAGCTAAACAATAATCAGCTTGTTTTTGCTGGCTTCAATCAATGCAAAAATGTCACATATCAAGCTTAGTTTTTCCCCCATATTTGCGCATTAATGGGGCTTTTATCTGCTGGTTTCTTCGATTCAGAAACCTTAGTTGATGCATTAGGTTGCTTTTTACTTAAAACAGCGGGTTTTTTGCTATATTTTTTCGAGCTATCGCTATCTGGCTTAATGGGTAAAGGCAATTTATTGCTCTTTAAATACAAGTATTCCACCTTGTCTCTAGCCCATTGCGTTTTACGCAAAAACGTTAAACTAGATTTGATACTGGGGTTTTCTTTGAAGCAGCGGATATTAATGCGCAAGGCTAACTCTTCCCAGCCAAACTTATCCACTAAATAGGTAATAATGGTTTCCAATTTAATGCCGTGAAGTGGGTTGTTTTGCTGGTTCATAATACTTGTGTAGCCGTTTTAAATAATAGTCTGGCGAGATTATACCTAAAAAGATGGTGTACAGTGAGCCAGTATTGTTACTTTAGGCGCTTTTGTTGGTTACTGGTGGATAAATGATAAAAATCATCAATTAGAATGCGTAATAACTTCGATTTAGCCATGCCAACATTCTTAGATAGCTCGTCTAGTTGCCCGATACTTTTTTCCGTAAGGGTAAAGGTGGCATGTCGGTAAATTTTAACACTTTTCTTATCAAGACCTTTTAAAAAGTCCTGAGTCGATTGTTGCGCTGGTGAGTCATCACCGACCACAGTTTGCTTACCAAATGCATAATTATTGGCATCTTCAATAAAGTCATCAACCGAAACTGATTTTTTATGAAGTTTCGGCTTTTTACGCTTAAGGTCAGTTAAACTCATAACTATTTTCTGGTGGTATTGCGAATAATTCATCAGCAATGGCCATAATCTCTAAAGCGGCTTTGCCATCGGGTTCAATCTCTACTACTGAAGATCCACTTTCTTCACTGTCATCATAAATATTTCGACTAAAAGTGACAGAATCAAGCGCACGAAGGTTGAAGGACTCAACAACCTCTTTCGCTTCTAGAATACGCTTAAATTGCGAAGGTAAGGCTGGGCATTGGGTCATGACAATGGCGGCAACCATTTTGGGATTGACCATTTTACAAGTACTGAGCATATCTTCCATATGGGGGAGGGTTTTTAAGTCACGACGCTTGGGTCTTAATGGAATTACCACATAAGTGGCAACAGACATGGCTGCTCGCATTGCTAGGTTGTCTTGGCCGCCACAATCGACAATCACATAATCAAACCTTTCATCAAGGCTGAGTAAATCATTTCGAATTTTACCATACAGCTGAATACAGTTAATGGGCGTAAGACTGGGGTCATTATTGCGGGCTTGTATCCAATCAGATGTGGTACGTTGTGGGTCACAATCAACCATCAACACATTAGCATTGAACTTTTGAGTAATATAAACGGCAAGGTTTTGCGCTAAGCAACTTTTGCCGCTGCCCCCTTTTTCACCGCCGACGAGCAGTATCATACTCTTCTCCTTTTACTGTTCAATTTCAATGAACCACAGCAATATATCTAATGGGTTAAAATGAGTATAGGTCATATTTCCAGTCTAGCTAATCACAGACGCTACTTTGCTGAAACAAGATGGTGATAAGACTTGAACACTACAGTAATTGCAAAGCAATATGATAGCTTTGATCGTTGCTTTTTGTGCAACGGCAAACCTGTCCTTTGATAGTATTTTGTTTCTCAGTGCCTTCATTAAATGTCATAGCGACTAATTCACCAACATCAAAAGCCTTACAGTAATCAAATAATACTCCTTTACGAGCGAGGTCAATGCACACGGCTGAATCATCATGGCTTTCACCCGATTTGCTGATCCAATGCAACTTGACTCTTTCTGCTTCCATGTCGACACGCAGTGATGTGCGCTTTTCTTCAAAACCTGTTGGCTCTTGGTCCATGTTATCTCTCCATAAGGGACACGATACTTTAGTTTTAGCATAATGGCTTTTTTAAGCAATACCAAATGCTTATTTAAAGTAAAAACGCCAAACATTATGAGTGGCGTTTTTTAGCTGGATTATTTGGATGATTAGCTGTCGTAATCTTGATTTTTGGGGTATGGCATTTTCAATTGTCCCCATCGTATCACTATCACTGTGGTGGCTAATAGAATGGTCGAAAATGAAATCGCCAAAATACGCCAGTCATCCATGCCTTTCATATCTAAGATCAGATATCGAGCTAATGCTACAATCGCGATATAGAGTGGCATGCGAATGGGTAATTTACCGGATTCGATATAATTAACGACCATTGCCAATACTTCAAGGTAAATGAACAGTAAGAGCAAATCAGCAAGTTCGACGGTTTTTATGGCGAACATATGCAAAATTTCTTCGCCAATAGCAAAAATTGTTGCCAAGGCGATGATGAAAAGGACTAAGTATTCAATCGACTTTAATGATTGAATACTCGCATGTTTAACTCTATGCATAATGGCTCTAATATTTGTGAATAAGTAAACATTATTATGTAAAGTGGTCGGTTTGCCCAGCGATCTAAATCACAGACATAAAAAAACCGCTAAATAAATTAGCGGTTTTTATGAGTTAATCAAGCGAAGCGATTAACGCTTTAAACCTTCATTTAATAAAGGACGCATTATTTTAACTAATTGAGTCGTGACTTTTGGTGTACCCGCAACTATGTTGCCAGAGATTAAGTAGTTATGACCACCAGTGAAATCAGTCACTGTACCGCCAGCTTCACGACAAATTAAGTCGCCTGCAGCTATGTCCCAAGGCTTCAAACCGATTTCGAAGAAACCATCTAAACGGCCAGCAGCTACATAGGCTAAATCGAGTGCAGCAGAGCCCGCGCGACGAAGATCGGCACATTGTGGGAATACTTCAGCCAAGATTTTCATGTATGTTTCTGTGTGTTGACGAGCTTTAAATGGAAATCCAGTACCAATAATAGTGCTGTCTAATTCATTTACATTGGTTACACGCATACGGAAATCGTTAATTTTTGCTCCTTTACCGCGAACAGCTGAAAATAGCTCTTCACGAACAGGATCATAAATTACCGCAACTTCAGTTACACCTTTATATTGAAGTGCAATTGAAACAGCAAAATGAGGAATACCACGAACGAAGTTGTTGGTACCATCCAAAGGATCGACTATCCATACATAATCTTTATTCTGACCACGATTTTCACCGTCTTCTTCACCCACAATAGTGTGATCTGGGTAAGACTTACGAATTTGATATGTAATAGTTGCTTCTGCTTCCTTGTCTACACTGGTAACAAAGTCGTTAATTCCTTTGGTACTTACCTCAACACGATCGAGTTCAGTATAGGCGCGCATAATTGTTTGGCCAGCAGCGCGCGCAGCGCGAGTGGCAATAGTCATCATCGGATGCATAGCAATCCCCTGGATTTTAAAGAACGAGTAAAATAGCGGCCGTATTATACCTTATTCAATAGTTATATCAAATGCAGATTTTCATATAACGATATAAACCGTGCTTGTGTTAACATGCCCCCAATATTTTTTGAACGAAAGTGATGTCATGCTAAGTAATATTCGTGTTGTGCTTGTTGGCACGTCTCACCCTGGAAATATCGGCTCAACTGCACGCGCGATGAAAACCATGGGCTTGTCTAATTTATACCTTGCAGAACCAAGAGTTGAGCCTGATGGGCAGTCAATTGCATTGGCAGCAGGTGCCTCTGATATTTTAAAAAATCTTACAACTGTTAACTCATTAGAAGAAGCAATTGCCGGTTGTAGTTTAGTGATTGCAACCAGTGCTCGCAGTCGTACATTAGATTGGCCTATGCTTGACCCTCGCCAAGCGGGTGAAAAATTATCTCTTGAAAGTATCAAAGGGCCTGTTGCCATTGTATTCGGTCGTGAGAATCATGGTTTAAGTAATGAAGAACTGCAAAAGTGTACTTATCATGTGGCCATTCCAGCTAACCCAGAATACAGTTCACTTAATTTAGCCCAAGCGGTGCAAATTATTTGTTATGAAACCCGTGTGGCACATTTAGCCTTAGGTGAGCAACCTGCACCTGAGGAGGAATATCCTTTAGCAGAGGATTTGGAACGTTTCTTTGTGCATCTAGAGTCGACATTATCTGAAACAGGCTTTGTGATTAAAAACCATCCTGGTAACGTCATGATAAAACTGCGCCGCTTATTTAGCCGTGCACGCGTTGAAGCACAAGAGATGAATATCTTGCGCGGTATCTTAACCTCGATAGACAAGAAAATTGACAAAAAGTAGTGGTGAGTAGGGAGTTCACATGGGCGTGAGATCGAGATTAAAAGAAGATATTGAATCTATCTATCACCGTGATCCTGCGGCAAATAGTACGATTGAGATTTTGCTAAATTATCCTGGGATGCATGCCATTTGGTTGCATCGTATTAGCCATAAGTTTTGGCGAGGAAACTGGCGTTTAACCGCTCGATGCCTATCTACGTTCTCTCGCTGGTTAACGGGTGTTGAAATTCATCCTGGAGCCACTATTGGTAGACGTTTCTTTATCGACCACGGTATGGGAGTGGTCATCGGTGAAACGGCAGAGATTGGTGATGATTGTACCTTGTATCATTCCGTCACTCTGGGTGGTACGACTTGGCAAGCCGGCAAGCGACATCCAACGCTGGGTAATAATGTGGTGATTGGAGCGGGTGCTAAAATTCTTGGTCCGATAACCATGCATGATGGTGCTCGTGTTGGGTCGAATTCTGTTGTTGTTAAAGATGTAGAAGCCGATCATACCGTTGTCGGTATTCCTGGTCGGGTCGTCGCAACGCCCAGCAAGCAATCAAAAGAAAAGGTTGAGCGCAGAACCGAAATGGCTAAAAAGTATGGCTTTGATGCCTATGCTGTTTCACCCGATAATCCCGATCCTGTGGCTAATGCTATTGGTCAAATGCTCGACCATATGCATTTGATGGATTCTAAGGTGCAAGAATTGTGTCAAGCCATCCAAACCATGGGCGGTGAAGTTTGCACAGATAAATTACCTGAATTAAATGTGGGTGATTTTAATGAAGCAGAACAAGCCGCGGCGAAAAAGCGTCAGTTAGAAATTACTGAGTTTGATCCAAGTATTTAAGTGCTGTGCTTTTTGTTAGCGACTTTACTCGATAGACAGCTTCAAGAGTGGCGATGAATGTCTAAATCCCATTCAGGACAAAAAATCATGCTAATAGGGGAATAATTCCCTTATTAGCATTGAATTTTTAGCCATAAAAAGGTTAAATACGTCAGCTAAATTTATGCCGTTTTAGACGCCCTAAATACCAATACTTGACTTGTTTAGTAGGATTAATACTTGACTAAATTACTCAGGTATGTTGAAATTGCTCCATACTTTTGAGGAGCAGTAACAGGTTATGAAACTTACATCAAAAGGCCGCTATGCAGTAACAGCAATGTTAGACGTTGCTATTCATTCTGCCTCAGGGCCAGTGCCTTTAGCTGATATATCTGAAAGACAGGGCATTTCACTGTCTTATCTTGAACAACTCTTCGCAAAATTACGCAAACATGGCTTAGTTTCCAGTGTAAGAGGACCAGGCGGTGGATATCGTTTAGGTTTGGAAGCCAATGACATATCTGTTGGTATGGTTGTCCATGCAGTAGATGAGTCAGTTGATGCCACTCGTTGCCAAGGGCAAGGTAATTGTCAAAGTGGTACGCGTTGTTTAACCCATTCGTTATGGGGCGATTTAAGTAAACAAATTTCAGAGTTTTTAAATGGTATTTCACTTGCTGGTTTGATGAACAAAAGAGATGTGCAATTTATCTCTATTAAGCAAGATGAAATGCAGAAGGAACATCGTGTTAGTTTATAAACCTTGGGTTTTAAATTAAATGATGTTGATTTAAATATAATTATTATTTGTACGTTGTATGTAGCCTCAACTGAGACTGCTAAGTACGGAGTGTGTTATGAAGCTTCCTATCTATCTAGATTATGCCGCAACAACCCCTGTAGATCCGCGTGTCGCAGAGAAAATGGTCCAACATATGACTATGGACGGAGTGTTTGGTAACCCAGCATCACGTTCTCATCGTTATGGTTGGCAAGCTGAAGAGGCAATTGATATTGCCCGTAATCAGGTTGCTGATTTGATTAACGCAGATCACCGTGAAATTGTTTTTACTTCTGGTGCAACTGAATCATCTAATCTTGCGATTAAAGGTATTGCCCATTTCTATCACAAGAAAGGCAAGCACATCATTACCAGCAAAACTGAACATAAAGCCACATTAGACACCTGTCGCCAGTTAGAGCGTGAAGGTTATGAAGTGACTTATTTAGAGCCGGATGCTAATGGTATTATTCCCGTTTCTCGCCTTGAAGCTGCTATGCGTGACGATACTATCCTTGTCAGCATTATGCACGTGAATAACGAAATTGGTGTTGTGCAAGATATCAACAGCATTGGTGAGTTATGTCGTGCTAAAGGTGTTTTCTTCCATATGGATGCTGCACAGAGTGCTGGTAAGTTACCATTAGACGTACAAGAAACCAAAGTTGATTTGATTTCAATTTCTGCCCATAAAATGTATGGACCTAAAGGGATCGGTGCTTTGTATGTGCGCCGTAAACCGCGTATTCGTTTAGAATCGCAAATGCACGGTGGCGGCCATGAACGTGGTATGCGCAGTGGTACTTTAGCGACTCATCAGATTGTTGGTTTAGGTGAAGCCGCAGCTATCGCGAAGCAAGATATGCAACAAGATGGTACTCGTATTCGCCGTCTACGCGACAAACTTTGGGCGGGTATCAAGCACATTGAAGAAACGTATATCAATGGTGATGCTGAGCAAGGTTACTGTGGCATTTTTAACGTGAGCTTCAACTTTGTTGAAGGTGAATCGTTAATGATGGCATTGAAAGATTTAGCCGTATCATCTGGTTCAGCTTGTACCTCTGCCAGTTTAGAGCCTAGCTATGTGCTTCGTGCATTAGGATTAAACGATGAAATGGCACACAGTTCAATTCGTTTCTCAATCGGTCGTTTTACTACCGATGAAGAAATTGAGCATGCAATTAAAGTAATCACTGAATCAATCGACAAATTACGTGAGATGTCACCACTTTGGGAAATGTTCAAAGATGGTATCGACTTGAACCAAGTTCAATGGGCACATCATTAATGGGCAATGCCCATTAACACCTATTTGTTAACAGACAGAGATTTTGGAGCAGTATCATGGCTTATAGCGAAAAAGTAATCGATCATTATGAAAATCCACGTAACGTAGGATCTTTCGATAAAAATGACCCGTCAGTAGTGACTGGTATGGTTGGGGCACCTGCATGTGGCGACGTAATGAAGCTGCAACTTAAAATTGGTGCTAATGGCATTATTGAAGATGCTAAATTCAAAACCTATGGTTGTGGTAGTGCGATTGCATCTAGCTCATTGGTTACTGAGTGGGTTAAAGGCAAAACGGTTGAAGAAGCCGCTAGCATTAAAAATGCTGATATTGCAGAAGAACTTGCCTTACCGCCAGTAAAAATCCATTGCTCTATTTTAGCGGAAGATGCTATTAAAGCAGCAATTGAAGAGTACAAGAGCAAACAATCTAAGTAATCTCTGGAGTTAAAGATGGCAATTTCAATGACCCCAGCAGCGGCTGATAGAGTAAGATCTTTTCTTGAAAATCGTGGAAAAGGTCTTGGTTTACGCCTTGGGTTGAGAACATCTGGCTGTTCAGGAATGGCTTACGTGCTTGAGTTTGTGGATGACTTAAATGACGATGATGAGTTATACACCATTGATGGTGTAAATATCATCATTGATGCTAAAAGTTTTATTTACTTACAAGGCATCGAGTTAGATTTTATTAAAGAAGGCCTAAATGAAGGTTTTCAATTTAATAACCCTAACGCCAAAGGTGAGTGTGGTTGCGGTGAAAGCTTTACCGTTTAAGTAACCCTTCACTGTGTTTTAAACATGCAAGTATGAATGTTATTGAATGAATTACTTCGAATTGTTTGACCTCGTTCCAGCCTTCGATATTGACACCGCCAACCTTGCAGAACGCTATCGCGATCTGCAAAGGGCGGTGCATCCCGATAAATTTGCTGATGCATCAGAGCAGCAAAAATTATTATCCGTTCAACGTACTGCTCAAGTTAACGACGGCTATCAAACCCTTAAAAATCCATTGCGACGTGCTGAGCATATGCTGTCTTTACGTGGCATCGATCTCAGTCATGAAACCACGACCATTAGAGATGGCATGTTTCTGATGCAGCAAATGGAATGGCGGGAAATGTTAGAAGATATAAATGATGCCGCCGAACCTCAAGATGCCATAGATGCGCTTTATGACTCCTTTGCTAGCTATGAAAAATCACTGTTTACACTTTTGACTCAATTGCTCAGCACAGCTGCTGAAGATGATAATAAGCAAGCGGCAGATCAAATTCGTAAGTTAAAGTTTATGGCAAAATTAAACGATGAACTTGCTCGTATCGAAGATGCAATACTTGACTAATATAAGGTAGAATTCTGCCTTAGCACTGAGTCTCGATTCATCGACTTCGTCTCCGTATTTTTTGATAAGCCTTGAGGCTTATCTACAACAAAGTTGGAACACTATGGCACTGTTGCAAATTGCAGAACCTGGCCAAAGCGCCGCACCTCATCAGCACCGTTTAGCTGTAGGTATTGATTTAGGAACCACAAATTCACTTGTTGCTGCAGTAAGAAGTGGCCAGGCAACAACATTAGCAGATGAGAATGGCCAACATTCTCTTCCTTCAGTGGTGCATTATGCTAAAGAATCAATTTTTGTGGGTGATAGCGCTCAAGCTCAATCTGCCATTGACCCGCAAAATACCATTGTATCGGTAAAGCGTTTCATGGGGCGCAGTTTAAGTGATATTCAAGCACGCGATACTCAGTTAGCCTACCAATTTGAATCAAGCGAGAATGGTTTACCCGTATTTGTCACCCAACAAGGCAAGGTCAACCCTGTACAGGTTTCTGCTGAAATTTTAAAACCTCTGGTTGCCCGCGCGGAAAAAACCTTAGGTGGTGAGTTACAAGGTGTGGTGATTACCGTTCCTGCCTACTTTGACGATGCACAACGTCAAGGGACAAAAGATGCGGCAGAGTTGTTAGGTGTAAAAGTATTGCGTTTACTTAACGAGCCTACAGCTGCGGCAATTGCTTATGGTCTTGATACCAAACAAGAAGGTGTCATTGCTATCTATGACTTAGGTGGTGGTACATTTGATATTTCGATACTGAGATTGAATCGTGGTGTATTTGAAGTACTGGCTACCGGTGGTGATTCAGCTTTAGGTGGCGATGATTTTGATCAGTTATTAGTTGATCATTTTAAACAAATTTGGCAGTTAACGAATTTGACTGCACAAGAAGCGCGCAGACTACAAATTGAAGCTCGTCGCGTAAAAGAGTCGCTAACGACCAGCAATAACATTACCGCTAGTTTAGCTTATCAAGACAAACAACTTAGTTGCGATGTGACAAAGTCTGATTTTGATGCACTTATTGTCCCTTTAGTAAAAAAGACCATTAGCAGCTGTCGTCGTACATTACGCGATGCTGGTGTAACCATTGATGACGTCATCGAAACGGTCATGGTGGGTGGTTCAACACGAGTGCCTTTTGTTCGCGAGCAAGTTGAAGCTTTCTTTAAAAAGACGCCATTAACCTCAATTGACCCAGATCGCGTGGTTGCCATAGGCGCTGCAATTCAGGCCGATATTCTGGTGGGTAATAAGCCGGAGTCTGATTTATTACTGCTGGATGTTATCCCGTTATCGTTGGGGATTGAAACCATGGGCGGTTTAGTGGAAAAAGTGGTTACCCGCAACACCACTATTCCGGTTGCACGAGCGCAAGAATTCACCACCTTTAAAGACGGTCAAACTGCGATGGCTTTTCATGTCGTTCAAGGTGAGCGCGAGTTAGTTGATGATTGCCGCTCACTTGCACGTTTCACACTGCAAGGGATCCCTGCATTAGCCGCCGGAGCTGCACACATTCGAGTTACTTTTCAAGTAGATGCGGATGGTTTGCTGAGTGTTACCGCGATGGAGAAATCTACCGAAGTGCAAACCAGTATTCAGGTTAAGCCTTCTTTTGGTTTGTCAGATACTGAAATCGCAACCATGCTTAAAGATTCAATGAAACATGCAAAAGAAGACATCACTCGCAGAATGCTAGCTGAGCAGAAAGTGGAAGCGGCGAGGGTCATTGAGTCATTAACCGCCGCTTTACAAAAAGATAGCGGATTACTTGCAGCTGATGAGCATGCTCAGTTACAAACAGCGATTGCGAAATTAGCGTTAACCGCTGAAAAAGATGATGTTGATGCAATTGAAAAAGCAATCAGCGATTTAGATGCCCAAACCCAAGATTTTGCGGCAAGACGTATGGACAACTCAATTAAGGCGGCATTAAAGGGCCGTTCTGTTGACAATATATAGGTGACAACATGCCACAGTTAGTATTTTTACCCCACGCTGAATTATGTCCTGATGGGGCTGTGCTTGAAGCTGAAGTTGGTGAGACCATTTTGAATGTTGCTTTACGTAATGGCATTCATATTGAGCATGCTTGTGAAAAGTCTTGTGCATGTACTACATGTCATGTGGTGGTTCGCGAAGGCTTTAATCAACTTGAAGAAAGCGATGAGCTTGAAGATGATATGCTAGATAAAGCATGGGGGCTTGAGCCTGAAAGTCGTTTATCTTGTCAGGCTAAAGTTGTCGATTGTGATATGGTGATTGATATCCCAAAATACACCATTAATATGGTCAGCGAAGGCTAATAACATCTATTACTAGGATGACGTTTCAAAGCAGGGCATTTGTCCTGCTTTGTTTTAGGTCGAAATTCTTTTTTCGTGAAAGTGATTCCCATCTCTTCAATCTATTTGTCTGTTGCTTTTAGTCTTCATCATGCTTGTCTTTAGTTTTCTCGTTTTGATTAATATCATCCTAAGTGAGTCCACCAATATTGAGCCTAGATAGCACATAACTCTGTCATCTGGGTGATAGCGGTTTGCTAAGCCGACAAACTTATTACGTATAAGGCTATGCTTATGCGGTTAAATTACGTATAATCCGCGCGAATTTTATAAACTTGCTCACATTAAGGAAGCACGTTATGGCGATCGAACGCACTTTTTCTATTATCAAGCCTGATGCAGTTGCAAAAAACCACATTGGTGCTATCTACAACCGTTTTGAATCTGCTGGTCTTAAGATCATCGCTTCTAAAATGGTTCACCTAACTAAAGAACAAGCTGAAGGCTTCTACGCTGAACACAGCGCACGTCCTTTCTTCGGTGCTTTAGTTTCTTTCATGACATCTGGCCCAATCATGGTTCAGTGTTTAGAAGGCGAAAACGCAGTTTTAGCTAACCGCGAAATCATGGGTGCAACTAACCCAGCTGATGCAGCTCGTGGCACTTTACGTGCTGATTACGCAGCAAGCATTGATGAAAATGCTGTTCACGGTTCAGACGCTTTAGCTTCTGCAGAACGTGAAATCGCTTACTTCTTTAGCGCTGATGAAGTGTGCCCACGCACTCGTTAATCTTAGCTCTAATGAGTAAAAGGCGCTGCGGCGCCTTTTTTATTGAGCAAAATTTAGCGTCAGCATTGTTTTTACTCTTTTTGATCTCCCCCCAATCAAGATGTTAATCTCTATGGTTCCAATATCATGATTTAAATATGTGGGTTAAAAATTCTGATTTAATAACATGGTTTTACTCTGAACAACTTCTTCAACTAACTTGAGCTAATGAATTATTTAAAAAGTTGCCGCAGATGTAAAAGTGATAGATACGATCCTTGGTTGTGCAAGCTAATTCGAGAAACTCCCCCATTCATCCTAGTTTGAAGTAACTGTTGTTTGGTATAGCAAACAAGGTTAACTCATCTATATTGGATTTAGCTGACGATCATGATGCCTTATTGAGTTGCTCTTAAGTATGTCAATAGGTTCTCTCCATGCTAATCGCAATTCGTTTGTGTCATAACAGCCATGTCAGTATGAATTAATTTAATGGCTGGATGTTCAAACAAAAGGGAGGATCGTTAAGAGATAATTATTTGTTATTTTGCTTATATAATCAAAATTAATGCTAAATATTGAAGAATTGTTAAGTTAATAAAATGAACGAATTGAATTAATTATCGCCATCAATCACTTTTTATTTACGTCATAAAATACAACTTTTGAAAATTATTTCATTAAATTTGATTGTTTTGTGAGCGAACGATTTGTGTGATCCATGACTTGTTTGTGTCAATATTGTAACAGTGTTACCGATAATGGTTTGCTTTGTGTTTTAATTGTTATTTATTTTGCGCTTTAATGTTTTAATTTGATTTTCTATATGGTTAAAATTTATTTAACTTTTCGATAAGTCACTTTTAATCAATAGCTTAAATCTTTTTTGCTAAGTGTTATGTAAACTAACGCATACATTGTTTATTAAATGTTGCCCATGTTGACTAATCGTTTTTTATTCATTAATAATGCTGCCCGTATTTAGCATATGGCTAATTACATTATAAGAAATATAACAACTTGAAGTTTTTAAAACTAAGTTGCAGGGAGTTTTATTATGAGTTCAGTTTCATTAACTGCGAAAGCAATTCGTAGCAGTTTATTAGCAGTTGCAGCAACAAGTGTTGCCTCTGTCAGTCTATTTTCGGCTTCTGCTGTTGCAGCGGAAGAGCAAGTTCAAAAAGTTGAGCGTATTGCGGTTACCGGTTCACGTATTAAACGTACCGATATGGAAACAGCAAGCCCTGTAAGTGTTATTGATGCTTCTTCAATTATCGCATCTGGCGCAACTTCAATTGATGACGTTTTACAAAAAATGACATCTTCAGGCGGCGCAATGACCAACGCTGCAGTTAACAACGGTTCAGGCGGTAACGCTACAATGAACCTACGTGGCTTAGGTTCTAACCGTACTTTAGTATTGGTTAACGGTCGTCGTATGATCGCATCTGGTACTGGTGCAGCTTCAACTGTTGACTTAAACACTATTCCAGTTTCGATGATCCAACGTGTTGAAGTATTAAAAGACGGCGCTTCAGCTGTTTATGGTACTGATGCTATCGCGGGTGTTGTAAACGTTATTTTAAAGCGTGATTTTGACGGGTTAGAATTAAACGCGCAAACGGGTATTTCTGGTCAAGGTGATGCTGATGAAACAAGCATCGACTTTACTTTAGGTAACACGTTTGACAAAGGTAACGTGGTTATCAATGCTCAGTACACTAAGCGTGGCGAAGCTAGCCAAGCCGACCGTGGTTTCTCTGAGTGTCCAATCGCAGAAAAAGGTCCAGCGGGTAGCAGAACGACTTATTGTGCGGGTAGCTCTTATTCTGAAGGTGGTCACATTTGGGGTGACGACGGTGCGAACCTAAGTGGCCTTGGTGGTGAATATCACGAGTTTACTGATGCAGACCGTTTTAACTATTCAAAAGACAGTTTCTTATCTACTCCAATGGAGCGCTTAAACTTAAGCTTCGCGGGTACTTACGAACTGACTGACTCAACAATGTTCTTCTCTGAAGCTATGTACACCAAGCGTTGGTCTGATCAACAAATGGCGCCTCAGCCAATTTGGAACAATGACCCTTGGATTTATCAACCAAAAGCCGCTGGCGGCTGGATGACTGATGCATTACTTCCTTGGGTTGCTGCAGGTGAAGGTGTAAGTTACGGTCGTCGTATGGTTGAATCTGGCACACGTCAATTTAGCCAAACTGTTGACACTATTCGTGTTGTATTAGGTCTTGAAGGCGAATTTGATAACGGTTGGACATGGGATGCTTCTTACAACAAAGGTAAGAATGACTCTGTTGATACCTTAGCTAATTTACACAACTTGGGCTCAATCAATGATGCTGTTTTAGAAGGGAAATTTGATCCTTTCCTACAGGAATCTTGGCAAGGTGATAACATTGCACCTTATATCTACACTGAATTAAACAGTGGTGGTAGCGAGTTAGATATTCTTTCAGGTACTTTGTCTGGTGGTATTGTTGATTTACCCGCAGGTGAGTTAGGTTTTGCTGCAGGTTATGAGCACCGTAAAGAGTCTGCACACTACACGCCGGATTCGTTAACCGCTCAAGGTTTAGCAAACGATCCTCGTGTTGAAGCAACAGCAGGTGAGTTCAGTGTTGATGAAGTATATGCTGAATTAGCCATTCCACTATTAGTTGATTTACCTTTAGCACAGCAAGTTGATATGAGCGCGGCAATGCGTTACTTCAACTACAGCACGTTTGGTGAAGATACTACATGGAAACTTGGTTTAACTTGGCGTTTATATGACGACCTAATGGTTCGTGGTGGCCGCTCTACAGCCTTCCGTGCACCAACTGTTAGTGAGTTGTTCGGTGGTAAATCTCCATCATTTAACCAAATTGTTCACCCAGCGACTTCTCAAACACAAGCTGAAGTGACTGTTGGTGGTAACCAATTACTCACACCAGAAGAAGCAGACATTACCACTATTGGTTTAGTCTACTCTCCAAGCTATGTTGAAGGTCTATCTTTCACTGTTGACTACTTCGATATCGGTATCACGAATACCATCACCGCTGTTGATGCAAACTATGTTGCTAACCAGTGTCTAGGTGCTGATGGTTCATTAATCAATACTGGTACTTCATTATGTCAGTCGTCTAACATTTCAATGGACAACACAGGTCGTATTAAGTTTGATAACGGTCTACAAAACATTGGTGAAACCAATACCTCTGGTTTTGATGTTAACGTAGCTTATGTGTTTGATGCATTGAACTTAAGCTGGAAAGCAGGCTTAGATACATCAATTCTTTCTTCATATGAAGAATATGATCCAGATGGAAACGCAGTTAATTACCGTGGTTATATCACTGGTGGTGTTGGTGCTTACGCTAAGTTTAAGTCTAACTTTAACTTAACGGCATCAGCTGATGACTGGAGTGCAACATACGAAGCGCGTTATATCGATGGTATGGATTCATTTGCTTGTAAAGCTGATACGACCAAGTGTTATGCACCATCTGTAGATAGCATTATCTATCATGACCTATCTGGTTCTTATGATGTAACAAACACAGTTCGTATGTCTGCTGGTATCAATAACATTTTTGATGAAGAGCCTCCATACTTCACAGGTAACAACGATTCGAACACCGATCCGTACACGTATGATGTATTAGGTCGTTACTTCTTCGTTCGTGCTAACGTTAAGTTCTAAATTTTAGTACTGAGTGTTAACCCAAAAACCGGCCAATAGGCCGGTTTTTTTATGTTTGTGTAAAGCGTTAACCTACTGTAACTTTTTTGCCTCATTAGCAACAGGATGTATCCTGGCTTCTTTTTATAGTCAACTGGGGGAGTTCCAAGGTTTGTAAGCATATAGGTAAGATTTTTACTGGGGTTGCCAAGCCGTAGAATTATACGTGTGTATCAATATGTTTTTCTCATGGATTTATATCGTTTTAGCTGTTGAGTTTGTAGCACTCATTTAACAGTATCGAGCTAAGCGGTTAACGAGCTATTAACCGTTAAAACAATAAAAAACATTACGTTATATAAGTTAACGTTTAAGGGAGAAAAACATGAATACTGTATCATTAACGGCTAAAGCCATTCGCAGAGGCTTATTCGCAGCAGCTACCACAAGTATTGCATTTTCAGGTGTAACTTATGCCGAAGAAACGCAGAAAGTTGAAAGAATTGAAGTTACCGGTTCACGTATTAAGCAAGTTGATATGGAAACGGTTTCTCCAGTAACGGTTATAGATGCCTCAGCTATTGCAATGTCAGGTGAAAAAACCGTTGCCGATGTTTTAAATAATTCTGCAATTAATAGTTTTGGTTCATGGCGAGGTGTTTCTGGCTTTGGTGCTGGGGCGAGTTCAACCAGTAGTGTCAATCTTCGTGGATTAGGTGAATCTGCTACTCTAGTATTGCTTGATGGCCGTCGTATGCCAGGTACTAGCTCAAGTTCAGGAGCTGTAGCTGATACCTCTTCAATTCCAATCTCTATAGTTGAACGTATCGAAATCTTACGAGATGGTGCATCTGCTGTTTATGGTTCTGACGCTGTTGCAGGCGTAATTAACATCATCACTAAAAAAGAATTTGACGGTGTACAGCTGGATTACAGCCTAGAGATGCCTGATGTTGAGGGTGGTGATGCTGAGCGTTTTTCACTTGCTACAGGCTTTAATACTGATAAGGGGAATTTAACTTTAACCTACGAATACTATGACACCAAAGCGGTTATGGATCGCGATGTATGGAATTTAGATAACCCATCTTATGGTGCTTATAGTACTTTCAGTTCAGTACCTAATGGTGTTTCGAGTTCTGGTTGGGTAGATAATTCAGCTTTATGTGACCAAGTCGAGAACACAGTTTCAATATCTGATGGTCGCTGTTTATACAGTTATGGTGAAGTAACTAAGCTATTTGGTGATTCAACACGAAACTCATTCCTATCTAATTTTAGCTATGACATTACAGATGATATTCAATTTCGTGGTCGTGCATCAGCTTCTTTAGCTGAAACAGAAACACGTTATGCAGGTACACCTGTATCAACTAACTTTCCAGTAATGTCAGCTGACAACCCATATAACCCATATGCTTCAACAGGTGGGGAAGATGTGACAGTTTACATGCGTTCTGTACAGATTGGTGAGCGTGACACATTAACTGAAACTAATAATTTTGATATCCTAGGTGGTTTAGTTGGGTTTGCTGATGTTGGTAATGGATTCGATTGGGAGTTCAATGTTCAAGGTTCAGCTTCTACAACGAACTCATTTAACTATAACCTAATTAATGACAGCATTATTCAACGTGAAATAGGCACAGGTAACTACGATATTTTTAATACTTCTGGTTTGTCATATACCGAGTGGGAATCGCAAATGACTGAACTGTATGGTGCTGCAGCACATACGGGGGTATACCAAGGTAAATTTGAAAGTACCCAAATTGATGGTTTAGTCTCTACGTTACTAATCGATGATGGCTCTTTCAGTTTAGCCATGGTCGCAGGTGCTGAATATGAAATGATCGACTTTAAACAAACTTCAGATCCAGAATCAGCGGCGGGTATTATTTCAGGCGGTTCAGGTGGTGATGATGTAAATGCAACTCGTGATCGCACCGCTGGTTATTTAGAGTTCCAAATGGGCTTACCTGCAAATGTTGAAGTTTCTGCTGCTGTTCGCTATGAACGTTACGAGCAAGAAGGTAAATTAACAGGTGCAACGGGTGACATTGTTAATTCATCAACATTTGATGCAGTTGTTCCCAAGTTAGGTCTTAGCTGGCGCCCAGTAGACTCATTGCTATTACGTGCTAGTTACGGTGACTCGTTCCGCGCACCTAATATGGGTGAGATGTTCTCATCGCAAGCATTAAGCTTTGAAAAATCATTAGATAACTTGTGGTGTAACGAGCAAGGTAATGTAGATGCAACTTACTGTGATCCAAATCAACAACATAAAACATGGTTCGGTGGCAACCCAAATCTAGAAGCGGAAGAAGGTAATTCATTTACTTTAGGCTCAGTATGGAATGTTACTGATAGCTGGAATATGGAGCTTTCATACTACTCAATTACTTACGATAATAAGATTGAATCTGTAGGTGTAGATGACATTTTACGTGACGAACTGCGTGAAGGCACATCAGCTTACGTTACACGTGGTTCAGACGGTAAAATTGAATACATTGAATCTGGTGTACGTAATATTGCAACAGTTGAAACCTCTGGAATTGACTTCGTTACTGCATACAACTTAGAAAGTAGCATAGGCGACTGGAACTTTAAGTTAGACTTATCAAAAGTACTTGAGTTCAAGAAACAGGATGATGCTGAATCAGCGATGATTGATTATTCTGGTTCTACTGATTACCCAGATCTACGAGGTAACTTTGCTGTAGGTTGGAGTTACGATGACTTTAGCGCAGCTTGGACAACTGTCTACATCGGTAGTCAGTCTGCAGAATACTGGCGTGAACTAGAAGATTACGATAGCTATGCTGATTACGATACTTACTTTAAGCATAATATTCAGTTTGCTTACAATCATTCAATGAACGGATCTATCACTGTTGGTGTTAACAACTTGTTTGATGAAGAAGCGCCAACAGTATATGACTATGCCGATTATAGAGATGTAAACGTCGGTTTATATGACGTGTTAGGGCGTACATTCTATCTGCGCCTAAATCAAAAGTTTTAAGTGAATTAACAAACCCTAGTAACTGAAAACCTCCGCTTGCGGAGGTTTTTTATTGGGCTAGCTATTAAAACATGGCATAGCCTATTGAATCTTTCATGGGCTTTAATGATTTAAACGTAACTCATGGCGATGTTCTTGCTGATAACGAGATGCGCAAACACTGCAACGCTGCTCTGTTGGATCCTGTTGTAAACGTGATACTTCTATTTCGGATTCACAATCAGAACATAATCCATACAAGCCTAAATCAAGTTGACATACAGCAGCATCTAATCGCATCAAACGTTCAAATAAACAAGTATCAGATAGTTTGATTTCACTTAGATAATCGATAAGGTTAGATAAGTCCATTTGTTGAATCGTATTGAGTTGTTGATTGTCGATATGATGCTGTAAAAGCTCCAGCCTAATTTCGGCTCTTAGCTGTGCTTCAATTTTTGACAATTGGGCTCGAATATCCTGATTTTTCACCACATAACCTTTATTAGAGATGATCAATATAGCTTGTTATTCTACGAGCTTGAAAAAAGCGAGTTATGACGAAGATCAAGTCTGAGTGAGATTTTTGTGTGCAAATGGCATGTGTGGATTAAACTTTGTTAATCCACACAAATAGCTAATGACAATGCTGAAAAGGCTTGTTAGGGGAGGTTGATTTTTACACAATATTTTTTTGCGCATTATTGAGAACGGTGACAATCTCATTTGCGGTTTTAAACACTCTTAACTCGCGAAACAGTGCATCAGCTTCAGGGTATTGCCTATTTAAATAACAAAACCATTGCTTAATGCGTCCTGGCAGATAGTCTGACTTCTTATCATCAACCTGTTTTTGGGTATAACTTAATAATAAATTTAAGGTTTCTTCCCAAGTATATGGTTTGCTACCCAGCTTAATGCAAGCGCCTAAGTTAGGTAATGAAATCGCCCCGCGGCCAATCATAATATTGTCACAACCGGTAACATCCATACACCGTTTCGCATCCGCCTCGCTCCAAATTTCACCGTTGGCAATAACAGGGATAGGTAAACGCTTTTTGACTTCAGTAATATATTCCCAATAGGCAGGCGGCTTATAGCCATCGACTTTGCTGCGTGCATGAATAGCAATTTCTGTTGCTCCTGCTTCATATATCGCAAGTGCATTTTCCATAAAGAGTGATTTATCTTCGTAGCCTAAACGAATTTTAGCTGTCACTGGCTGATGAGCTGGTACAGCTTGGCGCATCGCTTTCACTATATTATGTATATTATCAGGGTACTGCAGTAATACTGCGCCACCTTTGCTTCTGTTGACTATTTTCGCTGGACAACCAAAATTAGCATCCACACCACGCGAACCTAGCTCAACCGCCCTAAATGCGTTTTCAGCCATCCAGTTTGGTTCTTGACCGAGTAATTGTACTCTAACGGGAGTGCCATTTGGGGTTAAGCCATCTTTGTGTAACTCAGGACAGAGTTTGTAATAGACTTTTTCGGGTAGCAGTTGATCCACCACGCGAACAAACTCGGTGACGACTAAATCAAACGGGTTAATAGTAGATAAAATATCACGCATTAAATTATCAACTACACCTTCCATCGGTGCTAATACAAGTCGCACAGTATTCTCTCAGCTTGGATAAAGGGCGCTATTTTAACCTTAAACATGCACTATGCCAGTGTTAGTTTTACTTGCTAACAATTTAAAAACTAAAAACGTATTGAAACCATCACGATATACTCTATGATTAACTATCTTGATCATTTCCTAGCACAGTCGGGGTCGATTAAAGTGACCGAGTTAAAATAAATAATATTTTTTTGAAATATATTATTAGCTCACTAGGTCTATATCTGTAAGCCAGCAATGATGTTGGTCATCATTCAATTTTTTAAAAGGAATCATAATATGAACTCAGTTAAGCAAACTACCCTCGCAGTCGCTTTAGGTGCAGTAGTAATGAGTGCTGGCATAGCAACAGAAGCACAAGCAAATCCCTTTGGTTTTGAGCAATTAACCCAAGGTTACCAATTAGATGGTGGTGAAGGTAAGTGCGGAGAAGGTAAATGTGGCGGCGACATGAAAAAGTCTGCTGAAAAAGCCAAAGAGGGTAAGTGTGGTGAAGGCAAATGTGGCGGCGACATGAAAAAGTCTGCTGAAAAAGTCAAAGAAGGTAAGTGTGGCGAAGGCAAGTGCGGTGGCGACATGAAAAAGTCTGCTGAAAAAGCCAAAGAAGGTAAATGTGGTGAAGGTAAGTGTGGTGGCGATATGAAGAAAGCTGTTGAGCAAGGTAAAGAAGCCAAAGCTAACATGGAAAAATCTCAAGAAGGTCAATGTGGCGGTAAAAGATAATTATCTTTTAATCAGTTAACGACTTTCTAAATAAGGCCTGTTTTCAGGCCTTATCTTATTTATACTCTGTTGAAATTTATCTATTTCTATTAATGATAAATAACTATCTTGCTGTAAGGGTCTTTTATGTCCATCAAAGATAAAGTGGCTTCAACTGCAATGGTTGGCTTGGGTCTAAGACGAGAAATGCTAACTGAGTTTTGTCAGTTAACGCCGCCACAAATTGAGTTTTTTGAAGTCGCTCCAGAAAACTGGATGACCCTTGGTGGCAAATATGGTCGTCAATTCAAACAACTTACTGAACAACATCCTTTTTTTTGTCATGGCTTATCTTTATCAATTGGTAGCCCAGCACCGCTTGATACCGACTTTGTACAAAACATTAAACGCTTTTTAGACTTACACCATATTGAGGTGTATTCAGAACATTTAAGTTATTGTTCTGGGACTGGCCATATGTACGACCTCATGCCAATTCCGTTCACTGATGAAGCTGTTATCCATACCGCACAACGCATCAAACAAGTTGAAGATATTTTAGAGCGGCCGTTTATTTTAGAAAATGTGTCCTTTTATGCCGCGCCTGGTGCGCAGATGACTGAACAAGCATTTGTCAATGCTGTGCTTGCTGAAGCTGACTGCAAACTGTTACTTGATGTAAACAACATTTATGTAAACTCCATTAATCATCAATATGATGCGCATAAATTTTTGGCATCTATGCCAACAGAACGCATCGCCTATTTGCATATTGCTGGACATTACCAAGAAGATATCGATTTAATGGTTGATACCCATGGTGCTGATATCATCGATCCCGTATGGACTTTGTTACAAAGCTGCTATGAAATTCACGGGGTGCGTCCCACGCTATTAGAGCGCGACTTTAATATCCCGCCCACTGAAATCCTATTGGGTGAAATTAATCAAATCCACGCCTATCAGCAACATGCTAATGATGCTTTGAAAGTAAGGAAAGCCTAATGAAGTTTACTGATATTCAGCAGGGCTTTATGGATTACATCCGTGATCCAAGCCAACCCTTACCCAATGGTATTGAACCAAGACGAATGGTGATTTACCGTGAGCTATTTTTTAATAATGTGAATGGTTTTGTTTCAAGCGCCTTTCCTGTGCTTAAAAGCCTCTATGAAGAGCAGGATTGGTTAGCTTTAGTACAGCAATTTTTTGCTGAACATAACTGCCACACGCCAATCTTTGTTGAAATAGCAGGGGAGTTTTTGGCATTTTTACAGCAATATGAAATTAAAGACTCTGATCCTAAGTTTTTACTGGAGCTAGCGCACTATGAATGGTTAGAGTTAGTTGTCGCCACTAAACAATTGAGCGATCAGCAACAAATATTAGAAGCCGATTTACTACTATCCAAACCATTGCAGCTGTCTGTTTGCGCCAAAGTAGCGCAGTATCAATATGATGTTCAACATATTAGTGTTGATTATCAACCGATTGAGCCACCTTCACAGCCACAGTTTTTCTGTGTGTATCGTAATGTGGAAGAGGAAGTTTCATTTTTGCAATTAAACCCTCTCACAGCGCAAGTTTTAGCGTTAATCGAACAGCGTACTCAACAACAAACGAGTATCAGCTTCGACGAGATTATTCATGAGCTCATCGGGTTTTACCCGCATATGCACCCTGACACTATGACAAACGGCTGCGTTCAGATGCTTAAGCAAATGGTTGAAAAGGGCATAGTCGTGACCACGCGTTAATTGATAGCAAATAAGCCTTAAAATATTTATGGTTTTTATTGGGAATTAATAGAAGTAGAATGCGCGCGTTGTGAGGAAGTTCACATTTTATCCGCGCGCACAGCGGTTTTATGTTAACTCGAACACAAGTTCAACAATACTCTGTACTTTTGCCCAAGGACATTCCATGAACGAGCCGTTTAAAGATCCATTTAATGCCTTTTATTTAATTGGTTTTATTCTTGTTTTACTTATTCCAACATTGCCAGCATCATTATCTTGGTTAAAGTTTGCAGGCTTAATCTAAACACTAATTTAGGCTACAATGTGCTTTAGTGTTATAAACCACTCATTAAGGAGTGGTTTTTTGTTTTGAGGTTGGTTAAAAGTTATGGTGATAAAGCGTGGCTTATATCTTATTGTCGGTTTACTGAGTTTGTTACTTGGTGTGATAGGGATAGTCGTACCTTTATTGCCAACAGTGCCATTTATTTTATTAGCAGCATTTTGTTTTGCGCGTTCAAGTGAACGCCTACATAGGTGGTTAATGAGCCACCCTTGGTTTTCTGAAGCATTAAACAATTGGCAAACTAAAGGTGCGTTAAACAAAACCTTAAAACGCCGCGCTATGATAATGACCACACTCAGTTTTGCCATCAGCATTAGCGTGGTGCCGTTAATCTGGGTAAAGGTGATGTTGTTGGTGATGCTATGTGGTTTGTTGATTTATTTGTGGCAGCTCCCAGAGTTAACAGATTAATAGCGCAATGGTTGCATGCCATTCACAACAGGCTTAAGATCCTGTTAATTGTTAAACGAGTCCCCTAAGGGGCTTTTTTATTGAAACCCCATTTAAAGAGTTTTCATTATGATGAATAAAGACAGTTTAGCGCTGATCAAGCAAAGCATTAAAACCATTCCTGACTATCCAAAAGCAGGCATTATGTTCCGTGATGTCACCAGTCTTTTAGAAAGTGCTGAAGCTTACAAAGCAACAATTGCTTTATTGGTCGCACATTATCAATCTAAGGGATTTACCAAAGTAGTTGGTACGGAAGCGCGTGGGTTCTTATTTGGAGCACCGTTAGCACTTGAGCTCGGTATTGGTTTTGTTCCAGTACGTAAGCCAGGAAAATTACCTCGTGCCACAATAAGCCAAACTTATGAGCTTGAATATGGTAAAGATACATTAGAAATTCACACCGATGCCATCAATGCTGAAGACAAAGTGCTGGTGATTGATGATTTACTTGCTACCGGTGGCACGATTGAAGCTACGGTAAAACTTATTCGCCAATTAGGTGGTGAAGTAGAACATGCCGCTTTTGTTATATCACTGCCAGAAATAGGCGGTGAAGCACGATTAAAATCCATGGGTATCGAAGTGTTAAGCTTGTGCGAATTCGAAGGCGAGTAAATCGATAATTTATCCACCCACAATTGTTGATAAAGCCAGCTAATAGCAGCCAAACAATAGCCTGTAGCAGTTTTGCATGTTATTGTTTGGCGTAATTAGTGGGAGTTATTCCCGCACTGTTTAGCTTGGGGAATTGCATGTCTTATCAGGTGTTAGCCCGTAAATGGCGCCCTGCCAAATTTGAGCAAATGGTTGGTCAAGCGCATGTGTTACTGGCGCTAACTAATGCATTAAGCCAACAACGTTTGCATCATGCCTATTTATTCACTGGTACTCGCGGCGTGGGTAAAACCAGTTTAGCGCGTTTGTTTGCCAAAGGGTTAAATTGCGAACAGGGCGTGACAGCAAATCCTTGTGGTGTTTGTTCAAGTTGTGAAGAAATTGCTCAAGGTCGATTTGTCGATTTAATTGAGGTTGATGCGGCTTCGCGTACCAAAGTGGATGACACTCGCGAGTTATTAGATAACGTCCAATATCGTCCTTCACGCGGCCGCTATAAAGTGTACCTTATTGATGAAGTGCACATGCTGTCTCGTAGCAGTTTTAATGCGTTATTAAAAACCTTAGAAGAACCGCCAGAGCACGTAAAATTCCTGTTAGCAACAACCGACCCTCAAAAATTACCGGTCACTGTGCTATCGCGCTGTTTACAATTTAATTTAAAAAGTCTGTCGCAAGATGAAATTGCCAAGCAACTCGATTTTGTATTAACTCAAGAGCAATTACCATTTGAGAACCAAGCATTAACTCTGTTAGCCAAAGCTGCCAATGGCAGTATGCGTGATGCATTAAGTTTAACGGATCAGGCGATTGCATTTGGCTCTGGGCAAGTGATGCACCAGCAGGTTCAATCAATGCTTGGCAGTATTGATCAACAGCAAGTGATTGCTTTACTGAAAGCCCTTTGTGATGCCGATATTGAACCTTTGATGACAACAGTTGCTAAAGTGCTCGCTTTTGGCGCGGATGCACAGGAAGTGTTACGCAGTTTGTTAGAATTACTGCATCAAATTACTTTAACCCAATTTGCTCCAGCAGCAGCGCAATCCTCTTTATATAGCGAACAAATATTGGCTTTTGCTCAGCAAATATCAGCAGAACAAATTCAGCTTTATTATCAAATGCTATTAGCTGGACGCAAAGACTTGCCTTTTGCTCCTGATCCTAAATCGGGTTTAGAAATGGCCCTGTTAAGAGCCGTTGCTTTTGTGCCGGAAAAGCAGACTAAACGTTGGGTTACGGATACCGCCGCTAAATTAGAGTTACCCCCCATAGATGAAAGACCCCAAGAGGTCACAGAGACTCGCCCAAAGTCTGACACTGATCATGGCGTTCATGCGCTGAGTGCTGCAAATTCTCACGTCAACGCAATGGATAAACAAGCGAGTAGTGATAACTTGGCCCTTGTTGTTGAACCAATCCATTCTGCATCGAATTCTGAGAAATCTGCGTTGGCATCTAAGCCTGCATCAGAATCATCCTTGGCTTTAACGGATGGAGACTTTGATGAGAATGCCGACAGTAAGCCAGAAAATACGCATACATTGGCCGAATCCGATGACTGTGCAGAGTTAATTGCCCAACAAGCTATGTTGCTTAACCAAGCAGAAAGTATGGGGTTTGTTCACTCTGCTAGTGTTAAAACTGGCAGTCAGGAGCTAACTGGGTTAGATAAGCAAAATATCAACAGCAATGATGAATCACAAACTCTCATTGAGCCAGCACCCTTAACCGCAAATGATGCCACTCAAGCAACAAATGCTAAAGACGCAGTTGAGGAGCTGGATAAACCTAATGCGGCTGATGAAACACTCACTCAAGCTCTTAACGTTCCTTCATCTCAAGCTGGCACAAATCGAGTAATAACAGAGGACCCATCCTCTTTTTCAGTACAAGATGACGCTTACTTTGATGCTGATTATCCTCAAAATGAAGAGGATGACAGTAACAGCGATTATGAAGATTATCTTGCTTATAATCAGCAATCTGAAACTTCCTTTCAAGCTACATCGGCAGCGAAAGAAGATGCATTAAGGCAAAATGCTGCCATTGATGAACCGCAGTGGGGAGCTTCGATAATTGCGTCCGCTGATGAAGCTGAACTCGATCCATTAGATGATATTTTAGATTTAGTACTCGCCAGCAGGGACTCGTTATTAGCTGAAGTCAGCGCGCATAAAGCTCAGGATGAAGCTGATGCGTCCAATAAAAAGGCTGCAGATAAACAGCAAGCTAAAATTACCGCATCGCAGGCGAAACTGGGGGCAGTGAATACAGTCGATATTAAATCGGATGAACCGGCTCATTCGCCACAACCTTCAATGGTTGATGAACCGGCGCAGCATACGCACTCACTAAGGCAGCCAGATAATGCTTCAGCTGAAAAAAAGTCTCCCGATATATATGACCGCCCCCCCTGGGAAGCACCATCGGCAGAAGAGCTAGCATTAAATGCCGCTCAGCAAGCCGAAATGGTTGCAATTGACACTGCTGAATCCACTTCTGCAACCCATGTCGAAACAACAGCGTTAACCAATGAACAAATGGTTACGGCAAAAGCTGTTGAGTTAATTGTGCAAGATGATAGCCACACAAGCTTAGCGGCCCTTGCAGAGACTGGCATCACTGAGGCTAACATCACTGAGGCTAACATCATTGAACATAGATCTACTGAACTTAGTGCCATTGAGCTGAGTGACATTGGTCATAAGATTACCGGAAATGAAGTTGATCTGCATTGGTATCAAGTGATGGCGCAAGTCAAAGTGGGTGGACGAGTGCGTCAACTTGGGGTGAACTCTTTATGCCAAGCAGTGTCGAACCCCATACAGTTAACCTTAAAGCCGGATCAAAAACATTTATGTGCTGATATTGCCATTGAACAGCTTCAAGTGGGGTTGTCAGCATTTTTAGAACAGGATATTCAGGTCATTGTCGATATTGGTCAAGACGCTAATCGCGAAACCCCACTTGAGTTACGTAAACGTTTTCATAAAGAATTAGTGCAACAGGCTAAACAGTCAATATTGGCCGATGATCATGTGCAATGGATGATAAACCAACTTGCGGCGCAGTTAGATGCCGATTCGGTTGTGTATCCACAAGAGCAGCTGACTAATGTGGCGCAGCTTATCCCTGCATTGTTGGATTAATCATTCAGTTTCATTTTGAATCAACCGACAGTAAAAGATTTAGCCTAAATGGCTTCAATAGGTTAGCAGACTCGCAAATTTACATTTACCAGTTTGCTAATCGAGATAATTTCAGTAAGATTAGGCCAATTTGGCACCTTGCTAAAACCCATTATTTAATAGAAAAGAGACTTAATTATGTTTGGAAAAGGCGGCATGGGCAACTTGATGAAGCAAGCCCAAATGATGCAAGACAAAATGGCTAAAGTGCAAGAAGAAATCGCCCGTATGGAAATGACTGGTGAATCAGGTGCTGGCTTAGTGAAAGTGACAATGACGGGTACACACAATGTGCGTCGTGTGGAAATAGATCCAAGCTTAATGGAAGACGACAAAGAAATGCTGGAAGATTTAATTGCAGCAGCCTGCAATGATGCAGCCCGTCGTGTAGAAGAAAACCAGAAAACTAAAATGGCAGAAGTCACTGGCGGTATGCAATTACCACCAGGGATGAAAATGCCATTTTAATTAATGATCGAAATAACAAATATAAGGCTCATGTTTACGCATGAGCTTTTTTATTTGCTCAGCCAAAAATTGACAATGACTTTAGTTGTTAAAAATGGGGCGTGATTATCGTCACTTAGGTGCAATTGTTTATGCATAATGTACAAAATATCACTTTGATGTTGTTGTTCCTCTTGCTACAAATTGGCTGTTCGGCGCAAAAGTTGGATAACTCTAATGATGATTCTAGTCAGGTTGAAATAACCACTTGCTACAAAAATATTCATTCTTTTGAGGGCGTAACCGATATAGAAATTATCATAGTCAAACGTACAGGCGATAATCTTAACGGCATTTATCATTGGTTACCCGCTTTCAAAGATAAAAGGTTAGGGGAGTTTGTTGGCGTTGCTACGTCTTCTAATCTGGCCGATGTGATTTACTCTTTTGAGCAAGAAGGTGTGCGAAATCAAACTCAACTGCAACTCGAGTTTACACAAGAGTTTATCTCCATTTCTGGAGGTGAAAAATCAACAGGTTTGAATCGAAAATTGAAAAAAGTGAAGTGTGACTAGCTTGCTCAGTCACTATGAAGCTGTTTAGGATTATATACCCAAACAACCTGAAGATGCTCGATTTCAGCAAGAATTTACACGCGTTTAGGCAAGGCATT
>NZ_BMOT01000012.1 GCF_014647215.1 Shewanella aestuarii
CCCTTGTCTGCGTCAAGTGTTTTTTCAAACTTTCTTTTCGCTGTTGATTTGAGCTTAAAACCGAAGTTTTTTTGTTTCAAATCAACCTGACTTGCTACTTTGCTTTCGCGCTGTGCCGTGTCAGTGGATGCGCATTATAGGGAGCTAAGATTTTTGCGCAACCCCTTTTTTAAAGTTTTTTACAAAACACAGATTGATGGCGCAAATATTGCTCATAACGTACAAAAAAGGGACTATTCGTCCCTTTTTATGCTGAATTTAGCTTTTTTATCGTTGTTTATTATTCCCCAAAGAAGCGGGTTTCTTGGGTGGTTATCACCTTTTCACCATTAATTTGGGTTTCTACAACAATATTTATGTTAGTCACACTGCGTTTTAGGACTACAGGGTCTACCGCGACACTAATAGGTAAGGTCAGTACTTCACCTGCGGCAATGCTGACATTGTCTGGTCCTATCCACTTGGCATTATCAAGCCCATCGACACTTAACTTATAATCATGTTGATATTCGGTCTTGTTGAGAATTTTAATGGTAAAAGTATTCTCTATCTCGCCGCGGCTATTCTCACGATATAGTGCATTACGATCTCTAATTACATCCATTCTCACTGGCGCTATGGTAGCACTTGCATAAATGAATAAGAGTATCATTACGGTTAGTACGACACCGTAACCCACAAGTTTAGGTCTTAAGACTTTTTCTTGAATGTTATCTAATTTGTTTTCGGTGGTATAACTGATTAAGCCCTTGTCATAACCCATGCGTTCCATTGTGGTATCGCACGCATCAATACAAGCACCACAATTAATGCATTCGTATTGCAGACCATTACGGATATCAATGCCTGTTGGACAAACTTGTACGCATAAGTCGCAGTCAATACAGTCGCCCAAGCCCATTTCTTTTGGATCAGCTTTACGTGAACGGGGACCGCGGGTTTCACCCCGTTTGGTATCATAACCAACTATATATGTATTCTTATCGAACATTGCTGCCTGAAATCGAGCGTAGGGGCACATGTGAATACACATGATTTCCCGCATCCAGCCAGCATTGCCATAGGTTGCTAGGGTAAAGAAAATCACCCAGAAATAGATACTGCCATCAGCATTCAGCGTAAATACGTCGATATACACTTCACGGGTAGGAACAAAATATGACACAAAGGTCATGGCAGTAAGTAAAGCCACCAATACCCAAGCAGTATGCTTAGCGGTTTTGCGCCATAATTTGTCAAAACTCCACGGCATTTGGTCTAGCTTAATTCGCTTATTACGCGCACCTTCAAACTTCTCTTCAAACCAGATGAATATGAATGTCCATACCGTTTGCGGACAAGTATAGCCACACCATACTCGGCCTAGATATGTCGTCACAAAAAATAAGCCAAAGGCGGCGATCATAAATAGCGCAGCTAATAAGGTAAGGTCTTGAGGCCAGATGGTTAAACCGAACACATGAAACTTTTGCTCTGCAAGGTTGAACCATACTGCTTGACGGTCACCCCATGGGATCCAAGGTAGTATTAAAAAGAACAACATGGAAACCCACCCCATGCGACGACGAACACGAGTCCACAGCCCGTCTACAGCACGCACATAGATACTATTACTGGGATTGAAACGGTCCGCTTTACTGGCGTCGGGTTGATGAATCTTTATTCGATTTTGTTTCGAATAATCTTTGGGCTTCGATTCTATTGTCATTTTACAGCCTTACTACATTAACATTACAAAGAAACTGGAATAGTATATACCTTTCTAACATTAACTCGGACAGAAAAATGAGAGGTTGGATAGGTTTAGCCATCATAGCTGGCATATTGTATTACTTTGCAACAGAAACAAATAAGCTCGATGAGCCTATTGATTATGTTAAAAGCATTTTTATTTCTGCTGATAAAAAATTATCCTCGATGACGGGAACAAAGATTCAACGGATTGATACTAAAATTCCGGCACTAAAAGAAAAAATCTACGAGCGCTTGTCTACCATAGAAATCCGCGAACTCGATGGCGTCTTCACCGACAGTGAAGCTATTGCTGACTTTAAACAAGAATATTGCTTAAATTCTAAAGCCAGTCATCCAGTGTTTAGTCGCGAAAATTTGCAATTTATTTGCGATAAGATTTAGTTAACAGATTTATCCTCGCTAGATTGACCTGCATATTAATACAGCCTAGCCTTTGGATAATTGATTGAAAAAGGCTAGTAAATAATGACTGAACAGGTTTCTGATATATTTAACCCATCGCTTTGGGATACTGTTAGTGGTTTCGATTTTGAAGATATCACTTATCACCGCGCAAAAGATCAAGGAACGGTGAGGATTGCGATTAATCGTCCTGATTGCTTAAATTCATTTCGCCCTAAGACTGTAGACGAACTCTATATGGCGCTAGACCATGCAAGACAGTGGTCAGATGTAGGCTGCGTATTGATCACGGGGAATGGCCCATCGGCAAAAGGCCAATACTCTTTCTGTGCTGGCGGTGACCAACGCATTCGTGGCAAGGATGGCTACAAATATGAAGGTGCTGAAGAAGGCAAACCAGATATTGCTAGAATGGGGCGACTACATATATTAGAAGTACAACGTCTTATCCGTTTTATGCCTAAAGTGGTGATTGCCGTTGTACCTGGTTGGGCTGTTGGCGGCGGCCACAGTTTACATGTGGTGTGCGATCTGACCCTAGCGTCTAAAGAACATGCCATATTTAAGCAAACCGATCCTGATGTAGGTAGCTTTGACTCAGGCTACGGCAGTGCTTACTTAGCAAAAATGGTTGGTCAAAAACGTGCCCGAGAAATTTTCTTTTTAGGCTTTAACTACTCTGCAGATGAAGCCGTACAAATGGGCATGGTGAACCGCTCTATTCCCCACGTGGAACTGGAAACCGAAGCGTTAGTCTGGGCAAAGGAGATTAACAGTAAATCACCGACAGCTATGCGCATGCTTAAATACGGATTCAATTTATCTGACGATGGTTTAGTTGGCCAACAACTGTTTGCTGGTGAAGCGACACGTTTAGCTTATGCGACCGATGAAGCCCAGGAAGGACGTGATGCCTTTTTAGAAAAACGCGATCAGGATTTCACAAAATTTCCTTGGCATTACTAAGTCAAACTACAGCCCACATCAAAAATAGACCTTTATAGGTCTATTTTTTTAGCTTGTTAAAGCTAATCGAGTCAGCCTTTTAACCTAATTGATAAATACCACTTTAAATACAAATGAGAATTGTTATCGTGTCGGTATAGTAACAATCATCCTATTAATTCATGTTAAGGCGACGCTATTATGAAAAAAACCATCAGTTTTGCGATTTTACATTTCAGTGTCGCATTCACCATTACCTATTTACTCACTGGCAGCATAGTCATTGGCGGTGCTGTAGCGTTAATAGAGCCCGCTGTGAATACTGTGGTGTTTTATTTTCATGACAAGGTATGGTCTAAAATTGAAGCGGCCAAAGCCGCTAAGATACTCACTAGCTCAAACACTGTGATAATTTAAGCTAGATCTAAAAAGGAAAGATAGCCTAAGGCTCTTTATTTGTTTGCTCTAATCCAAGTTTACTGGCTAATGGCGCAATAGCACCGCCTTGAATAAATACTGAGAAAAGCACAAAAAAGAACACCATGTGCACAATCTCGATTGAGCCAGGTACACCTGCTGCAGCAGGTATCAGTGCAAACACAATAGGTGTTGCACCTTTTAAACCAATCATTGAGATAAACAATCGCTTTTTCCAACTGGCTTTAACAAACGGCAGATAACACAACTGTACAGCTAATGGCCTAGCAACAAAAATTAATAGCAATGCAGGAATAATCGAAGCCCAAAACACTGTGATTAATGTTTGCGGGAAAATTTGTAACCCGAGCACGATAAACATTAACGCCTGCGCCAACCAAGATAGACTATTAAAAAAGTGCACATTAACCAATTGACCGCGCTTTATACCATTTCCTATCACCACCCCGACAATATAAGAGGCCAGTAAAATATTGCCACCAAGCATTTCAGCACCATAAGTGGCAATAATAAATGTGGCCAACACAAACACAGGAATTAAACCAAATTCAGATAAATTTATTTTACTAAGTAAAATCACTGCGATTTTGCCAATCAGCCCGCCAACCACAATAGCGACCAAAATTTGAGTCAGCAGGTTCATGGCCAAGTTAGGGAGTGCAATTGTTTGGCTAGATGAAAGCACCATATCGGTTAATACAATCACCATCAACATGGCGACAGGGTCATTGGTCGCTGATTCGAACTCAAGCACTGTGTCAGTTCGCTCTTTGAGCTTAAGCTTTTTGGACTCAAGTATTGAAAACACCGCAGCAGCATCAGTTGAAGACACTATTGCCGCAAACAAAAGGCAAGTAATAAAATCAAAATCGAGCAAACCATAAAGGATCACGGCAAAGAAGATCGTAGTGAACAACACACCAAATGAAGCCAGAACACCGCCCTCTTTATAGGCCACGGTAATTTTATCTTTTGAAGTATTTAGTCCGCCAACAAACACAATGACATTCAAAGCAAGCCCACCTATCCAGGCAGTTTGAGCAAGATTATCGTACACAAAATTAAATTCTCCATTGCCTAGCGCTAACCCTACCCCCATAAAAATCAGCAATGATGGAATACCTAAAGTGCGTGATGGATGGTGCAGTAAAATACCGATGACAATTAAGATCGCTATGCCAATCATAATCATCTCAATTGTCATAATATTCTCTCTAAAAATTTGAATTAAGGCATAAAGTGCTTAATTATAAAGCACTCTATAAAAATATAATGTTTGACTAAAAAACACTCAAAACAGTTGAGCAATTAAATAGTCAAAGAAAAAATCGTGACATGTTAATTTCTATTTTAACGTTATTCAGTCGTCTGTTCTAAAACATAAGCAACAAAAACAGTAAATTAATATCCAACAACTTCCCTTACCTGCATATAAACTAATATACCAATATGATTCAACCCCTAGGGTTACACCTGTCTAATCTAAGGTTTTTTTAAAGCGACTAGCAGCAATGATTACCCCGATGAAGGTAAATCCTGCAAGCCATAATGTGTCTCGCCACAAGTCAATTAAATCAGCTTCTCGCACTACAACGCCACGAATAAGCCGCATAAAATGAGTTGCAGGCAGAACTTCAGATATCCACTGCGCCAACACCGGCATGCCCTCATAGGGAAACATAAACCCAGACAGTAAAATGGATGGTAACAACACAAACACGGTCATTTGCATAGCTTGTAACTGAGTGTTAGCGACTGTCGATATCATCAACCCTAGGGTTAAACTTGCTGAAATAAAAAGTAATGTACCCAATAAAATTTGCGTCAGCGAGCCATTGATAGGCACATCAAATATGCCATGACCTAAACCCAGAATAATCCCGACTTGAACCAAGCCAACAAAAATATACGGCACAATTTTGGCGATCATTAGCTCCATTGGGTTAACTGGCGTAGTTATCAACAACTCCAAATTACCTCTTTCTCGCTCTCTAACAATGGCGGTGCTGGTAAATAGAATCATCGTCATTGTCAAAATGACCCCTAATAATCCCGGCACAATGTTAACCGCTGAGCGCCTCGTTGGGTTGTAATACAACACCACCTCAAAGGTTTTTATCGTTTGCGGGCGGATGTCAAAATCAAAGTCAGTTAGCGGCATTGACTGCAAAGCCAAAATGGCGGAGCTGATCATAGTGTCAGAACCATCAACAATCCATTGACCTAACACCCGCTGTTGCATCATGCGCTGGGTTAAATCGTTAGGCAGAATTAAAGCGGCCTTTACTTCACCTTGTTTAATGGCAAGCTCAGCCTCTTGAACCGTGGCATAACGCTGTGTCACTTGAACAACCTGTGTCACTTTAACCGACTCAATAATCACTCTCCCAGCAGTGCTTTGGCTTTGATCAACCACCGCGATGGGGATTTGTCTAATATCGGTATTAATGGCATAACCAAAGAGTAACAGCTGGATTAACGGGATCATCACCACCATGCCGAAGGTGATCCTGTCCCGTGACAGTTGGCGAAATTCTTTGATAATAATCGCTTTCATCCGTAAGAAAGACATTATTGTCGCCCCTCCCCAGTCACACACACAAACACATCTTCCAAACTTGGCCGCGCGAGGTTGATTTCGGCATGACTTAACTCAGTAAATGTTGTTTTTAACCACTCAATGGGATCAATTACATCTTGAAAAATCAACACCCGCAAACGCACCCCTTGCTGTGCAGTCGAGCGAACTTGCTTACAGGCCATCAACTTAAGCTTTAACGCCCTTAGGTTTGGTGCGTATACTTCGATGACGTTTACGCCCATATCACGCATTAACATTTCAGGCTCGCCATCAGCACGGATTTGGCCACTTTCCATGATAGCTAATCGATGGCAGCGCTCAGCTTCATCCATATAATGAGTGGTCACCAGAATGGTGGTGCCTTGCTCCGACAAATCAAACAATTGCTCCCAAAAGTCGCGGCGGTTTTGCGGATCCACAGCTGAGGTAGGCTCATCTAAAAACAATAATTCAGGGTTATGCATGGTGGCACATGCTAATGATAAACGCTGTTTTTGGCCGCCACTCATACCAGCAACCCGCTGCTTGCGCAAAGCATCTAAACCATAGATGATTAACTGTTTCTCGATGCGATGGCGAAGAAGCTTACTGTTCATTCCAAATATTTGACCAATAAACTGCATGTTTTCTTCAACACTTAAATCATCATAAAGAGAAAACTTTTGCGTCATGTAACCAATTTTTAAACGTAGCGCTTCTGTTTGCTTTGGAATCGACAACCCCAGCACATTGACCTCGCCTGAGGTTGGGCTTAGCAAACCGGTTAAGACTCTTATCATGGTGGACTTGCCACAACCATTGGGCCCCAAAAAACCGTAAATACAGCCTTTGGGAACCCGGAGGGTGACATTCTCTATCGCGGTAAAATCAGCAAACTTTTTCACCACATTAACCGCTTCTATAGCAAGCTGTGTCATGGTTACTCTCCGCTTGATTCGACAATATCTACCTGCGCGGGCACACCGGAAGGGTATTGAGCCGCAGTATCGACCAAATCAACTTCAGCAAGGTACATTAACCGCGCACGCTCATTTTCAGTTAATGCGAAATACGGCGTAAACGAAGCCTCGTGAGACACCCAACGCACCTTGCCTTCAATGGCCTGTTCCACACCATCAACATGCACCATCACTTTGCGCCCTGGGGTAAAATGTATGCGATGGTTAGCCGGAACATACACTCGCGCATAAGGCACGCTATTGGCCAGCATAACGGCAACAATACTATTTACCGCCACGCGCTCGCCTAGGTTATAAGGAAGGTTATCTAAAATACCATCTCGGGTGGCCACTATGGTTAACTCTGCCAATTTTTGAGTTTGTAACGCCACTTCAGCACGGCTTGCAGCCAACTCGGCCTTGGCCTGCTCAATATCTTCCACCCTTGAACCCGCGGTCAATTTACTAAACTCTTCTTTAGCGGCATTAAGTGAAGCTTGTGCTTTATCTCGACTCGCTATTGCGCTATCTAGCTCAGATTGACTCACAATTTTACGTTCCACCAGCTCAACCTGGCGGCGATAGTGCTTTTGCGATTCAATAAACTGCGCTTCCGCTTGCGCAACCTTGGCTTGTGAAGCTGCAATATCTTCCACTCGTTCGCCATTGGTGAGTTTTTGTAAATACGCAGTGGCTTTGGACTCATTGGCAATGGCCCTAGCCAATATAGCCTGCTGGTTTTGGGTATCTAACTTCACTAACACCTGACCCGCTTCAACCAAACTACCTTCGATAACGGGAAGTTCACGAATAATTTCATTGGCTGTGGCGGTGAAAGTGACCCTATCTCGCTCCAGTGTACCAATGGCTTGGTGAGGGGCTGAAGGCTTACACGCAGACAGTAACCCCATAACCAATAGACTTAACACTATGCGCTTCATTATATTCCCCTGTATCAACTACCCATAAATAACCACACCGCGTCACTGATATTAAGGTATACCATTTATACTGACTAAATCTGTGTCGAATGGCGGCATTGCCATAAAAATAACAACCAAATTCCTGTTATCTGCGTATCAACAGTATATGATAGCCAACTAAAGTGATTTATATGTTTTCATTTTTTAATAAAAATCCCATCAAAAAATTAACCAAGCAGTATGAAGCTAAGCTTGAGCAAGCCATGTATGCCCAGCGCAATGGTGATATTCGAGCTTATTCCATGCTTACCGCTGAAGCGGAGAAAATTAACGATGAAATTATTGCCATAGAACAAAGGCAACAAGCTAATTGAGCTAAACTCAGGTTAATTAACGCTGTCGGCAGTTAAGTTGTCATTGGGACAAAATAACCCATTGGGGTAATGGCAAAAACCTAGATAGAAGCAGCGCTTACACTCAAACGCGAACCTTGCACGGTTTACAAGGCCGACTTGTCCACCAGCAGCAGTCTGCGGCAAATATTCTTGCATGAAACAAAAGCAAAGCGCTGTTTGATATGGATTGAACAACCCGCACGCAGGTTAAATAGGATTACTCTGCAGGCCTTTTTGCTTTACCATTTGATAAAGTATCCCAATATAACATGAGCGCATTTTGGCAAAACCCAATCCCAAAGGCCCAACTCGCACCGTCGATATTTTTTGCGCGAAATGCAAAGCCCAGTTGTTCAAATATCGCAAGGGCGGTAAAGGCACATTAGTAAAATGCTTTAAGGAACGTATTGCAGATGACTTAACCACCACGCCTTGCGTGTGTCCGCAGTGTGAAACAATCTTTGCGAGAGAAACCTTAATACGTGGCGCGCCCGCTTATAAAATGATTGGCGGTAAAGTGACAATGAAATAAGTTTGCAATTTATCATTGTTTCTCGCCCTGGTAATAGCCAACATCAGCCAGAGCAAGCATAGGCCAATCCTCTTTGGTATCGCCATAAGCATAAATAGTGTCAAATCGAGTTAATTCTATCTGTTGAGTGATAGCTGCTACTTTGTCTGCACCACAATCTCCATACAAGTAACGCCCCGTAAAATGCTTGGCAGTTTTTTCTAACTCGCTACAAATCAATTTAATACCCATAGTGCGGCACCAAATGGATAAATAAGGATCAATAGAGGCTGATACGACATACACATGATGCCCTTGTTTTTGATGCCATTTCATACGCGACATAGTTTGTGGTTGCAAAATATGTGGAATAACCTCTGTAACATAGCGCTGCGCAAGGGCTTGTACCTGCTGAATATTACGCCGATAAAACGCCACTGCACTGATTAAAATACGCATTTTACAAGCGGGTAACCAGCCCAATTTATAAAGTAAAATGGCCGGAGACAGTAGCAGCCCACCAATAAAGCGCCGAGGTTTGGGTGTACAAAAAAGGATAAATTTAGTGTAACTGTCTTCGGTCGTCAGGGTGCCGTCAAAATCAAACAAAGCTAGGCCGCTCACTTTGTACTGCTTCACTTAATCAATGACGTTGTTGGTAACTTAATAGATAACATGGCCGCAAGGACAACAAACAGCGCCGAGATCCACAGGCAGGCTTCTAGTCCATAAAACTGATAAACCCAGCCCGATAGCACAGTGCCAATTAATCGCCCCATCGCATTGGCCATATAATAAAAGCCCACATCAAGTGACACGCCATCAGCATCGGCATAACTGACAATTAAATAACTGTGCAGTGATGAATTAATTGCAAATACAGCCCCAAAAATCAATAAACCCACCACTACTGATGCCTGTACATAAAAATCAAAATGTAATGCAAATGCAATTGCGACAGGGATAAGGGTTAAGTAGCTCGCCCATATAAAAGCCGAGCGACCTGTCGGGACTCGCCCCTGTTTTTTACCGGTTATAAAAGGCGCAAATGATTGCACCATACCGTAGCCTATAACCCAGCACGCCATAAAGCCGCCAACCCACCAGTGATCCCAGTTAAATGTCACCGCTAAAAAAACCGGCAATGCCACCACAAACCAAACATCACGGGAACCAAACAAAAAAAGCCGCGCAGCAGACAGAAGATTAATCGCGCGGCTTTTAGAAAACACCTGATTAAATTTAGGTTTATTTTTAGCTTTTCCTAAATCCTGTTTCAACGCGACCAAACTGAATAACCACACCACAGCCAATAGTGATGCCATTAAGATAATCGCACCGTTAAACTCAAGCAAAGTGAGTAATGCCCCGCCCAAAAAGAAACCTATGCCTTTTAGGGCATTTTTAGATCCTGTCAGCACAGCAACCCACTGGTATAACTTACCTTCTGCGCCCGCTGGCACTAATAGCTTAATGGCACTTTTAGCACTCATTTTATTCAAATCTTTAGCGATACCAGACAAAGCTTGCGCCGCCATAACATAAGCGACACTGAGCATATCAGCGGGTACGGCTAACATACCTAAAGCAATGATTTGCAGACCTAGGCCAATGTTCATGGTTTTGTTCAACCCTAAACGCGCCCCAAGCCAGCCACCAATTAAATTGGTCACTACGCCAAAGATTTCATAAAACAAAAACAACATAGCAATATTAATCGGGCTATAACCTAGGTGATGAAAATACAGCACCACCAACATGCGCAATGCACCATCGGTTAAAGTAAACGCCCAATAATTGCCCGTTATCACCAGGTACTGCTTAATTTGTGGCGATAACTCGCTTAATGATAAAAGTCCCATTAATGATCAGCCTTTAGCTATTTTTATCCGCCAAACCCACCATACGAACTAGCTCTGCTGTGCGATTGGCATAGCCCCATTCATTGTCATACCACACATACAGCTTCACCTGAGTGTCATTAACCACCATAGTGGATAAGGCATCAATAATGCTTGATCGCGGATCGGTTTTATAATCAATCGACACCAGTGGGCGGGTTTCATAGCCTAATATGTCTTTAAGCTCATTTTCAGCCGCTTGTTTCAATAATTGATTAACCTCTGCCACATCCGTTTTACGCTCAACTTCAAACACACAATCAGTTAACGAAGCATTGGTTAATGGCACACGGATAGCGTGACCATTTAGCTTGCCTGTTAACTCAGGAAAAATATGGGTAATCGCGGTGGCCGAGCCTGTTGTGGTCGGAATTAAGCTAGTGCCACACGCACGGGCGCGGCGCAAGTCTTTATGCGGCGCATCGATAATGGTTTGCGTATTAGTGATGTCATGGATAGTCGTCATTGAGCCATGCTTAATACCAATTTTTTCATGGATCACTTTTACTACTGGCGCTAAACAGTTGGTGGTACAGGAGGCTGCGGTGACGATAGGATGAATCGCTTTATTGTATAAACCTTCATTCACGCCCATCACAATATTAAGCACACCATCTTCTTTAACGGGTGCGGTCACCACGACTCGCTTTACGCCTTGATCTAAATAAGCTTGCAATAGAGCTTTGGTTTTAATTTTACCTGAAGCCTCAATTACCACATCACACTTTGACCAATCCGTGTCTTGAGTCGCCACATTTTGAGTACATGGAATTGTTTTGCCATTAATTAGCATGGCTTGAATACCATTCACTTCGGTGTGGCTTGCTTCGTGATGCCAACGACCATGCACTGAATCAAAGGTCATCAAGTGCGCTAAGGTTGCGGCATCACCCGCAGGATCATTGATATGTACAATTTCAATGTCATCCCAGTCAAATGCGGCGCGCATTGATAAACGTCCCATACGGCCAAAGCCATTAATACCGATTTTAATCGTCACCTTGTTATCCTCGTTTATCGTTGTGAATTGAAATAATTGAGCTGCACTGGATGTTTCAGTGCCTTAGGTCTAATTTGCTGTACTTGTTGTATAACCTTTGGGGCAGGCCAACCATAGGCAAGCAGGATCAAACCAATCACCAACCCCGTTCTGCCTGAACCACCACGACAATGCACAGCAACTGTGCCCTGTTGTTCCAGCACAGCTAAGATAGTCGCTTGATGTAATTGCCACTGGGTTTCGAACACGCTATTGGGCGCGGCGTCATCAGCAATAGGTAACTGTAACCACTGTATATCTTGTTCGGCACACACCTTTGCCAAATCACTGGCATTATTTTCGGCCATTTCTTGATCAAACATCAGCGTGAGTAACATATCTGTACCCGCCTGTTTTAAGGTGGCAACCGAGTCTGTCAAATTAGCGCTTTGGGTTCCGGGGCAAGGCGTAAAAATAAGCCTAGCGCCATTATCTAAAGTTAATGTGTCAAAAGGGTGTGATTGCATCGTCATAGGGTTATTACCATTAGTGTTTGGATACGTTATTACTGAGTCGCTTGTTGATTAACTCGGTTATTTAAAAATGCCACTAAAGACAGCATTACCGGCACTTCCACCAGCACCCCAACAACCGTTGCCAGTGCTGCGCCAGAGTGTAAGCCAAACAAAGAAATAGCCACAGCGACCGCGAGTTCGAAAAAGTTAGACGTACCAATTAAACAGGCTGGGGCCGCTATATTGTGCGGTAGCTTTAATCGTTTAGCGGCTATGAATGTCAGGTAGAAAATGCCATAGGTTTGCAGTAGTAATGGAATGGCGATAAGCACAATAATCTGCGGTTCTGACACTATGGTATTGGCCTGAAAACCAAACAGAAGCACCACAGTGGCCAATAAACCAATCACTGACCAGGGCTTTAACTTTGCCAAAAATTGATTAATCCCCAGCTCACCACGTCGCTTATTGAGCCACTGCCTTGTAAGCACACCAGCTATTAATGGCAACAACACATACAAAAGCACTGATACCAGTAAGGTTTGCCAAGGCACTTGAATATCACTCACACCAAGTAAAAAAGCTGAAATAGGCGCAAAAGCAAAAATCATAATCACATCATTTACCGACACTTGTACTAAGGTGTAATTAGGGTCGCCTTTTGTCAGTTGTGACCAAACAAATACCATCGCAGTACAAGGCGCTACCCCTAGTAAAATCATCCCCGCGATGTATTCTTGCGCCGAAGCAGGATCTACCCATTCGGCAAATAAAAAGTTAAAAAACAACCAGCCAAGTGCAGCCATAGTAAAAGGTTTAATCAACCAGTTAATCACTATTGTCAGCAATAAACCTTGAGAGTTTTTGCCAATGTCTTTTACGGCTGAAAAGTCTATTTGCAGCATCATGGGGTAAATCATCACCCAGATAAACACCGCCACCACAATATTCACATGGGCCACTTCAAGACTCGCTATCGCTTGAAACACCTGGGGTTGTAATAAACCTAACCCCACACCAATCATGATGCACAAGCTTACCCATACCGACAGATAACGCTCAAAAATCCCCATACTATAAACCTTCTATTGTTATCCCCACCGTTTAGCCCGATGAGGGATTACTGACAAAAACTCGCTTTATTCGGTCGACCTTGCATATCGGCTAGCCGAGTTAACGGGATATTAATCAGGGGAATATTGTTCTCGGTGGTTTGAGCTAATACCGACTTTGCCCACAAAGGTAAATCAGGATGAATACGATAAAATACCCACTGTCCCTGTTTTCTGTCGCTAATGATGTTGGCCTTCTTTAACACAGCCAAATTACGCGAAACCTTAGGTTGGCTGTCTTCTGCCAATGCTTGCATTAACTCACATACACACAGTTCCCCATGGTAATGGGTCAACATTAAGGTTTTTAAGCGAATATCATCGGTTAAGCATTTAAAAAAAACGGTCGGGTCGATATCAAATGCAGAAGCGGGTTGCACCTTCAACTCAGTAGCTGCGGCGTTTTCAACCAGTAAAAACATCGACAGGCGATTATTGATTTCATTCAAGGTGGCCGCAAAAGGATTATTGCCTAAACGCGCTTTAGGATCGGGAAAGTCCCAGGAAAATTGCTTAGCAGCACCGGGATAGCTTCTGCACTCGTTGCTGGCTTTGTCGCAAAGTGTGATCACGTAATCGAATGCTTGGCCCTGATAATCATCAATATGATTAGAGACTAAATTTTTGCTATCAACACCAAAACGATGTAACGCCTCTAAGGTACGGCTATCGACAGCCTCGGGATGAGTTCCCGCGCTATAGGCAGAAAATACATCACCGGCTCTATGGGTAAGTAGTGCCTCAGCCATTTGTGATCTAGCTGAATTACCTGTGCATAGAAACAACACCCGCAGTTTTGTCATATTCATATTTCATTTAAGCCACAGCAAACACATATGAAATAGTGTATATGTGAAATATTACATGTAAAGTAATTTATCCCTTTATTGCTAAAGCCACCGCTTTAGCGGCATGAATTTGGGTGGTGTCATAAAGCGGGACATCTGTGTGTTGTGGTTCAACCAATAACGCAATTTCAGTACACCCCAAAATCACGGCCTCAGCACCTTGCTGATAAAGATGATTAATAACCGAAATAAAATCCTGCCTAGATTGATGATTGATAACCCCAAGACATAACTGGTTATAAATCACATCGTGGATCATATCTTGCGCTGTGCTGGTGGGCACCAGCACTTCAATACCAAATCGCTCAGTGAGGCGATTTTTGTAAAAATCCTCCTGCATGGTGAATTTAGTGCCAAGTAGCCCTACGCGTTTTATGCCGTCTGTTATCAGTTTTTGTGCGGTGGCATCGGCAATGTGAACTAACGGAATACTAATCGCCGCTTGAACCTCATCAGCCACTTTGTGCATGGTATTAGTACAAATAAGCACAAAGTCAGCACCTCCCGCCTCAACAGCCTGCGCCGCTTTTGCCAACAATATTGCGCTATCATGCCAACGATTTTGACGCTGTAGTTTCTCTATCTCATCAAAATCAACACTGTAAAGACACACCTTAGCAGAGTGCAAACCGCCTAATTCCAGTTTAACGCCTTGGTTTATTGCTTGGTAATAACTCACGGTCGATTCCCAACTCATTCCACCTATCAGGCCAATTGTTTTCATTTAGCGGCAACCTCATTTGATGTTTAATTTGATATGTTTGCTATTTAATCTGCATATAACTTAGCCAATATACGGATTAAATACAGCCACTGTATAGTCGCACTTAGACCTATTATTTACCCCTAACGAAAAACAAACATCTGCAAGAGTGATCATTTTGCTATTTGTCAGGTTTTTAACTTCAAAACACGCTATGATCCGCATCCTATACGCATATGTTTTTCAGCAAAGCCGCAGGCATTGTTAAGCGTAATGAACTGAATCCCATTTATCACTTTTACAATTACATTAGGCAATACCATGGCTATCAGAATAAAACTTAAACCTGGACGCGAACGTTCATTAGAACGCCGCCACCCTTGGGTGTTTTCCAACGGTATTCATAACGTCAATGGCGGCAAACCACAAGCGGGTGACACAGTTGATGTTGTGGGTCACGACGGCCGCTGGTTAGCACGCGGAGCATGGTCGCCAGAATCACAAATTCAAGTTCGCGTATGGACCTTCAACAAAGAAGAGGCTATCGACGCCGACTTTTTTGCCCGCCGTATTCAAAGAGCCCAAGCAGGGCGAGAAGACTTAATCCGTGAGCAAGGCCTAACGGGTTATCGTTTAATCGCCGCTGAATCTGATGGTTTACCGGGGATCACCATTGACCGATATGCCAATGTATTAGTGTGCCAACTCCTTAGCGCAGGTGCAGAAAAGTGGCGCGACACCATTGTAGAGCAATTAGCGAGGCAATTTCCTGATTGCGCCATCTATGAACGTTCAGATGTTGATTCACGCAAAAAAGAAGGCTTATTGCCAGTCACCGGTTTACTGCACGGCGAGTTACCACCCATGCCGGTCATCATTGAAGAAAACGGCATAAAAATCGCGGTTGATGTGGTGAAAGGTCATAAAACCGGATTTTACTTAGACCAACGTGATAACCGCGCCATGGCCGCACGTTTTGTTAAAGGTAAATCGGTACTCAACTGTTTTTGCTACACAGGCACCTTTGGTTTGTACGCCGCAAAAGCGGGCGCAGCCAGTATTGAAAACGTCGATGTATCATCATTAGCCCTGCAAACCGCCCGCGACAATATGGCGATTAACGGCCTAAACGACGATAACGTTAACTACAACGAAGCCGATGTATTCAAGCTATTAAGACAATATCGCGACGAAGGTAAAACCTTTGATGTCATCGTGTTAGACCCACCTAAATTTGCCGATAATAAAGCGCAATTAGACGGGGCGTGTCGTGGTTACAAAGACATCAACATGATCGCCATGCAGTTACTCAAACCAGGTGGGATTTTATTAACTTTCTCATGTTCTGGTTTAATGCAGTCAGACCTATTCCAAAAAGTGGTTGCCGACGCCGCATTAGATGCCAAACGTGAAGTACAGTTTGTTGAGCGTATGCATCAAGCAAGCGATCATCCAATTAGCAGCGCATTTCCTGAAGGGTATTATTTGAAAGGGCTTGTCGCTCGCGTTTGGTAATCGTTAAATAGACCTAATCAAAAAGGGAACAGATACTGTTCCCTTTTTTGTTGAATATAACTCAAACTACTTAACGACTTACTTTTAATGAGGCATAAAACAGAACGAATACTTTTCAATAATAGCTCACTATGACCTATCAACACTAATCAATAAATCACCATTTACCAGACACAATATTGATATACACCCCAACAACAATAACCGCCAACATTGATGCGATAAAAGGGGCTGTATTTGCTACCATAAAAGCCATACCAAGCGCGGCACCGAAGCACAACGTCACACCTGCCAGTTTTTCTCGCCCAAGATTATTTTTTAACTTCAAGTAAACTCCTCATCCGTTGAGCCAATTTATTTAAGCAGACTAAATCTAATTTAAATTTACAGTAAATACTCACACAAGGCATCCAGTTAATGAATTTATAAAAGTCGTCAATGACATATAACAAAAATATCCAAGAATAAACATTGCAAAAAGCTATCAATTCATCAATATGGAGCGCTGACATTCAAAATGGACTTTTTAATGAAACAAAAGCTTATGCTTGCTGGGACAGCATTACTTGTATTTGCACTTCTTTTTATTTTTAGTGAAAATAAAACTTTAATTCAAAATGTGATACAAGCTAAAACCAATAATGAGCAGCAACTATCTACTCCACAAAATGCTCAACAAACACAAACCACAAATCAAACAGCTAGTATCCAGCCAAATATATCCCCCAATGAAATGGTGCGTTGTAATGGTATGGCTGAAATGTTTACAGACCCAATAATTGAAGATAGCTTTAATTGGTATTCGGCTAACCAAGACATTTTTTTCGACAATATTAAGCAACAGCAAACTCAACAAGCACGTATTGCTTCAGCTTTTATCAACAAAAATAAATCAATTGAAGCTGATATAAAAATGTTTGACACACTATCACAAACATATCCAAGCAATAAGTTAATAGCGTTTAACCTCATGCTACATTGCGGCTATTCCACAGTAGAAGTCTGTGATGAGACAATGATGCAAAGAGCATTAGATACTGACAACCAAAACGGTGCTCTTTGGTTGCAAATGGCAATATATCAGCTGAAATCGGCTGATGTAGAAAAAGCCAAAAAATCGCTGGTCCAGTTTATCCATTCTCAACGTTATAACGAATATTCCGGAGACTATTTATCTACAATCGATTTAGCACTTAAAGAAGCTGGGGCGAATGATGATTTATCATTAAAAATTGCGATGCTTGGTATTGCCGCCACAAGATATAAACCCAATTATTCACTGCTTATTAAGCTATGTGACAAAACAGATACTGACAATGCTTCATTATTGAATATATGTTTACAAACCAGTGAAAGATTAATTGAATCGAAAGGTGGGCTATTTACTCATCAAATGGGTTTATCAATACAAAAGAGCATGTTGGAAAAATATGGTGATTCTGAAGGGATAGCTAATAATAGCTCTGCACAAAAAGCGTTTGATACTTTTAATGAAGAAGCAAACATTGCTATGAACATGGTGCTTCGAAGCCGAAAAAGAACCGGAGACTGGTTATCGTTAAATATAGATTATGGTGAGTTAGCGGCATTAGAATACATGATTGATCAAGCAAAGCAGGCCTCAGCCAATCACCAACAAGATCAATGTGCAGTAGACTGGTAACAACAAAAGCCTATCATACCCACGCAGGTTTTCTTTCAATAAAAAGCGACTGTTCAAATGAACAGTCGCTTTAGTCTTTGGTTGATACTGCACATTGGCATATCAACCACCAGCAATAATGTTACTTACTCAACAGTAACCGATTTTGCCAAGTTACGTGGTTGGTCAACATCTGTGCCTTTAATTAATGCCACATGGTATGACAATAACTGCAGTGGAATGGTGTAAATTAGTGGTGCCATAAACTCATCACAATGCGGCACTGGGATCACCTTCATAGTGTCATCTGATTCAAACTCAGCATCTTTGTCAGCAAACACATACATTAGACCGCCACGGGCACGCACTTCTTCGACGTTTGATTTAAGCTTTTCAAGTAATTCATTGTTAGGTGCGACAACGATTACCGGCATATCTGCATCAATTAACGCCAATGGGCCATGTTTTAGCTCGCCTGAAGCATAGGCTTCTGCATGGATGTATGAAATTTCTTTCAGCTTTAGTGCGCCTTCCATTGCGATTGGATATTGATCGCCACGGCCTAAGAATAATGCATGGTGCTTGTCGGCAAAGTCTTCAGCTAGTTCAGCAATGGCATCATCTAAACCAAGGGCTTGTTCAACTTTAGCTGGCATAGATTGTAAGCTTTGGGTGATCGCGGCTTGCATTTCTTCGCTCATGCCGTTGTGACGACCTATGGCTGTGGTTAGCATCAATAAACCAGCCAATTGCACAGTAAAGGCTTTGGTTGATGCTACGCCAATTTCAGCGCCAGCTTTCATCATGTACGCCATGTCGGATTCACGTACTAATGATGAACCCGCTGAGTTACAAATGGTTAAGGTGGCTTTGTAACCCATATCTTTGGCTAAACGCAGTGCCGCTAGCGTGTCTGCTGTTTCACCCGACTGAGAAATGGTCACTAACAAGCTGTTAGGAAATAAGTGTGATTTGCGGTAGCGAAACTCAGAGGCAATTTCAACGTTACAGGATACGCCAGCCCAGTCTTCTAACCAGTAGCGCGCCGCCATACCCGCATGGTAACTGGTACCACAGGCAATAATTTGTACGTGCTTGATGTCTTTTAAAAACTCAGCGGCATTTTCACCAAAGGCAGAATCTAATACTTTACCGCCAGCGATTCGACCTTCTAACGTATGGGCTATTGCGGTTGGCTGCTCGTAGATTTCTTTAAGCATGTAGTGACGGTATTCACCTTTGTCACCCGCATCATGGGTCACTTCTGATTCTTTCACTTCACGCTTAACTGGGTTGCCGTTAACATCATAAATATTCACTTCACGACGGGTAACTTCTGCGACATCACCTTCTTCTAAAAAGGCGAATGAGCGGGTCACGGGTAATAGGGCCAGTTGATCTGAGGCAACAAAATTTTCACCTAAACCAAAACCAATCACCAATGGGCTACCACTACGAGCCACTACCATACGCTCGCTATCGCGGCGGTCGATAACAACTGTGCCGTAAGCGCCTTCAAGTTGTTTCACTGTGGCTTGTACTGCAGCTAATAAATTATCAGCAGTTTTTAATTGATGGTGAACCAAGTGGCAAATGACTTCAGTGTCTGTGTCTGATGCAAACACATAACCTAAGCCTTTTAGTTTTTCACGAAGCTTGTTGTGGTTTTCGATAATACCGTTATGTACCACGGCGATATCACCTTCAGATACATGCGGGTGAGCATTACGCTCGCTTGGCTCTCCGTGGGTTGCCCAGCGGGTATGCGCTATACCTGTGCCGCCAGCTAATGGTACTTCATCTAAAGCTGATGATAGTTCTTGCACTTTACCTAAACGGCGCGTGCGATTTAGCTCGCCATTATGGATAACCGCAACACCTGCGCTGTCATAACCGCGATATTCTAAACGGCGTAAACCTTCAACTAAAATTTCTGCTACATCTCTTTGCGCTACGGCGCCAACGATTCCACACATGATTATTTACCTATAAAATGATGTTAAATTGAATTTATGCAACGTAAGGCGCAAGTAATACTTTTACGCCTTGGTCTGTAATTGTTTGTAACGCCTCGGCTGAGATATGGTCATCGGTAACCAATACATTGATCTCGCTCCACGGCAGTTCTAAATTGGGAATTCGGCGACCGATTTTAGATGATTCAAGTAATACCACGACCTCGCGCGACATTTCGGCCATCACTTTACTCAGTCCAGTTAACTCGTTAAATGTGGTGGTGCCACGCTCTAAATCTAATCCATCAGCACCAATAAATAGCTGGTCGAAGTTATACGAACGTAATACCTGTTCAGCTACCTGACCTTGGAAAGACTCTGAATGCGGGTCCCATGTGCCACCGGTCATCAATAATGTTGGTTCATTTTCTAATTCATGAATCGCATTAGCCAATTGTAATGAATTAGTCATCACTACTAAGCCACGTAGCCCATTAAGCTGCTGCACTATGCCGGTGGTTGTGCTGCCGCTATCTATGATGATGCGATTATGATCTTTAATCAGCGCCGCAGCGGTTTTGGCTATCGCTAATTTATTAGGGGCGATTTTGGCGCTAAATTGCTGGGTCACTTCATCGGGTACGGCTACAGCGCCACCGTAACGGCGCAATAATAGACCTGTTTTTTCTAAAGTGGCCAGATCCTTTCGAATAGTGACTTCTGAAGTTTCAAAACGTAGGGATAGTTCTTCAACACTGACTTCACCTTGCTGGTTTAGCAGGTTAATAATGCTGTGACGACGTTGTTGAGTGTTACGTTTGTTCATAAAGGCGGTTATCTTTCACTTAAGTTTCGAAACGAAAGATATATTAGCAACAAATGAAACATTTTCTAGTGCTATTGAAAGATAAATAACAAAAAAGCAGCGGTAATCGCTGCTTTTTTGATAAAGATCGACAATCTCATCTGTGACATATCACCTAAAAGGATAAATCACCGAGGTAAATTATCGATTCAAAGGGCTAAAACTTTGCCTCTAGCGCCAAATTAACATTGCGCCCTTGACCAACGGTGACATCCGTTGTGCCACCACCGCTAAGATAATCTTTATCAAATAGGTTTCTGATATTCATGCGTAAACTCACATCGCTGCCCATAATAGGCATAGTATAAGCCGCCCCCACATCAACTTTAATATAATCATCTTTAGTGATGGTGTTTTGACTGTCGGCATAACGCTCGCCCACATAGGTTGCGCCAAAGTTAAGGGCAAAGTTTTCGGTCACTTCATAACGTGTCCATAAGTTTGCTGAAAACTCAGGAGCATCTATAGGGGTTTTACCATTTAAACTATCTGATGCAGGGCGAGAATATTCCGCATTTAAATACATCATTGACCCTGTAACAAACCACTTGTCGGCGACTTGACCTTGTGCACCAATTTCAGCCCCTTTATGGCGCTGTTCGCCTTCCTGGGTGGTGATATAAGTTTTACCATTAACTGGAGTAACTAATGTTTGTTGTACTGTAACATTAGATACCGTGATATCAAAAATGGCGCCCGTTAACAGTAAGCTGCCATCATATAACTCCCACTTTGCACCTAACTCATATTGAGTGCCGTACTCAGGTTCAAGATCCATCTTGTCATTGATGTCCTCTTCGTTATTAACCATCCCTTGTGGGCTAAAGCTTTGCGAATAGTTAGCATAAATGCTGCCATTTTTTGTTGGAGAGTAAATCACCCCAAACTTAGGTGAAATTGCATAGCTATTATTACCTTCGCCGTCTTTTTTCTGTTCATCATAGCGAGTGCCCACTAACGCCTGCCATGAATCATTAAAGCTAATCAGGTCTTGTAGATAGAACCCGTAATGTTTGTAATCAGATTCAGACTTTGTCGTGTCTCGGTTATAATCTAGCCCTGGATTAACCACAGGCACACCTGGCATGACGTGCTGATTCTTAGGACCTGAATCTTTTAGCTGACCATAGTAGTAATTCAATAAATTACCGCCTAATAGCAATTGATGATCAATACCTGCTGTATTAAATTGGCTGGTAAAGTCCATATAAGCCGTTTCATGTTGCCAATCATCATAGCGGTCAAATGGGCTGATAAAGTAACCTTGAGTTAATGGGTCGTCATAACACACATTTTGTTTGTTGCTGTCTTTGCCACACAAGTTAGGTGAAGTGTCTAAACGCTGACGATTAAATTGCTGGTGGTTATAACCCGTTTTAAGCTGCATATTATCGTTAATATGGTAGGTTAAATCGCCTCCTTTATTGGTGATAGTATTGTCAGTAAATGCCCATGGCATATCCCATATTAAATCTCGGCCACCGATTAACTCACCAGTACTATCTAACCAGCCTCCGCGATCAATACCTGTTTTATCTTGGGTGTGATCGTATTTTAGCGACAGCAATAAATCATCTGTGATGTCGTATTCAAGGTTGATGAAGCCTAACCAGCGGTCACGCTCTTGATGGGTTTCATCTACGCCCATAGTGTTGGCATAGTTGCGCCAGTATTGTGAATCCTGCTTAACTAATACAGTACGGTAACGCAAGGTTTGTGCATCATTGATACTGCCACCTGCATCGGCTTGAAAGCGTGTAGAACCTTGATCATCGGTATCAAAGCCCAGCTCGAATTCGGTATCGTATGTGGGCTTTTTGGTCACCATGTTAATCAAACCACCAGGGCCAGATTGACCATACAACATACTTGATGGTCCTTTTAGTACTTCAACTTGCTGTAATGTTTCTATCGGCTGCACATAGTGCGACCACTGTTGATGACCATTGATGAGATAACCTGATCCTGAATCTAATTCAAACCCACGCAAACTAAAAACCTGACGGTTCCACTTTTCACTACCGGCAGTTACACTTGAATCATTAACTAATACTTCGGATAAATTTTTAGCCAGTTGTTCATCGGTGACAAAGTCGGGAATAATTGCGACTGATTGAGGAGTATCCATTAAGTCTATGTTACCGCGCATAGCACCTGAAGCTGTGCCGACTTTATAGTGATTAAACTGTCTGCCTGTCACTTCAATTCGCTCTATATTGCTATGTGTTGCAGCGGCTTGATCTGGCGTAACGTGTAATGAAGTCGATGTAGACTGTTCTGCCTGCGCATTAAAGTGCACCGAATACGATAATAGTCCTGTTGTTACAGCTATGGCTACTGCCGAGAGTTTAGTTAACATTGATACCTCTATTAAGATGTTATACCTATTCTATGCGCGCATCTTAAATGAGAATGATTATTATTAAATATAATTTACAGTATATTTACTCTAATTGAGTTATTCGGCTTATGCGATGTATACAGAAGATTGAACTGACAAACATGAAGAGACTTAACCTCAACTAGGGTTAAGAGATGAATAGAGGATATGTAAAATACTGGAATGAGATAACTTACCATCAAACTTGAACTTTGCACTAATGACAAAGCGGATTTACGTGTCCACAGTAAATGAATTGCACACAGTTAACATTGTAAGTAACTGTTTGATATATTGACTTTTAATTAAAATTAACTGACAAAAAAGCGATAAGTGCAGTCACACTTATCGCCATTATTAGAGTCGCTAGCTAATGTATTACTTTGGCAGTTTAACCGGACGTTGCCATCCAGTAATATGACGCTGTTTTACACGAGTGATAACTAACTCACCCTCGCCAACATCTTTGGCTATAGTTGAACCTGCGCCCAAGGTGGCATTTTTACCAATTGTGACCGGAGCAATTAACTGGGTGTCACTCCCCACAAATACACCATCTTCAATAACCGTTAAAAACTTGTTCGCGCCGTCATAGTTACAGGTAATGGTACCTGCGCCAATGTTTACCCCAGCACCAATTTGAGCATCACCTAAATACGCTAGATGGCCAGCTTTTGAGCCAATGCCTAATACAGCTTTTTTCATTTCTACAAAATTACCGATATGCGCATCTTCTTTCAGCTCAGCACCTGTGCGTAAACGCGCAAATGGTCCTGCACTAGCTGATTTACCTAATTTAGCGCCTTCGATAATTGAATAAGGCTTAATTTCAGCATTATCAGCAATGTCACAATCAATTAAAATTGCACCTGCACCTATGGTGACATTATTACCTAAGGTGACTTTACCTTGAATAATCACGTTAACGTCAATCATGACATCCATACCTACGCTAACATCACCACGAATATCTATTCTGGCTGGGTCGCGTAAATTAGCACCTTCTAACATCAATTTTTCAGCCGCTCGCGCTTGATATGCTCGCTCAAGTTGGGCCAGTTGCACACGGTTATTCGCACCTTCCACTTCAATTGCTGACTGAGGTTGTGCGGTATTGATTTCAACACCATCTGCATTTGCCATGGCAATAATGTCGGTAAGGTAATATTCGCCCTGGGCATTATTATTTGATAAACGGTTTAGCCAAGCTTTTAATTGTTTGCCTGGTACAGCCATAATGCCGGTATTCACTTCTTTAATATTAAGCTGCTCTGGATTGGCATCTTTTTGTTCAACAATACCGACAACTTTTCCAGCTTCACGTACGATGCGGCCATAACCTGTTGGGTTAGGTAAATTAACCGTAAGAATTGCTAAACCATTTTCAGGACGCGCTTTTAACAACTCTTCTAAGCTGCTTTGCTGAATAAGCGGTACATCACCATAAAGAATCAACACAGTATCATCGTCGCTAATATTAGGGTTAGCTTGTGCGACAGCGTGGCCTGTACCAAGTTGTTCCGCCTGTAACACCCAATTTAAAGGTTGCTCACCCAAAGCCGCTTGCAGTTTATCGGCACCGTAACCATAAACCAATTGAATAGCCTGTGAACCTAAAGAGTTCGCTGTATCAATAACATGCTGCACCATACTTTTATGGGCTATCGGGTGTAACACTTTAGGAAGATCTGAGCGCATACGCGTTCCTTTGCCAGCAGCTAAGATCACAACATTTAACGACATGATTGATTCCTTCAAAATACCAAATAGTAAAATTGGGGCTATTTTAGCTGATTAACGCGCCAAAAGGAAAACTGCTGATATATCTGGGTGATTTAGGTGCAATAAAAAAGGCGACTCATAAATGAGTCGCCTTTTATTCAGCAAATAATCAACTTATCTGGTGATGTTTTTCTTGATGGTTTCAACAACTTTCAATTGCGCTATAGATTTAGCCAATTCAATTGTTGCCGCTTCATAATCGAAGTCCACACCTGCATTAGCAATTTTCTCTTCTGCATGGCGTTTAGCTTCTAAAGCTGCTTGCTCATCAATATCATCGGCACGCAATCCAACATCAGCAAGAACAGAAATTGAAGTAGGTTGTACTTCCAGGATTCCGCCTGAAAGGTACAGTACTTCTTCACTGCCATCTTGCTTGACCATGCGCGCCATGCCAGGTTTGATTTTTGTTAGCAAAGGAGCATGGTTAGGCATAATACCTAATTCACCTTCAGCACCAGATACTTCAAAAAAAGTAACTTCGCCGTGGTACAAGCTGTTCTCTGCACTAACAATATCAAGTTTGACTGTCATGCCTGCCATTGAGCTCTCCTTAAAGAACTAAGCTTTGCGGCCTAGTTATTTCTTTTTGTTAGCTTTTTCGACGGCTTCGTCTACTGAACCAACCATGTAGAACGCTTGCTCAGGGATGTGATCGAACTCACCTTCCAAGATACCCTTAAAGCCACGGATGGTGTCTTTAAGAGAAACGTACTTACCAGGAGAACCAGTAAAGACTTCTGCTACGAAGAAAGGTTGAGATAAGAAACGCTCAATCTTACGTGCGCGGAATACAGTTGTTTTATCATCATCTGATAATTCATCCATACCCAAAATAGCAATAATGTCTTTTAGCTCTTTGTAACGCTGTAATACAGTTTGTACACCGCTAGCAACGTCATAGTGCTCTTGACCAACAACTTGTGGATCTAACTGACGAGAAGTTGAATCCAATGGGTCAACCGCTGGGTAAATACCTAGCGATGCAATATTACGAGACAGTACAACAGTCGCATCTAAGTGAGCGAAGGTTGTTGCTGGTGACGGATCGGTTAAGTCATCCGCAGGTACATATACTGCTTGTACAGAAGTAATCGAACCAGACTTAGTTGAAGTGATACGTTCTTGAAGAACACCCATCTCTTCAGCTAGTGTTGGCTGATAACCTACCGCAGAAGGCATACGACCTAATAGTGCAGATACTTCAGTACCCGCTAAGGTATAACGGTAGATGTTGTCAACGAACAACAGTACGTCACGACCTTCGTCACGGAACTTTTCAGCGATACTCAGACCGGTTAACGCTACGCGTAAACGGTTACCTGGAGGCTCGTTCATCTGACCGTAAACCATGGCTACTTTATCAAGTACGCCTGAATCTTCCATCTCGTAGTAGAAGTCGTTACCCTCACGAGTACGCTCACCAACACCAGCGAATACAGAAAGACCCGAGTGAGCTTTAGCGATGTTGTTAATCAGTTCCATCATGTTAACTGTTTTACCAACACCCGCACCACCGAACAAACCAACTTTACCACCCTTAGCGAATGGACATACAAGGTCGATAACCTTGATACCCGTCTCTAAAAGTTCAGTCGTGTTTGATTGATCTTCATATGAAGGAGCTGAACGGTGAATTTCATAACGCTCATCTTCACCGATTGGGCCCGCTTCATCAATTGGCTCACCTAGTACGTTCATGATACGGCCAAGAGTTTTAACCCCTACCGGAACAGAAATTGGTGAACCTGAGTTTGCTACCTCTAGACCACGACGCAGACCATCAGAAGAACCCATAGCGATGGTACGAACAACACCACCACCTAGCTGCTGCTGAACTTCCAGCACCAAACCATTACAGGTACCTTCACCTGTGATCTTCAGAGCGTCATATACCTTGGGTACAGAATCTTGTGGAAACTCTACGTCCACAACCGCGCCAATTACTTGGACAACAGTACCTGTGCTCATGATTAATCCTCTAAACTTGAATTCGTTACCTAAAACCTAAACCGCTGCAGCGCCAGATACAATTTCCGACAGTTCTTGCGTAATCGCAGCCTGACGGGCCTTGTTATAAACTAACTGCAAATCGTCAATAAGTTCGCCTGCGTTGTCTGTTGCCGCTTTCATTGCCACCATACGAGCGGCTTGTTCTGAAGCGATATTTTCAACAACACCTTGATATACTTGTGATTCAATATAACGAGTTAATAGTGTTTCCAAAATTTCTTTTGGATCCGGCTCGTAGATATAATCCCAAGGATATTTAGCTACTTCTTCTTCCGATTTAGGCAAAGGTAGCAGTTGCTCGATCACAGGAGTCTGGGTCATTGTGTTAACAAACTTGTTGAACACAATAAACAGACGATCCAGTTTGCCTTCGTTGTAAGCTTTTAACATGACACGAACCGTGCCAATCAAATCACTCAGTTTTGGCGCATCGCCTAAACCTGATGTGTGGGCAGATATTTCACCACCAAAGCTTTTGAAAAACTGTACTGAGCGGGAACCAATTGGGCAAAACTCAATTTGCGCACCCTGCTTTTTCCATTCTTTCAGGTCTGTAACAACCTTTTTGAAAAGGTTAACGTTCAAACCACCACAAAGGCCACGGTCGGTTGACACAACAATGTAACCAACCCGCTTGGCATCTCGAACTTCTAACATTGGATGTTTGAATTCAAGCGTACCTTGCGCGACGTGACCGATCACCTTACGCATATTTTCTGCATATGGACGACTTGCTGCCATGCGGTCTTGCGCTTTACGCATTTTGCTGGCTGCAACCATTTCCATAGCTGAAGTGATCTTCTGAGTGTTTTTAACACTCGCGATCTTGGTTTTAATCTCTTTAGCGCCGGCCATCTCTACTCTCCAATCTGGGACCTGAGGTGCCCATAGGCACCCCGTTCATTGTTACCAGGTTTGGGTTTCAATGAACTTGTCCATGCCTGCCTTCAACTCACCTTCGATATCAGCGTTATAATCGCCAGTAGCGTTGATGGTGTTCATTAGGTCAGCATGTTGACTGTTCATGTATGAAAGCAGAGCGGCTTCAAAGCGACCGACTTCATTTAAAGCAACACCTTTCAGGTAACCTTTTTCTGCAGAGAAAATAGATACTGATTGGTCAGCAACGCTCATAGGAGCATATTGCTTTTGCTTCATTAATTCGGTTACACGCTCACCATGCTCAAGCTGAGCACGTGTTGCATCATCTAAATCAGATGCGAACTGTGAGAACGCTGCAAGCTCTCGATACTGTGCAAGTGCGGTACGAATACCACCAGACAGTTTCTTGATGATCTTAGTCTGCGCTGCACCACCAACACGAGAAACAGAAATACCTGGGTTAACAGCTGGACGTAAGCCAGAGTTAAACAAGTCAGTTTCAAGGAAGATCTGACCATCGGTAATCGAAATTACGTTAGTCGGTACGAACGCTGATACGTCACCAGCTTGGGTTTCAATAATAGGTAAAGCGGTTAAAGAACCAGTTTTGCCTGTTACTGCACCTTTAGTGAACTTTTCTACGTAGTTCTCGTTTACGCGTGAAGCACGCTCTAATAAACGAGAGTGTAGATAAAATACGTCACCTGGGTATGCTTCACGTCCTGGTGGACGCTTCAATAGCAATGAAATTTGACGGTAAGCAACAGCTTGCTTAGACAAATCATCATATACGATTAAAGAATCTTCACCGCGGTCACGGAAGTATTCACCCATAGAACAACCAGAGTATGGCGCTAAGAATTGTAATGCTGCAGCTTCTGAAGCTGATGCAACTACAACGATAGTATTAGCTAATGCACCATGTTCTTCTAGCTTGCGTACCACGTTAGCAATGGTAGAAGCTTTTTGGCCTACCGCTACGTATACACATTTAATGCCAGAATCTTTCTGGTTAATAATGGCATCGATTGCCAAAGCTGTTTTACCAGTTTGACGGTCACCGATGACCAATTCACGTTGTCCACGACCAATAGGGATCATAGAGTCAACGGCTTTATAACCTGTTTGAACAGGTTGTGATACTGACTTACGTTCAATAACACCAGGAGCAATCACTTCAACTGGAGAGAAACCATCGTTGTCGATTGGTCCTTTTCCGTCAATAGGCTCACCTAGAGTGTTAACAACGCGGCCAAGTAGACCACGACCGACTGGTACTTCAAGAATACGACCAGTTGTTCTTACTTTTGCGCCTTCAGCTAAATTAGCATAAGGGCCCATTACTACGGCACCGACAGAATCACGTTCTAAGTTCAACGCGATTGCAAAACGGCCACCAGGCAGTTCGATCATTTCACCTTGCATTACATCGGCTAGGCCGTTAATGCGAATGATGCCGTCACTTACTGCAACGATAGTACCTTCGTTGCGAGCTTCACTAACGACGTCGAACTGCTCGATCCGCTGCTTAATCAGATCGCTGATTTCAGTGGAATTCAGTTGCATGCTCAAACTCCCAATTACGACTGCAGCTTGTCAGACAAACGCGATAACTTACCGCTTACCGAGCCATCAATGACTAGGTCGCCTGATTTAATTATCACACCGCCGATTAGCGATGGATCAATGCTGCAATTCAGCTTAACTTTGCGTGCGAGACGTTTCTCTAAAGAAACACTAATTTGCTGTTGTTGCTCTGCGCTTAGCTCAGTAGCAGAAACCACATCAGCTTCTACTTCTTTCGCCCACTCATTGCGGTATTCAGCAAAAAGTAGAGACACTGTAGGCAGTATCCCTAAACGACCGTTTTCAGCCATTACCTTTATCAGGTTTTGACCTTGCTCGTTGACTTGCTCACCACATACTTTAATAAATAGTGAAGCTAGTTCCGCACTCGCTAAAGTGCCATTAAGCAATGGTTTCATTGATTCATTTTCAGTAACCAATGACGCGAAAGTTAGCATTTCTGTCCAACTTTCTACTGCTTTATGTTCAACTGCAAAATCAAAAGCTGCCTTTGCGTAAGGGCGAGCGATGGTGCTTAATTCAGCCATTACTCAACTCCCTTATCAAATTTCAGCAACAAGTTTATTAACTATGTCACTGTGGGCGGCTGGGTCAATCGAACGTTCAAGAATCTTCTCTGCGCCAATAATGGCTAGAGCAGCAACTTGCTTACGCAAGTCATCTTTTACGCGATTACGTTCGTTCTCAATTTCTGCTTTACCCTGAGCGACAATTTTAGCCCGCTCAGCATCTGCTTCAGCTTTTGCTTCTTCAACGATTTGAGCTTTGCGCTTGTTAGCTTGCTCAATAATTTCGTTAGCAGTTGCTTTAGCGTCTTTAAGTTGCTCAGTAGCTTTCGCTTGAGCTAACTCTAGATCTTTTGCAGCACGGCCGGCATCAGCCAGACCATCAGCAATCTTCTTTTGGCGCTCTTCGATTGCATTCATCAACGGCGGCCATACAAACTTCATGCAGAACCACACAAAGAGCGCAAAAGATATTGCTTGGCCTAGCAGGGTAGCGTTAATACTCATAACGTCAACTCCTTACAGGGTGCTAGATTAGCCAAGTTGAGCTAAGAATGGGTTCGCGAATACGAAGAATAATGCAACACCAACTGCAATCATAGAGATCGCATCTAGTAGACCCGCTACGATGAACATCTTAGTTTGTAACGCTGGCGCTAGCTCAGGTTGACGTGCAGAAGCTTCTAAGAACTTACCACCTAAGATTGCGAAGCCGATAGCAGTACCTAAAGCAGCTAGGCCAATCATGATAGCAACAGCGATTGCCGTAAAACCAATTACAGTTTCCATTTTATCTCCGATAAATATCTAATTATCAATTTCTAAATTAATGTTCTTCATGAGCCATGCTTAAATAAACAATCGTCAGCATCATGAAAATAAAGGCCTGCAGCACAATGACCAAAATATGGAATATCGCCCAAGGCACTGAAAGTGCGAACTGAGCCCACCAAGGCATAAGTGCAATCAGAATAAAAATCAACTCACCTGCATACAGGTTACCAAACAGACGAAGCGCCAATGAAATAGGCTTCGCAACCAAAGTAACTGTTTCCAATACTAAATTGACTGGAATCAATAACCAATGATTGAAAGGTTGTAATGTTAGTTCCTTAGTGAAACCGCCAATACCCTTAACTTTTATGCTGTAAAACACAATCAACACAAACACACTTAAGGACATACCTAAAGTAACGTTTAAGTCGGTGGTTGGTACAATTTTAAGGTAAGGAACACCTAATAATCTGTTTGCAGCTTCAGGTATAAAATCAACCGGAATTAAGTCCATTAAGTTCATCAGGAAAATCCAGACGAAAATAGTCAGACCTAATGGTGCGATAACTGCATTACGACCATTGAATGAATCTTTTGCAATTTTATCAACACCTTCCACGCACATTTCAACGAAACATTGAAATTTACCTGGAACACCTGTGGTTGCTTTTTTTCCTGCTTTGCGGAATAACCACAAAAACAAGACCCCAAGGCCTACTGAAAACAAAAGTGAGTCAATGTGCCAAGTCCAAAACCCGGCATCTTGACATGCATAGTTAAAAGCAACTCCGCCATCGGCAGAACACATTTTCGCATTAGTCAGGTGATGCTGGATATACTCGGAAGCATTTAATGCTTCACCAGTTGTCGCCATGATTAATCTCACTTAATTTTGCTTGAAGTATAAAGGGACTGCCCAAGGTACTATTAATCCTAAAGCGTAGGTTGAAAATAGTGGTGCGAACACCATATCTAACAGACCAAAAGCAATAGCAAACAACACAATGGTAAGCAGCAACTTTACCGCTTCCCCCAGAAAAAACGATTGAACGACCTTTCCTGACGCACTTGCCCCCGCATGGGAAAAGGCTAGGGTTGCGAATACAAAATTAGGCAATACAGCAATAACACCTCCTGCAAAAGCAGAAAGTCCATACTGAAAGCCCCACAGAGCGAAAAGTAAAATTGAAGTTACCCCAACTATCGCCGCCTGAATGATCACTAATTTATAAGCTGATTTTCGGCCACGACGCGCTAAAACATTACTCAATTTTCTCTCTCCGCATTCGTGCTTTTTGCGGGCATAAGTCTAAATTAACTTTATTAACCCAGCCTTAACTTACAAAAAGCCTGCAAAGTATACCTTTTCGCGCTTTGTTTGCAACTTTGATGAGTGTAAAACAGCTATTTTAAAGGTGATTTGCGTCTAGAACTGCGAAAACAAAAAATATAGCTGTGTCACAAACTTACTGATGAAATGAAATTTTGTTAAAATTTAGTGAATTTTATTTAGAATACCGTCTAATTCAGCGAGGTTTTGGTAATTTATTACAATTTTCCCTTTGCCTTTAGTGCCATGATTGATAGCAACTTTAGCGCCCAATTTCTCAATTAACTGTTGCTCCAAGCGGCTTACATCGTGATCTTTAGTTGGAGTTTCAGGGGTTTTAACCGGATTTAATGCTTTATTGACTAACCGTTCTGTTTCACGAACAGTCATTTCTTTTGATACAACTAATCTAGCCAGATTTGTTTGCTCATCACCTTCAATTGCCAACAATGCACGTGCATGTCCCATATCTATATCACCATATTCTAATAAACGTTTTACTGGCTCATTTAAGCTATTTAAACGTAATAAATTAGATACTGATGCACGCGATTTACCTACCGCATCGGCTACTTGTTGATGAGTTAACTCAAACTCGGTTAATAGACGCTGTAATGCAATCGCTTCTTCCATCGCATTAAGATCTTCACGTTGAATATTTTCAATCAATGCGATTGCCACTGCTGCATCATCGGCAACTTGTTTAACTAAACAAGGGACTTTATCCAGCTTGGCAAGTTGAGCGGCGCGCCAACGACGTTCACCAGCAATGATTTCATATTTAAACTCTGATACTTTACGCACAACAATTGGTTGAATAATCCCCTGAGATCGAATTGATTCAGCTAGTTCTTCTAATGCTTCAGGTGACATATCCTTACGCGGTTGATATTTGCCTGGTTGCAATAAGTCTAAGTCGAGATGAATCAATTCATTGTCGATTGTATTTTCAGCTTGCTGAATATCAGATTTTCGACTTGCTGCATTGCTATGGCTCAGTAAGGCATCCAGTCCTTTACCTAAACCGCGTTTTTTTACCGTCATTATTTAATCCTACGCTTCTTGAATGGGTGCTTGCTGTTCTGCTCGGCGAATAATTTCACCCGCTAAGGCCAAGTATGCCTTTGCGCCGGCACTCGTTTTGTCATAATACATGGCAGGTGCACCAAAACTTGGCGCTTCAGCTAAACGAATATTTCTTGGGATCACGGTGCGATATACTTTCTCACCAAAATGTTGTTTTAATTGATCTGATACATCATTTGACAGTCGATTACGTGGATCGTACATGGTACGTAAAATCCCTTCGATTGTGAGTGTTGGATTAACCATAGCTCCCAGTTTGGTTATGGTATCAATCAAGGCTGTAAGCCCTTCCAATGCATAATATTCACATTGCATAGGCACGAGGACAGAATCTGCTGCTGACATGGCATTTACCGTCAGCATGTTTAGTGAGGGAGGACAATCAATGAAAATATAATCGTAATGATCTCTGATGGGTGCCAGTGCATTACGTAAACGGATCTCACGGGCATAGAATTCCATCAATTTGATTTCAGCAGCTGTGACATCACCGTTACCCGCAATCAGATCATACTTACCCGCAGTATTTTTGATCACGATGTCTTCAAAAGGTTTTTCTTCTACCAATAATTCATATGCGGTATTTTCGACTTCATATTTGTCAACACCGCTGCCCATAGTGGCATTGCCTTGTGGATCTAAATCAATCAACAACACTTTACGCTTTGTGGCGGCAAGTGATGCGGCTAAATTTACGCAAGTAGTTGTTTTTCCTACGCCACCTTTTTGGTTGGCTACGGCAATGATTTTACCCACAATGTCATCCTGTTTATAATTATTGATGTCCGGTATACGTATATCTGCTAGTGAGTATTACACTTTTACCAATTTTAATAAATGTCGCTGTTCATCAAGCTTTGGTACTTCTAATGCAATGGTATCAACAAGTTTAAACTCTGTAGGTATTGCAGCGATTTCAGCTGCCGTTAACTGACCTTTTAAGGCATAAAATAAGCCATTTTCTTTAGGTAAGTGGTGACACCAATTCAACATGTCAGAAATAGAGGCGAATGCTCGACTTAATACACCATCAAATTTTTGTTCCGGTTGATAAGCTTCAACCCGACTTTCTATTGAGCTAAAGTTATTAATTTTTAACTCAAATTGTACCTGCTTTTGAAAACGGATCCGTTTTCCCAAACTATCTAGTAATACAAATTCTTTATCTGGATTTAAAATGGCTAATGGAATCCCCGGTAATCCTGGGCCAGTACCTACATCAATAAAACGTTGACCTTCAAGATAAGGCGATACAACTAAACTGTCCATCACATGGCGGATTAACATTTGTTCAGGTGACCGTACAGAGGTTAAATTGTACGCTTTATTCCATTTGTTAAGCATTTCAACAAAGCCAACAAGTTGTTTTTGCTGTAATTCAGTTGCTGAAATTTCCATTTCAGCCAAATAATCACTAAGTTGAGCAGCTAACACAGATAATGCCTCTTTAATTTAAAACCATTTGCTTCGGTATTATGAAGCCGTAAAAGCACTAAGGGAAGCCTTATGGCTCCCCTTATTATTGAGTTCGATCAGTTTGTTTAATTTTATGCCGTTTTTCTTAATAAACCGCGTTTTTTCAAATGCACTAACAAAATTGAGATTGCCGCCGGTGTAATACCCGAAATACGAGATGCCTGGCCAACGGTATCAGGTTTATGGTTATTCAACTTAGCGATCACTTCATTTGATAACCCAGGCACCTCTTGGTAATCCAGATCCAAGGGTAATAATGAGTTTTCATGGCGAATGGCTTTATCAACTTCATCTTGCTGACGTTGAATATAACCAGAATATTTTACTTGTATTTGCACCTGTTCAGCAGCACGTGGATCCTCTAGTCCGGGACCAAACCCTTCTAAAGACATTAATTTTGGATAATCCATTTCAGGTCGACGCAGTAAATCTTCAAATTTAGCTTCCCGTGATATAGGGGTATTTAAATGTGGATTTAATACATCAAGTAACGGTGAATTTGGGTGTACCCATTGGCTGCGTAAACGCTGCAACTCTAATTCGATCGACTCACGTTTTTCACTGAATTTAGCCCAACGTTCGTCATTAACCAATCCAAGCTCACGACCTTTTTCAGTCAAGCGTAAATCGGCATTATCTTCACGAAGTAGTAGGCGATATTCTGCACGGCTAGTGAACATTCTGTAGGGTTCTTTAGTACCTAAAGTTGATAAATCATCAACTAAAACACCAAGATAAGCTTCGTCACGACGTGGGCACCAGCTGTCTTTACCTTGAACTTGCAGGCTTGCGTTCATCCCAGCAAGTAAACCTTGTGCACCGGCTTCTTCATAACCAGTAGTACCATTGATTTGTCCAGCAAAGAACAAACCATTGATCGCTTTGGTTTCTAGTGAGTTTTTAAGATCCCGTGGATCAAAATAATCATATTCAATTGCATAGCCAGGGCGAACGATCTCAGCATTTTCCATACCTTTGATCGAACGAACTAAATTCAGCTGAACATCAAAAGGTAAACTGGTTGAAATACCATTTGGATATATTTCGTTGGTTGTTAATCCTTCAGGTTCAATAAATATTTGATGTGAGGATTTGTCTGCAAAGCGGTGAATTTTATCTTCAATCGATGGACAATATCTAGGACCAATACCTTCGATAACACCAGAGTACATAGGACTTCTGTCTAACCCTCCACGAATAATATCGTGGGTTTTTTCGTTAGTATGAGTGATGTAACACGAAATTTGCTTAGGGTGTTGGCTTACATCCCCTAAAAAAGACATGACAGGCAATGGTGTATCACCTTTTTGCTCAGTCATTTGGTCAAAATCTATAGTATTGGCATCAATACGCGGTGGTGTACCCGTTTTTAATCGGCCAACACGTATTGGTAATTCACGTAAACGATTAGCTAATGCGATAGCCGGTGGATCACCAGCACGACCACCGCTGTAATTTTGTAATCCTATATGGATTTTACCGCTTAAAAATGTACCGGTAGTTAATACTACGGCTGGAGCTTCAAATGCCAATCCCATCTGGGTAACTACACCAACAACTTTATTATTTTCAACAACTAAGTCATCTACTGCCTGTTGGAATATACGTAAGTTAACTTGATTTTGAAGAATTTGTTGTATCTTTTGACGATACAAAGCGCGGTCAGCTTGAGCACGTGTTGCTCGTACCGCTGGGCCTTTACTCGAATTTAACGTTCTAAATTGAATGCCTGCGTAGTCAGTTGCAATAGCCATTGAGCCGCCTAGGGCATCGATCTCTTTGACCAAATGACCTTTACCAATCCCGCCAATTGCTGGATTACAGGACATTTGTCCTAGGGTATCGATATTGTGTGTCAGCAATAAGGTTTTTGAGCCCATTCTTGCAGCAGCAAGTGCCGCTTCAGTTCCGGCATGACCACCACCTACAACAATTACATCAAACCGTTCATGAAAATGCATCTTGGACCTACGTTAGCTAATTTTATTTAATCAAAAATAAATGGAGTAAAAAGATTATTCAGTTTGAGTCGATGATCAGTCGAGTTCAAATTGAGCAGATCATTTTAGCATTTGCAGGGCTCATCATGAAAGATCATTTTTGCTTGTTTGATCCAAAGTGGCTTGAGTAAAAGATCTTAAGATCTTTATATAGATCTTCTTATTATGTTTACTATTAAGATCGTCAATATCTGTGGGTAACGCTAATTTTTATTAATAATTATGATGTTACACGATCCTATTCCTGTGATCTGTTCGCGATCAAACCTGATATAACATGTGGGTAGATCGCATGGTTATCCACAGGGGGGATCTTAATCAAGATCGGGTAGTGAACAGTACAGAGTTATGATCGCATAAAATAATAGCTTATCCACAAAGTTATAAATAAAAATGACATTTTGTGGATAAACTGGATCTAAAGTGTGGGTTAATGATCTTTTATCACAATATTATTCTAAAATTGATCTATATGATCTGATCTTCCCAATCAGATAACCATGATAAAGCGGGCTCTTCAGGGATGGGATCGCGTTGTACATCAATTTGGATCTTATCCACAAATGCTTTTGCTCCCGCAGCTTCAAAGAGGGATATTAATTTTTCAGGCCCTTGGCAGAATGTATCGTAACTGGAATCGCCAACTGCACATAAAGCGAACTGATGCTGGCTGAGATCGGGGTTTTCAAGCATCAATTGTTTGTAAAAAGGCTGAATATTATCGGGTAGATCGCCGGCTCCATGGGTAGAACACACTAAGATCCATAGTGGATAATCTGCCAATTCAGCCAAATTAGGGTCTAACATTACGCTTGTTTGATGACCTTTTGCCACTAATTGGGCCGCAAGATCGTCAGCGATATACTCTGTTCCACCCAATGTTGTGCCTACTAATAACGCTATATTTGCCATTTTTACTCCGAAAATATTGAAGATATTGAACTATTTTGCCCCATCAGGACGAATTTTCCATTGCACCTTGAGCTGAGACTCAGTAGTTTTAGCTTAATCAATTTACAATTTAGTAACATTTATTATGACTTTAGTTGAACTGACTCAGCAACTTGCCGATATGGCTTGGGGCCCACATATGCTTATTCTACTTGTGGGTGGCGGATTATTCTTCCTGATTTACTCTCGTTTTGTTCCTTTTCGTTATATTGGTCACGCGATTAATATTGTTAGGGGGAAATATCCAGATGACGGTGCCGAAGGTCACATTAGTCATGCTGGCGCACTATCGAGTGCTATGGCTGGCACTGTGGGGATGGGTAATATAGGCAGTGTGGCTGTGGCGATTATGGTTGGTGGTCCTGGGGCTATTTTTTGGATGTGGATCAGTGCAATCGTAGGGATGGCGACTAAATTTTTTACCTGTACTTTAGCCATTATGTACCGTGGAAAAGATGAAAACGGTGATGTACAAGGGGGACCTATGTACATTATTACCCAAGGATTGGCTAAAAAATGGCACTTTTTGGCAGTATTTTTTTGTGTCGTTGGCCTAGTGGGGAACTTTCCTTTATTTAACTCAAATCAATTAGTGCAAATTATTCGGGAATGGTTAATCGTTAAACCGGGTTACTTTCCGGCAGATCAATCTACATTTGTGCTGGATCTTGGCTTAGGGATCATTGTGATGTTGATTGTGGCAAGTGTTATTTTAGGTGGGATCAAACGTATTGCTACCGTGGCATCAAAAGTAGTGCCATTGATGATCTTCATTTATATGAGCTGTGCCTTTTATGTCATAGCGACCAATTTAGCAGATATACCGGGTTACTTTGCGCTTATTTTTACTGAAGCATTTTCATTAAACTCGGTTGGCGGTGGCATTTTAGGCACTATGTTGATTGGCATTCGTCGTGCTGCTTTTTCAAATGAAGCGGGAATAGGGACTGAGGTTATGGCCCATGGTAGTGCTAAAACCAATGAGCCTGTTAAAGAAGGTTTAGTGGCTATGCTTGGCCCAGCTATTGACACTTTAATGGTGTGTACGGCAACGGCAATGATTATCTTGATATCAGGTGTTTGGCAGGGAACAGAGTCAGAGGGGGTTAATTTATCGGCTCAGGCATTTAGTGTCACCATGCCAGGAGTTGGGCCTTATTTACTGATCCTATGTGTGGTGTTTTTTAGCATCAGTACCATCTTTACCCAAGCTTTTTATGGCGGGCAGTGTTTCGCATTTTTGTTTGGTCGCAGTAAGATTCGTTATTACCAATATTTTTATTTATTGGCTATTTTGTTTGCCGCTACTGCGAGTTTACAGGAAATTGTCAATATCATTGATGCGGCATACGCTTTAATGGCTATTCCGACAATGACATCTGCAATTCTGCTCGCACCGAAAGTGAAAGCCGCCTCAGTAAGCTATTTTGCGCGATTAAAATCTAACTAATCTTGGATTTAGATAGTAATGGTATAAAAAAAGGAATGCATCAGCATTCCTTTTTTATACCGTCTTTACCAACAAATACTATCATCAATAATAGCTTGCAAGTGTTTTTCGATAGCTTTAGTTCATCGTCATTTAGTTAAAATGCTGTGCATGGAAACGCAAGTGTTCTTCTATAAAACTGGCGATAAAGTAATAGCTATGATCATAGCCTTGCTGCATACGTAGCACTAATGGATAACCTACTTGCTCAGCGGCTTGAGTTAGTGCTTGTGGGGCTAATTGTTCGGTTAAGAAAGTATCACTTTCGCCTTGATCCACCAGCGCGGGAATAAAGGATTGCGGATCGGTAAGTTTTTTCAACAATTCACTGCTGTCATATTCAAACCATGTTTGGCTGTTTTTACCTAAATAACCATTGAATGCTTTTTTACCCCAAGGGCAATTGATTGGATTACAGATTGGACTGAATGCCGACACACTGGTGTATTTTTGCAAGTTTTTAAAGGCAATAGACAATGCGCCGTGGCCGCCCATCGAATGGCCACTGATGGCCCGCTGTTTAGTGACTGGAAAATGGGTTTCAATGAGGGCTGGCAATTCGTTTACCACATAATCATACATTTGATAATGTGCTTTGTATGGCGCTTGTGTGGCATTGAGATAAAAGCCTGCACCTAAGCCAAAGTCGTAGGCACCATCATTATCATCGGCAACATTTTCACCTCTTGGGCTGGTATCTGGACAAACAATTGCCATCCCTAACATCGCGGCAATCTTTAACGCTCCTGCTTTTTGCATAAAGTTTTCATCGGTACAGGTTAGCCCCGATAACCAATACAAAACAGGCACGTTTTGCTGCTGTGCTTGCGGTGGTAAGAAAATAGCAAAACGCATCTGACATTGGGTACTTGTTGACTGATGGCTAAATTGTTTATGCCAGCCATTAAATACTTTGGCAGAACTGACTTGTTCGATAGTCATCTCGGTTCCTTTGTTTGAGCCTATAAATACCTAGTAAAATTATTATTCATAAATAAATTCACCTCAGCAAGAACTGAGGTGAATGCCAACCGCTTTTATTTATTGAAGTGAATAACACTTCGAATACTTTCACCTTTATGCATTAACTCAAAAGCCTCATTAATACCCTCTAACCCCATAGTATGAGTGATGAAATGATCCAGTTTAAAATCGCCATTGAGATATTGCTCAACAATGCCAGGTAATTGGCTACGACCTTTGACGCCACCAAATGCGGTGCCTTTCCACACTCTGCCTGTGACTAATTGGAATGGACGGGTTGAAATTTCTTGGCCAGCACCTGCGACACCTATGATAATAGATTCGCCCCAACCTTTATGACAACACTCTAAAGCACTGCGCATTACATTGACATTACCTATGCATTCGAATGAAAAATCAACACCGCCATCGGTCATTTCAACAATGACTTCCTGAATAGGCTTTTCAAAGTTTTTAGGGTTAATACAGTCTGTTGCGCCGAGCTTTTTAGCTAACTCAAATTTAGATTCATTTAAGTCAATGCCGATAATGCGTGATGCACCCGCCATGGTAGCGCCAATAATGGCCGATAAACCAATACCACCTAAACCAAAAATAGCCACAGTATCGCCAGCTTGTACTTTGGCGGTATTGAGCACAGCCCCCATGCCGGTGGTAACGCCACAACCCAGTAAGCAAACCTCTTCTAATGGTGCATCTTTATTCACTTTAGCTAATGATATCTCAGGCAATACTGTGAACTCAGAAAAGGTTGAACAACCCATGTAGTGGAAAATGGGCTCGCCACCTTTATAAAAACGCGTTGTACCATCAGGCATTAAGCCTTTACCTTGGGTTTCACGTACCGCGCTACACAGATTGGTTTTCCCCGAGGTACAGAATTTACATTTCCCACATTCTGCTGTGTACAGTGGAATAACATGATCGCCTACTTTGACGCTGGTAACACCTTCACCCACCATATGAACGATTCCGCCACCTTCATGGCCAAGAATGGCTGGAAAAACCCCTTCAGGATCGTCGCCAGAAAGTGTGAATGCATCTGTATGGCAAACACCTGAAGCCACAATTTTTACCATCACTTCGCCCGCCTTGGGGTACATGACATCCACTTCTTCAATTTTTAATGCTTGTCCTGGACCCCAGGCGACAGCGGCTTTTGATTTGATAAATTGTGCTGACATGTGTTTATTCCTTTATAGATATTAAGCTTTGCTTGGCATAGTTGATGAAACATTAATTTGCAAAAACCAAACGACTCAAATAGATGAAAATAAATATCTACACAGTGTAGACGATATGACTATTGTAATTGTTTTATATCAGTTGATAATTAGCTTAAATTGCAAATCACTTTTACGAGAATGTAATAATGATGCCTTGGGATGGAGTTGTAGAGTTTGTTGCTGTGGCACAAACTGAAAGTTTTACTCAGGCGGCCAGCCGTTTGGGGATATCAACCGCACAAGTCAGTCGTCAGGTCAGTCAGCTTGAAAACCGCTTAACAACCAAGCTGTTTTACCGCACCACCCGTAAGGTGTCTTTAACTGAAGAAGGTGCGGTGTATTTTCGTCATTGTCGGCAAGTGTTAGATGGGTTGGAAGAGGCCGAACGGGCTATTTCAAGCTTGCATCAATCTCCCCAAGGGTTAATCAGAATGACGGCGCCTGTCACCTATGGCGAACGTTTTGTAATGCCGATAGTGGTCAACTTCATGGAAAAATATCCGCAAGTTGAAGTGATTTGCGAGCTGACTAATAAGCAATTGGATTTAGTGGATGGTAGTTATGATTTGGCCATTCGTTTAGGCAGACTAGCAGACTCGAGTTTAGTGGCTAAGCGCTTAACCAGTCGGCGCCAATATGTGTGCGCTTCGCCCGCTTACTTGCAACAATACGGTGTGCCTGAAACCTTAGCTGATTTAAATCAACATCATTGTTTGATTGGCACCAATAGTCATTGGCATTTTGATGAGCAGGGAAAAGAAAAAGTGATTAAGGTACAAGGTCGTTTGCAATGTAGCAGCGGCCTGACGTTACTGGATGCGGCTTTACGTGGAATGGGCGTGGTCCAGTTACCTGGCTATTATGTTAATGAAGCCATTAAGCAAGGTCAGTTAGTGGTGGTGTTGGCACCATTTCAACAAGCTAAAGAGGGAATTTGGGCTTTATATCCACAAAACCGGCACTTATCGGCCAAGGTAAGGCTGTTAGTCGATATGCTGAGCGATGAACTGGCTTAACCCTGTTTCGTTAGGATTATAAGGTTGCTAAGTATTGATTAATTTTAGCTTTGGGTACACGCGATAACCGATTGATGATATCAAAGGTTAATTCAACATGCGGTGCTTGTTGCTGAATAAGTGCCAATTGATATAACCACAGATGAGCGGTCATGGTGGCATCTGCTAAAGCTCGGTGAAATAATCCCTCTGTTGGTAGTTGATGGTATGTCACCAACGTCGCTAATTTATGATTAGGCGCATCTAAGCTTATTCTGCGTGACAATAATAATGAGCAGGCAAATTGGCCTTTATAGTCGCGTTGACAATAGTCTAATTCAGCATCTAAAAACTTTTTATCAAAACTGGCATTATGGGCAACCAAGCTAAAGTCGCCGATAAAGTCTGCAAATTGGTTCATCACAACTTGGCAGCTTGGTGCTTCACGCAGCATTGAGTTGCTGATACCGGTATATTGTTCGATAAAAGTGTTTACCTTTTTCCCCGGGTTCATCAACGATTGAAAAGTATCAACGATTTCGCCGTTAACTATTTTGACCGCGCCAATTTCAATGGCTCTGTCACCGTTATCAGGTGATAAACCCGTGGTTTCAAAATCGAGTACAATGACATTATTTGCTAACGTCATATGACCATTTGCCAACATTATGCCTATGCCTTATTTACCAATACAGAACGAGCTAAATATTTTGCCCAATAGGTCGTCTGAGGTGAATTTACCGGTAATTTCAGATAACGCCATTTGGCACATACGTAGCTCTTCAGCCAGTAATTCACCGGCTAAATATACTTCTAATTGTTCTTTACCTAACATTAAGTGGCTTTCGGCTAGATCTAAGGCTTCTAAATGACGACGACGAGCAATAAAGCCACCTTCAAGATTACTTTGATAACCCATTAGTGATTTAAGATGCTGCTTTAACTCTTCTACACCTAAGCCAGTTTTAGCTGATATACGGTAAACATCGTAACCCTGTTCTTCAGACATAGTTAACGGCTCACCAGTTAAGTCGGCTTTATTACGAATAACAGTTATGCCAAGCCTTGGTGGTAAACGGTCGATAAAATCAGGCCAAATATCATGTGGGTTTACGGCATCGGTTGTGGTGCCATCAACCATAAATAATACCCGATCAGCAGTGGCTATTTCTGCCCAAGCGCGTTCAATTCCAATTTGTTCTACGGTATCTGTGGTGTCACGCAATCCGGCGGTATCAATAATATGTAATGGCATTCCATCTAGGTGAATATGCTCACGTAATACATCACGGGTCGTACCAGCAATTTCGGTAACAATGGCTGATTCTTTACCCGCTAAGGCATTTAATAAACTCGATTTACCCGCGTTAGGGCGACCGGCAATAACGACTTTCATGCCTTCTCGAATAATAGAGCCTTGTTTGGCGCTGGCCTGAACATGAGTCAGTTTATCGATAATGTTATACAGCGCATTAGCTATTTTTCCGTCTGATAAAAAGTCGACTTCTTCATCAGGAAAATCAATCGCAGCTTCAACATACAAACGCAGGTTAGTGACTTGGTCGACTAATTCATGAACTTCTTTTGAAAACTCACCTTGGAGTGATTGCAACGCACTTTTGGCTGCTTGTTCACTGGTGGCGTCAATTAAATCAGCAATGGCTTCGGCTTGGGTAAGATCAAGCTTGTCGTTTAAAAAAGCCTGCTCACTGAACTCACCAGGTTTAGCAATACGAATACCATCAATTTCCATCACACGCTTGATCAACATATCAAGCACTATTTGGCCGCCATGACCTTGTAGTTCAAGTACATCTTCACCAGTAAACGAGTTTGGGCCTTTAAAAAATAGCGCAATGCCCTGATCGATAACCTGACCGTCACTACTATTAAAATCACAATATTCGGCATATCGAGTTTTCGGTACATGGCCAATAATGGCTGTCGCGGCATTACTGGCTAAGTCACCTGATACACGAATGATGCCAACACCTCCACGACCGGGTGCGGTAGCTTGTGCCACAATAGTATCTGTTGTCACGGTAATTTCCTGCTAAATCATTAATTGAAAAGGCGGCCAATTAAGCCGCCTTTTAATTTAACTACACAATGTGTTGTTTATTGAGCTTGGCTTATTTTAAGCCTTTTTTCTCAAGTCCGGCATAAATAATCTTCTGCTGGGTAATAGCAACTAAGTTACCTACTAACCAGTAAAGTACAAGACCTGCTGGGAACCATAGGAAGAACACGGTAAAGATAACCGGCATCCACTGCATCATTTTTACTTGCATAGGGTCCATGGTTGGTGCCATTGGCTGCATTTTTTGCATTAACCACATAGACACACCCATCAATAATGGTAATACGTAGTATGGATCTTGTACTGACAAGTCGTTAATCCATAGCATGAATGGTGCATGGCGCAATTCATAGCTTTCTAGTAATACCCAGTATAGTGCGATGAAGATAGGCATTTGTAACAAGATAGGTAAGCAGCCACCCATAGGGTTTACTTTCTCTTTCTTGTACAGTTCCATCATGGCTTGACCCATTTTCTGACGGTCATCACCAAAACGCTCTTTCATGTCAGCTAATTTAGGCTGCAAGTTGCGCATTTTTGCCATAGAGGTGTACTGCGCTTTAGTTAGCGGGTACAACAATCCACGTACTGTTAGGGTAATTAGAATAATTGCCACACCCCAGTTACCCACAAATGATTGATAGAACATCAATAACCAGTGAATAGGGATAGCTAACCACCAAAGGAAACCGTAATCAACCACTAGGTTCAATGATTCAGAGATAGCGGTTAAGGCTTCTTGATCTTTAGGACCAACATAGAATTGAGCAGAAAGCGTTTGTTCAGCACCCGGCGCAATATCATAAATAGCACCACGGAAACCGATATTTGCTAAACCACCAGCACTTAAACTAGAGAAAATGGTGTTTTGATCATTCGCTGGCGGTACCCAAGCTGAAACAAAGTAGTGCTGTAGCATTGCTGCCCAACCACCTAATGTTTTCTTGTCTAGATTTTTGTCCGCCATATCTTCAAAGCTGTATTTTTCATAACGGGTATCAGCGGTAGAGAAAGCTGCACCACGGTATGTAGGCATCATCATGCTGCTTTCGCTTTCTTTAATACTATGCTTGATTTGGCCGTACATTTGTACTTGCAGTGATTCAGCTGATGTATTGTTGATGCGATAATCAACATCAACATTGAATTTACCGCGATGAAGGATAAATACTTTGTTATAGGTCACGCCATTGTCAGCAACAAATGATAATGGTACTTCAATCGTGTCTTGGCCATCAGCAAGGGTATATTGCTGTGATTGGCTTGAATAATGCGCACGACCTTTAGCACTGCTATCGATACCGTTGCGGCCAATTAAGCCACTTTGGGCGATATAGTAGATATCATTTGTTTGCTCAAGCAGCACAAAAGATGCTTCTTCATCGATTTCGACTTTATGTCCAACCAATGCCGAGTAAACAATATCACCACCCACAGGATCGATTTTTAATACTAATTGGTCTGTAGAAACCGTGATGAGTTCTTTCGATGCGGTAATCGCTTCAGGAAGAGAAGCATCTGCATCTGGTACATCAGATATTTGTGCATTCGTCGTGGTAGAAGCAGCAACTGATGATGTTTGAGTAGCAACCGGTTGTGGTGCTTTATCTGCTTGCCATTGTTGCCACATTAAAAAGCTGACAAACAGCAGACCGATTAGCAATATATTGCGTTGAGATTCCATAGCCTATTTATTACACCTGTCATTTTTGGGTGGGACGGGATCACTTCCGCCGGGATGTAAAGGGTGACATTTTAATATGCGTTTGATTGCAAACCAACTACCTTTTGCCGTTCCATGTGTTTTTATTGCTTCAATAGCATAATGTGAACATGTTGGATTGAATCGACAACGCGGTCCAATCATAGGGCTAATAATGAGTTGATAGCCACGAATTAACGTGGTTGCTAGCCATTGTAGCGGCGACTGAGTTTGCGCCATAGCTTTTCTATTAATTTGTGTAGTTCTGCATTTTCCATTTCCATCACGCCATTTCTGACTAATACCACGATATCTATGTTGGGAATGTCGTGTTGATGTAAACGAAAACTGTCCCTTATCACACGTTTGATTCGGTTGCGTTGATTAGCACGTTTAACAAAACGTTTTGCAACAGTTAAACCAATACGAGGATGTTGCTCTGAATTAGGAACGGCGAGCAGGGTTATTTCAGCAGAGGATGCTTTGATTGGATTGGAGAATACAGATTTAAATTGCGCGGGAGTTAAGAGTCTTAACTCCCGCGTAAAGGTATAGCTAGTCACCTAGTTATCTACTTATTAAGCAGATAAACGAGCGCGACCTTTCGCACGACGACGTGCAAGCACCTTACGGCCGCCTACAGTGGCCATACGAGCGCGGAAGCCGTGAGAACGCTTGCGCTTCAGGTTGCTAGGTTGAAAAGTACGTTTACTCATGATGGCAATCCGTCTTTGTTAGTGAATTTTCCTTAGCTCCAACATTAGAGGTAAGGGTAAAAAAGAGGCCGAATTGTAATCACTTTAACTCTCAGCGTCAACAGCCAAAATGGTTATATGATAAATTTCTGCCAATATTTCTTTGCTGAATTTAGCTAAAAATCACCATAGATTGTGGATAACTCTGTGTACCAACACAATATCTAGTGGTTTTAATACTATGAAAACAGATCAAAGGCCGCGCATTATAGATCAATCTGGATCGGTTAATAAAGCGCGATTTGCATCATTTTCACAGAAATTAGATCGAGTTTGATCTTTAATGATCGAAGATATCCACATACAATGATCGCGTTGGGGATAAATATTAGATTAACGATAGCGATCCTTGTGATCTCGCTATAGAATACATCTCCTTTTGTTAACCTATTTTGGGGAAGATATAAGTGGCGGTTTCACTTTGGCAACAATGTATCGGTAGACTGCAAGACGAATTATCGGCTCAGCAGTTCAGTATGTGGATCCGTCCGTTACAAGCTGAAATGGATGGTGATACGTTAGTCCTTTACGCTCCAAACCGATTTGTATTGGATTGGGTACGTGATAAGTACATCAATATCATTAATCAATTCTTTACTGAGCAAATGGGCAGTAATGCACCTAAGTTGCGTTTTGATATTGGTAGTCGTCCTTCTGCCCGTCAAACTCCTGTGGTTTCAGCGCCTGTTTATGCAAAGCCCAGTGGGCAACAAACTAAGGCGCGTGTAGGTACTAGCTTTAATACTCAAGCTGAACCTATAGCAAACGCTAATCACCGTAGCAATATCAACCCAACTTACCAGTTTGATAACTTTGTTGAAGGTAAATCAAATCAACTGGGTAAAGCTGCGGCGTTGCAAGTGTCTGAAAACCCAGGTGGCGCTTATAATCCGTTGTTTTTATACGGTGGTACAGGTTTAGGTAAAACTCACCTTTTGCATGCTGTGGGTAATGGCATTATTAAAAACAACCCCAATGCGAAAGTGGTTTATATGCATTCTGAGCGTTTTGTTCAGGATATGGTTAAGGCATTGCAAAATAATGCTATTGAAGAATTTAAACGCTATTACCGTAGTGTTGACGCATTGTTTATCGATGACATTCAATTTTTTGCCAATAAAGATCGCTCTCAAGAAGAATTTTTCCATACCTTTAATGCATTATTAGAAGGTAATCATCAGATCATCTTAACGTCAGACCGCTATCCAAAAGAGATCGACGGTGTTGAAGACCGTTTGAAATCCCGTTTTGGTTGGGGATTAACGGTTGCTATTGAACCTCCAGAATTAGAAACCCGTGTGGCGATTTTGATGCGTAAAGCGCAAGAAAGCGGCATTAACCTTCCTGATGAAGTGGCATTCTTTATTGCTAAACGTTTACGCTCGAATGTACGTGAATTAGAAGGCGCGCTAAACCGCGTTATTGCCAATGCTAACTTTACGGGCAGACCAATTACCATTGATTTTGTTCGAGAAGCTTTACGTGACCTCTTGGCACTTCAAGAAAAATTAGTCACTATAGACAATATTCAGAAAACCGTTGCTGAATACTACAAAATAAAAATGGCAGATATGCTGTCTAAACGTCGCTCGCGCAGTGTGGCAAGACCTAGACAAGTGGCGATGGCGTTATCTAAAGAACTAACAAACCAAAGCTTACCTGAAATTGGTGATGCATTTGGTGGTCGTGACCATACAACTGTGCTTCATGCCTGTCGTAAAATTGCGCAATTGCGTGAAGAAAGTCATGACATTAAAGAAGATTATGCCAACTTAATCAGAACGCTCTCTTCTTAATTCAGGGAATACTGACACAATGAAATTTTCAATTGATAGGGATGCACTGCTAAAGCCATTGCAATTGGTTTGTGGTGCCGTGGAACGTAGACACAACTTACCCATTCTTGCCAATTTACTTGTAGAAGTTAGTGAAGACTCACTTAAGCTAACTGGCACAGATTTAGAAGTAGAGCTTGTGGGACAGGCTGCTATTCATGGTGACGTTGTCACCGGGCGGACTACCGTTCCTGCTAAAAAGCTCTTAGATATCGTAAAATCATTGCCGGATTCTTCTGAACTGCGTATCGAACAACAAGATAATAAATGGTTACTACTATCTGGTCGTAGTCGTTTTTCGTTGGCAACTTTGCCCGCTGAAGATTACCCAAATGTTGAAGCTTTCCAGGCTGACATTGAATTCAGCCTAAAGCAGGGCGTATTAAAATCAATTATCGATTCAACGCAATTTTCGATGGCCAACCAAGATGTGCGTTACTACTTAAACGGTTTGCTATTTGAAACCGAAGGTAACGTTTTACGTTCTATTGCTACAGATGGTCACCGTTTAGCATTAAGCCACCGCCAAGTTGCACAAACACTGCCTGAAAAACAAGTGATTGTGCCACGTAAAGGTGTGGTCGAAATGTCGCGCTTACTAGACAGTGAAGATCAAGATATCACTATCAGCATTGGTGATAATGCCATTCGTGCCGTGACGGCCAATGCTGTGTTCACCAGCAAGTTAGTTGATGGACGTTTTCCTGATTATCGCCGTGTATTACCAAAAGGTGGCAATAAGATTGTTATTGCTAGCCGTAACCAACTGAAACAGGCTTTAACCCGTGCCTCAATTCTTTCTAACGAAAAATTCCGTGGCGTGCGTATTCAGCTTGAACCTGGTTTGTTAAAAATTACCGCAAATAATCCAGAGCAAGAAGAAGCTGAAGAGATTATTGATGTAGATTACGACTCTGATAATTTAGAGATAGGCTTCAACGTGAGTTATTTGTTGGATGTATTAAATAACCTCGCCAGTGACGAAGTACGTATTACCTTAATAGACGGTAACTCAAGTGCGCTAATTGAAAATCACTTAGAAGAAGACTCTATGTATGTTGTGATGCCTATGCGTCTTTAAGCGCATTGTGGTAGTCTAACTCATAACATTAACAAGGTGCTTAAGGCACCTTGTTTTGTCTTTTATTCTAGCCATTTATTTACCTATAGGTCTGCATGAGTCTTAGCCGCTTAACCATTAGCTCATTTCGTAATATTTTATCTGCTAACCTTAGTGCCGGCAGTGGCTTGAACTTGATTTATGGTCAAAATGGCAGTGGCAAAACCAGTATTTTAGAAGCGATTTTCTTCTTGGGTATGGGGCGTTCATTTCGCAGTCATTTATCACAACGCGTTATTAATGTTGATGCAGATAATTTAATGTTATTTGCACAACTTGAAGGTGATGATGAGCAAACCAAAATTGGTTTACGACGCCATAGAAGCGGTGAGATAGAAGTCAAAATAAATGGCGACAAAGTTAAAAAACTGTCGGTATTAGCCGAAACCCTACCCATACAAGTGATCACCCCAGAAAGCTTTTCATTACTATTTGAAGGCCCGAAAGCCAGACGGCAATTTATTGATTGGGGCGCATTTCATTCTGACCCGCAATTCTATCAAGCTTGGGTGAATACTAGACGCATTTTAAAGCAAAGAAATCAACTCCTTAGAAATCAAGCAAGCTATTCGCAAATACAGTTTTGGGATAAGGAATTGGTGCGGTATGCTGAACTGGTCACAGATATACGAAATCGCTATGTAGACTCGTTAAATGCGCTACTAAAGAGTATAATAAGTGAGTTTTTGCCTCAGGTTAATATCAATGTTTCTTTTACCCGAGGATGGGATAGTAAAACGGCGTTTTCGCAGTTACTTGAAAACCAATATCCCAGAGATTTAGCCACCGGACATACCTTAAGCGGCCCGCATAAAGCGGATTTACGTTTAAGGGTAGGTACTTTACCTGCGCAGGATGCGTTATCCCGGGGGCAATTAAAATTATTAGTCTGTGCACTGCGTATTGCACAGGGAAAGTTGCTCAAACAACAGCTAAATAAAAACAGTATTTATTTGGTCGACGATTTACCGTCAGAGTTGGATGCACAGCATAGGCAGCTATTGTTGAAACAGTTAACCGAAACCGGCGCACAAATCTTTGTCACCGCAATCGAACCTTCAGCAATAGTCGATTCGTTAACAAGCCCTCCCGACAGGATGTTTCATGTGGAACATGGGCAAGTAACGGTTATTGAATAACAACGAGAGAGAAATATGTCAGAGAATAGTTACGATTCTTCGAGTATTAAGGTTCTAAAAGGCCTTGATGCAGTACGTAAGCGCCCTGGTATGTATATTGGTGATACCGATGACGGTACCGGCCTTCACCATATGGTATTCGAAGTCGTCGATAACTCTATCGATGAAGCGTTAGCCGGCCATTGTAGCGATATCACCATCACCATTCATTCAGATGGTTCTGTTTCAGTAAAAGATGATGGCCGTGGTATTCCGGTTTCTATCCATGAAGAAGAAGGCGTCTCTGCAGCAGAAGTGATCATGACGGTACTGCATGCTGGTGGTAAGTTTGATGATAACTCTTATAAAGTCTCTGGTGGCTTACACGGAGTAGGTGTTTCGGTTGTAAACGCATTATCAGAAAAATTACAGTTAACAATTCGACGTGCCGGTAAAATTTATGAGCAGTTTTATACTCATGGTGTACCTAACGAACCTATCAAAGAAATTGGCGATGCAGTTAAAACCGGTACCGAAATCCGTTTTTGGCCAAGCAGTCAAACCTTCACTGATGTTGAGTTTCACTTTGATATTTTAGCTAAGCGTGTACGTGAGCTATCTTTTCTAAACTCAGGTGTGGGTATTCGTTTAGTTGATGAGCGTGAAAACAAAGATGAGTTCTTCAAATATGAAGGCGGCATCAGTGCATTCGTGAATTACTTGAACCGCAATAAAACTCCGATTAATAAAGATGTTTTCCACTTTACTCAAGAACGCGAAGACGGTATTACCGTAGAAGTGGCAATGCAATGGAATGACGGTTACCAAGAAAGCATTTTCTGTTTCACCAACAACATCCCTCAGCGTGATGGTGGTACTCACTTAGCCGGTTTCCGTGGTGCATTAACCCGTAACTTGAATAACTATATGGAGCGTGAAGGCTTCAATAAAAAAGGCAAAACAAGTGCTACCGGTGACGATGCTCGTGAAGGGTTAACGGCGGTTATCTCTGTTAAAGTACCCGATCCTAAATTTAGCTCGCAAACCAAAGATAAATTGGTCTCTAGCGAAGTGAAAAGTGCCGTTGAACAAACAATGGGTGAGCAATTAAATGACTACCTATTAGAAAATCCAGCTGATGCTAAATTGATTGTGGGTAAGATTGTTGATGCTGCACGCGCTCGTGAAGCCGCACGTAAAGCCCGTGAAATGACTCGTCGTAAAGGCGCGTTAGACTTAGGTGGTTTGCCAGGTAAGCTTGCCGATTGCCAAGAGAAAGACCCTGGTCTTTCTGAAATATACATAGTGGAAGGTGACTCTGCTGGCGGTAGTGCCAAGCAGGGACGTAACCGTAAAAACCAAGCTATTTTGCCGTTGAAAGGTAAAATTCTTAACGTAGAAAAAGCACGTTTTGACAAGATGTTGTCATCACAAGAAGTGGCTACACTCATTACTGCGTTGGGTTGTGGTATTGGTCGTGATGAATATAACCCTGATAAAACGCGTTATCACAATATTGTTATCATGACCGATGCTGACGTCGACGGCTCGCACATTCGTACCTTGCTGTTGACCTTCTTCTTCCGTCAAATGCCTGAGCTTATTGAGCGTGGTTATGTGTATATTGCACAGCCACCTTTATACAAAGTGAAAAAGGGCAAACAGGAACAGTATTTAAAAGATGAGTTAGCATTAACGGAATACTTAACAACTCAAGCGCTTGATGGAACACATGTATATCCAAGCCAAGGCGCACCAGGAATGAGTGGTGAACCGTTAGAGCGTTTAGTGAGTCAGTACCGTGATGTTGAGAAAATTGTCAGTCGTTTAGAAAAACGTTTCCCAACAAATATTACTAACCGCATGCTTTATCATCCAGAAATTACATTAGCTATGCTTGCTGATGAAGGTGCGATGAAGGCTTGGTGTGATCGATTTATTGCTGATCTGATTGACCTTGAAAGCAGCGGCGTGATCTATTCATCAGAAGTGATTTTAGACCCTGAGCGTAAAGTGTATACCCCAAATATCACTATTCGTAAGCACGGTATTGATACTAACTACCTATTTGGTTATGACTTCTTCACCTCAACTGACTATCAGCGTATTGCTAAGTTAGGTGCGGCATTAGACGGTATGATTGAAGAGGGCGGTTATGTTCAACGCGGCGAACGTTTGAAAGAAGTTGATACTTTCTTAGAAGCGTTAGATTGGACCGTAAGCGAAGCGAAACGTGGCTTATATATCCAGCGTTATAAAGGACTGGGTGAGATGAACCCTGAGCAGCTATGGGAAACCACCATGGATCCAGAGTCTCGTCGTATGCTGCGCGTAACGATTGAGGATGCTGTTGCTGCTGATCAACTCTTCACCTGTTTAATGGGTGATCAAGTTGAACCGCGCCGTGAGTTTATTGAAACTAACGCGCTAAACGTGGCTAACCTAGACGTCTAGTTAGAAATTAGTTTGGAAAAGAGCTCTAGATTTATCTAGGGCTCTTTTTTTGGTTATAGGTTTACATTCATATGCCATAGCATTAATTTATAATTATAAAATTACGAAAAGGATGTCTGTAATGAAAATTAACTACCTATCAATAGCAATTGTAATCATGTTTATTTTCTTTGGTTTTCAGTTTATTGGGAAAGGAACCGAATCTGAAAAACTAAAAGTAGAAAATACACCAGCTGCTCTTCCACCTGAGTCCGTTGAAATTAAATCTAGTCAACCTGAGGGAGAACTTGTCTCCATTGATTCAAAATCAGATGAGATTAACGTTGAAAACTCAGTTGTAAATAATGAAATAAGTGCATTAAAGAAATATAAAATCGACTCAAGTCACAATGATTTTCAAAGACTCTATAATAAGTATCTAACTGAAAAGGGAATATTTAAAGAACTTGGCACTGTATATACTTATAAGCAAGAAGGTGAAGAGTCGTATTTTATTGCGATTCCACCGGCATTATCTTTATTAATATCCGAAGACCCTGATCAATATATTGAATTAAAAGTTGAGGAGTTTAATCTAATAGATGAAGATTATGTTGATAATTGGGGAGGAGATTTTGAAGATTTTGTTGTTAACTACCATTACTGTAAACAAAGTCGTTGTTTATTGAGAGCCCAACATAATTCAGTAAATTCGGCTCGAGAGGCAATAAACAAATTTATTTTAAGCCATCCCGAATTAGAAGTTCAATATATGTCTATGGCTAGTGGTGACATTGTTGTCACTTATCAAAAGAAAACGTGAAAAATTTCTAATATTAATAGAATTAAATAATGTTATTAATGATTTACCCTAATTTATTTTATGTTGTGGGGTAATTGTTCTAATGAGTAAACTAGCAGTTTATTCCCATTGTTCTACAAAGGTGGCTTGTTGTGGTGGTCAGTTTTTTTAAAAAGCTGTTTAATATTCGTGATACTCAGGAACAAGCCAAGTTTACCGGGGTGTCTAGTGCTGAAAAAATGACGGCGGCATTACAATTAAAGTCGGCTCAACCTAGCTCTTCATCTTGTGGAAATCAGCTTAATGATGCCGAGCAATTATCTTCAATTGATGTGTCAGCACTCTTTTATACTTTGTTATTTCCCCAACAACAGCAGCAAGATGGCATTGCTAATAATCTTGAGCGCCAGGTTATGGCGCAAATTGAAACGGCATTAAGTTCGCCTAAAGAGATTGCTGATAATGTACTCAAGCTGCCAAGCAAAATAATGGAGTTAGATAACAAATTAGCCGATGAAGATATTGATATTAAAGACGTGCTTAAACTTATCGAGCAAGACCCACTATTAAGCATCGAAATATTGAAACTGTGCAATTCACCAGCGTTTAGGCGTTCAGATAAAGCCGTGAGTAATCTTCAGCAAGCTTTGGTGCAATTGGGGCGCGAGCAGTTAAGGCGACTTGTTACTGTTTGTCTTACCCGTGAAATGATTGATGTTAAGCCTATTTATTTTCGTCGATTTGGTGCCGAGATTTGGCGACATTCAATGCAAGTGGCATTTTTGTCAGGTGAGTTAGCCGAACAAGATAGTGATAGTGCCTTTTTGTTAGGGCTTTTACATGACGTGGGTAAGATAGCCATTTTTAAAATGCTAATTGATGCCTTTTATCAGGCAGAGCCTGGAGAGCAACCTAATTCTCTGCTTTTTAGTCAGTTAATGACCACTAAATCGCTTACGTTAAGTGCTTTATTGGCTAAATATTGGCAGATCCCCGATTCGTTTGCCGATAACTTATCCTTATTAGCCAATGTCAATATTGCCCCCAACTCTGGTGCCGCAAAAGCGGTTTGGCGAGCCAATGTAATCAGTGAATGCTCAATGTTATTGCAGGCTAATAAGTTGTCGGAAGCTATGTTGATTAAGTTGCTTGGGCAAGTCGAAATTTCTCGGGAAGTATTTGATTCGTTACATCAAAAACTAACCGAGTTTTAATGTATAGGTTAGATGGTTTAACAAACGACACTATTTTACTGACATAAAAAAAGCGCCTAAGGCGCTTTTTTGTTGATGAGCGGGTGGTTAAGACTGCAAAACCGAGATATCTGCTACGTGCAGGAATTGCTCACGTAAGCTATTTAGTAAGGCTATGCGGTTTTGTTTTAGTGCTTCATCATCAGCCATCACCATCACATCTTCAAAGAACTGATCAACGCTTTCACGTAAATCGGCTAACAATGTCAGTGCTTGCTGGTAATTTGCGCTGGCAAATAAGGGGGCTAACTCTGGTTGAAGCTGAGTTAGCTTATCGGCCAAGGCTTTTTCTGCGGTTTCAACAAGTAAGTTTGAATTAATCGTGTCTGGCAATGTGCCTTCAACTTTAGCTAAGATGTTTGAAACACGTTTATTAGCGGCTGCAAGTGCGGTAGAAGCTTCTAAACTACGGAAGTGAGATACCGCTTTAACTCGGCTATCAAAATCAGCAGGACGTGTAGGGCGGCGTGCAAGTACCGCTAAAATAACATCGACCTCAATACCTTGATCTTGATACCAGCTGCGGAAGCGAGCCATAAAGAACTCAAGTACATCATCAGCAGTGCTGTTATTACTTAGGGTTTCACCATGTAATGCTTGCGCTTTAGAGATCAAATCGACTAAATCGAGTGGTAAATTGTTTTCGACGATAATACGTAAAATACCAATCGCTGCACGACGTAAAGCAAATGGGTCAGCAGCACCTTTAGGTGCTTGGCCTATGCCAAAAATACCCACAAGGGTGTCAAACTTTTCAGCTAGGGCAACCGCACAAGATACTGCATCTGTTGGTACCGTATCACCAGAAAACTTAGGTTTATACTGCTGTTCAATCGCCACCGCAACCGCTTCGGTTTCACCGTCAAGGCGAGCGTAGTGCATGCCCATTGTGCCTTGGGTATCGGTAAATTCCATGACCATGTTGGTCATCAAATCTGCTTTAGACAATAAACCAGCACGGCTAGCATTCGCTTCGCTAGCATTTAATTGCGCGGCGATAAAACCTGCCATTGCTGAAATTCGTTCAACACGTTGCTTTAAAGTACCTAATTGCTTTTGGAACACAACGGTCTCTAAGCTCGCCAAACGAGATTCCAGCGTGTGTTTTTTATCGGTATTAAAGAAAAACTCAGCATCCGCTAAACGTGGACGAACCACTTTTTCATTTCCAGAGATAATCTGCTGAGGATCTTTAGAGACTATGTTAGATACAAAAATGAAGTTAGGTAATAATTTGCCAGCAGCATCAAAAACAGGGAAGTATTTTTGGTCGCCTTTCATGGTGTAAACTAGAGCTTCTGCGGGCACATCAAGAAATTTTTCTTCAAAATGGGCGGTTAATACCACGGGCCATTCAACTAAAGAGGTCACTTCTTCAAGTAAGCTATCTTCTAGGTCAGCAATACCACCAATGGTGCTTGCCGCTTTTTCTGCATCGGCTTTAATAAGTGCTTTACGTTCGTGGTAGTCAGCAATCACTTTGCCTTGTTCTTTGAGCATGCTGATATAGTTATCGGCATGATCAAGTTCAAAACTGGCAAGTCCCATAAAACGGTGACCGCGGATGGTGCGGGCAGATTTTATGCCAAGCACTTCACCGTCAATCGCTTCGCTACCTAACAACATGGTTACGGTATGAACTGGACGAATAAATTGCGTTTTGTTGTTACCCCAACGCATTGGTTTTGGTATTGGCAGTTTGTCTAAGGCACGTTGGGTCATATCAGCGATTAGGCTGCTAGTTGCCACGCCAACAACTTTAGCTTGGTGAACTAACCATTCACCTTTGTCGGTGACTAAACGCTCTGCTTGGTCAACCGTAATCCCATTGCCACGAGCCCAGCCTTGAGCCGCTTTAGTTGGGTTGCCATCTGCGTCAAATGCAGAGCTAACAGCAGGGCCGCGTTTTTCAACTACTTTGTCAGCTTGAGATAAAGCCAGCTCAGTAAAACTAATCGCTAAACGGCGAGGCGCTGCATACCATGTTGATGCGCTAAAGGGTAAATCAGCTTTTGCTAGCTCATCACTAAAGTTAGCTAAAAATGACTCAGCTAAATGACGTAATGCTTTTGGTGGCAGTTCTTCTGTACCAATCTCAATGAGTAAGTTTTCAAAATTCATCGGTTACCTCTACTTACACATAGGGAAGCCTAGCGCTTCACGTGCTTGATAATAAGATTCTGCTACACCTTTAGCCATAGTACGAACGCGTAAAATATAACGCTGGCGCTCGGTCACTGAAATAGCATGGCGTGCATCAAGTAAGTTAAAAGCGTGCGATGCTTTCATGACTTGCTCGTAGGCAGGCAGAGGTAGTGGTTTTTCTAAACCTAATAAATGCTGGCAGGCTTTTTCGCAGTCATCAAACTGTTTGAATAACACTTCAACATTGGCGTGTTCAAAGTTATAAGTAGACTGTTCAACTTCATTTTGATGAAAAATATCACCGTATGTCACACGACCCATAGGGCCATCGGTCCAGACTAAATCATAGACACTGTCGACTTCTTGAATATACATAGCTAGACGTTCAAGACCATAGGTGATTTCACCTGTAACAGGGCTACACTCCAATCCGCCAACCTGTTGGAAGTAAGTAAACTGAGTTACTTCCATACCGTTTAGCCAGATTTCCCAGCCTAAACCCCATGCGCCAAGCGTAGGTGATTCCCAGTTATCTTCAACAAAACGAATATCATGCACTTGAGTATCAATACCGAGTGCTTCTAATGAGCCTAAATACAACTCTTGGATATTGTCTGGAGATGGCTTTAACACAACCTGGAATTGATAGTAGTGTTGTAGTCGGTTCGGGTTATCACCATAACGGCCATCAGTTGGGCGGCGCGATGGTTGCACATAGGCACTGCTCATTGGCTCTGGGCCTAATGAACGTAAGAATGTTTGCGGATGAAATGTTCCCGCACCCACTTCCATGTCTAGAGGTTGAACAATTGCGCAACCTTGCTGCGCCCAGTATTCTTGTAGGGTTAGGATGAAACCCTGAAATGTCTTTACGTCGTGTTTCGTCGTCATGTCTACTACTGTCAGGCTATTAATAGAAAATGGAATTGATTATACCTTGTAGAACAAGGTAGATGTAGGTTATTTTTTAACGTAATACTATTTTTGTTAATGGACGTGATACATGCAAGTTATCCGATGCGGCTGGGTCAGTAATGATCCTATTTACCAGGAGTACCACGACCAAGTATGGGGGCGGCCGGTTTTTGATGCAAAAGAGTTATTTGCCAAGTTGTGTTTAGATGGCCAACAGGCGGGATTATCCTGGATTACTATTTTAAAAAAACAGCCTAATTATGAAGCTTTATTCGCAAACTTTGAGCCAAGCATTATCGCGACCTATGATGAGGCGAAAGTTGAGTCATTAATGCTTGAACCCGGTATTGTCCGCAATCGATTGAAGATTAATTCAATTATTCGTAATGCCAAAGCTTATTTGGCATTTGTAGAGCAGGGTAATGATTTTGCTGATTTTTTATGGGGATTTGTTGGTGGTAAACCAAAGGTTAACTATCCAGCTTCTTCGGCTGATGTACCAGTGCAAACTATTGAATCAGAAGCCATGTCAAAAGCGCTTAAGAAGTTGGGGTTTAACTTTGTTGGACCAACTATCTGTTATGCTTTTATGCAAGCGGTTGGTATGGTCGATGATCATAGTAACGACTGCTTTTGTGCGGCTCATAAATCGGCAGATTAGTTCATAACGTGAGTTTATGTTAACTAACAAAAAGGGTGTTCCACGTGGAACACCCTTTTTCATGTTACTGTTTAGTGTTATTTCTTTTCAAAGAAAAACGGTTTACGCCGTTGTTTGTCACCATTTAATTCATTCATGGTTTCAGCATTAAACAGCTTGCCGTTTATCATAGTATAAGTCACTTTGTCGGTGGTACGGATATCTGCTAATGGGTCACCGTCGATAACGATTAAGTCTGCTAACTTACCAGGTTTAATCGACCCTAATTGATGGTCCATTCCGAAGGTTGTTGCTGGATTAATTGTGGCCGTTTTTAGCACTTCCATGTTACTCATGCCGCCCTGTGCAAACATCCACATCTCCCAGTGTGCAGCTAATCCTTCACGTTGACCATGTGCACCAATGTTAGCTTTAACGCCAACATTGTTCAGTTCATTTGCGACACGTGCCACATTGAAATGATTATAGTGTGCATCGGGTGCCGTTGTGCGGCGCATCGAGCGAGCATCTAAAATATCTGATGGTACATACATGCTTAGGCGTGGGTGAGCCCAAACATCAGTTTTGTCATACCAGTAATGCTCACCAGAAATACCACCATATGCCACAACCAAAGTTGGGGTATAAGAAACTTTGGTTTGCTGCCAAAATTGTTTGATATCACTGTAGATAGAGGCAACAGGCAACGAATGTTCAACGGTTGTATGGCCATCGGCAATCATAGATAAGTTATGTTGCAATAAGCTACCGCCTTCCGGTACTACCATCATTTCCAATTCACGAGCTGCTTGAATGACTTGTTGACGTTGATTTCGACGTGGCTGATTGTAACTTTTAACACTGAATGCCCCGACTTTTTTCAAGCGTTCTAAATGAAATTTAGCATCATCAAGTGAGTCTACATGGGAGGTATAACCTGGCAGGTTTGCACCATATAAAATTGTGCCGGTAGAGAAGATCCTTGGCCCAACGATATTGCCGGCTTTTTGCTGCTCTGATGCGGCAAAAATCTCAGTGGTATCATTTGATGGGTCGTGGATTGAAGTGACACCTAACGATAGGCCGGAATAAAGTGCCCAGTTTTGTTGTGGAATGATTTCATCATCAGCTTGACCACCATGAGCATGGGCGTCGAATAAACCAGGCATAATTGATTTGCCTTTAATGTCGATAACTTCTGCACCAGATGGGATCTGTGTTGTTGCATCACCAACACTGACAATCTTGTTGTCTTTGACAATCACAACACCATTTTCAATGACTTGATCATTTTCAAGGGTGATCACTTTACCGCCAACAAATGCGACTGTTCCACGTGGAACATCGGTATTTTCTTTAAAGCCGATTGAAGTGATTTTAGGCTCAATTTTGGCTTCAGACTTAGCGTAGGTGGTATCGACTTTGGCTTGGTATAAATCAGGGCCAAGGGTCCAATATAATTGATTGCTGTCATTGTTCCAGCTAATGCTTTCACCTGCACGGGCACTCAGCTGTGTCACAGGTAAGTTATTCGCTTTTGGACCAATATTAATAGTTTCACCGTGCTTAGCAAAAGGGGTCACATACACGCGGAAACGTTCAGCAAAAGCCAAATGCTCGCCATCAGGAGAAACGCGGAACTCAGTAGCGTGATCGCTGGTGTAATGGGTGCGTTTTTCAAACCCATTTAAACCAATAGAGGCTAGTTCTGGTTTGTCACCATAGTCCATGAAGAACACGCGATCATTATCGGCACCAAATTGAGGTTGATGGCCACTGGCTGATATCTTGGTATTTTTCTTACCCTTAATATCCACTTGGTATAAACCAGGTTCCTGTGACCAAGTGCGAGGCGTCATATATCCGCCTTTAGCTTTGCGATAAACAATGGTTTCGCCATCTGGCGAGAAGGTGGCTTCAACGTATTTACCAGGCTCATTGGTTAATACTTTTGCTTTACCTCCTCGCGCACTCACAACACTGACTGTGCCTTGTGCTTGATCATTCCAGGTGGTAAACACTATGTCTTTACCATCACGTGACCATTGCGGAAACAGTTCATTAATGTCGTCATCTAGTCGGGTTAAACGTTGTTGCTTACCACCGTTAATGTCACGTACCCATAACTTACCTAATGCTTCAAATACCACTTTCTCACCATTGGGTGATACTTGAGCCATACGTAACATTTTGACGTCAAACTTATCTTGGTCAAGGTTTTGGGTGAATCGTACTGACGGTTGTACGTCTAACTGAGTTTTGACTGAAAAGGGAATATCACTCAGTGTCTGCTTTGCGACATTGAGTTTATTGATTTTACCGTTAGCCCAAAATACAATTTCTTTATTATCTTGTGTCCACGACATAGTTGGGTAAACACCATGGATAGCCCAAGTTTCCTGCATATCACGGTCTAATTTGTCATATAACTTGGTAGTTTCACCTGATTTTAAATCCAGAAGATATAAAGTCGATTGGAAACCATCGCGTTTGATGTAGGCTAGTTTTTCTCCGTCAGGGCTCGGTGTTGGACGAATCGCACCACCTGTACCTTCAATTAACACTTCAATATCACCAGTTTGGGTATCGTAGCGTTTGATCTTATATATTCCTTTTACTGAATCTTTTGAGTAATGGAATGTTTTACCTGGCGTTGCGTCCTGGCTGAAATAGATATAGCGACCATCTGGCGAATAGGCAGGTTCGCCCAAGTCTTTTTCTTCATTAGGACGCTCAGTTAACTTAACACCTTCACCGCCTGCAACGTGATACATCCATACTTCGCCGGCACCTAAACTACGGCTTGCAGTGAAGTGTTTACGCGCCACTAAATACTGTGAATCAGGGCTCCACGCAGGGCTATTCAACAGGCGGAAGGTTTCTTTTGTCACAGGGTGCGGATTAGTGCCATCGGCATTCATCACCCATATATTGTCGCCGCCATCTTCATCAGAGGTAAAGGCAATGTATTTTCCATCTGGGCTATATACAGGCTGCATTTGCCATGCAATACCACTTGATATGGCTTTGGCTTCACCACCCGTTATCGGCATTTGGTAAATGTCACCCAGTAAATCAAATACGATAGTTTTACCATCAGGAGATACGTTTACGTTCATCCATGTACCATCGGTGACATTGATATCAATTTTCTGAAGCGGGGCATTTTCTGGCGCATTTACCTGCCATTTAGCGGCTTCTTCTTCGGTTGCAAAACTGCTGGCACTGATACCAAGTGATAAAGCTATCGCGGTATATATTGGGGTAAGCTTTTGTGTGAACATGCAAGATCCATTTATTTATCGTTATAAGAAAATGAATACCAGCAGACCGTGGTAAGAGCCTGTTGATCTTTCAAGGTTGTTTGCTTAGATGACTATGTATCAATTTCATTAGCTTCAATTAACACGATTTTATTTCGAAGTCATTCAACCAGCAAAGACAAACAGGCCATAGGTGTTTAGCAAGGTTGCTAGCATCAATTCTGGCTTGGCAACCTTTATCGCATAAATGGACGATTAACGACACAAAAATTCTGTTTCAATTAATGACAATCCATCATATTTGAGGCAGAAATAACTGACAAATTTGGATAGCCGACTGGTGGTGTTAACGCGGGTAAAGTCGATTAGAGTGTGGTGATGGTGACAATATCATCTTGTTGAATAAGGCCCGGTCTTTTTACTTTACAGGTAACGCCGCCACGCCAATCTGGAGTCAGCGCATGTTCTAAGCCTGAATAAGCCAGTTCCATTTTTTTACAAGGATCCGTTTCACCCGTTATGACTAACTGTAAATCATCACCAACTTGAATCACTTTACCGACATCTGAAGCACTGAATTGATAACCACTTACTAATAGATTGGCTCGACGAGTAAGCCAGTCTAAATCACTATTAATTTGCTGACAGGCTATTTGCCATTGCTCTTTTGACATCACCGTCACTTGACGTTTACCTGGTCGGCCGAAGATATCATTTTCTACACCGCGCTCGACAGTGACATTGGCACAAAATACCTGATTCATAACGCCACGTTTTGCGGTTTTATAGGCTATGCCTGCAAGGGTTATGTCAGTATTGGGCGATTTCATCATAATCCTTTTTTGAGCAAATACTGGTAAGGCGTAGCATCTGTAGCGCTGGCTAACAGAGTGTGATCCATAAACTCACAGAAACTGGGGATGTCTCTTGTTGTTGCTGGGTCATCGGCAATAATTAGCAATGTTTCACCTTCAGCCATTTTTCGAACTGTTTTGCGGATCATCATTACTGGTTCAGGGCAGCGTAAACCTAAAGCATCAAGTTGATGTTGAGCTTGTTTAAATATATCTGATGAGGTTAATTGTTCTGACATTACCACTTCTACTGACAACATGACTATCTGGTTATGGTACTCTGCCAAGGTAAACTTGCCAAGTTTAGCGGCGGCTAATGTGATTTAACGCGCGCAAAATTTTTTTGAATGAGTAATGTAAGACTGTTTTGACTGATGATCACTTTGGTCAATATTATTTTTAGCCTTGGTTGGGATGTGCAAATTAAGATGATGACTGGTGAGATTGTTTAATCCTTTTTTAAACTTCATGGTCAGTGATCTTTATATATGTTTCTATTCAAAAGTCGAATTTATTGTATTTTTTTAACTTTCCTCAAATATGTTTCACGTGGAACATAAGCCGTTTCATGAAAATAAAAAAACCGAATTATTTTGTAATAATTCGGTTTTTATCATTCAATGCCATTAAGCTACAGAGTTAGCTTTTGCTCGATGGCATTCGGTCTTAGGTTTAAACGCGTTCGAAAACCGTCGCGATACCTTGACCTAATCCGATGCACATTGTGGCTAAGCCTAATGTTGCATCTTTGTCTTCCATCAAATTGATTAGCGTTGTTGAAATACGTGCGCCAGAACAACCTAGTGGATGACCTAGTGCAATAGCACCGCCATTGAGGTTAATTTTTTCTTCAACTACATCTTGTAAGCCAAGATCTTTAACGCACGGTAAAGATTGTGCAGCAAATGCTTCGTTAAGCTCAATCACATCTAAATCGGCAACGGTTAATCCGGCACGGGCAAGTGCCTTTTGTGTAGCAGGAACAGGACCGTAACCCATGATTGCGGCATCACATCCCGCAACTGCCATAGAGCGAATGCGAGCTCGAATCGGTAAACCTAAAGCACGCGCTTTCGATTCTTCCATTACTAGCATTGCCGATGCACCATCAGATAAAGCTGAAGAGGTGCCCGCTGTAACAGTACCATTTACTGGATCAAATACAGGACGTAGACCGGCTAGCGATTCCATTGTTGTTTCTGGACGAATGACTTCATCGTTGAACACTTTGATGAGTGCGCCATTAGCATCATGACCTTCCATTGCCCAAATTTCTTTAGCAAATCGGCCTTCAACTGTTGCTGCATGAGCACGTTGATGTGAACGAACAGCAAATGCATCCTGTTGTTCACGAGTCACACCGTGAAGTTTACCTAACATTTCAGCGGTTAAGCCCATCATACCTGAGGCTTTGGCTACACGATTTGCAAGACCTGGGTGGAAATCAACACCGTGATTCATAGGTACGTGACCCATGTGTTCAACACCACCAATAATGAAGGTGTCGCCCATGCCTGTCATGATGGCGCGAGCAGCTTGATGAATGGCATCCATTGATGAACCACATAAACGGTTTACCGTAACAGCGCCAGCTGTTTTTGGGATACCAGCAAGTAATGAAGCATTACGTGCAATGTTAAAGCCTTGCTCTAAGGTTTGTTGAACACAACCCCAAATCACGTCTTCAATTAGGTTAGGATCTAGTTGTGGGTTACGAAGAAGTAGCCCTTTCATTAATTCTGCAGACAGAGTTTCTGCACGTACATTTCTAAATACACCAGCCTTTGAACGGCCCATTGGGGTACGAATGCAGTCTACGATAACAGCTTGTTTCATGATTTAATTCCTTTCCCGCTAATTAGGCTTGGTAGTAACTACCGTTGTTGGCTGCAAGTTCACGCATTGCATCAGTCACTTGATATAAGCCACCTAAATGCGCATATTTATCAGCTAGGGCAACAAATGTTGCTACGCCCATAGTGTCCAAATAACGGAACACACCACCACGGAATGGCGGGAAACCTAAGCCGTAAACTAAGCCCATATCAGCTTCTGCTGGAGAGGCAACAATGCTTTCCTCTAAACAACGAACCGTTTCAATGATCATCGGGATCATACAACGTGCGATGATATCATCAGCTTCAAATGCTTTTAGCTCGCCAAATGTGCCTTTAAGTAATTCATAGCTGGTTGGATCGAGATCTTTTTTCGGCTTACCGCGGCGGTCAACAGAATACGCATAGAACCCCTTAGCATTCTTTTGGCCTAAACGTTTGTTTTCAAACATGATGTCAATTGCATCTTTATCCGTTTTACCCATGCGATCTGGGAAGCCTTCAGCCATAACCGCTTGTGCGTGGTGGCCGGTATCTAATCCCACAACGTCAAGTAAGTAAGCCGGGCCCATTGGCCAACCAAATTGTTTTTCCATCACTTTATCAACAGCGGCAAAGTCAGCACCGTCAGCAAGTAGACCGTTAAAACCTGCGAAGTATGGAAACAGTACGCGGTTAACAAAGAAACCTGGGCAGTCATTGACAACAATAGGGGTTTTACCCATTTTGCTTGCGTAGGCGACAACCGAAGCAATGGTTTCTTCCGAGCTGTGCTCTCCACGGATAACTTCAACTAATGGCATTTTGTGCACAGGGTTAAAGAAGTGCATGCCACAGAAACGCTCTGGCTTCTTGAGGCTTTTTGCTAATAAGTTGATTGAAATAGTCGAGGTGTTAGATGCTATGATGGCATCTTCAGCTACGTAACCTTCCACTTCGGCTAATACAGTCGCTTTCACTTTTGGATGCTCAACTACCGCTTCAACGACTACATCACTATGCTTAATTGCTGCATAGTCTAAAGATGGCGTGATGTTGTTAAGTACTTGGGCCATTTTTTCAGGTGTAGAACGTCCACGGGCTACTTGTGCTGAAAGTAATTTAGCCGCTTCGTTTAGCCCCAACTCAAGTGCTGGCTGTGCGATGTCTTTCATGACAATCGGTGTGCCTTTGCTGGCGCTTTGGTAGGCGATACCGCCGCCCATAATGCCAGCGCCAAGTACCGCTGCATTGTTAACATCTTTAGCTAATTTTACCGCTTTTTTGGCTTTGCCTTTAACGAACTGGTCGTTTAAGAAAATACCAATAAGAGCAGTAGCGACTTCAGTTTTAGCTAGCTTGATAAATGCCTGTGCTTCCACTTGTAATGCACCTGCGCGATCAAGTGTTGCTGCTTGCTCGATAACATTCACAGCGGCCATTGGCGCTGGATAATGTTTACCGGCAATGGAGAACACCATGCCTTTAGCGGTAGCAAAAGACATCATGGCTTCTAACTTAGCAAGTTGAAGAGGTGATTGCTTTTGTTTACGACGAGCTTGCCAATCTAAATTACCCGCTAGCGCGTCATGTATCATTTGAATGGCTGCAGATTGTAAGTTTTCTGGGGCAACGACAGCGTCAATCGCGCCGACTTTAAGGGCATCATCAGGGCGTTGTTCTTTACCTGATGTGATCCACTCTAAAGCATTGTCTGCGCCAATCACGCGAGGTAGACGTACTGTGCCACCAAAACCTGGAATTAATCCCAGCTTGGTTTCAGGTAGACCAACACGAGCATTAGTATCAGCAACACGTAAATCTGTCGCTAAAATCGTTTCACAACCGCCGCCCAAGGCAAAACCGTTGATGGCAGATACTGTCGGGAAAGGTAAATCTTCAAGCTTGTTGAATACCGCATTAGCTTGTGCAACCCAAGCGAGTAATGTGGCGTCATCTTGCTTAAATAATTCTAAGAACTCAGTGATATCAGCACCCACGATAAATGTGCTTTTGGCTGAGGTAAGTAACAGTGCTTTAATCTCAGCATGTTGCTTAATGCTATCTAATGCTGCATCTAAAGAGGCTAAAGTTTCTCTGTCGAACTTGTTTACCGAGCCCGGTGCATCAAAGCACAGCTTGGCAACATTGTCTTCAAGTAACTCAACCTGGATGGTAGGGCTTTGGTAGATCATTGCTTGCTTCCTTATTGCTTAAAGCGATTTCCACATCTTTATTACTGTGTAGTTATCAAGCTTGTTTTACAGCAGTGTAGGCCATCATTTGACCAGTTACACAACAGTGTGCGACTAAATGACAAAAATTACAACACCCAATTTAAACGACCGTTTAATTTTTTGTCTGCTGAGGTGATTTTTCTCCTTTGTGGTAGACTGTTAGGGTTCGCCAACTCAAGAATAGGGATTAAAAATGGATAAGCTGGCTAGCTTTTATCATGCACATATTGCTGAATTAAATCGTCGTGTGGCAGAAATTTCACACCGTGAAGGGTTAGCTGGATTGATCATTCATTCTGGCCAGCCACATCGCCAGTTTTTAGATGACATGAATTATCCATTTAAGGTTAATCCACATTTTAAAGCTTGGTTACCGGTTCTCGATAACCCTAATTGCTGGGTTATTGTTAATGGTGTCGATAAACCTAAATTAGTGTTTTATCGCCCCGTAGACTTTTGGCATAAGGTCAGTGATGTACCCGAAGCATTTTGGACCGAACACTTTGATATTCAATTATTGACTAAAGCTGACAAAGTGGCTGAGTTTTTACCAAAAGATTTAACGGGGTGGGCGTATATCGGAGAGCATTTAGATGTTGCTGACGTGCTTGAATTTTCGTCGCGTAACCCCGATGCGGTAATGAATTATCTGCATTACCATCGTGCTGACAAAACACAATACGAGCTTGAGTGTCTGCGCCGTTCAAACCAAATTGCAGTAAGAGGTCATAAAGCGGCTAAAAGTGCATTTTTTAATGGCGCCAGTGAATTTGAGATCCAGCAGCAATATTTAGCCGAAATAAGCCAAGGTGAGAATGAAATGCCCTATGGCAACATTATTGCCCTCAATCAAAATGCCGCAATTTTACATTACATGACTTTGGCGCACGTAAAGCCGCAGCAGCGGTTGTCTTTTTTGATTGATGCAGGTGCAAGCTACCATGGTTATGCCGCTGATATTACCCGTACTTATTCCTTCGAAAAAAACCGTTTCTCTGAATTAATCAGCGCACTTAATCAACAGCAGTTAAGTATTATTGATGCAATGAGGCCTGGGGTGAAGTACACAGATTTACACATTATGACCCATGAACGGATTGCACAGTTATTGATTGATTTTGAGCTGGCGCATTCAGATGTCACGGCATTAATCGACTCCGGCGTAACCAGTGCGTTTTTCCCTCATGGCTTGGGACATATGTTAGGTTTGCAGGTGCATGATATGGGCGGATATTCCCATGATGAAAGAGGAACCCATATCCCTGCACCAGAAAAGCATCCGTTTTTGCGCTGCACCAGAACGTTAGCGGTTAATCAGGTGCTTACAATAGAGCCGGGTATTTATATTATTGATTCATTGCTGAATGACTTACCGGATAATGCTAAGCAGTTAGTGAATTGGCAAACGGTTGATTTAATGCGCCCCTATGGCGGGATCCGCATTGAAGATAACGTAATCGTCCACGCCGACAGAAATGAAAACATGACAAGAGAGTGTGGTCTTGACTGAGAGTTATTCGATACCAGAATCTAACTTGTTGATTGAAGAAGAGATAAAGCATAGTCGCTTTATCTCTTTTCTGTTTCATTGTCCGAGTCAGGACGTGTTGAAGTTAACACTTACTAACATAAGGCAAGACTACCCCGGGGCAAGCCATTACTGCTATGCCTATGTTGCAGGTGCGCCAAATGACATGGTGAATATTGGCTCCAGTGACGATGGCGAGCCTGCCGGCAGTGCTGGGCGGCCTATGCTAGCAGCGTTGCAGGGCGCGAATGTGGGCGAGGTTGGCGCGATTGTGGTGCGCTATTTTGGCGGTACCAAGCTAGGTGTCGGTGGTTTAGTTAGGGCCTACAGCTCAGGTATTAAACAAGGAATTCAACAGCTGAGTCTGGTAACTAAATATATTCGCTACCCAATTAGCTTGCGTTGCAGCTACGCGCAATTAGCTGGTATTGAATATATTGTCGCGCAAAATGATGGGGTTATTATAACCAAAGCCTTTACTGACAAAGTTGAACTTAAGTTTGAATTAGCTAAAGATGCGCTCGAACATTTCAATGTACAGCTTGCCACTGTGACCCAAGGGGCGTTGCAAGTGAAGTTTACAGTTTGAGCTACGCAGAACTTATGCCAAAATGCCCTGATAGAGCTTATTTATTCATATTTTTACAACATTTAGCCAACAGAAGCCATTAATGCAATATAAAACAATTATAAGAATCACGGGGTTGTTGATGGGATTATTCTCCATCACTATGCTTCCTCCTGCGTTGGTGGCGGTGTTATATAAAGATGGCGGTGGTACGGCGTTTATTCAGGCTTTTTTTGTGAGCATATTTTTAGGTTTCTTGCTTTGGTATCCCAACCGTCGCGAAAAAGGCGATTTACGTACCCGTGAAGGGTTCTTGATAGTTGTGTTGTTTTGGACAGTACTGGGGTCGATTGGTGCGTTACCGTTTATTTTTTCTAAAGTGCCAGATTTAAGCTGGACAGATAGCTTTTTTGAGTCCTTTTCGGCGCTGACAACAACAGGGGCTACGGTTATTGTTGGCTTGGACAATTTACCTAAAGCCGTGCTGTTTTACCGACATTTATTACAGTGGATGGGCGGTATGGGTATTATTGTATTGGCCGTAGCGATTTTGCCGCTGTTAGGTATTGGTGGTATGCAGCTTTATAAGGCCGAAGTTCCCGGGCCTGTAAAAGACAGTAAGATGACCCCGAGGATTGCGGAAACCGCCAAAGCCTTATGGTACATTTATTTGATGTTAACGATAGCATGTGCAACGGCATTTCATTTTGCCGGAATGGACATTTTTGATGCTATTTGCCATTCATTTTCAACCATCGCCATTGGCGGTTTTTCGACTAAAGATGCTAGCTTAGGACACTTCGACAGTCCGTTAATCAACATTATATGCGCAGTCTTTTTATTAATTGCAGCGGTGAACTTTAGTCTACACTTTGCCGCATTTACCCGCCGAGGGATTAACTTTAAAATTTATTTTAGAGATGCAGAATTTAAGGTGTTAATTGCTGTACAGTTAGTCTTAACCGCGATTTGTTTTGTCACGCTATATTCATCTGGTATTTATGATTCTCCTGAACAAACCTTAGATTACGCTTTTTTCCAGGTGGTCTCGATATCCACTACTGCGGGTTTTGGTACTGAAAGCTTTCATTCTTGGCCGTTGTTTTTACCTATTTTACTTATTTTCTCAAGTTTCATTGGTGGCTGTGCAGGCTCAACAGGCGGCGGGATGAAAGTGATTCGACTCATTTTATTAGTATTACAAGGTTCACGTGAGCTGAAGCGCTTGGTGCATCCTAAAGCCATGTATTCAATTCGTATCGGTGGCACAGCGTTACCCGATCGTATTATTGATGCGGTATGGGGCTTCTTTTCGGCGTATGCCTTAGTCTTTGTGATTTGTATGGTCATCTTAATGGCAATGGACATGGACGCGATTACAGCATTTAGTGCAACCGCTGCTAGTTTGAATAACCTGGGACCTGGGTTAGGTGATGTTGCTAATAACTATTCCAGTATTACTGATGGTGCTAAATGGGTGTTGGTGATGGCCATGTTATTTGGGCGTTTAGAAGTGTTTACTCTTTTGGTGTTATTTACGCCAACATTTTGGAAAAATTAATGCAAAGTTTGATGGTGTATTCAACGGTTGATGGACAAACATTAGCAATTTGTCGGCGCATTAAGTTGCACCTTGAGCAGGCTGGACAGTCTGTTAAATTGAAAGATGTTGATCAGGTTAGTTTGGCCGATGTGAACGGTGCCGAGCAAATTATCATTGGCGCCAGTATTCGTTATGGTAAGCATAGGCCCGCGTTGTATGATTTTATTTCAGCCCACAAGACGAGTATTGAGGGGAAGCCAAATAGCTTTTTTACCGTTAACGTTGTGGCAAGAAAACCTGAAAAAAACACCCCTAAAACCAATCCATATATGCAAAAGTTTTTAGTTTTGTCGCAATGGCAGCCGCAGTTACTTGGGGTGTTTGCCGGCAAGATTGATTATCCCAAATACCGGTTTTTCGATAAGTTTATGATCCGTTTCATTATGTGGATGACCAAAGGACCGACAGATACCCAAGGCACGTTTGAGTTTACAGATTGGCAAAAAGTCGATCAATTTGCTGCGCAATTAGTGCAGCAAACAACGCAATAAACGCTTAATGCGAGTGAATGTTAGGCGCAGTAACGGCGGTGTAGTATAGATATAACCTCAGTGACTTGTTCGTTTTTCAAGGTATAAAATACCACCTGCGAACTCTTACGGGTATTCACTAAATCTTCTGCACGCAATACCGCTAAGTGTTGCGATAATGCTGACTGGCTTAATGGTACTGTTTCGTTTAGTTCTGTCACACTCAATTCTTTATCCAGCAATAAACATAAAATCATTAATCGATAAGGATTGGCGATGGCTTTTAGCCATTTGGCAGCCGTTTCAGCATTATCTAGCATGGTGGTGACATCAATCTCTTGCTGCATGATGGATTCCTTAGGCGATTATCTATGTGAGAATCATACTCGTGCCGAAGAGAGATCTCAATTATCAGTACTAATTATATGAGCTAATTCTAATTTGTGATCATTTCATCGGTAACTCACGAGATTTTTTGCCACACTAGCCGTTTGTTAATCAATAAGGCTAAACCATGTCTAAAATATTAGTACTGTATTATTCTCGAGGTGGTCATACTGCGCAAATTAGTCGTGCCATTGCTCAACAAATTATGGCCACGGGTAACGGCTGTGATGTCGTTAATATCCATGATGTAAAAGACGATATTGATTGGCCTCAATATGATGCAGTTGCTTTAGGTGCATGTGTTTTATATGGTTCTTATCATAAATCTGTTTTTGAGTTTGTTGAGCGCTATCAAGCGCAGTTAGCTCAAATGCCGAACAGTTTTTTTTGTGTGAACGTGGTTGCGCGCAACCCTGAAAAGCGCATTCCTGAAAATAATAAATATCTGCAAAAGTTTTTATCCCTGTCGCCTTGGCAACCGCAAGATGTAAAAATTATTGCCGGTAAAGTTGATTATCCATCTTGGCCTTGGTACGACAGTTTGATGATCCGCTTGATCATGAAAATGACCGATGGGCCGACAGATCCTAAAGCAATTATTGATTACACCGATTGGGATGATGTGAAGTGCTATGCCGAGCATATATTGGCGCTGGTTAAGCATTAGAACCTCAGTGATGGCCTATAGCTTATAGGCCTTAGACATTGCTAGTATCGCCAAAACTGTGGATGAAAAAGTACCGCAACGGTCAGTATTTCCAAACGACCCAATAGCATTCCCAATGCTAATGCCCATTTAGCGACATCTGAAAGGCTAGAGAAATTACCCGCAGGACCAATAATTGGGCCTAAACCTGGGCCAACATTGGCAACGGCGGTAATAGCACCTGTGAAGCTGGTCATTATGTCTAAACCCGTTAATACCAAAACCATTGATAAACCCAAAATGACTAAGAAAAACAACATAAAGAAAGTCACTAGAGAACGGACAATATCTTCATGAACCTTATGGCCGTTATAGGTTTCTTTGAAAATACCATTAGGGTGAAATTGATGTTTAATTTGCTGACGCATAATCGCCATAGCAATTTGAAATCTGAAGATTTTAATCCCGCCAGATGTAGAGCCTGAACAGCTACCAACTAACATTAAAAATAAGAAAGCGGTACCAGCAAAAGCGCCCCAGGCTTGATAATCCGTTAAGCCATATCCTGTAGTGGTGACCACGGATATGACATTAAAGCTGGATAACCTTAATGCATCAATAAAGTCTAATTGCTTATGAAAAGACAACCATATCGCAATGCTCAGCGACACAACACCGACAAACATGAGAAACCCTTTTACTTGCTGATCATTCCAAATCGATAGGTTTCGTTGTTGGATAGACTGGACAAACATCAACAGTGGCAAGCCACCTGCTAACATAAAAATGACGCCAACCCAGTGTGATGCATTGGAAAAATTGGCCATTGAACTATCGGATGTCGAGTATCCACCAGTTGAAAGCGTTGTCATTGCATGATTAATGGCTTGAAACCAATTCATTCCGGCGAGGTGATAAGCCACACCACACAGTAATGTTAGCCCGGCGTAAAGAAAAAAAAGGTGTTTTGCCATGTGTTGGGTTCTTGGCGTCGCTTTATCGCTCCAGTCCGATGATTCTGTTCTAAACAAACGCATACCACCGACGTTTAAAAATGGTAATACAGCTACCGCCATCACAATAAAGCCGATCCCGCCAAGCCATTGCAGTAAAGAACGCCAAATTAAAATGCTGTGGTCCATGCTATCTAAGCCAGATAGCACGGTTGACCCTGTGGTAGTAATACCTGACATGGTTTCAAAAAACGCATCGGTATAAGTGATGCCGTGATACAGAGTAAAGGGCAGCGCCGCGCAAAAACTGACCGCGAGCCAAGTTGCACTGGTTAATACAAACATGTCGCGAATGTTTAAGCGAATATCATCAGGTCGACCCGATTGGATGCAAATGGTTGCAACTATTCCCGTGAAAAGAGCCGATAGCATAAAGTCGCCAATGGTTTCTTCGCCATATGCTAGCGCGAAACCCATTGGGATAAGCATGAAGCCAGTGAGGATGGCGAGAAATATGCCAATCACAAAAACCAGTTGCTTGAAATTTATCATTTATTTTCTAACTAAAAGAAAAACGCGCTCGGTTGGAACAGCTTTTCAACATCGCCGATAAACTTCTTATTGACTAAGAAAAGAATCACATGATCTCCTTGTTGAATAACGGTTTTGTCATGCCCCATTAGTACTTCATCTTTGCGCACAATGGCACCGATTGTTGTTCCCGGTGGCAGTTTGATGTCGCCAATTTGCTTACCGACAACTTTAGATGTGTTGGCGTCGCCGTGGGCAATCGCTTCAATGGCTTCTGCTGCACCACGACGTAATGAATAAACATTACAAATATCACCTTGGCGAATATGGGTCAGCAAAGCTGAAATGGTGGCTTGCTGAGGTGAGATAGCTATGTCGATATTCGCTTCTTGAACGATATCGACATAGGCTTCACGCTGAATAAGTACCATGACTTTCTTTGCGCCTAAACGCTTAGCTAACAGCGCTGACATAATGTTGGCTTCATCATCATTGGTCACAGCAATAAATACATCGGTTTGGTCGATATGTTCTTCATTGAGTAACTCTTGATCTGATGCATCACCACAGAAAACGGTGGTTTTTTCGAGTTTCTCAGATAACATTTCGGCGCGCTCTTGGCGATGCTCAATCAATTTTACCGAATGATTTTTTTGTAAACGTTTAGCTAAGCCAAAACCGATATTTCCTCCGCCGGCAATCATAATGTTGCGGTACGAGTTATCCAGTTTTTGCATTTCACTCATGACGGCGCGAATGTGGCGGCTATCGGCAACAAAGAAGACTTCATCATCAGCTTCGATAATTGTCGTACCACGGGGCATGATGGCTTTTCCCTGACGAAAAATTGCCGCCACCCGGGTATCAATATTGGGCATATGCTCACGTAAGGTGGCAAGCGCATTACCCACTAACGGACCACCGTAATAAGCACGCACCGCCACCAGGCTTAACTTTCCTTCTGCAAATTCAAGCACTTGAAGTGCGCCGGGATATTCAACTAAACGATGTATGTAAGCAGTCACTAACTGTTCTGGTGCAATTAACTCATCGATAATAAAACCACCACGGGGTTTTGCATCACCAGATTTTACTTCTGAGTTAATAAACAATTTGTCGCGTAAATCTAAATAAGGTTCTGAACGAATACGGGCGATTTTGGTTGGGGTGCCAAAGAGTGAATAGGCAATTTGGCAAGCGGCCATGTTACATTCATCGCTGTTGGTTACCGCAATCAGCATATCTGCATCTTCGGCGCCAGCTTCCTTTAATACGCTAGGATGTGCACCATGACCAACCACAACGCGCAAATCGAACTTATCCTGTAAAATTCTTAGTCTGGTTCGATCGTTATCAACAAGAGTGATGTCGTTGTTTTCGCCGACTAAATTTTCAGCTAGCGTGCCGCCTACTTGTCCAGCGCCCAAGATGATAATCTTCATATCCTTGCCAATATCCTTACAGTGCTTTAATTAAGCGAGCGTAGTAGAAACCGTCCATATTGTCCTGACCGGGTAAAATCTGCCAGCCAATATCTTGTGCATTTTGTTGCTGAATAATCGGCACTAATTGCGCGTCAGGAGTACGAGATAAAAACGCGCTTACTTGCTGACTATTTTCTTCAGGTAAGATTGAACACGTTGCATAAAGCAACGTACCTCCAGGTTTTAACCACTGCCAACAATGATCAAATATCTGTTGTTGTAAAATGGCTAGCTCGGCAATGTCATTATTCTTACGTAGCCATTTGATATCAGGGTGACGACGAATTACGCCTGTCGCTGAACAAGGAGCGTCTAGCAGAATACGGTCAAATCTTTCACCTTGCCACCAAGCATTAATATTGGCGGCATCACCATGAATAACTTGCGCTTTTAAATTCAATCTGTCGAGGTTTTGTTGCACTCTAGCTAAACGTTTTTCATCAAAATCTACGGCAACGATTTGGGCTTGCGGGGCGTGTTCTAAAATATGACAGGTTTTGCCACCAGGTGCTGCGCAGGCATCTAGTATTAGCTCGCCGTTTTCTGGAGCTAATAACGTGGCTGCCCATTGTGCTGCTCCATCTTGAACTGAAGCTGCGCCATCCATAAAGCCTGGTAGCTGATTCACATCTTTTGGGCTTTCAAGCAAAATTGCATCAGTACTTGTGCCTTTGCTAGCGACTACATCCTGCTCTGCCAAGGTGGCAAGGTAGGCATCGCGGCTTTGCGATAATTGATTATTACGCAACCACATTGGCGGGCGCTGGTGGCTTTGTTCAATAATGTGTTGCCACTGTTCAGGGTACGCTTGTTGTAATCGCTTAATAAACCATGCGGGAGTGTTATAGCGAAGCGTATCAGCTTCAGTAGACAGCGGAGCATTGTTACGTTGAATATTGCGTAATACCCCATTAACTACTTTGACCAAACCATCAAACTTTAATTGTCGGCAAGCTTCTGCCGTTTCTGAAATCGCCGCATGTGCTGGAATGCGGGTAAAGTAAAGCTGGTAGCACCCCACGAGCAAAAGTTGGTAAACGATTCGCTGTTTGCCCTTAAACGGTTTTGCTAAACAATCACTAATGCATTTATCAAGTTGAGGTAGTTGACGCATGACGCCATAGCAAACCTCTGCCATCAAGGCTTTGTCTTTGCCATTATCAAGATGTTGCTGTTGTTCTGGTAGGGCAACAGATAAGGACACGCCTTTTTCTAGTACATCAAAAATGGCTTTGGCGGCCAATGCGCGCACATTCATGCTAATTTGCCTCTTGGCTTAAAAGAGTGCCAACACTAAACCAGTCCGCGCGTGAGTTAAGAATGTCAGCAACTGCTAAAGGTTTTTTGTTGGGTAACTGCATGGTGTCGATAATTAAGCTGCCAGAAGCGGTCGCGATGACGATGCCATTTTTATCAGCCTGAGTAATGGTCCCCGGCGTAGCTGTATTTACCGATGTATCGTAACGCACTTGCCACACTTTAATGCTGCTTTGCTGATGTTCGAAATAACTTACTGGCCAAGGGTTAAAAGCGCGCACTTCTTGCCAAAGCTGCTTAGCGGATTTATTCCAGTCAAGCTTTGCTTCTTCTTTTGATAATTTCTCAGCGTAATTAGCTAAGGATTCATCTTGTTTTTCGGCTGTTAAGGTGCCTAAGCTTAATTGTGCTAAAGCATCAATAAGTGCATCCGGTCCTTGAAGTGCTAATTTTTCATAAAGACTGGCTGATGTATCTGTGTCTTCAATTTTTAGTGCGGTTTTGAGTAGCATGTCACCGGTATCTAAACCTATGTCCATTTGCATAATAGTTACGCCAGTTTCATTATCACCAGCCCATAAGGCACGTTGAATGGGCGCAGCGCCTCGCCATCGTGGCAAGATTGAACCATGAACATTTATGCAGCCTAGTTTCGGTGTATCTAATACGACTTTCGGCAAGATCAGTCCATATGCCACCACAACCATAATATCGGCATTCAGCGCGGCAAGTTCTGCTTGTGCATCTTCATTGCGTAGCGATGGTGGCTGGAAAACGGCAATATTATGTTCAACCGCTAATTGTTTTACTGGGCTAGGAGTCAGTTTTTTACCACGCCCTGCGGGTCTGTCTGGTTGAGTATAAACAGCACAAACATTGTGATCTGATGCAATCAACGCCTGTAAATGGCGAGCTGCGAAATCGGGCGTGCCAGCAAAAATAATATTTAACGGTTTCAAATTGGATCCTATTCTTTAGCGGCTATGCGAGCTTCTTTTTCAAGCTTAGTTTTAATACGTTGGCGTTTAAGTGGTGATAAGTAATCCACAAAAAGCTTACCTTGTAAGTGATCCATTTCATGTTGGATGCAAATAGCAAACAGTTCATCTGCTTCAACTGTAAAAACTTCGCCATGGCGATCTAGTGCTTTTAGAGTGACTTTTTCTGCGCGGTCAACTTTGGCATAAACCCCAGGTACAGACAGGCAACCCTCTTCATTGGCAAAGTCGCCACTTGAATCCACAATTTGTGGATTAATGAAAATCGTTGGACGTTCAATTTCATCTTGTAAGTCCATAACAATGAGTTGCTGATGAAAATCTACTTGTGTTGCTGCTAGCCCAATGCCTTTTTCGTGGTACATTGTTTCTAACATGTTATCGATTTGTGCCTGAAGTTGTGGGCCAAAGTCTGTTACAGGCTTGGCTACAGTACGCAGACGCTCATCTGGAAATCGTAAAACATTTAATAATGGCATAGATAAACTCTTAACAAATCTGTCAATATTTAGCTTGTTAGCTATACTGACTGTAAAAAATAGGATAATTTTAATCCTAACGGGCCTTCAATAACAGCAAAAAGCTCAAATATAGAGCTTAATAACATGGACAACACCATGAAACGGATAATACTACTTGCTTTTATGACATTGAATATCTTTGGATTAAATGCAGATACATTAACTTTAAAAGCGGGACATCCCGATACTTATGTCGTTAAAAAAGGCGATACTCTTTGGGATATATCAGGTTACTTTCTAAAAGATCCTTGGCGCTGGCCAACATTGTGGGGTGTTAATCCTCAAATAGCTAATCCTCATTTAATTTATCCCGGAGATCGATTAACGTTAGTGTTTATTGATGGCCAACCTCGATTAGTCAAAAAACAGCATATCAAAAAGGGTGTAGAAGGACGTATCGTACCTAAAGATGGCGCAATTCCAGCGATTGATTTAGCGCTTATTCAGCCCTATTTATTACAAAATCGTGTTGTAGAACAAGAATGGTTGGCTGCTCAGCCTTTTGTTTTAAGTGGCGAAAGTGAATCTAAACACCATATTATTAATGATGTTGTGTTTGTAAATGCCAATATGCCTATGGGGCAAAAAGTCGCAATTTATGAATCCGGCCGTGAATTTCTAGATACTGAGAGCGGTGATGTTTTAGGCCGTGAAATTATCCTAACTGCCAGTGGCCGTGTGACGGCTGACGGTGAAGTGTCAAAAGTTCAATTATTAAGCAACTTGCGTGAAACTAAAGTGGGTTATACGGTTATTCCGGTTGAAGATGAAGCCTTAATGTCTGCTTTCTTTGTGCCGACCGCTGCAGCATTAGATGTGCCTGCCAGCGTGATTGCTACCGCAAGCGATAATCGCGAAGCTGGTAAACTTGAAGTGGTTTACTTGGATAAAGGATTAAATGCCGGAGTACAACCTGGGCATGTGTTTGCGATTTATCGTGATGGTGAAGAAATCATTTTAGACAATAACGGTCAACCTGTTCGTGCAGTAGACCGTTCATCATACGATAATGTGGTGGCTCACTTTTCCAATGATAAAGTATTTAAAGTCCCCGATGTGTATCATGGTAACTTAATGGTGTTTAAGGTTTTTGATAAAACAAGTCTAGGGTTAATTATGATGAGTGATCGCCCAGTAAGAGTAAAAGATAAATTGGTTACACCAGCAAACTTAACACTTAAAGGTGAATAATTACTGACAATCTGGTCGATTGGCTGGTTGTTTCTGCTGTATCTGGGCTAGGACCCGCTCGGATTAAACAATTACTGACTCACATGGATGTAGAAGAGTTAAGGCAAAGGCTGCAGTATGAGCCCAGCACTTTGCCTATTTCATCTCAATCCTTGCAAGCTTGCGCTATCGATTTTGAGAAAGTCGATAGCGCACTTAATTGGCTTGAAAAAGACGATAACCACCATTTGATTTGTTTATCCGAACCTCAATATCCTCCATTGCTACAACAAATTTACGATCCTCCTTCGGTATTGTTCATCAAAGGTAATCTTAATGCACTGTTACCCCCCTCTATCGCGATCGTAGGTAGTCGAAGTATGTCTTTGCATGGTGCCGATACCGCAGCTAACTTAGCTACTGCGTTGTCTAATCACGGCTTTAGTATTACCAGCGGCATGGCTGCTGGAATTGATGGCGCAGCGCATAAAGCCGTTGTTGCCAATCATGGCATGACGTTAGCGGTACTCGGCTGTGGCGTTGATGTGATTTATCCTAAGCGACATAAATCGTTATATGATAATATTCAGCAAAACGGCTGTGTGATAAGTGAGTTCTGGCCAAGTGTAAGTCCTCTAGCGGGACATTTTCCTAAGCGTAATCGCATCGTAAGTGGTTTAAGTCTAGGCACTGTCGTTGTTGAGGCTGCACGTAAAAGTGGTTCACTGATTACCGCTCGATTGGCAATGGAGCAAAATAGAGAAGTGTTTGCTGTTCCTGGTTCAACCGTGGCGGGATTTCATCAAGGCTGTCATGATTTAATTAAAAATGGGGCAAAGCTTGTTGAGAATGCTGCCGATATAATAGAAGAGTTAGGGTGTTTATCTCAGTATCACCTTGATCAATTGCATCAGCGTCACCATATACAAGATAACGAAATGAGTAATTTGCCATTTCCTTCGCAGTTAGCTAGTCTGTTAATAAGTGTAGGATATGAAACTACAACAGTTGATGCTGTAGTTGAGCACAGTGGAAAACCAATAGATCTGGTGTTAGTACAATTGCTTGAACTTGAGTTACAAGGGTGGGTTGCCGTGGTACCCGGTGGTTACGTCAGACTAAAGAGGAGTTAGCCATGTTTGATATCCTCATGTATTTATTTGAGAACTATGTTCATAGCGAAATAGAGCTATTGGTTGATGAAGATGAGTTAACCAAAGAGCTTACACGTGCAGGTTTTCATCAGGTCGATATTATTAAGGCCTTGGCATGGCTTGAGCATTTAGCTGACTTGCAAGAAAGTGAGCAGCCGTATTTATGCAATCATGCGCAACAATCATTCCGTATCTATACCAAGCAAGAAATGGCGAAGTTGGATGTTCAATGTCGTGGGTTTTTATTATTTCTAGAACAAATCCAAGTCTTAAGTGTTGAAACCCGAGAAATGGTTATCGACAGAGTCATGGAGCTGGATGAACCGGCATTGGTATTAGAAGATTTAAAATGGGTGATATTGATGGTGTTATTCAATGTCCCCGGTAATGAATCAGCCTATGAGCAAATGGAAGATTTAATCTTTGAACAGCCAGATGGAAGGCTGCACTCTTAACCAAAAGGGTTGGATAATAAGGAGGCATGATTAGCCTCCTTATTTTATATGGATCTAAAAATGCAGATGCTTGCTATCTTGAGTCAGATGATTAGGGGTTAAATAGTCGCGATAGCCGTAGCGATTGAGTTTGTTTATTTTTGTTGTATTTTTCTCAGTTTCTTCTTCAAAGATGGTGGCTTGTTCATTAACCCATAATGCAAATTGCTGTTGATGTTTGCTGAGTTGCTCCAGTAACAGTTCATAACCTTCGAAGTAGTCAGTTTTTAAGTATTTGCTCAGTTGCACAAGATCGCTATGGTAGTTTTCAGCTAGAAAACGCACAGCCATGTAACTCCACTTGTAAGTTCTATCTTGGCCATCTTTGTATTCGGTGGCAAATATCTCTTCTAATGTAGGCGCTTTCTCAATCTCCCGTTTAATGACTTCGAGTGTTGAGGGGTTATCATTACCTTTTGAGACGTATTCGGCAAGTCCTTCCGACCACCACACCATTTTACTTGGGAAGTGTCCAAAGCCGCCATATTTCACAAAGTGACCATCTAAATAATGTACGTACTCATGGTTAAGATTCCAAATAGCGAACTCTGGTGCTATCCAAAACTGACGGTAGGCAAAGAAAGTCGCTTGGTTATTTGGTTTGGATGGTATGCCTTCGATATACATACCGCCATTGTCGGTTTGAATATCAAATAGAAGTTGGCCGTAGGCGTTATATTGACTCCAGTTTTTGAATGTCACCACTCGCAAGGCGCTGTTTGTATCATTTGCTGTTGGTGTTTCTGCAGTTTGAAGTAGTTGATGAAAATTTGATGCTTGCGAGATCAGTTTATCGCAGCTTTGCGCCAGCTCTTGCTGATTAAGATCTTGTGCCAGAATAAACAGTGATTTTGAACAAACATGATGAATCGGTAAAATCTCGGTTAGTGCGGGTATATGGCAAATATCACTCTGTTGCTCACAGCTTTCCTTTCCTGAAAAAGTGTTGACATGAAACCCTAATGTGTAAGTGTTTTTCGCCATAATACCGCGTTGCTCAACATCGGCTTTGGCCATTTTAGCAACGGCGGTATCGATAGCTAATTCTGCTGCTGATGATGAGCCATCATCCTCACTCGGAAGAACAAGACGATATTGTCCTAGTGCCCAGTATGCATTTGCTCGCGGCCAATCTTGCTGGGCATGAAGGCTTTGTGGTGAGCTAGCGAAGGCTAATAGCGCTTGGCTAATATTTGCATTGATAAGTTGTTTGGCTAGTGCGTTTTCATTGTCCTTTCTGGCAGCTGTGAGCAGTAACCCGTAAGCTCTTAAGGTTTCCCATAAAGCGTAGTCATTGGTCTCGGTGATTGGCAGCTGGGCGAGCCGTGTTAACTGTGTATTGAGTATTGGCAGCAGTTTACTCAGCAATAAAGCTGTGTCGTCAGTATTGTAATAAAGGTAGAGGGTTACAGCGAAGTGCTCTTGTAACCTTGGATTTTCGATAAACAATTGTCGTTTTGATAACGTGATTAAAGCGCTAGTGAGTCGACGTTTATCATCCAGCGTCAGTGTCTCTATAGGGCCGAAATAGCTAAATGCTCGCAGAAAATAGAGCTGTCTATCGAGTTGCTCAGGGTTATTTTCATTTTGAATGAGCTTAACGGCTTGATTGAAGGTATCTCGGGTGTGGAGATTATCATGGGTAAAGAACAGATCAACGGCAGTCGTTTGCAGCTGTTGGGTGATGACCGGGTTGGTATCTATTTGCGTTACAGAACTGCAAGCTGAGAGTAATGCTAGGCTCGGATAGAGGAAAGATAAAGCAATAAATGAACGGGTTAACATAGCAGCTCCTTTTTGCATACAATATACATTTTGTTGTGTGCGAGAGCTAGTGATAATTAGATGCTTATTCGATACCCAAGCAGCATCGAGCTTGGTAAAATGCACAAAGGTTCAGCCAACGAGATAACCATGTCAAAAATTGATCAGCAATTATTTACTGTCCATGAGCATGCCTTAGAAAAAGAATTTGAACTCTGTCCTAAGTGTGGCTGTGAGTTATCGTTAAAACACAGTAAGCACGGTAGCTTCATTGGTTGTAATAATTACCCGACATGTGACTATACAAGACCTTTAGTGCAGCATGAGTTTATAGAAACTCAGGTTATTTCAGGTTCAAGCTGCCCGGAGTGTGGCCATGAACTGGCGGTGAAATCAGGGCGATTTGGCATCTTTATTGGTTGTACACATTATCCCGAGTGTCATCATATTGAGAAGCATGACCACAGTGATGAAGCCGAAGCGATAACGTGCCCGCATTGCTTGAAAGGGCAGTTAGAATCGCGTACTAGCCGTTATGGCAAAACGTTTTTTTCCTGTAATGCCTATCCTAAATGTAAATATATCGTCAATTACCCGCCAATAAATGAATCCTGTCCTGATTGCGGATTTGGTATTCTGGTTGAGCGAAAAGGCGCTGCGGGTAATCGTGTTGAGTGCCCGCAAAAAATGTGTAAATACAAACGTTCTTTATAATCAAATAGTGTTGAGGATCAATCATGTTGCAAGTGCTGCCAGATGCTGTTGTCGATGTCGTTTTGGAAGGTGGGGTAATTGCATATCCTACAGAGGCTGTATTTGGTCTAGGGTGTGATCCCGATAATGACACAGCGATTCAAAAGCTATTGGCTGTAAAACAACGCCCATGGCAAAAAGGCTTGATCTTGGTAGCAAGTGATTTTGCTCAATTGACACCTTATATTGACGAGTCTCAACTGACATCGGCACAACTGCAATTTGCGTTTTCTAAGTGGCCAGGCCCATTTACCTTTGTTATGCCAATTAAACCCACAGTTTCTAAACTGTTATGTGGTGAGTTTGCATCGATAGCGGTGAGAGTTTCAGCGCATCCTGTGGTTCGCGCACTTTGCGAGGCGTTGCAGAAACCGTTAGTATCAACCAGCGCAAATTTAGCGGGTGAAGATCCCGTTGTTTTGGCCGAAGATATACTAAGTGATTTTGAGGGGAAAATTGATGCATTGGTAATGGGCTCTTTAGGAGAACAGCGCCAACCCTCAACGATTATAGATGCGCGCACAGGTCAAATTATTAGAAACGGAAACTAATTATATGCAAACTGGTTCAGATGCCGTCGGTTTACCCAATGCAGAACAAGTAAAAACATTTTTATTGTTGTTACAAAAAAATATTTGTCAGCGATTAGAAGCCCTTGATGGTAAATCTACCTTTAGCGCAGAGTCCTGGAAGCGAGAAGAAGGTGGCGGTGGTACCAGTATGGTATTAACCCAAGGCGATGTGTTTGAGCAAGCTGGAGTGAATTTCTCCCATGTGATGGGCGCAGCAATGCCTGCTTCGGCTACCGCTCATCGTCCTGAATTAGCGGGTAGAAGTTTTGAAGCAATGGGCGTGTCATTAGTGATCCACCCAAATAATCCCTACATTCCAACAACCCATGCCAACGTCCGATTTTTTATTGCCCGCAAAGAGGGCGCGGATCCTGTTTGGTGGTTTGGTGGTGGATTTGATTTAACGCCTTATTATCCGTTTGAAGAAGATGTCATCAGCTGGCACCAAACAGCACATGATTTATGCCTGCCATTTGGTGAAGATGTTTATCCTAAGTATAAAAAATGGTGTGATGACTACTTCTTTTTACCACACCGTAACGAAACGCGTGGTGTGGGTGGATTGTTTTTTGATGATCTTAACGAGCCTGGATTTGAGAATAGTTTTGCTTTTATGCAAGCGGTAGGTAATGGCTTTATAGCAGCTTACGAGCCAATTGTTGAACGCAATAAAGATCTAGAATATCAAGATGAAGAGCGTCAATTTCAATTATACCGCCGTGGACGCTATGTTGAATTCAATCTTGTTTATGATCGTGGCACCCTGTTTGGTTTACAAACCGGTGGCCGCACAGAATCAATTTTAATGTCGATGCCGCCACTTGTGCGCTGGGAATATGGTTTCACGCCTGAAGAGGGGACACCTGAAGCAGAATTGTATGATTACTACCTTAAACCACAAGACTGGTTGAAGTTAAGTGCGTCAATCTGATTTTAGTTACTGATTGCGCATATGATCCGCTAACGTTGAAATAGCCTGAATAATCGCCTGTCGATGTTCAGGCTTTTTTACGCATTTATCAACAGCAGCGCGCATACAAATGAGCCATTGATCACGCATAGACTCATCAATACTGAAAGGCATATGCCTAGCGCGAAGTGCTGGGTGTCCGTGTTTTTGTTGGTAAAGTTGCGGACCACCTAACCAACCACTTAAAAATTCATAAAGCTTGGCTTCAGATTCAGCAATTGGTGCACGGTGAATTGCCAGCAAAGGTTGGGTTTCTGGCCGTTGTTGCATTTGTTGATAAAACTCATGGGCAATCGCTTTAATCACTTTATCACCCCCAATCAAATCGTAGGCATTGGATTGCTCGGGATCTCGTTCCTGGTGGTTCTCATGTTTTGCGAAAATTTTTTTAAGCCAATTCATAACCATACCGAATATTTGTTTGATGAGCATTATATCTCAATAAAACCAGGTTATTCCAATTACACTCACGTTGAAATCTCGGTTAATGTTTTGAAACGATTTAGTTAACTTTTCTGTTTTGTTTGTCAGTCTATCTTGCTAAATTGTCCGCAATTTAAAAGGAGAACAATAATGACTAAGATGACGCCATCTTTGGTGATGATTGCTGTCACTGCGGCCCTTGTTGGTTGTAACCAATCAGAAGCTCAAGATCCAAAAGTAACCATAAATAAAAATCCTTATCCTAGTACCTATCAGGTTTTACCTAGCACTAAAACAATTATCAAAAATGCCACAGTGTTAACAGGGACCGGTGAAAAACTAGAAAATGCTGATGTCATCATGATTGATGGCAAAATTAATGCCGTAGGGAAAAACCTTGCTGAAGATGGCGCCACCATTGTTGATGCTCAAGGTAAATGGGTTACGCCGGGCATTATTGATGTTCACTCCCATCTAGGTGTTTATCCAAGTCCGAATGCTGAATCCCATAATGATGGTAATGAGATGACCAATCCAATTACTGCTGAAGTATGGGCAGAGCATAGTGTTTGGCCACAAGACCCAGGGTTTAACCGTGCTCGTGAAGGTGGTGTGACGACGATGCAAATTTTACCTGGTTCAGCCAACTTAATTGGTGGACGAGGTGTAACTCTAAAAAATGTGCCATCAGAAAGCATGCAGGCAATGAAGTTTCCTGATGCACCATACGGCCTAAAAATGGCCTGTGGCGAAAATCCTAAATCGCTTTATGGTAGCCGTTCAGAACTACCTATGACACGAATGGGCAATATGGCCGGTTATCGCCAAGCGTTTATCGAAGCCACGGAATACAAGCGTGCATGGGATAAGTATGAAGCCGATTATGCCGCCGGTAAAAATGCCGCCGCACCGAAACGTGATTTAACCTTAGATACCTTAAAAGGGGTGTTAGAGGGCGAAATCCTGATTCATAATCATTGTTATAAAGCCGAAGAAATGGTGATGATGATTGATTTAGGTAAAGAGTTTAATTATCACTCGGGTACCTTCCATCACGCTATTGAAGCTTACAAAATTGCAGATACGCTTGCTGAAAATGGTAATTGTGCCGCGATGTGGCCAGATTGGTGGGGATTCAAGTTAGAAGCTTACGATATGGTTCTGGAAAATGTTGCTATTGTTGATTCGGTGAAAAACTCATGTGCTGTCGTACATTCAGATTCTCCGGTGACGATTCAACGTTTAAACCAAGAAAGCGCTAAAATTATGCATAACGCCAATGCTAACGGTTTCAATTATACAGAAGAGCAAGCGATTAGCTGGATCACGGTTAACGCAGCTAAGTCTCTAGGCATTGCCGATAAAACCGGGTCACTAAGCGTAGGCAAAAATGCCGATGTGGTTATTTGGAACGTTAATCCGTTTAGTGTTTACGCCAAAGCTGAACAAGTATTTATCGATGGCGCCAAAGTGTTTGATCATCAAGATACTCGTTATCAAGCACAAAGCGATTTTTTACTTGGACAGGAATAAGGCGAAAATTATGAAAAAAATGACTCAATCTTTACTCGCCCTATCTTTGGCAGGCACCTTGTTTGGCACATCAGGCTCAGTATTAGCTGATTCATTTGCTATTACTAATGCCACTGTGCACACAGCAACAGAGCAAGGCGTGTTACAGAATGCCGTTGTTGTAGTTAGAGATGGCGTAATTACGTCTGTTGGCTCAGCAGCGGCTGGTGCAACATTGGATGTTGATAATGTTATTGATGCTAAAGGCGGTATTGTTACACCTGGCTTCATTGGTTCGATGAACATTCTTGGGCTAGTCGAAGTTAACGCAGTAGCAGACTCAAGTGATGCATGGGATAAAAAGGCTGATATCACCTTTGACCCTAGTTTTGGCTACAATCCTAAAGCGAGTAGCATAGCATTTACACGCAAAGGCGGTATAACCCGTAACCTTGTGACCTCTAGCGGCGGCGAAGATATTCATTCTGGCCAAACCTTTGTGGTCGACCTAACTGGCGATTGGGATAGCATTAAGGCAACCAACACCGCTGTATTTGTTAGTCTAGGGGCAAATCATGAAGGCTCTCGAGCAACGTCCATTCAACAATTAATCAGCCAATTAGAGCAGGTACAAAAATCATTAGCTAAAGCGTCGAAAGATAAAAAAGCCAATGAGGATGCGCCAGAGCCTGAAGCCGCAGATGAAATTATCAAGTCGTTATTGTCTGGTGAAAAGCCGTTAATTGTTGCCGCAGATCGTGCCAGTGACATACTTGCCATATTGAAACTAAAGCAGCGTTTTAATGTCAATCTTGTGCTAGTTGGTGCAGCAGATGCTGTATTGATAAGCGATCAAATCGCAACAGCCAATGTCCCTGTCATTGTTGATGCCATGCGAAACTTACCCGAAAGCTTCGATTCACTGCATAATGATTTAAGTAACGCAGGTAAATTACATGCCGCTGGTGTAAAAGTAATTTTATCTAATATGGGTGATAGTCATAACGTTTATAACTTGCGATATAGTGCTGGAAACGCTGTAGCTAATGGGATGGATTACAATGCGGCAATGGCGGCATTAACTGTCAATGTTGCTGATACTTTCAACATTGGTAGTGGCAGCATTACGGTCGGTAAGCCTGCTGATATCGTCATCTGGACTGGCGACCCATTCGAATTTAGTAGCCAGGTGGTAAAAATGTACATTGACGGTAAAGAGCAAAGCACTCAAAGTCGTCATGATAAGCTACGTGAGCGCTATACCACACCATCTGACTTGCCACGTGGGTACACCAAGTAGTAGAACCATAGCACTTAAGAAAGAGAAATAATTGATGACCGAGTTGTATGCCGTATTTGGTAACCCTATTGTTCAAAGTAAATCACCTTATATTCATGGTGAATTTGCCAAGCAAACCTTACAAGATATAAGTTATCAAGCAATACAACCACCGGTCGATCAATTTGAGTCCACCTTGCGCACCTTTATTAAACAAGGTGCAAAAGGTGCAAATGTTACAGCTCCTTTTAAACAGCAAGCTTATGCATTGTGTGATGAGCTCAGTGAATTAGCCCAGTTAGCCGGAGCGGTGAATACGCTAACTTTTACTGACGATGGTAAAATACACGGCGATAATACTGATGGTGTTGGGCTTGTGAATGATCTTGAAGCACAGTTCGGGTTACTTAAAGATAAACATGTATTATTAATTGGCGCTGGTGGTGCAGCAAGAGGATGTATTTTACCTATTTTACAACATCAAGTAGCTCAATTAGTCATCTGTAATCGGACCCATGAAAAAGCGCAACAGCTGCAAAATGTGTTCAGTGATTATGGTAATATTTTTGCCAAACCGATTGAAGATCTGCTGTCGCCATTTGATTTAGTCATTAACTCAACCTCAGCGGGTTTAACCGGACAGTTAATATCCTTGCCTAGCGTTATTGTCGATAAAACAACAGATTGCTATGACATGACCTATAGTCAACATACCACAGTATTTAACCAGTGGGCCAAAGATCAAAAAGCGCATAAAACGGCAGATGGCTTGGGGATGTTGGTCGGTCAGGCAGCAAAAAGCTTCAGCTTATGGCGTGGAGTGACTCCAAATACAAGTCCTGTTATGGAAAAGCTGCGATCATCACTTGCGCAAAAGGTACCGAGTTAATGAATCAAAGTGTGATATTTACCGATCAACTCTATATAGAAACGAATCAAGTTAGGTTTGTTGCGCAGATGCAGGGGATGAACATTAATTGTTTTGCGAGCTTTGCTGTAATCAGCGCATTTTGTGATCATCAGGAGGTCAATGAACATAATGCGATTAACTTGTTTGAACAATGCCGATTTGATTTAGAAGATAAAGCTGAAGAGTTGATTGAGCAAGAGGCTTTCAGCGACAGTGGCGATATATTGCTATTATTATAAAGGCACAACTTGTACGGATTAATTGATCTTTAGCCGAGCTTGTTTTCTTAATACTGTTTTTTGAGCTTCTTCTGACTATACATCTTGTTATCAGCTTGCTTAAACGCGCTTTCCAAATCTTGCTCATATCGTGCAATACCATAGCTGAAATGAATCGCAGGCGTGAATTGGATTAATGCATCCTGCATTTGGATAATTTGTTGGGTCAATACTTCAATTCGGCCATGGCATAAGGCAACGAATTCATCACCACCGTAACGAGCGACTAAAAATTGCGGGTGCCACATAGATTTTAGCGATTTAGCCAGAGTTTTTAATGCATAATCTCCCGTTAGATGGCCAAACTCATCATTGAGTGGTTTTAAGTTATCCATATCTATAATGACGATGTAACTTGCTAATTGGGGGTCATGTCGCCATTGTTGAGCCGCAGCATCAAATTTTTTTCGGTTATACAGTTCGGTTAATCCATCACAGTTTGCTAAATTTTCAATTACTTTCGACTTTTGGTATAGCGAAATAGCGTTAGCTGCTTCAGACGTTAGAATATTAGCTAAACTTATATCGTAATCACCAAACGCTCCAGCTTTAGTACTGTCTAAACTCATCATTCCATAAAGCTTACCTTCAATCTTAATCGGACTCGATAATGTCGAGCATATAGGCTGATCAGATGCATCAGGCAGTACAAATCTGTCATCATTTTTCGCGCTTTTAGCATTGATGTTACTAATAATGACTGTTTTATGAAAACGTCCTTCAGTCAATCGGTATAAAAAGGTTTCTTCTAGGGTAAAGTCTACTTTCTGTAAAATATCAATATTGAGCCCTATAACAGAAACAAACTGTAACTGATGAGTAAGCTCATCCACCAAAATAATACTGCCCATTTCCGCATCGTCTACAGCGGATACCGCTTTTTCTAAAAGAGCATCTAGAAAAGATTTCTCAGAGTCATACTGACTGGATAAATTAACCAACTCATAGGTTGTATCATTAATACGGATAACCTGTTCCAAATGCTGCCAAAGCCGCAACATGTTTTGCTTATATATGTAATAGCTAATGGCATAGCTGAGGAGATATCCGCAACTCACTAAAGTTAAGTACAGGTAGGTTTGTTCGATAACAGGAATAAACATTATGATGGTGCAAATAAGACACAGAGGAAGTACGAGCAGCAAAAGGTGTTGCTTGAAATCAATATTGGCGATGTGTTTATTGCTAATTTGATTTTTAGTTTGCACTTCATCCATCCTAAAAAATTGGCACCACTATGCTATTTGGGAAGTACTGTAAATGTCGTACGACGAATTCTCAGTGCCAAATTGATAATTCAAAAGCGATAACGTTTGCTAAATATAGATCAGAGTGGCTATATGTACACATATAGGGCGCGATTGTTTTTTAGCTAACATATAAGCATAAGTGTTATTAACGTTATGTTTTCAAAATAAGTGGACCAATTGTCTTTTGGTCCATCTTTGATGCTGTTATTAACTCGACTGCTGTAAATCCACTAAGTATTCATTTTTTAAACGAACATAGTTGTCAGCAGATTGTGGTAAAAAAGCACGCTCGGCATCAGTTAAGGCTCTCACTTGTTTACAAGGACTGCCAACATACAAATAACCGCTTTGTAATATCTTATTTGGTGGAACTAATGATCCAGCTCCGACAATTACATCATCTTCTACAATAGCACCATCAAGTAAAATTGCCCCCATACCTATTAATACACGATGACCAATTCTGCAGCCATGTAACATAGCTTTATGACCAATAGTCACATCATCACCTATAATTAAAGGATGTCCATCAGGGTTTGCCGCTGACTTACGGGTTACATGCAATATACTACCATCTTGAACATTACTACGTTTTCCAATACGGATCTTATTCACATCGCCACGTGCTGCCACTAAAGGCCAAATACTAGCGTCATGGTCTAAATTTATGTCACCAACAAGTACCGCTGACTCATCAACATAGACGTTATCAGCTAAGTTAGGATGGATCCCTTGGTAAGTTCTTACATTTGTAGACATAACAATCCTTATATATTCATGGTTTCAGACAGTATAATGCTTAAAAACTAGCTGGTCAGGCTAAATTATCCGCAAACAAGCCGAAAATAACAAATAACTTAAAAAAAGGGGTTGCGCAAAAATCTTAGCTCCCTATAATGCGCATCCACTGACACGGCACAGCGCGAAAGCAAAGTAGCAAGTCAGGTTGATTTGAAACAAAAAGACTTCGGTTTTAAGCTCAAATCAACAGCGAAAAGAAAGTTTGAAAAAACACTTGACGCAGACAAGGGAAGGCGTAGAATACGCAGCCCAAGCCAACGACCTAGCGTCTAACGGCGATGTTTGAAAAATTAACATCAA
>NZ_BMOT01000013.1 GCF_014647215.1 Shewanella aestuarii
TACCTTTTGCGCCCATATCTACTTTGATTAATGCTCTCTGCATTTACCTGCTTATGTTCTCTTTTTTTTAAATGATTATTGGCTAATGTTTAAAACATTCTGAATAGATAATCCCTGATAAGGATAATAAATAGCAAGCAAATTACCCTCTACACTGCAGACTGTGTTTAATAAACTGGCAATAGGCTGACTATTGAAGCTTAAGTTAACCTTGATACCAGAGCTGCATTCAAGTTTGACACTAAATGATTGCATATTATCTCTTCAAATTTCATGTATTCATCTCTTAACTCGAATTGAGGTCAGACTGCATTTATGCCTAAATTAATCAAACTTAATCCCTTTTGTTGGTGTATTTTCTTTGTTTGGTCGTAAATATGATATTTTAAAATGCTTCTTTACCTGGTAATACGGGCTCGATTGCGCTGTATTCATTTGTCACCTACTGGTTATTCTATAAATAATATTAGAAATAACTTGTTTAAAAACATTCACTTTCTGTTTCGTCTTTACCTTTGTATAAGCAACTATTCCTTTACTTGTTAATAACTTTACCGCTAGCATAAGGAACGTTTATTAGTTTGGATTAGCCTTGTTTACCTTTCGTAATTGGTCGCTGGTTTTTATCATTCCATTTTGTATTTTGTCTATACACCTAGCAATGGTATTTGGAGGGTATTTTTACGAGTCTACGGATCTAAAACAGCAGCTTGCCCAAAATGCAACAGAGCAGTTGAAGAAAGATTTATTTAGAATGCGCCATGTTGTTGAGTCTTCAATCCAAAATCAGGACTTCGCACGGATTGAACAGGAAGTCGCTTTAACCTCTACTGATCTGAACATGATGGTTTACGTTATTTTAGATCCCAGTAGCACCATCCATTTTGCTAATCACATGATCTGGCGTGATAGCGATGCAAGCAATGTACTTGAAGGTTATTCCCACAGTATCCATCAAAGTGTCATACATTCAAATAAACCTCATCTTGAGGTCAATTTTGACAGGCTATCTATTCAAGCCTATTACCCTGTTACGGATAATAATCGTTTTAGCTATGCGCAATCGGTAGAGTTAATTTATGTCGAATATAATATTTCTGATCTGATATCGGATGCATCCGATGCGCTTTTTGCGAGGACGATTCATATTTGGGGCATAGGAAGTTTAGTGTTGGTCGCATTTTGTTTTTTACTCTATTGGGTATGGATTTATCCTTTATCTCGGTTAAGTTTTGCTGCTAAAAATATTGATTCAGCGTCTTTTACAAATAATATTCCCAGCTATTCCACAGAAGTCACTACGCTGAAGGATTACCTTGTACAGGTCAGTGGCAAACTCAAACGTAATCAAAAACGCTTAAATGATGCTGAACAGCGCTGGCTTTTTTCGGTCGAGAGTACTCGTAATGGTATTTGGGATTGGAATTTAACTACTGGGGATGTCTATGTTTCTGATCGTTGGAAGGAGATGATTGGTTATCAAGCTTACGAGCTTGATAATGATTATTCAGTGTGGGAATCCAGGTTACATCGAGAAGAAAAAGCTGATGTTTTGAATACTTTGCAAAAGTATATTGATGGACACTCTAATGAGTATGAGAGTGTTCACCGCCTGCGACATAAAGATGGCAAATATGTTTGGGTACTTGACCGAGGGCGGATTGTTGAATGGTCTCCACAGGGCAAGCCGATTCGTATTATTGGTACTATTACTGATGTTTCGAGTGAGATTAAAAACCAGACAGTTGAAATAGATAAAGATCCTGCAAATCAAACTGCGTTAACTGATTTCATCAATCGTGAAACACTTGCCGACTCACTTTATGACTTACAGGTATATAGTCGAAAAGTCGGGCAGTTTTCAGCAATATTATTGATTAATCTTGATAATTTTAAAGTATTTAATGAGGCGTTAGGACAAGAGTTAGGTGATCGATTATTGGTTAAAATAGCCGCTCGTTTATCAGGTACATTCTCTTCTGCAGGATTTGTCGCACGTTTGGGCTCTGATGAGTTTATTTTGTTAGCAAAAAGCTTTGGTAATGATGTTGAACACGCTAATAAACGTGCCTTGGCACTAGCAAGTGAAGTTAGACAGTTAATAGGACGGCCGTTTTCTATTGCCGATCAAAACTTATCAATCTCTGCACGTGTTGGTGTTGTTGTCTGTGATGGTAGTGAATCACTTGAACCGCAAACTCTATTAGCGAGGGCCGATAATGCGCTGGAACATGCAAAAGAGCCGAAATCAAGTGGTTGTTTTATCTACCATCCGCAACGTGATGAAAATCAGGTACAACCTTTTAAACTTAGCCATGAATTACATCTTGCTTTAGCACAAGGGCATCTTAGCTTGGTTTATCAACCTGTCGTTGATGGCGATGGGCATATAACCAGTGTAGAGGTTTTGCCTCGTTGGTATCATTCACAGCACGGTTTTATCAGCCCACGAAAATTTATCGAAGCAGCTGAGTTATCTGACTTCATTTTTGAAATGGAGTTGTGGATATTAGAAAATGTCTGTGCATTATTGAAAAAGCTGCAAGTACAAGGCATTTCGGCGCCAATATTTTCACAAAATATATCTTCAAGACATTTCCATCAGGATCACTTTACTGGTGTTGTTTTAAATCGAGTTCATAGCAGCAAAGTGAATTCGGCTAAAATTCAATTTGAATTGAATGAAGATGTTTTCTCGATTAATCGGGAGTGGGTGACAACTAAAATTGCAGAGTTACAATCAAGCCATATTAATGTTGCTTTAGATAACTTTGGCTCAGGACTATGTGCTTTACATCAATTAAAGGGGATTCGTTTATCACAGGTTAAGCTTGCTGCTTGTTATGTTGAAGAGGATCTCAATAGTAGCACAACACAAACTATGCTTTGTGCTTTGGTAGAGCTAGCATCTCGACTTGATTTTGATGTAATAGCCAAACAAGTGGAAACGAAAAGTCAGTTAAATAACTTAATCCATGCTAAATGCGATGGCTTCCAAGGCTATCTTTTTAGTCGTCCTTTGAATGAGGATGATCTCATACAATTACTTCAATCTAAGCTGACTTTGAGTGTAATTTAATAAAATTAATTGCATACGTAAGGGCGGCATTTCTTAGATTATCACCCTCAATAAATACTTCATGGAAAGCACCTTCTATCACTACTTTGTGACATAAATTACTTAATGCTAAATCTTGTGTCTGATTAGTGACTACTGAATCTTCACTGGCTTGTAAAATCAGAATGGGCGTTTGTGATTGTTTAGCATACTCTATGCTTTGCTCTGCGGCATGAACCGCTTCGATTAACCAGTGATTTGTGGGCGAGCCTAGCTGTATTTCAGGATGCTTTTTATATAATTCACGATAATGTTCATATCGATGTTTGCTGTGAGTTAAGTGGTTACTGATAAAAGGGTCTGGCTGATAATCAGTACCGCCTAATACATAGTTACTTATTACTTTGCCTTGTTGTTTCGATTCGCGGGTTTTGTTTAACCGATTGGCTAACCAAAGGATTATTTTTTTGTTGACTGGCAATGCAATACCAAACATCGGTGCTGATAATACGGCGCTATCAAAAATATTAGGGTGTTTATCAAGATAATGAGTTGCAATGGCTCCACCCATGGAGTGGGCCAAAATAGACAATGACAGGTGCTTAGTCGGTAGGACTATGTTTTCAATAAAGTATGAGAAATCGTCAACATAATCTGCAAATTTTCCAACGTATCCTTGATGTGGATTATCAGTTATCCGATCGGATAGGCCTTGACCTCTATGGTCTAACGCAAATACGCTATAACCCTGCTGATACAAATCGAAAATGAGTTCTTGGTATTTTAAGTATGATTCAACTCGACCATTGCTTATAACTACTGCTTGTTTAGCCTCGGCTTGTAACACCTGACAAAATGCGATTTTAACGCCATCACTGGACTCAAATTCGCTTTGATGCACATTTTGCCAAAAACGTTGTTGTTCCGGAGTATTGAGCTTCTTCTCTGAAGAAAATTTTTTATAAATCATACTGTCGTAAGTTTAATTCATGGAAGTGAAGTTGATTTCATCATACATTATTTACCCCGCTAGAACAGCGGGGGAAATACTAAAGATTAGCTTAATTGCTTAGCAATATAGGCATCTATCATTTGTTCTAAAATAGGCATAGGCACTGAGCCATTCTCTAGGATTGCATCGTGAAACTCTCTAATATTGAATTTGTCACCTAAAGCATTTTCAGCTTTTGCACGTAAACGTTTAATGGTTAATTCACCCACTTTGTAGGATAGTGCTTGTCCAGGCCATGAAATATAACGGTCAATTTCGGTATTAACGTTATGCATAGATAACGCGGTATTGCGTGCCATAAAATCAATAGCTTGCTGGCGAGTCCATCCTTTTGCGTGCATACCCGTATCGACAACTAATCTAGCCGCACGCCACATTTCATAGGTCAATCGACCAAAATTACTGTATGGGTCTTGATAGAAACCGGCTTCCAGTCCTAAGTATTCAGAATATAGCCCCCAGCCTTCACCAAATGCAGAGATATAGCTATAACGCCTAAAGTTGGGCAAGTCCGTTAGTTCTTTATTTAATGAAATCTGTAGGTGATGCCCAGGTACAGCTTCGTGTAATGTCAGTGCTTCCATCTCATATAATGGACGTTTATCTAACGCATAAGTGTTTACCCAGTAATAGCCTGGTTGATCGTCGCGGTTAGAACCTGAATATCTACCTGTGGTGTATTTAGGGGCGATTTCGGCTGGAACAGGCTCAATTCCATATGGTGTTCTGGGAAGCTTGCCAAAATACTTAGGTAGCATAGCATCGGCTTTTTTAGCGATGTAAGCGGCTTCTTTAAGCAATTCTACTGCGGATTTAGGATAAAACTGTGGATCTGTTCGAAGGAAGTGTAAAAACTCTGCAAAGGTACCTTTAAAGTTTACATCCGCAATCACTTGCTCCATTTCCAGCTTTATTCTAGCCACTTCTTTTAAGCCGAGCTGATGGACTTCCTCAGCGCTCATTGGCAAGGTAGTGTAATACTCTACTCTGTTTTGATAGAAATCAGGCCCATCCGGTAATGCCGACGCAGCAATTTGCTGTCGAGCATTAGGGATATAACTTTGAGTCATGAAAGCGTAAAACCCTTGATACAAGGGGAGCACGGTCTTTTCGACTAAACGTTTGCCTTGTGCAGTTAGTTGTTGCTTTTGTGACTCTGTAAAGTGGGCGGGATATTCGGTAAAGGGTTTGAAATAGCTACTTTGTTCAGTGGGAACGATAAAGGCACTGATGCTGTCTTCAAAACCGGTTAATGTCACTTTTGCTGGGGTGATGCCGCTAGCTAAGCCTTGTTGCAACCAAAAAGTTTGCTGGGCAAAGTATGTCGGTAGGGCTGAAAGTTGGGCAATATAGTGTTGGTAATCAGTTTCGGTATTAAATGGTGCCTTGGCTATGCTTGCTATGTAAGCATGAAAACCACTTTCTGCCGAAATAGGAATGTAATGCTCTTTATATCGATACATATCAACTTGGTTTTGCAGTTGGTCTTGCAAAATTTTGGCATTGATAACATCGTCTTTACTTAACTGAGAGCGATCTAGCTGTTTAAGTGAGTCGAGCAATTGCAGTGTTTGTCTATTTTGCTCAGCCAGTGTTTCGGGAGATAAGTCTGTTAATTTTCCTGCGGCACTGCTATCGCCAAGGCTTGCGGCAAGCTCCGGTGAGTAGGCAAGTGTCAGCGCCCAACTTTTATCAATGATAGTTTGCAAATCTTGGTCGATGACTTGAGCCGCCTGCGGTTTGGTTGCCATTGTTGACATAGGTGCTGACGTGGATTTGCTATTATTGTTAGAATATTTATAGGCTTCGCCAACTGTGGTATTCAGGCTACAACCACTTAAACTCAGGGCGATTAATGAAGGTAAAATAAGCAAACGCATAGTCATTCCTTGTCTTAATATTGTGTTGTGGTCAGTATGCCTGATTTTAATCTTGAAAACATCGCATCAACGGCATGGGAATATGTAAGTATTTAATGCTTCTATAACTGTGCGCTTAATCATCAGCAGTTAATCAAATTCATGTTAAACTTACTTTAATCATACCTGACCAAGTTAAAAACAAAATGTGGCAGGATGAGACTATAGGGGTTATATATGATCAATAAATCTATTCCATTGGTTGATTTACATCGCCATTTGGATGGCAATGTTCGCGTCCAAACAATTTGGGAGTTAGGTTTGCAACATGGTATTGCATTACCTGCCGATTCCTTAGAAACCTTGGCGCCTTTTGTACAAATTCAGGGTAAAGAAAATAGCTTAGTCGCTTTTTTAAAGAAGCTTGATTGGATGGTGGCTGTTTTAGCTGATTTGGATGCAGTTAAGCGTGTCGCATATGAAAACGTGGTTGATGCTAAAGTGTCTGGCTTAGATTACGCCGAATTACGTTTTAGCCCATATTATATGGCGATGAACCATAAACTTCCGATTGAAGCAGTTGTCGAAGCTGTGATTGATGGTGTGGCAGCGGGCACGAAAGAGCATGATATTAAAATCAATCTGATTGGTATTATGTCGCGCTCATTTGGTCAAGAAAAATGCCGTTTAGAACTTGAAGGCTTATTGGCCCATAAAGACAAAATTGTGGCGATTGACTTAGCTGGTGATGAACTAGGATTCCCTGGCGATTTATTCACAGATCATTTTAAACGTGTTCGTGACTCGGGTTTACAAATCACTGCCCATGCAGGTGAAGCCGCTGGTCCTGAAAGCATGTGGCAAGCGATAGAAACATTAGGTGCAACACGTATTGGCCATGGTGTTAATGCTATCCGAGATCCTAAGTTGATGGAATATCTGGCTAAGCATCGTATTGGTATTGAGTCTTGCCCAACCAGTAACTTACATACTTCAACCATCGCTGATTATGATTCTCATCCCTTTATGCAGTTCTTTAACTCGGGAGTGTTAATTGGTTTGAATACCGATGACCCAGGAGTCAGTAACATAGATATCAATCATGAATATCGTGTTGCGAAATCTGAAATGGGTTTGACGGATCAGCAATTGTCACAAGTTCAACGCAATGGTGTTGAAATGGCATTTTTGTCTGATAGTGAGCGCAAAGCATTATATGCATCGAAAGCTTAATGCTTTTATGCCAATAAAAAAGCCAGCATAAGCTGGCTTTTTTATTGCGTGTTGATTAAATCACGCGAGAGAATTGCTGCTGACGTGCTTTTTGGCGGTAATAGACATCGAAGCACATACAAATGTTGCGAATTAACAAATGGCCAGTTGGGCTGACGGTTAAGCGGCGATCTGTTATATCGACTAGTTTATCGTCTAAGAAAGTTTGCAGTAGCTTTAAGTCTTCTGCAAAATAATCTTCAAACACAATATCAAACTTCTGTTCAATCTTGGCCATATCAAGATCAAAATGACAGATGATTTGTTTGATCACCACACGACGAATTTCATCATCACGATTCAAGCTGCAGCCTTTCCATAAAGCATGACCTTGTTGATCAATCGCTTCATAGTAAGGGCGAATGTCTTTTTGGTTCTGAGCATAACAATCGCCAATTTGGCTGATTGAAGATACGCCTAACCCGAGCAAGTCACACTCTTCTTGTGTGGTGTAGCCCTGGAAGTTACGGTGTAATTTACCCGCATTTTGTAGTTTTGCCAGTTCATCATCAGGTTTAGCAAAATGATCCATCCCAATAAATTGATATCCTGCACCAGTTAATGATTCAATCGTTTGGTGCAACATATCCAGCTTCTGCTGTGGTGATGGCATATCTGCATCTTTAATTTTACGCTGCGCGGCAAAACGAGAGGGCAAGTGCGCATAGTTAAAGACGGATAAACGATCCGGAGAAAGTTCAATAATACGAGCGATAGTTTGTGCAAACGTTTCAGGAGTTTGTAAAGGTAACCCGTATATTAAGTCAACGTTAGTAGACACAAATCCCAGCGCTTTTGCTCTAGCGATAAAGTCGAAAATAAACTGTTCGTCTTGTTCACGGTTTACCGCAACTTGAACGTCTTTGTTGAAATCTTGTACACCAATCGAAACACGATTAAACCCAGCTTCTTTTAAGGTATCAAGCATACTGAGTTCAATTTCACGTGGATCGACTTCAATTGAATATTCACCTTCTTCAGCAAAGGTAAAGTGTTCTTTAATTAATGCTGTGAGATGCAAAATTTGCTCAGGTTTTAAGAAGGTTGGTGTGCCTCCACCCCAGTGCATTTGAGTCACGGTGTAATGCTTGAATAACGGTGCGCGTTTGATAATTTCTGCGGCTAAATATTCAATATATTGATCCGCTTTGTGAGAGTGACGGGTAATGACTTTATTACAACCACAGTAATAACAGAGCTTTGCACAAAATGGGATGTGTACATACAAAGAGAGCCGGTCACTTTTGCTGCCTTCGATGGCAGATAACAAATTTTGCTCGGTAAAGCTGTCATCAAATTCTAATGCTGTCGGATAAGACGTATAACGTGGGCCGCTATAGTTATATTTTTCGATCATTGATTGATCCCAACCAATTTGTGTGCGCTGCTCCAAGACGTGTACTCCGATGGTAAATTAGCAATAGACGAATTATGCAGGCTAAAGCATGAAATAACCTTGATCTAGGTTGTAAATTTGATATTTGAACGTGACCCGCATTGCAATAATGAGTTTTCTTGCACTTATTTGCTTGATTCTATTTGGAAGTGCTGTCGACCAAGATTACGGCCTTTGCCATCGAAGCGGGTTTCATAGAAATCAATTCGGCCTAACGTATCTTTTAATATGATAGTGGTTGAACGTGTTCCGTATTGAGGGTGCTGGATAAAAATTGATGATAAATGTCGCTCCCATTCTAATTCTACTCCGGTATTGGGTAGTAGGCTGTCTTCAGGCTGGGTGGTATCACACATAAACTTTTGTAATTCATCAATATTAATAGCATCATTTTGGGTTATATATGACTGTAATGCTTGTTGTCCTCTAGCCATCTTTGGCCATACATCATCCATATCGCCATTACATACAGCATGAAAACCTGAGCTTAAGATTTTGGTTTCGGCGCTTCGACTATTGAAGCAATGTAGTATGTTGTTAGCTTCAAAAATCAAATTAAAGGAATTGTAATTAGTGCGGTGAGTTTGCAGCCATTGTGAGGTGAGCATCGGTGAGGCGGGATTCGCTAAAGCGTTGATCACTAACTCCCCCCTTGAGCGGACCCCATCTTGGGTTTCTTGAGTTCGTAAATTGGTTATACCCGCAAATTGCCCCTTTCGATTGACCCCAAGCCATGTTCCGCCAGCCTGTAAATCTTTGCCTGCGAGTATCTGGTTTTCAGGTGGCCAAAAGTGTGCGCCTTGAGTCGCTCTGTGATGAAATTCATCACGATTGGCACAAATGATTAAGGGATAGCGAGGATGGCTTTCAATCGCAAAAAATAAAATGCACATAAACGAGTCCAATCATTTTGTTAAACCTAGGGTAATGGTTTAATCATTAATGATGGTGGTGCGAATGTCCATGGCTTTGTTTGTGATCATGATGTTCAGACTTAAGATTGGTTACCATGCGGCTTAAAAACTTCCTAGGTCCTAAACGCAATAAACTGGCACCGAACAGCAAGCTGATAATGGCTAACCCTAAAATATTAATCGATTCAGGCAATCGCAGAACATAATCAGAGGTTAGAGGTACTAAGTCCGCCACAATAAAGGCGCTCACCAATACCCCACCCAACATTAAGCCTTGTTTCCATGTCATTAACTTTAACTGGGCGATATTTATCACGGGAGCGGCTAATAAACTAAAGGCGACGGCAACTTGGTTCCAGCCACTGTAAAACAGGGCTAAGGCTAAAATAACCGCACCTAAATTACAAAAACGCATAGGAATAAATACCAGTAACAGGATTAATACCTGTAATGCTGGGTTTTCTAAAGGAACTGAAGGATGACCAATTAAGTTTGCCAAAATTAAGCTTAAGAGGATCCAGGGGGCGCTGCGATCGACTAAATGGGCAAAACCAAAACGCCATGCAGACTCAGGTAATTGTAAATGAGGGTCGGTTAATGAAATCTTATTCCATGTCAGTAAGCCAGCAATAACCGCCAAGCCGATAATTTGGTACAGGGCAAACCATGGGCCTAACAAGGCTAAAGTAATGATTAATGCTTCAGGGCCCGCAAGGCGCTGTAACCATCTTACCGCTAAATTTTTATGTTGAGGTTGTAAGCCTAATTTGAATCTAAGTGTGGCGAATAAATAACTTAACAATAATATTGGTGAAATCGTGAGCAACCAGCTGACAAACTGTTCCACCCCATGGGAATGTTCATGGTGCTCATGGGCCTGACTACCCGTATCCATCAATAATAAAACGGCCAGCAAGCCTAAACCTAATAAGCTGCCTATACCTGCTTGATATTGGTACTTACCTTGTTTATCTGTGGTGTGTTCCCCATGAGGCTGATGCAGTACTACATGCAAAATTGAACCTGTGACAAACGCTTGTAAATAGACAGTGTTTTCAATACTCAGTTGAAGCAATAGTTGCTCACCAGCAAAGTATCCAACTGAGGTTAAGGCCATCATGGCAACTAAAACAATACTTGCCCAACGCGCGCCAACTTGTGGTTTAAGTAACCACCAAATGGCCAAACCTACGGGTAAGCGATGCAAAATAACCCCTAAGGCAAGTAAAGGAGAATTTCCTTGTTGTTGTGATAATACCATTGCACCACCATCTGTGATGGTATGCAGTAGTAAACCAATAATGCCTAAGCTAAGGGTGATATTGTGGGTGATTTCTGAGTAGCGATGAAAGATCCGCTCGCTTGCAGTTGGCCCCCAAAGACCTAATATGACAAACAGCAGAGTCACAAAGCCACCGTGTTCAAGTAGCTCTGGTAAAATATGGATAAGCACTAGCCCGCCTAAAGAGACGAATATAAAACCATCTAATCCTTTTTGTAGTCCGCTACCCGAAGAGAAGTAACGGTAAAATAAAGGACCAAATAATAAGGCAATACAGCTAGCGGCTAAATAGAGCATGGATTCCAAGCATAAATCGACAAAAAACGGTGCAGTATAGCATTTTTGTACACCCTTGTAGCTAGCGTGCAAACATAAGATGTGTAAATTTGATTAGCTTTTATTGCCCTATCGGGAAAAAAGTCGTCTCTGTATTTAATAGGTGAGAAAAACTAATTCATATTGTAAGAAATAATACTGTATGACCTATCAACCATAAGAACCAGATTAGGTATACAATATGAGTTATTGTTATTGCTAAATAGATAGATTGTAACTTATGGATATTTTTTCTGCTGCTGTGATGTTGTTTTTAATTATGGACCCATTGGGCAATTTACCTATTTTTGCGTCTATTTTGCGTCATATCGATCCCAAAAAGCGTCGTCGAGTGCTTATTCGTGAATTACTCATTGCCTTAGCCATCATGTTGTTATTTTTATATGCAGGTGAAGCAATACTGAACTTTTTAAATCTGCGTTCTGAATCTGTCAGTATCGCTGGTGGGATTATTCTATTTCTTATTGCGATAAAAATGATATTTCCACAGCCTGGCGGTGTCGTCGGGTTAGCGGCAGGAGAAGAGCCTTTTATCGTGCCCATGGCCATTCCATTAATGGCTGGCCCTTCAATTTTGGCCGCTTTAATTTTATTGGCTCATACTGATAGCAGTCGAATGACAGATTGGACAATTGCACTGGTATCAGCCTGGGGATTGAGCGCCTTTATTCTGATGTTTTATAAAGTGTTCACCCGTTTATTAGGCGAAAAAGGCTTAACCGCAGTAGAGCGTTTAATGGGCATGGTTTTGGTGATGATCTCTGTACAAATGTTTTTAGACGGTATTTCAAATTACATGAATTCAGTGGCGCAATAAGTACAGTTTCACCGTTTTCTTCGCTTAACAAGAGCATCGTCTATGATGACATTTCATAACATTGTTAAGCTAAAATCATGTTTGGCTAAATAGTTCCTTTATGTAGTTTTATACATATTAATCTACACAATCAGTAATCAATACCGCCTTAATCAAGGCGGTATTTTTTTATCGTTTCTGCGGCAATGGGTAAAAATATTTCGCTAACAATCAGTTCGGAACGTCCAACATGGAAATAGCGGCGACGCCCCCAAAGAGTATCATTGACGGGTTGAGATAAGCTGGTGGCAAGTTGTGCTAAGCGGCCACAGGTTTCAAAGGCGGCTACTTCAATTTTACCCGGGACAATATCCGCACTGGTAAATAATAATTCACCTAAGGGCCTGTTACCCAAATGAATAAAGTCGTGATGAGTATTATTTAGTAATGCCTGTGGAATTAATGTTCTCGCGAAAACCCATGGAATATCATCTAAACTCAGTAGTACTTCTCGAACCCAAACGGGTTCGGTTTGAGAAGGGAGTTCGCCGACCAATGGTGATAATAAGTGTTCACCTAAAACCGTTACACTAAAGTTTTTACAATGTTTCTTTAACTTCTCGGTCAAACTGCCGTTAGCTAATAACCAGCTTTTTAGCGGCGAATGAGGAAGTGTGGCGGCTTTTTCTGGGGAAAACCATTGAATTGATTCACCGTAAGGAAAGCTATTACTGGTCACATTCATCAAAAACTCGTTACAATATACCTAGACCGAATGAGTTTACCATGCTCAATAAGGTTAAATACATAAAAGCGCTTATCATCTTAATAATGAATTCAGGAGAGCATCACACTATGAGAAAATTTGCTTCAGCATGCCTTTTAATGCTGTTCGTGGCATTTAATGCCCAGAGTGCAGATGATGCGGCAGAGGAATATGCCTATTACGGCTTTGAGCCTGAAATCGTGACTAACTATATTTCAAATCGTAAAAAGTTAGGCTTTGTGCGAATTAGTGTTGAACTCATGGTAAAAAATCCTAATGATCTGGTTTATATCGAACGCCATGATCCATTATTACGCGCAGCAATCGTTGAGATTTTAGGTAACCAAGCTGAAGATAAAATCAAATCATTATCTGGCCGTGAAGAAGTGCGTCGTGAATGTTACGAGATGGTCAATCGTCTTTTAGAAAAAGAGACAGGCCGAGGCTTAGTCGTGAACTTACTGTTTACTAAATACCTGTACGATTAATGCCGGCAAAATTATCTCAGCAGGGTAAAAAAAGCCCTGCTCAATCTATGACAAATACAGCCCGTGTCAGCAAGTCGCTTCATCCACGTAATGTGCATAACCATGGTTATGATTTTGATGAGTTAATACGTGTATTACCCAAATTGTCCCAATTTGTCCGTCCTAATCCCTACGGGAATGTGTCGATTGATTTTGCGTGTTCCGAGGCAGTTAAAACCCTCAATGCGGCGCTGCTTAAACTCGATTACCAAATTGAAGGTTGGGACATTCCTCAGGGGTATTTGTGCCCGCCCATTCCAGGGCGGGTGGATTATCTGCATTACATCGCCGATTTGTTAGCGGTGAAAGGGAAAGTGCCCAAAGGCGCACGAGTTCAGGCATTAGACATAGGAACCGGTGCCAATGGCATTTATCCATTGTTGGGTATTCAATGTTATGGATGGCAATTTATCGCATCTGATATCGACCCGCTGTCCATTGCAAATGTGGCCGAGATCTGTTCGATAAATCCGCAAGTGGCTGCAAAGCTTAAATTAGTTCAGCAAACCGATGTCAATGCGATATTTACGGGTGTGATTGGCAAAAATGATCGAGTGGATATCACCCTATGTAATCCACCATTTCATCAGTCTTTAGCTGAGGCTATGGCGGGAAACCAAAGAAAACAGACCAATTTAGCACTCAATCGAGCCAAAAAACACTCGCAAGCTCAACCCGTTAAGGCAAGCTCGGCACTCAATTTTGGCGGCCAAAAAGCCGAGTTGTGGTGTGAAGGTGGGGAAAAGCAGTTTTTAACCAATATGATTAATGAGAGTTGCTTGTTTAAGCATCAAGTACTTTGGTTTACGTCGTTGATATCAAAATCTGAAAATCTTAAACCTTGCTATAAATTGTTAGAACACTGCGGCGCGGATACGGTTAAAACCATTGAAATGCAACAAGGAAGTAAGCAAACGCGTATTTTAGCGTGGAGTTTTTTAAGCCCCACACTGCGAGAACAATGGGCAAAGTTTCGGTCTTAAATGCTTTCTTATAATTAGATCTTTGCTTGAGGTGTCACTATTTTTGCTTGGCATCATAGGTGATATTTTCTACACCATTATAAACTAGAAAGTGACGACCTTTGGCCCGGGCGATAAGGGTTATCCCTAACTGTTGTGCCAATTCTAAGCCCATTTGAGTGACACCACTACGGGATAATAATACTGGAATACCCATTTTTGCTACCTTGATAATCATCTCAGAGGTCAGCCGTCCTGTGGTATAAAATATTTTATCGCCACCTGTTTGTTGTTCCATCCACATATCGCCAGCTAAGGTATCGACCGCATTATGGCGGCCCACATCTTCTACAAATGCCAGAATTTGATCATCAACACAAATGCCACAACCGTGCACCGCACCGGCATTTTTATAGGTGTCGTTATAAGCACTGATGTTTTTTAATAAGCTATATATAACTGATTGTTTTAATTGTGGTGTAGGTAAATGAATTTCATCTAAACCCTGCAAAAAACTGCCATAAACGGTACCTTGACCGCAGCCCGAGGTGACGGTTTTTTCAGACAGTTTTTCCGCTAAGTCATCGATGTTTTCTTTGGTAATGACCGCGGCTGAATTAACGTCCCAATCAACAATAACCGACTCCAGTAAGTGAATATCGCTGATAAAGCCTTGGTTTTTTAAATACCCTAAAGTAAGTGACTCAGGTTTTGCCCCCAATGTCATAAGCGTCACTATGGGTTGCCAATTTAAATAGACAGTAAGTGGGCGCTCACAGGCAACAAATTTATCTAAGGCTTCACCCTCTTCGTTATAGGCTATAACAGGCAATGTAAGAGGTACTTCAGTTTGAGTTTTAACAAATTTCACCGTCGGTTTTGGGGTAGATAAGCGAACAGTCGATTGAGTCATAAGCAAGATTAACCTTTGGAGTTGTGGGATGGCATTATGGCTAAAAACCATAATGACACGTCAAACACGAACAGCTGTAATAACCACCTTTACGTTTCAAGAATATCAATTTTTACCTTGCCGACATGCAGATGTTTGGTATTGCGTGATCTAGCGCAAGTTTTGTTTATCGACGCTATTCAAACGTGTACTTATGTCCTACTGTTAAATTAGTTTTGGACAAATTGTCCCTATGTTTTAAAGCTTTTGCGATCCCCCTCAAATTTATCCCTATAAAAAATGTTGGCATTAATATTGCTCTACCTAGGATAACTGTAGGGTATTTACGATTCGACACGCTTGTTACCTCAAGTGTTGAGTTGTTAAGTGAAATGAAGGTGAAGTACCGCATGCAACATACCGAAAGCGTTTGGCCAATGTATGTCTCGTTAAAACAAGTGACAAAACAAGTAGGCCGCTGGACAACTACAACGTGGGAAATGGACCAATTGGTTCCCGCTACCGAGCCTATGCCAGAAGGTGCAAGGTTAATTTTATTAGAACTGCATCGTGACCAACGTGGTAGCTACCGTATCAACCTCGATATGGACAATGCCATGCTGTATATCGTGTGCGATGAACTATCTGATGGCACTTGGGTGCCTGCGATGATTTCAGCAGATCAAAATGTGGGTGCTGGGTGTTTAGAGTCTGACACCCCAATGTTCAATGTGCTAATGCCAAAAGCAATTGCCTGCTGGATTGAAGCTTTTATAACGCGCCATGGTGAAGTTGAGATCAGTGCTCACCGTCGTAAGCATGTTAATCGTCGCACCAATGATGGCCCAAGCGCGAATCGCTCAGGAAAAATGCAATGAGTGGTTTATTAAGTCGTTGGAATCAGCGCCGTGAAAATGTTGCCAAAGAAGCTGAGCAACAGGGTGTTGAACAACTTGAATCTAGCCAAATTGGCCAGATGCAAACGGATGATACCGCGCCATTAACGAGCCAAACAGCCGATGTTAATCACAGCGTGCAGCAAGATGAGCAAGCCGCAACCGATACAGTGCTGCAGGCTGATGAATTGCCAGATCCAGACTCGATAGAAGTCGGTGGTAGTTTTGCTAGCTTTATGGCTAAAAATGTCGACCCAGCAGCAAAAGCTGCAGCGTTACGGGCCCTTTGGAAACAACCTCAATACGGCCACATTGATGGGTTGCTCGAATATGCCCTTGATTATACCAATCAACCCAAGCTGTCTGCTGAAGTATCGGCAGAGTTGGCAAAAAAAGTATTTAAACACGTTATTGAGAAAGAAGAAGCGCCTGAAGATGAAACGCTTGAAACCACTCAGTCTGATGCACTGAATGATTCAAGTGACCCTGAGCCAGAAACTGCAAGGGTTAGCGCAGAAAATCAACAGATAAGCAGTACCGATTTGGAAAATGTCGATGCTAACCAAGCATTAGCCTCTATGGAAGCGCAGTCTGATGAGCTGCAATCCCATTCTTTTACTGGTGATGCGGTAAAAGCGAGCTGAGTTTTGGTCGTTAGTGATTAGCGGATAGCAATGAATCAATATCGCAAGATATTGCTAGTGGGCAAATAGCGCACTTAATAATAAAAATTTAGGAACGCAATGAGTATGAGACAATCTCAGTCTGAGCTTAAAAATGCTCGACAACAAGTGATGGCGAGTACCCAAATTCTGCAGAATTTGATCCCGCCAACCGTCAGTTATACCACTCAAGGTCATGTGTTAATTATTGGGCCAGAAGATTTAGCGCGTTTGGCAGCAGATGGTCTATCAACGATGGCGAGTCGAGTTGTTTTAGCTAACGAGTCCATTACCAGTCAGGATGAAGCACACCTTGAAAAGGTGATGAACGCAGCACAAGGTGTAGATAGCTTTTACAATAAGCTAAAAAGCATTAAAGGCTTTTTAGGCCAATTTCAAGTCAGTGTTGAGTCCGATGCGGGTGGCGTGGCAGAACTAAGCGTTGTTGCCATTCGTCAAGCTCACTTCGATATCATTTTAGATTTAAGTTCAGCGCCTTGCATTAACCTTGAAATGCTTCCCGCAGGCTATTTCTATGTCGGCCAAGATGCCAGCAAATTAGCCGATGCCATCGAGCAAATCCCTGATTTAGTCGGTGAGTTTGATAAGCCTAGATATGTCAAAGTCAACAGTGATATTTGTGCACACCACCGCAATGGCATTAATGGCTGCAATCGCTGTTTGAACTTCTGTCCGGCTGATGCAATCAGCAGTATTGAACAAAAAATCGAAATAGATCCTTATTTATGTCACGGCGCCGGCAGTTGCACTAATTTATGCCCAACAGGGGCGATTAGCTATGATTTGCCCACGCCAAAATCTTTGCACTCCTATCTTGAAAAATTGATTAGCCGTTACCGTGCCGAGGCGCAAGTCGCACCGGTGATTTTATTCCATGACAACATTCTTGGCAGTGAGCTTATCACTGATACTTTGTCGGGTGACGTGCTGCCCATCGCAATGGAAGAGATTACCGTTGCCAGTATCGATCATTGGCTTGCGGCCTTAGCGCATGGTGCAAGGGAAGTGTTGATCTTAAATACCGATGCGACAGCCCCTACTTTGACGCAAATGCTTCAAGGTGAATTGACCTTAGCAAATCGTATTCTTGATGAAATGGGCCAGCCACAGCGCTTACGCCTTATTTCTGCCACAGACCTTGCTACGCTTGAACAACCTTTAGCCATTAGTACAACTTGGCCAGTTATTGTGCCAATGACACTGAACACGAATGCCGAAGCAAGCAATGCGAAGCGAGACATTTTGTATCAAGCCATTGACCATTTAAACAGCCAAGCGGGTGCGATTCAAACTCAACTTACTTTGCCGAATGTGCCTTATGGGCAAGTAAAGTTAAATGTCGATAAATGCACCTTGTGTATGTCGTGTGTATCAACCTGTCCTACCCAAGCATTAAAAGACGGTGGTGAATCGCCAGCATTACGTTTTGTTGAGCAAGATTGTGTGCAATGTGGTTTGTGTGAAAGTTCGTGCCCTGAAAACGTGATTAGTTTAGTGCCACAAATTAACTTTGACCAACAAAGTCGCCAAGGGGTTACCACCTTAAAAGAAGAAGCCCCATTTGAATGTATTCGCTGCGGTAGCGCTTTTGCGACGCAATCAATGGTGCATAAAATGGTTGAAATGGTCGGTGCGCACAGTGCATTTAGTGCCAACATCGAAAGATTAAAAATGTGCGGTGATTGCCGCGTAAAAGATATGTTTGAAGACATTCTTCAAGATCCAGAAAAGCAATTGCGATAAGAGATCCGCTATGACCCAAATAGAAAGAGAAATCAGCGAAAACGATCAACTAAGAGCCGATATTTATCAACTATTAGCCGCATTGCTACGTCGTCATCCAAGCGAAGAGTTATTACAATTTTTAGCGGATTTAGATGTAGAAGCCGATGAAGGCAATGCGATGAATCAAGCATGGATTGCTTTAAAAACAGCGGCCAAAACCAGTGATGTCGCTACACTTGAAGACGAGTATTTCAGCATTTTCTTAGGTGTAGGTTGTGGCGAAATTATTCCTTACGGTAGCTGGTTTATGACCGGCTCATTAATGGATAAACCCTTAGCATTGTTACGTAATGACCTAATGCAAATGGGTTTTGAGCGTGAAGACAATGTCAAAGAGCCTGAAGATCATGTGGCGGCATTGTGTGAAGTCATGGGCATTTTAATTTTAGAAGCCCCTGGATATCGCCAGCTGGCATTTTATCAACGTCATATTGGCTCGTGGATTAATCGCTTTTGTGAAGCATTAGCGAAAACACCCAGCGCCAAGTTCTATCTGCCAGTGGCGCAATTAGCCAAAGCGTTTTTTGAGGCAGAAGTAAATGAATTTGACCAACTGAGTTTGAATATACCGGTTAACTGCCCAGGCAGTGAAGAACTTGAATCGGTAACAGACGAGGTCGTGCAAGTAAACTAATGGTTTATGGCATTACGCCATGTATTAAACCATTCATGCTCTAAGTGATTAGGGTGATTTAAACAAGGAGAAACTATGAAGAAGCAAGCTTCCGACATGGGACGCCGTCAAATGCTAAAAGCATTAGCATTAGGCAGCGCCGCAGGCGCGGTTGCCAGTGTGAGTGCCCCTGCATTAGCAGCCTCACCAAAAGCAACTCAAGCGTCTGAAAGTAACAACTATCGTGAAACAGAGCATATTCGTAACTACTATGCTTCGTTAAGCAAATAACTAATAGGAGAGGGTGAAATGCGATTAACCCGTAAATCTGACACGGTCGCAAAAGCTGAAAAGCCAGGCCTAGGTCTTAACAGACGTCAGTTCCTCAAGTCTGCCAGTTTGGCGACCGGTGGAATTGCAGCTGCGTCAATGTTAGGTGCAGGTATGATGCGTAAAGCTGAAGCCAAAGATGTACCGCATAACGCGCCAACTGAAATTAAACGTACCATTTGTTCTCACTGTTCAGTGGGCTGTGGTATTTATGCTGAAGTTCAAAATGGGGTGTGGACGGGTCAAGAACCTGCATTCGACCATCCATTTAACCAAGGTGGTCACTGTGCTAAAGGTGCAGCATTACGTGAGCATGGCCATGGTGAAAAACGTCTAAAGTATCCAATGAAGCTGGAAGGCGGAAAGTGGAAACGTTTATCTTGGGAACAGGCTATCGAAGAAGTCGGCAGCAAAGCATTACAAATCCGTGAAGAGTCAGGTCCTGATTCTGTGTATTTCATGGGTAGTGCGAAATTCTCGAACGAGCAAGCTTATTTATACCGCAAATTTGCAGCGATGTGGGGCACTAATAACGTCGACCATTCTGCACGTATTTGTCACTCTACCACGGTAGCCGGTGTTGCAAACACTTGGGGTTACGGTGCGCAAACTAACTCGTTCAATGATATCCGCAACTCAAAATGCATGATGTTTATCGGCTCCAACCCATGTGAAGCGCATCCTGTTGCGATGCAGCACATATTAATTGGTAAAGAGCGCGGCGCAAAAATCATTGTTGTTGATCCACGTTTTACCCGTACAGCGGCTAAATCAGATGAATATGTCCATATTCGTCCAGGTACTGACATTCCATTTATTTATGGTTTGTTATGGCACATCTTCGAAAACGGCTGGGAAGATGAAAGCTTCATCTCGCAACGTGTATACGGCATGGAACGTATCAAAGAAGAAGTGAAGAAGTACCCTCCTGAAGAAGTTGAGCATGTTGTGGGTGTGCCAAAAGCACAAATGTACCGCGTCGCTAAAATGATGGCTGAAACTAAGCCTGGCACCATAGTATGGTGTATGGGTGGTACTCAGCATCACGTGGGTAACGCGAATACTCGTGCATATTGTATTCTTCAATTAGCCCTTGGCAACATGGGTGTTGAAGGTGGCGGAACAAACATTTTCCGTGGTCACGATAACGTACAGGGCGCAACTGACTTTGGTTTGTTATTCGATAACTTACCAGGCTACTACGGCTTAACCTCTGGCGCTTGGGATCACTGGGCAAATGTATGGGACCTAGAACCAAGCTGGATTAAACAACGTTTTGATCAAACGGCTTACTTAGGCCAAGATCCACAAACATCAGCGGGTATTCCATGTTCACGTTGGCACGATGGCGTGTTAGAAGACAAAACCAAAATTGCGCAAAAAGACAATATTCGTCTTGCGTTTTTCTGGGGACAGTCAGTAAACACTGAAACCCGTGGCCGTGAAGTGCGTGAAGCGTTGAACAAGATGGATACTGTTGTGGTTGTTGATCCATTCCCAACGATGGCGGGTGTCATGCATCAACGTCAAGATGGCGTTTACTTATTACCTGCGGCAACTCAGTTTGAGACCTATGGTTCAGTATCTGCATCAAACCGTTCATTACAGTGGCGTGATCAAGTTATCGAGCCATTATTTGAGTCATTACCTGATCACGTGATCATGTATAAACTGGCTAAAAAATGGGGCGTTGCCGATCAACTTTGTAAGCACATTGCAGTTAACAACGATGAGCCTAACGTTGAAGATATGACCCGTGAGTTCAACAAAGGTATGTGGACCATTGGTTATACTGGCCAAAGCCCAGAACGTTTGAAAATGCACCAACAAAACTGGGGCACGTTTGATGTTGACTCATTAGAAGCCCCAGGCGGTCCAGCTAAAGGCGAAACCTATGGTTTACCTTGGCCTTGTTGGGGAACTCCAGAGCAGAAGCATCCAGGTACGCAAATTTTGTATCGCACTGGTCGTGAAGTCAAAGACGGTGGTGGTAACTTCCGTGCTCGTTATGGTGTTGAACATGAAGGCAATAATATTCTTGCTGAAGGTTCATTCTCTAAAGGTGCTGAAATTCAAGATGGTTACCCAGAGTTTACTGCTGACATGCTTAAACAGCTTGGCTGGTGGGATGACTTAACCGCTGAAGAGAAAAAGCACGCTGAAGGTAAAAACTGGAAAACTGACATTTCTGGTGGTATTCAACGTGTGGCGATTAAGCATGGTTGTATTCCTTATGGTAACGCTAAAGCGCGTTGTATTGTATGGAACTTCCCTGATGATATCCCGCTACATCGTGAACCCTTATATACCCCTCGTCGTGATTTGGTATCTAAATACCCAACTTATGATGACCGTATGGTTGCACGTCTACCAACGCTTTATAAAACGATTCAAGACAAAGACTTTGCTAAGGATTATCCATTAGCTCTGACTTCTGGTCGTCTCGTCGAGTACGAAGGTGGTGGTGAAGAAACGCGTTCTAACCCATGGCTTGCTGAGTTACAGCAAGAGATGTTCATTGAAATGAACCCAGCAGATGCAGCAGATCGCGGTGTACGCGATGGTGATGATGTATTTGTTCATGGCCCAGAAGGTGCAAAAATTACTGTTAAAGCAATGGTTACACCACGTGTGATAGCTGGCGAATGTTTCATGCCATATCACTTCGCAGGTGTGTTCGAGGGTGAAAGTTTGGAGAAAAACTATCCAGAAGGCACAGTGCCTTATGTGATTGGTGAATCTGCAAACACGATTCTTACCTATGGCTATGACGTTGTGACTCAGATGCAAGAGACTAAGTCTAGCTTGTGTCAGATCAGCAAAGCTTAATTACACTTGAGGAGATAAGCCATTATGGCAGTCATGAAATTTTTGTGTGACACCAAACGCTGCATCGAGTGTAACGGTTGCGTCACAGCATGTAAAAACGAGAACGACTCTGCTTTAGAGTGGGGTATTCAACGTCGCCGCGTGGTGACAATTAACGATGGTCAACCAGGTGAAGCGTCAATTTCAGTGGCATGTATGCACTGTACTGATGCACCTTGTATGGCTGTTTGTCCGGCAGATTGTTTCTACCGTACAGAAGATGGCATTGTGCTACATGACAAAGATACTTGTATCGGTTGTGGCTACTGCTTCTACGCTTGTCCATTCGGTGCGCCGCAGTTCCCTAAAAAGACTGCATTCGGTAGCCGCGGTAAAATGGATAAATGTACTTTCTGTGCGGGTGGCCCAGAAGAAACACATTCAGATGCAGAGCGTCAAAAGTACGGTTCAAACCGTATTGCTGAAGGCAAGCTACCAATGTGTGCTGAGCTATGTGCAACAAAAGCACTGCTTGCGGGTGATGCTGGTGTGGTATCTGACATTTATCGTCAGCGTATGGCACAGCGTGGTAATCCAAATGTGATTTGGGGCTACAACCCAAAAACAGGCGAGATGATCTAAACCCACTGGATGGGCTGTAAGTGATTACGGCCCAATGAGGAGTGACAATGTTAAACACATCGTTAAACAAATCACTGAAGATGCTGTTTACCTTGCTTATGTTGGTTGTCGGTATGAGCTTGGTTATGCCCAATGCTTATGCTGCAGATGACCAGTCATCGAAGCAGCAAGCAGCAAAAACCAGTGATGCGGATCTGTGGCGAGCAGTAAAAGCTGGTGAGTCGGGCTATTCGACTGATATTGGCTTAGACGCAAATGTGTTGATCAACAAAACCGGTAATGAAGGAAAAGTCATACGTAACACCTACCTAAAACCCGCGATAGTTGTCGCGATATTTGGGGTATTTGGTGCGTTTTTAGTCTTTTTCTTGGTTAATGGTCCATCAAAACTCTCCCATGGTTTTTCCGGGAAGATGGTGGAACGATGGAAAAAAGCGGATCTTTGGTTGCATTGGATTATGGCAATAGCATGTTTAACGCTAATGCTGACAGGCGTATTTATTATGCTTGGCCGTCATTTTATTGCACCATATGTGGGTGAAGACTTTTGGGCTGGTATTATTGCCGCAAGTAAGTTTATCCATGATTGGTCAGGCCCAATATTCATCGTTTCTTGGTTGATTTGTGTTATCAAGTGGATGCCATTACAAACCTTTAAATTATATGATTTAAAATGGTTTTTAGTGGTAGGTGGTTACATTAACTTTGGCCCGTTTAAAGGCAAGCATCCAGACAGTGGATTTGCTAACGCGGGTGAAAAAATGTGGTTTTGGACTTTAGTCATTTTTGGTCTATTTATCAGCATTACAGGGTTAATGTTAGTTTTACCTAATCTTGATTTACCACGTGAAGCGTCTATAGCGGCATTATTAGTCCATGGCATCAGTGCTGTGATATTAATCGCATTCACCATAGTCCACATTTGGATGGCTACTGTGTTGAGTGAAGGCGGTATGGAGTGCATGGTTTCAGGCTATTGCGATGAAAACTGGGCAATTCAGCATCACAACCTATGGTATGACGAATTGAAAGCAAACAACGCGATCAAATATCAAAATTGATTTAATTGAATGCTTTACCGTTAAACACCTCAAAGGCAACTTTGGGGTGTTTTTTTATTTAATCATAACGATATGAACAGGGATTTAGTTCAATATAACCGTTTATAACTCTGAGTTAAGGTTAACTAAGCCCCATGAGGTTTTAGGCAAATCAACCTTGAGAGTGATTCAACGATCCGTATTTATTCGTGGTGTTATATTATTTTGACGCTTAGATTTGGCAAAATTCGGGTAAACTGTGCTTCTTTGGCTATTTTCATTTTTAGGCGAATTTTTCATGCAAGTTAACCGCATACTGCTAACCGCTATTGGCAGTGTTTTATTGGCTATGGTCACCATTCAATCCGGTGCGTCTTTAGCTAAGCAACTTTTTCCGTTGGTTGGCCCAGAGGGCACCACCGCATTACGATTGGGCTTTGCCGCAGCTGTGCTGTGGTTGGTATTTCGTCCTTGGCGCGCGTTGCCTCAAGGGCGAGATTGGCGAAGTATTATCGTTTATGGCTTGTGTTTAGGTGGCATGAATATTCTGTTTTACCTCTCCATCGATAGGATCCCATTGGGGATTGCTGTTGCGCTTGAGTTTACTGGGCCTTTAGCCGTGGCTTTATTTGGCTCGAAACGCAAAACCGATTTGTTTTGGGTCGCCTGTGCGATTGTGGGTATTTTGCTGTTGATGCCGAATATGTCCAGTGCACAAGGATTGGATATAACAGGGGTTATTTTGGCATTGGGTGCCGGAGCTTGTTGGGCGGGTTACATCCTTTTTGGTACGCGTACAGGAAAGCAAGCCTCTGGTGGTATTACTGTGGCCCTAGGCATGACAGTTGCGGCCATTGTTTTAGTGCCGGTTGGTGCTGTAAGTCAGGGGTTAGCATTAATCAGTTGGGAGGTTTTACCCTTAGGGTTACTGGTTGGCATATTATCCAGCGCCTTGCCTTATTCGTTGGAGATGATTGCTTTAAGAAATATGCCCACACAAACCTTTAGTGTGTTAATGAGTCTTGAGCCTGCGATAGCCGCATTGGCAGGTTTGGTGATTTTAAGTGAGCAATTAACCTTGCTGCAGTGGTCGGCTATCGGCTTAGTGATCATCGCATCATTAGGCAGTAGTTTTACGCCCAAAAAAGCCGTCGAGATGGGGGTGTAGCGTTTTAGGTCGTTCAACAAAAAACGCCTTACACAGTAATGTAAGGCGTGACTTAATCAACAGATCACGGCTGCTTAAAATTGGTAATGTAAACCCAGTGCAACTTGCTTAATTTCGCTATCTAGATCTTCAACCCAGTTATAGTCGTCAGACTCTAAATCGCCACTGGTAACATCATAACTTAGGCGAATATTTAACTTTTCAGTGACAGAGGCATTTACACCAAAGCCATACGTGACGCCAACACCTGAAAACGTGGTATCTAGGTAATATGATTCTACAGCAAGCGCCATAGATGCTAAGCCAATTTTCGCGTAACCAGAGAAAGTGTCGTTAAACTGCCAGGTAAATTTGGGCGCAATGGTCAATGCACCAGCAATGGCATCAATTTCATCGTCGCCCATGTTGCCAGAAACAAATAAATTAGCTTCTAACCCAAACCAGTGGTTGAAGTTGTAACCACCGTAAATACCTAACCCCGTCTCTTTTTCTGACTCATCAACTTTAAATTCAACTTTATTGACAGCGCCACCAACATAAAAACCCGTGTGATCATTCTCAGCTATGGCAGGTAAGGCAAATAAACCCAGCAAAGGTAATGTCATAAGCGATATTTTTTTCATCATTGTTCCTTAATGATTATTCGGGGAATAAAACGCGCGAATAATACGCTATAAGTCGTTTGTTTGACGAGCCATTTATAGCTAAGTAAATATAAAATAAGGCTTATATGGCAATAATCAGCGGATATGGCCGATTTATCGAGTTGCTGGGTATTATGGCCACCCGCTACGGGTTATAAAATAGCGGGGGCTTCGACTAAATCAATAGGCTAATTATGGATGCCGTTACCAAGCCATCTCTAAAATTTTGCGGCTCATGGCTAAATCCACTTTGCCTGTTTCAGACAAGGCGGTCATACCGTGCGCTTCTAGCGCATTAATAACCGTCTCGATTTGTGCCTTTTCAACACCATGATCACGTAGGCGTGTTTTTAAGCCAACCTGTTGGAAGAAAGCTTCAGTTTTAACAATGGCTTGCTCAACACGGCTGTCGTCATCACCTGCAGTAATGTCCCATACACGCTCTGCATATTGCAGTAATTTAGCCTGTTTTTGTGTTTTCAATACCCGCCAAACTGACGGCAACACCACGGCTAAGGTTTGTGCATGGTCAATATTGAAGATGGCTGTTAATTCATGGCCAATCATGTGGGTCGTCCAATCAAATGGCACCCCAACACCAATCATACCGTTCAAGGCGGATGTTGCGCTCCACATTAAGTTAGCGCGAGCTTCATAGTTAGTCGGTTCGGCAATGGTAATGGGGCCAATCTCAATTAAGGTACGCATGATGCCTTCCGCTGTGCGGTCCTGAACTCGCGCATCAACCGGATACGTTGCGTATTGCTCAAGTACATGGACAAACGCATCAACAACCCCATTTGCGACTTGAATTTGCGGCAGGCTAAAGGTGAGCTCTGGGTCTAGCATGGCAAATGTTGGATATACATTTGGATGGTTTACGGGGAACTTACCGCCCTGATAGCTAACAACGGCAAAGGCATTCATTTCTGAACCCGTAGCAGGCAAGGTGGCGATGACGCCAAGCGGGATCACTTTATCTTCCGCTACAGGAACAGGGGCAAAACCATGATGAAGCAGGCTAGTGGTATCACCATCAAACTGAGTGGCTAGGGCTATAAATTTGCTGCCGTCCATGACAGAGCCACCACCCACAGCAAGAATAAAATCGATGTTTTGTTTACGCGCAACCTCAACGGCTTGCATTAAGGTATCGTATTTAGGGTTAGCCTCAATACCACCAAATTCAATCACAGTACGCTTGCCAAGCGCCGCTTTTACTTTGTCTAGCGTGCCAAAACGGACAACGCTACCGCCGCCATAAGTGATCAGCACTTTGGCATTAGCGGGTACCAGTTGATCTAATTCAGCAATACGGTCTTTACCAAAAACAACATGGGTAGGGTTACGGTAATTAAAGTTCAGCATAGAGGTGTCACCTTATTTGTCGCACCAGCTACTGGTAGCTGTGCATGAAGTTAAGCGGTTTTTCGTGATGCGATAAGTGCCTTGCCATCACAATGAAATTTGATGGAACGATCATAAACATCTGCCACAAAATAAACAGACACATAACTCTTGTAGTTGTGCCTATTCCTGCCTATTTTTACTTTAAATGGCGTTTTAATTGCCTTTTTTGATGCACTTTTCTGCTTTAGTGGTAGCATTGTTGCAAAGTGTTTAACGAGTGATAGCAATGACAGATATCGCAACATTAATGGCGGCATTAGCACCAAAAGAAGGTGTCAACCCAACTCATTTAGCAGGTGTGCATGTATTTAGAGGGTCGCAATATGGCGCACGCGGGCCTATGTGCTATTCACAGGGGATGCTATTTGTCGGGCAAGGCAAAAAGCGCCTGTATTTGGATGAGCAAACATTCGATTACGACAGCCAAAATGCATTAGTGATGACAGTGCCTTTACCAGTAGAGTGTGAAACCTTTGCCAGTGAGCAAGAGCCGGTTTTGGTGTTAATGGTTGATATCGATTTAGTGCAGTTGAATCATATTATTCGCTTGATGGATGAGCATAATCAAATACCCAAAGATTTGAATGAGTCACGTCAATCGGGATATTTTGTGGCACCGACCACAGAAGAGATGGATTGCAGTGTGTTTAGGTTGCTGCAAGCTTTACAATCGCCACTCGAAGCTAAAGTGATGGGCGAAGCATTAGTGCTTGAGCTGTTATATCGTTTACTTGATAGCCCAAATGCCGCGCCTTTATACGCGTTATCGCTTAGCCATACGCGGTTATCTCGGGTTGAAAAAGCCCTAAGTTATATTCATCGACATTATGGTGAGTCAGTTGAGGTAGATACCTTAGCAAGCTTAGTGAACATGAGTCCATCCGCATTTCATCGCTGCTTTAAAGAGGTGACAGCCTCTTCGCCGATCCAGTATTTGAAGAAAATTAGATTAACACGCGCCAAAGAATTGCTTCAGGCCCAACGATTAAAAGTAAAAGACGTTGCCATTCAAGTTGGCTACGAAAGCAGTGCGCAATTTAGCCGCGAGTTTAAACGTTACTTTGACCAAAGCCCCGGCGATTGTGCTCGCCAATAACAGACATAAGGCTACAATAATGATCCCAACCAGCATCACTTTTTTTGAATACTTAACCCCGCTGGTGGCCAGCGGCGCCAAAACCATCACCATTCGTGATGCGTCAGAAAATCACTATGTACCTGGTACTCAAGTGGAAGTATTTACCCTTGAAACCCATCAAAAGGTGTGTGACATCACCATTCTATCGGTTGAGCCTTTGGCCTTTGATGACATTAATGAGTTTCATGCTGAGCAAGAAAGCCTGCCTTTAGATGAATTGAAACAGATTATTCAACAGGTTTATCCAAACCAGCAATCTTTATTTATGATTTCATTTGAGCTGGTTAAGTGAGTGGGTTGGTGCCCAATCTGAGCCAAATGTTGTGCGGTCATATTCATATTTACCTTGAACCCACAAAATGCTGAACTGCAAGCACTCTGATTAGTATAACTAGCCCAATACTTCATCGGTACTTATTGCCTGCCGCAGGCCTTAGTGCAGATAATCCAGCGAGACGCCGCAAGCACATCCTTGTGAGCTTAACCAAAACATCCTTGTTTTGGATACTCGCTGGCTCATCTGCACCTGAATTTTTGTTTCTTCGATTTAGCTTCATTGATGATTGTGGGAAAAATCGATATAAAACAAGAACGGTCAACCTTTAGATAATTGATTTTGTGTTTCCAAAATACACTGCGGTACAAATAATTTCTTAACACTGTCAGGATTGGTTTTAATTTCGTGGATCATCGACGAAGTTAAATTTGGGGTACTTATAGAATTGTGAAACTCAGATTTTAGACGCGCCTCATAAACGGATGACATTTCTAAACCCTGCTCATTCAACCTTGACTTAATTCTACCGATCCCACGGCTAATAACTTCACCCTCATTAAAATTTAAAACATATTTATCAATGATAATTAACCATGAAGTATCACAACCAAAAGCGATGTCAGCTGTCGTTGGGTACTGAATATAATTTTCAGACCTAGGATCCGATTTGTCTAGTGTGAGGATAACTGATTGTGAGTCTTTAGTGTTGCCACTCGGAATACTGACACTAGTCATACTAGAATCTACTCGACAGATCTTATTCCATGAAATACAAGAGTTACCACATGGCTGTCCCTTTTTACAGTTTTTGGCTTCTGCTTGTAGGGATATAAAAAAGCTCAAAATAACTAGAAATATATACTTCACAAACTAATCCTTTAGTTATTTAGTAATGAATAATGAATCGTAAACTCAAAATCAGTGGGGCAGAGTAAATTTTATGGGGAAGCCTGTTCGGCACATGCTATTGAATTGCTTCTTCCCTAAATGGCGTGCTCGATGATTGTGTTCGAGATTACCCAACTCTGTCCTTAAGTTTGTACAATCCAACCTAGTTTGTACTTTAAATTCAATGTCTTACTTTGTTTTTTTTTGCTAGTTAAGTCACACTAGGCTTTAACTGTAATCTAACCCATTGTCTGCCGCTGGCTCATCTGCAGCTTACATTTTTCTCTTCGATTTGATTCTAAGTACTTCTATGGGTAACAGCCAAACCCTCAAGGCTTTATTACCAATGCAGCCTAATCGAAGACATAAATTATTAGGTGTAAGCGCGGCTGTGACCGTCGATGGCATGGATGCCATCGTTGAGCTTACAGGGACGTACTTGCAGCGTGTCACAGAAGTGTTTACACATAAGCCTGCCCCTTCACATGGTCAGTGATGTTATTGACATCACACTGACATTTCCCCTATTCCTAAGGGTAAGATGTGAAAGTTCGACCCTTTTCAAACCGAATACTTGAGCATTCAAACGCTTAGTTAATACACTGGCGGCGCTATGTTTGGTTCGAGGCTATATCTCTATTCGCTGTGCCTAACGTTAAAACTTTTAAAGTTATGCAAATTGACTAAGACCTCTTATAGTTAAGTGTGATCATGATTGGATAAGTTCGCTAACGGCTGAATAATCGCTGCAGCATGGCTTATGTCCACCATCATTTAGAGGTCAATAATAAAATGATTAATGAGAGCAATCAGCTCTTCCCACAACCGCATATGTTAAGATTTGCGAACCTAATGGCTAAGTGCTTAAGCGCTATCAGCTTGATTGTACTATTTTGCTTTGTGAACAACATACAAGCCAAAGAGCTTGAAGTCGGTGTTAGCTTTTCAATTGCCCCTTATGTCATTCAAGAAACTAACAGTGGTCTAGAACTCGAATTGCTTAAAAGCGCGCTTGCCGTTAAAGGTCATAGCGTCAACATACAACACCTTCCCCTTGCACGTACCTTTCATGCACTCAAAGAAGGCAAACTAGATGGCATCATTAATACTAAACAAAACATGCTCGAAGGCGTGTTTTATTCAGATGTGGTGATCAGTTTTCAAAATTGTGCAATTAGTCTTAAAGACAAGCATTTCAACATCGAGACAGTTTCCGATTTACAAGACAAAAGTATTGTTGCCTTTCAACGGGCCTCTATACTTTTAGGCAAAGACTTCACTAATATGGCCAAAAATAACCGCCAATATAGCGAGCAGGCGAAGCAAATAATACAAGTGAAAATGCTGATGAAACAGAGAATGGATGTGGCCGTGATGGATAAGAATATCTTTATTTATTACCTCAGACAGTCCTATCTCACTGGCAAGCTCACTAAAGAAGAAGTAGAGCAAGAGGTGATTTGTCATAAAGTTTTCCCACCTACGGCTTACCGATTTGCATTTTTACATGCCGATATTCGCGATGACTTTAATTTTGGCCTAGCACAAATAAAACAAGACGGTACTCGACTCGCCATTGAGAACAAATACCAGCAAATGCTATCGCTCACCTTAGATGACAATGTCACCATACGTTTAGCTAACTACCCCGGCCAATAGCGGCAAAAATCGAGATCTAAGGGTTAGTTAATAGTTAGCTGTCAAAGTACACGTTACCGATGCTGGGCTGCTTAAAGAGGACTTACGTGCAGATAATCCAGTGTGACGCAGGCTATTCGACTCCATGTGGGCTTAACCCAAACCTCCATGCTTTGAATCTTGCAGGCTTATCTGCAGCTAAAATCTAGCCTGTTCGATTTAGTATCATTGGTAACATGTATTTAAAGATGACCAGCTTTATTTAACCTGAAACCATCGCGAAAAGGCCGTGAGTTTGGCTGGTGAAGGGATAATCCAGCGATGAAGCTTCGCTCAATATATTAATCGTTACTAAAACATGACCTGCTTAACAAATAGGCATTAAAAATCCTGTTAGTTTATGTATTCATTGCTTACCTCACATTTTATCTATACCTAAAGTGGTATTTTCAGGTTCCGCTTATGGAATATGTTTTTTTACTGCTTTGTAATCAATGATTTTGCATTCAAGCTTTGCTCACTAGGATTTTTATGTCTTCAATTATTCAATCAACATCGGACGCGTTGATTGCGCCTTATCAGTCAAATATTACTGTGCCAAATTGGATGGTGAGTTCGATGGAAAAGGTCATGCAGTTTTATGTCGATAAAAACCTGCGCTTAGATACGATTTCCACAGACCGTATGCCCAAGCCTGTTGAAGGGCGCAAGTACATGTTGTACGCGCATATTCCGTTTTGCCATACCTTGTGCTCATTTTGTACCTTTCATCGTTTTTTATTCCGTGAAGACAAAGCGCGTGAATATTTTGTCGCATTGCGCAAAGAAATGCAGATGGCCAAGGATTTAGGTTATCAGTTTGACTCTATGTACATTGGTGGTGGCACAACGACGGTATTAGAAGATGAGCTAGCACGTACTATCGAGCATGCCAAAACCTTGTTTCCTGATATTAAAGAAGTGTCGTGCGAGTCAGATCCACAGCATTTGGCGAACCCTGAGTTTAGGCAATTGAAAGGCTTAGTGGACAGAATGTCCATTGGCGTACAAAGCTTTGATGACGGCATTTTAAAAATGACTGATCGTTTAGATAAATTTGGTACGGGTCAGCAAACATTTGACCGCATTATGGCGGCAAAAGAATTGTTTCCCATTATCAATGTGGATTTGATCTTTGGTTTTAGAGGTCAAACCGATGACGTTATTCAAGCGGATCTTGAGATGGCATCAAAGTTAGACCCAAGGCAAATTACAACCTATCCGCTGATGATCACCCATCAAACCCGTAAAAGTGTTAAGGGTACACTGGCCGCACCCCATGGCGAAATGATTAATCAATATCGCCAAATTTTGAATAAGTTGACGGGGCAATATACCCAATTGTCAGCCTGGGCTTTTGGTAAAACCAATGATGAAGGGTTTGACGAGTACGTTATTGATCATGATGAATATTTGGGTGTTGGTTCTGGATCATTTAGCTTTTTAAATGACACCTTATATGTGAATACTTTTTCATTAAAAAAGTACCAAGAGCGTATCGCCCAAGGGCGTATGGCGGTAGAGCAACAAAAGTATTATCACAAGAAAGAAGTGATGCAATATCGTTTCTTATTGGGCATGTTCTCTGGTCGATTATCACGCAAATATTTCCGCGATGAATTTGGGGTGAATTTAGATACCGCATTATTCAAAGAAATGAGCTCGATGAAGGCCATTGGCGCGATTAAAAACGATCCTGTGCATCCAGACCGTCTGATCGTCACCGATAATGGCAAAATGATGGGGTTACTAATGATGAAAGAATTTTACTCAGGCATGGATAATGTCAGAGCCCAACTGCGTAAACCATTAACCGAATTAGATATGTAGTTTTTGTGTAGTGATGCTACAAAATTAACGGCAACTTAGGTTGCCGTTTTTTTTATAAAGGGTAATCTTAAATGACTTCAATTAAGTAATTGTGTATTTATCATGGCTAATATTTTATTACTGGCGAATATCAATTGTGACCGCATTCTTCGACTGGATAAACCCTTGCAAACCGGTGGTCGTTTTCATTATCAAGATGGTGGTTTGCGGCTTGGCGGCGGCGGGGCTAATACGGGTTTAGGTTTGGTTTGGGCGCAGCATAATGTCTCTCTTGTGAGTCAAGTTGGCACCGATGAAATTGGCGACTGGATTGTCGCGCAGGCCAGTACCCAAGGATTAGATTGCCGAATGGTGCAACGTTTTAAGGGCAATACCTGTGAAATGTTGCTGGTGATGACCCCAGATGGTGAGCGCACCATTATTCGGCCACAAAGACCCATTTTTACGTTAGCAAAACAACCCAACTGGGCCAATTGGGACGCTTTTTATATCAATACGTCAGCGCTCGGAGCCGATACTTGGGCTCTTGCGGCCATGACACAGTCGAAAACGCTAGTTGTTGCGCAGTTAGCCAAAGATGAGCGCCCAAGACCTTGTCATGTGTTAATTGCTTCGATTACCGATATGCAAGGCCGTTGTGGGCAGGATTTGTGGGCGTTTGCCCAATCGATCAGTGGTGATAGCTTAAGATATTTTATCGTGACTGATGGTGAGCATGGCGCCAAAGTTTACCAGCAGTCTGGTTATCAGCATGTGCCAGCCATTGCCGCTGATGTGATAGATACAACGGGAGCTGGGGACAATTATGCCGCTGGGGTAATTCATGGCTTATGCAGCGGCGCAAGTATAACCGATGCGATGACAGAAGGGGCGCGCTGGGCAGCATTTGCGGTTGCTACGCCAAGTTCTGTACCTGGCGATAAATTAAAAGACTATCTTGCGGTTTAATTTTGTCATTTTATTGTCATAACATCCGCGTAATATGTTCTGTGTTGAAGCGTTAGTTGGCGCTTTACAGTCTTAAGCGTTTTTGTTCTGACTCTCAGCATGTTGAGCCTGAACTCCCCTTTTTCGATATTCTGCCTGACCATTTATTGGTGAGGCTTTTTTTTTGTATTTTTTTTAGGTACTTTGATGCTTCAAAGCAGATCTTGTTCAAGGATGTACTGAGTGAAAAATCGCATAGTTAATAAAATATCGGCGCTTTATTTAGGCGATCAGGTGCAAATGCACAGTGGTGTCGCCAGTTGTATTAATCAAAAGCATGCGGTGCAAAAACTGGCTGTGCAATTTGATCATGTGGTGGGTAATGCTGAGGCCGATCCTAAGCATCACGGGGGATTAGATAGGGTGTTACATCATTTTCCGCGTGAGCATTATGGCCAGTATCGTCGCTGGGATATGATGGCATCGTTTAAAGATGCTCCCGCAATGGGCGAAAATATCAGTACCGTTGGCTTGAATGAATCACAGGTCAATATTGGTGACATTATGCAAATTGGCGATGTTACCTTACAGGTTACCCAACCACGCTCCCCTTGTTTTAAGCTGAACTTACAATTTGGTCATCCTGAATTTGCCTTGGCGATGCAAAAAAGCAAAATGTGTGGTTGGTTTTATCGAGTATTATCAGAAGGTAATATTGGTTGCGATGATGCGATTTATCGTGTTGATCGCGTTTCAGATATTAGCGTTGCTCAAGCGATGCAAATATATTTTTTACCCACATTTGATGCTGAGCAATACCAACGTTTATTGCAATGTTCCGGGTTAGCTCAATCTTGGGTAAATTCATTAACTCGTCGTATCAGTCATCAATCGATTGAAGATTGGCAGATGCGCTTGTATGGTAAAGCAGAATAATCATCACAAGGACATTTCATGGAAGATTTACAATCCGTCAATCAAACAACTAATGATAAGCAAGCTAGGGATATGGGCGTGTTGGTGCATGCGTCCAGTTTTGCGGGTTATGTGATACCCATGGGCAGTATTTTAGGGCCATTAATTGTGTGGCTGATGAAGCGCGATGAGTTTGAATTTGCTAATCAGTGCGGCAAAAACTGCCTTAATTTTAAACTCAGTTTGTTTATTTATGTTTGTATTTCAGCAGTGCTCATGTTTGTAGGTATCGGCTTTATTTTACTCGGAGCCTTGGCGCTATTAGATATCATTTGCACTATTATCGCGATAATGAAAGCGACCGAAGGCGTGGCGTACCAATATCCGTTAACGATTAAGTTTTTTAAATAAACGTTAAATTTTATACCGAAATAAATAAAAAAATGCCGCAACCTTATACGAGGTTGCGGCATTTTAGTCTTTGCTGGCTGACGTTATACTTTAAAGCGCGCCACTAGCGTATCTAAGCGACTAGCCAGTTGGTTCAATGCTTTACTTGCCTGTGCCGCGGCCTGTGCCGTTTGTGCTGTACGTTGGGTAATGTCATTAATTTCGGTGACGTTACGGTTAATATCTTCCACTACCGTCGATTGCTCTTCCGTCGCAGCAGCGACCTGAATGTTCATGTCACTGATTGAGGCAATTTGCTGACTAATTCCGCTCAGTGAATTACTTGCTTCATCAACGGCTTGAACGCCTTCGCGTGAACGATTACGAGATTGCTCCATTGCTGTCACCGCGCGGCTGGCTTCAGATTGCAATTTATCAATCATAGTTTGCACTTCGTTGGTTGATGCTGCAGTGCGTGAGGCCAGGTTTCTGACTTCATCGGCAACCACTGCGAACCCTCGGCCCGCTTCACCAGCTCGTGCTGCTTCAATGGCGGCATTTAACGCAAGTAAGTTGGTTTGTTCTGAAATGGCGCGAATAACATCTAAAATACCGCCAATTGACTTTGTATGAGTAGCAAGAGACTCAATCACTTCGCCTACTTGGCCCACATCTTTAGATAGTTGATTAATAGTATTACGGGCACGGGTTACAACTTGTTGGCCTTCTGATGACTCAGAATCGGCTTCACGAGCCGTTACTGCTGCTTGTGCTGCATTACTGGCAATTTCATTAACCGTAGCGCCCATTTCATTAATGGCGGTTACCACCATGATGGTACGGTCTTTTTGTAAATGGCTGTCTTCTAATGTTTGCTGAGCTTGGTTAGAGACATCAATTGCTGATTTACCCAATTGCTCACTGGTTTGTGCCACTTCAATAACAGAGTCTTGGATTTTACTGATGAAGCTGTTAAATCCACGGGCAAGTTGAGCGATTTCATCTTCACCATTAACCGGTAAGCGCTGACGTAAGTCACCTTCACCCTCACCAATATTGCGGAACAGTTCAGCAACTTGGGCGATAGGGCGGCTTACCGACCCCGCAACGGCTATAGCAATGGCAATAAATAGTGCCGCAATAATGATGGTTGAAATCAAAATTTGGTAAGACGACTCTTTTAATAATGCAAAGACTTCCGCTTCAGGCACTTGCGCCACTAAATACCAGCCCATAGAGGGTAAATAGCTACTGGCGATCAGCGTTTGATTGTTGTCAGCTTCTGCTTTAATCAGGTTGAAATCATTTTTATTTAACAGCTGCTGGACGTTTACATTAGGATAAAGCTGATTTAAGTTTTTTTTGCCCATTAGGCTTTTGTCTTGGTGCAGTTTGACCTGACCCTCGGCATCTACAAGGTAAACAAAACCTGTGTCTTCAATTTTGAAAGACGCCAATAGGTTAACCATGTCATCAAGTGATTTGGCAAGTCCGACTAAGCCTCGGCCATTGGGTTGTTGATAATTGATGAACAGCTTTACTTCACCATTACTTTCAGTAAAGACATTGAGCATTTTTTCTTGGCGGCTGTCGCGATAATCAAAAAACCAGCCGTCTTGCTGCGGTGTTAATACCCGTAAAAATCCGTCTTGAGTGTAGTAAGCCGCAGTTTGTCTATCGGCATAAGACGCTTGTGCCAAATCATATTGACTGGCGACGTCATTTAACTGAGCAATCACAGCGCTTTCGTCACTTGCAGGGCGGCCCTGATCTAACCAATTAAGCAGCATTCTACTACTGGCAAGTTGCTCCGCTGCGTTCATCAACGAGCTGATATCCAAATCAATCTTGTTACGGATTTGCAGTAATATGCTTGGCATTTCAGAGGTTAACATACGTTCTTCGATCACATTCTTGGCGCTGCGCTGACTGAGCACACCGACTAAAATGGTTGAAAGCAGTACCGCGACGGTAACGGTAAGCAATATTTTCTGCTTGATGGTTAATTGGCTAAAAAAGTTCATGTAATACGCCTTGTTGCTGTAATTAATCTTTATCGGTCTGATAGACAAAAACTTAAATAAGCTTAGTCCATTAGACGAAAAAAACGCACAAATAATTGTGCGTTTATCATTTTGGCTAACTCCGGCAATCAAACAAGATTACATGTTTGGATAGTTTGGACCGCCACCACCTTCAGGTGTTACCCAAGTGATATTTTGACTTGGATCTTTAATGTCACAGGTCTTGCAGTGAATACAGTTTTGACCATTGATAACAAACTTTTTATTGCCAGCCTCTTCAACCACTTCATAAACACCAGCAGGACAATAGCGCTGAGCTGGTTCATCAAATTTAACCAGGTTAATGGCAATCGGCACACTCTTGTCTTTTAAGCGTAAATGACAAGGTTGATTTTCTTCATGGTACGTACTTGATAAGTATACCGATGAAAGCTTATCGAAACTGAGTTTTCCATCCGGTTTTGGATAGTCAATTTTGTTGTAATCGCTGGCTAATCCCATATTAGCATAGTCAGGAGTTTCATCTCTAAACGTGACAGGGAACTTACCACCAAACCAGTTTTGATCAATAAAGTTAAATGCGCCGCCGATTAAGGTGCCAAATTTATGTAATGCAGGGCCAAAATTGCGCGATTGATATAATTCTTCATGTAACCAGCTTTCTTCAAAGCGTGCTTGGAAACAATCTAAATCTTTACCGCCAGCTAGACCTGCTATCAAGCCTTCGCCTAAGGTTTTAGCGGCAATTATGCCACTCTTGATTGCAGTATGTGTGCCTTTGATTTTGGAAAAGTTTAATGTACCAGCATTACAACCAATGATCAGCCCGCCAGGAAAGCTCATTTTAGGTAATGAGTTTAACCCCCCTTTGGTAATCGCTCTAGCGCCATAGGATAAGCGCTCGCCACCGGTTAAGTATTGCGAGATAACGGGATGGGTTTTGTAACGCTGAAACTCATCAAATGGGCTTAAATGGGGGTTTTTGTAGTTCAAATCAATAATTAACCCAACGGCTACCTGGTTGTCTTCCATGTGATACATAAAGCCACCACCAGAAGACCCGTTGTTTAATGGCCAGCCCCCAGTGTGAACAACTTTACCTTGTTGGTGCTGTTCGGCGGGGATTTTCCAGATTTCTTTAAAACCTAGGCCGTAATGTTGTGGGGTTTTGCCATTGTCTAAATGATATTTTTCGATAAGCTGCTTGCCTAAGTGGCCTCGGCAACCTTCTGAGAATACGGTGTATTTAGCGTGCAATTCCATGCCAGGCATGTAACCGGCTTTAGGTTGACCGTCCTCACCAACACCCATGTCGCCAATTAAAATCCCTTTGACACTATTGTCATCATTAAATAGTAATTCGCTGGCGGCAAAACCGGGGAAAATCTCCACTCCCATGGCTTCCGCTCGTTCCGCTAACCAGCGCGCTAAATTACCCACACTGATAATATAATTACCATCATTGTGCATGGTTTTAGGTACTAAGCTGTTGGGAATTAAGCGTGATTGTGTATTAGAATTGAATAAATAAATCTCATCATGGGTAACTTGGGTTTTTACTGGCGAGTCAGTATCGCGCCAATCATCAAATAGCTCATCTAATACATCAGCCTGAAATACCGCACCCGAGAGAATGTGCGCGCCGACTTCGGAACCTTTTTCCACCACGCAGACGGTGATCTCTTTGTCTGCATCTTTTGATATTTGCATTAGACGACATGCGGTTGCTAATCCAGCAGGACCAGCGCCGACGATTACTACGTCGAACTCCATTGATTCGCGTTCCATCTTATCACCTTTAAATTGCCCGTTTTGTCGGGTTTATTGTTTTTATTACGACGAATAAACGATCGTTTTATCTTTTTACTAACCTTACCGCAAATTTATCCGCTAGCCCAGTATTTCAATCGATTTGATCATCGTGAGCCGAGTCACAAATCGTTGCTGAAATTGTCTTTATTCGTGACAAATTCAATAAAAGGGCTACTTGTCGGTTCAGTTTTAAGCCTATAATCAAGGCTGACGGTTCTCCGAGCTTTTTATCCTACGTCAGCAGATATGGGTATTTAGCCGTGGTAATAATGCCACCGGGGTGAGTAAAGAAATGCACTCACCTCCCACACTTGGAAAGGTTAACATGTCCCAACTACAAGACAGTTTTGGTCGAAAATTTCACTATTTGCGCATGTCAGTCACTGATGTGTGTAATTTCAAATGTACCTATTGCTTGCCTGATGGCTATCGCCCTGAGGGTAAACCCAGCTTTTTAACCTTGCCGGAAATTGAAAATCTGGTGGCGGCCTTTGGCGAGGTCGGTACCCAAAAAATTCGGATCACAGGTGGCGAGCCTACTCTGCGTAAAGACTTTACCGACATTGTGCGCATCGTTGCGGATAATCCGAATATCCACACAGTGGCGACCACGACCAATGGATATCGTTTAGAGAAAAATGCCAAAACTTGGTACGATGCCGGCTTAAGACGTATTAATGTGTCGGTGGATAGTTTAGATCCGCGGATGTTTTATCAAATCACAGGTGAAAACAAGTTTGATGAAGTCATGCGCGGTATTGATGCTGCTTTAGAGGCTGGATTTGAGCGGGTTAAAGTCAATGCGGTGTTATTGAAAGATCTAAACAGTAAAGATTTACCGCGTTTTCTACACTGGATAAAACACACACCTATTGATTTGCGTTTTATTGAGCTAATGGAGACGGGCTTAGGCCATGATTATTTCAAAGCTCACCACTTAGCCGGTGCTGATATTAAAGCGCGTTTGATAGCTGAAGGTTGGTTGCATGATAGGCCAAGTGTTGATGACGGTCCTGCACAAAATTTTAGTCGACCAGATTACCAAGGCCGTATCGGCCTGATTATGCCTTACGCAAAAGACTTTTGCGCCAGCTGTAATCGCCTACGTGTTTCCGCTAAAGGTAAACTGCATTTATGTTTGTTTACTGAAAACGGTTTAGATTTGCGTGATTTATTGCAACATGCTGATCAACGTCCTGAGCTTATTGCACGTTTGCACGGTCAACTGGCGCAAAAAGAACAAACCCATTATTTACATCAAGGGATCACAGGTGTGACTCAGCACCTTGCATCTATTGGTGGTTAGTTTTATTTCCCTCTCAAAGATAAAGGCTTTAATTCATGAGCAATGTATTTACCCACATTAATGCTGATGGCAATGCCCATATGGTCGATGTCACTGAAAAAGCGGTTACCGAGCGTGAAGCACGCGCGGAAGCATTTATTGAAATGGCACCAGCAACCCTTGAAATGATCATGAGTGGCAGCCATCACAAAGGTGATGTTTTTGCTACTGCTCGCATTGCGGGTATTCAAGCGGCTAAAAAGACTTCGGATCTTATTCCTCTTTGTCATCCATTAATGTTAACCAAAGTAGAAGTTGATTTGGTGGCTGAACCTGAGTTTAACCGTGTCCGCATTAACAGCTTATGTAAGTTATCAGGTAAAACCGGTGTTGAAATGGAGGCGTTAACCGCCGCTTCAGTTGCCGCGCTGACGATTTATGACATGTGTAAAGCCGTGCAAAAAGATATGCTAATTTCACAGGTTAGATTACTGGAAAAGCGGGGCGGTAAGTCTGGTCATTTCAAAGTGTAATGCTAAGGTTAGGTTGTGATTACACGCTCGACCATATTGTATTCAATCAGTTATATACAGTGAAGAGAAACCCTATGATCCAAGTATTATTTTTTGCTCAGGTTCGTGAGTTATTGGGCACCGCCAACTTAGCGTTTTGTGCCGATGACATCACCACCACTGAATCCTTAAGAGCCGCATTAGCAGCACAAGACGACAAATGGGCTAAGGTTATGTCATCTGACAAGTTATTGGTGGCGGTTAATCAAACCATGAGTCATTGGGATACTGAAGTGGCTGATGGTGATGAAGTCGCATTTTTCCCTCCGGTAACTGGAGGTTAATGGTAATGAAAACAGCAAACATCCGTGTCCAAACGGCAGATTTTAATGTCGCTGAAGAATACGCTTTATTGGCAAGTGATAACAGCGACGGCGCTGTGGTGAATTTTGTGGGTAAAGTGCGTGACTTTAATGATGGTAACCCAGTCAGCGATTTAACCTTAGAGCACTACCCTGGAATGACTGAAGCGGTATTGCAACAAATTACCGAGCAAGCGCATGCTCGCTGGCCATTAAATTATGTCACCATTATTCACCGTGTTGGCACTATGGCTTTAGGTGAGCAAATTGTGTTTATCGGTGTGACGAGTGCGCATCGCAAAGCCGCATTTGCAGCATGTGAGTTTTTGATCGATTTTTTGAAAACCAAAGCGCCTTTTTGGAAGTTAGAAGCGGGCGATAGCGGTAGTCACTGGGTTGATGCCCGTGACAGTGATGAACAAGCCGCCAAAATGTGGCAACCGTAACCTTGTATGATGACCTTATTTGATATGGTTTATGGTTTTTGGCCACGAAAACTAGCCTATGCGAAATGGTCAATCCGAGTAAATCCAAAACTTGCCCTATTATTGATGCTGGTAGGTTGTTTGATGCAGCCTAACTTTGCTTTTTCCTCTTCAAATCCGCCTATTGCCGTTGCGGCCAACGTTAAGTTTGCTATGGATGAAATTGCCGCCCAGTTTACCCAAGATACGGGAATGTCGGTGCGGTTGAGTTATGGTTCATCGGGCAATTTTGTTTCGCAAATTCAGCATGGCGCCCCATTTGAGTTATTATTGAGTGCTGATGAGTTTTACCCTAATCAATTAGTTAAAGCAGGATTCACCCAAGACGAAGGGCTGATTTATGCGATGGGGCGTTTAGCTATTGCGGCTGCGAAAAGTTCACCACTAGCATTGGACGGTCAGTTGCTTGGGGTAAAAGAATTAATTGGATTGGGAAAATTAAAACGCTTTGCTATTGCTAATCCAGCCCATGCGCCCTATGGCGAGCGAGCGCAACAGGTATTAGCTACACAAGGTTTGTGGCAGGCGATTGAGCCTCATATCATTCTGGGTGAAAACGCCTCACAAGCAGCGCAGTTTGCGGTAAGTGGCTCTACTCAGGGCGGTATCGTGCCCTTGTCACTGGTGTTAACACCAAACTTTGCGCGAATTGGCCAATATGCAGCCATTGATGACGCGCTTTATCAGCCAATAAAACAACGAATGGTGTTAATGAAACAGGCCTCGACAACGGCGGTCGATTTTTATCGCTACATGCAAACTCCAGAGGCACAAACCATTTTAATTAAGTACGGTTTTCATGTGCCAGCAGCCACAAAAACCTCTGTAATACATCACACATTATCTGCGCCAACGGGGAATAAATAGTATGGATTGGCAGGCAATGTGGTTATCTGTAAAACTCAGTAGCGTGACGGTGTTGTTACTGATCCCGCTGGCACTGATTGTTGGTAGGGCATTGGCTTACCACCAGTTTAAAGGCAAGTCTTGGGTTGAAGCGCTGATTATGGTGCCACTAGTGCTGCCGCCTACGGTGGTAGGTTATTACCTGTTGGTGGGTATGGGTAATCAAAGCTGGCTAGGGCAATGGGTCGAGCGACTAACTGGGCAGCAACTGGTGTTTCACTTTTCAGGTTTAGTTATTGCGTCTATTTTGGTTAATATTCCTTTTGCGGTGCAGCCTATTCAACGGGCCTTTGAAACCATTCCTAAAGATGTACGCGATGCCGCGGCATGTTGTGGCATGAGCCGGCTGACCCTGTTTTTTAAAGTTGAACTGCCTATGGTTTGGCCTGGAGTATTAACGGCATTAGTTTTGTGTTTTTCTCATGTGTTGGGTGAGTTTGGCGTGGTGTTGATGTTAGGTGGCAATATTGCAGGCGAAACTAAAACAATCTCGATTGCTATTTACGACAGCGTGCAAGCATTTGATTTTGACGGTGCAGGGACTATGTCATTCGTGCTGTTATTGTTTGCGATCAGTGCATTGGCACTGACCACTAGCCTTTCTAGGCGATTAGGAGGCCACCTTGGTCACTCAAGTCGCTGATCTAAAATGTGATATATCACAGCAATCGCCGATACCTTTAGAAGCACATTTTCATTGTAAAGCCGGTGAAATGCTCGCGGTTGTCGGTCCCTCTGGCGGCGGTAAAACCACATTACTGAGAATGATTGCCGGGTTAAGTCAGCCCCAATCAGGAAACGTTACTTACGGTGACAATGTCTGGTTTGATAGTCAGCAACAAATTCACCAAACCCCACAGCAGCGCCATATTGGTTACGTGCCGCAACATTTTGGCTTATTCCCACATTTAACCGCGATGCAAAATGTGATGGCGGGATTAGATCATGTGCCAAAATCGCAGCGTAAACAGCGTGCCTTAGCGTGGCTTGAAAGAGTAAATCTTGATGGCTTGCCTGATAGGCTGCCTGCGAACCTGTCGGGGGGACAAAGGCAACGAGTGGCTTTAGCCAGGGCATTGGCGCGCGAACCTTCGGTGTTATTGCTTGATGAGCCTTTCTCTGCGGTAGACAGAGAAACCCGCGAACGGTTATACATTGAGTTGGCGAGATTGAAATCGCAGTTAGCGATCCCGGTGATCATGGTCACCCATGATATTCATGAGGCACAGTTATTAGCTGACCGGATGATTTTAATCAGTCAGGGACAAATGCTGCAACAAGGTCGACCATTTGAGGTGATGTCGCATCCTCGCAATGAGGCTGTTGCCAGACAAATGGGGCTACGTAATATTTTTGATGCCACGGTTGTCTCCCAAGAAGAGGGACGGGAAATGACTTGGCTGACATTTGGACATAATCAAATTGCTACCGAAAATGCGCCTAAGATGTCTGTTGGGCAACAGATCCGCTGGGTTATCCCTAATCAGGGGATCCGCTTTAACGCTATTACCAGTGGTCGATTATGCAAAAGCATCAATAAGCTTGATGTTGAAATTGAATCTTTGTTAGTGATGGGGGAAATGGTGCGAGTGATTGCTCGAATCGCAGGAGTTGAACAGGTGATTAATGCCGATATTCCGCTTCATCTTTGTCATAAATTAGCTTTAACACAAGGCCAAAAAACAACCTTGGCATTGAAGTCTGACCAAATTCATATTTTACAGGCTTAACCTTAATTCTCCACTTCACTTCGTAGTACAAGTTTATTGCCTATGAGTGCCCTAATAATCTGCGGTTTATAAGATTGCATGATCAATTATTAATCTTAGATTTCTTGGGTCTTGAGTGGGACTTAGGTAAAGTATACCAGTACGCATTCTTTTAAATTTGAGGCTTAAAATGGTTCGGTTGCTTGTCGCACTGTGCTTGTTTCCATTGGTATCTTTGGCTGCTCCATCGATCCAATCATTAGTATCCCAGGAAGGCTTATTAACGCCAATTTCTGTTATGGAAAATTGGGAACAACAAGAACAGGGTACCCTGTGTGGTTTTGGCCTCGATATCGACAACGAGCAATTAGTGTACTTACTTTCAGCCATTAATCCTGATTCAAAACGAGTTTATCAATTTGAATACAACGCGCTAGATGGTGCGTTACTCGACAAGAGTAGTCAGCCCTATGAAAGCAATAGCATTGAACAGCTTCATGCCATAAGCCTGATGCGTGAGAAAAATATTTCATTTTCATCTTTAGTTAGTCTTGCGATTCAAAATCAGAATGGATTTTTACTTCAAGCAGACTTAGACCACGACTTATCAATAAGTTATCTCGAACTTCAAATACTCAATAATGAAGCTAAAAAAGTGATTGCTTTTGATATTGAGAATCTCCGTCCATTACCACTACTTAAATGGGATTAATTGCGACTATGACTATGCGTATTTTGATTGTTGAAGATGACGCCACAACGCTGAAATATGTGGCGGAAGGGTTTACCGCGCAGCAGTATAGTGTTGATAGTGCAACCGATGGCCAAGAAGGACTAACGCTGGCTAAACACAATCAATATGACTTGATTGTATTAGACCGTATGTTACCAAAACTTGATGGCTTAACCTTGCTTTCTGCACTGCGAACGAGCGGAAATAAAACGCCAGTATTGATTTTATCGGCATTAAGCCATGTAGATGAAAGAGTGAAAGGCTTACGTGCTGGTGGTGATGATTACATGACCAAACCTTTTGCGTTTGCTGAGTTACTCGTACGGGCAGAGAAACTGGCTCAACGAAATGTTGTAGAACCAGCCACCACAGATATTGAAGTGGGTGGACTGAAGATGGAACTGCTAACGCGTAATGTGACCTTAGACGGTAAAGAACTGATGTTACAGCCTAAAGAGTTTCAGTTGCTTAAGTTTTTAATGGAGCATCCAAACCAGGTCATTAGTAGAACATTATTGTTTGAAGCCGTGTGGGATTATCATTTCGATCCACGTACCAATGTGATTGATGTCCATATTGCAAAGTTGCGTCGTAAGTTTGAAGAACTAGGCCATGGCGAGCTAATTGAAACCGTAAGGGGTGCTGGATATCGTCTTTGCAAAGGGCATTAAGCCTTACCAAAGCAGTGCTTGGCGCATCACGTTAATCTTCTCTACTCTAGTGACGATTTTGATTGTCATGCTCATTTCTAGCTTGTATAGACAACTGATTATTGAGCAAGAGAATCAGGTAGATGCGCACTTGTCAGCTGAAATGCAACGCTATCAGCAGCTTGCGTTAACGGTTAATCGCCGTAGTTTTGCCGCACAAATACAGGCATCAGATCCTAAAACCGCCTTAATCGCTTGGAAAAACAGTGTCGATATGGTTGGGGCATTAACTTTCTTGCCTGACAATATGCCGCTTTTGCCTGAAACAAGAGAGTTTCCCATCTTTACTGGCGGTCCAGATAAGTTGCATATTTTGACTGGCGGATTAGCCATGACCAATTACGGCCCTGTGTTGATTGCCACTCGAACGGATCAGCTGGCCCTGTTAATTGAAAAGTTTGTCAATGCCGCATTTTGGGCGGTAGCATTTACGCTGGGGTTAACCTTAGCCTTGGGATACATTTTTTCTAAAGCCATTTTGCGCCGTTTAGTGCAGTACAACCAATTAAGTGAGCAAATTGAGGCTGGACATTACAACACTCGGTTACCTGTGACTCGTCAGCAAGATGAATTTGATATGTTGGCGCAGCAATTTAACCGTGTTCTTGATACCTTGGAGCAAAATTTACGTGCCGTTCGAGGCGTGACCGACAATATTGCCCATGATTTACGAACGCCATTGTCACATTTACGGATTGGTATTGAACAGTTATCAGCAAAGCCTCAAGCAGAACTAGAAAATGCACGTGCTGAGTTATTGGAAGAGCTGGATGATTGTTTGGCAACCTTTGATGCCATGTTGTCATTAACGCGCATTGAAGAAGGTCAGCAGTTACTGGATTTACAACCTATTAATTTGCAAGATATTTGCCAGGATTTGTACGAAATGGCTGATGTGATTGCTGAAGCTAAAAATCAAACATTTACCATTGATTTAAAACAAGATGCTATTATCCAAGGTGATAAATATCTCCTGTTTCAAGCACTGTTCAACTTAGTGGATAACGCCATTAAATATTCGCCAGAAGGTGCGAAAATCCATATCGAGCAAAACAATAAATGTATTAATATTGCCGATAATGGTCCAGGTATTGCCGATGAAGACAAAGAAAGAGTGTTTGAGCGTTTGGTTCGCCTAGATCCAAGTCGACACTATAAAGGTACTGGATTAGGACTTTCTATGGTGAAAGCCATTTTATCGCGTCATCAAGCCAGTATAGAATTAACGGATAATCATCCTGGTTTGCTTGTGAGCATTCACTTCAAATAAGCGAAATATTACATTGATCAGTCCCTACCAAATCGTCAGTCACCAGGATGACTTTATTATTATTAATAAAGCCGCCAATGTGCATTTTCATAGCCAAGATGGGACCGCAGGTGTGGTTGCCCAGGTAGAAACCGATCTCGGGATTAAGTTATTTGCTGTGCATCGACTTGATACACCGACATCTGGGCTACTTATTCTGGCCAAAACATCCGCTGCTGCTAATCGTTTTACGCAGCTGTTTACCGCCCATCAGGTGCAGAAATATTATTTAGCCATTGCCATGGGCAAACCGAAAAAAAAACAGGGGTGGATTATTGGTGATATGGCAAAGTCACGTCGCAGCATGTATAAATTGCTGCGTAGTAAGGAAAACCCTGCAATAACCCATTTTTTTTCACACTCTATAGCCTCGGGGATCAGGGCTTATTTGTTGAAACCCTTTAGCGGTAAAACCCATCAATTAAGAGTGGCACTAGCCAGTATTGGGGTGCCGATATTAGGCGATAATTTATATGGTAAACAGACAAGTGATCGCTGTTATTTACATGCATATCAATTGAGTTTTTGTTACTTAGGACAAGAATATCAGTTTATTCAATTACCCGATGAAGGTAGTTATTTTCTAGACGAGGGCATGCAGCAGTTTATTCAAGATAGCTGGTCTGTGCCAGCTCAATTAGATTGGCCGCAAAAGCCGTAAATTTTGATAATCAATCGCCTCTAATTTGATAGATAAGATTTACCGTTACATAGCTAGATTGCATATGCCGAGGTTATTACGTTGTCGTATTCTGCGGTGGCGTTAATGTACTGATAGTATTTCTTCCTTGTTGCTTAGCACAATACATCCCTTCATCGGCTAGCTGCAACAATTGCTCAACCGAGAGGCTTTGGTCAATAGTGGCATAGCCGATACTCACTTGAACCTCGATGGTATGTTGTTGCCATTTACAATTATTTTGGTTTATTTGTGCCTGTAATTTTTCAGCCACAAAATAGGCTTTTTCTGCATCGGTTGCTGGCAAGATGATCAAAAACTCTTCTCCACCGAAACGACAGATGAAGTCCACTTTTCGAAGTGATCTTTTTAAAATAGTCGCGACATGCTGCAATGCAGCATCCCCACATAAGTGACCATAGGTATCGTTGATTCGTTTAAAATGGTCTAAATCTAATAATAATAAACTGTAAGCTTGATGTTCTCTGTGCCAAAGTGCATCGACTAAATCTAGCCTGGTCATTAATGCATGACGATTCCATAAACCTGTCAGTTGATCTTTCTTGGCTAGTTTATGGATTTTGTATACTAAACGTGTCAGCGCGTTGCCAAATAAAACACAATTAATACTTAAAATAAAACCAATATAAGCCCATAAAACAACGGGTGACTTTAACGTGGTTAATGTTTCAATAATAGGCTGGTGTTCAGTAAAGATAAGTAACAATGCAAATCGACTTATAAAAAATAGCGTGGCCAGAATAAAGGGCAAAGTCAGCATCAATGAATAAAAAATGGATAAGCTTTTTCGAATGGCTTGATAATTATCTCTAGAGATAAAGAAAAACAGTAAACTTGACCCAAAGCTGGCAATGATCATTAAGTAAGACGCGTAAGCTACCTGAGGGGGAATGAGTAACATTAATAAAATTGTCAGACTGAAAATGGTCAGGTCAGTTTGATAGGTCAGCTTTTGCTTGAATAAATGTAATCCCCCCCAGCGTAACAAACAAAAACCGAAGGTGAATAGCATATCGGTAAAATACCAATGCAAATAACTGACGGTGTCAGAGCGGTAAAAATATAAAACCATGCCGAAAAACATACATAAATTAGCTAAGGAGAATAGACGACTGGCTTTAGGGGCTATGCGCAGTGGAGACGTCATTAGTCCCCAAGCAAATGCTCCAATAATGGCAATAACGCCAAAAAACTGTATATAAATAAAACTAATCTCGTTTGGCATCAGCTTATAAAGGTGTATCTATTTTTATTATAGTTTTTTTAGAATAGTAGGCTTTGAGGATATAAGATAGCTTTTTGTAGTGGATAATCCTGATTTTCGTGTGTAAGCTGATGACTTGTATCAATTTGTTAAATTAGGATGTGACATAACATGGACACAAACAAATTATTATTAGTCATTATTGCAATCTTACTCCCCCCTGTGGCGGTGTTTCTGAAAAAAGGTGCCGGTAAAGACCTACTGATCAATATTTTATTGTGCATTTTCTTTTTTGTTCCAGGGTTAATCCATGCAATATGGGTTGTGCTACAAGAATAGAAATGGTGTATTTGACTGCTTGAACTTGTTTAAGTTTATAGTTCAAGCAGTAACCTTGATGAAAGATTAAGTGTTCAAGTGCTATAATGTGTCACTGCTCTTTGAACTGACCGAATATGAATCGTAAAAAGAAGATTAACCAAACGCTGAAAGCAAAAGCTAAAAAAGCCAATAAAAAGTTACTCACTGGCAATAAGCCTCAATATATTTCTAAAGCGGAACGTGCCTTACTTGCTGGCACAGAGGTAGAAGCTTTAGTTTCTAGCAGTCTATCTAGCGAGCCAAGCCCATCAACGAAAGCCGATTAATTTGCTGGACTACAGACTGAACATTTAGGCTGTTTTGTGAGTTTCATTTGTCGAAACTCCATGGTCATTGCATCAATCATCAGAATGCGCCCAGAGAGGCTTTGCCCCATCCCCGCAATCACTTTTATGGCTTCTGTGGCTTGAATGCAGCCTATCAGCCCAACCACAGGCGCCAGAATGCCTGACTCAACACAGGTTAAGTGTTGTTCTCCGAACAGTTGACTATAACAATGGTAACAAGGGCTGTTGGCTTGGTAATCAAATACCGTAACCGTACCTTCCATTCTAATTGCGGCGGCGGAAATAAAGGGTTTGTGATGCTTTAAGCAGCTGAGGTTTAGCTGCTCACGAACTAACACATTATCGGTGCAATCCAACACTAAAGAGTGTTGCACGACCAACTCTTCAAGTTGCTGTTCATCAAGCAGCGCATTGCAGGTATTGATGGTAATTAAAGGATTAAGTTGATTGAGTGTCTGTTTCGCTGAGTCAACTTTGGCCTGACCAATATTGGCATCCTGATGCAAGACTTGGCGCTGCAAATTGGACAATTCCACGGTATCAAAATCAACCAGTGTCATCTCTCCAACACCCGCTACGGCTAGATACTGACTGGCGGCACAGCCTAATCCTCCAGCACCGATGATCAATACTTTGGCCAGTTTCAACTTTTCTTGTCCGTCAATATCCATGGCTTTAATTGATATCTGACGGCTATAACGCAGCATTTCATTATCTGTAAGTAGCTCGTCCGGTTGAACATCAGTTACTTGACTCATACAGGCTCCTAGCTTAAAACGCTGTTAAAGGGTTCAACATTCACTAGGGTACCAACCTCAACATCGGCTTGGAATTGCGCAAGATTGATAAAGCAATTAGCGATACTCATAGAGGTTAACATGCCTGAACCTTGCCCTCCTGTCACTGCCACTTCAAGTTCACCTTGTGCGTTTTGTGTTAGCACGCCACGTTGGTATTCCACACGACCGGGCTGCTTACGAATAGCGGTTGTTAGTTTTGCCTGATAGGTTACAGCGGCTTTATTAGGCAAGCCCTGCATCTTGTTAAGAATAGGCCACACTAACTTATAGAATGTCACCATTGACGATACAGGATTGCCTGGTAAGCCACAAAATACCGCCTTGCCTAGTTTACCGAAAGCAAACGGCTTACCGGGCTTGATTGCCAGTTTCCAGAAGGTAATTTGGCCTTCTTCAGATAAAATTTGTTTAGTGTAGTCAGCATCACCTACAGATACCCCACCAGAAGTGAGCACCATGTCGGCTTGAGCTGCCGCTTCTTTAAATGCTGCGCGGATGGCTTCTTTATCATCCTTGATCACGCCAAGATCAATCCATTCGACATTAGCCTTGGCCATTAGACCTTGAATAGAGTAGCGGTTTGAATCGTAAATTTGACCTGGCGCCAGCTCGGTGCCGACGGGACGAAGCTCATCACCGGTAGAGAAAAAAGCAACCTTTATAATACGTGACACTCTGACTTGACTGAGACCTATGGTGGCGATAACGCCCATTTCAGCCGCTCTAATTTGAGTGCCTTTGAATAAGACTTTTGTGCCTGCGATTAATTCTTCACCTCGGCCGCGGACATTGGCGCCTTTTTTTGCTGGGTGGGCAATATTAATCTGCTCGCCATTAGCGGTGCACTTTTCTTGCATTTGCACTGTGTCATATCCCGCAAGTAAAGGAGCGCCTGTCATAATGCGAATGCAGCTATTCTTTTTGGCTTCACCACTAAACGGGTGCCCAGCAAACGAGCTTCCTACTAACGTTAATCTAGTCTCTTGTGTTTGAGTCTCTAAATCTTCAAATCGAAATGCATAACCATCCATTGCTGAATTATCAAAGGGCGGCAGGTCGATACCCGAAGTCAGGTCTTCAGCCAGTACACGACCAATAGCATGAGGTAAATCAACGACCTCTGAATCATTTGTAGCATCAACTTGGGCAAGTAATTGAATTATGGCGTCATCGGGATGCAATAACGTTGGTTGAGCACAAGGGTCTTGAGTTGATACCATCAGATATTCCTTTATAAGCCAGTGGTTTCCACCTTAAGGTGAAACGGTAAAAATTGTGGGTTAGTATGCCATGATAATCACTGCGTTTTATGATCCAACTTAAGATTTTTATAACCTATGCCACAAAATAAATCAGCAAAGCCATGGTTTTTGTACATAATTCAATGTGCCAATGGTCATTTTTATACAGGGATCACCACAGATGTTGCTCGACGCTTTTCTGAACATCAAAATAGCGGTGTCAAAGCAGCCAAATTTCTTAAAGGTAAGGGGCCACTGTTGCTTGTTTATCAGGAGTCACTACCTTGTCGTAGCTCAGCAACCAAACGTGAAATGGCAGTAAAAAAACTTTCAAGGGATAAAAAGATAAGTTTGATTGCAACAGGCTGTTGATATTTATGAGCAAACGCCTGTCTCAAAAACAACTCATCCCAATAAAACTCTGTAATATAGGTATAAATTATAATAAGTGCATTACACCCATACTTGTTAAAGGCATCGCCACATATGATATTTTCTAGGCTAATGATTGCATTTTGGTTATCAATTTTGACGTTTAGCGTCCAAGCACAGAATGTCATTCGTATTGAATCTTCACAGTCTGCTGACAATGTTAGTCATTCTTTTTATCAGGATTTACTGGCTGAAATTATGGCGCAAACCGAAGAGAGTGATGGCAGTGTTAACATTGTTAATCTTGATATGAATGTATCGCAAGCGCGAGGCTTGCAGTTACTCAACTCAAATGTTCTTGATGTTTTTTGGGCTGGAACAAGTATTGAAAGAGAGCAAAGTTACGGCGCGATAGCCATACCATTAACCGCTGGGTTATTGGGTATTCGTGTGCCTGTGATCAAAAAGAAAAATTTAGCATTATTTGAAGCGATTACGACTCAAGAACAACTCAAAAAACTGAAAGCATGCCAAGGTTCGCAATGGCCTGATTCAGATATTTTAGAGTTTAATGGCTATGCTGTGGAGCGCGTGATTAGTTTTAACTTGATGTATTCAATGCTCAAACAAGAACGTTGTGATTACTTCCCTCGGGGCTTGAATGAAGTTTATGCAGAACTCGGTGCGCCAACAAATGCTGAGTTTATAGCATTTGAACAGGTATTACTGCGTTATCCTCTTCCCATGTATTTTTTTGTAAAGAAAGAAAACACTCAACTACAAATACGAATTCATCGCGGATTAACTCAATTCATCGCGAGTGGTCAGTTTGCGCTCTTCTTACAACAGCATCCGATTACCAAAGATATTTTTCCACTTGAGCGTTTCAGCCATACGCGCATATTCGACTTAGTTAACCCTCAGTTGCCAGCAACTACGCCAACCAATAATGCTCAACTATGGTGGCGTATTCCTGTTGCTGACAGTGACGCTAAAACTCAATAACTCATTTTACCGAATATTTGCAGCCGTTCCGAACGGTCTGTATTAGAAAGTATAAGGTTAATCTATTCCTCTAAGTACAGGATAAACTTGATATTGTGCGTCATAGTATGGGCTGCGTTCATAAAACCAACGCAACCTTGCTTTGCTATCTTGTGCAAAATTTTTGTCTAGTAATGCTAATTCAAATTCCGCTTTTAGGCTGGAATTTTCGGCCAGCATTTTTACCGCTAATGGTTCAACGGCATAATCTTCTATGTACTCGGTAAGTGTGAAAATAGTATTGAAGAATCCCCAATAAAATAAAGAGTCTTCAGCTTGTGGTTCAAGTAACAATACCGCTAAATCACCTAAAGGTTGTGCAGTACTGACTTTAATGGTTCCCGCGGCTATTGTGGTGTCAATTTGAGTTGAAATCAGTTTAGCGCTCACGGTTTGGCGACTTTCATAATCGGCTTGACCAAATTGAGGTTGTTCAAATCGATATTGCTCGGCACGAATATTCACAGGTGCGTTTAAGGTACTGACTTCAATACCATGTAAAGCTAATTTATCGATCACCGCTTTCCATTGAGCGGGAATGTAATAAGCCGTTGGACGTTTAACCTGAATATCCGCTTTGGTGTTACCGATAACGGGTAGCGCGGCATATAGTTTAGGCTGACCATTCCAACGAACCACATCTGCGCCGCTAATAGCACTTTTCTCTATACGATAATCAATGCCTTTAAAATCCCAATCAGGTTGAGACTCGTTTTGCCAAGTCAAGGTTATTTGCGGGGAATGACGTTGCTGATCTTGTTTGATCGCTGCTGTTAATGATTCGGCATGGTTTGCAACCGTTTTTAGTGTTTGTTCTAGCATGACATAAGTCCCTAAAACACGTTGTTTGAAGGGTTTCAAACTGTGATTCTCGATCAAAATTGTCGGTAAATGGCGCGCATCACCATAACCGTTTGAAAAACGAGGACTTGGGTTCCAATACGAGACACCTTGGCTCATATCGGCATTGTTGTTGGCAAAAATCAGTTTGCCAGGAATATGATCATGAGCCGTTAGTGCCGATTCCACTTCTGGGCGATAGGTTTCCTCTAGCCAATTAAAAATGCTTGGGCTGTAACCTTGTTTTACGTTATAGCCAAAGGTGACGTCGTATTGGTAATCAATGCCATCAGTAACATGCACGTCAATATATAAGTCTGGTTGCCACTGGTTGATGGCTTTTAAAAGGTGCTGCATTTCTGCAGCATCGGCTTTGGCATAATCACGGTTTAAATTAAGGTTGGTTGCCGTGGTGCGCCACCCCATATTGACCGGGCCACGTTGATTCACACGGTTATATTGATTGCTACGCTCATGTGCATCGACCGACAAGATTGGGATAAACAGTAAGTTTACGTTATCGAGTAATGCCTGTTTTGCCCCGAAAGCCATATCCCGTAATAACATCATGCCAGCATCTTTACCGTCGATTTCACCAGAATGGATCCCTGCCTGAACCAGCACTGTTGCTTTGTTATTTTTACTGAGTTGTTGCGCTGATGCGGCACCCTCTTTTGAGGCGATAATCATCCAGATGTCTCGACCTTGCGGGCTCTTGCCAATGCTTACTTTCTGCAAGTTTGCACTTTTGCTCACTAGTTTATCTAACCATTGGGTGGTTTGAGTGTAATCAGGACTGGTGACATATTCTTGTTGCTCAAATGGCGTCACCCACGGGTGATCATGGCCCACTAACAGCGCTTCACTTTTACCTTGCCAGACATGGATGGGTGGCAAAATTGCGTCGTTGATAAATTGATGGTTTGTTGGTGTTTGAGCGAAACTGGCAGAAGAAAGTATTATTGAAGTAATACAAGTAGATAAAGCAATTAGGCGCATGATGGCTCTCTTAATATTATTATTATTAGGTTGATTTGAAAGAGGTAATGAACGACTCATAATAGCAATGTTTTGCATCGAAAGAAGCGGATTTAAAGACTTGTTACAAACTAGGGCTTTAGTTAATGTTTTTAATGTAAAGTGTTAAGTGTTGCAGCCTATTAAACTGGTAGAGATCGATTGCATAAAAAAAGCCCTAACAGAGTTAGGGCTTATAAACGGTTAAAATGTTGCCTTAAAGCAAGGGGAGTTAAGCTTTAGGGCCTGCATTTTTAATCGCGTCTGAAACATCATACTTGACAAAGTTTGCCGCAAATTCTTGTGCAATTTGCTGAGCGTACTTGTTGTATTCAGCTTTATCAGCCCACGTGTTTACTGGGTTAAGTAATTTGCTGTCAACGCCAGTCACTGCAACAGGGACATCTAAGTTCAACTTATCAATATGCACAGTTTCAACGTCTTTTAATTCGCCACTCACAATAGCATCAACGATTGCGCGAGTTGTGGGAATGTCAAAACGCTTACCCACACCGTGAGGGCCGCCAGTCCAGCCAGTGTTAACTAGGTAAACACGGCTGCCAAAAGACTCAATACGCTTCATTAATAATTCAGCGTACACGCCAGCTGGGCGAGGGAAGAATGGTGCACCAAAACAGGTTGAGAAGGTAGATTGAATTGCGGCAGTTGAGCCCATTTCAGTCGAACCTACTTTAGCGGTATAACCAGATAAGAAATGGTATGCAGCCTGTTCTTTATTAAGTATCGAAACCGGTGGCAATACACCTGAAACGTCACAGGTTAAAAACACCACAGAGTTTGGTTCTGCACCGCGGTTTTCTTCTTTACGCTGGGCGATATGCTCAAGTGGGTAAGCTGCGCGGCTGTTTTCGGTTAGGCTTGTGTCGGTATAATCAGGTAAACGTTGAGCATCTAGCACGACGTTTTCAAGCACAGTACCGAAACGAATCGCATCCCAAATTACAGGTTCGTTCTTTTGGCTTAGATCGATACATTTAGCGTAGCAGCCGCCTTCGATGTTAAATACACCGCCTGGTGCCCAGCCATGTTCGTCATCGCCAATTAAGAAACGCTTTGGATCGGCTGATAAGGTTGTTTTACCTGTACCTGATAAACCGAAGAATAACGTTGTATCACCATCATGTCCTACGTTTGCAGAGCAATGCATTGGTAACACGCCTTTGGCAGGTAAAAGGAAGTTCTGCACTGAGAACATCGACTTTTTCATTTCGCCTGCGTATTTAAGGCCCGCTAACAATACTTTACGTTCTGCAAAATTCAGAATTACCGTAGCTTCAGAATTGGTACCATCACGCTCAGGTACACAAACAAAACCCGGCGCATTAATTATTTGCCAAACATCTTTGTTGCCACGGTTGAAGGTTTCTGGAGTAATAAATAAGTTACGTGCAAAAATTTGGTGCCATGCATATTCAGTGGTGACTTTAATCGGTAAATAATGGTCATCATCTGCGCCAACTTCTAATTCAGACATAAATAACTCTTTGTCTGCTAAGTAAGCTTCTACACGTCCCCATAATGCATCAAATTTTCCAGCATCAAATGGGCGGTTTACATTACCCCATTCGATTTCGCTTTCGGAACCTGATTCTTTAACAATAAAACGATCATTCGGGGAACGTCCTGTTCTTTCGCCCGTTTTTGCCACTAATGCACCGTTTGCGGTAAGTTGACCTTCTCCACGAAGAAGCGCAATTTCTACAAGTTGAGCTGTTGTCGGATTAAGGTGAACGCGGTTTGATACATCCGCCATAGTGTAAATCTCCAAGTTTATAGGTCGTTTTCGCTCTAAAGCTTCAAAAAGAGGTTTTCTGAAAGACTATTATTATTGGCCAAGCCTGTATGTCGTTCAGTAACTCGATTGTAACTTATGTTAGGGGCTGGGTAACGAACAGTTTGGTAATTTTTTTGAAAGTTTTTCGGGTTTATCTGTTTTTTGTTGCGAACAAAGACAAAAAAGGCGCTTAAAGCGCCTTTTTTCATGAAACCCTTACAGGGTTGTGTAACGTTGTAAGATTATTGAGCGGTATCGTTGCTTGGACTAATCGCATAAATGGAGGCGATGTCGATGCCATCGAAGGTGTACATGACAGAGCAATATTCGCAGCCCATTTCAATTTTACCTTCTTCCGCCAAAATTTGTTCCACTTCTGCTTGTGAAATGGTGCGGATAGCCGCGGCACTGCGTTCGCGTGAACAACTGCACTTAAAGGTGACGTCAACAGGATCAAATAACCGTACTTGCTCTTGGTGATACAGGCGATGCAGAACTTGCTCAGCGTCTAAGGTATATAACTCTTCAGCTTTAATCGTGGCAGTTAGGGTAGATAAATGCTCGTAATCTTCATTTTTTGCAGATTTCGACGGTAAAACTTGTAATAACATGCCTGCAGCTTGTTTTCCGTTAGCAAATAGTTGAATTTGCGTAGGTAACTGCTCAGATTGATTGAAATACTCTTCTAAACAGGCAGCAAGATTTGGGTGGTCTAATGACACAATACCTTGGTAACGTTCACCTTCATCAGGTGTTAGCGTGATCACCATGTAACCTTTACCTAGCATTTGTTGCAAACTGGCATCGTCAGCAATTGCACCATCCCAACGTGAAACGCCGCGCATAACTTGCTTGTTGTTACCGTTGATTACGGCAAGTGATACCGGGCCATCACCTTGTAGCTGCACGCTAATATCTCCGGTAAATTTGATGGTTGCGGTCAGTAATGACGTGGCTGCCATTAATTCACCTAATAAGTGTTGAACCGCTAATGGATAATCATGAGCAGATAGCACTTGTTGATAACAGTCTTGAAGTTGAACAACTTCGCCACGAACATCTGCATCATCAAACAAATAGCGGTGTAACATATCGTGAGTCATAACGTGTCTCTTCTATAAATCGATGGTTGAAATATCGATGAATTCTATAAGTCTTTAAAACGCAAAAGTTGTCTGCGCTGTTTTTTATCCGGCTTATGCTCTGGCGCCGGATTATTCAATATATTTAGTCGTCTGGCTTCGGCATTAAATTCACGTTTAGTGATACTTTGCTCAGTTTCTTGGTAAAGTGTCTGCGCTATCGCCGCACTTTGGCGCTGCTCTGATAACTTGGTAATAATCACTTCGCGATCATCATGCCCTTGGCGTATACGAATTTTGGCACCCAGTTCAGCGTTTTTACTGGATTTACTACGCTGACCGTTATAGTGCACTTTACCGCCATTAATCATGTCTTTGGCTAACGCACGAGTCTTATAAAAACGGGCTGCCCACAGCCATTTATCAAGTCTGACAGAGGTTTTATCTGGATTATCAATTTTCAAAATACCCCCAAAACAGGACAGAGTTCACAAGCTGAGTCATTTTACCGTCATTTCAATAAAGTATCATTGTAAAAAGAGGCACCCCTCACAACCTTTTCAGGCGCGCAAAGTTAGCATATTTTGCTGTATTTCGCCAATTGATCTGCTCTGGGCTTGTTGCTGATTGCAGTGTAGGTTAGCATGAGTAGCTATTGCTAAATTAACAACATAAACAGAGGCCTGTACTGTAAAGGTATAGAGGGTCCACAAGACTATGGATTTATTAGATAAACTGATCTCCAAAGCGGCGATTATTCCGCATAAGCAAGTGAGTAATGCCGTTTTTTGGGTGGGTCTGATTGTTGCGTTGCTGCTTGCGGCGCAAATCACATGGAAGTTAATGCCTATGTCTGATAACCAGGCTACATGGCAACCATCCCCCATTTCCTCTACCGCCGCTAAACAGGTGGAGCTTGATGCTGTGCGCGATTTACTGTTGTTCGGTAAGCATGATGCCGGTGCCACTAAGCCCAAAGTTGAAGTGGTTGAACAAATTACCGACGCGCCTAAAACAAACTTATCTATTCAGTTAACGGGTGTGGTTGCCTCTACAGCAGAACAAAACGGGCTGGCGATCATTGAGTCTAGCGGCAGCCAAGAAACGTATAGCCTTGGTGATAAAATTAAAGGCACTTCTGCGTCACTAAAAGAGGTGTATGCCGACCGAATTATTATTACCAATGCAGGACGTTACGAAACCTTAATGTTGGATGGCTTAAAGTACATCACTCAAAGCGAAGTAAACCAACAGCTTCAACAAGCTAAAAGCAATCAACGTAATGTTCAGCAAGTGGATCGCCGCAATAGTGAGTTTTCAACCGAACTGGCTAACTCACGCGAAGAGTTATTGGCCGATCCCAGTAAAATTACTGATTTTATCGCTATATCACCAGTGCAAAAAGACGGTGAGGTGGCTGGTTATCGTTTAAATCCGGGTAAAGATGCCGCACTGTTTAAGCAGGCGGGTTTTCAACCTAGCGATTTGGCGAAATCAATTAATGGATTTGATTTGACCGATATGGGTCAAGCATTAGAAGTGATGGCGCAATTGCCAGAGTTAACCGAAATGTCAGTTATGGTTGAACGCGAAGGGCAATTGGTCGAAATCATGTTTAGTTTGCCAGAATAAGTAGTGGCATTAGGGGAATAACAAGAATGAATAATAAAGGACTTCGACACAAGATTTTTGCTGGCATGCTAGCGGGTGCTGCAATGCTTGCTTCTCATGGCGCTTGGTCGGAACAATATGCTGCTAATTTTAAAGGCACAGACATTCAAGAGTTTATCAATATTGTTGGTAAAAATCTTAATAAAACCATCATAGTTGATCCCACAGTACGCGGTAAAATTAACGTCCGCAGTTATGATTTATTGAGTGATGAACAGTACTACCAATTCTTTTTGAATGTATTACAAGTTTATGGTTATGCCGTGGTTGAAATGGAAAACCAGGTCATTAAAGTTATTAAAGATAAAGATGCCAAAACCGCAGCAATTAGAGTCGCTGATGACTCATCTCCTGGATTAGGGGATGAAATGGTGACCCGTATCGTCGCGCTGTATAACACCGAAGCCAAACAATTGGCTCCACTGTTACGTCAGTTAAACGATAATGCTGGTGGCGGTAACGTTGTGAACTACGACCCATCGAACGTATTAATGATTTCAGGTCGCGCCGCCGTTGTGAACAAGCTGGTTGATATTGTCCGTCGTGTTGATAAGCAAGGTGACACAGCGGTCCAAGTTGTTTCGTTAGAATTTGCGTCAGCGGGTGAAATTGTTCGTATTATTGATACGCTTTATCGTTCAAGTGCCAACCAAGCACAATTGCCTGGCCAAGCGCCAAAAGTGGTTGCTGATGAACGTATTAATGCGGTGGTTGTGAGTGGTGATGAGAAAAGCCGTCAACGTGTTGTTGAGTTAATCAAACGTCTTGATGCTGAGCAAGCCAATACGGGCAACACTAAAGTACGTTATCTACGCTATGCCAAAGCAGAGGATTTAGTTGAAGTATTAACTGGATTTGCTCAAAACCTGCAAAGTGACAAAGACGGCGCACAGCAACAAGGTGGCAGTAAGCGCCGCAACGAAATTAATATCATGGCTCACCCAGATACTAACGCGCTGGTCATTAGTGCTGAACCAGACCAATTGCGTACCATCGAAAATGTGATTAGTCAGCTAGATATTCGCCGTGCACAAGTATTAGTTGAAGCGATTATTGTTGAAGTCGCAGAGGGTGATGATGTTGGCTTTGGCATTCAATGGGCGACCGAAGCCGGTGGTGCCACTCAGTTTAATAACCTAGGCCCAACCATTGGTGAAATTGGTGCCGGTGTGTGGAATGCGCGCGATCAAAAAGCCTCGCAATCTTGTAGTGGTGCTGGCGATAATAAAGAGTGTACCGATAATCCAGATACCCCGGGCGATATCACTTTACTCGCGCAAGCATTAGGCAAAGTGAATGGCATGGCATGGGGTGTAGCAATGGGGGATTTTGGTGCTTTGATCCAAGCGGTATCAAGCGACACTAATTCAAACGTTTTAGCAACACCTTCGATTACTACACTTGATAACCAAGAAGCGTCATTTATTGTGGGTGATGAAGTCCCCATTTTAACTGGTAGCCAAAACTCAAGTAACGGTAACTCCAACCCATTCCAAACCGTTGAACGTAAAGAAGTGGGTGTAAAACTGAAAGTGGTACCTCAAATTAACGAGGGCAGTTCAGTTAAGTTAACCATTGAGCAAGAGGTGTCAGGTATCAACGGTAAAACCGGTGTTGACGTTACCTTTGCAACTCGTCGTTTAACCACAACCGTAATGGCTGATTCAGGGCAAATTGTAGTGTTAGGCGGTTTGATTAACGAAGAAGTTCAAGAAAGTGTCCAAAAAGTGCCATTTTTAGGTGATATTCCGGTAATTGGTCATCTATTTAAGTCATCTTCTAGCGGTAAGAAAAAGAAAAACTTAATGATCTTCATTAAGCCAACTATTATCCGCGATGGTATTACGATGGAAGGTATTGCTGGTCGTAAATATAATTACTTCAGAGCTCTACAACTTGATCAGCAAGAAAGAGGGATTAATTTAATGCCTAATTCTCAAGTGCCAGTGTTGGAAGAGTGGGATCAAGAAGCTTATTTACCAGCCGAAGTGAATGAAGTGCTTGAGCGTTACAAAAATGGTGATGGCTTAGAGACTAAGATGCGCCAAACAGATTCAACGCTAAAGAGCATCAGTGACAACAAGCAAGTTGACACCAATGACAGTGAGAATACCAATGACTGATAGCGCGATTGACCCACTCGTGCTGGCCTCACAAGAGTTAGCGCTAGAAGTGGAAGGCGATGAGGTGTTTCGCTCTAACAGTAAAGAGCGACTGCCATTTACGTTCGCACATCGGTTTCAGTTAGTGCTTGCCCAAGAAAATGAGCAATTGTCGTTGTTTTATACAGAAGCAACGCCGATTGAAGCTATGCTTGAAGTTCGTCGCTACACAGGTAAAGACTTACCTTTGTTTAAGTTGGAAAAGACGGCTTTTGAAGCCAAGCTGACTAAAGCGTATCAAGCGAATTCATCAGAAGCGCAGCAGCTAATGGAAGACATTGGCAATGAAATGGATTTATTCACCCTCGCTGAAGAATTACCGCAAACAGAAGACTTGTTAGAAGGTGATGATGATGCGCCAATCATTAAATTGATTAACGCTTTATTATCGGAAGCGATTAAAGAAGAAGCCTCAGATATTCACGTCGAAACCTATGAGAAACAGCTTATTGTGCGTTTCCGTATCGACGGTGTATTAAAAGAAGTGCTGAAACCGAATCGTAAATTATCATCTTTATTGGTCTCACGTATCAAAGTTATGGCGCGCCTCGATATCGCCGAAAAACGCGTACCACAGGATGGCCGTATTTCGTTGCGTATCGCTGGCCGAGCAGTGGATGTGCGGGTGTCGACCATGCCATCGAGCCATGGCGAACGCGTGGTAATGCGTCTACTGGATAAAAATACCGGTAACCTAGATTTACAGCAATTGGGTATGACCCCAAGCATTCGTGAAACCTTCGATCAACTTATTCGTAAACCCCACGGAATTATTTTGGTGACCGGACCAACAGGTTCAGGTAAAAGTACCACCTTATATGCCGGGTTAACTGAAATTAACTCTAAAGATACCAATATTTTAACGGTGGAAGATCCGATTGAATATGAACTTGAGGGCATTGGGCAAACTCAAGTAAATACCAAAGTGGATATGACCTTCGCTAGAGGGTTACGGGCAATATTACGTCAAGATCCTGATGTGGTAATGATCGGAGAAATTCGTGATTTAGAAACGGCTCAAATTGCTGTTCAAGCCTCATTAACTGGCCATTTAGTGATATCTACTCTACATACTAATACCGCATCGGGTGCTATCACGCGTTTACAAGATATGGGTGTTGAACCTTTTCTTGTGTCTTCGAGTTTATTAGGGGTGTTAGCACAACGACTTATTCGTACCCTGTGTCCCAAATGTAAAGAAGCCCATGAGCCTGATGATCGTGAGCGAGAGCTGTTAGGCATTACCGCGAATGACACCCGAGTGATATATCGCGCTAAAGGGTGTAAATTCTGTGGTGAGAATGGCTATCGTGGTCGAACCGGTATTCACGAATTGTTGGTGGTTGATGACAATGTGCGTGAGCTGATACACGGTGGCCGAGGTGAGTTAGCGATTGAAAAATATGTGCGCAAGGCGATCCCAAGTATTCGTCACGATGGAATGAGTAAAGTTCTTGCTGGCGTAACGACACTTGAAGAAGTGCTACGCGTGACTCGCGAGGAATAATCAATGGCAGCGTTTGAATACAAAGCCCTTGATAAAAAAGGCAAGCAGCAAAAAGGGGTGATAGAAGCAGATTCAGCTCGTCACGCCCGCAGTCAACTGCGTGAGCAGCGGCTAATGCCTGTGGAGATCCAACAGGTTGCCGACAAAGAAGCCCGCTCACAAAGTGGTGGCTTTAGTTTTGGTAACTTGTTTAAGAAACGCATATCGGTTGCTGAATTAGCCTTGATAACCCGTCAAATCGCGACCTTGGTGGCGGCGGGACTGCCAATAGAAGAAGCATTAAAAGCCGTAGGGCAGCAATCTGAAAAAGCGCGCCTAGGTAACATGATGATGGCGGTGCGTTCTCGCGTTGTTGAAGGCTACAGTTTAGCTGATTCTATGGCTGAGTTTCCGCATGTGTTTGATGATTTATACCGAGCTATGGTGGCATCGGGTGAAAAATCAGGCCATTTAGAAGTGGTACTTAACCGTTTAGCTGACTATACCGAGCGTCGCCAACAGTTAAAATCAAAACTCACCCAAGCCATGATTTATCCTGCAGTATTAACTACCGTTGCTGTTGGTGTTATTGCCGTGCTATTGGCGGCTGTGGTACCTAAAGTGGTGGGGCAATTTGAGCACATGGGGCAAGAATTGCCTGGTACAACCCAATTTTTAATTGTGGCTTCTGACTTTGTTCAAAATTATGGTCTGATATTAATCGGTGTTTTGGTGGCGCTATTTGTCATTTTTAAACGCGTATTAACTAACCCCAAAATGCGGATGAAATTTGATACCTTGGTATTGCAACTTCCTGTGATTGGTAAGGTCAGTAAAAGTATCAATACAGCGCGTTTTGCGAGAACCTTAAGTATTTTATCCGCCAGTGCGGTGCCCTTACTCGATGGTATGCGTATTGCCAGTGAAGTATTACTGAATGTGAAGGTGCGTGCTGCGGTTGATGATGCAACAGCAAGGGTACGAGAAGGAACTAGCCTAGGCACTGCATTAACCAATACTAAATTGTTTCCTGCCATGATGCTTTACATGATTGCTTCAGGCGAGAAAAGCGGTCAGTTGGAAGACATGTTAGAGCGTGCAGCGGATAACCAAGACCGTGAGTTTGAATCAAACGTCACTATCGCTATTGGGGTATTTGAACCTCTACTTGTCGTTAGCATGGCTGGCGTGGTGTTATTTATCGTGATGGCAATCTTGCAGCCTATTTTAGAGTTAAATAATTTGATCAGTGGGTAATAGTATTAACTTTATCCCTGCTCCAATCAACAACGTAGTTTTAGAGGAAGAATTTAATGCAAAAGCATAGCAAACAACGCGGTTTTACCTTACTTGAGGTGATGGTTGTTATCGTTATTTTAGGTATTTTGGCATCAATGGTAGTGCCAAATTTAATGGGCAACAAAGATAAAGCGGATCAACAAAAAGCGGTCTCAGACATTGTTGCGCTTGAAAACGCATTAGACATGTACAAGTTGGATAACAGCATTTACCCAACAACAGATCAAGGTTTAGAAGCATTAGTGCAAAAGCCAACATCATCGCCAGAGCCACGCAATTACCGTGAAGATGGATACGTTAAACGTTTACCGCAAGATCCTTGGCGTAATAACTACTTCCTATTAAGCCCAGGTGAGAATGGTAAGTTAGATATTTTCAGCGCAGGCCCAGATGGCCAACCAGGTACTGAGGATGATATCGGTAACTGGAATTTACAAGACTTCCAATAAAATATGCGTCGTTCTCGCCAAGCAGGTTTTACCTTACTCGAGATGTTGCTTGTCGCATTATTAATGGGGCTGGCGGCTTCTGCTGTAACATTGTCAATGAGCAGCGCAGGCCCTGAGCAACTGCTTAAAAAGCAAGCTCAACGCTTTATTGCTGCCGCTGAACTTGTGCTTGATGAAACGGTATTGAGCGGTCAGTTTATTGGTATTGTGATCGATGATACTCAATACCAATTTGTCATTTATCATGAAGGTAAGTGGCAACCGATAGAACAGGATAAACAGCTTTCTAATCATGAACTAGAACCCGGTATCAGCTTAGCTTTGGTGCTTGATGGCATGCCGTTAGATCAAGAAGATGAATCGCAGGAATCTTGGTTTGATGAGCCTTTTATTGATGAACCCAGTGCTGAAGAAAAGAAGAAAAATCCAGAGCCACAAATCTTATTGTTTCCAAGCGGTGAAATGACCCCCTTTGAATTAAGTTTTGCTACATACAATGAAAGCCGACAACCTATAGATGTATTAGTTGTTGGGGATGCACTAGGACGATTGTCTATTGGGCACTTTGATGAACAAATCTAAAGGCATGACCTTACTGGAAGTGATTGTTGCTTTGGCGGTATTTTCTATCGCTGCTGTGTCTGTTACCAAAAGTTTAAGTGAACAAATGGCCAATATGCCAATTTTAGAAGAACGCACACTGGGCCAGTGGGTTGCTAGTAATCAAATGGTTGAAGCTCGCTTGCCTGAGGTTTTTCCTGAGATAGGTTCAAAAGACGGCCAGGTTGAGTTGGCGGGTGAAGATTGGTATTGGCGCAGGGAAGTCATTAAAACCACTGATGATAATTTTAGAATGATCCGTATCAGTGTGAGTAAAGATGAACGTTTTAAGCGTATTGTGGCGCAAGTGAGTAGCTATGTTCACAATCGAGGGTAAAACAAATAAGGGGTTTACCCTGCTGGAAATGCTCATTGCCATTGCTATTTTTGCCATGATTGGTTTGGCGGCAAATTCAGTGCTGTCGACAGTGATGAAAAATGATGAAGTCACCAAGACATTTTCTGTTCGCCTTAAAGCGTTACAGCAAGGTTTTGGAGCCATCGAGAGAGACTTAGGCCAGATGGTCGCGCGCACCTTAAGAGGCTTGGATGGCGAGCGAAGCAGTAGCTATTTTCAAGCGGGTGACAATATGCTTGATTCAGAAACCGAAGCATTAGTTTTTTATCGCTTAGGTTGGCTAAATCCTGATGGAATTTTACCCCGAGGCAGCCTGCAGTCAGTCGCTTATGTGGTTCAAGGTGGGCGGCTAGAGCGTTGGTATTATCCTTACCCTGAGCCTGCTAGCGGTGAGGAACCTCTTAAAACCTTGATTATTGAGAACGTGTTGTCTGTTGAGTACTCATTTTATATTAATGATAAATGGGAGCGAAAAACCGATGGCACCCAAATGCCTAAAGGCATTGCGATTGAAATTGAAATTGACGGCCTAGGTAAGATTCAACGTCAGTTTTTACTGCCAAAAGGCGCATCATCACCTAAAGCGGGTGAGGGTGATGCGAACGCTGGTGATGATAATGACGGTAAAAAAGACGATAACGGTACTGATGATAACGGAGATGAAACCGATGACAACGGCCGTAAAGTCAGTCCCGGTGGAAATGATGGTGGACGAGGTTGATGGGGCGTCATAAGCAGCAAGGCGTCGCCATGATTGTGGTGATCTTAATCGTCGCCATGGTGGTGATCATTGCCACTAACATTACCAGTCGCAATCAATTATCCATGCGCCGAACACTCAATTTAGCTCAGTACGATCAAGCATATTGGTATGCTTTATCGGGCGAAGAACTGGCAATGAAGGTCTTAAAACAAGACTTTGAAGATGCGGACGGTAATGCAGTACACCGCCAACAATACTGGGCATTAGCGGATGTGGTGTTTCCGGTCGAAGATGGTGTGATTGCCGGTAAAATTGATGATATGCGAGCCTGTTTTAACCTAAATGCTGTCGGCTTAGAGTCAAAAGAAGTCGAAAACGGTCAACCGAAATTGACACTGGCGGCAAAGCAGTTTCAAGGATTGTTAATTGCACTGGGTATGGATGAGTTTGGCGCAGAGCGTTTAACTCATACCTTAAAAGATTATATTGATGAGGATTCGTTATCGAGTCCATTTGGCGCTGAAGATGCGGAATATGAATCACGTAAAGTACCTTATCGCGCTGCCAATACGTTAATGCAGCATCGAAGTGAATTACGAGCTGTGATGGGATTTACACAAGATATTTATGTGAAATTAATGCCTTATGTGTGCGCGATCCCCGGTGATAATCGCCAGTTGTTGAATGTTAATACCATTGAAATCGAACAGGCGGCCTTAATGGTGGGTATGTTAGATAATCAGATTTCAATCTCTGATGCTGAAAGCATTATTAATCAACGACCCGCCGATGGTTTTGAAAAAATAGAAGACTTTTGGGAGAACTCATCAGTCAGAAGCATAAAAGCTGAGGCGGATTTTCGCTCAAGCTTTGTAGTAACAAGCAACTACTTTTTACTGCATTCCGGTGCCAAAGTAGATAACGCAATATTCAGAATGGACAGTGTATTGAAGCGTAATGGTAATAACTTAGATGTGATTACCCGCCAGTACGGTGGACAACAATAATAACAAACTCAACAGCATGAAGCCGTTAGAGGTTGGTGGAGAATAACAGTGTCTGAAAGGCTATTTATCCGATTAGGAAAAACATCAGAACACTCATGTTCATGGCTAGTATGGTCTGAACAAGAGCAAGAGATCATTGCTTCGGGTGAATTGCCTGATGCCGCAAGTCTTGCCAGCTTAACAGAGCGTGTTGGCAATAGGCCTGTTGATGTACTTGTGCCAGCAGCAAGCATGACATTAACCCAAATCGCCTTGCCAGAAAAAGGCCAGCGCCAAGCACTTAAGGCTTTGCCATTTATGCTGGAAGAGTCGATTGCAAGTGATGTAGATGACATGCATTTTGTTGTTGGCCCTCGTCAGGGTGAACATATTAATGTGGTTGCTGTTGAGCACCAGCAAATGCAGCAATGGTTGAGCTGGCTTAGCGATGCAGGTTTAAAAGCAAAGCGTGTTGTGCCAGATTGTTTAGCCTTGCCGCTTGAGCAATGCCGTTGGGCGGTTATGAGTTTCGGTGAAGAGTATTTACTGCGCACTGGAGAAGGTGCAGGGGTGAGTTTACCTCAATCTTGGGTGTCGTTAGCCTTACCTAAATTATTAGTTGATGCCCAACAACAGGCAACAGATCAACAAGCTATTGATGTGGCTTGCTACAGTGACAACGTTCAATTTGAAACTCAAGATTTAGTGTTAACGGCTAAGCCGCTAGAGTTACCTATGATGGTACTGGCAAAGGGGATTTTACACGCGCCGGTTAATTTATTATCAGGTATCTATAAACCCAAGCGCGAATATAGCAAGCAGCTAGTTTTGTGGCGTAATGCTGCTGTTATTACAGGTATTGTGATCCTATTGGCATTGGTAAATAAGGGCTTAGCTATTTCTGAGCTTAACCAACAAACCGCAGAATTACGCAGCCAAAGTGAAGCGATTTTTAAAACCGTTTCCCCTGGTATAAATCGAATTGTTAACATTCGTTCGCAAATGGATAGTCAGTTACGCAGCATGCAAGGTCAAGGGGGAGGCGCAGCCTTCTTTGAGATGCTAGATGGACTGAAACCTGCGTTCACTCAAGTCCCTCAGTTAAAGCCGACAAGCTTGCGTTTTGAAGCCAATCGTAATGAACTGAGAATGCAAGTCAGTGCAGATAATTACGCACAGCTAGATAAATTTAAAGATATCGTTGCGAAAGACTTTCTATTAGAGGGTGGCGCAATGAACAGTAGCGATGACACTGTCACAAGTACCTTAACCTTGAGGAGCAAATAGTATGGAAAATTTGCGTAACTGGTGGCAAAGCTTAGCTCAACGAGAGCAACAACTGGTGGGGTTTTGTGGCTTCTTTGTATTAATTGGGGTGTTATATTGGGGCATTTGGTCACCGATCTCAACGGCACAAGAAGATGCAGAGCGTAATCATAAAGCCGCGCTACAAACATTGAATTACGTTAAAAAAGCTGCCAATGAAATTGCTGGATTAGCTCAAGCAGGCGCTAAGGCCAAGGTGAGCGGAAGCTTAAGTTCTATCGTCAACCAAACGGCTGGTCAATATTCATTAGAAATAACTCGTATGCAACCTCAAGGGAACAAAATTCAACTGTGGATGGATGATGTGCCTTTTGACGCGCTACTAAGTTATTTACATGAGCTTGTTGTTCAAAAAGGTTTAACTTTAGACAGCGTTGACTTATCTGAATCAGATACTGTCGGTTTTGTGAGTGTCAGACGTATTCAGTTATCTCAGTAAGGAATTTTTGTGAAGTTATTTGTTAAAATTGGCATCGCCATTTTTGTGTATTTGGTGTTTTTGTTCGTATACCTACCCGCAAACTGGTTAGTCAGTATTGCGCCATTACCCAATAATGTTCAGCTATCGGGTGTTGATGGCACCTTATGGCAAGGGAATGCTGACTTTATTCGTATCGATCAGCGTCAGTTAGAGCACGTCAGCTGGAAGTTAAACCCATTGGCATTATTTATTGGGCAAGTGAATATTGATTTTCAACTGGGCTCCCGAGCGACAGCGGTTAGCGGCAAAGGCCATATTAGCTATTCGTTCTCAGGGCTTAAAGCCGATAATCTTCGTTTTGATGCTCCCAGTAGCTTTATTGTCGCTGGTAGTCGTTTACCCTTTAAAACAAGTGTGACTGGCGATGCCAGTTTAATGATTGAAAAACTTGAGCAGGGCGCTCCTTGGTGTGATCAGTTAGCGGGCAAACTCTTTTTAAATAGTATTGGTGTAACCAACCAATTTGGTGCATATCCTTTAGGTGATATTACCTTAGGGTTAAGTTGTCGAGATGGTCAGGTACTGTTTAACACCGATGAACAAAGCAACCAATTAGGGTTATCTGGCACCATTACCTTGGCGGAAAATAATTTGGTTAAAGTCAGTGCGAAGATCAAACCCACAGACACACAGCCTGAGGATTTACGCAAAGCGCTAGGTTTCTTAGGTAAGCAAGACAGTCAGGGTTATTACCCAATTAATTACCAAGGCCGTATTCCTGGTTTGTAATGACGAATTACAATAATTTAAAGGGTGCTTAGCACCCTTTTTTATTGCTTAGTGTTTATCTGGAGCAATTCATCTAACAAGTGATGGTAATCGTCGATAGCGGGGAAATCATGGAATAAGGTATGGCCTTTTTGGCTGTCGGGGTTTTTAATGCCTAACTGAAACCCTATACCTGCTTTTTTAGATGCTTGTAAAATCGCTTCACTGTCATCAATAAATAAACATCTAGCTGGGTTTAATTGATACTTCTCTATTGCGGTTAGCCAAAATTGTGGGTGCTCTTTTGGGTAGCCTGTCTCATGGCTCGATAACATGGCATCTAAACCCGTTGCCAGCTCAGTATGTTCTAACTTCAACTGCAGGCTTTTAGGGTGGGCATTAGTGAATAAAATGCGTTTTTTATTCATACTTCCCAAAGCCAGTAGAAAAGGCATGCTGTCTTGACGCATTTGAATGCGCTCAACTAATGAATAATGCAATGTCAGAATATCAAGTCCAAGTTGCTGCTGCCAATAATCTAGGCAATACCACTCTAAGGTACCAGCCACTTGATGGTATGCAGTTTCAACTCGCTGCTTGGCTTCATCTAGGCTAATTTGTTTTTGTTGGCTTAATTGTTGCGGAACTAGATGCAACCAAAAATGATTATCAAAGTGCAGATCTAGTAGGGTGCCGTCCATGTCGAGTAAAACAGTATCTATCTTATGCCAAGGAAACATGAAAATTCCAGTTGTGGATTACGCTTAGGATAGTAAGATTGTAACTTGTCTTTATTCATTCGTCACATGAGGTTGCAATGACACAGCGGCATAGTAAGCCGGAAATCTTGCACACAGAAATTGTTGCCAAAAGTCGACTGTTTCAAATTGAGCAGGTTCATCTTAAGTTTTCTAATGGCGTTGAACGCCAATACGAGCGAATGAAGGGCGGAAGTCGTGGAGCTGTGATGGTTGTGCCGGTACATGAAGGTAAATTGTTACTGGCAAAAGAATATGCCGCGGGTACCGATAGCTATGAATTAGGCTTCCCTAAAGGATTAATTGATCCCGATGAAGAAGCTATTGAAGCGGCTAATCGTGAACTTCAAGAAGAAATTGGTTTTGGCAGCAAGAAACTCACTCATCTTAAAACACTCTCACTTGCACCAGGCTACTTCTCGAGTAAAATGCACATTTTTATTGCTGAAGATTTGTATTTTAGCGAGCTTGAAGGTGATGAGCCTGAACCTATCATAGTTGTGCCCTGGGCATTAGATGATTGGCAATCATTATTAGATAACGCTGACTTTACCGAGTCTCGCAGTGTTAGTGCTCTTTTCCTCGCACAGCAGTTCTTAGCCCAATCGGTTCAAACTGAAAATTAATTCGCTGAACCTAAACTAGAGAATCTTCGCACTTTGGCTATAAATTAGCTAAAGTTAGTTTTAATCAGTAATACATGCTTATTTCCAGCAGCTGGAGTTGTAATGAAGCCCGAAGTCGTCATCGAACAAGCAATTGAAATTGCCATCGAAGCAGGGAATGCGATTCGTGAAATCTACCAAGCAGGTAATTTTAAGCGTGAAATAAAATCAGATAACACTCCCGTGACGTCAGCAGATATGGCTGCACACAATATTATTTGCGCTCGTTTGGCTCAACTGACTCCTGATATTCCAATTTTGAGCGAAGAAGATGCTGATATTCCATTATCTGTTAGAGAAACATGGTCAACTTATTGGTTAGTTGACCCTTTGGATGGTACAGGAGAGTTTATTGCAGGTAGCGGTGATTTTTCGGTCATTATTGCATTGGTTGAACACAATCGCCCTATTATGGGTATTGTTTACGCGCCCATGACTGAAGTGTGTTACTACGCGATAGCAGGCACAGGTGCCTATAAACGTGAAGGCGCTGAAGAAATACGTATTACCAGCACTCAGCTAGCAACAACCGAGCAAAATCATTTACGTATTGCCGTGAGTCGTCGCCAAGATCCGCAAAAAGTATTGAGTTTGTTTTCAGATCCTCAAGGCTGCGAGTTAGTTGTACTTGGTGGGGCGGCATTAAAAAGTTGCTTAGTTGCAGAAGGTCAGGCGGATTGTTATGTGCGTTTAGGGCCTACAGGTGAGTGGGATACAGGTGCAGCACAAATTATTGTTGAAGAAGCCGGTGGTGCATTAGTGGATATTGATTTACATCCTATGACTTATAACGAGCGCGATACATTAGAAAACCCCAACTTTATTGTTGTCGGTACAGAAAGCGTTGCTTGGAATGCCCTATTAGTTGGCCAGTAAAGTTATACTCTAAATTATTTTTGTTCTTGCAAAAACTTCGAAAACAACTCGCAATTCAACACCGCCTGTTTTATGAGGCGATTAGACTTAAGCGTGCTCATCCAACCATTGGTGTACCGCTTGATGAGAGCCTTTAAAAACAATTTTATTGGCTTTCTTTTCTAATTGATATTGGTACATAGGATCATAATATTCGGCCAATAACTGGCTTATCCATGCGTAGTGCCCATCTAACGTCGTTTGCTGTAATGCCTGTAATATAAGATGTTGTAACTCGTCGTGTTGCTTTCCGCCTAAACGTTTACGGATTTTGCTGATACTTTGCTGCAAATAATGTGCAAAAGCGTTGGCACCTGCATCGCGCCCCAATTGTTGGTAATATTGTGCTTGCATATTAACCACATATTCTTGATGTAAACGCTGTACTCGTTGCTCAAAGCTTTGCTCAACGATAACCACTGGCGCTTGCTGCATTGCTTGGAAAAAGTTATGGGGAATAGCGGCGCGACCAATAAGAAAGCTTTCATCTTCGACAATTAATTTGGCATTGCTAGTCTGATGATATTGTTGATGTGTTAACAGAGCGATGGCTAAGTTATTTTCAAAGTTAATCTGGCTTGGCTGGGCAGTAATCTGGCTGCCAAAACTCGACCCCCTATGATTGGCGAATCCCTCCAAGTCAATAGCATCCTTGCGTTGATGAATAAACTCGGTTTTTCCGCTGCCGGTGCTACCACTAATCACTAGAATTTGATTTTTTGCTGGGGCGCAGTCAATGGTATTGATTAAGAATCCCCGCATGGCTTTATAGCCACCTTGAATATAAGGGATATTAATGCCAGCGTGTTGTAACCACTGTTGCGTTAATTGCGAACGTAAGCCACCTCTAAAACAATATAAAAAGCTATTCGGTTGTTGTTGTATATGCTGACACCACGCATCAATTCGCTGTTGTTTAATATTGCCACTGACCAGCGTATGGCCTAATTCAATAGCGGCCTGCTGCCCTAGTTGCTTATAACAGGTGCCGACTTGTGTGCGCTCACTGTCATTCATCAACGGCAAGTTAATCGCTTGTGGAAACGCACCTTTGATAAACTCGACCGGTGCACGCACATCCATAAGAGGACGGTGAGTTAAAAATAGCTGCCGAAATTCAGATGCGGGAACAATATTTGCCATTAGTAATGCTCTATTAAACTGATCAGGTTAGCTGAGGGGTCCAATAATCTGCCTTGTTGTAATTCACCAATACAATGCACATCGATGAAATTGGCATTAAGCAGCGCAATTAAGGCTGATTCTGATTGTGAATTCACCGCCACTAATAACCCGCCACTTGTTTGGGGATCGCAAAGTATGGCTTTTTGGTAATCGCTTAATACTGGTAAGTTTTGCTGGTAACTCTCATAATTTCGTTCAGTACCACCAGGAATACAGCCGAGGTTCAGATAGTGATCAACCTGCTCTAATTTTGGTATGGCATTAAAATCCAATGCTGCTTGCAGGTTTGCACCTTGGCATATTTCAATCAGATGGCCAGCAAGGCCAAAGCCGGTGACATCTGTTAATGCATTCACTCCTGCTATTTTAGCAATATCACTGCCAATTCGATTAAGCAGGCACATGGCATTAATCGCAATCTGGCTATGCTCTGGTTGGAGTTTTTTCTGTTTTTGCGCTGTAGTCAGTATGCCTACACCTATAGGTTTAGTGAGATACAGTTTATCGCCTGCTTTTGCTGTACTGTTTTGCTTAAGCTCAGCTAGTGGTATCTGCCCTGTTACCGCTAAACCAAATATGGGCTCAGGAGCATCAATACTATGGCCGCCAGCAAGCATTATGCCTGCATCCATACAGGCTTGACGACCGCCATCGACCACTTTCTGAGCCACTTCCGCGGAGAGTTTATTTACTGGCCAGCCAAGAATCGCAATTGCCATAATGGGCGTGCCACCCATGGCATAAATATCGCTAATTGCATTGGTTGCGGCAATGCGCCCAAAGGTGAAAGGGTCATCTACAATTGGCATGAAAAAGTCAGTTGTGCTGATGATACCTGTCTGTTCATTGAGTTTATAAACTGCGGCATCATCTCGCGTATCATTGCCCACAAGCAGATTAGGATCTGTAAATACAGGCAATTGCGATGACAATATGGTGCTCAATACTTGGGGAGATATTTTACAACCGCAACCTGCGCCATGGCTGTATTCAGTAAGACGGATCTGTTGATCATTTTGCTGCATAATGAATAACTTATTTTAATACGAGACGTAATGCCAGAAGGGGTTCATTGTGGAAGATAATGTCAAACTTGAAAAGGATTAAATCCACAAATTGACCACGTGCGGTTGATATTAGGTTGCCTCAGTAGCCCCAGCATCTGGGGTTGGCCATTGTTGCATGTATAACGGTTGGTAATTGGAAGACCGCTATGGTGTGTAGTGAGTAACAGGTAAGATGAATTAACAATAAAAATAGGTGCTGAGCACCTATTTTTATTTGATTTAGTGACACTCGCCAAGCTTGAGTATTAGCTATAAGTGCATATTGCTAAAACAACAACTAAGCATAAGTTGCGGTCAGCATCTTCCATTGTTTTCGTTGTTCAATGAATCGTGCTTTTAATTCCTGCACTTGCTCTTTTAAGTGGGCGTCAACCAATTGCTTGCGCTTAGCTTCAAGCAAAATCTTCTTGGCTTGATAGTAATCCATTAAATGCTGCTTCATAAGATCGTATTCCGCTTGGAAAGTATCAATAATTTCATCGCAGTTAGGTAAGTGGGCGACTTTACGTTGCACCCGTAAAAGTTGCATTTGGAGTTTGGCTGCTTCAATACGTTCTTGAGGTACTTTACGCAGATCAGTGGCAAACCCAGTTAAGCTCATTAACTTGATTAACCACTTAGTTGGATCGTAATCCCACCAGTGAATACCGTTACGATAATCATTTTCAAAAATATGATGAAAGTTGTGATAACCCTCGCCATATGTCAGTAATGCTAAAAAGGCATTATCACGAGCGGTATTTTTGTTAGTGTACGGCTGTTTTCCCCAAATGTGGGCAAGTGAGTTAATAAAGAAAGTGCAGTGATGGACAACAACTAAGCGTAATAACCCAGCTAACAACACCATTGAAATAATATCGCCATTTAACCAGCCCAGAAAAGCGGGGAGACCAATATTCATTAACACCACCAAAACTAGATAATGTTTATGCTGCCACATCACAATAGGATCGTTTTGCAGATCCCTTACGTTGTTATAGTCGCTATAACGGCTAGCTTGGTATTCGCGTAGCATCCAACCAATATGGCTGTACCAAAAGCCCATTTTAGCTGAATAAGGATCTTTATCATTATTATCAACGTGTTTGTGATGCACTCTGTGGTCACTACACCAGTGTAAAGCACTATTTTGTAATGCTAAGGCGCCACCTAAGGCAAATAAAACTCGCATTGCAGGGTGGGCTTTATACGCTTTGTGAGACCATAACCTGTGATAACCAGCAGTAATTGATAACCCACTAGCATAAGCCAACACAATGAACGCTAACCACTCCATGCCATCAAAGCCGTGGACAATGCCACGCCAAGGAACAAGTACAAGGGCACCAACAAAGGTAATAGCGAACAACAAGGTGTTGAGCCAAATTATAGGGGGTTTTTTCATCTTATGGATTTCCTGCTAGCGTTCTAATGTGAATCTAAAATCATTGAGCGTACATATGTAAGCTAATTTATCCTTTGATCTGATTTGGGTCAAGCTCAATAGGGCTGTGTTTCTGCGATAAAAGGGGTATTATCTGTTAATTAATCTTGACTAAGCGGATTGTTAAATGGGTGTAAGAGCACAACAAAAAGAGAAAACTCGTCGTGCATTAGTAGATGCGGCTTTCAATCAACTGAGTGCTGAGCGTAGTTTTTCTAGTTTAAGCTTACGCGAGGTCGCTCGAGAAGCGGGGATCGCGCCTACATCTTTTTATCGTCACTTTAAAGATATGAACGAACTTGGGCTTACCATGGTTGATGAAGGTGGCTTAACCTTACGGCAAATGATGCGTAAAGGTCGCCAGCGGGCTGAGGCGGGTGGCAGTGTCATTCGTATTTCGGTAGACACCTTTATGGAAGTGTTAGAGTCTAATCCCAATGTATTTCGTATTCTATTGCATGAACGTTCAGGTACATCTGCAGCTTTTCGCGCCGCGGTTGAGCGTGAAATTGAACATTTTATATCAGAGCTGACCCACTACACAGAAGCCCATGCTAATCGCCATCCTACGCTTGCTCGTGCCCAGGCTGAAGCATTAGTGACTTTGGTGTTCAATGCTGGCGCGAGTGCTTTAGATCTTAAACGCAGTGAGCGAAAGCAACTGGCAGATCAATTAGTGTTACATTTACGCATTGTGGCGACAGGGGCTGAGGCATTACAACAGAAGATGGATTTAAAAGCAGAGCGTCACGCATAAAACGGTTATTAACGAATTAGAAAAGACAAAGGGCAGATTTAATCTGCCCTTTTGAGTTAATAAGTTATGAATTATTTACGTTCAAGCAAGACACCAGACTCCATATGATCGGTGTAAGGGAATTGATCAAATAATGCAAAACGGGTGATCTTATGCGTAGCGCTAAGTGTTTGCAGGTTATCCTTTAGCGTTTGTGGGTTACATGAGATATATAAAATACGCTCGTAACTTTGCACTAGCTTTAAGGTTTCATCGTCAATACCTGCACGAGGAGGATCGACAAAAATGGTATTGCAATCGTAGCTATCTAAATCGATACCTTCTAGGCGTCTAAAGCTGCGTTTCTTTGCCATCGCATCGCTAAAGTCTTCTGCTGACATACGGATGATCTGTAGATTATCTACGTTATTAATTTCAATATTATACTGCGCGGCATCAACTGAAGGTTTTGCCAGTTCTGTGGCTAATACGCGCTTAAAGTTTTGTGCTAGTGCGATAGAAAAGTTGCCATTGCCACAATACAGCTCGAGTAAATCACCTTGGCTGTTTCGGGTACTGTCGATTGCCCATTCCAACATTTTTACCGATACCTTGGCATTCGGTTGAGTAAAGCTATTTTCAATTTGTTTATAATGCAGTGTTTGACCATTAACTGTTAGGGTTTCAATAACAAACTCTCGGTCTAAATCAATTTTTTGTTTACGGGCACGGCCAATCAAATTCATATTGAAATGTTGTGATAGTTTTACTTTTAGCTGCTTAGCTTGCTCAAGCCACACATCATCTAATTGACGATGGTAAAGTAAAGACACTAGAATCTCACCACTGAGTGTAGAAAGAAAATCGACTTGAAATAACTTATGGCGTAAAGCGGGATTAGGCTTTAACTCTTCTATCAATGCCGCCATCATTTCATTGATTAATGTGCCAGCAGCAATATATTGGTCACAACGAACTTTCTCATTCAGCTCTTTATCGAACATGTAGTAGTATAAGTCGTCGCCTTCATGCCACATTCTGAATTCGGCTCGCATACGATAATGGGCTGGATCAGATGAGAACACTTCTAATACTGGTGGAGTGAACTCAGCAAAAGTTTGTTTAAGCTTTATTCGTTTTTGCTCTAGTTGCGCATCATAGTTTTTAGGATCCATGGCTGCTAAATTCATTTTGTCCACCAAAGGCAATAAAAAAGGGCGCAAATTTTATAACAAATAGCGCTGATATCCAATGTAAACATCATACTGTGATCCCGCATCACTTCAATAACGGAGATTATTTTGTCAGAGCCTATTCTTGTATTCGACTCAGGTATTGGTGGTTTATCGGTTCTGAAGGAAATTCGTAAACTATTACCGGATCACAATTATCACTACGTATTTGATAATGCCCGTTTGCCCTACGGAAACTTGTCTGAAGATGAGTTGATTAAAGGTTGTGTTGAATTAATCGTAAAACAAGTTACAAAAATCAATGCCGCTATTGTCGTGGTTGCATGCAATACAGCAAGTACATTGGTGTTACCGCATCTACGAGCATGTCTTACTGTTCCTGTGGTTGGTGTCGTTCCCGCTATAAAACCCGCCGCGTTGATATCACAAAAAAAGCATATAGGTTTACTGGCTACGCCGGGGACAGTTAAGCGTGACTATACCCATGAATTAATCAATGAGTTTGCCGAAGACTGCAAAGTGGAGTTATTTGGCTCATCTGAACTTGTCGTCATGGCTGAAAATTATTTTGCCGGAGAACCGATAGCTGTCGATGTACTTGCGGAAATATTACGGCCAATAAAAGAAGCTGATATAGATGTATTAGTATTGGGTTGCACTCATTTTCCGATGATCGCAGAACAAATTAAATTAACGTTAGGTGATAAAGTCGCATTGCTTGACTCTGGAGCCGCGGTAGCCAGTAGAGTAGTAACATTGATGAAGCAGAATGATAAACTTAGCGGGATGATGACGGTGAACTATACCAAAGACATATCAGCAGGTTTATATAGAGCGTTAGTCGGCTATGGGTTTACAGATGTGAAACAAATAACCGACTAAAACTCGAAGCATTACACTAAGCGTCTGAAGAATCAGATTCTTGCGATTTAGCTTCTCTTACTTTTAAAGTACGTTCTTGGAAAGTGTAATCGTTCAACTTACCCATAGCCTTTTGAGCACCGGCTTCAGACATTTCAACAAATCCGAATCCTTTACGACGTCCTGTTTTACGATCACGCACTAAGCGCACAGAATTTACAGGACCATACTCACCAAACAAGTCTTTTACTTCACCTTCATGAACACGGTAAGGGAGGTTACCAACATACAGCGTCATCGTCGGGCCAACATAAGGTTCATCAGATGCACGAGATTGGCTAGATGGAATAAAGCTAAAAATTAATGTTGCTGTAACTACCCCTGCAATGAATGCGACAGAAGAAGCGGCATTAACAAATTGAAAAAAAACAAAAGCACCAACAAGTGCGGCAATAAGAACAATCACAAGTGATTTCTGCATAAAATAATCTCTAATAAATATAAAATGAAAAATAACTGTTAAAAAACCGCTATATGTTAATGAATTATCCAAACATTAACCAGCTTGTTGTAGAAAAAACGACCTTAAAATTAGCTTAATTTTGATAAATAGTGAAATTAGAGCTGAATTTGCATGTTTTATACACGGCAAAAGATAAAAAAACAGCGATCTGAACAAAAGATCATCTGTCAGTAAAAAAGATCGCGATCACCCCTTGCACAAAATCTTAAGCTGCCTATAATGCGCATCCACTGACACGGCACAGAGCGAAAGCGGAATGCTGAGTCAGCTTGGTTTACAGCGGTAAAACGCCACAAACCAAACGCGAAAAGAAAGTTTGAAAAAACGCTTGACGCAAACAGCAGGGTCTGTAAAATACGCAGCCCAAGCCAACGACCTAGCGTCTAACGGCGATGTTTGAAAAATTAACATCAACGCTCTTTAACAATTTATCAAGTAATCTGTGTGGACATTCACAGGTATTGAGTTATTCGAAATTGCTTCTTCTTAGGAAGAGCAATCAAAAAATTTAAACTCAATGCAACGATGAATGTTCATAGTAATATGGCTTACAGCAATGTAAGTATCAAATTTGCTGCATCTTAATGAGCGCAGTGAATGAGAAACAGTAGAATTCATTGAGTCGTTCGACGTAGTCGAACAAAAAACTTTAATTGAAGAGTTTGATCATGGCTCAGATTGAACGCTGGCGGCAGGCCTAACACATG
>NZ_BMOT01000014.1 GCF_014647215.1 Shewanella aestuarii
GTGTGTCTAGAACTTTAATAACAGGTAAGCCAGCAGTTTGTGTGTCTAGAACTTTAATAACAGGTAATCCAGCAGTTTGCGTTTCTAGAGTATTTGACGGCGTAACTGTAGCAGCTGACAGAATGGTTACTACTGATAACGCAATTATTCCTTTAATCATTTTTTATCTCTCTTAGCTCAGGGTAATTATTAAATTGTTATTTTTGACAACTAACAATCTAAAAGCAGTTTCCGTGCCAATGTTGATAAATAGTTTAGTTTTTGTTTGGTAATTGCGGTTTAAATTTTGCTTTGTTGTTTCTATCTACTGTTAAAAGTCGCTCGAAATCTTGCTCTGGAACGGGCTTGCTAAATATATAGCCTTGAATTTCTTCACAATTTAACGCTTTTAAAATATTGAGTTGGGCATTATCCTCAACACCTTCTCCTACCACAGTTAAACCCATATTGTGTGCAATAGTGATGATTGAGTCGACCATCTTTAAATCGCGATCAGACTTATCAATATCATCCACAAATGATTTATCAATTTTTAAACAATTGATTGGAAAACGTTTAAGGTAAGATAATGATGAATAACCTGTACCAAAGTCATCTAATGCAAGGCTAACCCCCATTTTTGCAAGTTGTTGCATGACTTTAATCGCCTTTTCAGGGTTTTTAATCACAGTGCCTTCAGTGATTTCTAGCTCTAGATGTTTTGCTGGTAACTTAGTTAGTCGTAAAATTGACTCTATTCTTTGCTGTAAATCAGCTAGCGCGAATTGACGTGACGATAAATTGACGGCAACGCGGCCATTAAACAGACCTTGCTCTAACCACTTATGTGCAGCAAAACAGGCTTTACGCATTACAACGTCGCCTATTTCGACAATTAAACCATTTTCTTCAGCAAGTGGAATAAAATCATTAGGCGGAATAATTCCATGTTTGGGGTGATTTAACCTAACTAATGCTTCCATTCCTGCTAAGCAGTCATTTTTGAGATCGACTTTGGGCTGGTAATAAACTTCAAAATAGTCTTCTTTTAAGGCTTCTCGAATTAAATTTTCAACCTCTAATTGTCGTAACGCATTTTGATTAAGAGATTCTGAATAGAATTGATAGCGGTTACCGCCAGCTGATTTTGCGTGATACATAGCAATGTCTGCTTTTCGAAGTAACGCTTGTTCATTTTGCTCATCTTCTGGATAAAGTACTACGCCAATGCTGATCCCTAATACCAAACTTTCATCATTAAGTTCAAATGCAGGTTTGAGGGATTGAATAATATTTGATGCAATCATGGCACTTGAGCCGATATCTGGGTTTTGATCAATCAATAATGCGAACTCATCACCGCCTAATCGATATAAACTGGCATGATTTGGAATTGTTTTTTTAATCCGCTCAGCAACGTTTATCAATAACTCATCACCGATTTGATGACCAAGGGAGTCATTAATGCGCTTAAAGTTATCCAGGTCTAATACCATTAAAGTATGGTGGATATCTTTTTTGACTAAATTACTTAAGGTAACTTGTAAGCTAGAACGGTTAGGTAAACCGGTTAATAAGTCATTGTTGGTTAATTTACGTAATTCTTCTTCTTGCTGTTTACGCCGAGTAATATCAGAAAAAACACCAACATAGTGGCTTGTTTCACCTTGCTCGTTATAAATAGCATCAATGGTTAATTCCATTAAAAAGAAGCTTTCATCACCCTTTTTCGCTTCAATTTCACCATTCCAACGTCCTTGTTGACGTAAAGCCGTTCTAATTTGCTCTGAATAAGAATCTGGGTAACGGGTAAATGCGAGTTTCTGATTCATAAAGTTATCACGAGAGCAGGATGCTATTTCACAGCAAGCATCATTGACTTCCACAAAAACATAATCTTGATTCAAAATGAACATCCCCTCAGAGATGTTCTCAATTGCACGGGCAAAAAGTTTAAGCTGCTCTTCAACTTGTTTTATGTTGTTGATATCTTTAATTGTGCCCGTCATACGCACAGGATGATCTTTCTGATCGCGCTCTACAATTTTGGCTCTGTCTAGAATCCACATCCATTGATTATTTCTCCCTTTCACTCGGTAGGCTATTTCGAAGTGATCTGTGATATTGCTGAAATGATCATTGAGTGCTTTTTGAACTCTGGGTTGATCTATTGGGTGGATATTGCTCTCTTCACCAATTTTTCCTGAACGGTGACCATCTTGCGGAAAGTCCAACGTCCCCCAAATATTGGATCGAAATATTTTACCAGTTTCAATATCCCAGTCCCACATTTCATCGCCGCTGCCCCAAAGGGAAAGCTTAAGACGTTCTTCACTTAGAGCGATTTGTTTTTGAATTTCTCTTCGGCGCAATATCGCTTTTGTTATTAACAGTAAGATTACAAGTGATATGAAGCTATAAATGATTTTCGCTCTCATAGAAAGCCACCATGGCGGAGAAATCACAACTTCTATATTTTTTATTGTAGATTTTGAACCAGTTGTTCTTTCTACAGCAAAAACACTAAATTTATATGTTCCATGTGGTACATTCGTATAGGTTGCGGAATTAAAATTCTTGTTTGGTAGCCAATCTATATCTATACCTTCAAGTTTATAATAGAAGTCGAACTTGTTTATATTTGAACCAATTATATTAAAATCAAAAGTAAAGGGGTAATCAGAATGCTTTAAAGTAATGGATTTTTTGTACTTGACTGCTTGATCAAGTATTTTTGAGCCAATAGATACCTTTTCGTTAAAGATTGAAATGTTTTTTATTGATAATGAGTACAGCATCTTATTATTTAAAGAATTCAATACTTCTTTAGGCGAAACATATGTTAATCCATAGGGACCACCAATTATTATTCCTGAATCAGTATCTATCGTTGATTGAGTGCTATAATCTGAAAGTATTCCATTTTCAGTTGTAAGTTTAAGTTGTTTTTTATTTTTTATATCTAAAAGGTTTATTTCCATGTTAGATGGCGCAATTAATACATCATCTATTACGCTTAAGGAATACGTTATTTTATTGGTTTTAAGTAATTCAATTATTTTTTTATCTATTTTGTTATAAGCCATAATGGCAGTTCTTGAACCAAAATAAATTTGATTTTTATAGCTGACTAGACTAGCGACAAGTTCTTTTTCATATAATTTAATAACTTCTCCCTTAGTGTAAACAAGTAAGCCTTTTTGTGTAGCAATGTATATGTCTCCATCAATATATTCTAAATCAAATACAGGATGGTTTGTTCCTGTATCAATTGTTATTATTGATTCATTATCAATATTATAAAGCAGAATTTCTCCATCAAAAGTACCTGCCAGAAATTGATTGTCACTGATCTTTTTGAGCTTAACTGTATATTTGGGGGTGATTTGTGTAATTAAGCTTTTATCAAAAAGGCTTCGTTTTATCAATCCTGAAGAGGAACCGATAAAAATATTATCACCCATTGCTAAAACAGATTTATATCCCTCATTGGCAACTAATATGCCTCTTTTTTGATCTTTGCTTATTAGGTTTTCGTTTAAAACAATTATATTCTTATCATTATTTGCGATTACAATATTATTTCTGTTCTGGCTTATGGACCAAATTTTTTCTATGTTGAGGTTGATTTTTGAGGCTAAATTACCATTTATTGAAACGTGTTGAATTCCATTAGTGTAATCGGATAGGAATAAAGCATTTTCAGTTAGATAACTTATGGTAGAACTATTTTTTGCCAACTCGATGTTTAATTTTCCAATTTTTTTTATTTTATTATTTACCCCCTCGATGTCGACAGATAATATTTCGCTTAAACTAAATATTAATATTGAATTCTTTTTCTTATTAAAGGCTATTGATGAAACTTGATTTTTTAATATTTGTTTTCCATCATAAAATAGCCCTGAAAGTGTAGATGTTAGTATTTTTCTGTTGAATATTTCAAAGTCGGTTGATTCATTTGATTTTATTTGAGTTAGGCCTTCTTTACTTGTTAAGTATATTTCGCCGTTAAAGTTCCTGATATATATGTCATCATTGAGTGTTCTTATTTTTTTTATTTCTTTGAACTTTTCATTTTCTACATGTCTTTTTTCATTTGTGAATTTTGTATTAAAAATATAGATTTCATTGTTTAATCCTACATATGTAAGATTATTTTCACTATGTAATGCCCAAATAACAGAATTTGATATAGGATGATTATCTTTTGCTAAAGAGAAGGTTTCCGTATATTTATCAAATATTGCCAAGCCTTTATCCGTGCCTACTAATAATCTATCTTGATCGTCTATAATGAGATTACGAATAAATGAGCTGGGTAATCCGCTGCCATTATCTTCAGCGTAAAAATGGGTGAACTCAGTTCCGTCAAATCGATTTAGGCCATTAACCGTTCCTATCCAAACATATCCCTCGCTGTCTTCTACAATGCTGGTTACTGTGTTTTGAGATAGGCCATTAGCAACAGTATAAGACTCATAATTGAGGATAATATCTAGTTGTTCTTCATTGAAGTCAGAAAAAGACATGGCAAACGCGAATGATGCTTGAAAAAAAGTAAAGATCAGCAGTAGAAAAGGTAAAATTTTAGGCATAATTTATTTTTCTTGTTCTCGTAGATGCCAAGTAGAAGCAGTTAGTTGCCTACTTTTTCAGAATCCAGGGTGTTTGTCAAAAGTCTGTTAAGTAAATTGGTTTGAATGTTGTTTTTATGTACCAAGTTCAAACCCTTGTTATTCTTAGATAACAGTATTTTACCGATAATACATATGCTTAATTAGCGATTTACGCTAATAGAAAACATAAATTTAGCTGTTTATGTCGATAGCACTGTTGTAGAAATTTAAATTAATATTTTTACAACAGTGCACTTAGTCTAAAAGTTAAATTTTTCAGCTGCTTGTTTGAATGCTCTTAGATCTGAAATCATATTGTCAGACGTAAGCTGCTGTTTTGAGTGTTGTTCTCCACAGCTGAATAAGACTAGGCGGTCACAGTGCTTACTGCGCATTCGCTGCATCATAAACTTAATTAAATCTGCTCTGGTTAATGTTTCAACTTTAGCGGCAACACTTTCACGTTGGTCAAACTGATAGTCTCTATTACCCAAGCTGACCCAATAACGTTGGCCTCGGGTTTTGAGGTTTGAGTCATGCTCCATTATTTGGCTAATTAAACCTTGTTTGGTGCTTTCCCATTGCTCATTGGTGATTTGCATAACGGCATAACTAAAATCTGCAATAAATTCGTCAATGGCTTCAAGTAAAACCCTCGGCCCGGTGGAAGGGGATTGAATATAAAAAATCATTCCAGGGTGGCGATTGAGGGGTAAATATCCGGTGCCAACCATATAGCCTAGCTGTTGTCTTGTGCGTAACTCATGAAAAAACGTTGATGACATTGTATGGTTCAATAGGCTAAACAGCGCCATTTTCTCAGTCGTTGCCTTGGTCGATTGATAATAAACAATGATGGCACTATCTTGATGTTGAATAGATTTTTCTCTTAACAGGGTACCAACACCCTGCAAATCAACAAGCTCTCTTGATGACTCATTGCTGGGTTTTGAAACCAGAGACAATAGATGTTCTAAACGTTTGCCTAATGCTTGCGCTTCAGATACTAACCAATCACCGTAAACCAGTCCTTCTAGATAAACCTTTTCAAAAAAGTCGCTCACATGTTGATGCAACTCATCTAAGGAAATCGTTTCGAGTTCTTCTGCCATTCTTGCTGGTTCAAAACTGCGCTTCTGTAGGGTAACGGTCAAACTGGTAAACAGTTGTGAAATGGGTTTCGCTTGAGCAACATTATGCCAACTCCGCAAAATTTGTTTACGGATCATGTCAAATCTGTCTTGGGTAAAATTACGTTCACGCGCTTTGTGAATGATTAACGATAATAAACTTTCTTGATTACCAGTAAAGCCTGTGAGATGTAAGGTAATTCCGCCTTGATGCGGATAAATATTATAATTTAGACCAGCCACTTCAGCTTGATAGGTTGATTCGGTTAAATAATCGAGTAGCAGCTCAACGTAAAGTCGTGTCAGTGTCGCATGGCGAGGTGACAGACTGGCTTTTTGTGAATCAAGTGATAAGTACAAATGGCCTTTTGGGACATTGAATTCATCATCCTTTCTATGCCAAAGGCGATAACCTTCACCCTCTGCAACAATCACCGGAACCTTTGTTTGGCTTAATTCTGATCTAGATTGTGGGTTAGGCACAATAAAGGGATTAGCTTTAGGCAGTGCTAGTTCAGATCTGATTTCTGATTGTTGCCAATAATCCAATCTTGAGGGCGCAATATCCGATACTTTATAGGGGGTGTGGTACCAGGCGGCTTGTTTATTGGTATCTTGATCTTGTGCAACAACCTGAAGACGCATATTGAGCGGGTGCATGAGGTCCAGCAATGAACGTGCTTCAGCAATATCTAGCTTGTCCATACGGTAGTCACCGTAAACCACATCCTCAATGGCATAATGATGCATATTAATGCTGAGATGGCTGGCAAGATCTAATGCTTTAATTTGTTCTTGAAACCGAAAAGCAGTATTCAACAGGTTTGCGCGTTCTTGATAGCGCCATTCTTCTAATCCTGTGAGCTTTATTAAGTGAATGTATTCAAAAATACACTTCACAACATCATCGATAGCTTTATAACCTTTGTCGGTTAATTGCACGCTCACTGAGTAATCTTTAAAGTTAAAACCATTAATGCCACCGCCCGCGGATAAATTATTCGCCAGGCCTTGTTCTTTTAAATATGACAGCAAGCTGCCTGGACTTTCGTTACCTAATAAATGGCTGATGAAGGTTAAAGGTTTACGTTTATAAAATTGGTCAATACCTGGAAGGGCGAAGTTCACACTGATTCGTTTTTGTTGCTTTAGCGGCACGATTGCAATTTGTTTCAGGCGCTCGGCATCGGTGACCAGTAATGCTTCAGGATAGTGTTTACTTACTCCGCGATTAACTATCGATTCAAAATAGGTTTTTGCCCAAGTTTCTAATTGGTCTAAAGAGTCCGGTGCGACCAAACATAATGTCATGATGTTGGCACAATATTGTTGTTGATAAAATGCTAGTAACTCTTCACGTAAAACCGATTCCGGACCATCTAGGGTGGTTAAATTACCTACTGAAAATTTTGAGAAAGGATGCGCCTGATTAGTGGTTTCTTTTTGTACTTGATAAACGCGGCGAATGTCATCTTTTAGCTTAAGACTATATTCCGATTCAATCGCATGACGTTCTCTATCGACTAATTCGATATCAAATTTTGGCGCAATAAAAAACTGGCTAAATCTGTCGAGGGACTCTTCAAACACGTCGGCATTGATAGTATAGAAAAAATTGGTTTGCTCGGTACCTGTCCAAGCATTGTTATTGCCACCATGTTGATTAATAAAAGCATGGTATTCACCAGGATCTGGGTATTTCTCTGTGCCTAAAAACAGCATGTGTTCTAAAAAGTGCGCCATACCAGGTCGCTCAACTGGGTCGTCAAAGTGTCCCACTTGAACGGCCATTGAGGCAGCAGCTTGATTAGATTGAACATCTTCAACCAATAATACCCGAAGTTTATTTGAGAGACGGATATAACGATATAAGCGATGATCATTTTGACTTTTATGTATTGCTGGAAAATCGGACAAGTGAAGGCTCCAGGTAACGGTTCTAGTTATATATTGATATTGTTATCAGTTTTTAGCAAATAACTCGCGATACTTTTATTTTGTTTATCGACTAAAGTTGAGTTAATTTTTGTTGGTGGACGGTTTCGTCTGCGTCTTAATGAGGCTACAATTGGTTCACGAGTAAATAAGATTGAAATCGAGTGTAGTATGCAGTTGTTTTTGATGCGTCATGGTGAAGCCAGTTTTGATGCGCCATCGGATCGCGAAAGGATGTTAACGCATAACGGGAGATACCAAACTGGCCAAATGGCTGGTTTGCTCAATAACCATATTTCTCAGCTAGATTTGGTTTTAGTCAGTCCTTATCTACGCGCTCAGCAAACTTGGCAGGTAGTTAGTAAACACTTACCTAAAGCTCGTAAATGTGTGGTATTGGATGACATTACGCCTTCAGGCGATCCAAGAAAAGCTGCCGATGTTATTTTAGCTTATGCCGAACAATATAAAGCCGATACCGTGTTAGTGATTACTCACATGCCGATTGTCGGTTTTTTAGTCAGCGAACTTGTTGCGGGTGCTGAACCTCCGATTTTTGCCACATCTGCTTTCGTACAAATTGATAAGCATATGGAAGTCGCTAGTTTAGTCGGGATGAATTATCCGTTAGCGGGTTAATCGGTAATGGGTCATTCAATAAACTCGCAGGTTCGTTATTATCTTCTATGTGGCTGTTCGCCAATATCAATTAATACCAATAGCGCAGCATCGCCACCCCATTCTTTAGGAGCTTGATGAAACGCTTTTACTTTGGGGTGTTGAGCTAGCCACATTGGTATTTGTTGCTTCAAAATACCCATTCCATATCCATGCATCACGCTACAGCAAATACTGTTTTGTTTCACGCAAGCTTGAATTAAGGCAGCAAGTTCTAGTTTGGCTTCTGACTGTCTTAAACCATGTAAATCCAGTAATAAGTCAGGAACATAATCACCACGACGTAAACGTTTAAGTTCTATATTATCAACATTTTCGTTGGCCCAGCGCATTGGGCCCGTTACCGGAAGTAAAGGTTGATAAGTGTCAGAAAAGTAGCTGCTAGCATGAATTTGCTGCGCTTTAATTTCTACTTGTTGCTTGGCTTTTACGGGTTGTTTGAAGTGATGGGCTTGTTGCTTTATCGGTTTGATGCCAGCAACAAGATCACTAAACGACTCGAAATCAGTGATATTTTTGTCATTCATGGCGATATTGTATTGAATTCTAGGCCATCTTAATAGACATCAGTTACAATGCAGCAGAACTATTTTGTAGGAGTGTGTTTTGGATAAAATTTTTGTAGATGAAGCGGTCACGGAACTGCGCACCATTGGCGATATGCTACGTTGGGCTGTGAGCCGTTTTAACGATGCCGGTATTTATTATGGCCATGGTACTGATAATGCTTGGGATGAAGCCATTGCATTAGTTTTTCATGCATTACACCTACCAGAAGAAATTGGTCAGCAAGTGATTCATTCAAACTTAACCAGCAGTGAAAAGCATAAAATTGTTGAGTTGATCATTCGCCGAGTACGTGAACGTTTGCCTGTACCTTATTTAACCAATAAAGCGCGTTTTGCTGGATTAGAATTTTTTGTTGATGAGCGCGTATTAGTGCCACGTTCGCCAATTGCTGAAATGATCAATAATCATTTCAGTCCATGGCTATATAACAAGCCTGTTCATAGAATTATGGATTTGTGTACCGGTAGCGCCTGTATTGCTATTGCATGTGCTTATGCTTTTGAAGATGCTGAAGTTGATGCGCTTGACATTAGTGAAGATGCGCTTGAAGTGGCTCAAATTAATATTGAAACACTTGGCGTATTAGAACGAGTGTTCCCGATCCAGTCTGATTTATTCTCGGCTATTCCTAAAGGCCCCCACTACGATTTGATCGTATCAAACCCGCCTTACGTAGATGAGGATGACATTGGCGATATGCCAAACGAGTATCATCACGAACCTGCGATTGGCTTAGCTTCCGGTCGTGATGGGTTGGATTTAACCAAGCGGATTTTAGCCAATGCCGCAGATTATTTGACCGACAGTGGTCTTTTAGTGGTTGAGGTGGGGAATTCAATGGTGCACTTAATGGAACAATTCCCTGATGTGCCATTTACCTGGGTAGATTTTGAATTTGGCGGAGACGGTGTGTTTGTATTAACCCGTGATCAGCTAGTTGAAAATGAATCACTTTTTGCCATCTATAAAGATAGTGAATAAGAACCTTGTATTAGTGTACCATTACACTACTCAGTGTTTACTTGTGAAGGGATAAAGGGCGCATGTCAGGAAACAGTATCGGGCAAAATTTTGTAGTGACCACATTTGGTGAAAGCCATGGTGTGGCGCTTGGATGTATTATTGACGGCTGTCCTCCTGGGCTAGCATTAACCGTTGAAGATATGCAACATGACTTAGACCGTCGACGTCCTGGCACATCGCGATATACCACCGCGCGTCGTGAAGCCGATGAAGTGCGTATTTTATCTGGGGTGTTTGAAGGTAAAACGACTGGGACGTCTATTGGTTTGTTGATTGAAAATACCGATCAACGTAGTCAAGATTATTCAAATATTAAAGATTTGTTCCGTCCTGGCCATGCCGATTATACCTACCAACAAAAATATGGTTTACGCGATTACCGTGGTGGTGGGCGCTCATCTGCTCGTGAAACAGCTATGCGTGTTGCCGCCGGTGCGGTTGCTAAAAAGTATTTGAAAGCCGTTCATGGTATCGATATTCATGGCTATTTATCTCAACTTGGCCCTATTTGTGCTGAGCTAATCGATTTAGCACAAGTAGAGCAAAATGCCTTTTTCTTTCCAGATGCAACCAAATTGGATGCGCTGGATGAATACATGCGTGAACTGAAAAAATCTGGCGACTCGATTGGCGCTAAAATTACCGTAGCAGCCACAGGTGTTCCAGTGGGATTGGGTGAGCCAGTATTTGATCGCTTAGATGCCGATATTGCCCATGCCTTAATGGGGATTAATGCGGTAAAAGGTGTTGAGATTGGTGATGGCTTCGGTGTGGTTACTCAAAAAGGCTCAGAAGGGCGTGATTTAATGTCACCACAAGGCTTTGAATCAAATCACGCTGGTGGTGTTTTAGGTGGTATATCTTCAGGTCAACCTATTGTTGCCAATATTGCCTTAAAGCCGACATCGAGTATTAGCGTGCCGGGTAAAAGCATGACTGCTCAAGGCGAGGTTGCCGACGTTGTCACTAAAGGACGACATGATCCCTGTGTCGGCATCCGTGCGGTACCTATTGCTGAAGCGATGTTAGCCATTGTGTTAATGGATCATCTATTACGCCATCGTGCACAAAACCAAGATGTACACAGTGAAACTCCCGTAATCGGAATGCGTTAAATGCCAATCACCTCTAGCCCTGAGTTGCAGCTTCGCTGGCTCAGGGCTTGTTATTTCTTCTTCTTTGCTATTTTAGGTGTGTTAGTACCGTATCTGGGCGTGTTCTTTGACGCTCGCGGCTTTGATGCACAAGAAATAGGATCCTTATTAGCGATTTTAATGGCAACGCGGATTGTGGCGCCTAATCTATGGGCAATCGTAGCCGATAGAACCGGAATGAGGGCTGGCTTAATCAAAATTGGGGCTTTTTGTGCTGCACTGACTTTTATCAGCTTTTTCTTTGACGGTGGTTTTTGGTATCTGGCCATCAGTTTGACTATATATACCTTCTTTTGGAATGCGATTTTAGCTCAGCTTGAGGTGATCACCCTTGAAACCTTAGGTGACAAAGCTAATCAATATGGCGCTATCCGCAGTTGGGGTAGTGTCGGCTATATTGTTTTGGTTGTGGCAGCAGGAATGGGTATTGAACGCTTTGGTGCTGAAGTGCTGCCTTATATTGGCATGATGCTGTTTATGGGGTTGCTTGTATGTGCTTTGCCTCTCCCATCCACAAGGGCGGTGGTTTTAAGTGCCGCTGAACGTCCTAAGTTACAGTTAGATAAATCCATTGTATTATTTTTGCTCTCTGCTTTATTACTGCAAATGAGTGTCGGCCCTTTTTATGGTTTCTTTGTACTTTACCTTAAACAAATTGGTTACTCCGAAACCTTAGCGGGCATTATGGTGGCTATTGGTGTGGTGGCTGAAATTGCCATATTTTTATACGCATCTAAGTTAATTGGCAAATATGGTTTACGTCAGTTGTTAGTCATAAGCACACTGTTAACCGCGATAAGATGGTTACTTTTAGGGTACTATCCCGATAATTTACTTTTACTGTTATTGAGCCAAGCATTACATGCGTTTACGTTTGGCTTAACCCACGCGGTATCGATTCAGTTTATCCATCGACATTTTGGCATTCATCACCGCAGTAAAGGGCAGGCCATGTATGCCAGCATTAGTTTTGGTGTAGGTGGTGCGCTAGGTACTTGGATTAGTGGTCATATTTGGGGAGATGGAAGCTGTGCGATGCATGTGTGGCTATTTGCTGCTGCGTGTGCTTTTTCTTCGGCCATCTTGGTGCTTTTTATTCCCAACATGAACGGTAAAGCACTGCGCCAAGATGTTGAATTGGCTTAACCATCAGCGTTCTAACATACATTTAAATGCATGAAATAAAAAGGAGCCAATGTGAAACCGTTTCGTTTAGGTTTACTTATTAACCCATTAGCGGGTTTAGGTGGCAGTGTTGGTCTAAAGGGCTCTGACGGTGTAGCGGAAGAAGCATTAGCCAAAGGTGCCGAGCCAAAAGCACACTTACGCATGCAGCAAGCATTAGAGGTAGTGTTACCCTATCGGAACCGTATTCAAGTGATTACGGCTTCAGGCTGCATGGGTGAGGATCTCGCCCGAAAAATGGGCTTTGATACCCATGTTGTCTATCAACATCACTCAAATGTTGATTATGCAAATGAATCGTCAGCCACTCAATCAATCTCTAAATCAATGGATCAGGCAAGTGTGAGCACTACTCATCAAGATACCTGTAATGCGGTTGAGGCTTTGATGAATGAAACTCTCGATTTACTGTTATTTGCTGGTGGAGATGGCACTGCAAGAGATGTCTATTCTGTTGTAGATGATGCTACTGTGGTATTAGGTGTACCGGCTGGCGTTAAAATTCATTCAGGTGTTTATGGCATAACCCCTAAAGCATCAGGCTTGGTGGTTAAAATGCTGCTTGATGGCGAGTTAGTTAGCTTAATGTCTGCTGATGTGATGGACATAGATGAAACAGCATTCAGGCAGGGCACTGTAAAAGCAAAACGTTTTGGAGAAATGCTAGTGCCTGCTGAACCTAGGTATGTACAAGCGGTAAAAATGGGTGGCAAGGAAGTTGATGAATTAGTGCTAGCCGATATCGCTGCCGATGTGATTGAGTCAATGGAAGATGAAATCTATATTATGGGCTCTGGCAGCACAGTTGCGGCGATCATGGATGACTTATATCTAGCCAACACGTTGCTTGGTGTTGATGTTATTCAAGATAAACAATTAATAGCCAGTGATGTGACCGCCCAACAACTACTTGATATTACCCAAGACAAGCCGACAAAATTGGTGATCACCTTAATTGGTGGTCAGGGCCATGTATTGGGAAGAGGTAATCAGCAATTATCGCCAGCATTAATAAAACAGCTGGGTAAAGACAATATTTTAATCGTTGCCACAAAAACTAAGCTAAAAGCACTTGATGGACGCCCATTAATTGTGGATAGTGGCGACCCTGAATTAGATAAAGCCCTTACGGGTTATTATAAAGTTATTACTGGTTACCATGATTATGTAATGTATCAAGTGGCTAACCCAGATTTGGTGGAATAAACCCATGTTAGAAAAGTATGATGCAGCGATGGAATCTTGGATAGAAGAAACCGTCAGTAATGGTGATGACGATTCACTTTTTGCTAGTGGTTACTTACAAGGCCATATCGCCGTAGTATTGGCTAAATTAGAAGCCCAAGCTGATCAAGGTCTTGATGCATTAGATCATGAAGTTATTCAGTGTCTAGCACTGGCCAATGAAGAGCTTAATGATGCTGATTATGTGCTAGTAGCAAAAGCCTGGCAGCAATTACGCAGTCGAATTGTTGAAGCAGTATCTTAGTCGATGCCTGATAATCAAGTAGTAGACTCATGCTTAGTTAGCCAAACTGAGCAAGAGTCTGTCCAGTGTGTTGTCCCGAATGAGCCACATGTCGCTATCGGGCTTGTTAATCCTAAAACGCCAGTTAATGTTGGCGGGATTATGCGAGCTTCAGGTTGCTATGGCGTAAATCAGGTATTTTATACTGGAAGACGTTATGATTTAGCCGTTAAAGCTGAAGCACAATATGAAGTTGATAAGAAGCAAGCTGCGAGAACCATCCCGTTGCAGGGGGTTGAGTCATTATTAGAGCAAGTACCGGCAAACAGTAAGATTATTTGTGTGGACTTAGTGGTAGGGGCGATACCGTTACCTCAATTTACTCATCCAGAAAAGGCTTTTTATATCTTTGGCCCTGAAGATGGTTCTATTCCGCAGCACATTATCGATGCTGCCGATGATGTCGTTTATGTACCAACAAAAGGTTGTATGAATCTAGCTGCATCAGTGAATGTACTGCTATACGACCGACTTGCTAAATCAACTGAACACCAAACCGATGATAAACTCATCATGAAAAGTCGCGATAATAATAATCGCACTCGAGTGAAGCATTGGCTAAAAAAAACTGTGTAACAGCAGGTTTTATTTCATATCTTTACGGCTGAATCACTGCAGTAAGCCGCGCCGAATTTGTTATTCCAAGTTTTTGATACCCATCCTTATTTACTTTTTAGTGGATTGTCATTGATGCATTTCCATCATTCAAAGCATTCACGAGTTTATGCGCCGAATATAAATTTACCCTAAGGTATTTTGTGGTTATACCAATCACAGTAAATAGGTGTCCAGAAATTGCGTAGGAAAAATGCGTGATAACAAGGCAGATTTTTTTTGATAAGTAGTTATTCTACAATCAAAAAATCTAACGCAGTTATCAGGTATTTTCACAAGATAGAATGATCAGTTATTTATTATGATTGGTATTATTTAGGGGTAACTTTGCGCGTATAAGAGGGTGGCGGGAGCCGGATTTGAACCGATGAGCTTTGCGGATAATAAGAGCTGAGTCCGATATTATCTACAAGTAAAACTAGATTGATAAAATAAGTTGCAAGAGGGGGGATTTGAGTACAGAAGTTATAAAGTAAATCAGAAATAAAAATTGGTTGCGGGAACTGGGTTTGAACTGATGAGCTTTGCGGATAATAAGAGCTGAGTCCGATATTATCTTTCAACTGGATATGGTATTTATAAATTGGTTGCGGGAACTGGGTTTGAACTGATGAGCTTTGCGGATAATAAGAACTGAGTCCGATATTATCTTTCAACTGGATATGGTATTTATAAATTGGTTGCGGGAGCCGGATTTGAATTGATGAGCTTTGTGGATAATAAGAGCTGAGTCCGATATTATCTACAAGTAAAACTAGATTGATAAAATAAGTTGCAAGGGGGGGGGATTTGAGTACAGAAGTTATAAAGTAAATCAGAAATATAAATTGGTTGCGGGAACTGGGTTTGAACTGATGAGCTTTGCGGATAATAAGAGCTGAGTCCGATATTATCTTTCAACTGGATATGATATTTATAAATTGGTTGCGGGAGCCGGATTTGAACCGACGACCTTCGGGTTATGAGCCCGACGAGCTACCATACTGCTCCATCCCGCGACTGTATTTATTACTAGTATTTGTTCATCAAATTGATTGCAGGAGTCGGATTTTAACTTACGACCTTTGCGAATAATAAGAGCTGAGCCCGATATTATCTTTTCACCAATGTGATAATTATAAATTGGTTGCGGGAGCCGGATTTGAACCGACGACCTTCGGGTTATGAGCCCGACGAGCTACCATACTGCTCCATCCCGCGACTGTATTTATTACTAGTATTTGTTCATCAAATTGGTTGCGGGAGCCGGATTTGAACCGACGACCTTCGGGTTATGAGCCCGACGAGCTACCATACTGCTCCATCCCGCGACTGTATTTGAATCGCTGCGTTTATCTAAAGTATTTAAACAGTATCAAATGATTTTTAGTTCCAAACTGGAGCTTAAAACTTTGCAAATAATAAGAGCTATGCCCGATATTATTTTTTACAAATATGATACTTATCAATTGGTTGCGGCAGTCGGATTTGAACCTACTACCTTTGCGGATAACAAGAGCTGAGCCCGATATTATCTTTTAACCAATGCGATACTTGTTAATTGGTTGCGGGAGCCGGATTTGAACCGACGACCTTTGCGGATAATAAGAGCTGAGCCCGATATTATCTTTTAACCAATGCAATACTTGTTAATTGGTTGCGGGAGCCGGATTTGAACCGACGACCTTCGGGTTATGAGCCCGACGAGCTACCATACTGCTCCATCCCGCGTCCGATAAACGCTGCTTTGACGAGTCACATTCTGTTGTAAGATTGTGGTCCTCTTCGAAGCGGGGCGAACTATAACGACTGACTTGTCGGTTTGCAAGCGTATTTTTGAAATGAAAGCCTGTTTGCTGATAAAGCAGTCTGTTTGCCTGTTTAACTAGCGATAATTGTTATCAATAGGTAAATTGCAGTGCTTAACATGTGAAACTGAGTCAAATGAAGCATAGGCTTAGTCGATAAGTCGTTGGGGATATCGGTTTGAACAGGTATAATGCGCGTCAGAATTTATTGAGTAAAGATGACTAGCTAACCTATGTTTAATTTTTTTGCTGCCTCCCCGAAAGGGTTTGAATATAGCCTTGCCTGTGAACTGAAAGAGTTTGGCGCTTTTGAAGTAAAGGAAAGCGTTGCGGGCGTGTATTTTTCTGCGCCGCTTGAACTTGCCTATCGGATCACTTTGTGGACAAGGCTAGCAAGTCGAATTGTATTGGTTATCTATAAAGGTGCCTGTGAATCAGCAGAGCAGTTATATAACGCCGCTTACTGTATCGATTGGCCATCGCATTTTTCGAATAAAAATACCTTTAGTATCGATTTTCACGGTACGGGCGGTTTTATTAATAACACCCAGTTTGGTGCGTTAAAAATTAAAGATGCCGTTGTAGACCGTTTCCGTGATGATGGTGATAACCGTCCAGATGTTGAACGTGTTAATCCTGACTTTAAAATTGATGCGCATTTCCGTAATGGTCAAATCACGATTGCGATGAACTTTTCGGGTTCGTCATTGCACCAGCGTGGGTATCGTTCAACCACTGGCGAAGCGCCGTTAAAAGAAAACTTAGCGGCTAATATGTTGGTCCGTTCTGGTTGGCAACAACAGCCCATTACTTTGCTAGACCCATTTTGTGGTAGTGGCACAGTGCTAATTGAAGCCGCGTTAATGGCATCGGATATCGCTCCTGGACTTAAACGCGAGCGATTTGGTTTTGAGTTTTGGCGTAGTCACAATAAAACCATGTGGACAGCCATATTAGACGAAGCCAAAGCACGCGCAACGCTAGGCAAAAGCCGTTGTAACATTAAGTTTTATGGTTCAGATATTGATTCTCGCTTAGTCGCATTAGCAAAACGCAATGCTGAAAATGCCGGTGTCGATGATCTTATTGAGTTTAATGTCAGCGATGTGCTGAACATTGAGCCGCCAGCAGCAGAAGGCTTTTTGATCTCTAACCCACCATATGGTGAGCGCCTTGGAAGCGTAACTGAACTATTACAGCTTTATTACCAGCTTGGTGACAAACTTAAAAAAGAGTTTGGAGGCTGGAAAGTAGCGATGTTATGTAGTGATGTTGAGCTTATTTCGTCATTGAAACTCAAAGCCGATAAGCAAATGAAAATGTTTAACGGTGCACTTGAGTGTGTGTTTAACCTCTATACCTTGCATGCTAACAGTACTCGTCGCACCGCGCCTGAGTTACCAGAAGGTGTGGATATTGCTGATATCGCTCCTGCATTTGCTAACCGCATTAAAAAGAATGTTAAGCAATTAGAAAAATGGGCAAAGAAAGAAAATATCGACAGTTACCGCCTTTATGATGCTGATTTGCCTGAATATAACGTAGCGATCGATAAATACGTTGATTACGTTGTTATTCAAGAGTATTCAGCGCCAGCAACGATTCCTGAAGCCGTGACTAAGCGTCGTGTCAGTGATGTATTGTTGTCCTTACCTAATGCATTAGGTATTAGCCCAGACAGAATCACTCTTAAAACCCGTGAACGTCAAAAAGGCACACGCCAATATGAAAAGTTGGATGATAAAAAGTTAGAAGTGATCACCAAAGAATATGGCGCACGCTTTAAACTGAACTTAACTGGCTATTTAGATACGGGACTGTTTCTCGATCACCGAGTGACTCGTAAACTCGTCGGTGAAAAATCCCGTGACCGCGATGTACTGAATTTATTCTCTTATACTGGCTCAGCGTCCGTGCACGCCGCACTGGGTGGTGCTAAATCAGTGACCACGGTTGATATGTCAAATACCTATATCAGCTGGGCCAAAGAAAACTTTGAGTTAAACCGCTTATCCGGTAAGCAATATCAATTTGTTCAGGCAGATTGCTTACAGTGGATAAAAGAAAATAGTCATAAAAAATACCAATTGATTTTTATCGACCCACCAACATTTTCTAACTCGAAACGCATGGAAGACAGCTGGGATGTTCAACGTGATCACGTCAATATGCTGGGTGACTTGATTAAGTTATTGGCCGTTGAAGGTGAGATCATCTTCTCCAATAACAAACGTAAATTCAAAATGGATATCGAATTACTAACCAAGATGGGTATGAAGGTGGTTAACATAGATGATCAATGCCTACCGCTTGATTATAAACGTAACCCTCATATTCATAATGTGTGGCTAATTACCCATGCAAAATGAAATTGAATATGTCTTGTATCATACCGATGGCTGCCATTTATGCGAATTAGCACTGGCCTTGGTTGAACAGTCAAACGTAGATTTTAAGCATGTCGATATTTGTGAAACAGCAGAATTAGCTGCGCGTTATGGCACATCTATACCGGTTTTTGCTTGTGGTCAGCGCGAGTTATGCTGGCCATTTGATGCGTCAGCGTTGACGCAATTTTTAGGAGAGTAGTGTGAGTCTTGTTCGAATTACTAATGGCTCATTAGCCTATGGTTATACGCCGTTATTACAAAATGCCGACTTTACCATTGAACCAGGTGAGCGAGTGTGTATCGTTGGTCGCAACGGGGCGGGTAAATCAAGTTTAATGAAAATTTTGTCGGGTGACGTACTACTCGATGACGGTGAATTTAACATTTCAAATGATGTTAATGTCAGTCGTTTACAACAAGATCCTCCTAAAGCTGAAACGGGTACCGTATACGCTTATATTGCCGCTGGCCTTCAAGAAATTGGCGAAGCCTTAGAGAAGTATCATCAATTGTCACATGACATCGCCGATGCATCACCTGAAGAAATGGAGCGCATGTTAAAGCAAATGCAACCTCTTCAGGACATACTCGATCATAACAATGGCTGGCAATTAGACTCTCGCATCATACAAACATGCGAATTATTGAGCCTTGATGCGGATAAACCACTATCAGAACTATCTGGCGGTTGGCAGCGTAAAGTGGCACTTGCGCGTGCGTTAGTTAGCGAGCCGGATTTACTATTACTCGATGAACCCACCAACCATTTAGACATAGATACCATCGAATGGCTTGAACAATTTCTAATGAGCTTCAAAGGCGCAATTGTGTTTGTTAGTCATGACCGTGGCTTCATTCAACGTATGGCGACGCGAATTGTTGATTTAGATCGTGGTGTAGTTACCTCATGGCCTGGCAACTATCAAGCTTACCTTGACGGCAAACAAGAATGGCTCAGAGTTGAAGCCGAGAAAAATGCCCAGTTTGATAAAAAGTTAGCAGAAGAAGAAACCTGGATCAGACAGGGCGTTAAAGCTCGTCGTACCCGTAACGAAGGGCGTGTTAGAGCCTTACAAGCATTACGTCAAGAGCGTATGGCGCGCTTAAATCGACAAGGTAATGCCAAAATGGTGGTTTCAGATGGCCAACGTTCTGGTAAGTTAGTTTTCGATATTCAAAATGTTGATTACAATATTCCAGAAAAAAATCTGGTTAAAAACTTCAGCTCAACCGTTATGCGTGGCGATAGAATTGCATTAATTGGCCCCAATGGTTGCGGTAAATCAACATTAATTAAGTTGTTAATTGACCAACTACAACCACAAGCCGGTGAAATTAAAGTTGGCACTAAACTGGAAGTGGCTTATTTTGACCAATATCGCGAAGCACTTGACCCTGAAAAGACCGTTGAAGAAAACGTGGGTGAAGGAAAAAGTACCGTCACGGTAAACGGCCAAGATCGCCATATTTTGAGTTATCTACAAGACTTTTTGTTTTCGCCAATGCGCGCCAGAACCCCAGTTAAAGCCTTATCTGGTGGGGAGAAAAACCGATTATTGCTGGCTCGACTATTATTGCGTCCAGCTAATTTAATCATTCTCGATGAACCAACAAACGATCTTGATATTGAGACACTAGAGTTGTTAGAGTCTCTACTTACCGATTTTGAAGGCACTTTGCTTATTGTAAGCCATGACAGAGCCTTCATCGATAACACGGTTACCAGTAGCTGGTGGTTTGCGGGCAACGGCCATTGGAGCGAGTATGTTGGCGGCTACCAAGATGCGGTTTCTCAAGGAGCTAAATTTTATTCTGAGGAACCTGCAGTCCAAACTGTTGTCGAAGCTCCAGCAGTAAAAGAAGTGAAGCCTGTAAAGATTGCTGAAAAGCCAGCCAAAAAACTGTCTTATAAAATGCAACGTGAATTAGACGAGCTGCCCGCTCGTATGGAACAATTAGAGCAAGAGATTGAAGTGTTACAAGCAAAAGTGAGTGAAGGCGATTTTTATAATCAGCCGCAAGAGGCGGTGAACACCACATTGCAATTATTAGCGTCAACTGAACACGATTTAGAAAGATGTTTTGAGCGTTGGGAAGAGCTTGAGTCATTAAAATAAAGAATAATAAAACAGGAATAGTTTTCATGAAGTTAAAGTTAGACAAAGCCTTATCACTTGTTGCTATCGGTGTATTGGGCGTAATTGGTAGCACTCAAGCCGCACCCGTATATGAAATTGTTAACCTAGATGAAGCAACATATGATTTACTTGGCACGCTTGATGGCACCCGCAATGGTTATGCAATGGGCGTTGATGCTAATGATCAATTAGTCGGCATTTCAAAGGGGAAAAAGAAACTCGATGTCGATGATGTCGATGATGGTATTGTTGATGTTGAAGACGGTATCGCACCTGAAGAAAAGATCTCTTATTCCATTTTCAAGCCTATTGAAGCAAATAACTTTACCTTTACTGCTGCAGCCAATGCTGCGGAATCTTGGAAACCAGAATTTTTCAGTATTGCAGGCACTACCGCGCCGGGCTCTACTGATAGTGAAGGCGAAGTCATTGTTAACTCAATTGATACCTTCTTTTATGGTTTAAATAGTAATAATGTTAAGGTTGGATCTTATTCTGCGCCAGAAAAAAAGTTGGCATATGTTGGTGCTTTAACCGATCAGGACTTTTGGTATTACCGTGAATTTGAATTGCGTGGTGTTGCCGTAAGTACCGCGACTGAGCCAGCTTTAGAATTACCTTTAGTGCCGCCGTATACTACTTTTACCAGAGTAGCCGAGGGTGATAAACCTGCAGCCACCGTTGAGTTAGGGGGGTGGTCAGCCGCCGCATCAGTAAACGAAAGTAATATTGCTGTGGGTTATGGTAGTACCGATTTAGCATCATTTAGTAAAGATAGAATCAACAAGTGTATTGATGATTTTAATGCACAACCAGAATTCCCTGTACCTATCGATGTCTGTGTTCAAGCTCAACAATACCCAGATGTAAATAGCAATCGTCGTAATATTCAATATCAAACCCGCGCTCTAGTGTGGGACTTGAATAATATCGATAGTGCCGGTAATCCATTAGTGACAGAGTTGCCTTTAGGACTGACGCCGCCTACCGATTCAACTTTGGTATTTACAGCGCAGGGGTTAGGCATCAACAGCAACGCTGATGTTGCTGGTCGCTCGCACGTATATCGTAATGGTGATACAGATAGATTACGCCAAGATGCCGCATATTGGAAAAAAGATACCAATGGTGACTATAAATACAATTGGGTTAATTTTAATGATGACGAAGTCTATTCTTCAATGGCTTACGATATCAATGATAATGGCATTTTAATTGGTAATTACCGTAAATACATTGGTGGTTATCTACGTGACAAATTCTTCACTTTAGATACCAATACCGCCGGTGAGACACCTGTCACACCAGAAGATTTTACTCCTGGTATTTCTGACTTAAGCAGTAAAGCTAAAGATATCAATAGCCAAGGTCAGGTCGTTGGCTATATTGAAGTCACTTATGACAAAGAAAGACCTCGCCCTAAAGCAGGTTTTTTATATAACTACAACGATAAAGAGTTTTCTAACCTAAACGATCGTTTAGTCTGTGAGTCTAAAGGTTATGTAGCGACAGGTGATAATACCTGGGAGCGCAAGAAAATCACTATTCAAGATGGTACAGGTGAGACCTTAACCTACGACTCGGAAATTTATGTTGTTGAAGCTAACAGCATCAATGAAGATGGTACCATTGTAGGGACTGCATTTATTCGTAAACCGCGTTATCAGTTTGATATTAATGGCAACCTTATTTTGGATGAGAATACTAAGCAGCCGTTGTTCCAATTGAGTGGCAATGGTGACCCAGTTACATCCTATTTACCGCGTATGGTTGTGCTAAAACCTACTGCTGGTGAAGCCTGTACTTACACAGACGTACCAGAAGAAAAACCATATGAACGTAAAGGTGCAGCCAGTTTTGCATGGTTATTTGCATTACCATTACTGTGGTTAAGAAGACGTGCATTAAAGTAGCTTCTATGAATTAGTTTACGAAGTTCGTAGACCATGACACCAAAAAAATCGAGAAAATTTTCTCGATTTTTTTTTATTTTTATTCTCAATATGTTAATCAAAACTCAGCAAAATCGATATTTTTTTGAGTTGATCTAGCTTAAAAAAACAGCTATCTCTATAGTCCGACTTGACGCAGTGAAGCCAAGTCTGTTTGATTAATAAACGAGGACGCTTGCATGAAAAGACAAAAAAGAGATCGTTTAGATAGAGCTTTTTCAAAAGGATTCCAAGCTGGAGTAGGAGGGCGCTCCAAGGAATTGTGCCCCTACGCTGGATTAGACTCTCGTTCGCAGTGGCTTGGTGGTTGGCGCGAAGGCGTTGATGGAAGAATGAGTGGGCTATTTAATAAGTGATCTGAACGACTTGTTCTTTAATAAACAGAAATGCCCTCAAAAAGAGGGCATTTCTGTTTTAAAACGTGGCGAATTTAAAATGTTGAAGTATCGCTAAACACACCCACTTTTAAATCAGTCGCTGAGTATATCTGACGACCATCAACTTCCATAGTGGCATCAGCAATACCCATCACCAGTTTGCGATGAATTGTGCGCTTAATATTAAGCTTGTAGGTCACTTTTTTAGCATTAGGTAATACTTGACCAGTAAACTTAACTTCACCAACGCCTAAAGCGCGGCCTTTGCCCTCAGCGCCTTCCCAGCCTAAATAGAAACCCACTAATTGCCACATAGCATCCAAACCTAAACAGCCAGGCATGACAGGATCAGTAATAAAGTGACAATCGAAAAACCATAAATCTGGGTTGATATCGAGTTCAGCAACAATTTCACCTTTACCAAATTCACCGCCATTGTCATTAATGGTGATAATTCTATCCATCATTAACATGTTGTCGACTGGTAAACGCGGGCGGTTTGGCCCTAAAAGATTGCCATGACCACAGGCGACGAGTTGTTCTTTGGTGAAACTATTTGCTCTTTCCATTTATCTCAATACCACTAGAATGACTTTTGATGGCAACAAGATAGCGAACACGTGTACGCTAAACAACTCCGATCACTATATAATTCTCAACTTTGCTAATAATTTAGCAATAAAGCCTAGCTCTACGTCATCATCTTGCCCTGCTAATCGATCAAGACGTTGTTGGACCATGCCATAAAGTGTATCTGGTGGAAAATCATTGTCTTCATTCGCGACGCCAGCTGGTAATGCCATTAATAGTTCAACAGCTTCATCCATATGTTCTATCGCATAAATGTGGAATTTTCCGTCAGATACAGCTGTAATGACTTCTGGTTCAAGGTTCAATTGCAGTACATTGGCTTTAGGGATAATCACTCCCTGTTCACCGGTCAATCCTCGGCGAGCACAAAGGTTAAAGAACCCTTCAATTTTCTCATTGACGCCACCAATGGCCTGTACATTACCGAATTGATCTAACGCACCTGTGAGTGCTAAAGATTGCAAAATAGGTTGTTCAGCAATGGCAGACATTAAGCAGCAATATTCTGCAAGTGATGCACTGTCGCCATCAATTTCTTGGTAGGATTGTTCAAATACAATATTGGCATTTAAATGAAGTGGGGCGTCACGTCCAAATATTCGATATAAACAGGCAGATAAAATCATCATACCTTTGGTGTGAATATTCCCACCAAGCTCTGACTTTCTTTCAATATCAGCAACTTCGCCATCACCATAGTGTACTGATGTGGTAATACGTGCAGGCTCACCATAAGAATAATCACTGGTATCAATGACTGTTAAGCCATTAATTTGCCCAACCATTGCCCCTTCAGTTGGCAAATTAATAAAGTTGTCATCAAAACTCTGTGCAGAATAGATTTCAGAACTATTATGTCGGTATTTCAACTGTGCAAGCGCATTGGCAACAGCATTGCTATTAATGCTATTACTTTTTGGCATTAACGACGAAATGGGTGATAAGGCTTTAGCTTGAGTGATTAATAATCGCATATCTTGCATGCTTAAACTTAATCTTTGCTGGTGTTCCACTAACCTGGCACTGTACCAAAGTAAAGGCAAAATGCTTGATGGCTCAAGTTCTATTCCTTGCTTGTTAGCCAGGGTCGCCAACCATTGCACATATTGACTTTCAGAGTGCTTGGTTAAATCTAACTCATAGCTTACTTCGCCAAGCAATGGAAAATGCTGACTAAAGAATCGATCTTCATTCTTTAAGTGACTATAAGACAATCCAGAACCGACAAGAATAATTTTGCAATTCACTGGAATGTGGGCTAATTCCTGGTTTATGCGATATTCGCCATCAGATAATATTTGTAGCAGCAGCTCCCAAAGTCCCTCGCGTTTCCAAATTGAATGCAAACAAATAAACACAAAATGGTTTGATGCTAACGCGCCAGCTTTATATTGACTGCTTTTGTCCGTTTTTTGCATTTTGCCGAGTAAGTCATTTCTTTTAATCTGACCCTGTAAATAACAAAAAAGTGATTGTTGCTTTGCAATCGTGCCTACATTTTCTGGAGGGCGTTGAGGCTGCCATTTGAATGTTATGGCTGTCTCTTCAGCAGGTTTAGTCGCGACCAGAAATTGATCAGTTGGCGTATCAACTTGTGAGCATAGTGCTTCGATAAAATCGACTCTATCAATGCCAGGAAAGTCAGCTAAAAAAAAGTGTTGCCCACTGAGTTTGCTCATTAATTTAAAACTATTAACGACCCTGTCTTGCCCTAATAATAAATGGCTAGGATAAAAAGTGCTTGGCACCTCTTTAGGCACATGGAATTGCGGCGCAAGTTTGGCACTAGGGAGTAATGTTGAATTCATAAAGTGATAAATGGACAATAACCAAAAGATAATGACTCAAATAGTAGCATAATGAGCTGCAAAGTCTTTAAATGAATCCAACACTCGGTAGGCAATTAGATTATCAAGCCGCTATTATGTGTACAGTGTTTAATCGTTTTGGATAAAAACACCTCTTTACGGTTAAATGCTGAACATTTGGTGTTTTTTTTTAAATTTATAGTTTACAAGCACCCGAGATACTTATATTATTTGCCGCGTTCGGAGGGATGGCAGAGTGGTCGAATGCACCGGTCTTGAAAACCGGCAACGGTTTACCCCGTTCTAGGGTTCAAATCCCTATCCCTCCGCCATATTATAAAGTGAAAAAGCCATTGATAATCAATGGCTTTTTTGCTTTCTAGCATTTGAAAAATCATATTCTCAGACCCAAAACGGATGACTGAGACATATGTACCTATTCAGAGCCACAAATTGTACCTATTACACCCGCATGGTGTTGCCAGCTTCTCTGCGCGATAAAGGCTTCGCTGCCGACATCAAAGTATCTTTGCTCACTAAACAGCGCTCAATCGCTATTGGCCGTAACCTTGTTGTTGCAGGTATCTTACGACCATTAATCAGTAACTTAACGCCACAATCACAGCCTGATGCGTTTAAAGCACACGTTAATCAATTGATTAATGATGCCCGTGAAGGCTTTGTTGGGGTAACAGAAACGCTTGATGAAAATGCCAAGCCAGTGCGGGAAATCATCCAGTTTATTCCCACTCGGCCAACGCAATTAGCCCATAATAGTGCGACATATGACAATTATCCCTCATCAACAAACTTGGCATTGTCAAATAGTTCGGGTAGTAAAAAACAAACAAATTCAGTCGCTAACGTCACATTAATTGATGCACTAATTAAATTTATTGCGTCTAAACAAAAGCAGTCTGTCTCAGTCTTAACGGTAAAGCAGCTAAATCAACGTATAGGCCACTTTATTGAGCGAACTCACTTAGATGATGTATTCGACATTACTAGCGCTGAGGCGATGGAATACAAGGATTGCTTGCTCGAAGAAGGGCGAAGCCATAAAAGTAATAAAGACTACCTAGCGGCGGTATCGCAGTTTTTTAAATGGTGCAAACTGATGCGCTACACCACCGCTAACCCGTTTGATGAAGTAAAACTGTCCAAGCCAAGTAATCAAGCTGGACATGATTTAGCGCGTCAGCGCTGGCAACCTAAGCAATTAAAACACGTACTGCAATCACAAGACTTTATCGACAAAAGCCAAGACTTTAAATGGATAACGCTATTGATGCTCTATCACGGTTTACGACCTTCAGAAGCCTGTCAGCTACACAGTAATGATATAACCGTCATCGATGGCATCAACGTCATTCACGTCACCAATGAGGGCATGAGCCAACAACTCAAGACCGCACAGTCAAAACGAACCGTTCCACTGCATCAAAAGCTCATTGAACTCGGTTTTATTGATTTCGTTCAAACCATTAATGACCGAACATCAAAAAACAGTCAGCTAAAAAACAGTCATTTAACAAGCAGCCCGTTATTTCATTATCAACCCAGTAGCGATGGTGTTTGGTCACACAAGTTCTGTCGTGAGTTTGGCAAATTACTCGACCAACTACACTTTATCGCAGGTAAACGACCTACAGCCTATTCATTCCGTCACACCTTTATTGATGAGCTTAAACAACTGCAAACAGAAGAATCGATGGTGGCACAGCTTGTTGGACACGTTTATCACAACATCACTTATGGGCGATACGGTAAGCAATATGATGTCAAAACACTCAAGCCAGTGGTAGATAAAGTCGAGTACGCGCTGAATTTGTTACAACCCATATAAAGCGTTTGATTGAAAAGGGGTCAAGGGGAACACTTGCCGATGCGGTATTAGGCACGACATACCGCTTAGTCGGTCACTAGCTGTATTGTTTGATACTTTTTGCGCCAATTTTTGCTCGTAGGATTGAGTAAACTGATTTATATGAGCGATTTTTTGACTTAATTGGTGACTGTAAGATGAAATAAATGACAACAATCAGTCAAATCTGAGTGACTTTATACGCCAACAATTTACTCTCTCAGAGCCAATAATGAGTCTGAGGAATGATGAAACGTACCCGCTGCATCATTTCTCAGCAACGCTTATCAAATCCTACGGGCGTAAATCGATAATAAATCTTGCTGAGAAATCGATTTTTCACCTTTTTTGCGTTAATTTCACGCTCATTTCACGCTCATTTCACGTCACTTTTCACTTAAAGAATGCAATTTAAACCGCTTCGCACTCCGTGAGTGCGAAGCCAAAGCAGCCCACAATTATGTGGGACTACAACGTAACCCGGTACGCTTGTATCCCACTTTTTGTTCCAAAAAGGTCGGATACAAGCTCGGGCAAGGGGAAACCCCTTAACCCCAACAACCACATGCTACGCATGTGAAAAAATCAAAAGCGTGAAAGATAAAATCAATATGCACACTTTTATGTGTCATGTACTGATTTTATGTACAGGTGTAATTGTGTTCCATCGATTTACGCTAAAAATCGATTGAAAATTGTTCTTTAGTTGTATCACTTTAAAATAGAGAAATCATAAAGATCTGATTTTGTTGTCTTTAATTTTTAGTACAGTGCGCAAAATTCTACTTTACGTGCAAGCTCGGTTTGTTATTGTCTGTTAGGCACAATTATTTGTTTTACTTCAATAATATAGCAAATGTAGGATGTTATTAATCAATAACTTAAACGGTCGACTTTAAATTTATTTGTCCGTTCAATAAGCTGTTAGGCGTAGATAGAGAATATGGCACTAGATCTAGGAAAGTTACTCAAACAAGAAGCATATGCTTGCATTGAAACGAGCTTAGGAGAGCTTTGCGTATTTGGCATAAATGCTAAAGGCCAAACTGAACTTCTAAAAAATCTGGACTTGTAGGGGTCAAGCAAAATTGGCCACGGTTTTATAGCAATTTCTCGATGTTGTGCTACTTTTATAGCCAATTTATGGATTCTAGCTACAATTCGATACTGAAATCCATGGATATAAGGAGCCAATCATGGAGTATGACTCCTTTTAACAAATGCTCAGTGAGGGAGAGTCTCGCTGAGACAAATACAAAAAGGAATTAATTATGTACCTCAAAATCGGCGCGGCTATTATTGCCCTAAATTTACTCTTCAGTCCGGCAGCAATAGCAGACTCTGCAAAAATCACCAAAGCGAAATACCACCAGCACCAAAATGAGTTAATGGTTAAAGGCGTTATCAAGCCTGACAAGTACCACAAATCACATCATGATAAACACACTGCAAATAGCATCACCATCGTCGATGCTAATAACCCGAGCTTTATTGTTGCACAGCTGCAAGAAAGGCGTGAATTTAAAGCCAAAATAGGCGCGCAAGAATTAGGATATATCCCCTGCGAAGTAGGCGTAATCGTTAACGATGACATAGATAGTATGACGACTGCGTATGTTCACAAAGCACCGGAGCTATGCGGGGGGTACAGTGCAACTATCACAGGACTTGTCACTGATGAACCTATCCCATTTTCCACCGTGTCTGTTACATTAAACGGACAAAGGTTTACCACAGTCGCAGATGCCAATGGTGCCTATAGTTTAGATATTCTGACCACCAACATTGACCAGTTATTGGTCGTTGAGTCGAGTGCTACACAAGCAGGCAGCGGCGATGAAATTAATTTCGTGAATATGGTTGGCAGCTTTGAAAAAGTGCTATCAGAAGCCGATCCCGTTAATGTTACCAACGTTACCACAGCAAGCTATGTGTTAGCGGTTGAAGCCAATGGCGGCATTGCACCCACAACCAGTGCAGAGCTGCAAGCAGCCGAAACGGCAATAGATGCTACCCAGCTATTTAAGCTTGCTGCGGTAATCAAATTGATTGTAGATAACCCAAGCTATAGCTTGCCCGATGGTTTTGACAGTGTGTTAGATTTTATTAGTGATGAAACTGCTGTGGATAGTTTTGTGCAAGCAACCCCTGCTGAAGATCTTGATAATGCAGTTGCACAAATTTTATCGGACAGTAACTTAGTGGCAGGATTTAACATAAATGACATTCCTGAACTTTACTATGTTGTTGATAAAGCTCAGCCAGGCTATATGTCTCGTAGCGGTTCGGCCTTAGAATTTAATTTATCTAACAATACAGGTAATACTTTGGGCTTCCAAGGTAACAATGGCATAGCTGTGAACGAAGCATTTACTTGGCAAGTAGATAATGGTCGTCTGAATATCATTCTCAGTTTTCCTATGCAATTAGAGCAACTTGGATTTAATATTGAGGATGTCACCGATAATCAAGCAGAAATTGATGCTTTTTATGCCGGTGGTGGGACAGAAAACGGTTTTCACTATTTCAGCACTGAATTACAACGTAACTATACAAGAGTCGTCGATGGCAACTTGGTCGATATTGTATCTGTAGAGTCACGTAGTGAAATTGTGACTCCCGATATTTTATTACTTGATGGCTCAACCTTGACCATCGCCCTACCTAAATATGCGTTCAACACCACTAACCAGACGTTACGATCAAGTTCTGATGTTACACCTATCCCATTTGATGGAGTTTGTTCATCTGGAGCAACGTGTGTTCAGGGAGACTGGGGTGGCATATACCATTACTCCGAAGGTAAGCGGGCCTATGACGATTTTATCTTTCCCGAGAGTGCTTATGCGGAGCTGATAACGTTTTCAGCCTCAAATCAAACCTCAGGTGCCATTTCACTAGTCGATGCTAACTGGATGGTCGATGGTGAAGGAAAACTTGTCATTACCTATGCTAACGGTATGGTGCAAACCAACCAAATTATTGATCAATCAGGTATCGAGTTTGGTGTTTTTTCAACCTTTGATAACGGAGTCGATCGGTTCGCAACTTATAATATTTGGGTCAAAGGCCAGTCAGGATTCACTCTCGATGCTAACTACTTAACCCACGTAACTGACTCACAATTTTGGGCTGGCGAAATTAACGCTTGGATCCCTAGCCTATATGATGAGTTTGGTTATCTAGAACCAGGACAATTATGGGGATGGGATTTCAGTACCACTGATGTAACCAATACTTTTGGTGTCGCATGGAGCGCACCAGACGCTAATGGACTAAGCTCGATGGAATTTGGTGAAAACGCACCGGTAAGTTATAGCGTCACGCCAGACTATGTCATTATCGAAAGGTCTGTGTTTGCTAAACGCTACTGGTATCCAGTTGCCAGTACCACTATTAACGGTGAACGCATGTTCTATATCATCGAACGTGAAGAACGTAATGCAGAGCTCTGGTTTGGCGGCGAACCTGGGTTTAACACCTATATTCCATCACGAATGAATATTGAACGAGAGCGCGACAAAAATGATTATCTGAACGTAGTGCGCTAAACCGTTAACTAACCTCAGAACTGCATAAGCATATCTTTTTCAAGCCGAGTTACTCTGATACTCGGCTTTTTATTTGAAAGGTATACAAAAAATCCTGACACCCATAGTTAATTGCGCATAACGTCGCCTTTACCTAAGCGTGTGTTAAGCATAAGATTAACAATGGGTGGCATGTTTCCCCGTTATAGCTCATTCGTATCCCTTCTTGCTTTCTATACGCTATTTGCGTGCACTTCATTTATGAAATGTATATTTGTAGAATCAAAAATATTTGAGAAATACCGAGATGAACACCTCAGTGACGAAGAGTTTAGGCTGTTTCAATTTGAGTTAATGTCAAACCCGAAGCAGGGTGATGTGATTAAAGGTACAGTCGGTTTGCGAAAGGTTAGAGTTGCAAGTATGGGTGAAGGAAAACGTGGGGGTTCACGAGTTATTTATTACTTCCTTGATGAAAAACGACGTTTCTATTTATTATTTATGAAAAAATTAAATGTCGGATTTAACCGCAGATCAAAAGAAACAGTTAAAGTCCTTTATGGAGGTATGGCGCAATGAGCAATCGTGATTTATTTACAGAATTAAGCTCGGCTCTTGTTGAGGAAAAAGAGCATTCAGAGGGAAAGCTTACCCTTAAAACACATCAGGTTAATGATGTAAGTGAACTTGATATCTCACCTAATGAAATTGTACATATTAGAGAAAAATTTCATATGTCACGTGGTGTGTTTGCTAGCTTACTTCATGCATCACCCCGTACATTAGAGAACTGGGAGCAAGGACGTAGGGCGCCAAATGGGCAAGCAATTACGCTTTTGAAATTAGTGCAACGTTATCCAGAAACTCTCACGCACATAGCAGAGCTATAACACATATGAGCCTCCCGCCAGTCAATAGGCGAGCCTAACTTATTTGACTGCTTTTGCAGTCAAATTAAAATCAATCAACAAATTCATCTACTTTGTCTGTCATTTAGCTGTCAAATCCTCGTGTTCTTAGCCACTACAGCAGGCAAACACACTTAGTGGCTCTCTTCGTGCGATTTCTTTAAAATCTGAATGCAGCCTGATAATTTCAATCATTGACAATCTAACCAATAAATATTTAAATGTCATATATCGACTACGAATGTTCACTTTCTGAGGTGTGATTTTTCGATTAGTTATTGATTATAATGAATTTTAGTTTTATTTTGTGGCTGGTTTCTTGGGTTCAAATCCCTATCCCTCCGCCACATTCTAATGAAGAGGCCTTATCGAAAGATAAGGCCTTTTTGTTTGGCGAATTGTAAAGATTCAAAGCCAGGGTTCCTCTTTAATAACAAGCAAGCTATCCCTGCGCCATATTTATCGAAAAAGCCTTATCAGAAACGATGAGGCTTTTTTGTTGTTTGGGATTTGAAGAGCTCTCCATAATGATTGACTCAGACAATGTATCTGTTTTTTACATAAACAAAGCATCCAACAAGGTATATTCCACTCTTTTTAGCTGCCACTCATTTTCTGCAGAAACTCCAAGCGTTGTTGCTCTTGTTCATTGGGTTGCCATAGCTCATCTGATAGCTGCTCAACGGCAAAATCCCCCAGATCAAAACTAGGCTGCTTGCTATGACCATATCGAGTTAGCTCTCCGGGGACGCCTGGACGTAGTTCTACTACAAAAGAACTTAACTTGAAGCCAGCAGAGTGTGAGGATAGCACCGCTTTATAGGCTTTAAGCTCCATTGTGACATCACCTTCGCTCAGGTTTTTAGATTGGGTTAGCAATGCGATTGGCTGGTCGTTTGTTGTGAATAAATTCGCCCGCAAACGATAATGTCCTGCTTTTTCTACGGTAAGCTTAACTGGTATAACCATATCACTACCTTCAGCTCGCACGGAACCTACACCAGTAATCGTGGCTGTAGGGTGGCTATATTCAATGCCTGTCGATAGGGTCTGCTTTTTACCGTTGGCATCAAACGTCACACTGATTTGCACTGGTTCATCCCATTCTTCTTTGGCTTTGAGGTTTACAGTCCATTCTCCCTGTTCTTCTGACATGTCCGCTTTAGCTAATATATTTTCTGCTAAGCCAAGTTCGCTTTTAATCGAGGCCACAGCGGCGGTCACAACCATACCATTAACAACTAGTTTGACTAGAATAGGCTCAGGATAACTATAGCGGTATTTAGTTAGGACTATGCTGGCGCTGCCTCCATTTTGTAATGGCACTTGCTGGGGCAGATAATTGTTGGGGTTGAGTAAATGGGTATCCTCAGGCGTGATTGGAACTGAATAAGAAGGGATCGTTAATTCGGTAGCATAAGCTTCAGCTAATATAGAGAAACTCTCGCTGATAGATTCTGGAATTATGTCTATCTGATGTTTAATTTGAGGTTTTTTTAGCGATGCTTCAGTTACTTGTTTTGCAATTGCAGGTTCTTGTTTAACTAACGGCAAAACCTGAGGCTGGGTGTTAGTTGGTTCTGGGCTCAAATACCAGTACCCTGCTAGACACGCTAGCAGGGTGATTAAGCTGAACATTTTTTTGTGCTGTTTTTTCTTCAAGGGTTAATTTGCCGCCTGATAGATGAGAGATGACATACTGGTGTTAGCCGAGTTTCTGACTAATCTATAACGAGAGCTAAATATCCACCAACCACGTTTTTCTTCATAGGTATTAAATTGTAAATTATCACCATTAAGATAACTGGCGCTACTATTAGCTGTGGTGACTTCATCTTTGGCGTTGTTTAAAATAGTATCTGCGTGGCTGTAACCCTCACTCATTAACATAGGGTAATGATTTGGCATAAACTGGCTAGGGGCACTCACAGAAGTAAGATTACCATCAAATGCAACACTGCGTGAGCAACTGTTATAGCTGCCTACCGACGCTGCTCCGCAACTCGAATGACTGGCAACTACGCCATCATCTTCACCAGGTAAAAACGCACCTGTTGCCCCCAAGAAATCTGACCCCGCTCCTGCAAAACGTAATCTAGGGACTCGGCTATCTGGAAAAGCTGCAAGCTTGCGAGCGCTATTGACGCGTAAGTCATTGAGAACACCGATTGTTGAGGGGGTAGGGGTATTACCTAGCCATAAAGATACAGCAAATTTTAATGTGGCATCGATAAGTCCTGTTCCATTGGCCACATTGACAGCAAGATCAGCTAATTCTACACCACCGCCAGCACCGGCAAAATCGAAGGTGGCGACAATGTTTAATGGCTGCATGCCAGCATTTTGTAACCATAATGCTTGATTATCAATAATATAACGTGTGACTAAGTCACCTGTGGAGTGGGTTACAAATACGCAACCACTGGCGCAGGTGCCTTCTCGTGACATTTGTTGTAATTTGGGCCAAACATAATCACTGGTGATTTTATTGGCAATTCTCTCTTGTGATGGCCAATCGATACGCTCATCAGCACGGTCTAGCCAATATTGTGCCCAGTATTGTTCTCCATTACTGCTAACCTCTTCCCCTGTCGGTTTGCTTTGTAAATTATCAGGTTGAAAGCCGTGGATTAACACTACCGGATATCCCCCAACAGCGGCTTGTGCAGCCCCAGTTATTAATCCGGTTAAGAGTAACAAAAGTGATTTTTTCATTTGAAATCCTTGTCTATTGTTTGCGACTACGGCCATAGAGGCGCTAGCATTATTGTTATAATTTTCTGTCAAACATTAGGAATGTTTTTTATTTCCCCCCATCAAAATAGAGCAGAAATAAAAGATTGCAACCGTTAAAAATTGCTATTTTATGGCAATCAAGCTGCGTTTGTTTGAATGTGTTAAATCCAATTAGCATAAGAATAACAATAGAGGGGAAGTTAGTTGGGACTGTGTGTAACAATCTATTAACATGATGGTTGTTAAAAAATTAACACTATTGTTTTAAGTATTTACTCCAATTTTTCAAAAAAATTTATAGCAGACCTTAAGCTGATTTTATTTTAATTAAACACAGCATTCTTCCTGTAAACCTCAATCTGGTTTTGCTTTATTTCATTTAAGTTAAAATATCGTGGTAATTATCGTCCCAGTTTCCTTTAGCGTGGCTGGGTTTATTATCGTTCACATAAAAAATAACAACACCAGTGTAAACACATTGATAAATTAAAATTATGTTTATGATAATTTATGATAATTTTTAATAATCAATATTCTCTATATACTTAGTCCATGAGTAAAACCCACACGATATTTGAATTTGGAGCAGATTATGAAAATGAATCACGTTGGTATTATGGTCGGTGATATGGATAAAGCTGTTGAGTTTTATACTAAAGCTTTGGGACTGAGCATAGTGATGGGAAACAGCAAAGTGCTAGAAGAACGTGAATCAGCGATTGGCAGAATGTGTATTGCTGTTTTTGGTGAAGGTTTTAAGGGGTTTAATATTGCCCATTTAATGACCTCTGATGGTATTGGTGTTGAGTTGTTTGAAATGAATGTACGAGCGGAACGTCATGTTGTTGATTTTTCGAAAATCGGGATTTTCCACTTCTGTCTACAAACGGATGACTTTGACGGAGTGATCGCGAAAACCAAAGAATTTGGTGGAAAAGTAAGAATGGACATTATGCGTTATCACCCTGAAGATGATAGCAAGCCTGCAAAAATGGTTTACTTAGAAGACCCGTTTGGAAATCTCTTTGAGCTTTACTCACACACTTATGCAGAAACCTATGCAACTGAGTATGAGTAATAGAGACAAGATCAAAAGGGTTGGTTAGTACTAATCCTTTTTTATTCAATTCTAGAAAAAGTTATCTCAAAAACTAATTCTGTGTTTAGACGGATATGTTTTATTGGCCAGATTCGCTTGTAGTTGTAATAAACATGTCATCCAGTTAGGAAATACCTAGCACAGATGGTGTAGAATAGGCGGATTGAATCGCCGCTAGTTATCTTTTGGATTTGTGTCGGCAGCTTTAAATTATTTACTGTAAACGAGAATTGAATGTCAAATGCCACCCCCTCAGAACTTAACAGCTTTGTCCAAGAATGTAGCTACGCATTAATTGATAACACACTGCAGCGTTTAGTGTTTTCAAAATATCGTGGTGATGACAAAGAGCTTAAACGCATAGCAGTGCGTGCTATTGAGTTAAAAGGTCAGCGACTTGCGTCTTGTTTATATGAATATCGTACTAACCATATTACCAAGAATATTGAGCTGGGCGATCTCACCAAGCTTTGCCAACAATGGCTTGAAAATGACTTTCTAAGTGCACACTTAATCACGCTTGAGTGGGAAATTCAATTAAGTATCAGTAAGAAAGGCAAGGTGCTCATTAATAAGTATCGTAATAAAAATGCCCCAAAGAACAAAGGGACTGATATCCTCAGCACAACCGAAGCCGTGTCTCATAACCGCGCCAAAAAACGTTTTGTTGAGCAGCATCGCCCATATTTACGAGAACTCGGAATTACTGATGCTAATGGTGAAATCATTCCGTCAATGTCACGTAAGTGGAAACAAATAAACAAGTTTATTGAAGTGTTATCGCGTGCCATAGACCAAACTGGTTTGGCTAATAGTAATGAGGTTCATATTGCAGACTTTGGTTCGGGCAAGGCTTATTTAACTTTTGCTGTGCATGATTATTTTGTAGATAAACTTCAAGTAAAAAATCAGGTTACGGGCGTTGAGCTTCGTCAGGGTTTAGTGGATTTATGCAACCAAACGGCTACCAAGTTAGCATTAACGGGCATAAAATTTGAACAAGGCGATGTTCAGCACTTTAAAGCTCAGGGGATCAACATCATGATCGCTTTACATGCCTGTGATATAGCTACCGATTATGCATTGCATATGGGGATAAGAACTGGCGCAGAAATTATTATGTGCTCACCATGCTGTCACAAACAAATTCGCCCGCAAATGAAAAGTCCCCAGTTATTAGCCCCCTTATTACAACATGGGATCCATATGGGGCAAGAAGCAGAAATGGTGACCGATGGTTTACGTGCATTGCTACTTGAAGCAAATGGATACGATACCCAAGTGTTTGAATTTATTTCTCTTGAACACACAAGCAAAAACAAAATGATTTTGGCTCAAAAACGAAAGCAGCCGCGTGACAACAGCGCTATTTTACAACAAATAGCCTCCATCAAAGACTTTTATGGTATTGAAGAGCAATGCCTAGAAACTTTATTAGGTTAGCTTTAGAGTCATTACAATAATTTGATTTTATGTAAATGGTTTGCCGTTTGAACGATTAGTTTCGGTTTATTAAACCGTCGATTAATAATGTATTGAATAATGGTGGTTAAGCTTGTTCAATCTTGCCATTGAAGACATTTATAGTTAGTTTTACAAAGTTTAAATTTAAGTCATGGAAGGAGTAGTGATGGGAAATATTGTCTGGGTTGCCTCATACCCAAAATCTGGTAATACATGGGTGCGTGCTTTTATCGAAAATTACATTCAAGATCAGGATAATGCTGTAGACATAAATACCATGCACCGTATCTCGACCGCTGAATCAGCCGCTCATCGATATCAACCTTATCTTCCCACGGATAAAACAAGCACTACCGAACTATCGTTGGAAGAAATTTGTAAAATCCGTCCTTCAGTTCAGTCAGATATTGCCCAACAAGCTCATGGCACTACTTTTGTAAAAACCCATAACTATCTTGGTGAATATAATGGTTATCCTCTGCATAATTCTGCAGTGACTTCTGGTGCTATTTATGTAGTAAGAAACCCTTTAGATGTTGTCATTTCGATGGCTAATTATTTTGGTTACAGCATTGATGAAGCAATTGATTATCTAGCTGAAGAAATGACTGGCACACCAAATGAAAGTTTTCATGTGCCTCAAATTATCACTTCATGGTCAATGCATGTTTCAAGTTGGACGAGCGATACAAATGCAAAAATAATATTGAGATATGAGGATATGTTGGATGATCCCAAAAAAGCCTTTAGAAAGGTGGAGTCTTTTTTAGGACTAAAGAAAGACCCCAAAAGACTAAAGAATGCAATTAAACACTCGTCTTTCTTACAGCTAAAATCTCAAGAAGCTAAATCAGGTTTTGTTGAGAAACATGAAAATGCGAATGCTTTTTTCCGCAAAGGGGGGAAACATCAATGGAAGGAAAAATTAACAGATGAACAAGTTCAAAGAGTCGTAAGCAGTCATTATGAGCTTATGAAAAAGTTTAAGTATTTACCTAATACTAACTAGTTATGCGTAAGAACATTAACTCTATAATGTTAATGTGATTAATCGAAAACAGTGCATTTGAGATAAAAAGAGCTATTAAGTTCTAAAGCTCTTTTTATCGTAACAACCTACAACCTATTGATTATAAAGCATAATATTGTAATTTAAATGTTTTATTCAAGATTAAGTGCTCTTGAAGCCTTATAGAGTCATATTTCATAAATCTACCTTGCTAACTCGCTATCCCATCAATTTGTGTAATACTTTTATTTAGTCAATGTGGCTGTTTTTCATACGCCGTTAAATCTTTCCTCCTTTCACACTGACAATTATTTTGGTTCCACTAATGGACTGACAGAACCTGTAGAAGGATAACTTTATCATTTCTAAAGGGTGGCTAAGATGAATTTGCAAATTAAACAGAAGATGCTTTTAAGCTCTTTAATTCCTCTTGCACTGCTGATTTGTATCTGTGCTGTCGCAATCAATATGATGGGAAAAATTGAGCAAGGTGTGATTCGAATATATAACGACAGAGTTGTGCCATTAGAGGATTTGAAAATTATTGGTGACGATTATGCTGTGTATGTAATTGATGCTGTGAACAAAGCTAATGCTGGTGATTTTACGGCCCAGGAAGCAGCAACCGCGCTCAAAAATGCCAATAGCAACATCAGTACTCTTTGGGCCAAATACATGGCCACGGAATTAACGACAGAAGAGGCCTTATTAGCTAAACAGGCCAGTGCGATGTTTGGTCCTGCTGACAATCAAATAGAACAACTTATTAAAAAGCTGGATAATTTTTCTGGAAATATTAAAGGTCAGTTGGCTGACGAGATCATACCTTTATATCAAGTTATTGATCCGATTAGTGGAAAAATCTCTGAGTTAGTTGCTTTGCAAATTAGGGTGGCTGGTGATGAAAAACAAGCGGTTACTGATTCTGCAAGTGAGTCGGTTAAGTTATTTTTACTCCTCGCTATTTGCGCCATTATTGCCAGTGTTGTTTTAAGTGTTTGGGTAAAACGCAGTGTTATGACACCGATTATTGATATTCTTGGTAAATTAAAAATAATCAAAAGAGATTCAGATTTAACTTTGGTTTTTAAACCATTGAATAATGATGAGTTAGGTCAAATATCGAATGATTTAACAGGTGTAATTGAGCATTTAAGAAGTATTTTAGAGTCGATCTCTGAGGCTGCGGTTACGATTAATAGTTCGACAGAAAACCTTAATAACTTTACACGTGAAACGAATACAAGAATGCAAAATCAGCAATGTGAAACAGAGCAAACGGCTGCGGCAATGAATCAAATGACGGCGACTGTTGCTGAAGTGGCACAAAGTACTACCGCAGCCGCAGATTCAGCTAAAAATGCCGATATTCATGCTGCCAATGGCGACTTAATTGTGCAGCAATCAATACAAAGTATGTCTCTGCTTTCGTTGAAAATTCAAGAAACCTCTGAAGTCATATCGTTATTAGCGAGTGAGAGTTTAAATATTGGAAAAGTGTTGGATGTGATTAAAAGCATTGCTGAGCAAACCAATCTTCTGGCGTTAAATGCGGCTATTGAAGCCGCAAGGGCAGGAGAACAAGGCCGAGGATTTGCCGTTGTGGCTGATGAAGTGCGAACTTTGGCTAAGCGAACTCAGGAGTCTACATTGCAAATTGAAACTATGATTGATAGCTTGCAACAAGGCGTTAAAAAAGCAGTGGTTTCTATGGAGTCAGGCATGGCTCAAGTTGATGACGCTAATAAAAATACCAATTTAGCAGGAGATGCCTTAAAAGAAATTGTAGCTACAGTTGATAATATTACCGAATTAAATACCCATATCGCGACAGCTGCAGAAGAGCAATCTAGTGTCGCGGAAAGCATTAATCGCAGTATTATTACTATCAGCGATATTTCAAAACATTCAACTAAGGCGGCAGAGGAGTTGAGTTTTTCAGTTGATGAGCTATCAAAGTTAGCTAACGCTATGCGGACACAAGTTAGTACCTTTAAATTACAATGATTTAAATGCGACCCATTTAATCGAGTTTACCGCAATAAAAAAGAGCCATTAGTTTTCTAAGGCTCTTTTTTGTTTGCGATGCATGATTTACTAGGCTCGCATACACTTTTCACCGCGAGACAGGCCGACTACCCCTGATCGAGATACTTCTATCACTTTAGTCACCTCAGCAAGTGCACCAATAAAGGCATCAATCTTTTCACTTGGACCCGCCATTTGAATGGTATAGAGGCTTGCTGTTACATCTACAATCTGACCGCGAAAAATATCCGCTGTGCGTTTTATTTCCTCGCGTGTTTCACCTTGGGCTTTCACTTTTACAAGTGCGAGTTCGCGCTCGATGTGGGCCGCTTCAGTGATGTTGGCAACTTTTAAAATATCAATCAATTTATGCAGTTGCTTTTCAATTTGCTCTAGCACTTTTTCGTCGGCAATCACTGTGATATTTAAACGAGAAAGGGTGTTGTCCTCTGTTGGGGCAACCGTCAAGCTTTCAATGTTATAACCGCGCTGTGAAAACAAGCCGACAACGCGAGAAAGGGCACCGGGTTGGTTTTCAAGTAATACTGAAATAATACGACGCATTAGCTTTTCTCCGTTTTGCTTAACCACATTTCATTCATTGCTCCGCCTCGAATCAGCATTGGGTAGACATGTTCTGTTTCATCTACACTGATATCGACAAAAACTAAGCGGTCTTTCATTGCTAATGCTTCTGCTAATTTTGACTCTAATTCTTTAGGATCACTGATAGTCATACCCACATGGCCGTAAGCTTCGGCAATTTTGGCAAAGTTAGGTACCGAATCCATATAAGAGTGTGAGTGACGGCCAGAATAAATCATGTCTTGCCATTGCTTCACCATACCTAAGAAACGGTTGTTTAAGTTGATGATTTTTACAGGCGTATCATATTGAAGTGCGGTAGAAAGCTCTTGAATATTCATTTGAATTGAACCATCACCGGTAACGCATACAACCGTTTCTTCAGGAAACGCCATCTTAACGCCCATAGCGGCTGGCAAACCAAAGCCCATGGTGCCTAAACCGCCAGAATTTATCCAGCGACGGGGTTTATCAAAGGGGTAATATAGCGCTGCAAACATCTGGTGTTGGCCTACATCAGATGCCACATAAGCATCGCCATTTGTTAACTTATGTAGTGTTTCGATCACCTGCTGTGGCTTTATACGATCAGTGGTTCTATCAAACTCTAGGCACTTTTGTGCGCGCCAATCAGTAATGTCCTGCCACCAGGCATCTAATGCTGCGGTATCATTTTTTTCATCAGATTCAGCAAGCAACTCAAGCATAGTATCTAAGATATTGTCAGCTGAACCAACAATAGGTATATCGACTCTGACGGTTTTTGAAATGGAGGCAGGATCAATATCGATATGTAAAATGGTCGCATTTGGACAGTATTTTTCAACATTATTGGTGGTACGATCATCAAAACGAACCCCAATACCAAAAATAAGATCACAGTTATGCATAGCATTGTTGGCTTCAAATGTGCCATGCATGCCTAACATACCTAAACTTTGTCTATGCGTGCCAGGAAATGCACCTAAGCCCATTAATGTACAAATCACCGGAATATTAAGTTGTTCTGCAAGCGATAAAATTTGTTGATCGCATTCAGAAATAATTGCTCCACCGCCTACATAAAGCACAGGCTTTTTCGCGGTTAATAATGCTTGTAAACCACGACGTATTTGGCCTTTATGCCCTGTGGTTGTAGGATTATATGAACGCATTTTTACGCTTTCTGGATAGACGTAATCATGCAGAATATCTGGGTTTAAACAGTCTTTAGGTAAGTCTATAACAACAGGGCCCGGGCGGCCCGTCGAAGCAATGAAGAATGCTTTTTTGACAATTTCAGGTATATCAGCTGGATTTTTAACTAAAAAGCTGTGCTTGACGATAGGGCGTGAGATACCAATCATATCGCATTCTTGGAAAGCATCGTTACCAATCAGCGAACTCGGTACTTGACCGGATAATACTACCAGTGGAATAGAGTCCATGTAGGCTGTCGCAATACCTGTGATGGCATTGGTTGCTCCTGGGCCAGAGGTGACTAATACCACCCCAACCTTACCTGTGGCACGAGCATAACCATCGGCCATATGAACGGCTGCTTGCTCATGGCGAACTAAAATGTGTTCAACACCAGCAATTTTGTGGAGGGCATCATAGATATCTAAAACAGAACCACCGGGGTAACCAAAAATGTGGCTTACACCTTCATCTATTAAGGAGCGCACAATCATACTTGCGCCAGAAAGCTTTTCCATGAAATGAATCCTCTTAAGTTACCGTTATGGTAAACAGTATCTTGCATACAACGACGGTAATCGTTCTAAAAAATAAGTTTAAATGGTTATCTAAACTTGTTAAGGGCCTAAGTCGTGTCTTAGTGCCATTATCCGCTCAGGAGAACGCGATAGATTCATCATATGTAAATCAATATTTACTGCAAGTCTTTTATTTATTTTTTTAAACTATTTGAAAATAATTCATATTTAATCTAAAGAAATTGCAATCTAAGGCGATTTAAGCCGACCAAGTGACAACGTATAGGTTTTTTTTGTCATAAAAAAAGCCATTACTTTTATGTAATGGCTTGGTTATAAACAATAATACTGATTGTTTTAACATTAGTCCGTAAAGGTATGCGACTTACTTTGATAGTTTTGCAATGTTTGACACAACGCCACTATAACAATCGCAAAAAGCATTAAACTGGCAAATGGCACTGCGGTTCCAGTATAAAAGTAGGCTAATAATGGCCCAGCAGTGGCACCAAAACCAAATCTAAGTGTGCCAATGACCGCTGTTGCTGTGCCTGTCTCCTGCTTAAACTTCATGAGTACAATCGCATCGGCATTAACTGACATTATCCCTAACGCCCCCATGAGTGGGATAAGCATCATCACGGTAAAGTGATAACTTAAATCAAACACATTAACTAACACTAATCCGATGGCCGCCAGGGTGGCAAAAAAAGTACCTGCATGCAGCATACGTTTAGAGCCATAACGACTGACAATGCGTGAGTTAACTATGTTGGCTAACATTAGTGCGCCAACGTTGGAGCTAAATAAGATGGCAAACAGTGATTTATCTAATCCAAACACTTCCATGTAGATAAAAGGTGAAGCTGTGAGATAACAGAAAAAAGCAAAAGAAGTTAATACACCACTCGCAATATGCAGTTTTACCCCTTGGCGTGAAAATACCGTGTAGTAGGATCTAAAAAATGACTTTTGACTACGTTGAAGTTTGTCTGTGTCACTGGGCATTTTTAGTTTTAGCAGTATAAGCACTAACAGCAAGGCAGCATAAAAGCTCAATACAAAAAAGATTAAATGCCAATCGCCAAGTTCTAATATAAAGCTGCCAATGGTAGGGGCAATAAGAGGTGCTAACATCATAATTAAACTGACGTAAGACATGCCTTTAGCGGTATTTTCACCGTAAATTTCTTTGATGTACCCCGGAACAACGACCGTAGCAGCTGCACCAATAAACGCCTGTAAAAAACGCAGTACAAGAAATTGTTCAATGGTCTGTGTAAGTGCCAGCAATAAACTCACTACACTAAAACCAATTAAACCGATGATCACGAGTGGTCTTCTGCCAATTTTGTCAGCAATCGGTCCAAACGTTAGCATTCCCAAGGCATAACCCGCTAAGTAAATACTTAACGATTGCTGCACCATGGTGACATCAGTACCAAAACTCTTAGCCAGTGTCGACATTGCCGGTAAATACATATCAATAGCTAAAGGGGTGATGGCAACAATGGCTGCTAGCATCGGGATCAACATGGCTAAGTGCGGAAATGCACTTTGTGGCGTTATATTTTGAGAACGAGACACAAAAACCTCAAAGCTGAAAAATGTGATAATCCGTTGTAGGAAAACAAACGAGAAACGGCCAAGCATTTTATCGGCTTAGTCTAACACGCAATCGGGTTTGTTGATTTGAGATTTTGTAATCAAAAGTATCAATTTTTCTCATCGATGCAGGCAATTGTTTCACCTGTAAATCAAGATTAACACTTTGCTAGGGGGAAGAAATGATACCCTTTTGTATCGATTGACTGCTAATTGATGATTTCACTTTTTATTTGGTGGGGAGTATTCACGTCATTCATTAGAATGACACTAAACTGAATTTAATGATTTATCGTTAATATTGCAAAAATATTACATTTGAGTGGCTGTAATTTTTTTAATAAAAACCTATGATACCTTTTTGGCTTTGTTGACAAGGAAAGTGCTGTGTTGTCACGTTTGTATGAGTTTATGCCCGGTTTAAATACCCTCGTTAATTATGAGCGCAAGTGGTTTGCCGATGATATGAAGGCGGCGCTGTCTGTTGCAGCGGTGGCACTTCCTGTGGCGATTGCGTATGCACAGTTAACGGGTGTTAATGCTGCAGTTGGCTTGTACTCATGTGTGCTGCCAATGATGGTCTATGCGTTATTTGGTACCTCTAAGCAGCTAATAGTCGGCCCTGATGCCGCAACCTGTGCGGTCATCGCCGCCGTAGTGACCCCTCTTGCTGCAGGTGATAGTGTCAAACACTGGCAATTAGTGATGACCATGACAGCCATGACGGGCTTTTGGTGTTTAATTGCCAGCCGATTTAAGTTAGGTGTATTAGCCGATTTTTTATCAAAACCCATTTTAATGGGATTATTAAATGGTGTTGCCATTACCATTATTGTCGGTCAATTTTCAAAAATATTCGGTTTTACATTTGATGAACGTTATCTACTTGAGCGATTAGGTGGGGCACCGACATATTTATCGAAAACGCATATCCCGACATTGTTGATGGCGATTTTAACCGTCGGCGTTTATTTTGGCATGAAACGACTTAAACCGAGTTGGCCTGCCTCAATGTTTGCCATAGCCTTTGGGGCCATTTTAGTTTGGGTGTTTAATTTAGAGCAATTTGACGTAAAAACAATTGGTTCCGTCGCTGGTGGTTTGCCTTTGTTTCAAACGCCAGAGTTTAGTGTTGGTATAATACGTGAGTTGGTGATGCCTGCGCTTAACTTAGCGGTTGTCAGCTTTGTGAGCATGATGCTAACCGCGCGCAGTTTTGCTGCTAAAAATGGTTATGACATCGATGCCGACAAAGAGTTCAGGGCATTAGGTATTGCCAATATCGCATCAGCTTTGTCTCAAGGTTTTGCTGTGAGTGGTGCCGATTCTCGCACCGCCGTCAACGATGCTAACGGCGGGAAAACCCAGTTAGTTTCAATTGTTGCCGCGGCCATTATTGCAGTCATCGCCATTTTCTTAACTGCGCCACTTGAGTTTATTCCAAGTGCGGCATTAGGTGTTGTGTTAGTGATAGCATCGGTTCATTTATTAGATTTAAAAGCCGTTTGGCAACTCAGATTCAGAGACAGACAAGCCTTTTATTTAGCGTTAACAACCTTATTTGCCGTGTTATTCATCGGCGTTATTCCAGGCATTACCTTGGCGGTTTTACTGGGTTTATTCCAGTTTATCCGCACCGTTATGCGTCCAACCGATCAAGTGCTTGGGGTCGATTCGAAAGGTATTATCCGAAGCCTAGACAGTAGTGATAAAGCTAAACCTGTAGCGGGAATTTTCATCTATCGGTTTAATTCGCCACTGACGTATTTCAATTCGGGCTACTTTAAACGTCGTTTATTTGAGCAATATGCCAAGCAAAAAGGCGATATAAACTGTGTGATTATTGATGCCGTACCTTGTTTTACTCATTTAGATTTAAGCGTTATGGCAATGCTCGCGGATGTCGATGTCATCTTTAAAAAGCGCGGAATTAGATTGGAACTGGCAGGTCGTAAACGGCAACTATTGTCTTGGTTTGAACAGGCTGGAATGAAATCGGGTGATTCAGGGATTTATATTCGTTCAGATTTGTATTTAGCCTTAAAAATGAATCAAAGCAAACAAGCGGCAGATGATGTTCTTCACATGCAAGATGCGGAAGAAACAGATCAAGGTAAACAGGAACAAAAACAGCAGGTACTAAGCCATAGTCAGATTTAAGCTATAGTCAGATTTAACCATTAACGTAAATGGGGTCTTTCGTTTTTTGGAATAACTTCATTGCTGGCTAAGAGGCTAGCACTGTTGAATAAAAACGCTTGAGGTTGCTGGTACTTACAATATAAAGAAGGTTTTTTCTTAATAAGCCTTTTTGTTTAATATCTCTACGCGTCGATTGATTATATATTCATAGAGAATGGCTAGCTTAAGTTTATGATTTATAGAGGTTTAATATTAGTTGTCATCCGGTCGTTGTTGCACTAATATTCGCTTACTAAATGAGTTGTAAATCTCATTGGGAAGGTTGAGAGATAATCGATATTTCTCTTATTTATTTAGCAACACTACGCCTCCTCGAAATTCAGATTCAAAATCACTATTTGAGTCCTAAAGTAAAGTAAAAGCGTCGTCTCTTTGGATGTAGCATGTATGGTTTCGCAAGTAAGTGAAGCAGTGCTGGATGTGATCGCAGATGCGTTAGTCGATAAAGGGTACATTCTTTTATCAGATATCATTCCTGATTATGTCAGCTTAGCCTTGCTTGAAAAAATGCAGGCTTCGCATGATATTGATTTTAAATCTGCGGCTATTGGTCGTGGGATAGAGCAGCAAATTAATACTGAGATCCGCTCGGATAAAATTAGTTGGCTTGATAAGCAAGATCATACAGATAGGGAATACTTATCTATTATGGAACAGCTTAAAGATGGCATTAATCGACGTCTATTTATGGGACTATTTGATTATGAAAGTCATTATGCGGTTTACGAGCCTGGAGCGCATTATAAAAAGCACGTTGATGCATTAAAAGGTAGCCAAAATCGTATCTTAACAACGGTGTTCTTTTTAAATCCATTATGGCAACTAGAAGACGGTGGTCAGTTGGTTATATATGATGAATGTGATGTTGCTTTAGAGACAGTTCAACCTCAAATGGGCACCTTAGCGATATTTTTGAGTGAACGTTTTCCCCATGAAGTATTACCTACATTAAAAACCCGTAACAGTATTGCTGGCTGGTTTAGGGTTAGCCATGCCAATCATGGTTTCTAGTATCGACTAATTTACTGTTAATTAAACGCCACCCTTGTGGCGTTTTTACTTTACTGACCCTTCGCGATACAAAACATCGCAATTACCCGTTCATTTTCTCACTCAACATAAACTCCACACAGTGCTCCTCGCACTAAAGTGCTATTGATAAGAGATAATTCGTTTTAGGCTCGTTTAAACCCGTCCCGTAAAAGTCTCAAAGCATATTTGGTTAGCGTGCTAAAAGGCTTGTCGATTGACACTTTGTCATTGACTAAAATTAACCTCTTTACCTTACTTTACCTTCTCGTAACACCCGTTTACCTAGCGCTCTTTATACTGATTGTCAGTGACTGAATACTAACGGCTAACCCGCTCAGCGAGTAAACCAGTTAGCAGCTGTATCAACTATCGAAAACATAACCAGTTTTGCACTGTGTACGCTATCCATAGTACAGCATGATTTTCGATGTCGTCGCTTGAATTAGCTCTTCAACTTAAAGGATAAAAATATGTATATTGATATGAGTAAACAGCGCGCGTCATTGCTTCTAAGCATCTTATGCTTTGCCTGTATGACGGGGTGTGACAGTGGCAGCAGTGATGGCATTATTGCTGTGACAGAAAATAATAATCAAAATGGTAGCTCTGATACAGCAGCTTCATCATTGAATATCCTCTTAACACAAACGCCAGAGAGTCAAACACACGACCCTTATGCGGTGTTCACATTTACTGCAGAGGGCGCGCAAGCCTATGATTGTCTGCTTGATGAGCAGGTGATCAATGATTGCCAGAGTCCACTGTCTCTGATGCCATTAGATGAAGGTGCCATCAGCTGAGTATTGGCGCGCTTGATTCAGCAGGAAATCTAGGCTCTCAAGTTGTTTATAACTGGACAGTTTTACCTTTATTTACTTCTGTTGAAGGTATCGAAACTCATTCTGATTTGATTAAAACATCAATTCATCCTGACAGGGCAGAACCCAATAGTTGGCGAGGTATCTTCAGAATTAACTGTGATTTTGCTCATTCAAGTTATAACGATCCAATTGTATTTCCTTTGCAAGAAAATGCCGCACATTTGCATCGTTTTTATGGCAATACCTTAACCGACCACACCAGTACGGCGGCATCATTATTTATGCAAGGTGAGTCTAGTTGCCAGGGAAATAAATTAAACCTATCTTCCTATTGGTTGCCTGCTTTACTTGCGCCATCTTATGATCCTACAAATGGTGATAGGTTGATTGACTCGCAAGGCGAGCCTGCTTGGAAAGTTGTGCCAGCAGTCGTAGGAAACGATGATGAGGCGCATGAGATTTTTTATTATTCAGCTGGAGTCGATGATTTGGAATCGATCCAAACCATTCCTGTCGGGCTTAGAATTATTGCGGGGAATGCTATGTCACAACCAGGCCAAGAACAGGACACATCGATAGTACGCTGGCATTGTCAGTCATGGGGTTCTGATGATAGTAGCAACCCGCGTTTCAGTAGCAGTATTCCTGAGTGTTTAGCTCCCGATAGAGTACGGCTAGATATCTTTTTTCCGAGTTGTTGGAATGGTATTGATTTGGACTCTTTTGATCACAAAAGTCATATGACATACCCCGTCAATGAAGGTGGGCCGAATGGCAGTTATTGTCCAGCAAGTCACCCCGTCCCAATTGTTCGCCCAAGTTATCACTATGCATTTGGTGTTAAGCCTGATGTGTTTGAACCGCAAACTCAAAGTAGTCGAGGCTGGAAACTTGCGTCAGATATGTACAGCACCGCCGAACAAGCTGGTGGTATGTCATTGCATGGTGATTGGTTTAATGCATGGCATCCTCAAGCTATGCAGGCATTATTAGATAACTGTATTAAACAGGGGTTGGATTGTCATGATGGTAATCTCGCAAATGGTTTTCGGCTTTCGGGAACGCGTCCTGGTAGTCAATTTGAGCCCCAGATCATCAATGCTGGCTTAGGTTTTTAACTGCCTGTTACCCGTGTTTTCTTTGATGTGACAATTAATGTGGATGAAGCAGGTACAATTTCGATGTTTAATTAAGTGCTTACCTTTTGTTTTATTCAGGTTTATGATTAACTTCATTGAATATTTGGATGTAATACATTGAATAGGACTGGAAATGAGTATAAGAAAAACGTGGATTTTAGCTGCTTCATTCGTGTGTTTTAGCCAGAGTGTTAATGCTCAAGATGCTGCAGAAGCGGCTTTTACAAATGAAGTTATTCAGTGTGCAGCTTATTACCAAATTGCTTCAGAAGCCATTGGTGCGATGAATGCTCCACAGATGCAGGCCGTTGGCGAACGATTAAAAGTGTCAGCGTTGGATGCGACAACATTAGCCGAAAAATATCGCCCAGCGGCTCAAGTGGTAACCGATATAGCAGTAGAAAAAGACAAACAAAAAGCCAAGTTAGGTGGGTCAACTAATTTGGGGGCTTTAATGGGGCAATATAAAGATTTATGTAAAACAGTCGTTTATGAACCTCAAAAGCGTTTAGATTATTGGGCAATGGCTACCATGTAATGGCTTTTGTTTTTGGCATAAAAAACGCACTCCATGGGTGCGTTTTTTTATGGTTACAAACACGCTATAAAGATTAATTTTACAATGAATTTTCAATCATCTAAGCATCTTTAACTTTATTGGTTGTAGGTAACGGCGACAGAACTTAATTGGCTATGATCTCTAACCCATAATGCGCTGCTAAACGGGTGAGTATTTGTTGTTTTTTAAGTAAACCTACCCACTCAGATAACTCTTGCTTACTGATTGGTGCATTAGGATTTAACAAAATACCATGATGATATTGTTGGTCCCATTTTGTTGATACCAGTAGTTGCGGCGAAATTTCTGGATATTGCGATAAATAAAACTGCAAATAAGACCAAGTTACCGGAGCGATTTCTGCTCTGCCGCGTAATATACTGATGATCGACGCTTCGTTAGAGTTCACAAATTGAATATCGAATTGAGTTTTTAACTGTTGTGGTTCAGCTTGCCAATCAGCAAATTTGTAGTGATAGCCTTTGACTAAGCTGAGCGCTTTACCGCTAAAGTCCTCAAAATAAGCTTGGTCTATCGCTTTATCTTTTAATGAAATAAATAACTCACCATCATGAATATTTAATGGCACAAATTCATGTCTAATATTGCTCCAACCCCATACCGGGCTTTCAAACAGCATCATGTCATAGCGTTTCATTTCATAGGCTTTATAACGATTGGTTATGCTGGTTGCCACAAACTCAAATTGCACTTGTGATTGAATACCATTAAGCGCATTGACTAAATCGATAGACAAACCAGTATAACGCCCATCACTCAATTGAGTGACATAGGGAGAAAAGGGGTACCCAGCGACTTTAACTACCGGCTTATTTGGCTGTGCATTGACAGCAATAGACATAAAAAAAAGTAAACTTAACAACAGTCGATTCATCATATGGCTAGTTTGGGATTATTGTTTGTGTAACCAAAATGTAGCATAAAGGTTGGTGGATAAATACTCTAGATTAGCACTGATAAGCGACTTTACAATTTGAATCTATTTGAGGCTGGTTGATACCCAGACCATCGTGCTAGATAATATTGTGATTGTTGCATTGAATATCCAAGGCGAGAAAAATATGTGGTTCCAAAAGCGCATTCAGCTATCAGCTAAAAAACGAGGTTTTCACCTTATTGATAAAGAGTTACTGCAGCAGCTACCTGAATTGAAAACGCTTGAGATTGGTTTAGCCCACTTTTTTATTCAGCATACATCGGCTTCGTTAACGTTAAATGAAAATGCAGATCCCACAGTACGAGGCGATTTTGAGCGACATTTCAATGTCATGGTGCCTGAAAATGCCGCTTATTATCAGCATACCTATGAAGGCTCAGATGATATGCCTGCGCACCTAAAATCGACAATAATCGGGGCTGAATTAACCATACCTATTAGTCATGGTCGCCTTAATCTGGGAACCTGGCAGGGTATTTATTTATGTGAACATCGCGATAAAGCCTTTGAACGCACTATTATAGTGACGATAAATGGCCAATGACGATAACTAGGGTGTAAATCGGCTTTTTATTTCGAAGATCGAGCTTGTCTTGCTTGTGTGAGTGAAACGATTAGTGATAAATTTACTCCTTAGGCATAACAAAAGCACAATGTGTTTTTTATGTTGATGATTTAGAAATAAAAAAGCCTATTAATTCAGGATGAATGGCTAATAATAAAAAGGGTGGTTGAAGTTGATTTCAGTATATTTAGTAGATGATCACGAATTAGTTCGCACTGGGATCCGTCGCCTTTTAGAAGATGAACGCGGTATTAAAGTTGTTGGTGAAGCCCATGATGGTGAAACTGCTGTACAGTGGTCTCGTCATAATGAAGCTGATGTTATTTTAATGGATATGAATATGCCTGGAATGGGTGGCTTAGAGGCTACTCGTAAGATTTTACGCTATCAACCCGATGCGAAAATCATTGTGCTAACAGTACAAACAGAAGACCCATTTCCAACGAAAGTGATGCAAGCTGGCGCGTCGGGTTATTTAACTAAAGGTTCAACATCGCCTGAGGTTATTAGAGCCATAAGTCAAGTTTCACGTGGCCAACGCTACCTTTCACCTGAAATTGCCCAGCAGATGGCGTTAAGTCAATTTAACAGTTCTGATGAGAATCCTTTTAGCAATTTGTCTGAACGTGAGCTGCAGATCATGATGATGATCACCAATGGTGAAAAAGTGAATGACATTTCAGATAAGCTCAATTTAAGCCCTAAAACCGTCAATAGCTATCGTTACCGCCTATTTGCCAAATTAGGGATTAACGGTGATGTGGAATTAACCCGTTTAGCGATTCGTTACAAAATGCTCGACACAGGATCATTTTAATCAAGTTTTACCCCATGATGTTGCATTATTGCTTGATGGGGTTAAATCAATTTTCGTCACACTGTAAATCATTATGACTGAAGCGTTTCAAGCCAAATCATTTCTAAAAACAGTCACTTCAGCGCCAGGTGTTTATCGTATGTATGATAAACAAAATGAAGTGATTTATGTGGGTAAAGCAAAAGATCTTAAAAAACGTTTAACGTCGTATTTTCGTTCAAATTTACCCAATGTGAAAACCCAAGCATTGGTCAGCAACATTCACCATATTGATGTTACCGTCACCCACAGTGAAACCGATGCACTTATTCTTGAAAATGACTACATCAAGCAATACATGCCTAAATACAATGTATTGCTGCGTGATGATAAGTCCTACCCCTACATATTATTGAGTCATCATCAGCATCCTCGATTAGCATATCATCGCGGTACGAAACGTGAAAAAGGCCATTATTTCGGGCCTTACCCTAATGGCGGGGCGGTGCGTGAAAGTTTGAATTTGATGCAAAAATTGTTTCCCATTCGCCAATGTGATGATGTGTATTATAAATCTCGTTCACGCCCTTGTTTGCAATATCAATTATCACGCTGTAGCGCACCTTGTGTCGGTATTGTCTCGGATGAGGATTATCAAGAACAAGTTAAATTAGCAACGCTATTTTTACGGGGTAAAGATCAGCAAGTTATTAGTACATTAGTGGATAAAATGGAGCAAGCAGCCATTAACATGGCCTATGAACAGGCCGCGCAATATCGCGACCAAATTAGTGCATTGCGTAAAGTCAGTGAGCAACAAGAAGTCTCAAACGCGAAAGGCGATATGGACGTGATTGGGGTTCACTTTGCATCAGGTATCGCCTGTTTTCATTTGCTGTTTATTCGCGATGGTAAAATTTTTGGCAGTCGTAGCTATTATCCTAGCGTGCCGCTGGCCACTGAACTTGATGAAGTATTATCATCGTTTTTGGGACAGTTTTACTTAAATGCAGATGTGCAACGCACCATACCTAAAGAAGTTATTCTCAGCCATGAATTTGGTGGAATGGACATCACGGCGGCATCAATAGCACAAGCATTACAAAAGAAATTTTCGATTAAAACCCAAGTACGTGGTGAGCGCGCCAGTTTTTTACGTTTAGCCCTAACAAATGCCACCAACGCGGTTGCTACTAGGCTGTCGCATAAAAATACCATTGAGCAACGTTTTACTCTGCTAGAAGAAGCACTTGAGTTATCTTTTACGATTAATCGTATGGAATGTTTTGATATCAGCCATACCATGGGAGAAAGCACAGTTGCATCTTGCGTAGTCTTTAATCGTGATGGTCCACATAAAGCGGATTATCGTCGCTACAATATTACCGATATCACCGGTGGAGATGACTATGCCGCCATGGAGCAGGCCATAAGCCGTCGATTTGATAAAATTGATGACAGCGGTAAAGTGCCAGATATTTTGTTTATCGATGGTGGATTAGGTCAATTACGGATTGCACAGCGCATTGTGGATGACAAGTGTGCCCATTTAACGAAACAGCCACTGCTTGTTGGGGTGACGAAAGGTGAAGGGCGTAAAGCGGGGCTTGAAACCTTTGTGCTTGGCGGCGCTGAAGAAACCATAAATATCGCCAGTGACTCACCAGCATTTCACTTAATACTGCATATTCGAGACGAGTCACATCGTTTTGCTATTACCGGGCATCGTAATAAACGTCAGAAAACGCGCAATACCTCAACCTTAGAGTCGATTGATGGCATTGGCCCTAAAAGACGTAAAGCTTTGTTGCAACATTTAGGTGGATTGCAGGAAGTTAACAATGCCAGCGTAGCAGAATTGGCAAAAGTACCCGGAATTAGCTTAGAAATGGCACAAACGATCCATGACTCATTGCGAGGGGGCTAAAATTAAGGCAAGATTGGCGCTGCTTCTGAATAATTGGTCTATTTATGCCGTTTAATTTACCTATCGCATTAACACTATTTCGTTTAGTGCTACTGCCAGTATTTATATTTTTCTTTTATCTTCCTTACACTTGGGCGCCTTTTGCTGCAGCATTCGTATTTTGGTTAGCCGCGGTAACTGATGCTTTAGATGGCTATGCCGCAAGAAAACTTGGCCAACTAACCCGTTTTGGTGCGTTTTTAGATCCGGTTGCAGATAAAGTGATGGTTTCTACCGCCTTAGTGCTACTGGTTCAGCAGAATGATAATATTTATTTAACCTTAGCTGCGCTATTTATGATTGGCCGTGAGATTGTTATTTCTGCATTACGTGAATGGATGGCAGAGATAGGTAAACGTGGTGTTGTCGCCGTGTCATGGATCGGAAAATATAAAACCGCAGCGCAAATGGTTGCGATAGTCGGCTTAATTTGGCAGCCCACGCCATTCTTAACCGATGTGGCTTATGTATTGTTCTATGTGGCCGCTTTACTGACTTTTTGGTCGATGATAAGTTACATTTCAGCGGCTTGGAAAGATTTAACCGCGGAATAGCACATAAATACTTCAATAAGATTATTTAGTGCGCAAACGATAAGTTTTAATAAAAACAGCAATTGACACCGGGGATGAAATCGGTAAAATGCACCCCCGTAGACAAGAGACTAACAGCCATACAGCCTTGGTGCTTAAAGCGAGTTAATCACATTTACGCGACATTAGCTCAGTTGGTAGAGCGATACCTTGCCAAGGTATAGGTCATCGGTTCGAACCCGATATGTCGCTCCAAATCCTTATTTACATTGTGGCGCGATGGCAGAATGGCTATGCTGCGGATTGCAAATCCGTCGACCTCGGTTCGACTCCGGGTCGCGCCTCCACTAAATTGCGTTTAATGGCTTTGATATTAAAGCGGTTAAAACAACACTTTGCCCGAGTGGTGGAATCGGTAGACACAAGGGATTTAAAATCCCTCGCTGAATAAGCGTGCCAGTTCAAGTCTGGCCTCGGGTACCATTATTAAACTTGCTTGCAAGTGATGGATAAACAAGCCTCGACATTGCTTCGGGGCTTTTTTATGTCTGAAAAAACAAGGCAGATTTTTTTGATAAGTAGTTATTCTACAATCAAAAAATCTAACGCAGTTATCAGGTATTTTCACAAGCTAGAATGATCAGTTATTTATTACGATTGGTATTATTAACATCCCTCGCGCTCTTGATAAAAAAGGCGTGCCACTCTTTATCTACAAGAGTAAGTCTGGCCTCGGGTACCATTATTAAACTTGCTTGCAAGTGATGGATAAACCAGCCTCGACATTGCGTCGGGGCTTTTTTATGTCTGAAAAACACCTTGTTTTTTTACGAGGTACTGAATTATTAACATCCCTCGCGCTCTTGATAAAAAGGCGTGCCACTCTTTATCTACAAGAGTAAGTCTGGCTTCGGGTACCATTATTAAACTTGCTTGCAAGTGATGGATAAACCAGCCTCGACATTGCGTCGGGGCTTTTTTATGTCTGAATATTGTTATTTCCAGTTTTTTTCAAAAAAAAGCCTCAACAATCTGTTGAGGCTTTCGTGTGTGCGATAGTAACTATAACGTCATTAACTGCGGATAAAACTCATTATCCAATTGGGCTATTTGGGTTTGCTCGGTTAGCACCTCTGCCAAGATCTCGTGGCTGGTTAATGGGTTGGCTAACACCACTCTAAATACGGTTGTGTGCTGTCTTCGATACCTTGCAGGACGAATACGGGTACGTGATACGAATGACTTACCTTGTTCACGCTGATGCTTTTGAATGAACTGGGTTAAACCGTCTAAAAGCTCATTTATTCTGGCAACCAGAGTAAAGTTGTTGCTGGCAATCGCTTCAGCCAGCTTTAACTGTACTGAGTTAGGCACATATCGATAAGTGAGTAAGCACAACTCTGGATAAGTGACTAATTCAAACTCTGAATGTTGTTCAATTAACTCGGCAAAGTAACGGGCTTTTTCTAAGCTGTTATTTATCAGTATTTCATAGCCTTCACGGCCAATAATTTGTAGGCAAGCGTGGACTAGCATCGCCATGCCAGGGCGAGAGCCTTCAAGGGTTTGACTGCCTAAATCTTTTGACCCAACACGTAAAATATATTCCGCATGGTGCGCTATGGTATGGGCCAATTCAGGATCTTTAAACAACACCATGCCAGCACCCATAGGCACATACATTTGCTTGTGAGCGTCGATAGTCACCGAATCGGCTAATTCAATGCCTTTAAGTAAATGACGATATTTATTCGACAATAAACTTGCTCCGCCCCATGCAGCATCAACGTGGAAATGGCAATCAAGTTCTGCGGCGAGTGTGGCTAACTCACTGAGAGGATCAACACTACCGGTTTCAGTTGTACCCGCAACCCCAACAATAGCCATCACTTTAATGTTTTTTTGTTGTAGCGCTAATGCAGTATCACGCATCGCATTTACATCGACTTTGTTGTTTTCATCGGTAGCAATACTGACAATATTATCTCGGCCTATGCTGAGTAAATCGGCGGCTTTACCTAATGAATAGTGGCCCCGTTCAGAGACTAAAATTGCTAAATCATCATAACCATAATGACGTAGGGCTTTAAGCATGCCTTCTCGGCCTACACCTTTAAAGTCGCCATCGGCTTGAAGAACTCGATTACGAGCTATCCACAGCGCAGTGATGTTTGCCACAGTACCACCCGAGCAAAATGCCCCTAATGAGTGATTCGCACTGTGCATCCACTGCTGATAAAAATGGTCATTTTGGCCGTAGGTCAAATGGTGCATCATGCCTAATACTTGGCGTTCTAGCGGGGTAAAGGCTTTTGATGTTTCAATTTTGACTAAATTTTGATTCAAGCCCACCATCATTTTGGATAGGGGTAATACAAAATAGGGCAGTGCTGAGGTCATGTGACCAATAAAGCTTGGTGCTGAGGTATGCACTGAGTGAGCCACTAAGTTTTGCATGATTTCATCTGTGTAATCAGATACAAAACGTGGCGCTGCAGGAATTTCAAATGCTTGAAAATCTGTTTCAATTTCAGATAGGGGTTTTTCTAATGCGGCAATGCTGTTTCCCAAAAAACCAGCCAGATCTTGCGAAAGCTTTTGTTCAATGATGCTTAACGTTGAATTACTGTCTTCTGGCACAGTAAAAATGCGCAGTAAACTTTGCTCAGATGCATCAGCTTGACGGGGTGTATTTGAGGTCATTTAGGCTTGCCGTAATAATAAAAAGCGCCCCAATGAGTAAAGTGTATCTTAAATTACAACTTATACTCATTGGCGAAATAAGGGGGCTAACTTTACTTTATGGCTTAGTTTGCTTCAAGTTTTTATCGTCACAGAGCAAGTGTTAACTACTGCGTTTTTAATGGTAAGGATAAGTTTATTAAGGCGGCAACATTGGCTGAAGTGTTTGTAAGATTTATCGCGGCATCAGCCAACACCTGCTCTAATGGTGCAACGCCGGGAATAATAGCAAATATGGCTGTCATTCCTTGATTGATTATGGCATTGGCATTGTCACCTAAACTCCCCGCTATACCTATAACAGGTACATGGTATTGCTGCGCTGTTTGCAGCACACCCATTGGCGTTTTGCCAAATATTGTTTGGCCATCAATTCGGCCTTCGCCAGTAATCACCAGTGCCGCGCCTTTACATGCATCAGCTAATTCTACCGCATTTGCCACTAAGGCAACCCCAGGACTAAGTTTACCTTTTAAAAATGCCACTAAGGCAAAGCCCATACCACCCGCTGCCCCAGCCCCTGACATATTGTTAATCTGGTGATCGTTCCAATGTGGGCGAGCTATCGTAGCAAAGTGATTAAGTGCAGCATCAAGTTGGGTGACCATTTCGGCTGTCGCGCCTTTTTGCGGGCCAAAAATGGCAGAAGCGCCCATAGGGCCGCACAAGGGATTATCAACATCGCAGGCAATATCAAATTGGCAATCTTTAAGGTGTGGATGACATTGAGAATCCTCTATTGTCGCTAAATCAATTAACCCTGCGCCACCATGATCAATTGCCTCGCCCTGATGATTAAGCAATGAAAATCCCAAGGCTTTTAGCATGCCAGCCCCTGCATCATTAGTGGCGCTGCCGCCTAACCCGATAATGATGTGCCTGATCCCACGGTTTAATGCATCTTTGATTAGCTCTCCCGTACCATAGGAGCAGGTTATGAGCGGGTTGCGTTGATTACGCGCAACTAAGTGCAACCCCGAAGCCGCTGCCATTTCGATAACGGCTGTCTTATGACCATTGTGTGCAACACCTAAAATGCCATAAAAGGCAGGGACTATATTGCCCAAAGGCCCTTGAACATTTAAATGAATTATCTTGCCATCAGTTGCATCGACCATAGCTTGGACAGTACCCTCACCGCCATCGGCCATGGGGACTTTGCGATACTCAGCATCAGGAAACACTTGTTTAAACCCTTGTTCAATAGCTTCAGCAACTTCCATAGCGGATAAACTTTCTTTAAAAGAATCGGGGGCGATAACAATTTTCATATGGGTTCTCAATGCTGATTGACAATAACACTAGACTAAGACGATAAACGACAATCATAGCAGTAACGCCTTGTAATAAGCTGACTATGGTTTGTGCTCTATAATGCTCATTAATGAGTTGGAACATAAAAATGCTGTTTGATTGATAAATCAGGAATGCAGTTTATGAGCCTTTTCACAAATTGTATATGTGGACGATTAAAGCATTTAAATGGGGGTTTTGTTGGCAATATCAGCTGTTGAAAAAGTTTACAGTCTTTGATCGCAGGCTTTGGATAAAATTAATCCCCATGCTTTGCCCCTAAAGCTGCCAATTTATGCTAGTATAACCCGCTAATTTTTGTGCTTTTTTAATTAACATTACTCGTTAAATTGAATAAAACGACTCGTTTGATTAAGCACACCTTGTTGTTTTTATGGGAGACATTATGTCTATTAAGACAAGTATCAACCCGCCAGTATTTTTCTCTTCAGTTATTCTTATCGCTTCCATGGTTTTGTTATGTGCCATAGTGCCGACAGAAGCTAGCCAATTCTTCAAATCAGTTCAGCACTGGTTAGAAGTGAAAGCGGGCTGGATGTATATATTAGGCGTTGCAATTTTTTTAGTGTTTATCATTTTTGTGATGATGAGCCGCTTTGGCGACATCAAATTGGGGCCTGAACATGCGGTGCCCGATTATAGTTATAAAAGTTGGATAGCCATGCTGTTTTCAGCCGGTATGGGTATTGGACTGATGTTTTTTGGCGTGGCAGAGCCGGTAATGCATTATTTGGCGCCACCGGATGCAACACCAGAATCAATTCAAGCGGCGAAAGAGGCATTAAAGATCACCTTTTTCCACTGGGGGATCCATGCTTGGGCAATTTATGCCGTTGTGGCGTTATCATTGGCCTATTTCTCGTATCGACATAAATTACCCTTACTGCCGCGTTCAGCGTTATACCCACTGATCGGTGAGAGAATTTATGGTCCAATAGGCCATGCAGTAGATACTTTTGCGGTATTGGGCACCATGTTTGGCGTGGCAACCTCATTAGGTTTTGGCGTGCTGCAGATAAACTCAGGACTGAGCTATCTTATCGATGGCCTACCTAACAACACCACAGTGCAGGTGGTGTTGATTGTTATTATTACCGCTATTGCCACCTTATCGGTTTTTTCAGGTTTAGATAAGGGCGTGAAGCGCTTAAGCGAATTAAACCTCGGCTTGGCATTTTTACTGATGTTATCTGTGCTATTACTTGGGCCGACGGTGATGTTGCTGCAATCCTTTGTGCAAAATACCGGTGGATATTTAAGTGATATCGTTGGAAAGACCTTTAATCTGTATGCCTATGAGCAAAAAGATGATTGGATTGGTGGCTGGACCTTGCTGTATTGGGGCTGGTGGATTTCATGGTCACCATTTGTGGGTACCTTTATTGCACGTGTTAGTCGTGGTAGAACGATCCGTGAATTCTTAATCGGAGTATTGTTTGTTCCCTCTGCCATCACTTTCTTATGGATGACGGTATTTGGCAATACCGCAATCGATGCAATTGCAAATCACGGCGCGACTTATTTATCAGAAGCTGTATCGAGCGATGTCTCGGTTGCCTTATTTAAGTTCTTTGAGCATATGCCATTCTCGACCGTACTGTCTGTTATCGCAGTGTGTTTGGTGGTGACATTCTTTGTGACGTCATCTGATTCAGGTTCATTAGTCATTGATAATCTCACCTCAGGTGGCGATAACAATGCCCCAGTGTGGCAGCGGATATTTTGGGCTGTATTACAAGGTGTTGTGGCATCGGTGTTATTGGTAGCTGGTGGATTACAGGCACTGCAAACCGCAGCAATAGCCAGTGCCATGCCATTTTTACTTGTGATGTTATTAATGTGCGCCGGGCTGTATAAAGCGTTAAAAGATGATTGGCTGAAAATTAACAGTGTTCAATCACACAATACCAGCGTGCAATATGTAAAAGCCAATATGACCTGGCAAGATAGGCTTGATGTTTTAGTGTCGATGCCGACTCGAGAAGATGCACAAACCTTTATTGATACCATAGCGCAACCCGCACTAAGAGAAGTACGGGAGACGTTAATCAAAAAAGGCCAGCTAGCCGATATCATTTTTAAAGATGAGCGAGTGCGCTTGGTTATTGGGCCTGACGACCCATTATCTTTTGTCTATGGCCTGAGATTACGTGCGTTTACGGTAACAGGTACCACTGAAGACAATATCGATTCTGAGCAGGCATATTATCGTGTTGAGGTGTTTTTAGAGCACGGCGGTCAGCAGTACGATGTGATGGGATATACCCAAGATCAAATCAAAGCAGATATTGTGACCCAATATGAGCGATATCTGCATTATTTGCATTTATCACATGCGGAACTTGTCGACTAATAATGCGCATTTGTGCATTAGGCAAACAAATTCATTGCCCCAAGCGATAAGCCTTATTATCCTTGGGGTAATTTTTTGGTGTGAGGTTAGAGTAAACATGGCTGGCGAGAGCAAATTAGATAAAGTATTGGCAGAAGCAAGAGAGTATAAAGCCAAACGTGAAACGGGTTATCGTGAACAGGCGCTTAAGCTATACCCTTGGGTTTGCGGCCGCTGTACTCGCGAGTTTACCCATAAAAACTTGAGTGAATTAACCGTGCATCATCGAGATCATAATCATGATAACAACCCGTCGGATGGCACTAACTGGGAGCTATTGTGTTTGTATTGTCACGATAATGAGCACTCGCGTTTTGAAGAGTTAATCCGTTATGGTAGCACCACAGAAACTAAGCAAGATGCCGCAACCTATAATCCGTTTGCCGATCTTAAAGCTATGATGAAAAAATAGCATTTATTGGGTTATTATCCACACTTCAACACAAGTTATTGCTGCGGTTGAAGTGTGTTTAGTGTCTTTGATTATGGTGTCAAAAGCGGATACAGTAGACATCAATACTTTGGCATAAAGTGAGTTATTTCCAGCCTTGAATCCACAGCTGGCTATCGGTTAATTGTTGCCAGTCTATTGCCGTAATGCGTTTCGACATTATTGCTTCTATCTCACAGTTAATCACCACATTATTTTCATCAAACTCAATGTCAGTGACCAAAAAGTGTTTCTCTTTATAGGTGGGTTTTACTGCAGTCCACTTACTGTTGAGTAACTTGGCTAGATTAATTTTATTCATCGATACACCTAAGTATTGCTGGTGATAACTTATATTAAATAAGCCTTTTTTCCGCCTCAAGCCATTTAGCTCTAGACAATGTCTGGCAATTTTCGCTATCGGAAAATTGCGCTTTACGGGCTTCAAGCTGATCCCAAATATGTTTTTTCTGCTCGTCACTGGCGGATGACCACACGACAATTTCATCAATATGGCGATAGCAGCCCATGCAATAATCATCTTCATTTAAGCCACATCGGGCAACACAAGGGGAGTGCATTTACATTTACCTATTTGTTATACGTAGATCATCGAGTTATTGGCTCAATATTATCATGTTTAAAATTGAGCTGTTACAATTACGCTTATTCAATTGAGAGTGTTTTATTTCATCATGGCTGAACAGAATCAGGTTACTGCGCCCAGTAAACCTTTAAATACAAATGCTGCTTTAGCGCAAGCTGGCGAGTCAGAACAACACTCTCATTCTCAAGCTGCGTATGAACAACGCCTGAGCCAATTATCAAATTTACTCAACGCGACCAAAGGCTTATGGCAAGTTGTAGCCTTTGATAGTGATCAATTTCCTTGGCAGCAGCGCTTTCCTATTCTGGCTAACACAGTGGCTCAAATAGCGGATGAAGATATCGATGCACTCGATAATGACTCGCAGCGTTTGTTGGCGGCATTACTGCCATCGCTTGAGCAAGATATGCAGGCGTTACCTGAGTCTAACATCGCTCATTTGTTGCCTCTGCTTGGCGCTAAGATGAATCAACATCTTGCTGTGAAAACTGAATTACCTATAAATGATACTGGCTTAAGCCATTTTAGTGCTCACATCAAGGGGCGTAAGTGGCAACAAATTACTGCCTTTACGGCGCAGGTATTTAACCATGATGACAGTAAAACTCCTGTGCTTGAATGGTGTGCAGGCAAAGGCCATTTAGGCCGATTAATTGCCAAAACTCAACATCGAAACGTGACCAGTTTAGAGTGGCAGCAAGCGCTGTGTCAGCAAGGTCAAGCTTTTGCCTATAAGTGGCAACTCGCGCAGCAATTTGTGTGTGCAGATGCGTTTGCCGACTTAACCCAAGATGATAGCCCTTCGCCGATTAAGCAGGCTCAACATGCCGTAGCCTTGCATGCCTGTGGTGACTTACATGTGCGATTACTTCGCTTAGCCAGTGAGGTGAGTACCGAAAAACTGTCCATTTCTCCCTGCTGTTACCATTTGATCCAAAGCCATTATTATCAACCACTTTCAGCTAGCGCAATCGCGGCTGGTTTGCAGCTGTCACGCCATGATCTACAACTGCCATTACAACAAAGCGTGATTGCTAGCCAAAGGCAAAATGCGTTACGCAAACAGGAAGTCATGTGGCGCTTAGGTTTTGATTGTTTGCAGCGGACTGTGCGTCAGTGCGATGAATACTTACCTGTACCGACCATAAAGCAAAGCCAGTTAAGTGGCAGTTTTGAAGATTTTTGCCTTTGGGCCGCAACTGAAAAACAGCTAGTGTTGCCAGACGATGTGATTTATGACGACTATCTTCATCAAGGACGTAAACGACAAAAGCTGACCCAACGAATTGATCTTGTCAGACACCTATTTAGACAAGCGCTAGAGCAATGGTTATTGCTCGACAGAGTCTGCTTCTTAATTGAGCATAATTATCACGTGAAATTGACGGATTTTTGCTCAACCGAAATTACCCCAAGAAATGCCTTAATTCATGCAGAGAAAATACATTTGGTTTAAATTTTACTATTAAGCTTTTGTTTAGACTCTTTTATTTTAGAAAAGTCTGATTGATTCAGTTATCTAGTGAAAACAAAACGCACAACAATTGAATAATTAAATATCAAAACCCGCCGTGTTTTAACGGTTTTTTATTGCAGTTTTAAGCCATTCTTGTTCAAATGTCGGGTTAATAGTGAATTACAATAATCAAACCGCCAAACAATGATGTCAATGTAACGACATTTAGGTCTAAATGACCTTTTATTTTGGATATTAAATCCAAGTTTGAGTGGTATTGAGTAAAAGTGAACAAATGGTTTAATGAAATACTCTCGTGTGTTTATCAATAGTCTAGCCTATGAGCTAGCACCTCAAGTTGTCTCAAGTCTAGATCTTGAATCTCGTCTTGCGCCTCTATATAAAAAGTTTCGTATTCCTATGGGGCAGCTTGCTGCCTTAACCGGGATCACTGAGCGTCGTTGGTGGCCAAAAGGGTATCGTTTATCAGACGGTGCTATTGCGGCGGCTAACAAAGCGGTCAATGAAACGGGGATTAACGTCAGCGACTTAGGGGCTGTGGTTTACACCGGAGTGTGTCGAGATCAACACGAGCCTGCAACCGCGTGTCGAATTGCCGCTGAACTAGGGGTATCAAAAGATACCGCGATTTACGATATCAGCAACGCCTGCCTTGGCGTGTTATCGGGTATTTTAGACATAGCCAACCGTATCGAACTGGGTCAAATTAAAGCGGGTATGGTGGTGTCATGTGAATCGGCGCGCGATATTGTTGAAGCGACCATAGATCACATGCTAGCAGAACCGACAATGCAAAACTTTGCCCAGTCATTGGCAACCTTAACCGGTGGCTCGGGCGCTATCGCGGTCATTTTAACCGATGGTAGTTTACCGCTTAAAAACACACGTCAACATCAACTTCTTGGGGCAAGCCATTTATCGGCACCTGAGCATCACAATCTGTGTGAATGGGGCTTACAGGAAGCGGGTCATATGTTGTACCGCGAATTTATGCGTACCGATGCCGTAACCTTATTAAAAGAAGGCGTTGATTTAGCCAAGCACACTTGGGATCATTTTTTAGCTCAGCGTGATTGGGTTGTGGAACAAGTTGATAAAGTCATTTGTCACCAGGTGGGCGCGTCAAACCGCAAACAGGTACTTAGCGCGTTAAATATTCCTCAAGAAAAAGAATACCCAACCTACCAAACCCTTGGCAATATGGGCACAGTATCGTTACCGGTAACAGCGGCTATTGCCCATGACGTTGGCTTTTTACGTCAAGGCGATCAGGTCAGCTTTTTAGGAATAGGCAGTGGTTTGAACTGCATGATGTTAGGGCTGAAGTGGTAACACTCCCTTACTAATTGAACAAAAAACAAGACATATTCAATAGGACACATCATGACGTCGCACACACAACAATTACAGTCATTACTGCCATTTGAAAGCCATTTTTTAGATAGAAATGGCCATCAGCTACACTATATTAATGAAGGCCAGGGCGAACCTGTTGTTATGGTTCATGGTAACCCAAGCTGGTGTTATTATTTTCGCAATTTAGTCAGTGCGCTTAGTGTTAACCATCAGTGTATTGTGCCTGATCATATTGGTTGTGGTATATCCGACAAACCGAACGATCCCGATTACGATTACACTCTTAATAACCGTATTGATGATTTAGAAGCCCTATTAGACAATTTAGGCATTACTGAAAACATCACCTTAGTATGTCATGACTGGGGCGGGATGATAGGCACAGGTTTTGCTGCCCGTCATCCTGAACGCATTAAACGTTTAGTGTATTTGAACACCGCAGCGTTTCATTTACCTAAGTCTAAGCCGTTTCCTTGGGCATTATGGATTTGCCGTGAAACCTTATTAGGCACATTATTGGTGCGCGGTTTAAATGCGTTTTCTTCAGCCGCATCTTATGTGGGTGTTAAGCGTAAGCCTATGGATAAAGCCATACGCGAAGCCTATGTAGCGCCGTTTAACTCATGGAAAAACCGTATTTCAACCATTCGATTTGTGCAGGATATTCCATTAAAGCCAGGTGATCGAAACTTTGATTTAGTGACTGACATTGGTGAAAGTCTTGCTAAATTTTCTAACGTTCCGACGCTGATTTGTTTTGGCTTACAAGATTTTGTGTTTGATAAGCATTTTTTAGCAGAGTGGCGCGTGCGTATGCCCCACGCTGAAGTTCACGAGTTTGAAGATTGTGGACATTATATTTTAGAAGATGCCAGCGACGATGTGATTGAGCTGATCCAAGGTTTTATCAAACAACATTAAGGCTCTTCGGAGCCTTTTTTATTCACCTTGTCGGCGGTAATAACCGTACATTGATTTAATTGGCATTATTTTTATTCCACTTTGATTAAGTAATTAGCTATTTATGACTCAAAATACATCCTTGCCTGAATCCACTATAGATCAGCACACCCAGCCTGCATCAGTAACTGAATACGCGAATTTGTGTCAGCATTTAGTTAACGCAGCCATGCATAGCCCTGATTTATTAGCGGTAGCAGTGCAACAGGCTAAAGGCAACGGACAGTATCAGTATCAAGAGTTAACCTTTGCCGAACTGGATAAACAATCCGATGAGCTGGCCTATAAGCTGAATGCATCAGGCATTAAACAGGGCATGAAAGCGGTATTGATGGTCACGCCCAGCATTGCTTTTTTTAACCTGACTTTTGCACTGTTTAAAGCCGGTATCATTCCCATTTTAGTCGACCCAGGTATGGGGATTAATAATCTAAAACAATGTTTTATTGAAGCCAAGCCAGATGCTTTTATCGGTATACCCAAAGCCCATATTGCAAGACGTGTACTTGGCTGGGGTAAAGATTCGGTTAAGTATTGCATTAATGTGGGTGGTAATCGTTTTCAGCGCTGGTTGGCGGGTTGTCTCAGTATAGAGTCGTTAAAACAGGTTAATGGTACTCAGTACAATCGTTATCCTATGGTGAAATTAGCTGAAGACGAAATGGCCGCAATTCTGTTTACCAGTGGTAGCACAGGCACGCCTAAGGGCGTGGTATACAGCCATAAAATGTTTGAGGCACAAATCAGTGCCTTAAAACACGATTATGGCATTAGCGTTGGCGAACGTGACTTAGCCACTTTCCCGCTGTTTTCCTTATTTGGCCCAGCGTTAGGCATGGCTTCAATTGTGCCTGATATGGATGCCAGTAAGCCGATTACGGCTGAGCCTAAACACTTATTTGCGGCAATCTCCCAGTATCAATGTAGCAATATGTTTGTTAACCCCGCACTACTTGAAAGATTAGGTCAGGCGGGTGAGCAAACCCAACATAAGCTGACCTCAGTAAAGCGAGTGATTTCAGCTGGCGCGCCAGCAACTATTTCATCGATTAAACGTTTCAGTAAAATGCTTGAGTCTAAGGTTGAAGTGCTTAACTCCTATGGTGCGACCGAATCATTGCCTATCAGTAAAATTGCCAGCAGTGCATTATTCGCCACCACAGATAAAACCGATCAAGGCGCAGGCATTTGTGTTGGGCAGGCCATTGAGGGGGTTGAAATAGCGATAATCGATATTGTTGAGCCGCCAATCGCCCACTGGACAGATAATTTAGCCTTAGCCACTGATCAGATAGGCGAAATCGTGGTGAAAGGCGCCATGGTTAGCCAAGCTTACTATCAACGAGATAGCGCCACTGCTGGAGCAAAAATACAAGATGGCACCCAAATGCGGCATCGCATGGGTGATGTTGGCTACCTTGATGCGAATAACCAACTGTGGATGTGCGGCCGAAAAGCTCACCGAGTGGATGCAAGCGTAAAAGGGCAATTTGAAAAACGATATTTTTCAATCCCCTGTGAACGGGTGTTTAATACCCATGCGCAAGTGAAACGTTCAGCATTAGTGCCAGTCACGATTGATGGCAACGTAGTGCCATTAGTGTGTATCGAACTGAATAAAGGGGTGGTGTGCTCTACCTCAAAAGTGCTGTATCAAAACCTAGTCGAACTGGCAACGCTTTACCCCCACACCCAGGGCATTAGCCGTTTTTTCATTCACCCTGAATTTCCGGTCGATGTGCGGCATAATGCTAAAATATTTCGTGAAAAATTAGCGATTTGGGCTCAAAAGCAATGGAAAGAATAATAGGTGAACAACACACTATGCTGACTGATTATCCAATAGAAGAGCAAGCCGCTCTGAATCAACTTAAGCAAAAGGTGACAAAGGTTTTTGTTACCGGTGCCGGTGGCTTTTTAGGTTTTGCTATTTGCAAACGCCTGATTGCCGCGGGAATAGCTGTGGTCGGTTTTGCAAGAGGTGATTACCCCAAATTAACCCAGATGGGCGTGCAGTTAATTCAAGGTGATATTGCTAACGCTGAACAAGTGACAGCCGCGATGCAAGGCTGTGAATTGGTTTTTCATGTGGCGTCTAAAGCAGGAGTGTGGGGCAGTAAGCAGAGTTATTTTTCACCTAACGTTGACGGCGCAGATAACATTATTAAGGCGTGTCAGGGTTTAGATATTCACTATTTAATTTATACCAGCACCCCAAGCGTGACTTTTGCCGGCGAGGATGAAAATGGTATTAATGAACAGGCGCCCTATGCTGGCCAGTATTTGAATTATTATGGCGAGTCAAAAGCGATTGCTGAACAGAACATGCTAGCCGCTAACAGCCCAAGCTTGAAAACCACCGCCTTAAGACCACATCTTATCTGGGGCCCTAATGATCCCCATCTTGTCCCGCGGGTGATTACACGCGCCAAAGCCGGGCGATTAAAACTGCTTGGTAAACAGGATAAGTTAGTTGATACCATTTATGTTGATAATGCGGCATATGCCCATATTCTTGCTGCGGTTGATTTAACTTCGGCGGCAAAATCTGCGGGAAAAGCGTATTTTTTAAGTAATGATCAACCTATTACCATGGCACAAATGCTCAATAAAATATTAGCCTGTGTTGATTTACCACCCGTAACCAAACGTGTGCCAGCAGGATTAGCTTATGCTGTTGGGGCATTGCTTGAATCGGTTTATTTGGCATTAAATAAGGCTGAAGAACCGATAATGACCAAATTTGTCGCCAAGCAGTTATCAACCAGTCATTACTTTGATATTAGCGCCGCGAAGCAAGATTTAGGTTATCAACCCTTGGTGTCAATTGATGAGGGCATGTTACGGTTAAAGCAATCATTATAATGGCGAATATATCCATACTTTAGTGTAATTTACCGGCAGCGATTTTAGGTTATGATGGCGCAGTTAACACCTGCATGAACATAGCGATATTAACAGCGTAACCTACAGATAAAATAATGCTCAAGGTCTGTTTATCTTGGCATCGTGTTCAATACTATAGGGAAATAGTGTAATGAATATTAACTCAGTGACAGAGTTCTGTTTTAGCATGCTCCTGCGTCGCAGCGCCATGTTACTGCTAGCGAGTATGGCAATAGTGCAACAGGGACATGCCATTCCATTAAATACGCAACTTGAAGCATTTTATGCCAAGCAAGCACCCGTAGAATCCAATCCACTTATGGGCACATGGCAGTTAGTTTCAGGGAAATACCTTGATGAAAAACAGCAATGGGTCGATTATCAACACCTTAGTTTACGTTCGATAAAAATCATTTCAGAAAGTCATTTCAGTTTCACCACCATTAAAGATGTTCAAGGCAGCAAACAATTTTGGGCCGCTGGCACAGGCACTTATCAATTAACCGATAAATATTACATTGAAACGCCAGATCTTAATTCATTTGGGGTAGCAACAGGTGCCGCGTTTAAGTTTGAATACACCATCAAGCAAGACAAGCTTTTCACCAAACGGATTGAAAACGGTGTCTTGAAAGAACAAGAAGTGTGGCAACGGATTTAATAAAAACGCGTTATGTGGCTTTGTTAATGATGGGCGCAATAGAGAAGGTTTAAGTTGTTCTTTAATCGAGCCTAATAACCGATTATTTTTATCAATTCGCCCGCTTTTATTTATCACTATCTGTTTATACAGTTGTAATGCTTTTCGGCTGATTGACGAACTATAAGGTCAGAAATCATCCATAAGTAGTAGGTGTTATTGAAATAAGTGTTTCATAAGGCGTTTATTTCGTGAGTGTTTTTCAGTAAGCAAGTAGAAAAATCATATTGAAAAACATTTTGCACGCTTTGTTTTGCGATTATTGAAATTAAAAGCGCTTTACATCAATAAGATAGCAAATGTAGGATGTTATTAATCAATAACTTAAACGGCCGACATTGAATGATGCGCCGTTCAATAAGCTGTTATGTTTATAAGTATTCATCGGGTATCTCAAGGTATATATGTCTTCAAAAAAAAATAAACGATTAGAAAAATATTTTAAAAAGGCGACTCGTCAATCTAAAAAAAGAATGTTAGAAATTGATATAAACATTGATATACCAGCAGAGATAGATAAAAGTCATAATGAATTGGCTAAATCGCTATTGAATTTTGGCAAAATTATTGATGAGTCTACTAAAAGAATATCCGCTTTCGAAGCAAATAAATATGCCCAAGAGAGCATATCAAAAATTGAAAATTCAATTATAAAACTTGTAAATAATCATCCTAAATATTATTGGAAATTTTATTTTACTGCTCTCCCTAAAGAGCATTTTGAGGGGAGATTAGATACCACTTTTTTATTCGCCATAAAGATGGTTGAATCTTGTATTTCATTTAGCGAAAAAGAAATTGATGAAACTGAATTATACAAAAATGGAAATAGTGTTTCTCTTGAGATTAACGAATATGTAGTAAAAGACTATTGTAAACTTGTAGGCTATTCACAATTATTAGGAGACATGTATACATTAATCAGGATCTCATCTAAAGGTTGCGATTTTCATATTTGTGAAAATGAATTAATGCCGATGCCAATTGATGAAAGTGCGATTATTGAATCTATTAAGCTATTTGATGATAGAAATGTAATTGAAAGTAAAGTAGAAAATGGCATAAGTATGCCTTCTAAAAGTGGTTTCAGCCTTAAACAAAGACACTTGAATAATATCGAAAGCTTGGTCATTGTCGCTAATGAAAATCAATCGGGAAAATATGAATACATCCCTAAAAAAGCTACTAAACTCAAAGATACAAAATATACCAAAGTAAATTTCAATATTGTTCCAATAAGTTTAGAAACAATATATAACGAGTTTAAATTGGGCGAGGAAGGGTTACCGTGGGAAATAGAACTCTTAGAGATGATTTGTATCTTACAGTTTATAACCACACTGATTATTAGAGGTTGGGTATTCTTGCCTGATATAGCCGAAAAAGGTTACCTTCTTTTTTCTAAAGGCTTTATTGATGAATACTTTCAAGGGTTTATCGAGTCAGTTAAAAAGATCCAGCTGGAGACGTTAGGAACAACGTTCACAAATGATGCTACTGAGATAAGAAATAAGTACAGCAGACCATTAGGTGAAAATATTTACCCTTCAAATATATCTGTATTTTTTGATGCTGGTAAAATGCTTGGATTCGACATTTCATCCTCATTTGAGTTTTTATTTAACAAACTTGAATACACTAAAGAACAAGGAAATATTGCGAACTTACGCGGATATTTTTTTGAAAAGCAAACTCAAGAGTTGATTGACAACTCAAAACTGAAACCAGCCAGCAATATCAGAAGTCTAGTTGCTAAAACTCTAAGGTTTAAAAACAAATCAGTTACAGACTTCGATGCGATCATGGTTTTTGGAAATAGCCTGATTGCTATTTCATGCAAGAGTTTATTGGATAATGAGGAGTATGACAAAGGTGACTATAAAACGGTCAGGAATATTACGTCTTCGATTGAGAAGTATGTAGAAGACTGGAGAACTAAAATAAAACTTATTGACGAGAATAAAATTGGAGATAATTATGATTTTTCTGAGTTTGATGAAGTTATTGGCTTAGTAGTAACTCCATCTGTTCTATATTGCAATGTAACTTATAGGAATGAACTCACTTTTAAAGGGTTGTATGAAAATATGTCTTCTCGTGAGTTTGAATCATGGATAAACATAACAAGAGACTATGGCGTCAATAGTTAATTTCATACTTTTGGCGCTTCCCATAAAACTCCATCTC
>NZ_BMOT01000015.1 GCF_014647215.1 Shewanella aestuarii
TGGGCTCGAACCAGTGACCCCCTCCTTGTAAGGGAGGTGCTCTCCCAGCTGAGCTAAGCGACCTGGGAATATAATCAACAACAATAATAATTTCTTCAATGAAATTATGGTGGTCGCTACTGGGCTCGAACCAGTGACCCCCTCCTTGTAAGGGAGGTGCTCTCCCAGCTGAGCTAAGCGACCTCATGCTGTGTGGGTCGGTATTATAGGGAGCAAGCAAAAGCTGTCAACGATTTTTCGATAAAAATATAACGATAGTGCTATTTTTGTGCCGTTTGGCGTTTTGTTAAACAGAGTTGTTTTTATTTTTAATGAAAAACGGAGCATGATTCGACATTCGCCCATTTCAACCTAGCGCGTTGGCTGTTAGAATATCGGCCACATTTTTATCCTCGTCTGTTTTGGGTTTATACCTACATACTTATACAGACTTCTTTATATAGGTTAGTGTCCGATTATGACTACTAAGACTCGTTTTGCTCCAAGCCCTACAGGTTTCTTACACGTTGGTGGTGCCCGTACAGCACTTTATTCATGGTTACATGCCAAAGCAAATAACGGTGAATTTGTTTTACGTATTGAAGACACTGATATTGAACGTTCAACGCAAGAAGCTTGTGATGCTATTTTAGATGGTATGAACTGGTTAGGCTTAACCTGGAATGAAGGTCCTTATTATCAAACAAAGCGTTTTGATCGTTATAACGAGATCATTGCGCAAATGTTAGACAAGGGCACTGCTTATAAATGTTATTGCTCTCGTGAACGTATTGAATCTTTACGTGAAGAACAAGCCGCTAACGGTGAACAGCAAAAATATGATGGATGTTGTCGTGACTTAGCTCCGCGTGACACTGATGAGCCATTTGTTGTTCGCTTTAAAAACCCAACAGAAGGTAGTGTTGTGTTTGACGATCATGTACGTGGTCGCATTGAAATTGCTAACAGTATGCTTGATGATTTAATCATTAAACGTACTGACGGCGTGCCTACCTATAACTTCTGTGTCGTGGTTGATGACTGGGATATGGGGATCACTTGCGTTGTGCGCGGTGAAGATCATATTAACAATACTCCTCGTCAAATTAATATTTTACAGGCACTAGGCGCGCCAATTCCTGAATATGCGCATGTTTCGATGATTTTAGGCGATGACGGTGCTAAATTATCAAAACGTCATGGGGCAGTGGGTGTCATGCAATACCGTGATGATGGCTATTTACCTGAAGCCTTATTGAACTACCTTGTTCGCTTAGGATGGTCTCATGGTGATCAAGAAGTGTTTTCAATGGACGAAATGATAAGCCTGTTTAAATTGGATGATATTAATAAAGCCGCTTCCGCTTTTAATACAGACAAGTTGAATTGGTTAAATCAGCACTATATTAAATCATTAGCGCCTGAATATGTTGCCTCACATTTAGCATGGCACATGGATGACCAGAAAATAGATACTAGTAATGGACCTGCACTAACAGAAGTCGTGACTGCGCTTTCTGAACGCGCTAAAACATTAAAAGAGCTTGCCGCTTCTAGTCGATACTTCTTTGAAGATTTTGCTGACTTTGATGAGGCGCAGGCGAAAAAGCACCTCCGTGGTGTTGCTTTAGAGCCATTAACGCTAGTAAAAGCAAAGTTGGAAGCTTTATCTGATTGGACAGTAGAATCATTACATGCTGTTATTGAAGCAACAGCAACCGAGTTAGATGTTGGTATGGGGAAGGTGGGTATGCCGTTACGCGTTGCCGTGACCGGAGCCGGACAATCACCAGCTTTAGATTTAACCTTGTTTTTGATAGGTAAAGACAGATCTGTTGAAAGAATATCCAAAGCGATTGATTTTGTAGCAGATAGAATAAATTCCTAAAAAACGAGTTGACACATTAAGGTATGCTGCATAGAATGCGCCTCGCAGTTGAGACACGGCTCAGTAATTTCTGGCAGCGTATCTAGATTGTGATTTAAGTAAGACGGGGTTATAGCTCAGCTGGGAGAGCGCTTCGCTGGCAGTGAAGAGGTCCACGGTTCGATCCCGTGTAGCTCCACCACTTACTTAAATACTTCTTGATGAGAAGTTAGCATTGATGTTTAGCCTACAGGCATCGATGAGTATTCACTCGATACAGAGTATAAGGTATCAACAGTGTCCCATTCGTCTAGAGGCCTAGGACACCGCCCTTTCACGGCGGTAACAGGGGTTCGAATCCCCTATGGGATACCACTTTTTTGAGTGGTTGACTGTAAAGTTAACGATTCGATAGCATTGATGTTTAGCCTACAGGCATCGATGAGTATTCACTCGATACAGAGTATAACGTATCAACAGTGTCCCATTCGTCTAGAGGCCTAGGACACCGCCCTTTCACGGCGGTAACAGGGGTTCGAATCCCCTATGGGATACCACTTTTTGAGTGGTTGACTATAAAGTTAACGATTCGATAGCATTGATGTTTAGCCTACAGGCATCGATGAGTATTCACTCGATACAGAGTATAAAGTATCAACAGTGTCCCATTCGTCTAGAGGCCTAGGACACCGCCCTTTCACGGCGGTAACAGGGGTTCGAATCCCCTATGGGATACCACTTTTTTGAGTGGTTGACTGTAAAGTTAACGATTCGATAGCATTGATGTTTAGCCTACAGACATCGGTGAGTATTCACTCGATACAGAGTATAAGGTATCAACAGTGTCCCATTCGTCTAGAGGCCTAGGACACCGCCCTTTCACGGCGGTAACAGGGGTTCGAATCCCCTATGGGATACCACTTTTTTGAGTGGTTGACTGTAAAGTTAACGATTCGATAGCATTGATGTTTAGCCTACAGACATTGATGAGTATTCACTCGATACAGAGTATAAGGTATCAACAGTGTCCCATTCGTCTAGAGGCCTAGGACACCGCCCTTTCACGGCGGTAACAGGGGTTCGAATCCCCTATGGGATACCACATTTTGATTTTAGTGTTAACTAGAATTGGGGTTATAGCTCAGCTGGGAGAGCGCTTCGCTGGCAGTGAAGAGGTCCACGGTTCGATCCCGTGTAGCTCCACCAAGTTTTTTTGGTATCAACAAATAGCATCAATGTTTAGCCTACAGGCATTGATGAGTATTCACTCTATTTACTGAGTATAAGTAAATCTCGGCGTCCCATTCGTCTAGAGGCCTAGGACACCGCCCTTTCACGGCGGTAACAGGGGTTCGAATCCCCTATGGGATACCACACTAAACCACCGAAAGGTGGTTTTTTTATGCTTGTATTTTATGTTTGGCATAAATCTAAGCCATAAAAAAAGGCAATCAAATGATTGCCTATCGATCTACTTAGAGATCAAGGGGACCGCGCTAGAAGTCCCAGGGAGATGATGAACAAAGTGAGTATCACTGTTAATAGATTTGAGTGCCCATCAAGCTAAAAGTTCAAAAATAACTGCAAATTATTTCAAAATATTGATATTGCTAGCCCATAAATTTAAATAAAGATAAAATTCAACTAGTTAAATAATACTTTATTTTAACAGTGTCGCAATTTTACTCGCCAAATCTTCTGGTTTTGTGGTTGGAGCGTAGCGCTCTAATACATTTCCTTGCTTATCAACTAAAAATTTTGTGAAATTCCACTTAATTGATTGACTACCTAGTAGCCCTTTAGCTGATTGCTTCAGATAGTGGTAAAGCGGCGCAGCATTATCGCCATTAACCTCAACTTTACTAAATAAAGGAAAGGTTACCCCAAAATTGAGTTCGCAAAATTGACTTATGTCAGCTTCAGAACCTTGCTCTTGGCTACCAAACTGGTTACAAGGAAACCCTAAGATCACTAAGCCTTGATCTTTATACTGCTGGTATAGTTGTTCTAATGCTTTATATTGGGGGGTGAAACCACATTTACTTGCCGTATTGACAATCAACAGTACTTTGCCCTTAAAGCTTTCCATACTGACCCTATTTCCTTGGATATCTTTAACATCAAATTGATAAATATCTGCGCTCATTTTGTGCTCCTTAAAAACCTGTTTCATCAAATATAGTTGATACCAAGTTGTAAACTGTAAAAGGTAAACTTTAAACGTCGTTCTTCAATGTGTTTTGACACTATAATAAATAAATTAGAAGTGGTCAATTTAATTGCGTGCAATTTAATTTATGTATTTGCTTATCATGGTAAATATCAATATAGTCTGCGCATTATTCGCTTAACTATATAAGGGGCGGGCTTATGGAAGAATTAAAGAACGAACTTATATCTGAAGCTGAACAAGACATTACATCACAACTGCAAATAGAGGTGAGTCAAGTTGTCCAACAACTGACCGAAGCCGAGGGTGAAGAGCAGGCTGAAGTTTTCAGTGAAATTCTAAATGAAGCGGAAGCTGGCACCATCGCGATCCTACTTGAATCATTACCTTTAGATGAGCGTTATGATCGTTGGCAGCAGGTTCAGCCAGAAGAGCGCGTCGATGTTTTAAACTTGATGCGTGCCGATCCTCGTTTAGGCATTTTGAAGAAGATGCCAGATGAAGAATTGGATTTATTGTTCTCACAACTGAGTCCAGAAGATCTGATTGATTGGAGTGACTCGTTACCGGACAGTATTACCGATCGCGCTTTAGCGCAGATGGGCGAGCGGCAACGCAAACACTTCGAGCTTTATGACCAATATGACGAGAATGAAATTGGTCGTTATGCCGATCACCAAATGTTGGTGTTGAACCCTGATTCAACAGTTGCCCAAGGTCAACGTTTTTTTCGTCGAATCGATTTAGATTGTAATGATCACCTGTTTTTAGTTGATGTTAACGATAAATATGTTGGAACCGTGCGTCGCTATGACTTATTTAAAGCTGATGTTGACAGTTTACTTTCAAGTTTAATATGGCCTGACAGTCGGGTTATTTCAGCGGACTCCTCATTGATTGAATCGGCCGAAACCCTTGAGCATAGTCGAGAGTTAGAATTGCCTGTAGTGGATGATGAAGGGACCTTGATTGGCCGTATGACCCTGCGAACCGCAACGGCATTAGTACGTGAGCATTATGAGGCTCAACTGATGGCGACAGCCGGTATGGATGAGGATGATGACTTATTCGCGCCAATTATTGTTGGTGCTCGAAGAAGAGCGCTTTGGTTAGGTATTAATTTGCTAACGGCATTTTTAGCATCAGCCACGATTGGTCTATTTGAAAATGTGCTGTCGCAAGTTGTGGCGTTAGCTGTGTTGATGCCTATTGTTGCGTCAATGGGCGGTATCGCAGGTAGTCAGTCATTAACATTGATGATCCGTGGTATGGCGATGGGCCAGATATCTGCTGGTAACGTTGTGTCTTTACTTAAAAACGAATTAGGTATTGGTGCCTTGAATGGCGTTTTATGGGCCATAGTCATAGGTCTCATCGCAGGCTGGTGGTTTAATGATGTTATTATGGGGATCATTATTGGCTGTGCCATTTTAATCAACATGGCAATGGCAGCAATTGCGGGCGTAATGGTGCCAATGATATTACAGAAGTTTAATCAGGATGCTGCGTTATCTGGGTCAGTTATTTTAACCACTGTGACCGATGTTGTGGGTTTTTTCACTTTCCTCGGTTTAGCGACCATCTTGTATTTATAAATGGTTCGTTAAATACCATTAATCTAAAAGGACCTATTGGTCCTTTTTTGTTAATGGTATTTATGACTTTTTAAAAATGGTGAGTGGTTAAGGTTGATAAACTGGTTTGAAATGAATCAATATTATGATTTTAAATGCTTTATTTAATATGCCACGTATCATTTAATGATCAATTAAATGAGGGGGAATAATGAAGCGCTATTTTATTTCAGCAATGTTTTTAGCTGTTATTTCTACTTCTGCATTGGCAGGCGATATTAACTTTGAAGTGAGCGAACATGTGGTTTCGGCTGAAATGAAAGCTAGCATTTCATCTCATGTTAATATGGGGGGGGGGTTATACATATTCTGACCATAAAGGCCAATTAATGCAGTTTTATACACATATGATGCATCAAAGCGGCGCTCATTCTATTGAAATCGGTCCTAAGTTTGTAAAAGCGTGGATGGATAAAGGTCCGAATGCCTCTGTGTTGTCTGTTGGTGGACAATATGGATTACAAATAGCCAAAAATGTCACATTAAGTGCGGCAGCTTATTATGCGCCATCAGTATTATCTTTTGCTGACTCCTCGGGCTATTTTGAGTATGAAGGGAAAGCCCAATATCACTTTAACCCCAATATGGCGATATTTATAGGTTATCGAAAATCATCGTTTGAGTTTGAGGAAGCACCGAGTCGAACATTTGAACAGGGGATGTTCATTGGAGGAAAAGCCAGTTTTTAAATGTTAGGCAATAAAAAAAGCAAGTTTACTGTAACTTGCTTTTTAAACTTGATGATATAACCCTGATAACTTACTTCCACTTATTAGCGGGTGAAAACTCCACTTCAGCATTGTCATCGAAGTAACGACGCTTGGTATCGCGGCGTCTTTGTTTCACTTTCTTCGACTTAGGTTTTCCTTTTATGTTGTCACCCCAAGGTGCATCATCTTCATCAAATTCAAATGTGTGTGCCATTTCTTAGCTTTCCAAAATACAATACCGCTATTGGTACAGGCTCTTTTTACCTAAAGTTGGTCTAAATCTAAAGCGAAATTTTTAGCTCAGATTGGTGAAATAAATTGCATGTCAAAGTGAGTAAACTCACTGTTGTTAATCCTATCAAATTTAAATGAATAAAATATGACAGTAAAATCATTCAAAGATTACCACTTTATTGTGGCTTTAGACTGCTAAGTAACCTCAGCTAGAGACAATAAACGCATATAAAACAGATTTTTACACAGCTAACTACATTAAATTTATTTGTAATAGACCTATTATTGATGCTTAAATTTGCCTTGTTATCAGTGCAAAGTTTAAGTTTGACTTTAAGCAATTGAATACTGGTATTTTAAATATCGTTTATTCATTTCTTAACCCGAGTTGCGGTTAAGTAATATCGAAGAAATGCTTAATTTCATCCATTTTCACTAAGGCATCTTGATAGCCTAAATCGATCAATGCACTTGTATAGGCTTTTTCAAACAGTAAATAAGATACGATACTTGAGTCTGATTGTTGATTAATACCAAATAATGTTAATAAGTGACGAATAGCTATTGGCATTTCTAAATAGTAACGCGCGGCAATTTCACTTAAATCTTCACTCGGTTTAATCACTAAGGTTTCAATTTCACGTAGATTGAGTTTGTTTTTATCCTCATCAGATATCAGACTCAATGTGTTATTAACCCGCTGTAATCGTTCTAAATCACTGTTTAAGGTGTCAGAAAATATAGTATCGAGTAAATGGCCGGCAATCGTTGCGGTTTTAGGATGATGCTTGAGTTGTTTACCTTCTTGTTTATGTGGGCTATCTAAGTTAATCACAAAGAGCTTTTTTGCTCCCAAATGAATCGGACTCGATAAGGGGGATAATTGGTGAACTGAGCCATCACCAAAAAATGCACGGTTTAATTTGACAGATGGAAACACCATAGGAATGGCTGAGCTTGCCAATAAGTGATCAGTATTTAATTGGCTACGTTGTCCTTGTCTTCGAGCGCGTTTCCAGTTCTCTATTGAATGATGACCGTGAAAAAAACTGTATGACATCGAGTTGTTATAACAGGATGCATCAACACTAATAGCATCGAGTGCACCCAGATGAATATTTCTGTCGATACGTTTGAAATCAATTAGTTTATTGAGTAATTCACGTAATGGCTGATTATTTAATAAGCTGCCAGCATCAGTACTGATTTTGTCATGCTGTAAACCTTTGATGGCCATTTTGACAAGGTGCTTAGTGACCCCAAATACCGATGACTCATATACTTGATGAGTTTCAAAATGACGCCAAACCCAATCTAACTTTTTCACACCAAGGTGAAAGCATGCGGCGTGAGTTGCTAGTGAAGTGGCATTAATTGCGCCGGCAGAAGTGCCGCAAATAATACTGAAGGGAACGTGCTGGTTTCTGGGGTATAACTGCACTAGGGCTTTTAATACCCCTATTTGATATGCTGCGCGGGCACCGCCGCCACCAAGTACAAGTCCAATCGACACGGTATCATTTAATCCTTTCAAGTTAAGCTTACTTTAAGAGTATGTCTTGTTTTAAGTTTTCACACTAGTCGGATAAGTATTTCTAGACTAATTATTTAAAAAAATAATGAAAATATATCCTTTGAAACTGTTAACTTTTCTTTGACAAGAGTGCGTTTTATCAGCTATTAACTAAGGGTAGATAATAAAAAGAATAATATTTTCGCTTCAATATTTGTAATCATAATGCTGAATTGAAAGAGTAACAGTAAGGAATACCCATTGGCTCTGTTTAAAAAATCTGCTGATATGCCAAAGGACAATGACGCGGAATTAAAATCTCGTGTGCAATTGCCCCCTTGGAAAGTTGTCATCATTGATGACGAACCGGGGATCCACGATGTTACCAAATTCGCATTGAGCCAATTTAGTTTAGATGGCCGCGGGTTAACATTTTATTCTTGTTTTAGCGCACAAGAGGGCTTTGAACTTCTCCGTGATCAGCAAGATATCGCGTTAGCGTTTGTTGATGTCGTGATGGAAAATGATCACGCTGGTCTTGATTTAATTGAGCGCATTCGTGGTGAATTAAATAATCACAGTACGCGAATCATATTAAGGACAGGTCAGCCTGGTAGTGCTCCTGAAGAAAGAGTGATACGAGATTTCGACATTAATGATTACAAAGCAAAAACGGAACTGACTGCAGCAAAATTAAAATCCTGTGTTTACACCTCTCTTCGTTCTTATCGTGACATCAAAATTATTGAACAAAGCCAGCGGGGAATGGAAAAAGTCATTTCAGCGTCTTCTTCGGTACTGCGTAGCCATACATTGCATCATTTTGGAAGTGCTGTTTTAGAGCAAACCCTGCAACTTCTAGGCTTAAGTAGCTCTGCTTTATATCTCACCAGTTACCATGAAGATTTATACCACGACACTCAAATGAATTTGCTCGCAGCTACTGGCGAGATGGTAAGTTATTCTGAAATTGACAGCGTTGAGGCATTACCCGGTGATGTAAAAGAATACATAATTGAAGCTATAGCACTCAAAAAATCCATAGTGCATGACAACATTTATGTGGGTTTCTACGAGTTTGGAAATGATGTAACCAGCATTCTATATTTAGGGCATAACGCGTCACTCACCTCGTTACAGGTCAGAATTCTTGAACTTTTTGCCGCCAATGTGAGTCTTACATTTGAAAATTTATCCGGCAAAGAAAACGTACAACAAACTCAAAAAGAGCTCATTTTAATCATTGGCGATGCGATTGAGCAGCGCAGTAAAGAAACCGGCGCGCATGTTCGACGCGTTGCATTAATGAGTGAAATATTAGCTGAATACCTAAATCAAAGCCTAGATTTTATTGAAACGATTCGCTACGCGGCACCGCTTCATGATGTTGGTAAAATTGGCATTCCAGAAAGCATCCTCCACAAGCCTGGTAAACTCACAGATGATGAATGGCAAATAATGAAAACCCATGCTGAAAAAGGTTATAACTTGCTTGCGGCATCAAACCGTATTATTGCAAAAATGGGCGCCAGAATAGCTTATACCCATCATGAGCGATGGGATGGACAAGGTTACCCTAGAGGTCTTGTGGGTGAAGATATCCCAGTAGAAGGGCGGATAATGGCAATTGTTGATGTGATTGATGCGCTCTTATCTAAACGAAGCTATAAACCTGCCTGGCCTGCTGAAAAAGTGATTGAATACTTGAATGAGCAATCGGGTAAACAGTTTGACCCAGTAATGTGTAATGCAAGCTTGGCATTGATGGATAGATTTATTGAAATCCAACGACAAATGCCAGATAGCGCTGATGAAGAACATTAGCTATGCATCACTCTCTAGAGAATGTCTTATTTAAAGTTAGTCAATCTGAACTCATCGATAAAGGTGATTTGAACAGTGCTTCACAATTAATCATTGAATCAATATGCCTTGGATTGAATATTGAGCGTGCGGGTATTTGGTTGCTTGCCGAAGATAAACAGTCTATTGAGTGCTTTTTATTGCTGGATAATGCGACCCGCCAAGATAACATAGTGCTAACTCGTGAGCAGTTTCCAAAATACTTTCATGCTTTAGATTCTGAACGCGTCATTTCAGCATCTGATGCCCATCGACACGTTGCAACACATGAGTTTACTGATGTGTATTTAAAGCCGCAGGGCATTGTTTCTATGCTAGATAGTCCTATTCGTCATTGTGGAAAAATGATTGGGATCATTTGCTGTGAACACCGTGGTGATTTAAAGCAATGGAGCAGGGATGAAGAAGTGTTCGTCGGTTCTTTGGCCGATTTATATGGCCGAGCCGTTAATGCACATGAAGTAAGAAGTCACCAAGTTTTACTGGAAAAACTTAATAGTGAGCTTGAAAATAAAGTTGCTTTGAGAACAGATGAATTACAGCAAGCATTAATTCATCTGAAAACGACCCAAGCCAGTTTAATCGAAAGTGAAAAGTTGGCTGCTCTAGGCAATCTTGTTGCCGGTGTCGCCCATGAAGTCAATACTCCATTGGGTATTTCGGTCACTTCAACTAGCCATTGTATTGATGAATTAAATAAACTGAAGAAACATTTTTTAGCGGGCGAATTAGACGAAAAAGAGTTTCAATATTTTATTGATACTATGACCGATGGCTTATTATTGATTGAAAGGAATTTATCTCGAGCTGCTGAGTTAGTACATAATTTCAAACGTACTGCAGCAGATCAATTGACCCTTGAAAAAGAATATTTCAATTTAACTGAGTATTTAGAACAAATATCAACTCCCTTAAGGCCATTAACCCGTAAGCAGAATATTAAGCTGGATATTCAACTTGCTGAATCAATTATGGTGGAATCTTATCCTGGTGCGATTGCACAAATATTCACTAATCTTGTCTCTAACTGTTTTCGCCATGCTTACCCAGAAGGCTTTACGGGTGAAAAAATTATTACATTAGGTGCGCAAGTGTGTGGTGACGAGATTAAGATGTTTTATAAAGACAACGGCAAAGGATTATCAAAAGAAGCTAAGGACAGGATTTTTGAGCCTTTTTTTACTACAGCTAGAAGTGCGGGCGGCACAGGATTGGGTATGTCGATTGTTTATAATTTAGTCACCCAGAAATTAGGCGGAAGGTTAGAGTTAATCTCTGAAATTAATCAAGGGCTTGAAATTGATATTTACATAAACCATAAATAAAAAACGCACATTAAAGTGCGTTTTTTAATATCCGTTTAGAACCGAAAAAGCTTAATTAGATGCGGTTAAAAAATCGATAATGTCATCAAAAGGAATATTTTGTTTCTCGCCAGTACGACGATTTTTATATTCAAATACACCTTCATCAATATTACGATCACCAATAACAACAACGTGTGGCAAACCGATCAGTTCCATATCGGCAAACATTACCCCAGGGCGCTCTTTGCGGTCATCCATCAATACTTCAATACCTTTAGCTTGTAAATCAGCATAAAGTTTCTCAGCTATCTCTGCAACGCGATGAGACTTATGCATATTCATGGGGAGAATACCGACTTTGAATGGTGCAATTGCCTCTGGCCAAATAATGCCACGGTCATCATGATTCTGTTCAATCGCTGCGGCAACAATACGGCTCACGCCGACACCGTAACATCCCATTAATAACACTTGTGCTTTACCGTTTTCGTCAAGCACGGTCGCATTCATAGATTTTGAATAATTAGTGCCAAGTTGGAAAATATGGCCAACTTCAATGCCACGAGCCATTGCATAAGTGCCTAGATGATCTGGTGTAGGTTCACCTTCAACTACATTTCGAATGTCTGCAGAAGTTGCTAGAGGCAGATCACGTTCCCAGTTAATGCCAAATTGATGCTTATCATCTTGGTTTGCACCTGCAGCAAAGTCGCTTAATACTGCAACGCTGTGATCGATAATGATAGGCATGCTTAATCCAACCGGACCAAGAGAGCCTGGACCTGCACCAACAGCAGCTCGGATTTCAGCTTCAGTGGCAAACTCTAATGGTGAAGCAACCGCTTCAAGTTTGTCTGCTTTGATTTCATTTAACTCGTGATCGCCACGAACAATTAATGCTACTAACGGCGCGTCTTCAGATGCGCCTTTAACGATTAATGTTTTTACCGTTTGAGTAATGGCTAAACCAAATTGCTCTACTAATTCAGCAATAGTTTTGGCATTAGGCGTATCGACTAATTTCAGCTCTTGAGTCGGTGCTTGACGTGTTTGCGTCGGCATTGGTGATTCCGCTTTCTCAATGTTAGCTGCATAATCACTGCCAGTTGAATAAGCGATTAAGTCTTCACCACTATTTGCAAGCACATGGAATTCATGCGAAACACTGCCACCAATAGAGCCTGTATCAGCAAGAACGGGGCGGAACTCTAATCCCATACGGCTTAAAATATTGCTATAAGCGGTATACATAGACTGATATGTTTCATCCATAGTTTGTTGATCTAAATGGAATGAATACGCATCTTTCATTAAAAATTCACGTGCGCGCATGACACCAAAACGCGGGCGAACTTCATCACGGAATTTAGTTTGCACTTGATACAAATTAAGCGGGAGTTGCTTGTATGAACTTAACTCTTTACGCACTAAGTCAGTGATCACTTCTTCGTGAGTAGGGCCTAAAACGAAGTCACGGTTGTGGCGGTCTTGAAAGCGAAGTAATTCGGGGCCAAACTTCTCCCAACGGCCTGTTTCTACCCATAAATCAGCAGGCTGAACCAAAGGCATCAGAATTTCAATAGCACCTGCGTTATTCATCTCTTCACGCACGATAGCTTCAACTTTACGCAGCACACGTAAACCTGACGGTAACCAGCTATATAAACCAGAAGCGTTACGACGGATCATACCAGCACGTAACATTAATTGATGGCTAATCACTTCCGCATTGGCAGGCGTTTCTTTTTGTGTTGAAAGCAGGTACTTACTAACTCGCATTCCAGTTTCCATTTTAGTAAAAGTTAATGAGCGTCATTTTAGCACTTGAAGCAGTTATGTCACCTGATTATTACTGGATTAGCGGGTTAATTTATCTCGTCTTGCTGCTATTTGTTACGCCTATCACCAATCACTTTAGCTGGGTTGCCTGCGACGATTGAATATGCTGGTATGTCTTTAGTAACAATGCATCCCATACCGATTACGGCATGGTCGCCAATACTAACGCCATCTACAATACCGGCTTGTGCGCCAATCCAAACATCTTTTCCTATCACAATGCCTTTAGAGGTAACGGGTTGTTCATAGATAGGGCTGTCAGGAGACATTCCGTGATTAAAGGCATAGATGGTAACATTATTAGCGATACGGGTTTGATCACCGATACTAATTCCAGCTCTTCCGCCATCTAAACTACATCCGTGATTTATGGCAACTTCATTGCCTAAGGTGATAGGGCCATGCATAAAAACATCTGCGGCAATCATGCACTTATTCCCAACAATAATGTCTCTACCGGGTTCAGCAAACAGTTCCGCCTCGGGAGCAATGAAGCTGTTTTCACCAATGTTGATGGTTTCTAATTGCATTAAAGTTTGTTGGATTTGCTGTTGCCAGGGTAATGCCCATTCCAGTAATTTGGGTTTTAATGAGAAATAAAGCCAAGGCATCCAAGACAGTCTTTTTTTATGCTGCGTTTGGTAATCAAGTGACGCCATTAAGTAATCCCTCAGTTTGAAATTAAATCTATATTCATTTGAATATGTAAGCTTAGTCGTTGAGTAAGGTCACTGTGGTAGGCTTTAATTCTATAACCACTATTTTCTGATCGATGACTTGCCAAAATATATCAAGATCATAGAGTGCAACTTGGTATATTTTCGGATCGTCTTTGGCTTTTTTATAAGCGGGTCGAGGATCTTGTGCAAGGACTGCAGATATTAATGATTGCAGTTGAGGATATTTATCATTTTGAGCCAACGCGGATAATTGTGTTTGCGCGCTAGCAGCATAGGTCACATTTATTAATTCGGGTGCGTCTTGTGCGATTCCGCCTTTAGCATTGACGATAGCGTCAGAAAAAGGAATATAAGGTTTTATATCTATAATTGGGGTGCCATCTAATAAATCCATACCGGATATTTCGAGACAGACTTTGCCCTTACGCTGAACCACGCCGTGCAGTTTAACAACAGATTGTCCAATGCCATTGGGCCGAAAGGTTGAACGGGTGGCAAATACGCCCAACTTTTCATTTCCACCAAGGCGAGGGGGGCGAACGGTTGTTTTCCAGCCTTGGGCTAGATTTTCGTGAAAACAAAATAGCAGCCAAAGGTGTGAATACTGTTCTATGCCTCTAATCGCATCAAGGGTATTGAGTTCAGGCACTAACTCAACATAGCCTTTGACATCGACTAAACCTGGTTGGCGAGGGATGCCAAACTTTTGTTTGTAGGGGGTTCGGCAAACCGCTACTGCATTAATTTGAGATGTAAACATGGCAACAAGTCAACTTGAGATTAAAGTCAGCCAAAATTGAAAGTATTTCAGCTGAGTAAAAAACATTACTTTACTGAGCGCGTTTAATAGCTTGTCCGACACATAAGCTGCGACTAAAACAACCCGCTTCCTGTTCTTCGATGACTAAACATTGCTTGATAATAAGACCGTTAGCGCCCATAGCAGCGGCTTTTTTGCGGGCTTCAGTGCGGGCATCTTCAATTGATGCGGGAGCACCATTTGCCACATCTTGGCAAACCTCACCTTCTGCTAAACCAATAACTGAATAGTGTCCCTTAGGTAATATGTCACCTTCATACAATGCGACTTCACCGACTTTGAAATACTCATCAATCGCTTTTCCATCAAGATTACTCTTGAACGCATAGTCGCCAGCACAAGCCGTTAATAATAAAGCAAATGAACAGACGGATAACATTTTTAGTTGAGAAGAGGACATAAGTCAGCTCACTTAATTCAATTTGATAACAGTTTACTCTGTCCTTATTTAAGGCGAAAGCAAACCTTTATGAGATAGATAAAAAAACGCTTACCTAAGTAAGCGCTTTATATGATGCTGTCAGTTAATTTATTCCATTCCAGGAATTAAGAAACTCTCCATCGGCTTACCTGCATCGACTTGTTTTTTGAACACTGTCGGCATACGGCCTTGTCCAGTCCACTGAATTAATTCACCATCAACAGTAATTTGGTATTTTGCTGGACGAGGAGCACGTTTTTTTGGCGCTGATTTAGTCGCAGTCACTTCGCCTAAATCTTCAATTGATAATCCGCTATTTTCAATTTGGGCCAGAATTTCCGCAATACGCGCATTACGTTCAGCATTGGCTGCGGCATCGGCTTTTGCTTCTTCTTCCCGTTCAACAATCACTTTATCAAGTTTAACGGCTAAATCACGTAAATCCTCAATGCTTAGTTCTTTAACAGCGGCTTTAAAGCGACGGCCATGGGTTAAAATATCTAAAAAATCACTCATAATGCGAAATGTCCTAAGAAAAATGGAATTTGAATAAATTTTATTACTAGTTTATTGAATGATGCCATGCCTTATAGCATGTCAATTAATCTTAAATATTAAGTGTTCATTAAGACTTAAATACACTGAAATAATTTGCTTAAAGATACAAATTATTATCGAGATTGATATTTTGCATTACATTCAGCAGGGCTAATAACAATTAATAAAATTTATTTTTTATTAATGTTCATAATAATAGAAACTTATTCGACCTTGATCAATTTAATTTACCAAAAATAAGCTTATTTTATGAGTTGATTTAAAACTAGGCTATTTAAGGCCAGTAAAAAGTCATTGTTTTGGCTGATTGTTACTTTTCCTTGCCAGTTTTTGGTCTATTTTTTCAAACAAGCGTTTAACTTAGGTTGACGTTAACGTTAACAGGTCGTAAAGTTGAGCTATCTTGCATTGGCTTTAGTCAATGTGTTGTCCATAGACAAGGTGTAGGAAGGAAAACCTATGAAAGTATTGGTGCCTGTAAAGCGCGTCGTTGATGCCAATGTCAAGGTCAGGGTAAAAGCTGATCATTCAAATGTTGATACCGCTAATCTCAAGATGGCTTTGAACCCATTTTGTGAAATTGCTGTCGAAGAAGCTGTCCGTCTAAAAGAAGCGGGCATCGCCACAGAAGTGGTTGTGGTGAGTGTTGGTACCAAAGCTGTGCAAGAACAATTAAGAACAGCCATGGCATTAGGTGCTGATCGTGCTATTCATGTTGAAACCGATGAAGAACTTGTGCCGTTATCAATTGCAAAATTACTATTAGCCGTGCAACAAAAAGAACAAGCACAGTTAGTGGTGTTTGGTAAGCAATCTATTGATGGTGATAATAACCAAACAGGCCAAATGTTAGCCGCCCTTGCTGATATGCCACAGGCGACTTTTGCTTCTGAAGTAAAAGTAGATGGCGACAACATTGTCGTTACTCGTGAAATTGATGGCGGCTTACAAACATTGAAAATGCCATTGCCTGCGGTTATTTCTGTTGATTTACGCTTAAATGAGCCGCGTTATGCATCATTACCTAACATTATGAAAGCTAAGCGTAAGCCATTAGATGTGCATTCAATTGCAGATTTAGGTGTCACGCTAAAAGCCCACCAAACGGTTCTAAAAGTGACTCCACCTGCTGAACGTCAAGCCGGGATCATGGTGTCTTCAGTAGAAGAACTTGTCGAAAAATTAAAAAACGAAGCGAAGGTGATCTAATATGACCATTTTAGTTTTAGCAGAACACGATAATGCGCATTTAAAAGCGGACACCGCAAAAGTGGTTGCAGCTGCATCGGCAATTGGTGGTGATATTCATGTGCTAGTGGCAGGTCATCAATGCGTCGAAGCAGCAAAAGCTGCGCAATCATTAGCCGGTGTAACTAAGGTGCTTGTTGCTGATGCTGCAGTGTTTGCCAATCATTTAGCAGAAAACCTAGGGAAATTAATTATCAGTTTATCTGCTGATTATTCACATATTTTATCTGCAGCCTCAAGTGTCGGTAAAGATACATTACCGCGCGTTGCGGCATTATTAGATGTTGCGCAAATTTCTGAAGTTATTGCCGTTGCAAGTGCTGATACCTTTATTCGTCCAATTTACGCGGGTAATGCGCTTGCGACCGTACAAAGTTTAGATGATAAAAAAGTCATGACAGTCCGCTCAACTGCATTTGATGCCGTTGCTGCAACGGGTAGCGCAGAATTAGTCTCTGTTGATAATGCGCTTGATGCTCGCACTGAGTTTGTTTCGCAAACACTGACTGAGTCAGCACGTCCTGAATTAGGCAATGCCGGCATCATTGTATCAGGCGGCCGAGGTATGGGCAGTGGTGAGAACTTTGCCATTCTTGAGCAATTAGCTGATAAGTTAGGTGCTGCCGTTGGCGCATCTCGTGCTGCAGTTGATGCAGGCTTTGTACCCAATGATTTACAAGTAGGTCAAACAGGTAAGATTGTTGCCCCAGATCTCTATATTGCTGTGGGTATTTCAGGTGCCATCCAGCACCTTGCCGGTATGAAAGACTCTAAAGTGATTGTGGCTATCAACAAAGACCCAGAAGCACCGATTTTCCAAGTCGCTGATTATGGTTTAGAAGCTGACTTATTTGATGCTATTCCCGCTTTAAATAATTTACTGTAAATGTGATTTTTGTCACAATATGCGGCGGTGGGGTGGCAACCCCACCGCCGCTGTGTTTTCATGTGCACGCTTTTTTGCCCTTTTTAGTAGAGGTGCGCTGAATATGAGTAAAGTGAGTTAGGGTGATGCCTGTGATCTAGCTTGAAAGGATTTAGTGCCGAAGTTGTTATCGTTATCAAACTTAACAGCTGGTATGGTTACCGAATAGGTACCGTACTGCCATAGTATTTTTTGTCGGGATGACAAAGATAAATTACTATGGAGCGCTACTGATAGGACAGGTGTTCCTTGGCATTATTTTGCTTTGCACCGGTTCAGTCGCCCTCCATTCGTACATACACGAAGAATAAATAATGAACGTACTAAGTCATGCCGATTCGGCACTGTCACTGCTTCCCCCTGTAATCGCAATCGTTTTAGCAATTATGACCCGTAAAGTATTGCTGTCTCTCGGTGTCGGTATTTTAGTGGGAGCATTACTGCTCACCCAGTTCTCATTAGGGGACACAAGCACATTTTTAATTACAACCGTCAAGGGTCTTATTTGGGATGATGGCGCATTAAATAGTTGGAATTTACAGATTTTAGGGTTTTTAATCATGCTTGGCATGATCACCGCATTGATCACTGTCAGTGGTGCTTCTCGCGCTTTTGCTGATTGGGCTAAAGATCGTATTCGCAGTAAACGCGATGCCAAACTGATGACCATGTTTTTGGGCTGTGTGGTTTTTATCGATGATTACTTCAATAGTTTAGTTGTGGGTTCTATCTCTAAACCGATTACCGACAGATACCATATTTCACGTGCAAAACTGGCTTATTTATTAGATTCGACCGCAGCACCTGTGTGCGTAATCTCTCCAATATCCAGTTGGGGAGCTTATATAATTGCGCTGATTGGCGGTATTTTAACTGCGCATGGATTTACCGATTCGGGTCATTTAAGTGTATTTGTGCAGATGATCCCAATGAACTTTTACGCTATTTTTGCGCTTTTACTTTTGTTATGCGTGGCAATCTTTGGGCTGGATATTGGCCCAATGCGTCAGCATGAATTAAATGCGCAAAAAGGTGAGCTGTTTGATGAGTCGAAAGGTTTACCTCCCGGTGCAAACCCTGATTTACCTGAGGCTGATACGGGTAAGATCATTGGACTCTTCTTACCCATTTTAGCGTTAATCGCCGCGACAGTTTATTTTATGGTAAGCAGTGGTGCCGATGCTTTAGCCGCCAATGGTAAGCCATTTGATGTATTAGGGGCGTTCGAAAACACCGCCGTTAGCCAATCATTATTTTACGGTTCTGTTGTTGGCTTTATTGTGACCTTGGTGCTGGCTTTTATGCAAAAGGTATCAACTCGCTTGGTGCTGCAGGGTGTGGTTGCAGGTGCTCGTTCAATGTTACCCGCAATTTATATTTTACTTTTTGCATGGTCTATCGCTGGGGTAATTGGTCAGTTAGAAACCGGTAAATACATGGCCAGCTTAGTGACAGGCGCAATTCCTTTTGAATTATTGCCTGTGGTGCTATTTATGCTTGCGGGTATTACGGCTTTTTCAACGGGCACAAGTTGGGGCACCTTTGGCATTATGTTGCCTATTGCAGCCGATATGGCAATGGGAAGCGACTCGACCATGATGTTGCCCATGTTGTCGGCCGTATTAGCAGGAGCGGTATTTGGTGACCATTGTTCACCTATTTCTGACACCACTATTTTGTCTTCAACAGGCGCAAGTTGTCATCATATTGACCATGTGATTACCCAACTTCCCTATGCCTTAATTGTTGCCTTTATCAGCATTGTTGGATATTCGGTACTCGGATTTACCGGCTCCATCATCAGTGGCTTCTTAGCCTGTAGTGTGGTGTTTGCCATCACACTAGGCGGGCTTGTGTTTTATACTCGTCGTTAAGCGATAACATTCATACAAAAATGCCACACAATTAACCTTGTGTGGCATTTTTGTTTGTGATGAACACGATTAAACGAGTAGAATTTAGCAAAGTAAAAATATTGGACTCTGTTGTGGCACAATTGTATTTCTATTATTCATCAATGAACGCGGGTAAATCGACTTCATTATTGCAATCTTCGTATAATTACCGTGAACGTGGTATGCACACCTTAGTGATGACAGCATCAATTGATGATCGTTATGGCGTAGGTAAAGTAGCATCACGTATTGGTATCGAAACCGATGCACAGGTGTTTGCGAGTCATGATGATCTGAGTGAGATGATTTCACAGTCTCATCAACAAAAACATATTCATTGTGTGTTGATTGATGAAAGCCAGTTTTTGTCTAAAACGCAGGTTAAGCAGTTAACCTATGTGGTCGATATTCTTGATATTCCGGTATTGTGTTACGGATTGCGTAATGATTTCCAAGGTGAGTTATTTACCGGTAGCCAGTACCTTTTGGCTTGGGCCGATAAACTGGTTGAACTCAAAACCATTTGCCATTGTGGCCGCAAAGCTAACATGGTGGTGCGTCTAGATGGCGAGGGCAAACCGATGAAAGAAGGTGAGCAAGTGGCTATTGGCGGTAACGAGTCTTACGAGTCAGTTTGTCGCAAACATTTCCGAGAGTTTTTGTGGGATTAAAAATCTAAACAACAAAAAATTGAAGGCCGAATTAATCATTGGATTTAACTCGGCCTTTTTATTTGCCTGCAGAACACTGCCAAAGTGTTAAAATTTGCCACTTTTTGTGCTTTGAAACATGTCATTGTCTGATCGACATTCAGTTGATGGAAATTAAAATGCTGAAGTCATGTTCATCAAGATGCAAAATTAAATGAATGACACCTTAATGAAATTAAATCGTTAAGGCTCAGCATTATTTCATCATCTTTTATTATAAAAAGCTTAAAGCTTAAACCGTTCAATCGATGCTGTGAGCGAGTGTGCCAGTTGATTTAATTCTTGGCTGCGTTTTGCCATTGCTGATGAATCTTCAGCATTGGTTTCTGCTGAATCGGCGGTGACGGTCATAGTGTGTTCAATTTGTTCACTAAAGTTTACCTGTTCATTTGCCGCTTGATTGATGTTTTGGCTCATATGATTAATGGTTAGCAAAGCCGATTCAATTTTTTTAATCGCATCATGTAATGATTGGCTTTGCTCTACACATTGGTTGGCTTCCGATTGCCCCTTGGAAATGGCTTTAACTGCATTGGTGGTTTCAAGTTGTAAAGCTGAAATCATAGTTTGAATTTCAGCAGTTGAAGATTGGGTTCTTGATGCAAGCGATCGTACTTCGTCGGCGACAACAGCAAAACCGCGACCATGTTCGCCTGCTCTAGCTGCTTCTATGGCTGCATTTAAAGCCAGAAGGTTGGTTTGATCTGCAATTGCGCTAATGGTCACTAAAATGCCACCAATGTTATCGCTGTGCTGGCTAAGATTGTTCATGGTATTAACCGAATGGCTTAAGCCTATCGATAACTGCTCAATTCTAGCTCTATTATCATCCGCAATCTCTTTAACCTGCTTCCCCTGCGAAGAGGCTAAGTTAATATGACTGGCAGATTCACTGGCTTGCTCATTCACTAAACTTGAACTCTGATGAATTTGTTCAGCCAATCTCTTCGCTTGGGCGATTTGGCCAATCTGATTGCTAGCTGAGTTGGCGATTTGCTCGCCCTGAGCTTGAGAACGAATAGCTGATTCATCCAGCAAATGCGCATCTCGACTGATATCTTGCAACAAAGATCTTAAATCATTTGATAACTTATTTATGTTATCCATTAACTGACCAAATTCATCATTGTTACGTTTATCCAGCCGTTGAGATAAATCACCACTGGCAATACGTGATAACGCTTTATTAACTGCTTGCAAAGGCTCTAACATGGCTTTGGAAGTGAGAGTGTAAATAATAATAGCAAGGACAATGAAGATTACCGCAAGCACAATTGCTAAGGTCTGGGCGGTGCTAATTTCATTTGAGGCTGCAAGTTGGTAATCACCAAAACGTTTATCAGCAAGAGTAATAAGCTGATTCAATTCAGCAAAGCTTGATTCAAAATATAGATTTGATTGCTCATAAGCCATTTCAGATTGCTTTATTACCTCGACAACTTTACGTTGGCTTTCATAAAGTGTCCCAGGGGCATCTAACAAGGCTTTCATTTGCGTAAATTGTGCAGCAAAAACCGCCAATAATTCATCCGCTGGCAAAGTGGCGGCTTGCTGTTTTAAAAACTGAAAGTTTGTCTCAATGCTGCTAACCATCATCATGACATCTTGTTGATGATTATCGACACTTTTTAAGTCAGTAAACCGCGCCACTTCAGCCATAATATTGCCCATATTATAAATGGTGTCGTCTAACCTTGTGCCCGTGCCTATGACTTCTTCCAGCAAACGTGCTTGATCGCCTGCATCAATCATTTCCAGATCTATCATGCTATTACTGGCTTGATCTTTAATGGCTAGAAACTGTTGTAATTGTTTTTGATAATCTTCACGCGTTTGTTCAATGGTTAACTTGGCATTAAACATCATTTCAGTTTGCTGAAGGTATTGCGCATATTGTTGCTTAACATTGTCTAATGCCCGCTTCATATTAGGTTGGTCGGCAACCTTAATAGCCAGATCATTAAAAGTGGCGGCATATTCTTTTTGCAGCTGTTTAAATTGGTTAAAGCTACTCGTAAGGTGAGTGTTACCCGCTTGCGAAAACGCCAAACTGCCGGTTTTAACCATTTTTAATAAACTGAGTTGAAGGGCATTACTTTGACTTTGTACGGGTTGGGCTAAGATTTCAATATTGGTGTTTGCTGTTTGAATTTGAGTTAGTGAACGATAAAAGAAGCTACTTCCTGCAAGAAGTAACACGCCAATTGTGGCAAAACCCAAAGCAATTTTTTGTTTAATTGTTAGCTCAAGCAAGTTCATTTTACGTCTCTTATTTGTTGTGCTATGCGCACTATTTTATTTTAATTATATGTTTTCAATAAGATTAAGCATTTTTAGTGTAGCTAAAATAAGTAAAGGTTAATAGTTTTTAGGTTAAATGATTGAGTCTTTATGACGATTGTTTTTAGCAAAGATACTGTTTTATATCGGCAAAACGTGATTTAAGTATAGTGGTTTAATTTTGTATGCTAGATAATTACTAAGACGCTTTTTATTTGAGACTTAATCCCATGCAACACATTCGTTTTAATCAGCATCTTCAAGTTACTCCGTCCAAAATTATCTGTATTGGACGCAATTATGTAGAGCATATCCACGAGTTAGGTAATGATATTCCGGATGAGATGGTGGTGTTTATTAAGCCCAATAGTGCGATTAACAACCAACTGAACAGTGTTCATCTTCAACAGGCACTTCACTATGAGGCTGAGCTGTGTTTTGTTGTTGAAAATGGGCTGTTTACGGCAGTAGGCTTAGGCTTAGATTTAACTAAGCGTCAATTACAAAGCCAATTAAAATCCAAAGCTCTGCCCTGGGAACGAGCTAAGGCTTTTAATGGTTCTGCAGTATTTACTGATTTTTTGAGCATAAAGGATGTTAATCCTCAAAATGGCAACTGGTCTTTTAGTTTGACAATCGATGGCCAGTTAACGCAATTGGGCCATAGTCAGCTGATGATCTATTCACCGAGTGACATACTTGCAGATATTAGTGACTTTTTAAGCTTGGAAAATGGTGACATTGTTATGACGGGCACCCCAAAAGGTGTCGGTGAAGTATCGTCTGGTCGAGTTTTTGAGTTAACCCTGTGGCATGGGATTGAATATCAGTCAGAGGAACAGCTGATTCAAGATACCGCCAATACTAAGCCTCTTCTCAAACAACAGTGGGTAGCGATTTAATGGATACTCAAAAACTATGACAAATTTACATACCTTATTGGCGCAACATTTATTGACTCAACGCAGCGCAACTTCACCAGCCTCTGAACTTGCTGATGTTAAACCGCAAAGTATTGACGATGCCTTTGCTGTACAGCAACAAATGATAGCACTTTTGAATCAAGATATTGCTGGGTGGAAATGTTTAACACCACTGGAAAATGGCCAACTTATTTTTGCACCCATATTGAGGCGGGCTGTGGTTGAACAGTTTCATTGCCCAATCATCCCCTTTGCTAAATCGAGCGGCTTACAAGCGTTAATCGAGCCTGAAATAGCCTTTGTTTTGGGGCAAGATTTTGCAGCTTATCAAAGCTATAACCATCAACAAATTGATTTGGCTATCAGTGCTACCCATATGGCGCTGGAGTTAATTCAAAGTCGATTCAGCGCTGATTACACCGCCAGCTATGTTGAGAAACTGGCTGATGGTTTAAGTAATCAAGGTTTGTATTTAGGACCGCAAATTGATAAAGCTCTTGCTTATCAGGCGAATAACATCAATATCACCGTGAGCCATGACGGCGAAGCACGCACGTTTGACGGTGCGCATCCGTGTCAGTCTCCACAAGCACCAATTTATTGGTTAATCAATTATTTAACATCTAAAGGCGTGAACCTCAAAAAAGGGCAGGCGATAATAACGGGCTCTTATTGCGGTGTGGTTAAGGTACCTATGGCCGCTCAAATTGATATCGAGTATCAAGGTTTGGGAAAGGTGAGCGTTCAATTTGAACAACAGACCCTCAAAGCTTAAACAGACAAAATAATACATCAGACTTGTCGGTTTAAGCGTATTTGACCCGCTCAGACTTAACTTATTGAGGTTTAATCAAACTAAGTTAAGGTTTCAGTGCCAGTACCTTATCAATGTCTGCTGCACTATGACGGTTTGGCACTTGTTCCCATACATCGCCCCAGGTTCTGTTGACAATTCTGCCTCGTTGTACTGCTGGGCGTTGCTCAATCGCTTTCGCCCAGCGCATCAGATGTGTATAACTAGCCACATCTAAAAATGCAGCAGCACTATAAAGGTTACCCAATACGAGATTGCCGTACCATGGCCAAATAGCGATGTCCGCAATCGAGTATTCATCACCGCCTATGTAGGCAGTTTTGGCAAGTTGCTTATCTAATAAATCTAATTGGCGTTTTACTTCCATTGAAAAGCGATTAATAGGATATTCAAATTTTTCTGGAGCATAAGCATAAAAATGGCCAAAGCCACCGCCAAGATAAGGCGCTGAACCTTGTAACCAAAATAACCAGTTCATTACTTTGGTACGATCAGCGATATGAGATGGAATAAAGTGGCCAAATTTATCTGCTAGGTATAATAAAATCCCACCAGACTCAAATACATTTATGGCTTCAGCACCTGAGTTATCAACCAAGGCTGGAATTTTTGAGTTAGGGTTTACCTGTACAAACCCAGATGAAAACTGATTGCCTTCACCAATATTAATTAAGTGTGCATCATACTCAGCGCCACTTACCCCTAATGCGAGTAACTCTTCAAGCAAAATGGTGACTTTTTGGCCGTTAGGTGTCGCTAATGAATAAAGCTGTAAGTCGTGCTCTCCAATCGGTAAAACTTGTTCATGGCGCGCACCGGAATCCGGACGATTAATGCTAGCCCACTGGCCACCGTTTTCAGTATCCATTGTCCACACGGCTGGAGGTGTATATTGATTACTCATGTAAAATCCTTGTTTAATTTTGAGATGTCTGATGAGACTTTTGCCTAACACGATAAATTCATGCTTGGAGGATCATCAATTACAAAGGTTGCGTTTAATTAATCTAATTTGATTTAAAAGATGAATAAACAATATTTAAAATACTTATATTCAAACGCTTACGGTCAAAATTGAACTTTGCGCTGATATCAAGGCGAATTTACGCGTCAACAGTGAGTCTACCTTAAGCGATTTAACGGAGTTGTTACCGTAAGATGCTGTTTTATATGGGTTTATTATCCACACCTGAAGTTGAATGGTATGTTGTGTCTACTTGATTATCACAGCAATAGTCTCAGTTTAGTTCATTTTACCAGTGGCATTTTTTGGTGCATCTAGGCTGGCAAGCACTTCATCTTCGGCTTGTTTTAACAGCATATCTAGCTCTCCACTGGTTTTCATTGATTTGATAACTGCATCAATTTTAGGGACCAAATCGGCATTTTTAGGATTGATATAATGATAAAGCTCGAGTGTCGCAAGTGCGGGGGGCAGTGGCTTAATATAATCAATATTTAATTTTTTAATCGCATACAAACCGTCAGCGGTATTGGTTAATGCAATACTATTGTGAGTCTGGGCTAAAGCCTCCATCATGGTGAATGTATTGTTATAATTAAATACATATTTTAAACCATGGGTGATATTGTCTGTGTGTTTAACTCCACGGACTTTGAGTAAATTATGGTTTAGTAAATCGGCATTAGATGCCAATTTAATTTGACTGTTTTTATGGACAAACGCCATGGTTTCTAATTGATAATACGCTGTTGGTACACGGATCATGGTTGGATTTTCAATACCATAAGTCCATATTCGCATAATCTCGCCATCTTTATGACCAGACACGGCTTCTCGCTGGGCACGCTTGCCAGGCATAGGTGTGATACTAATGGTTAATCCTAATTTTGCATAAATCTCTGGCAGCACTTTTGCACCGACTTGCTGCTCGAATAGGAATTCGATTGAGGCAAACTGATAATCTTCAGTTTGGGCAACGCTTACGCCGCTAAAAACCATTGCAGCAAGGGCTAACATAAAACGATACTTCATTGATAACCTTGAGTCTGTATTTTTATGATGTCCAGCACTTTGAGTTGCAGAACGTTTGCTCACTTTTAACAGTATAGTGTTTGCTATTAAAAGAGTAGACCGAGATGAAAGTTATTTTATTTCAATCTTTGTTGATAAATGAAGCACTGTTTACGTTTAATACCTTAAAGTTGTGTAAAATAGACCAACAAAAAAGGCGCGAAAGGCGCCTTTAATCATTAAAAAACAGAGCACTGTATCTTTGTTACATCAAAGACACGGCTTCCATATCCAACTCAATATCCGTACAACCTTTCGCACAATAGATACCAGGCGGCTTAGCACTCGGCTTGGCATTTTTTGTGTTGGGCGGTAATTGTAAGGTAAGCGGTTTATTGCATTCACTGCAGGTTGCGCTATTCCCTTTCATCATGCGTTTAATCAGATTTTTATGCTGATTAAAAGACGCTAGCGTCGTGTCATTAACGGCTGAAAAATCCAGTTTTTGCGTTTCGCTCATTACCATTACCTAGTGTAAGTGTCTGTTAACTAGCAGCTATGTTAACAGACCTTATTGAATATTAAACCAAGTACAAATAGCGTTTTTTTACGCTAATTACTTAACTTGATCTTGTGGACGCCAGCGTTGAAGTTCAACAGGAACCGCCACACCTTGAGCCGTAAGTAAGTTAACTCTAGCTTGGTATGCGGCGCCGTGCATCATGTGTTTAGCTAAATCTACCGCATTTCGCTTAGTATAATCATCTAAATAACTGCCTTTGGCCCATTCATTGAAAGCACCAAGTGCAGGGCCGGCCCATATTTGATAATCCATTTCTCGGCCCACTTCACCGGTATTTGACCAACGACTTGATAGACCAAGATACCAGCGGAAAATTAACGCCATTTTACGTTTGGGATTATCTTTAGCGCGTTCAATTTGCTTAGGATCGCGTTCATTAAAATGTGCAACCGTGCCCGCCCAAATATCATCTAGACTTGAACGAAACACTTGTTTTTCAAGTTTTTCACGTTCATCTTCTGGGATCGCTTCGATAGAATCATAGCGGGTATAAATTTCGTATAACTTGTTAGCACGCATAGGGAATAGCGTACCACGCTTAACCACTTGCAGTTTGACGCCCATTTCAAACATATCTGCAGCTGGCGCCATGGTGACATCGGCCATTTCAGTGGTTGCAAGTAACTTACGGGTGTGCTCACTGGCACCCGCTTCAACACAAGCCTGATTAATTGAGCCAGTTACAATAAAGGCAGCGCCCATGTTGAAGGTTGCCAACGCTGCATCGGGTGTGCCCACGCCGCCGCCACAGCCAACACGGATTGGGGTTTTATATTGATATTTGGCTTGAATTTTATCTTTTAGGGCTAAAATCGTCGGTAATAAGGTCACCAATGGACGGTTGTCAGTATGACCACCAGAGTCAGCTTCTGCTGTAATGTCATCGGCCATAGGAACTTGCTGTGCTAATTCCATTTGCAGTGCCGTAATTAACCCTTCGTCTACTAGTTGTTGTAGCATTTTGACTGGCGCGGGCTCCATAAATTTAGTCGCTACTTCCGTTCGGCTAATTTTAGCGATCACTTTATTGCCAATCACCACTTCACCTTGGCTATCGCGACTCAGTCCCGCAGCTCGGTAATAAACGATTTGCGGTGTTAAGCCCAAAAAGGCAGAAGCCTCTACGGTGCGTACTTTATGTTTTAAAAATAACTCAACACTGCCGCGCTCTAAAGCTGGCTCACTCGGGCTGTGGATCAAGTTAAACATATACGGGCCATTGGGAAGCGCCGTTTGAATACGATTAATAGCTTGTTCCACGCGTGATGGAATAAGACCCGCCGCGCCAAATGAACATAAAATACCGGCTTGCCCCAAGGCAATCACTAACTCTTCTGAGGCAATACCGTTGGCCATAGCACCTGCGTAATAGGCATATTTCACCCCATGTACGCGGCGAAAATTACTGTCACCTAAACTTTGCGTGCCAAGGGCAGGGGCAAAAGCACTGACAGGTAAATGCTGCGCATTGGCATCATTACTGGCAATGTTGGCTATCTCGTCTTGCTCGGTAATCACTTGCGCCTGCTGTGACACACCTAAGCCTTGCTCTGGGTGATTGATTAAATAGCATGACTTAGTGAGGTCCTTTAATTTTTTACCCATATTAACAGGGTCAAAGCTGGCATCGCTTGAGGCAACTTGCCAAGGCCATGGAGAAAGCTTTTCGTTTTGGATACTTATTGTCATTATTATTCCCTTATGCCTCTTCGATACAAATTGCGATGTCTTTCACTTCATAAATACGTAAACCATCTTTACTCAGGTTTGCGTCGCCAACAATAATGCGCTTACCGTTTTCATCTTTCACGGCGCTGATATGCACATCAAGTGACATTTGTTTGTTTAATGGGTTGATTTGGCCACGGTATTTCCACTTGATATCTGACAATATTTGGCCAAATTTAGGATTAGTAAAGCCTTTGCCTAGGTCGGTGCTAATGGCGTAAGTTTGCATTAACTCAATCACGGCTTCAACGCCTAATGAACCCGGCATGACGGGATCTTGGTGGAAATGGAACTGGAAGAACCAATCACTTGGGTCAATGGTGCGTGATGCAGCCAGATAGCCTTTACCGTATTTGCCGCCAGTTTCAACAATTTCAGCTTTGTCGATAAAGTTTAACTGACCGCCCGCTAAAGCATAATGAGGCTGATTAGCGGGTGGGTTAAACACGCGAGACTGTTTGTCTAACAGGTTAACACTGATATCCGCGGCCACATTATTATCAATATGCCAAGGTTGGGTAATTTTACCATTATCAATACCGAGCTGGTTTTTCAGCGCATCACCTTTAAAATAACCAAATACTGCACTACCTGTATAGAAAGGCTCTCCATCAACGCTTAAGTCAAAGGTAAAATTTTGAATAATGTTACTGCCAGCGATGACAGTGGATAATAGCTTCGAATCATTGACAATGGTTTTGCCGCGTAAATCCACATGGCGTAATAATTTTCCGCTGCCATCGAGATTACGGAAAAACAATTCTTGTCCAGGGAAACCTAAGGTCGTGCCCATATAGCCTGAAATAAAGCCATTAGGTTGTAGTGATATCTCCATTAACACTGAATAAGGCATCACCGCTGGATGGCTGTTTTTAGCAAAATACCAGGCATCAGCAGGGACTTCATATTCAGCAATACACGATGATGGCTTTTTCAACTCACCACGTTTACCGTTAATTTCCACTACGCGGGTGGTTAACTGTAAATCACCACAGGGCGTACGGGGTGGAATTAAGCCGCGGTAAATACTGAAATCTGGCCCAAAACATTTTTCAATGTTGCCCGTTGCAAACTCGAACATATGATAAGGCGTAAACGGCACGGTATCAGGTACGCGGTTAGCGTATTTTGAATCTGGCGCAACACTTGGCGCTTCAACATGTTTAAGCGGAATAACGCCCTTATTTGTTGGGGCACTTAAATCAGGTACTTGTGCCATTAATGGCGCTTTATTGTGTTCATTCACACTGGCGTCAGGCGTTTCTAAAGCCAGTAGCGGGTAACGAGTACATTCGCTATCTTCTTTAATCATCACACCGAGATTTTGGAAATCGACTACCACCTTGCCGTTAAGCAAAATATCAATATTGGCTTTCGCATAAGGACGCGGGCTAACACCGATTTCAGTGACTTCCATTCGATAGGTCAATTCACCGTGTTGAGGTAGAACCTGACCGCGACAGCGCACTTTTTGTGATGCGTTTTCAAGTGGTTGGAAGCGACCATTACTCACCAAAGTGTGCATACCGATATGCAACATAAAGAACTGTAATAGTTGCCCACAGCCTTCGGCCATTAATGAGCCCGCCATCACCTGATCACCTTTAAAGTGGCATGGGAAATACCAATGGTCAGGTGCTAATTGTTTGTGGCCTTCAATTAAGCCTAAGCCCCAAGCACCGCCATTCACGGTTAAGTTGCTGACTTGTTCAATCATTAAAAACTTTTCAGAGGCAAAACATAACGAGGCTTGGCTACCTGTTTGCTGCTGATGTTTAGCATGCTCGCCACCAAAACAGCTGCCGATATCACCTGTAAGTAAGTGATGTATTTGGCCATAATTAAACTGTGTTTGCCCACAATGTAATAACGGCTCAAAACGCGGTTTGTGAGGGTTATTGATCACTTCTAGGCGTTTTTTAATTTCGTCTTCAGTTTGAATCACCCCTTTACCGTCAGCAAGCTCTTGATCAGTGAAGAATCCAGCGCAACCGCCATCCATCTTCAGAATCATTTTGTCGCCCACAAAACATTCATAGGAGAAGAAGAACAGTAATGTATCGCCATTGCTGGCAAAGTTATTGATTTTAATGTCGTAACGTAAGGTATCACCGCCACGAGGCAAATCTTCTAAGAAAGTTAACGTGCAATCTAATAAGCGATATACGCGGTCGCCTTTGTTTTCAAAGTCGATCCCTAAGTAGCTGATCAACATTAAATCGCACTGGCCTGACTCAACGGCCACTGCCCAAGGGATTTGACCATCAACTAAGTAAGGTGCATCCACTGGAATATCGTATTCAGTGGTCATTGAACACGGCTTATATTGGTTCATGGTCGCATCAAGTTTGGTCACCCGTGACACCAATAAGTAATCCGTGGTGGGTAATCGTACGCGACGAGAGTAGCTATCAATAATGGCGTAGTCTTTACCAAATACCTTGGCAATATCACCTTCTGCATATTCCACTAAATCAGCGTAATTCCAAATACACGGTTTATTGGCGGGAATAGGTGCAGTGTAGGCGGGCACTTTTGCATGATTAGGTGCTAGTGCAGTTTGCGGGGCTGGTTTCGCCAGTACATTTTCTGCTTGAACCTGAACAGCCATCGGGGTGGCAGAGCCGTTGGCCTGAGCAAGTTGTTGCTTTAACAAGGTATCAGCCACTTTTAAGCCCGCATCGCGGCTTTTCAAAAATGCCAAATGGGCTTGTTGAGCAAGCCACTGGTTTTGTTGGAAAGCGGTTAAATGCGCTGGCGGTAAAGCGTTAGCCACAGACGAAGATTGGATCTGTGCATGTTTAACAGGAGAAGCCGGTTTTAGATTAGGCATAATAATGGGTGTCGTCTCTGTTGAAGTCGTGGATTCTGTCACCGACTGAGTAAGCTCATTGTGATGAGTTAGACTATGAGTCATAGGGATTGCTGAAATCGTGGCTGACGGGCGCACTACAGGCACAATATGGGCGCATTTCGCTTGAATATCTGTCATGGCAGCTAATGGCGCATCAATAATGTGCTGATAAATATCTTGCCCACCCAAACTGACTTGCTTAATTAAGCTCAATTTACTGCCTGTGGCTAATTGTTGAGTTAGCGGTGTGCTCAAACGATCTCTTAGTGCAGAGTGTTGTGATGACGATACGGATAAATCAATGTTGGAACATTGATCTTCACTGACCGTCACAACACAGGCGTTAACTGTCGAGTTTTGCTCATTCAGTTTGATTAAGCTGTGTACAATGCTCGCCATGCCCGATGCTGCAAAACTGTGACCCATCAAGTGTTGCGCTTGGGTTAAGCTATTCACACCCTGTGATAATTGCTTATGCAGGCTTTGTCCCATTAAGCCTAGTTGGCTTTCAGGCGATTGATTCAATTCAACTAAATAAGCTGACTTGGCGATAATGTTTGCACTGACCTTATCCGCACTGTAACGCGAGTTAAATTGCAGGCCATCAATATTGGCATAACTGTGGGCATAGCTGTTTGTATTTGCTTGGGCACTTGCTGACACCGCGTTTGGCGCTTGCAATACTATCGCGCCTGCACCCTCACCGACATACCATGGTGATACCGCACTATCACTTGCCCCTAAAGACGATAAACAGGCATTTTTTAGCAGCATATTTTCGATGCTGCCAGATAAGTCGACCGCCGCGATAATGACCGCATCTAGTGGTTCTTGGTATGAACTTAGCGCAAACAGATTTTGGGCCACATCAATACAGCGATTAACCGATTGCTCACCCGCAGAAATAGTAAAGGCTGGACCATTAAAGTCCCACAATGATGAAATGCGCGACGCCATAATATTGCCAATAAAGCTGGTGTACTGATTCAGCTTAGCGGCATCTAACACACTGTCCATGGCGATAGTTTCAAGGGCGAGGTACTCATCTTGAGTTAATTCAACACCGTGGGCGGTTAAACTGTCGGCGATTTGGCTATGGAGGTTAACTCGGCCCCTGAACTGATGGAGTTCAAGCTCAGTTTCCATCGCCACTAATACAGCCACTTTGCTGCCAGGCGTTAACTTGGCATCAACAATCGCTTCGTCGGCCACTTTCATCAATAACAGCTGCTGCGAGATTAATCGGTCATCTTCATTAGGCGGCACTTTAAAGCGTAAAAAATCAAAGTCGAACTGCTCAATATAGCCGCCTTGCGGCGCAGCGTGTAGACCATGTTTAGCGAGAAGTTCTGGGTGTTTTTCTAAGCCTTTCCAGCGTTTGGCTGGAAGTTTAGTCATTAATGATTGCTGCTGTGTCACTTTAGTTGCAAGGTCATTTAAGCTACTGGCTTGACCAAAGTGAGCCGCAATACCGGTAATACGCATGGGTTGATGCGATGCGTTTAATGCAGGTGCATTCGTCTTAGCATGATTAATAGGACGATTATTGTCATAAGATTCAATTAATAAATGCGCGTTGCAACCACCAAAACCAAACACCGACACGCCAGCGTGACGTACTGCATTACCGGCTTTATCTGGCCATGGCAATACATCATTGGGCAGCGTTTGCTGGCCAAATAATTGGTTTGGTGACGCTATCGGGCTACTGATATTAATGCTTGGCGGCAACACGCCTTGGCGCATGGCAAAGATCATTTTCATGATCCCAGGCATGCCGGCTGCCGTGAGTAAATGACCTAAATTGGATTTTGCTGAACCAATTAATGGCGTGGCACTACCATTGAGTTTATCTTCAAAGAAGCGCTCCATTGAGGTTAGCTCAACCTTGTCGCCTAATGGCGTGCCTGTAGCGTGGCATTCAATCACTTCAATACTGGCAGGGGCGATGTTGGCTTCACGATAGGCGCGCTCAAATGACAAGACCTGTCCTTTGCTGTTTGGGCTCAGTACAAATTGACCTTTTCCGTCGTTTGATAGCCCGATACCGCTGACTAGCGCATAAATATGATCGCCATCGCGCTCGGCATCTTCAAGCCGCTTTAGTACTAATACGCCAGCGCCTTCACCAGCAAATAACCCTTTACTGTTGCTGTCAAAGGGCGCTGAAATGCCATGATCTGGATACGCATGGAAAATGGAAAAACCCATGTTAATAAAGAAAGGATCCGCCCCTGATACGGCACCGGCTAGCATGATATCAGCCTTGCCTGTGTGTAAATAATCGCAGGCCAACTTGAGGGCATAAACTGAACTAGCACAGGCTGCATCAAGGCTTAATTGCGCTGCGCCTAGCCCTAAAGCATCCGCTACCAATTTTGAGGCGTTATGGGCAATCGCGCCATTGCGATAGTTAATCTGTTGGGGTTGCTGCTCACCAAAACCTTGTAATACAAAGTTTGGCTGTGCCAATTTAACCTGTAAGGCTTTTTCAACCGCATCATGATAAAGCGGAACAAATAGCTGGTTCGACTTAGCGGTCGGGAACGACAGGGTACCCATCACAATACCTGTGCGTGCTAAACGATCATCGTTTAAGTCGATGCCCGCATCAGCTAACGCGTTGCGCGCGGTATCTGTCGCCCATAAAAAACTGTCATCTAAACCGGTAAATGCACTGGCTGGAATGTGATAATCGTTGGCATTAAATTGAAAGTTTTGAATGTAGCCGCCTTTATCGCAATAGAAGCGATCAGATTGGCCTTGAACCCCTGTGTATTCTTGAGGTTTTGCATTTAACTTTTCATTGCTGATTTGACTGCGAGAGTCTTTTTTATCCAGCAGGTTTTGCCAAAATTTTGCCGGCGTATCCGCATCGGGGTACTGATTCGCTAGTCCGACTATGGCAATTTTTGGAGTGTTATGAGAACTCAATGGGGTTCTCCTTCTGAAATAAGGTGGGGTGTCTCAGTCGATAAAGACGAATGACCATAAGCCTGCAATGACGCAATAGCACAATCAATGCTATCGATAAACGGGGTAAATGACATAGGCACCTGATGGCTGAGTAGTTGACCTAAACATTTCAATAAGCTGATACATTCATCCGCACCTTTAGCATTAACGGCAATAGCCTGAGCTTGATGACAAGCCTGACTAGGCAAAATTTTGTCAATTAATGTGGTGGTTTGTCTGTCTGCACCCATTTCAACAAATAAGCGGCTACCGTGTTGATAAGCTTTAGCGATGAGCTGGGTAAAATTCAGCTGATGGCAAAAGGTATCGGCAATAGACTGCGCGATGGCATCTGAGGTTAACTTGATTGGCTGAGCTTCAGTCGCGCTAATAAACTTTATCGCATCGGGCACAGCATCCATTAACGGTTGATGATAAAACTGCTGCACTTGCTCAATAATTTGCATCGCAGGTAAAGTGTGCATAGCGGTGACTTTATTTGAAGCAATGCCACGCTTACCCGCTTGTTTTAATAACGCCTTACAACTTGCTTCACACCCTGCAACCACACAGGTATCGCCCTGAATGATGGCAATGTATGCCCGAGGATATTCAGCAAGGTACGGGGCCAACTCTTCAGGCGTTGCCCGAGTGACAAAACTATTCCACACAATCTCATCCGTTGGCAGTAGCTGCCAATCTTGGCGTACACAATGTAACGGCCCTGAAATGTCTTGGGTGAAAATCGAGCTGGTTTGAGTGGCATCAATTAAGCTGTGCGGTTGTTGCCACACATCTAAACTGGCCCACATTGACGCCTCACCCATTGAATAGCCTAAAGCTAATTTAGGCTTAATATTGAATGTTTTCGTCAGTAGCTTAGTCAATATATAGCTTGCACCCACACCCGAAATGGCCAGCTCTGATAGGCTCATATTCTGGGTTGAACCCTCTGGGGCATAAATATGTTGGCTTTGTAACATGGCTTGTAAATCGCCGTGTTTTTCAAGTTCAGCATAAAGCGCAGGAAAGGTATGCCCTAGGTGTTTAAGCATATTGGGATAAACCGTGCCCACGCCCGGGAAGACAAAACTTAAGCCTTTATCTCCTAAGGGGACCGTGGTAACGCAACTGCCCGCAGGGGTTTTATAGTGTAAAGCTTCATTGGCATTGATACCCGCTAGGGCATTTTGTATTGCAGAGACTTCTGCACACAAGGCCGCAAAACTTGTGGCCATGACCACGGCGGTGAATTTATGCTGTTCAACATTCGCGCTATATGCTGCCAGTTGCTGCTTGATTAAATGCAGCAAGGGAAGGGACACTGCCGAACCATCAAGCTTGTCAGTAATGCCATCCGTTAACACATCATTTAAGCCAGCTAATTGCTGTGCTAATTCAGCTAAATGTATCTGTAACTCAGCTACCGTAGCTGCGCCAATCGGCAACCATAATCTATGCTGATTCAGCAAAGGATTAGCCGTAAGCACTTCAGTGCCCTGGGTTAAAATAACCGCTTGATGCGAGTCAGCACTCATCGAACTGCTAAATGCTGCCACCCGACTTTGATGAAAATCGCAAAACCAATAAGGCTGCTCTGCGACATTATCCTCACTAGCATAGGTCGCAGATTGTGGCGTTTGACGATGCGCAATTGCACTCACCAACGCATGTAATTGTTGTAACTTATGCTTGGCCGAACTGGCTTTTGCAGTATGAACAATTGGGGCGATATGCAAGCGTTTCGCATGGGTTAATGCCTGCTTAACGGCCTCATCACTGTTGGTTGCTATGCCCACACCGTTAATAAAGGCGTGGGGGTGAATGTTATTTTTAGCCGCGAATAGTGCCGGAATAAGCCACAAAGCGTCAGCCAAATTAACCATCATATTTGGCTTTTCACTCAGTAACTGAGCCGCACTCGCGAGCGCTTGTTCAAATCCAAGTAGATTGGAGCCGTCCATCGCAATAGTGTGGCTGTCAACTTGGGGAAGAGGGTTAGGCGGATTAAGCAACACCGCGATGCGCATAGGCATCAAATGGCGTTGCTTAACCGCTTCAGCTAATTCCTTGCTGGTTAAGGCGCTCATAATCAAATTGAGTCCTCAACTAGGTTACTGCTTGAAGCGAGACTTGGGTTACGAGGCGCCATAAACGCATCATTCAAGCTTTTACTAATGGTGGTTTTAGCCGCCGACATAGTGCAACTCAATCTGCCATCAGTATGGTATAGCGCCACATCAGCAGTGAGCGAACGACTACTGCTTTTTAGCACAGTTAATACGATGTAACCTTGATCACCTGATGCAAAAGGCGCATAGGTAGTCATTTCGCCAATGGTTGATGGCAAACTGGCGGCATCATGCTGAATACGCGCCCACACCAACATCGCCTGCAACAACAAATCTTCTGCGAAGGCCTGACTGCCGCCCAGTGTTAACTGAGGCGCAAAGCCTAAACAATCATTTGCGTTGATTGGCGGTAATTCAACTTGACACACGAGCTGCTGTTCATCAGCAATCAACACCTGCTTAATACCTTGCAGGCGAGGGCCATGAAATAAGCTGCCATTGGTATACAACTCAGTATCTGTGCTGATCACTCGGGCTTCACTGGCATATTGCTTTGCCGTATTCACAATACTTGGCAAAGTGTTAGACCCATTATCAAGATGGCGATGGCTTATCAGCCTAGCTTGATATTGTGGTCTTAAAACACTGTCGCTGTTGTCGCTTTGCATTCTGCTGGCGATTAACGCGTGTAAACCTGAATCAGTTTGTGTCAGTGTTAACGTTAATACCTGCGGCTGAACTGTGTCGAATATGATGCCTTTGAGTAACTTATACTCTTGAACACACACAGGTTGACCACACAAACGTTGCGCGGTTTCACGCATCCACTGAATGGCACAGACTGTCGGCAGTACTGGATTGCCCGCGATGCAATGATCTTCAATAAAAGGCATTGCAAGCGGATCAAGTACACGTTCAACGGTATAAGTGTTATTCACACCCGTAAAAGATAGTGTCAGCGAACCCTCGGCAATAGGCGAAGAGTCCGCATTAAGCTTTTTTACAGCGGCACCTGATTTATCAGCATTGCTATTGTCTGAGCCTTGCATGTCTGAGCCAATCAGCAGTTGCACGCCGGATTCCGACAGCAGGCTGTGAGCAAACAGATTTGCACCTTTATCTAAAGGAATAACGTATACCCCGCGTTCAACAAACATTTTCTTTAATGCTGAACTGACCATGCCGCCGTCCCAAGGGCCCCAGTTAAAACTCATCACTTTAGCTTGCGGATAGGTTGCCGCTAGCTGCAGTGCTGTTTTGTTGAGGATCTCGTTTGACATTGAATAGTCACTTTGACCGGTATTGCCATAAAAGCCTGCAGCAGATGAGAACATCGCTACTAACTTAAGTTGGCTAGCATCAATGGCATTGATTATTCCGGCAAAGCCAGACACTTTAGTGCCATACACTCGGCCTAATTCAGTGAGGGTTTTATCCTGAATATGCTTATCAGCTAATACGCCAGCACCGTGAATAATACCGGTAATCGCTTTACCTGATGACTTTTCAAGATCGGCTAAGGTTTGCTTAATCGCTGCATCTGAACTGACGTCCATGCTGATATATTGCGCGCTTGCTCCAACTTCTTTAAAGGCTGCAAGTGAGCGGTCAATCTCTAAGCTACTGGTAATCGGCCACACGAGTGCATCAATTTGCTTTGGTGTTGGCTTGTTACCTTGCGATTGAATATAGGCAATAGCAGCGGCTTTTAACTCATTGGCTTTTTTACCTTGTGCCCATGCGGGGAGGTTGGCAGCCAAGTGCTCGCTACGTCCAGCAAGTATAAAGTGAGACTGGGTTTGCTTAGCTAACGTGAGCGCACATTCAAAGGTGACACCCTTTGCGCCACCGGTAACCAATACGCTATCTTCACGGTTTAAACGACTGGCTTGAAAGCGCGTTTTGGCGGTTGCGGTTGCCGTTAGCGTGTGACGACCTTGCTGACTAATACCAATTTCGGTTGTTGAGGTATCAAGATCAAACAGTTCTGCCACGATAGCTTGGGCTAATTCGCTGGCTTCAAACTGCGGGGCAATGTCTAATGCGCGGCAAAACACCTTTGGCCATTCATGGCTTAATGTTTTGCTTAAGCCAGAAAGTGCAGCCTGATTAAGCTCAGCAGTCATTAGCGCTTGGTTATCTAAGTAACCAAATCCACCGTCAATACGGCTAACCGTCATAAAGCTTACGCGCTCAGATTGAGATAACGCCTCAAAGCCTTTTTGCAAATGCTTAGCCATCAGGAAAGCTTGCTCAACGGCGTGAAAACCCGCATCACTTAATGGCAAAGATCCTTTCGCGGTAAGTTGCGGCTGTAAGTGAACAAAAGCGGCTATTTTGTGTTTTGCTGCAATTTGGCCAATCACTTTTGCAATAGCATCATCACTGACCTCAGTTAACACGAAGCTTGCTATCGCACTGCTTAATGGTGACTGCGTACTTGTGATGGTTTTTGGGCTTTGAATTACCGCGACGGTTAAGCCAGTTGCCACTAATTTTTCTGCTAATACGCCAGCATTATGACCATCATCATTGATGACGATGCAGGCATCTTTAGAAAAACAGCCAACTAATTTATCCGCCGCTGGTAGCTTTTTTAGTGCGACTTCCTGATGAGGAGGAAGATCAGTAGTAAGCGTTGCCGCGGCTTGTGGAGCAACAGTTTGCGCAGCAGACTGGCTGGCTGTTGACGCGCTGCCCGCTGGCAACTTGCTGTTCATGTAAGCCACGATTTCACCCAGCGTACGACACTCGGCTAAATCTTCTGGGTTTAATTCAGGTAAGCCGGGTAACTCGTCTTGAACCGTGCCTAAAATTTCCACGCGCTTGATAGAGTCAATGCCAAGGTCTGCTTCCATATCCATGCTTAATTCAAGCATTTCAGTCGGGTAACCGGTTTTTTCAGCCACAACGGACATCATGGTGCTTTGTACCTGATGCGCGCTCAAGGCTGACTCTGCGCTCAAGCTGCTGTTTGCCGATACTGGCGCAGAAGCAACTGTTGCAGCAACTGAACTTGTGCCTGCTGCTGGCAACTTGCTGTTCATGTAAGCCACGATTTCACCCAGCGTACGACACTCGGCTAAATCTTCTGGGTTTAATTCTGGTAAGCCGGGTAACTCGTCTTGAACCGTGCCTAAAATTTCCACACGCTTGATAGAGTCAATGCCAAGGTCTGCTTCCATATCCATGCTTAATTCAAGCATTTCTGTTGGGTAACCGGTTTTATCAGCCACAACAGACATCATGGTGCTTTGTACCTGATGCGCGCTCAAGCTGCTGTTTGCCGATACTGGCGTAGAAGCAACTGCTGCAACTGACGCAGCAACTGGGCTTGCGCCTGCGGCTGGTAACTTGCTGTTCATGTAAGCCACGATTTCACCCAGCGTACGACACTCGGCTAAATCTTCAGGGCTTAATTCAGGTAAGCCAGGTAACTCGTCTTGAACCGTGCCTAAAATTTCCACACGCTTGATTGAGTCAATGCCAAGGTCGGCTTCCATATCCATGCTTAATTCAAGCATTTCAGTTGGGTAACCGGTTTTATCAGCCACAACAGACATCATGGTGCTTTGTACCTGATGCGCGCTCAAGGCTGACTCTGCGCTCAAGCTGCTGTTTGCCGATACTGGCGTAGAAGCAACTGTAGCTGCAACTGACGCAGCGACTGGGCTTGCGCCTGCAGCTGGCAACTTGCTGTTCATGTAATCAACGATTTCACCCAGCGTACGACACTCGGCTAAATCTTCTGGGCTTAATTCAGGTAAGCCAGGTAACTCGTCTTGAACCGTGCCTAAAATTTCCACACGCTTGATTGAGTCAATGCCAAGATCTGCTTCCATATCCATGCTTAATTCAAGCATTTCTGTTGGGTAACCGGTTTTTTCAGCCACGACTGACATCATGGTGCTTTGTACCTGATGCGCGCTCAAGGCTGACTCTGCGCTCAAGCTGCTGTTTGCCGATACTGGCGCAGAAGCAACTGTAGCAGCAACTGGGCTTGCGCCTGCGGCTGGCAATTTGCTGTTCATGTAATCAACGATTTCACCCAGCGTACGACACTCGGCTAAATCTTCAGGGCTTAATTCAGGTAAGCCGGGTAACTCATCTTGAACCGTGCCTAAAATTTCCACGCGCTTGATTGAGTCAATGCCAAGGTCTGCTTCCATATCCATGCTTAATTCAAGCATTTCTGTTGGGTAACCGGTTTTTTCAGCGACCACGTCTAACATGGTGTTGAGTACTTTATCTGCGCTTAGGCCAGCACTCACAGCCACCGGAGCTACCGCTACAGGTGCTGCTGCAACAGGTGCCACGGCTTTAATTGGTGCGACTTGAGGTGCTGGTGCTGACATAGCGACAGCTTGCTGCGGCGCGGGTGCAACACGATGTTGTACCGCAGGCTGAGCTACAGCAGCTTGAGCAGCAATAGCTTGAACTGGCTGCTGCACAGGTGCTTGAGTCACAACGGGCGCAGTGTAAGTATGTTGAGCCATCGCAACAGGCGCTTGTCCTGTTAACATGGCTAATGCACTTTGGTTAGATTGCGCTTGCTGCTCAAGGAACAAGGTATGACTTTGTAAAGTCTGAGCCTGATGCTGGTGGAATTGTGCCATTGATTGCTGCAAGCTGTCTGGAATCGCTAAACCCGACGCCGCCATTTGGGTTTGCGCCGCCATGAGCGTGGCAAAAGTGTCGCCATATTGCTGAGGAATGGCTAAAAATTGTTGATGCAATTGCGCGGTTTGCTCTTGTGCGGCAAAAAATGCGCTAATGCTGTCAGTATTTACCGCAGCTGAGTTGGTTTGCGTAATAGCTGGGCGGCTAACAGGCGCATTGTTTGCTGTTGATGGCACAGCACCTGCTTGTGGTACTTCAATATATTCAGTTTTTATCACTTCTTTTTCCACTATCTTCTCAACAATTTTTTCGACTGGCACTTCAACCTTCACTTCAATTTGCTTAGGCGCAACTTGACCGGTTTCTAACGACTTCTGCATTTTAGCTTTGGTCGCTGGGCTGATGAAGTTGGTGGCGGTGAGCTTGACATTCATTGGCGATGATTTGGCTAATTCCGCAATCGGCGCTTGATACGGGTCAACCTCGGCTAATGCCACACCTAACACCGCAAGTTGCATAGCTGCTTGACGCAGTTGTGTATCGCTGTTTCCTTTCGGGTTTGGATTAAGGCTAACCACACTGACAGCATCGCTTTGATTGCCTAAGGTGCCTTCAACCAGTTTTTGGAGAATGTTTTTCGGACCAAACTCAACAAACACTCGAGCACCTGCATCGTACATAGCTTTAAGCTGGTCGCTAAAACGCACTGACTGCAACATATGTTCACTAAAGGCGCTTTGAATGGCTTTAGGATCTTTTGGATGCAACTGACCTGTGCCATTGGCATACAGGCTGACTTTAGGCTTAGCAAATTTCACTTTGCTGATAGCTTTTGCAAACGGCACCTGGGCATGGGCCACCAGTGGTGTATGGAACGCGCCCGACACAGGTAACGCAATGGCTTTGAAGCCCAATGACTGAATGGCCTTGGCGGCATCCGCAGTCGTATTGGTTGGGCCTGCAATCACTAATTGAGTCGGTGAGTTGTAGTTTGCTACCTTGACGCCGTCAAAGTCTTTAATACAAAGCTCAAGTTTATCAATGTGGGTGGTATCAGTGCTCGCTGGCAGGATCACAGCATACATAGCGCCGGCATCTTGATCTTTAGGCGTTGCCGCCATTGATTGGCCGCGGGCAAAGGCTAGCTGATAATAATCTTCAGTGCTAATCACTCCCGCCGCGCATAATGCTGACAGTTCACCAAAACTGTGGCCAGCAACCATATCGGCTTTAAAGCCAGCCTGACTCAGTAATTGATATTGTCCCATACTCACGGCACCAATCGCGCTTTGCGCATTGGCTGTATTGGTCAAATCCGCTTGTTGCGCTGCGATATCATCAGCTTCAAAGGCGGGGATAGGGAACAAAACTTGCGATAATAGTGTTTGCTTGTGCTTGGCAAACACCTTATCGGCTAGCATTAACTGCTGACGCATTTCAGGGTAATGACACGCCAGATCGATACCCATATTAACGTATTGTGAGCCTTGACCCGCAAATAATGCCGCCACTTTTACCTTGGCATCGGTTGTTACCAATGCGTGATGACGGAAACTGGTGCCAGACGGTAATTGCCATGCATCGCTGCTATTGCTAGCTAACTGGGCAATGGCTTGAGTCAGTTGGGTAACCAATTCAGTTAATGAACTCACTACCATACCAATACGTGCAGCTTTGCTATCAATAGCGCTAATGGCAAAGCGTTTGGCTAACTTAGCCAATTCAATTTCAACCATGTTAGGCGAGCTAACGTTTAAGCTTTGTACTTCATTGAGTAACTGATTTAATTCAGTCGCAAGCGCGGCTTTATTACTGGCGCTAATCAATAAACTTTGTGCCACGGCACGCTGACGGTATTTAGCATCACGTTGATGGTCTTGAGTGTATTCTTCAAGTACCACGTGGAAGTTAGTACCACCAAAACCAAATGAGCTAATACCTGCGCGACGAGGAGTATCATCAGCACGGGGTAACCAAGGGCGGGTTTCAGTATTAAGGTAAAAAGGTGAGTCATCTATGCCCAATTTAGGGTTAGGTTTACTCACATTAATGGTTGGCGGTAGCACTTTATGGTGCAGTGCCAATGCCGCTTTAATCACACCGGCTGTCCCCGCAGTGGATTTTGTGTGACCCACCTGAGATTTAACTGACCCGAGTGCAATGTGTTGCTTGGTATCATTACCTTCAGCAAACACTGACTTCAAGCCGTTAAACTCGGCAACATCACCCGCGGCCGTACCTGTACCGTGCGCTTCAATCAAGCCAATGGTGTGCGGTTCAAATCCAGCATCATCATAGGCACGCTTTAATGCTTTTGCTTGTCCTTCAGGGCGTGGGGCGTAAATACTTTTAAATTTACCATCAGATGAGGCACCAACCCCTTTAATGACCGCATAAATACGGTCACCATCACGCTCGGCATCTTCAAGACGTTTCAGCGCCACCATGCCAATACCTTCACCAATCATCATGCCTTTTGAATCGATATCAAAAGGTTGGATGGTTTCGTTGGTGGTAAATGCCGGTGTTTTAGAGAAACTCATATACATAGATGGCGAGTTATCAGTACACACACCACCGGTGATCATCATGTCGCTACGACATTCGGTTAATTCAGTCAGTGCCATACGCAATGCAGCTAAAGAGCCAGCACATGCGGCGTCGACCACACAGTTCATTCCGCCTAAATCAAAACGGTTTGCGATACGGCCAGCAATCACGTTACCTAATGAACCAGGGAACGAGTTTTCTTCCCAGTGAACATATTGGTCTTGAAACTTTTTGATGAGCATTTCAGTATCAGCATCACTCAGTCCGCTGCTTTTGAATACTTTTTTAAGTACAGGGTATTGTAAACGACCACTTAAACTGTGATTCAGTTTCTGACCACCGCCCACGCCCAAGGTAATGCCAATACGGTCAGTGTCATAATCTGCACCCACGCCAGCATCGGCTAATACTTCTTTGGCCACAATCAGCGACAGCAATTGTGATGAATCCGTTAATTCAAGGATGTTTGGTGGTAGGCCAAACTCCATTGGGTTGAAGTCAACCTCAGGTAAAAAACCACCGCGTTTACAGTAGCTTTTGTCCGGCGCAGATTTATCTGCGTCGTAATAATCTTCAATACGCCAATGAGTGTCAGGCACTTCGGTAATAGCGTCGATTTTCTCGCTGATTAAATCCCAAAATTTATTTAAATAACGAGAATTAGCAAAAATGCTGGCCATGCCAACAATTGCAACAGGCATATCTTTTAAACGCTTATTAAGACGTTTATCGGTATTTTTTTTGGATTGGCTCATTGTGAGTCTCCGTTTGATGACACTGGGGGAGTCATCTGATGTAGGGATCCAGCTGCGTTAGGTTGAACATTTTTAGGTTTAGCAACTGATAAACTTGCTCCAGGAAATCGAGCAAGAAAACTGTGATAGTTGCGCACAAGCAACTTTCGTAAATGAAATGGACCGTGTTTTAAAACGTGTGCCATGTAGCGATTGCTCGCCTGAGCATGGCTATCTTGATAAATATCTAAGTAAACCCAATCAGATTTAAAGTCGACCCCCAAAAGCACTGAGTAAGCTTGGTGTTCGGTCAGTTTTGGCGGAATACTGAGCGAAACCACTTGCACTACATTTTCAGGATCAGGGCTGGGTAACGCTAAGGTGTCGGCTAAGGTTTGTGGGTTTACGGTATAGGTTTGAATGTTTGCTCCCTGAGTGACAGGGAGCTGATTGAAGAATTTTTCAGGCACGAAAGGGCTGTCAAATTCATCAAGTTTAGAGACCCCAAAGCGCTTTAAACATCGGGCTAAGCCTGAGCGTGACACATTGGGATTAATAAATTCTTGAGTGACTTTTAATAGTCTATCTAAGGGCATTTTTAATTGATAACGCAAACCCAACATCACGTATTCTTCCATCGGTGACAAGGTGGTATTGAGTTTGTGAGGGGTATTGGGGGTGTTATCAATGGAGTCGCGTTTGCGCCACTTGCGAACAGTAGCTTCACTAATATTGAGGATTTTAGATAACTGACTCACGCTTAAATCAGATTCTTGAATAAACTGACGCATCTCAGGCGTGGTGGTCGCATTACGATGGTTAACCGTTTTTTTACCCGCTATCTCATCTGTTTTTGCTATGTCTGTTAGCTTATTAGTCTTTTGGGTCATCGAGACAGCATATCCGAATAATCTACTGGGACTGCTGGGTCACTCAAGCGCTGACCAAGCGTTAAATCCACTTAAATATAGTAAGAGCATGCAGACTACCTGAGGTTTCGCTTCGATACAATCACCCGAAACTAAAAACTGTGATCTAGAAGATTAAACAATGTAAATGTTAGTGTGCGATTTGGTTTTATTTACCTTATGTAGTCCATCGGGCTGACAATACCGGTTTGATGTAAGCCAGCAACATGGGTATAGATTTGTGTTGTTTTTACATCATTATGACCCAGTAGCTCTTGTACGGTTCTGATATCATGGCCGCGTCTGAGTAGGTTTGTTGCAAAAGAATGCCTGAACGTATGGGCTGTCACCCGTTTGGTAATTGATGTTTGGCTAAGCGCTTTTTGTAATGCTTTTCTAAACGTTGTGGGATCAATGTGATGCCTGCAAATATAGCCATTTACGGGATGCAAAACGCAATGTATCGAGGGGAAAAGATATTGCCAATGAAATAACTTAGCACTAGTGCCAAATTTTTTTATCAGGCTAGACGGTAATGATGCCATGCCTAACCCCTTATTTAAGTCTGTTAAATGCGTTTGGCGTACGTGACTCATTTGCTTATCGATTAACTCATTAGCCATTTGCGGTAAAATGCACACGCGATCTTTTTTACCTTTTCCTCGGTAAATAAACAGGGTCTGATTTTGAGTATCAATATCTTTTATGCGTAAGGTCAATGCCTCTGTAAGCCTAAGCCCAGCACCATAAAGTAAGATGCCTAGAAGTTTATATTTTCCTGTTAAGCGTTCGATAATTAACTTTGCCTCAGAATCGTCAAGCACTTGGGGGATTCTGCTGGGCGGTTTTGCATAAGGGAATTGCAAATCATCGGTGTTAATTGCAAGCACATGTTTGAACGCAAAAACAAGTGCGCACAGTGCCTGTTGCTGGGTACTGCTGGACACTTGTTTTCTGTTAGCAAGAAAAGTCAGAAATTGTTCAATATGTAATGGTGTAATTTGTTTGGCCGAGGAAAATTTAAAGTGCCGAATAAAGTAACGGTTCCAATACAAATATGATTTCTCAGTTTGATAACTGTAATGGCGCACTCTTATTTGTTCTCTAATCGAGCCTAAATAACCGATGTTTTTCATAAATTCGCCTGATTTTGTTTATAACTGTATATTTATACAGTTATAATGGTTTTCGGCTGATTTACGAATTATCAGGTCAAAAATCATTCATAAGTAGTAGGTGTTATTGAAGCGAGGGGGTTATAAGGTGTTTATTTTGTTAGTGTTTTGTCAACAAGCAAGTAGAAACATCATATTGAAAAACATTTTGCACGCTTTGTTTTGCGATTATTGAAATTAAAAGTGCTTTACATCAATAAGATAGCAAATGTAGGATGTTATTAATCAATAACTTAAACGGCCGACATTGAATGATGCGCCGTTGAATAAGCTGTTATGTGAATTTGGCTTACAATCGAACATTCTCAACTTAATAAAGGATAAATAATGGATTTAGAGATAGGAACACAAGGTTTTAAAAGGGTAGATGTTTCTTTGGAAAGTTTTCTATCACGAATTAGCACCGGTAAAGCTGTTTTATTCACAGGTGCAGGTTTCTCTCTAAATACAAAAAATTTGAATGGAAAAGAGCCACCTCTAGCTAAAGGATTAGCAAGGGAAATAGCAAAACTTGGCAAAATGGAGCCTAGTGATAATTTAATGTATGTATCGGATTACTATCTTTCATACAAATCTAAACCGGATTTATTAAATTTATTAAAAAACAACTTTGTGTTGAACGAAGTTAGCGACGATCATATTTCGATATGTTCTATTCCATGGAAAAGAAGCTATACGACAAATTATGATAATGCAATTGAGCTTTCAAATAGAAAAAATGGAAGAAACATAGAGTCATTATGTACAGATGATAATCCTAACGACTATATCCATATTGGCGATATTTGTTTGCATATAAATGGAAAAATTGAAAACTCAACTGTCGAGCACTTGGAAAGTAATATAAAGCTGAGCAACTCTTCTTATATTTCAGCTGATTGCTTTACAAGTTCAAATTGGTTTTATCATTTTAAAAGAGATCTCGAAAGTTGTACGGCTTTAGTTTTTGTTGGATATTCATTGTACGACTTGGACATTCAAAAATTCTTATTTGACAACCAATCGATTAAAGAACGAACTTACTTTATAACGCGTAAGGATGCTACTCACGAAGAAACTTATTTCCTAGGGAAGTTTGGACATGTACTTGCAATAGGGGTTGATGGTTTCGGTAACTTAATACAAGACAATAAAAGTACAATTTTAGATCAACAACATGAAGACTATACCGAGTCATTAGTTAAGTATGAAAACACCTTTGATGATATTAATATTAGAGACGCAGAAGTCGAAAGATTTATTCTCCATGGTGATATCAAAAAGTCACATATAGATAAGGCTATTTCGATTGCGCAAAGCATACCTTATTTGATTAATAGAAACTATGTGCAGGAAATTTGTGATCTTCTTATAAGTGAAGGAAATAATGTTGCTTTAGTTTCAGAATTAGGTAACGGTAAGTCAATTATTTTAAAAAGTGTCGTTGCTAATTTAACCAAAAATGGTATTGATACGTTTACTTTAGAAGATGATGGGGGAGACTACTTAAGTGATTTGGATGTTTTAAGCAAGATAAGCAAAAGGATAGTGGTGGCCGTTGATGATTATGATAAGTATATTGAGCTAATTAAACATTTCGATAATACGAAACCAGCGAACATTAATTTAATTATTACTTCCAGAACATCGGAGCATGAAAGGCATCGGCACGAGTTTTCTAAATTTGAAAGTAAGTTTTTAGAAATTTCTATCGATATACTTAAAAAAGATGAAGTTGAATTTTTTACTAGCATAATCGACAACATAGGGATTTGGGGCGATATAGCAAACTGGAGTACTGAAAGAAAGACCAATCATTTAATCCGAAAGCACCACTCTCAACTATCATTAATCTTGTTAGATTTATTTAATTCACCATATATTGTAGATAAGGTTAAAAAGATAACCAACGTCTTGTTTAGCAATTTTAAATATAAAGATACCGCATTCGGAATTGCATTGATTGAAACTGTAGGTCTTGAGGCAAAATCGAGTTTGATCTCAGAGATATCGCTGAACAATGAAATTTATGACGGTAAGCTAACTAATAATCCATCTTTTAGAGAACTATTTAAAATTGAAAATAACGTAGCAAGCTCAAAATCAAGTTTGTTTTCTTTATCTCTCATTAAAAACTATTTTTCAGCAAATTACATTGTTGAGCAGTTGCTTTTAATTGCTAGGCACCTGAATTCTGAAAGTGGTCGATCCTATGAAGAAAATAGAATATTTAAAGCACTTCTTAAGTTCTCTTTCATTGAAAGGCTGCTGCCAGAGCAAAATAGGAAAAATAATTTATCTAAATACTATGAAAACCTAAAAATTTCCGCACCATGGTTAAAGACTAGCCCACATTTTTGGGTACAGTTTGGGATGTCACGACTTCCTTATAAGGATTTTAAAAAAGCTCAGGATTATTTTGATCAAGCATATTCTTTTGCTGAAAACAAAAATGATTACCACACTGAAAATATAGATACTCAGCAAGCGAGACTTTATATTCTTCAGTGCCTTGATGCTAATGATCCTGTTGAATCAATGAAATACTTTCAAGCAGCAGATGATTTGTTGAACTCACTGAATGATGATGTTTATAAATTCAGGCAAGTTATTAAATACAAAGATGTTTATATTAATAAGTTTTTTAATTTTTCTAGTAAACAAAAAGTTGCTTTCGAACATTCATGTAAAAACTTCCGATCTGCTGTAGAGCGTGCATCAAAGGTTGGAAAAATAAGTATTAATGATGAAAAAACCATTACAAAAGTAATAGAAAGTTTAGACTTTATTATTAAAGATATTCAAGTCAAGCGTTAATTCACATAACAAGTCAAAGCACTCGGACGCAGCAAAGCTGCGCCGGTGTTTGAGGCGTTAGTTTACAAAGGGAGTTTGGTGGTGTTTGAGAGTATTGCGATCTATTCAGGATTAATTGCAACAATCTGGATTTTCATTGGTGTTTATGTAGCAAGTAGGTTTTATGCTGGTTACAGCCATTCTAAGCAATTTTGTAGTGAGTTAGGTGCGACTGGTAGCCCAACTGAAAAATTGTCTCCTTTAATTAACAATTATCCTCTTGGTTTTCTATTTTGCTTTTTCGGTTGGTATCTGGCTCAACTCTCAAATGTTTCAACTTTAGTGAATGTTGCGGGTTGGTTAGTTATAGCTCACGGTGTTGGTACATGGGTCGCAGGTTACTTCCCAATGGACGCCGATCCATTTACTAAGAATCCAACTTTTAATTGTAAGGTACATTCTTGGGCAGGTTTCATTATGTTGCTTTCGTTAGTTGTAGCACCAATATTAATTGCTATAAGTCCAACAACTGAAATTATCCCACTATATTTTCGTGTTTTTTCAGTAGTTTCTGTTGTCGCTGCTGTATATTATCTTTTTGCTATGGCTAAAGCCGTAAAATCCAAAAGTAACCCTGGCATCCATCAACGTATTTCATATGGGTTTCAGCTAATTTGGCTAAGTGCTTTTTCACTAGTATTGGTGTAATTGTAAACTAACAAGTCATTAAAGCAGGACTGCTAACAGTTTGCTCGGTTCCGCTTCGCTGCACATTTTAGCAAACTATTATCAGCCTCTTAATGAGGCGTTATATGGCATTATGAAATCGAGCATATTTATCAGCATTACGATCTTTTCTTTATTATCGTTTTGCTCTATTTACATGAGTGGCGCTCCTCTTAAGGTTCATGCCACCAACATACTTAGCTTCTTCATCGCTTTTGTATTAGCTACTGTGGCAGTAGAGTATCGTTGGTTTAAATTGAGTAAGTTACAAACTTGGTTAGCTTTTTCAATATTAGGTTTAGTGGTTTTTGACATTTTATCAGCTCTAGTTATTGTTAAACGGGAGCTATTTATGGGCTGGTTTATTATTTATCCAGTTGGTATTGCAGGGCTTGTATCATTACAAATAGTCGCATCATTTTTATGCGGTAAACTGCCATATAACAAGAGACTATGGCGTCAATAGTTAATTTCATACTTTTGGCGCTTCCCATAAAACTCCATCTC
>NZ_BMOT01000016.1 GCF_014647215.1 Shewanella aestuarii
TTAAGTTGCCATCGGATACGGTCAAGTTGATAGCCGGTAAGGTACCACCGTTGTTAACCAAGTCAGCGCCGGCTTGGGTGAGTACGACAACACCATTCACAAGGGCGTAATAGCCGTCATTGTTAGTGCCTGGGGTGAAGTCTACCGTCAGAACATCCCCGTCTTCATCAAAGGTGGTGTAGGTGGCGGCTACGTCGCCAGCGACAGCACTGTTTTCAGTAAAGTTATTGGCCACCACATCAATGGTTGGCGCATCATCGACAGGTGTCACTTCAATGGTTAACGTAGCTGTTGTACCGGTATTGGTGGTGTAGGTGATAACCGGAACTTGACCATTCCAGTTTTCATTTGGGGTAAAGGTATATGTGCCATCAGCGTTGATAACAAGAACGCCGCCTTCAAGCTCGACTTCACTGCCTGCTGTGTAGGTCTCACCGTTTACTTCAAAAGAAACAACTGCTAAATCAGAATCAGGATCGCTGTCGTTATCTAACACGTTGCCAGACACTTGTGTGTCTTCAGCTGTGGTAGCTGTGTCATTTTGCGCAACTGTTGGATCATCAACGGGTGTTACTTCAATGATTAATGTTGCGGTTATGCCTGTATTGGTGGTGTAGGTGATCACCGGAACGCTGCCGTTCCAGTTGTCATTAGGGGTAAAGGTATATGTGCCATCAGCGTTGATAACAAGCACGCCATTTTCTAACGTGACTTCGGTGCCAGCAGCATAGGATTGACCTTCTACTTCAAAGCTGACAACGGCTAAGTCTGAATCTACATCACTGTCATTATCTAATACGTTACCAGTAGCAACTGTATCTTCGGCGATAGTTTGGCTGTCATTCACTAATACAGAAGCATCATCAACGGGTGTCACTTCAATGGTTAATGTTGCGGTAACACCAGTATTGGTGGTGTAGGTGATAACTGGAACTTGACCATTCCAGTTTTCATTTGGGGTAAAGGTATATGAACCATCCGCGTTTAGAACAAGCATGCCATTTTCTAAGGTGACTTCACTGCCAGCGGCATAGGATTGGCCTTCTACTTCAAAGCTGACAACGGCTAAGTCTGAATCTATATCACTGTCATTATCTAATACGTTACCAGTAGCAACTGTATCTTCGGCGATAGTTTGGCTGTCATTAACTAATACAGAAGCATCATCAACGGGTGTCACTTCGATGGTTAATGTTGCGGTTAAGCCTGTGTTAGTGGTGTAGGTGATAACCGGAACTTGTCCATTCCAGTTTTCATTTGGGGTGAAGGTATATGAACCATCGGCGTTTAGGACTAGTACACCATTTTCTAACGTGACTTCGGTGCCAGCGGCATAAGATTGACCTTCTACTTCAAAGCTGACAACGGCTAAGTCTGAATCTACATCACTGTCGTTATCTAATACGTTACCAGTAGCAACTGTATCTTCGGCGATAGTTTGGTTGTCATTCACCAATACAGAGGCATCATCAACAGGTGTCACTTCAATGATTAAAGTTGCGGTTAAACCTGTATTGGTGGTGTAGGTGATAACCGGAACTTGACCATTCCAGTTATCATTTGGCGTAAAGGTATATGAACCATCCGCGTTTAGGACTAGCAAGCCATTTTCTAAGGTGACTTCACTGCCAGCGGCATAGGATTGACCTTCTACTTCAAAGCTGACTACGGCTAGGTCTGAATCTACATCACTGTCATTATCGAGGACATTTCCAGCAGCAACTGTATCTTCGGCGATAGTTTGGCTGTCATTCACTAATATAGAGGGAATGTCATTAAGAGTAATTGGGGTATCGTCTTGTGCTAATGGAGCTGCTGCAGGTTGGGCTGCAGTATTAAATCCAGCATTAGCAATGGTTTCATCACCAGTACGCGCTAAAGATACAAAGCCAGAATCACCTTGATTGCCAGTAGGTGTTCCAGCGGCGGTTTCAGGTAGTTCGGCAGTTGGATCTTCACCGGAAGCGATTAAAGCTTGAAGAGCTTCAATTTCATCTAGCGCATCTAAGTTAGCTATTTCTGCACTTGAAGCTGATTGGGGGAGAGTGTCTCCGTCTGTTGAATAAACAGTACCGTCATCAAATGTGATAACAAAACGTGCATTATCATCAAAAACTAACACACTTTCAGAAGGAATTATTTGTCCTAATTGAACAGATGTTAATTTATTGTCTGCAGATAAACTGATATTACTTTGCGTTTCAGCCAACGTGCCCGTTTTTGAAGTTGTTAACGTACCCATATCTTTAGCTCCCAACAGCTATAATAAAACCAGAAATGCCTAACAAATTATTAACTTATATTGAGCGTGCGTAGAGGGGTCTCTAGACACACTTTCAATATTTGTATTAGAACATACAATTATATTTCAAAACTTTAACACAGTCAATTTTTTGACATTGCCATCAAGTATCATAACTGTCTTAAATATTTTTATAAAAAAGCCAAAAACAATACTAAAGCATTAAAATCAAGGTCTTCAATTCATATATTTTTAAGTATTTTTTTTGTTATCTTTTTTGTAAGTACTGATGCTGTAAGTTTAGACTGTATTTTGTAAAAAATATCAAGGAGGAATGGATAAAAAACAATGTGGGAATTTGTGATTGTGGTGAATAAAAGAACATAATTTAACAGGTAAGTTTAAAATGAAAATCTGCACTAGTCACTGCAGATTTTCATTTATTAATAGCGGTTAATCGTTGAGGTGTGCTGCGTTTCGATAGCTTTGTAAAGCCATCATATTGTCACCCAGTTGTTCTTGCACTTGTGCAAGTGCTAACCATCTAGTGCGAGTGGGCTCAATGTGGCAGGCATTATTAAAATGCATTTTTGCTTGTTTGAAATCCCGTGTTTGCAAAGCAAGTTTTGCTTGACACTCTTGGTAATTCACCACATTTTCATGGGTGTGTTCAAGCTTAGCTAATGACTTTCTGATGTCTTGATCATGGGCGGTTGCGATTACTGCGGTCGCATCAAATAAAGCTGCCTTTGGATTGGATTTTAACTGTTTAGATAACAATTTAAGTGCTTCGTCCTTACGTTGTAATTTACATAGCCCGTATAAGTAAGCAATAAAAGTGTCAGTTTGATTTTTTTCAGATTTGCTAAACCAACTCCAGCATTTATCTAAATCGTTTGACGACTGTTCAGCGGCTTTATTAACGAGCTGTACATTCGTTTGCACCGAGATTTTTTGCAACTGTTCTTCAGGGTAAATATGGCGCTTGGCTAAGATGGGTAATAGCGATTTTAGCGCTGGCCAATCTTGCTGGGCGAGATATAAATCTGCTGCAATTTTTAAAATTGGATTTTTACTTTTACTGGTTGGTTCAAGTTCATCAAGTAAAGTACGTGCTTGAGTTAACTCACCTTGCTGAAGTAAATAACGGGTGCGAGTTGTTAGGGCTGCAGCTTTTGCTAAAGGTTCTGCTTGAGCCTGGCTGAGATAGCGATCTCGCTCAGCTATTTTATGTTGGTGTTGCGCCGCACGAGCCGCTGCAAAATAGTTTAATGCAGGTAATTCACCATTTTCAGCACCTTTAGCCATGGCTTTTTCCGCAGCAGGCCAATCTTCTTCCGCCAATGCTAAAGCACCTATTAAGGTTTGCTTTTTGGCTTTCTTTATCCGCCAACGTTCAGGTAAAAAACGACTATTGAGCACTAGGGTTAATACAAAAACTAAAGCTTTTTTAATCACTTCAAATGAAACAAAAATAGCAAAAAGTACCAGTAGTCCAAAGGCTAAGCTGGTTTCAATTTGATAATCCCAAATTGCAATATAGATATAGCCTTTAGTGGCTAAAAGATAAGGCGTTAGGCATAAGCCTAAGACAATGATAAGCACATACGCTAACAGTTTGATCATAGCGTTGGCTCCTCTTCTGGCATCATTTGTCCATAAGTGATTAACTCTTGTAATAAAGGTGTGGACTGAAATTGTTTAGTGTTAATCGACTCTATCGTTAGACCTGATAATTTTTCAAGCTGGGCTAAAACGTTGAGTGTATTGCGGTCACTCATATCAAAATATTGTTTTACCCATCGCTGGGCATAATCGATGGCACTTTTATAGCCTTGCTCATCATAGTTATGCAGCGAAAATTGAGCTTGTAATAACTTAAGGCGCACATTTTCAACTAAATACCACTGTTGCTCTATGGGCAATAGCGGTTCTAAATCTGTGGTGCGTTGTCTAATAGTGATAAAGCCTTCAACAAACTGTTTAAATGATTTAGATAAATTGGTCTGCCAATCGTCAATTGAATCTGTCAGTGGCTCGGTTAAAGGGTCAGCTGATATCTCTGTGTTGATTCTATTTAACGGTAAGTTAGCGATTTGATCTATTACGGCGTCAATAGCATAGACTGAACCTGCTATGTCGGTCGTTTTAATCGCTTGAGTCGCAGCAATATCATGGGCTAGGGCTTTACGAAGTTGATGTAAAGCGGGATCTTTCATCGCTTCAATTCGGTTATCTGCGGCTTGTAATAAACTTGCTGCGGTTTGAGGATCTTTCTCAAGCCAAATTTTACGACTGGCCATGCGCACAAGGTATTCTGCTTCTGAGGCCATCCAGTGATTAGGACTGCGCTGCGCAACAATAGCCACTCGTTCTTGAAGTTGTTTATGTGCTTTTTGCAATGAGACAAGCTGCTGATAGGCTTTAGCATCATCACTTTGTTGCTGCTCTAACAGTGCAATACGCTGATTTGGCGTTGATAGTGATTGCTTTAATTCTTGTTTAAGTTGCTGATTACCTACTTCAACAGAAGAGAAGTCAGTCACTAATTTTTGTTGTTGAATTTGCTGGTTATTGAGTTGCAAATATAACCAGTAACATCCTGCAATCGCAGTGCCGGCAGCTAACCAGCTGATAAGAATACTTAATCTAACCCACCATGAGCTACCTAATTTACGATGGCGACTTGATGGTCCTGGGGCGCGTTTTAACGTTGGGGCCGTTTTAGTCGCTTGAGATGAGTCGTCCTTTGCCTGAGGTTTTAACACTGTTTCGTTAGTGTCAACGTCAGTGGTTTCGGGTTTGTTGTTATCCATGAACAGTCCTTGAAAGCAAAATACGACAATTTGATCGTGAAAAACTCACCATCATTCAACCATGTGATGAAGTGTAAATTACGCAGACAGACCTAAAGCAGCAAGCACAGCTTGAGTATTTGCTCCATTTGCATTGGTTACTCGGTGTAATCCTAATGCATTTGCCTGTAATTCCACACGATTACTTGGCACTATGATATGACATGAATGTAGCCATGCAAATAATTCTTTTGGAATTACCGTAATTAAATTGGTTAATATCTCACCGCTGGTTACCACAATAGTATCGATACCAAATTCGGTCCATTGTTGATATATCGGTTGTTCATGGAATTGAGGTGAGGTGCGTTGATAGACATCCCAATAACATACTGTGGCGCCTCGTAGTAGGAGTGCTTCAGCAATCGTTTCTCGGCCGCCAGATCCTCTGCAGATGATAAATGATTGTTTATTCACATCTTGCAGTTCAGGTAAAGATAATAATCCTTCGCTATCCTGGCTTTCTTCTGGCGCGGTAAAAACACTTAAATTAAAACGTTTTAGCGCATCTGCAGTGGCTTGTCCTACGGCAAAGTATCGGCATTGTGGAGGGAATTTATTCTGGAGTTTTTCAGCTGTAAATTTAACGGCATTGGTGCTGATGAAAATAAGGTTATTTGCATCAAAAAAATGTCTGGGTACTGCTTGTTGAGTGGCTTCAACCGCTAAAAGCGGAGTAACCAAATGAGCAACTTGAAGCTTTTCAAGTTGCTCAATCATATCTTGATTACGACCTTCAGGCCGCGTTAGCAAGACTTTCATGGTCAAATCGTTACTTAGTGTAAACGGCGTCTAGGATGGTTTTAGCACCGCGACTGAGTAGATCGTTAGCCAAAGCTTGTCCTAGTTCAATTGCTTGGGTTTTATCACCTGCAACTTGTCCGGTTATCACCTGACTGCCATCTGGGTTACCCACTAAACCGCGTAAGGTTAATGTGTCGCCAATGATTTCAGCATATGCACCGATAGGTACCTGACAACCGCCTTCTAGGCGTGTGTTCATAGCTCGCTCAGCCAATACGCGATAACGCGTTTCTAAATGTTCAAGGGGAGCAAGTAAACTTTTAACGCGCTCATCATTGGTACGACATTCAATGCCTACCGCACCTTGGCCGTTAGCAGGTAATGACTCTTCGGCAGAAATAAAGCTAGCAATACGTTGCTCTAACTTAAGACGAATTAGGCCAGCAGCGGCAAGAATAATTGCGTCATAATCACCGCTGTCTAGCTTAGCTAAACGGGTGCCAACGTTGCCACGTAAATCTTTGATAACAAGATCTGGGCGAGACGCACGAATTTGACATTGGCGACGAAGACTTGATGTTCCTACTACTGCACCTTGTGGTAATTCGCTGATGCTTTTATAACTATTTGACACAAATGCATCGCGGGGATCTTCACGCTCACAAATGACTTGTAAGCCTAGTCCTTCAGGAAAATCTACTGGCACATCTTTCATTGAATGCACTGCGATATCAGCACGGTCTTCCAACATGGCAACTTCAAGTTCTTTAACAAATAAGCCTTTGCCACCCACTTTAGCTAATGGGGTGTCTAAAATAACATCACCTTTGGTGCTCATTGGAAGCAGTTCAACGATTAACCCTGGGTGAATGCGCTCTAATTCTGCTTTTACAAACTCAGCTTGCCACATTGCCAGTGGACTTTTACGCGTTGCGATACGAATAGTGTTTTCAGACATAGCCATATTTATCCATCTACTAACAGTAATTGCGCTAATGCTAACATTGGCTTTAGGCATTTGTCATAACTGTGTTGAAATTGTTTGAAGTCGCACCATGATTTCTTAATTTCGCCACAAATTTGCCAAATAAGTTTAATGATGAAGGTTAATAATGTTGATGTTGCGAATATTTTTCAATGGGCGCTTAGTCAGTGGGAATTAAGCTGTTGTTCCTTTTGGAATGACAGTCTGCACTATTGTTAGTTTAGCTTCGAGGGTGCTAAGCGCATATTGTGCAAGCTCTGGGCTTCACTTAGTTGAAATATTGACGTTTTAGAGTCGTGTTGTGCAAATTGACACAAATTATTTTTTACAACAAGACTTTTGGCTAGATTGCGAAAATCTAATTTAGTGTTAACCTTATCACGTGTTGCTTGTTTTTTTGATATAGATCACATTAATAGTCTGTAAAGCTAATCTGAGTTGTTGAGCTGTAATATCAGTGGATGTGGGTGATTTAAGGATGGAGTCTTTGCCAATTATTCAGCATGAACATGTTGGACATGACAGTGCGATTATTTGCGCTGAAAAATTAAATACGTTGCGATTACAGCGTGTTCAACTAACTCTACCTGAACATCAGTACCAACTCTTCTTACTTATCCCTTATTTACTTCAGATTAATCACAATCAGATACCCGGTTATAGTGACCCTGCAACTCCCTCAGGGATCTGTGGTTTTTCATTTAATGCAGCAATAAAACACGCATGCCAAATTGCTGATATTGAATACTTTCCTTTGATATCAGAACAACCCTACGCATTTGAGGGTGTCTATGCAATGGGCAGCTCGTCCAGCTTTGGGCAAAATCTGAATAGTGACGTGGATATTTGGCTGGTTTACCATAGATCATTAAATGCAGCCGATCTAAAACTGATAACGCATAAAACGACTCGGTTAACCGCTTGGTTTGCGCAATTTGATTTTGAAGTCAATTTTTACCTTATTCATCCAAACCAATTTCAAGAATGCAGTTTGTATGATAATTGCCAACCTTTGGGAGAAGAGCACAGTGGCTCAGCCCAGCATTGGCTTTTATTAGAAGAGTTTTATCGCACTCATATTCGCTTGGCGGGCAAGTCTGTGGCTTGGTGGCCCGATGCACAGGGGGATGATTTACTGTTTTTAGGAGCATTAGATAATATCCCGGCTAGCGAATACTTTGGCGCTTCATTGTGGCAGCTTTATAAAGGGTTAAATAAACCGCATAAAGCGTTGTTAAAAGTGTTATTGCTCGAAGTCTACGCCAGTGATTACCCACAAAAACACATGATAACCGATACCATTTGGCAATATTGTTTAGCAGATAACTTTTCTGAAGATAACGATGCTTATCTTATTTTGTATCAAAGAATAGAAGCGTATTTATTATCAAGACGAGAAGTCAGACGGCTCGAAATTGTCAGACGGTGTTTTTATCTTAAGTGCGGTATTGCTTTATCCGCTTCGCAACAGGTGCAAAATGATTGGCGCTCGCAAAAGCTAACCCAGTTAACTATGGATTGGAATTGGCCAAGCAGCTTATTGTCAACGTTAGATAATGCAGGCAATTGGCACTCAGGCCAATTACAATGGTTTAACCAACAATTAAATGAACTGTTACTGACCAGCTATAAAAATTTACTTCAATTTGCTTCTAAATATGAATTAAGTGATCGAATGCGGGTAGAAGAGTTAGGGCTGTTAGCACGTAAGCTGCACGGATTTTTTAATGATGATCCTCATACATTACCCGCACTGAATCCGTTGTGGAGCCAAGGTGTGAATGAGCCCGTGTTAGCTGTATGGTACTCGAAAAAAAAATCACAATATCATTTGTTTCGAGAGATCACTTCAACCAAGCAATTGATAGGACAGCAAGCGTTGTTTATTGGTAAAACCGTGGTTGATGTTGTGGCATGGGCGGTAATGAATGGGCTTGTCACCCACAAAACTCGTTGGTTTGGTATTGAACAAAGCAAAGCCTATGCAGGTAAATTGGCCCAGCTTGCCAGTGCTTTAATACCGCAAATTAACCTAAGTTTTGAAGTCACAAAACGCCACTTATGTCAGTCTTGGTTTTATCAGCAAGTGATTTTGGTTGCTAATATGGATGATGACCCAACCTTGGTCTGGAATGGCCAAGAAATCATGGTTGATTACATGAATGGCGATATTTTATCCTTAGGCAGAGATAAACAAAACATGTTGTCGAGTATCGATATCATCAGTTTAAATAGTTGGGGAGAATGGCATTGTCATCGATTTGAAGGCGAGGTGGCACTACTCGATGCAATATCATTTTTAGTATTAGGCTTGAAGCGAGCTAACGAACAAAGCCGCATTTCAGTCGTGTCATGCTCAGCTAAATTATCCAAGCAAATAAGTGATCAACTCAGTCAGTTACTAGATTTATGTTACCAAACAATTCAAGGCGTAACAGATAGCCAAACATTGTTGATTGAACTAAATCTGGCAGATAAAAAGTATGGTTTACACTTCAATTCATTAGGCATGGTTTACAAACCATTAATCGCTCACAAGACAGTGTTTCATTATAACCGTCCCCGTTTAGTGACCCATTTACCCAGACCTGAGCTAAATAATGAGCCTTTTGCAACTGTACCCACCATTATTCAGCGGTACATATCACATGGTGCAAAACAATTCTTTTTACGACAACTGAAACAGAAGCTCGAAGTGATTTTAGTTGATGAACACAATAAGCTCAGTCATACCGTGCTAGATAAAATGACGATCACCCAGTTAGTGAGCCAGCAAAGTATGCACTTTGTAAAAAACAGTCATCAAGATCAGCAAGCATTTTTTAATATGCCGCAATTTTTCCATTTAGTACGAAAGGATGGTGTCTTGCTGGTTGAGCCTTTTGGGGTAACCGAAGATGAAATGGGCTCAGCGTTCTAACTGAGCCTATTATTGCAAAATGGTGATCAGATGCTGATCACAATCCCGCCTTGCTTGGCAATTGACTCTAGTACAAAAGGCACAAAATCAATGTTGTTTCGGGTGTCTAACCACTTACCGTCTTGATAGGTAAAGTGATATCCACCTGTTTTGGTAGCAAGCCAAATCTCATGTAATGGCTCTTGTTTGTTGATAACAATTTGCGAGCCATCTTCAAAACTCAGCTGCACTACATTACCGCTGTAATCGATATCCACATCCGCATCTTGTTCATCAATAGCGGTTTCAATGGCGCTATCAATTGCGCTGAATATTTCATCAGCCAATTGGTGAAACTCAGTATCTGTCATTGCCATGCATTTCTATCCTTTGCTTTCTGCGTTATGAATGCGATTATAAGGCCATAATTGATCAGATGCACAGATGTTGAGAAAAATGAGACTGCTTTTATTACTTTTGCTTGCTAGCCTATTGCTTACTGCCTGTGGTCAGAAAGGGCCGTTATATAAAACTCCTGCGTTGGAAGATAACCAAACAGCCGTAGTGCCCGTAGTTGCTGACACCAAAATAACACCAGTAGAATTGGACTCAACCGCTGAAAAACAGCCATAAAATAGGAAACGCATTGTGGATTTTTTTACTTATCAAGACAGTAAGTTATTTGCCGAAGGTTGCGATGTAAGTGCGTTAGCTAAAAAACATGGTACCCCGCTTTATATTTATTCTCGAGCGACCCTAGAACGCCATTGGCATGCTTTTGATAAGGCTGTTGCTGATCATCCACATTTAGTGTGCTATGCCGTTAAAGCAAACTCTAACCTTGGTGTACTGAATACCTTAGCCCGTTTAGGCAGTGGTTTTGACATTGTATCGGGCGGCGAGCTGTCGCGCGTATTACAAGCCGGCGGCGACCCTAAAAAAGTGGTTTTTTCAGGTGTAGGTAAAACCGTACCAGAAATGGAGCAGGCGCTTAAGGTTGGCATTTACTGTTTTAATGTTGAATCAAGCGCAGAGCTGGAACTGCTGAATGAAGTCGCGGGTCGTTTGGGTTATATTGCACCAGTGTCTTTGCGGGTTAATCCAGATGTTGATGCAGGAACCCACCCTTATATTTCAACCGGATTAAAAGAAAATAAATTTGGTATCGCTATGGACGAGGCTGAACAGGTTTTTGCCCGTGCAGCAGCATTGCCTCATTTACATGTTAAAGGGGTAGATTGTCATATTGGTTCACAGCTCACTGAAATTAAGCCCTTTTTAGATGCAATGGATCGTATGTTAGCGCTGATTGACCGTTTAGCAGGGCAAGACATAGTTATCGAGCACTTTGACGTTGGCGGTGGTTTAGGTGTGCCATATAACAATGAAACGCCTCCGCACCCAGACGCCTACGCTGCGGCTTTACTTGAGCGTTTAGGTCAACGTCCTATTAAACTGATTTTTGAACCAGGTCGTGCTATTGCTGCCAATGCTGGTATTTTTGTTACCGAGGTACTTTTCCTCAAAGAAAATAGCGATAAGCGTTTTGCTATTGTTGACGGCGCCATGAATGATTTAATTCGACCATCGCTTTATAGCGCATGGCAGAATATTATTCCGGTTAATAAAACGGATGCACCAACCCAAGCTTATGATGTGGTTGGTCCGGTATGTGAAACGGGCGACTTTTTAGGAAAAGACCGACAATTATCTGTTAAAGCGGGTGATTTACTTGCCGTCCGTTCAAGCGGTGCTTATGGTTTTGTAATGTCATCTAATTATAACTCACGCCCACGGGTGGCAGAGGTGATGGTTGATGGCGAACAAGATATATTAGTACGTGAACGTGAAACGGTTGCTCAACTTTGGCAAGGTGAGCACTTACTGCCTTAATGCGTCAATAGAAAAGGAAACACCTTTGATTCAATTCACAAAAATGCATGGGCTAGGCAACGACTTTATGGTGGTTGATGGCGTCACCCAAAATGTATTTTTTTCGCCAGAGCAAATACGTCGATTAGCCGATCGAAATTTTGGGATTGGCTTTGATCAATTATTATTGGTCGAGCCGCCCTATGATCCTGATTTAGATTTTCATTATCGTATTTTTAATGCCGATGGCAGCGAAGTGGAGCAGTGCGGTAATGGTGCGCGCTGTTTTGCTCGTTTTGTGCGTAATAAAGGCTTAACTAATAAAAACAAAATCCGTGTTAGTACAAGCTCTGGCAAAATCACTTTACGAATTGAACGTGATGGTCATGTGACCGTTAACATGGGTGTGCCGATCATTGACCCAAGTCAGATCCCTTTTAAAGCCAAAAAGAGCGAAAAAACCTATTTACTGCAAACGCCGATGCAAACTTTTTTATGTGGTGCAATTTCTATGGGCAACCCACATTGCGTATTAGAAGTAGAAGACGTAGAAAAGGCTGCTGTGGCGGAAATTGGCGCGATGCTAACCAACCACGAGCGTTTTCCTAAAGGGGTTAACGTCGGGTTTATGCAGGTGATTAGCTCAAGCCATATCAAGTTACGTGTATATGAGCGAGGTGCAGCCGAAACCTTAGCGTGCGGCACAGGCGCATGTGCCGCGGTGGCTGTTGGTATGTTGCAAGATAAATTAGATAACCAGGTTAGGGTTGATTTACCTGGTGGCTCACTGACCATTAATTGGGAAGGTGAAGGTAAATCATTATGGATGACAGGCCCGGCCGAACATGTATATGATGGTCAAATTCAGTTGTAATATTCAGGTAGATTAATTTTTATGAGTGACTTAACTTCAGCCGCTGATGTGGCATCAAATCAAGATATACCATCAGACGCCGCATTAAATATTGATGCGATTGGCCAGGATTTAAGTGCTGAAATGATGGCAAATTTTGATCATCAATTACTCGATGAACACTTAATTCGTGAATATTTGTTGGATAATCCTGATTTTTTCAATCGTCATCCTGAGCTGTTGATTGCGTTAAGATTAAGTCACCATGAACGTGGTGCGGTATCTTTAGTTGAGCGCAGGCAAGAGATACTGCGTCAAAAAGTGACTCAACTGGAAGAAGAAATTACCAGCTTAATGAATGTGGCTAAACAAAATGAGCGCATTTTTTTATTCAACACTGAACTGTCGTTTCAACTGCTAGCGAGTGAGGATTTAGGTGAACTGAGACAAATTTTGTCAGAAGGTTTACAAAATGAATTTGGCTTCACCCATGTGCGATTAATCACAGTTCACGATATCGACAGTGAACTGGCCAATATATGGCGTCATAGAATCCATAATAATTACTACTTTGGTCGCTTAACTCAATCTGAATCAAAACGCTTATTCGGCAGTGAGGTTGGATCTGTGGCATTAACACGATTATCAAATGAAAATGGTCAGGTCATATTTGCTATTGCCAGTGGCGACCCAGCTCATTTTTATCCCGATATGGATTCATTACTATTCAGTCAATTACGTCGCTTATTGGATCACTTACTACCCACTTTTTAACCGTGTATTTGTGGCTGGATCTCGGAGCACCTTAGCATCATCGATAGGTGCTTCACTCAAGAACAACCGGAGTGAACACGATGCCACACACAGATTGGCAAGCCAAGTATTGTCAATATCTGACGTCAGAACGTCAGTTGTCGGCTTACACTATCCGCAATTATTTATATGAATTGACACGGGCCCAATCGATATTGGGGAACGAGGTATTATTACAAGATGCCAACCGCGAGCAATTACAACAAGTGTTGGCTAAATTGCATCGTCAGGGTTTAAGTCCAAGGTCAATTTCATTAAATTTGTCGGCACAAAAGCAGTTTTTTGAGTTTCTATTAACCGAGAAACTGATAGAAATTAATCCCGCAAAAACCTTGAGTGCTCCCAAACAAAATAAACCTTTGCCTAAAAATATGGATGTAGATGCCGTCAGTCATTTACTGGATATAAATGGTGATGACCCACTCACTATTCGTGATAAAGCCATTATGGAGCTGTTTTATTCAAGCGGCCTACGTTTAGCTGAACTAGCTGGTTTGAATTGTGGTGACATTCAGCTAGATAATGCTGAAGTGAAAGTGATGGGTAAAGGCAGTAAGCAGCGTATTGTGCCGGTAGGGAAAATCGCCTTGGAAGCATTAACGTCATGGCTTAGGTGTCGCGCCGATATGCCCACTCAAGATGCTGACGATGCTTTGTTTGTCAGTAATCAGGGGAAGCGATTATCACACCGCAGCATTCAAGCTCGGATGAAAAAATGGGGGCAAGAACAAGCATTATCAGTCAAAGTGCATCCGCATAAACTGCGTCATTCATTTGCAACTCATATGCTTGAATCCAGTGCAGATTTAAGGGCTGTGCAGGAGTTATTAGGCCATGCTAACCTTTCTACGACCCAAATTTATACCAGTCTCGATTTTCAACATTTAGCCAAAGTTTATGATGGTGCTCATCCTCGAGCCAAAAAAAATAAAGGGAGTTCATGATGGATAATCTCGACCCAAAGCGTCAATCCGCTACCGCGTCTATTGCCTCAGCTCCGTCTCAATCTAGCATCATCCAATACCAGCGGCTTAAACCATTCAAGGCAATAAGCTTCGATTTAGACGACACGTTATATGATAACCAGCCGATTATTATCAATGCGGTAAAACAATCGTTTGCGTTGTTACACCGTGAATATCCCGCGTCTACCCAATGGACAACAGATGATTGGCTCAAGTGCAAATTGGCACAGCAAACTCTTTATCCTGAACTTAAACATGATACTTCAGCAGCTCGATACGCGATGCTCAGAGAGGGATTAATCCAGCTGGGTTACAATGAAATCCAAGCAACCCAAGGAGCACAAGCTGGATTAGCCTATTTCCAGCATCACCGTAGTGATTTTACCGTTGCAGAAGATGTTATTGCCATTTTGCAGGCATTAAAAGTTGATTTTACCTTAGTGGGGATCACCAATGGTAATGTCGATGCTAGTCGCATTGGATTGACCCAGGTATTGGAATTTGTTTTACATCCAGGTTATGGGATAAAAATGAAACCCCACAGTGACATGTTTACCTTGGCTTGTAAGCAGTTAGCGATTTCACCTTCAGAGTTATTGCATATAGGCGATCACCCAACCTCAGACATAGTCGGGGCAAAAATGGCTGGCTGCCAGACCGTTTGGCTTAACCCTTGTCAACAAAACAGAGATAAAAAATCATCGAGTCTGTTGCCTCAAATACAAATTACACATTTAAGCAAATTATTAGATTTCTGTAATTAAATTATTATGTTATTAAAATGTTGAGTGTAAGTCTTTTGTATGTTTTAATTTTTGAGTTATAACTCTAACCCTATTTATTCAAGGAAGACAAATGAGTGCAAAATTAAGATCGTGTTTCATCGTTGCGTTATCTCTTTTAGGTTTATCGGCATGTTCGATTAAGCAAAAAATTGACCCTATTGAAGTGACGAGTTCGACAGAAGTTTGTATTGTTGAAAATAAAGATGTCCGTGAAGGCTTCTTAAAAGAATTTGAAAAAGTATTACAGCAAAAACAAATTAAATATCGGATCGTCCAAGAGTTAGATGCTCAAAATGGTTGTGAGTGGACGTCAACATACACTGCGAACTGGGCATGGGATTTAGCGTTATATATGGTGTATGCAGAAATAAAGGTCTTTTATCAAGGTAAGCTAGATGGTGAAGCTATCTATGATGCGCGAATGGGGGGAGCAAACATGAATAAATTTATCGATGCAGAGCCTAAAATTCGTGAGTTGGTGGAGCAATTGATACAGCAAAAGCAAGCTAACAATCAATTTAGAGTTATTCACTCCTTTACCGAACAGCAAGTGGCGATATAAATAAATTTATCATCCAACTTTGAAGCCAATAAATTTGTTTTTATTGGCTTTTTTATTTACTTAAATTTTAAACCGTTGCGCTTATTCATTTGATCAACCTGTTCTCGGCTGGCGTGCATATCGGCATCACCTACCCGAAAATAGGTGCCGCTGTAGGGATCTGGGCCTATGTAAATCGGTCTAAGTTTCAGATCCACTGGTGGGACATGAATTCGGATCAGCTTCTTACCCATAATTTCTATTATTTGTACGTCAGTTGGCGATAGAATGTTATGGCTAATTTTTTGCGAATTATTGAGGATTTGCCAGATTTCACTGAGCATAGGCATAGGGTTTACAATGCCCTCAATGCTAAACTCTCCATGTTCTTCTTTCACACCTAAAATAATCTCACCACCTAAGGTATTGGCAAAGGCGCTATAGGTTTCCCACATGCCTTCTGGCAGCTTGCCATTACCATCACGCCCTCCAGCCAGTTTAAACTCTACCTGGGCAGACTCATGAAGGTTGGCAATATCATCTAGGGCAAAAGTAGGGTAGTGATGATTTGGCATAGCATCAGTCAATTATTCATATTCTGTAGTTAGCTTATGAATAATCAACTGAAAAAGATAGTTAAAAGTCAAAGATGCTCAGGTGATAAAACTATAAAGTCAAAGCCTTAGGGAATAGCAGATTATTCTCAATATGGATGTGCATTTGGAGGTCGGCATCAAATTCTGCCAGCGTTTTATAGCAGGTGCGCCAAGTGTTGCAGGCACCTTCTGGTACAAGGTAGTTGCGAGTAATTGATCTTAACTGCAGCAGTATCTGATGGGCATTATCATGTTCATGTTCCATAACATGAATAGGATTACCAATGTGACCGAAACAACCATTCACTTCTTGCCCCATGCTGAGTGAACGTATTGCTGGAAATAAAATGCGCTCTTCTTTGATAAGGTGCGGCATGAGTTCTGCAATTAATTCAGTAACGCAATGTGACAAGGGGAGGATTTCTTGATGGTCATCTGCATGCGCCACCACCATTCTTTGCAAGTTCTCTTGTAACAAGGGGGCGGTGTCACGAATGTATTTATGGTGACTTGCTTCAATGTGATTAAGCAGATCAATAAGGCTTAGCTGATCCAGTTGTGACAATTGGGCTTGTTGTGCAGGAGAGAATAATTCAAGAGGTGGCATGGCGATTCCAAAGAAGATGTATTTAAGCTGAATATTAAATACATCTTTTTGTGTGGCAAGGTAATCCAGACTAATTTGCTAGGTTAATCACAAATTGGCCAGTAATTACAACGCCAACTAACGCAAATGTGGATGTAATGTAGTGAAAAATGCTTATCGCTATGGTTAAGTGATTTTTATTAGTTTTTTTGCAACCAACATACCTAATAGCATTGCGATGACAAATCCGATAAATTGACCATTCAGAGTCACTAAATTCACCATCGCTGGACCAGGGCAAATTCCTACAAGCCCCCAACCTAAACCAAATAAACTCGCGCCGATTAATAATTTTTTATCAACGTTAGTTTTAGTTGGCAGAAAAAATTGTTCATCTAATAAAGGCTTACTTTTGGGTTTTACCCCAAACACATATCCAAAGCTAAATACGCTTAATCCCGCAGCCATCACTAACGCAAGGCTTGGGTCCCAATCGCCAAAAAAATCGAGAAAATTAAGCACTTTATTAGCATCAACCATTTGCGAGACGATCAATCCCAAGCCAAATAAACAGCCTGAAATAAATGCCACAAACGCCTGTAATCGATAGGAAGTATCTGGATGCTGATTCATATTATGCCCCAATAACATGCCGAGTGAAAAATACCACCACAGCTGCCAGCAACATAAAAACCAATGTGGCAACAATTGAGCGTTTAGACATTCTGCCAATACCGCAAATACCATGGCCACTGGTACAGCCTGCACATAAGTAAGTACCAAAACCCACCAAAAAACCGCCCAGAAGAGTCAGTGTCCAGCTAGTATTTAACTGTGTCGGTAAAGTGAAGCCGACAGCGGGAGCTAAAAAACCACTTAATGTCAGACCGGCAATAAAAGCCCAGCGCCATTTCGCATTAGGATTTTTGAATTGCATGGCACCACTTAAAATACCCGATATCCCCGCAATACGGCCATTAAGCAGTATTAATAACAATGCACCTAAACCTAACAGTACACCGCCCAATAGGGCACTAAAAGGAGTAAATTCAGTCATATTCACCATCAACCATTAAAAAGACGGCGCAGTTTACCATAGGACAAAGTGTAATTCTTAACTCAGATAAGGTATGTCTTTTATCTACCTATTTAAACGAGTAAAAACCAGCTCAGTGTGTATGAGCATAACGAGTAGCCTTGTTATTGCGACGTAACTGCCGGTTTAGTGAATGGAACTGAGTGATAGATTGATAGCTGATTATTGTGCCTCTGTTAATGTGTTTAGCTGCTGTGGTTAATGAGTGATTCACATTAAACGAGTATAATGCCGCCAATATTGAATCGTTAGAGCCAAATTTATGAGATTAAGACACGTTGATAAACCGCAATATCGTAAAATGACTAATCAAGTACAGGTTGGATTAATTGCCATTTTAGCTATTTCATCAGTGGTATTTGGGCAGATATTGATTGCGCTATTGGGGTCCGCATCCGTAGAAGTTGGGCAGCCAACTGGCAACTTTTACTTTAATTTTGCTGGGGTGATTTTAGGCTTAATGCTGTGCACGCTAGTAGTAAAGTATGGCCGAGTAAAATCACAATATACTGACGTGTATTACGTTTTTCAGCTTAAGCAGCTGCAAAATAAAATTTACCGAAAGCTTAACTCAGTGCAAAAGTCTGCTGCAGATAATAACCATGACGCCTTGGTTATTTTATGTTTTTATTATCAAAGTTTAGCGCTGGTTTACGAACTAGATAACAACACCCTGACGATAACTGAAGTGAATAAGCAAATTGCGGCATTAGAGAAACAAATTTCAGATAACCAATTATCATGTGATGTGAGTGAATTTGACATCAAGTTGTTAGGGCATTTCTAAACATCAGCTAAAGTGATTTTAGGTTCAAACAATAGAGAAAAAACCAGGAACATAAATGCTTCCTGGTTTTTTATTAGGGTCTATATACCCAAACAACTTGAAGATACGTGTTTCAGAGCTTCACCGTGTTTTCAATACTAGGCGCGTTAATGCGGTAATGTTGGTACCTTATAAATTAGCGCAACAACGTAGTGGGAACACGGTGAAACTCCCTGAGGGCAAGTTTTACACGCGTTTATGCTGCGTTATTGATTTTGAAAAGGGAATAACCATTACCCGCAATCAATGCCTTGCCTAAACGCGTGTAAATTCTTGCTGAAATCGAGCATCTTCAGGTTGTTTGGGTATATATGGTCGAGTGTTTAAATCGCCACGTTATTTACCGTTAACTTCACATCTATGTTACCGCGCACCGCGTTGGAGTATGGACAAACTTGATGAGCGGTTTGAACAAGTTTAACAGCATCTTCCTGAGGTAAATCTAATTCAACGGCCAGAGCTACGGTTAATGCAAAGCCTTTATTATCATTTGGACCAATACCGACTGTCGCCGTCGTTGGCGCAGATTTAAGTGCCACTTTCATTTCACGAGCCACATGTAAAATAGCATTGGAGAAACAAGCCGCATAACCTGCAGCAAATAATTGTTCAGGATTAGTGTGTTCGCCACTGCCGCCCATTTCTTTTGGGTAGCTTAATCCTAAATCAAGCTTGTTATCATCAGTTGTGACTTGACCATTACGACCCGCTAAAGCCGTTGCAGATGTTGTATATAGAGTTGACATTAATAATACCTCAAAGAGAAAATAAAATACATTGCACACAATTTAATTGTGTTGACTGTAAATGATATGTGCACATGATGCAACTAAATTGTGCGCAATTTAATTTCGTGTTAATTATCAATCCAACAGTTTTATTAATATAACCTCATAGGTAAAGGTGAATTTTTAGGCCAATCAAGTTGGATATCTCAGCCCAGTGGATAGTCATATACCAACCTTAGTGATGGCATTTATGGCTCAACACTAACTAAAGTTCGATGATAAAGCTTTTATGTAACTATTCTGTCATTTGATTGTCATTCTGTATTAGCACAATAGCCGCACTTGTCTGACCTGTAGGGGGCATTAATAGGCAGACATCATCATGAGTTTAATAAGGAATATCGAATGAAAATAGGGGTAAGTCGTCGCGATTTTTTAGCTATGTCAGCCAAAGGGGTTGGTGCGGTCGTTGTGTCATATGGATTAATGGGCTGTAACAGCGATGATGAAGCCAGCTACTCTGGCCAATTTTTGCAGGGTATTGCCAGTGGCGATCCAGCCAAAGATGCTGTGATCTTATGGACCAGAGTCACTCCAGACGTTGAAGCTGATATCACAGTGTCATGGGAAGTGGCCTTAGATGCTAATTTTAGCCAAATCGTCACTAACGGCGTAATGAAAACCAACGCCAAACGTGACTATACGGTGAAAATTGATGCGGTTGGCCTTGAGGCGGGCAAAGGATACTTTTATCGCTTTAAATCGGGTAAATATATTTCAGAAGTTGGCATGACTAAAACCTTACCTGAAGGCACGGTTGATTCAGTGAAATTGGCAGTGATGTCATGTGCAAACTATCCTGCAGGTTATTTCAATGTATACGCATTAGCGGCTCAGCGTGATGATTTAGATGCGGTTATTCATCTAGGGGATTACTTGTATGAATATGGTCGTGGCGGGTATGCCAGTGAAGATGCAGCGACTTTAGGCCGTGAAGTGTTGCCTGCGGGGGAATTATTATTACTTAATGATTACCGCACGCGTTACGCTCAATATCGTAGTGATATGAGTTTGCAAAAACTGCATGCCAAAGTTGCTTTTATTACGGTATGGGACGATCACGAAGTGGCTAACGACACCTGGCGAGAAGGTGCTGAAAATCACAATGACAATGAAGGGGATTTTGATTTACGTAAGCAAGCCGCACTGCAAGTGTATTTTGAATGGCTGCCAATCCGCCCTTGGAGCGAAGGTAACCATCAAGAAATCTACCGTAGCTTTAACTATGGTGATTTAGTGGATTTACATATGCTAGATACTCGATTGCTGGGACGAGACAAACAGCTCGACTATGCTGACTATATGGACCCTGCAACAAAGGCATTTAATAGCGCCGCCTTTTCAAGTGATGTAACGGATGTTAATCGCACCATGTTAGGCCAATCACAATTATTATGGTTGCAGCAAACATTACTTGAGTCTACAGCTAAGTGGCAGGTGCTTGGGCAACAAGTGTTGATGGGTAAAATGTTGCTACCAGCGGCAATAGCGACACAACAAATGAGCATTCCTCAATTTGCCGAGTTAGCGATGTTAGCTCAATTAGCTGCGCGTGCACAGGCTGGCGATCCGACATTGTCTGCGCAAGAACTCGCGTATTTACAAGCAAATCAAAGCCAGTTGACTCCTGAGGTGATAGCCTTACTACAATTGCCGTCAATTCCTTATAATTTAGATGCTTGGGATGGATATGCCTATGAGCGTGAAGTTATTTTAGCGACTGCAAAATCGATGCAACACAATCTTGTGGTCGTGGCCGGTGACACTCACAATGCCTGGGCCAATGAACTTGTTGATAGTCAGGGAGATACGGTTGGGGTTGAGTTTGCAACCAGCTCAGTGTCTTCACCGGGGTTGGAATATTATCTTGGTTTATCAGATGCTGAAATGCCTGCAACGGAAGCTGCAATAGTTAATCTTATTAATGACTTAAAATATGCTAACGTGAAAGATCGTGGTTACTTGTTACTGACATTTAATGCCGAAGAGGCAGGTAGCGAGTGGCTTTATGTGAATACTATTAAAGATAAGTCATTCACGACATTAGTTGAGCGCTCTGCATTTGCAACCGTTAAAGTCCAACAGCCGAAGGTTATTATGGGTTAATAATCTCACTCTTCAGCCAATATTTAGTGGCGATGTTGGCTGAAGAGGTCATTGTCTGAGACGATAAATGGCTAGTTTAATCTATGGTTAACGCAACGATTTTCAGTGGATGATTTTGATCAAAAGCGGGAAAGTCCTCATGACAATCCAGCCATTCAATTTGGCTGACCTGACGGCCATTTTTTTCAACACAACGTACTAAGCTATCTAACCAAGCTTTGCGTTCCACTTTGGCAACATTATTACAGCAAACAATGGTGCCGCCAGTTTTTGTGGTTAGCATGGCGGGTTTAAATAAGCCTTGATAATCATTGATTAAATCGACCACACCAAAGACACTTTTGGCAAAACGAGGCGGATCTAAAAACACCAGATCAAAGGTGGTTTTAGCAAGTTTAGGATACTTGGGCAGCTTTTGATTTCGACGGCCGCCAACAGGTAAACCTGCTAATTGGCGTAATGCCGGAAACGCATCGCTTTGTACAAATTCACATACGTTTTCAACCTGATTTAACTCAGCATTTTTCTTACCAGCAGCCAGTGCAAAGGAAGAAAAGTCGACATTCATCACTCGCTTAGCTCCACCCACTGCGGCGGCAGTACCAATACCGCAAGTGTATGAAAATAAATTCAATACCGTTTTGTTATTGCTGTGCTGACGCACATATTCTCTGCCCACCCTCATATCTAAAAATAGCAGTGGGTCTTGTCCTTCATGGCGCAGCTTTGTTGTGAAGGCGATTCCATTTTCATGCATCACTTGTTCAGACATGGCGTAGTCTTGTGCTTCATTTAACAAGCTATTTGCTACGCGGGAATTCTTTTGTGAGCGGTCGTTGTACACCACAGGAAAATCGCCATGCTGAATCAATACTTGGCTAATGTGTGCAAGCTGTTGCTCTGATAATGTCTCGTGAAAAGATTGTACTAACCATGCATCGCCATAGCGGTCGATGTTCAAACCATTAGCGCCTTCTACCGTGCCATGAAATACGCGATAACAGTCGGTATTGTGCTGCTTTGCATAGGCAAAAAAGCTTTCTCGTCGGGTAATGGCAGCAGCGAGCGCTTGGGTAAAATCGATTGCCGCTTTTTCTGGTGTGGCAATGCAAGAAGAAGTTGGGGTTGTCATAGGAAAAAGGCCGCTGAGTTAGGGTAGAAAGCTCGTCATTATATCAGAGTCTTATACAGGAAGCAGTCAAAGTCATCCGTGGATTTGGGTATGGGCAGGTTAAAAAAGGTGCCTTTATAAAATAAAGGCACCGAAAGGTCTAACTTGGGTTGTTGCGGGTGAATGAATGACTGGCGCTAGGCATCACCTAACGCCGATGGGTTATAGCTTGTGACCGTGATGCTCCATAATTTTCTCAGGGCTATGACAGGTCGCACAGGCTTCTTTAGCCGATTTAGCTTGCTGTTTGTCTGGGCCAAAGTACGCGCCATTACTTTGCATATGCGCCATTGCTGCATCTGATAGATACTTTTGGTGGCAGCTAATACATGATGCTGCATCGGATGATGCGTACCAGGTTTCAACGGGTGTTAGGCTAGGATCGTTTTGTTTACCAGGGATAAAGCTTGGTACAACATGCGCCTGTCCAGCATTGCGACCTAACTCAAATCCATAAGCTTTACCGCCCCATCCCTCTACTTCAGCATGACATGTCATACAGTCGGTTTTGAGTATGGTGCCACTACCACCGTGGCCATTATCATGTCCTTTGGCTTTATGGGCTTTGTACATAAAGCTAGTTGATTTCATTTCTCCCCATGCCACGGCATCACCATTAGCGTCTTCAACCGCACCGAGTTTTTTATCATTGGTGTGGCAAGCAATACAGTTTACGCCGTTTGAGTCATGGTAAAACTCAAAGCTATGACAGCTATGACAGGTTTGGTCATCAACAATTGCACGGCGCATAGCAACGACGGCTTCACTGTCAGCTAACACAGTGCGGTATGCGGGGGTTTGTACATAAGCTGGATAAGCTTCGGTGTTATCACAACTTGTGCGGGTTGATGTTCCTTCGATAAAGCACACTTTAACTACAGGTAATACTTCAAGAGAGCGAGAAGCAATGTCCGCAGGGAAGTTCATGCTTACTTTGACACTCACACTGTTATCCGCATTCCACGTCGCTTTGTTGGCATCTTTAATATCGATGCGACGCTCACTATAGGGGGATTGGTCAAAATCAGGATAGTCTTTTTCAACATCCCAGCTGATCACCACATAGGGCTTGCTATAGCCTTTTTTATACACTTCATTTTGGGCGACTGTATTGCCAGTGTCATCCAAAATTTTCATTTCGAAGCTGATTTCATTTGCGGCGCTGATCGCGACATTACTGACAGTTACACCATACTCTTTCGCTGCTTTATAGGGCTTAGCGTGATTGTCATGCACCGCAGCGCTATGACAGTCAGTACAGGTCAGTTGTGGGTTTTTATCCGACTTATGCTGTGCTGGTGAATCAGTATGACAACCAGTACAGGCATTAGCATTGGCATTTGCCAGCCACAGGTCTTTATCGGCTAAGGTCTCATCTTCTACGTGACAGGTTGCACAATCCATAAAGGGTTTGGTTGGGAATGCAGGGTAATCAAAGGCATGATCCCCGCCATAACCTGCAATGGTATATGGCATCGGCACGATATTGCCTTGTTCATCTTTACCTTCACGGTTAGGTCCCATGTGAATCGCGTGAACCATATGGCCTAGCTCAACAGATATTGCATTAGGATCAGTCACAATACCATTATGACAAGATTGGCAGTTTTCCATGTCTAAACGACGACCGCCATGGGCTTTAAGGCTGTCTGGCTGATGACAGGTATAGCAGGTTTGTAAAGTCATTAGATCACGGGTTTCAATACCCTCAGAGGCATTTGTTGCTGGTATCCAATCAAAATGGGCATTTTCAGCCAACTCTTTTCCTGAGTCGTACTCAAATTGCATTTCAATGGCTATACGTTGAGTGAGTGCAGGGTCAAAAATCACTCCTGCAGGATCTTCAGTTGCCGTAAGATCGGTTTTGAAGGTGTAGGTATAAGTGCCGTTATTATGATCGACTAAGCATTCGACGCAGTTGTTAATTTTTTCAAAACCTTGTTCGAAGGTTGTGCCTGCATCATTGGTGGTTTCGTTAAGTAACGATATCCATTGTTTTAATTCACTGCCTTCAGTCGTTTGCAGCTGAGCTAATGAAAAACGGAAATCATGAAAAGGGTTAGTACCACTTAACCCAAATAAGCCCACTCCTTGTTGGTTTTCTAATTCAAAATCAACGCTAATAATGCCGTTGCTATAGCTTGCTTGGGTAATATTGGCGATAGCATTATTAGCCATATCAATATGTAAACCGCTAGTGCCAGGTGTACCAGGATCTCCAGGGCTGCCAGGGTTTCCGTCTACACCGTCTTTTCCATCGTTGCCATCACCGCAGGCCGACAACATCATGGTTGATGCAATAAGCAGTGCTAGTGTGGTGGTTTTTGTTTTTATCATCATCTTTATCTCCAATGTTCACTCTAGGTGTCACAGGTATAAATGTTAAAGATTGGTAGGAATTCTGATATGAAGCCCATCACTCAAACCAATGTAAATTGGCTGACTTTTTGTGCTGTATTTTGATGGTTTTAAAGTGATTTATAGGGATTTTTTGGTTGTTATGGTCGAATGGGTAAGATTTTGCTGTCGAAACCGTACTTTAGTAGTGTTTTATGTCAAATTCTACAAAGTGAAACTCTAATATCTATATTCAGCAAATCACAATCATGCATTTTTAATTTTTTGCATAAATACAATTACCACTATGTTTATATTAGCTTTTTATTATCTCTGTTGGCTTCACACTTATACACTAAGCACAGGAATACTCGCTGCAGTCTATGTAAAATAAGCATCACTAATGTTATCAAGTTTGCGCTGTACAAAGTTGTTTATTATCAACTCGCGTGAAATTGCATAACTCACATTGAGACAGCTAAAGATGATGTTTACCAAGGAGAGGCATGAGCAGGCTTAATTCTAATACGCTATTTAATATCAAAGTCTTTGTATTACTATTTGAAACCTTAAACTCCTCAGAAGTGGCTCAACAATTAGGTGTGGCAGCCTCTAAAATTAGTCGCAGCCTTAAAGCATTACGCCACTCTTTTGATGAGCCGCTATTTATTCGTAAACAACATGGATTTGAATCGACAGCCTTTGCGCAGGCAATTTATCCGCAATTGAAACAAATGCTGCTTTTATCTGAGCAATGTTTAGCCTTGTCCGAACCTAACAGTGCTGTCATTAAGCAAGAGATCATGATTGCATGTCCGCCATCATTGTCATTGAATTTACTTAGCTATTTGCAAGATAAAGCCTCACAGCTCAAACAGCCGTTAACCTTTAATATTAAGCCTGGCAGCCACAATCTCGACAAGCTGCTAAATCGCTTTGATGTTGACTATGCCATTACTTTTGAGGCGTACAACTCGGAGCGTTTGGCCTCCACTTTTGTGGCAAAAGCCAATGCCTATGTGCTATTAGGCAATGCCGAACATCCTATATTTCATGGTAATGATTTTGTCGATATCGATACCATGATGAAGTATCCCTATATCAGTTTTAACGGTCATGAATTTGACCAAGGACACGACCCTCTATTGCTATATGCACTGGATAAACACTATAGGGTAGATGTAGCAGCTAAAATTAGCTTATTGGCAGACTTGATGATCCAGCTTGAGCGCAGCAACGCCTTAACTTTGGTGTGTTATCGCGATGCGGTTGAGTTCTTGTGTACCAAAGGTAATATTCAAGCAATGTCATTACCAGAAGATCAAAATAGACTGCTTAATCAACGTGCTGACGGACATAGACACTATCTAACCATGCTGCGGGAAAGCATTAATAAACCCCAATGGATAGCAGATGAAATCACCTCGTATATTCAGGGCAATGTCATTTTAAATTATGAAGGGAAGACAGATGCCAAAAGATAAATTACTCGATATTTCATTAGAAACGATTGAAATATTCTGTCAGGTATACCTCAAGAAAAATGCTATCGAGGTGGCAAATCATCTGGACTTATCTCAGCCCAAAGTGAGTCGCGCCCTTGGGGCGTTAAGAAGCGTGTTTGATGATCCATTATTTTTACGCCGTGAAAATCAATTTCAGGCCACAGATGTTGCCCATAACCTATATCCGATTTTCACCGACATGATCCAATGTCGGCAAACTCTGGATGGTTTGATGCGCGGCCCAGCAGGTATTATTGCTGATGTGGTTGAAGTTGCTACAGTGCCGCAATTACAGATTAATTTAATTCAAACGGTTAAACAGGCAGTATTGGAATTAACCGCGGCCGATATCATGATTTCAACCACGCAATGGGGAGTAAGTACAGCACAGCAATTATTGAATGATGAAATTGACGCCGCCATTTGTTTTGAACGAGCACCAAGCCATACCATTTTATCCAAATCGATCATTCAGCACCGGGGTGGTTATTTGGTGGCGCGCAAACACCATCCTATTTGGGATAATCCCTGTATTGATAACATGATTAATTATCCATTGATCAAGTTAATCACTATGCCGTTCCCGGCCAATAAATCCCCCTTGGGCAGTTATGCTAAGCGCTTAGGTAAATCGTTACAGCTTTATGCCACAGTGCCAGATCTTGGCACCGCTGCCAGTAACTTGCTTCAGTCCGATGCGATCATTGTGATAGGGGTAAAAGAGGCGGTAAACTTTTTCAATAATGTGAATGGCTTAGTGGCGCAAAAAATTGACTCAGTACAAGATCAATCCATCTTAGAAAACTTCAGCCATCCTACAGTGTATTTATGGCTGAAGCTGGATGCCAGCGGCAAAGTGACAACCCCGTTTTGGCTGCAACGCTGTTTAGAGGATTACATCATTCAAGCACATCAATAAAGGCCCTAGTGGGGTGCGTTGTTATCTTGTACGTGTTTAAGCGCAGCTTGTAATGCAAACTGATAACCTTGCGCGCCCAATCCACAAATGACCCCAAGGGCTTTATCTGAAAAATACGAGTGATGCCTGAATGGCTCTCGGGCGTGTACATTGGATAAATGCACTTCAATAAACGGAATGGCCACACCCAGGATAGCATCGCGAATTGCCACACTGGTGTGGGTAAATGCGGCAGGATTAATAATAATAAACTGGGCATCAGTAGCGTGGATGGCATCAATAATTTCATGCTCTGCATTAGACTGAATATGTTCCAGCACAACACCGGCAGAACTTGCAGCACTTTGTAATTCAGCCACAATCGTCGCCAAATTTTGAGTGCCATAATGACTGGGTTCGCGGCGGCCGAGCAAGTTTAAATTTGGGCCGTTGACTAATAATATTTTTGCAGTTTGGCTCATGATAATCCTTTGGCAATCACAACTTAGTGCGCTAATTCAGCATTTTACTTAGCTTGGTTTTAACCCAAGTTAGTGGTTCAGTAAACCTAAATTTTCTCATTAATCAAATTTGGGCTTACTTTGGCGTAATGCTTTGGTGGCGCCGCGTTGCTTTTTGGTGTCAATGCGCCGTTTTTGACTGCCTTTAGTTGCCTTAGTCGCGATGCGCTTTTTGGCCACAATAGTGGCACTTTTTATCAGTTCTATAAACTGCTCTAACGCCAGTTGACGATTAAAATCCTGGCTGCGAGATTGCTGGCACTTGATGATGATTTTACCGCTTTGGGTAATACGATGATCAGCCTTTGCCAATAATTTTTGTTTATAAAAATCTGGTAAAGACGATTGATTGATGTCGAAAATCAACTGCGCAGCGGTAGACACTTTATTAATGTGTTGGCCACCCGCGCCACTTGAACGCACAAATTGCCATTCAAGTTCCTTGTCTTCGATTGTCACACTATTGGAAATATTTATCATAGTGTAAAGGGTATCACTTTTTAGATTAAAAATAGTTATATATTGGCGGCGGTAATATTTGTTATGATTTGCGCCATTGAAGTGAATGCGTTGCTAATCGACTTTTAGCGGTTAGTCAGCATGACTCCGGAGCTGTTTATGTTATGCCAAATTACTGATATCACCAAAGGGGTTATCAGCCTGTTTGTAAGTGGGCGATTATCGGCACAAGATTACCGAAGCCGTTTACAGCCAGCGATTAAATCTTACCGCAAAGACTGGGGACAGGTGTGCTTGTATATTGAAGCTGATGTTTTGCTAGAGGGCTGGGAGTTTGGCTCGTTAACGGGCAGTGGCGAAGTGCAATTGCCCGCATTTGATGCATTAGTGTTTGTTGGCGGCCCTGACTGGGTAGGTAACTCTGTCAGATTAATGGGGCCGTTTATGCAAGGTGAGGTGGCTTGGTTTCCGCTTTCACAAAAACAAGATGCGATAAACTGGATCACTAAGCGATCACAACATTAAGATTTATGATCCTCTACAAGCTGGTTAAGTAGGGATTATTGTTAACTCAATCAAGGAAGTATTATGTTATTCAAAAAACTTTTAGCGCTAACCGCTGTGGGTATTTTTACATTAGGTTTAACAGCATGCGCACCAGAAGTGGGCAGCGAAGCTTGGTGTAAGCAAATGAAAGATAAACCAAGCGGTGATTGGTCTGCTAATGAAGCCGCTGATTATGCGAAACACTGCGTGTTCAAATAACCGCTGTTTTAGCGGATTAACATGAGTCACCTGCATTCATTTTCAATGATGCGATCCATTAAATGCTTGATCGCGATTATTGTGCTGCAATTTGCCGGCGCGAATTTGGGTGGCCATCAATTACACCTTGGCAATAGTGCTGAAGATAAAGGCAATCATGCCCATGTTCAATTCACGCCAAGTATAGATATTGCCGCCCTCAACCAGCTGGCTGAATGTATACAATGCAGTTGCGCTGCAGACGGTGCCCGCGAACATGCGCCATCCGATGATCATTCTCACCCCGCGCCAACAAACAAGACTGTTGATTTGTGCCTAGATTGCCAGTGTCACGGTGGTTTAGTGGCCATAGTGTTTCCCGAAGAACTCTACACGGTAGATCAAGCTAATCAACAACCGCTTCAAATCGCTCAATCTTATTTAGCCCCAGCTTTAGGTGCCACGTACCGCCCCCCGATAGTGTAAATCCTGTTTAAATTCATTCATTAACGGTTTGCTGTTAAAACAGACAAGCTTAATTATTTTTATGGCTAAATTGAATGCTTATCGAGGTATTTCAACTTGGTCATGCTTGAGTTCTAGGATTTATTTATGACAATTCCAGCTATCAATTTGCCGATAAAGACTCGGTTTTTAGCATCGTTTAGTTTGTTCTCTCGACAATTAGTGTGGCTAGCCGTTATTAGCATTGGCTTAATGCTTTTTAGCAATATGGTTATGGCAAGTGATGATCATGAACCACAGCCGTCAGCAGCTCATCTGCAAGAGGATGAGGATCAACATGACGAGGCATTAACGTTAACGCTTGAGCAACGCGAGCTAGCAAATATTCGTGTTGAAACCCTCAATAGTAGCCCTTTTGATTTAACCTCAGTCGCCACAGCCCAGCTGGTGGTAGACAAGGATAAAACCGTAACCATCGCCCCGCAGTTAGCCATGCAAGTATTAAAGCGTCATGTGGTGCCGGGGCAGCAAGTGTTAAAAGGGCAAGCGTTGTTAACCATAGGTGGCACTGACATTGCGCAAGCTCAAGCCGATTATATAAATGCGGCTACAGAGTGGCAGCGGGTAAGTCGTATGGCTAAAGGCACCATTAGTGCCAGCGAGAAGATGCGAACTCAAGTTAACGCCGAACTTAAACGTGCGGTGCTGAATGCCATTATGATGACGCCAGAGCAAATTAGTGCCCTGACAACCTCACCGCAATCGATTGGCCAGTTTCAATTATTAGCGCCCATTTCAGGACGGGTGCAGCAAGATGCCGCCATGTTAGGGCAAGTATTAGATGCAGGAACACCATTAATGCAGCTTACTGACGAGTCTTACTTATGGGTGGAGGCGCAATTAACACCTGTGCAGTCTGAGCGTGTGGCCATTGGTCAATCGGCCTTAGTGCGAGTTGGGCAGCGAAACGTTACCGGCGTGGTCATTGGTCGCTCCCACGAAATAAATGCCATTACCCGCACAGAACAGGTGTGGATCAGCATGCCTAATCCGCAACATGTGTTGCATGCAGGCGAGTTTGCCGAGTTGTATTTTCAGCAAAGCATGCCAGACAGCAAGCAATCTGCCGCTGGGCATACCCATACTATGGGTAATTTGCAGGGCATCATTTTGCCTGATGACGCATTAACCCGCAGCAGCGACGGTGACTGGCAAGTGTTTATTGAAGATCAAGATGGCTTTGAAGCCGTTGAAGTCGATGTCGTCCAAAGTCAACGTGGGTTGAATCTTGTCAACGGCATAGAAAGTGGTTCAAAAGTGGTGGTGTCAGGGGCGTTTTTCTTAGCCTCTGAATTGGCTAAATCTGGCTTTGATATTCATAACCACTAGGAGTTTAGCATGTTAGCAAATTTCATTCGCTTGGCGATAACCCAGCGACTCCTTGTGGTATTGGCGTTACTGGCGGCAATGCTTGGCAGTATAGCGGTTTTACCCAAGTTGAATTTGGATGCGTTTCCCGATGTTACCAATGTGCAGGTGGCGATTAACACTGCCGCCGAAGGTTTAGCCGCAGAAGAAGTGGAGAAACTGATCAGTTACCCGGTTGAGTCGGCAATGTATGCCTTACCTGCGGTCACCGAGGTGCGATCGTTATCGCGTACCGGTTTATCAATTGTGACCGTGGTGTTTGCAGAGGGCACAGATATTTACTTTGCGCGCCAGCAAGTGTTTGAGCAGCTACAAGCTGCGAAAGAGTCAATTCCTGCAGGGGTTGGCACACCTGAAATTGGCCCTAATACTTCAGGCCTTGGACAAATATATCAATACATTTTACGCGCCACGCCAGAGTCTGGCGTGGCCGCTGCCGAGCTTCGCAGTCTCAATGATTACCTGGTAAAGCTGATTTTGATGCCAGTCGCTGGCGTGACTGAAGTGCTGTCGTTTGGTGGTGAAGTTTTGCAATATCAGGTGCAAATTGACTTGAATAAGCTGCGCAGTTATTCACTTTCAATGGAGCAAGTTATTGACGCACTTGAAAGCAATAACCGCAATGCGGGCGGCTGGTTTATGGACCAAGGTCAATCGCAGTTAGTGGTACGGGGATATGGTTTATTACCATCAGGTAATGCCGGATTAGCAGCGATTAAGCATATTCCGTTGACTGAGTTTAATGGTACGCCCATCAGAGTAATGGACATTGCTAATGTCGATTATGGCAGTGAAATTCGCGTTGGCGCTGTCACCATGACACGCAGAGAAGCCAGCGGTGAGCCAAACCCATTGGGCGAGGTAGTGGCTGGCGTGGTGCTTAAGCGCATGGGGGCCAATACCAAGCAAACCATTGATGATATCAATGGGCGCATCAGCTTAATTGAACAGGCTTTGCCACAAGGTGTGACGTTTGAGGTGTTTTATGACCAAGCGGATTTAGTTAAGCAGGCCGTTGATACTGTGCGTGATGCTTTACTGATGGCCTTTGTGTTCATTGTGGTTATTTTGGCACTGTTTTTAGTCAATATCCGCGCCACTTTATTGGTGCTGTTATCGATACCGATTTCAATCGGGCTGGCGTTAATGGTGATGGCTTATTTTGGTATGTCAGCTAACTTAATGTCATTAGGCGGTTTGGCTGTTGCCATAGGTATGCTGGTGGATGGCTCGGTGGTGATGGTTGAAAATATTTTTAAGCATCTCACTCAGCATGATACTTCACAGGGTCTGACTCATTCACCTAATAGGCAAGATAGCGAGGCTCAACGTTGCGGCGAATCAAACTCGATTAGTCATAAAGTATGGTTAGCCGCTAAAGAAGTGTGCCGTCCAATCTTCTTTGCCACCGCCATCATTATAGTGGTGTTTGCCCCGCTGTTTGCCCTTGAAGGGGTAGAGGGTAAATTGTTTCAGCCGATGGCAACGAGCATTATTTTAGCCATGATAGCGGCATTGATTGTGGCGTTATTTGCTGTGCCAGCACTGGCAGTTTATGCCTTTAAGCGTGGGGTGGTGATAAGAAAAAGCTGGCTGCTAATGCCAGTGGAACGTGTTTATCGTCAGGGATTAAAAGCAACATTGGCAAGGCCTAAAACCGTGATTGCCATTGCTTCATTGATGTTTATCAGCAGTATGGCTTTGTTGCCACGTTTAGGCACTGAGTTTGTGCCAGAACTCGAAGAGGGTACCTTAAATTTACGGGTAACGCTGGCACCTACAGCCAGTTTACTAACCTCGACTGACATTGCCCCCAAGCTTGAGAAGCTATTACTTGAGTTTCCTGAAGTTAACTACGCCCTTAGCCGTATTGGTGCGCCAGAGTTAGGCGGTGATCCAGAACCTGTTAGCAATATTGAAATTTACATTGGCTTGAAACCCCTTGAACAATGGCAAAGTGCCAGTGACCGCTTTGAATTACAGCGTTTAATGGAGCAAAAGCTAAATGTGTTTCCGGGATTATTACTGACCTTTTCACAGCCGATCGCCACTCGGGTAGATGAGCTGTTGTCAGGTGTTAAAGCGCAACTCGCCATTAAAATATTTGGCCCAGATTTAGCTGTGTTATCGGCTAAAGGTCAGCAACTCACTGAATTAGTACAAAAGATTGATGGTGCTGTCGATGTGTCGTTAGAACAGGTCAGTGGTGAAGCGCAGCTTGTTGTTCGGCCAAAACGGGATGTGTTAGCGCGTTATGGGATCAGTGTTGATCAGGTGATGAGCCTCGTCAGCCAAGGAATTGGTGGTGTTAGCGCTGGGCAGGTGATTGATGGCAATGCCAGATATGATATCAATGTGCGCTTGGCTGAAACACAGCGCAATTCACCCGATGCTTTGCGGGATTTATTACTCACAGGGATAAATGGCGCCACGGTACGTTTAGGTGAAGTTGCCGATGTAGTGGTTGAAATGGCGCCGCCGAATATTCGCCGAGATGATGTGCAGCGCCGTGTGGTGGTTCAAGCGAACGTGTCGGGGCGCGATATGGGATCTGTGGTTAACGATATTTATGCCATCGTGCCACAAGCTAATTTACCTGCAGGTTATACCGTGGTGGTGGGTGGACAGTATGAAAATCAGCAACGGGCCCAAAAACGCTTAAGTCTAGTGGTGCCTATTTCTATCCTGTTGATTGGATTGCTGCTGTATTTCTCGTTTGGGTCTATTAAGCAGGTGATGTTGATTATGGCTAATGTGCCGTTAGCCTTAATTGGTGGCGTAGTAGCCTTGTTCGTTACCGGTACCTATTTGTCTGTCCCTAGCTCAATTGGGTTTATCACCTTGTTTGGTGTGGCGGTCCTAAATGGCGTGGTGCTGGTAGACTCGATTAATCAACGCAGGCAAGCCAGTGCCGATAATCACTCGGGTGAAAGCCTATATGATAGTGTGTTTGAAGGTACGGTTGGCCGTTTACGACCGGTATTAATGACCGCGTTGACCTCGGCATTAGGCCTGATCCCTATTTTGTTATCAAGCGGAGTGGGCAGCGAAATTCAGCAGCCGTTAGCGGTAGTGATTATCGGCGGTTTATTCAGTTCAACCGCACTGACCTTATTGGTATTACCTACGGTTTACCAGTGGTTGTATCGGAATAAATAATTCAATTCGTGTATCAATCATCAAGCCCCACCTTGTGGGCTTGATGATTTTAACGAGGAACATTAACCAAAAACCAAAAGTAATATACTATTTTTGCCGCTCTATCTGAGTGCTTTTTCAAAACGTCCTTTCAAATTGATACAACTGAAATGTTTTTGTTATAAAAATATTATCTCAAAATTGCCTTGAAAAGCCCGTGGCGACAGGGTTTTCATAATTCCGTCATGTTGTCGAAATGTTAATGTCATTTTTACGCAGTCTTTTTGTCATTTTTACCCGTTAGTTTTATGCACCAGCAAATGCGTCTGCCTGTGGCACGCAATAAAACCTCACTAACCTGTAATGCAATCCGTCTTCGGAGATGACAATGGAACTGAAAAACCTTTTTAAACTCACCGCAATTTCTACCGCTTTAGCTGCAACTTTAGGCCTTGCTGGTTGTGGTGGTGATATCAATATCAATACAGGTAGCGATACCGTTACGCCAACTCCACCTACGACACCAACAACCCCAACAGAATCGGCGCAGCAAAAATCTTACAGTGGTTTTGCGACTAAAAGCACCACGTTTGCATCCGTTGATGGTAAAGAAGTTTGGGAATTAAAAGGCACATTAGCTCCGTCTACTGCGGCATCAACTATTTCTACAGGCGGCCAAGACGGCGATAAAATTGTATTGGGTAATGATGTTGTTTGGTTACTCAATGGTGCCGTGGTTGCTGGTGGCGATAATGAAAATTCAGTGGAGTTGGCAATTCTTCCTGGCACTAAAATACTCGGTGGCAGTGACTCATATTTAGTGATCAGCCGTGGTTCAAAAATTATGGCAGAAGGCACAGCAACAGCGCCTATCGTATTTACTTCAGCTGAAACTGCGTTAGGTCAAGCAGGTAAAGCAGGCCAATGGGGCGGCTTAGTGTTACTGGGCAATGCACCGGTTAATACCTGTCCAGATTTAGCTAATTGCGATGCCTCATTTGAAGTGGGTAATTATAATTATGGCGGCGATAACACTCAGGACAACTCGGGTGTGATCCAATATGTACGCGTTGAATTTGGTGGTTTTAAAATTAACGACACCCAAGAAATGAACGGCATCAGCTTTGCGGGTGTGGGTAGCGGCACTCAGGTTGACCACATTCAAGTGCATTTAAATAACGATGACGGCGTAGAATTTTGGGGCGGTAACGTGTCAATTTCTAACGTGGTGCTAACAGAAAACTTCGATGACTCGTTAGATTGGACTAACGGTTGGCAGGGTAGCGCGCAGCATGTGTATATTCGCCAAGCTGATAACGGTTCAAACCGCGGTATCGAAGCTGATAGCAATAAAAGTGCTAGTGCAACGCCAATGTCTAAACCCACACTCGCGAACATTACCATGCAAGTGGCTAACGGTACTCACGCTGGTGGCGACGATGCCGAAGGGATTTTGTTCCGCGTTGGCACGGGTGTTACGGCCTATAACCTATTAGTAAAAGGTGATGTGGACTCGGGCGAATGTTTAGAAGTAAACGATGACAACACTGTTAATAACGCCAATACGGGTGAATTAACCGTTGAAAATAGTTTAATTGACTGTGTTGAGCCATTTAAAAATGCCAAACCCGATGCCGCAGAAGGCCGTACGTTAGCGTTAGATGTTGCAGCCTGGTTTAACGGCCAAGAAGGCAACTTAGTCGGTGCATCTGATTTAACTGACTATATGCCTAACACTTCATCGGTTGCCTTAACGGCCGGTAAAGCAGATTTAAGTAACTTGGATGACCGTTTAGTTGATGCCGAATATATTGGCGCATTTGACGGTACAAATGACTGGACAGTGGGTTGGACGACTGCGATTCATGACGATGCCACTCCAGCACCGACAGCATTACCTACATTAACCTCTTGCCCTGTTGGCACAACGGCTGAAACCGTGGTTGCAGGCTTATACAAAGATGATGCAGTTACCTTAGTGTGTACTTTGCAGGGTAACGTACTCAGTAATACCACCTTATTGGCTGGTCAAAATGTCATGTACAAGATTGATGGCGGTGCTGTGGTTGTTGGCGGCGATAACAGCAATTCAGCTACCTTAGCCATTCAAGCGGGCACTAAGTTATTTGCCACCGACAATAGCTACATAGCCATCAGCCGTGGTTCAAAAATTATGGCTCAGGGCAGTGCAACTCACCCCATTGAAATGACCTCGCAACAAGATGTTATTGCTGGTGCAGAAGGGGCGCGCGGTCAATGGGGCGGTCTAGTGATTTTAGGTAATGGCTTAACCAATACTTGTCCTGATAAAAACGCTTGTGATGCGTCATTTGAAGTCGGCGACTTCCCATACGGCGGTAATGACAACACTGATAACAGCGGACAAATCAGCTATGTCGTGATTAAGTATGCTGGCTTTAAAGTCAACGACACCCAAGAAATGAATGGCATTTCGTTTGCAGCAGTAGGCAGTGGTACCCAAGTAGACCACATTCAAGTGCATGCTAATGGCGATGACGGTGTTGAGTTTTGGGGCGGCGCGGTGAACTTGAAGTACGTGTACCTTACCCACAACTTCGACGACAGCTTAGACTGGACTAACGGTTGGCAAGGTAAAGCGCAGTTTGTTTACATTACCCATGAAGATGGCAATGCCAACCGCGGTATTGAAGGTGACAGCCATAAAGGCGCCACAGATACGCCAGTATCTAAGCCTAAATTAGCTAACTTCACTATTTTACCGGGCGCAGACATTGAAAATGCCAGCGGTGATAAAGGCGAGGGTATTTTACTGCGCGTAGCCACAGCAGGTGAACTGTATAACGTGTTAGTGCAAGGCCGTAAAGGCAGCACAAGTACCACAGAATCTGGCGAGTGTTTAGAGCTAGATGGCAGTTACGCTGGGTTAGTTGACAACGTTAACGACAATAGCTTAACCATGTCGCACTCAATTATTGACTGTAACGAACCGTTCAAATACAGCTCAGATAATGCGGCAACCGCAGATGCTATTAATGTTGAAACTTGGTTTATGGGTCAAGAAGGTAACGCGACAACCGCAGTTACGTTAACTGACGGTATGCCAGCAACCACAGATGCAGCTTTAATCGGCACAGGTAAAGACTTAAGTACAGACGACAACTTCTTCGAATCTACCAACTTTATTGGTGCGTTCGATGGCCAAAACGATTGGCGTCAAGGTTGGGCTTATTTTCCACAGTAAACCAAACCATTAAGTAGCTAAGTTTATAGTCGCCCCGTCGTTATATGGGGCGGCTATCTCTGAACCGCATACAGGACTTATCACGTATGAAAACCAAGCCGAGTTTTACCGCCAACAAATTAACGCTCGCGATTCTATCAGTGCTTTCAGTAACATCATTGGCCGCTACTCAGGCAATCGCGCAAGATGAAACACTCAATGAGCCCACATCTAGCACGCAAACATCTAGCACGCAAACATCAACTCAAACCGCCGGTGAGTCTTTTCCGATAGAACCCATTGAAGTGATTTCTGTAACCGGGCGACTACGTACCTCAGCTTCGGCGGCGACCGAAGAGCGTCGCGAACAAATTGCAGTAGCCGATATTATGGGCTCAGAACAAATTTCTAGAACGGGTGACAGCGATGCCGCCGCCGCATTACGCCGTGTGACTGGTTTAACCTTAAAAGACGGTAAATTTATTTATGTTCGTGGTCTGGGTGAGCGTTATTCAAGTACCTCATTAAACGGTGCTATTGTGCCATCGCCAGATCCAACCCGAAACGTGGTGCCGTTAGACATGTTTCCAGCATCGATAATTGAATCATTATCGGTACAAAAATCGGCTTCAGCTGAAAAACCTGCCGCATTTGGCGGTGGCCATGTGGATATTCGCACTAAAGCGATACCGGCTAATTTTTTCTTTAAAACCTCTGTTGGCGGGCGCTTCAATACCAACGACAGCAATGATACCTACACTTACAATGGCGGCGGTGACGATTGGACCGGCAAAGATGACGGCACTCGCGGCATGCCAGCCAGTATTGATAACACCATTAATCAATATGGCGGTATTAGCCCTATTGATATCGTCAGCGGATCAAATGGTGCGATCAATTACCCTACAGCCCAAAAAATGAATCGTGAACTTGCCTTAGACATGTATCGCGATATGGCAGTAAAAACCGCCAATACCGATCCCGGTTTTAGAGGCGATATAGCCATTGGCGATCGCTGGGATATGTCAGACGACATGGTATTTGGTGCATTAGCGGCCTATTCCTATAAACAGCAAGCTGAAAACTACACCAAGTATGAAGTTGAGCTGGATGGCGACAGCGAACAAACCCAAATAGAAAACCAAAAAGACATTATGGGCACAGATTCAATTGTGCAAATGTCGGCCATGCTGAATTTGGGCTTAGAAATCGGTTACAACCATAAAATTGAAACCTTCAGCACCTACTTACGTGACACCTCAGATGATGTCTCAGTAGGAATTGAAGAAACCATAGACACCCTTGGCGAGCCCAATGCGTTACAGGTTTATGGTATTGATTACGAAGAAAGAACCTTAATCAGCAATCAAATAAAGGGACATCATTTTATTGAAGCATTCAATGATGCCGAATTTAACTGGATGTTTTCTGATGCAAGCTCAGAACGGAACGCCCCAAATGAGTTGTCTTATACCTATAACGTGATTTTAGATCAGGCCAACACACCTGTATCACGTAATCTGAATACCCAAGATGCCCCCAAATATGTGTATTCAAATCTACAGGACGACAGCCAAAACTACGGTTGGGATTTTGCTTATCCGGTGCAGTTTGATGATGCCCTTATGAAAATGAAAGTCGGCTATCAATACTACGAGCGCACCCGCGAAAGCTATGCCACTCGCCTAGGTTTTGATGTCGATTTAAGCCCAACAGACCCTAATGGCGATATCTTGTCAAAAGAGTTCAACAACATCTTCTCTGACGACAATATCAATAACAACACTTTAGGTCTTGAGTTAAAGGATGCCTCAACCGACACCGAAGACTATGTTGCCGCTGAAAAAAATGATGCCGCCTTTATCAGCGTTGATGTCGATTTTGATGACGTTTGGCGCTTCTACGCTGGGATACGTTATGAAAACTTTCGCCGTGTCACCTTGCCGATAACCCCAGAGGGTGACATTTCAGACGAGGGCGGCCGTTACGACCTAAGCGATTATGCCATTGCTGAGGACGGTTGGTTCCCATCCATGTCACTCACCTGGAAGCAAACCGACACTAGCCAATGGCGTTTAGGTGCCAGTAAAACCATAGTGCGTCCAGACTTACGTGAAGTGTCGCCAGTGCGATTTCAAGATCCCGTTACCGGGTTTGATTTTTTCGGTAATCCAGAGTTAACCAGTTCTGATATTTATAACCTTGATGTGCGCTGGGAATACTACTCAGAAGCGGGTGATAACTTCAGCTTAGGCGCGTTTTATAAAGATGTGGATGCACCTATCGAGCCGATTCAGCGCATATCAGAGGCCGGTCGTCAGCTGAAGTTTTATAACGCCGAATCGGGTTATGTATATGGACTTGAAGCCGAGTTTTTACAAACCTTAGACTTCATCAGCGAAGGCAGCCTATGGGAAGACTTCTTTGTTGCCGGTAACCTGACCCTAGGAGACTCTGAAATCACTATCGCCCCCAATGGCGAAATCGACCCGACTAATAATACGCGCCGCATGACAGGTCATTCCGCATGGGTGGCAAACATGCAACTCAGTTACGACTCATCAAACAGTTATCACAGCGCGACTTTGGTTTATAACGTGTTTGGTGAACGTATCGCTTACGGTGGCCGAGGTGGTTTAGATGATGTGTATGAAAAACCTTTCCACAGTTTGGATTTTACCTATAGCTTTTTCCCAACCACCAGTATGGCGATTAAGTTAAAGGCGAAAAACTTACTCGGAGAAACCACTGAATATGATCAACAGGATATTCAGGTGTATGCCAAAGACCCAGGGACAGAATACACCCTGCAATTTAGCTACGAGTACTAGGATTAGGGTTAATGTTAGGGAAAACGAGTACTGAATTTTAGGCGCATTTACTCATCATTTCTGCGACTAAAAAGGTGCATGGCCACTTTCTTTTTGGAACAAGAAAGTGGCCTTTTTATTGGCGAGTCAGGGACTATTTTCGCACCGTGTTGGCAGTTGCGCTTGTCGTTTGCTTCAGCCATTGCCGCCTAATACAAACGCATCTAACGCTTTAAAATCCTTCAAGATGTGGTCAAATATAACAAGTCACATTGAATGAGTAACCTTATGTGTAAGCACTGCTGTGACACGCTGCGAGTACGTATATGAACACCTCATTCTTCGCTAACAATGCCCAACATAGCCTCGCAAGTTTGTTAGCGACTGCAACTGCCGCTTTATGTTTGCCTCGTCGTTGGACAACCTCGTAAGCCCAGCGACTTAATGCATCTTCCGATTTCTCACAATAGCGAATTATCGACTAAGCCCCTTGAATGAATAAGCGCCTTAAATATTTATTGCCCTTGTATTTTGGTATGGCTCCTAGCGATTGCTTCCGTCCACGAGAAAACTCCATCGAGACAAACCCTAAATTAGCTGAAAACTGACGACCACAGCGATACTCAGTAGCACTTTCTCAGAGTGTCATTATGTAAATATAGTATAAGTTTCAATCAGTAATATAGCTCGCTACTTTTTAGGATCACCTCGAGTAGATCCCCTAACTGAATCGGGAAACTTTTCCTTTAATACTTTTCTGCCGGCAGGTCTTACTTTATATGTCTTATTTCCAACATCTTTTATCCAATTGTTTTTTATAGCCCACGCTATATTTGAAGGTGCATTTGTTGCTTTTGCATTCTTAAGCTCTTCAAATAAGGCTCTATAATCCTTTACCGTAAATAATTCCTGTCCCTGTTTAGCTAAATAAACACCTACAGCTAAAGCAACTTCACAATACCGCCGCACATCGTGTTCTTCACAAAAAACTTTAAATTTGGATTCTTTTAATACTTTTTTTTCTTGGGGCGCTACAACACTAACTGCTACACCCTCCTCTGGGGGAGGTAAAATTGCCGTTTCATCAGAATATATTAACGATATGATTTTTCTTGCAAAATCAGGGGTTATGTATTCATCTATGTTAATATTCTGTCCTGAAATTGTTATTTTATGGCTATTCATATCATTTCCTTTTTTAACTTAAAAACAATATACGCCTCCCCACGGCGCTAGTAAACCGTTTTATTTGCGCGGCGGCGTTGCTGGTCGTATTAGGGCTTGTATTTGGAATTAACCGGAGTAGCAAACATATTCAACATGTTTTATCAGCATAGTGATTAACCTCAGATCTGGTTAAGCAAACACGATATTAGTGTTATCTAACAGCGCAAGTTCTTGAGCTGTTAG
>NZ_BMOT01000017.1 GCF_014647215.1 Shewanella aestuarii
AACGCGCCTAGTATTGAAAACACGGTGAAGCTCTGAAACACGTATCTTCAAGTTGTTTGGGTATATATTTAAAGCTGATGTTATCTTATCTGTGTGGCTCTGATGACAAATAAAACCGAGGGATCACTCTTGTTAAATCAACAATGGTTAAGCACATTTATTACTTTAGTGGAACTTGGTCACTTTACTCAAACTGCAGAAAAGCTGTTTATGACTCAGCCCGGTGTGAGTCAGCATATCAAAAAGCTAGAGCATCAGGTGGGAACAGCCTTAATAAACCGTATTGGGAAGCGATTTGAGTTAACCGAGGCGGGAATGACTGTCTATGAGTATGCGCGTGATCTTCAACGTCAACAGCAGGAGTTGCTAACCCGTTTAAATGTGGATGAGCCTTTTGCTGGAGAATGTAAAATTGGTTGCTCTGGCTCGATGGCAGCGCTTTTATATCCATTTTTAATTAACGAGCAGCAAACTTACCCTGAATTAGTGATGCTACTAGAAGCTGGCCCCAATAAGCGAACGATAGACGGCATTTTATCTAATCAATTAGATTTGGGGATCGTGACCCAACAAGTTGTTCAAGCAGAACTGGTCAGTATTGATATCGGTAAACAATCATTGTGTTTAGTGCTTCCCAAATCTGTAGCCGGTAAGCCTATTGATGCTAACATAAACTTCGAATTATTAAGCCAACTTGGGATGATCGATCACCCCGATGCGACTTTTTATTGGCAGCAAATAAGTTCAGCATTTTTTAACTCAGATGCAAGTAAAAACATGAGAAAGTCAGGATATGTTAACCAGCTAAATCAAATCTTATTGCCCGTGGCTAAAGGTTTAGGGTTTACGGTGCTGCCAGAATTTGCGGTGCGCTGCTTTGCACAATTTGAAGATATTCAAATTGCATATATCGATAATGATAAACCTGTTATTTTGTTTGAGCCTTTATATTTAGTCCATAAACAACATCGTAAATTAGCCAATCGATATCAACGTATTATTCAGCTAATTGAGTCGCTCGTTAAAGCAGATTAAGGACTTAAACAACACTTTTTAATGCATCATCCACATCTGTAAACTGAAACGTAAACCCTTCCTTGAGTGCGCGAGTGGGGAACACGAATTGTCCTTCAGTTAGTAGCTCAGACATCTCACCCATGGCCAATCTTAAAGCAAGAGGTGGGGTAATGATTTTTGCTGGTCGATTTAAAGCTTTACCTAAAGCCTGTGAAAAAACCGCATTACTTACCGGATTTGGCGCAGTGGCATTATAAATCCCTTCAGCACTGGGGGTATTAAGCATCCAGATAATAAGCGCGACTAAATCATCTTGATGTACCCAGCTCATTCCCTGTTTACCTTTGCCTATGGGGCCACCGAGTCCAAGTTTAAAAGGCGGTAACATTTTGGCTAAAGCACCACCATTTTTACCTAATACTATGCCAATTCGTGGAATGCATACTCGTGTGGCCGCAGAGTGTGCCGCCAACGCCAACTGCTCCCATTTATGACAAATTTGATGACTAAACTCATCATGAAAACCACTATTTTCGTCGACAGGGGAATTGCCTTGTCTACCATAAAACCCGATTGCTGATGCGCTGATAAATGTTTTTGGTGGGATTTGACTCGATTTTATAAATTGGCTTATTTGCTGGGTAATATTCCAACGACTATTACAAATATACTGTTTTTGTTTTTTACTCCAGCGCTTAGCAACGATAGGTTCTCCCGCTAGATTAATCACCGCATCAAATTCGTCTAAATTGCTGAGTTGAGAAAGGTCTTCAATGTAAACATGTTGCTTGCCCAATACCTTCACTGCATTGTCTACATTACGAGAGAGAATGGTTAACTTGTGTTGCATCAGCTTGGCAACTAAATGTTTGCCAACAAAGCCTGTTGCACCGGTAATTAATATATTCATATATCCCTCACACCGTAAAATTAATCAATATCACTCATATATATCTACGCGTTGCTCATCTATATTGATCAATTATCAGCTAGCTGATTTTTGATAACTGAGCTCCATTGAAACAGAATCGGCAAATCTTAGGGCGTGGGGCTTGTCAATTTCGACACTGGCAAATTCAACCCAATCATGCTCGCTAGCAATAGCGAGAGTTTGATTGGTTAAGTTTTCCAGTAGTGAGAAGCGATTGTTTTCAATTAAAGCAATGATTTTTTTCGTGATAGTGCGATAATTAAGGGCATCGGCCACATTGTCGCTGTTTCGTGCTTTATCTGCACAATAATGGATCACGACATTGATAATGACATCTTGCTGATTTTGAATTTCATCTTCTTTGATCCCAATATAGGTGCGTAAACGAAGATTTTTTATGCGTATAATGGCAGTTTCTGGTTTCATAGCGTCTTCTAGTAATAAATATTGTTTTCAATAAGTAAGCTTAACATAACTAATTTAGGTCTTAGGTAGCAATAAGGATTTTTCTTCTATGAAGGGTATACATCAATCGTCTATGGCGATGCGTAGTTTTATCGTAATGGCGTGTGTTGTCATTGTGCTTGCAGGTATAAAGGCGGCGAGTCCGATAGTGGTTCCTTTTGTATTGTCAGCATTTTTAGCGATGATTTGTAATCCTGCGATTACCTTAATGTGCCGATTTAAAATCCCTAAAGCCTTATCTGTGATGCTGTTGATGTTATTTATCGTACTGCTAGGGCTTTGGTTAGCAAGCCTTGTGGGAAGTTCAATTAATGAGTTTTCAAAGCAGTTACCTGTTTATCGAGCCCAGCTCATTGAGCAGTTTGCATGGGTACTGGATAAATTACAGTCGTTCAATATTCATATTTCTCGCCAAAAAGTCTTAGAGTATTTCGACCCAGGCATGGCACTGAGTATGACAACGAATATGTTATCAGGCGTTGGCAGTGTGATGGCGAACCTTTTTTTGATTATTTTGACTATCGTATTTATGTTGTTTGAAGCACAGGATATGCCGAAAAAATTGCATTTAGCACTCGATGATCCAGATATGCGTTTAAAGCAAATCGATAAATTTTTACATTCTGTTAATCAATACATGGTGATCAAAACTTTAGTGAGTTTAGCGACGGGCATAATCGTTGGGATTGGTTTGTCGATAATTGGTATTGACTATGCTTTGCTATGGGCTGTGATTGCATTTCTGTTTAATTACATCCCCAATATTGGTTCTATTATTGCTGCAATTCCTGCCGTTTTACTGGCATTTATCCAATTTGGACCAGGAGCGGCTGGGGCTACAGGTTTGTTGTATTTAGGTACCAATATGGTAATGGGCAATGTAATTGAGCCTAAGTTTATGGGCAAGGGATTGGGCCTTTCTACACTAGTGGTGTTCTTATCGTTAATTTTCTGGGGCTGGTTATTAGGCTCAGTCGGCATGTTACTGTCTGTTCCACTGACTATGGTGGTTAAAATTGGTATGGAATCAAGTCAGTCAGGCATGTGGCTAGCGATATTATTAGCCGATAATGTTGAGGAGGCTGAAGATAAAATGACCGAGTTAGACGCTAATCCACATCAAGAGACAACACTCTTAGCGAATGACGCTGCCGTAAAACAGGAAAATACAGCAGAGTTAGATAACATAAGCGAAGCAAACCACAGAAATAGCTAGATAAAGATTAAATTCTTCTAGCCAATTGATACTTCAAGAGAATAAAGCATATTTATGTCTGGACTAATTTTAGCGCTTAACGAGTTTACTTTTAATAATGAAGTACAACGAATTTTTCATGGCCGTGGCGGCTTATATAAAGGGGAAGAGCATCTGTGTTTAGACTGGTATCCTCCGGTGCTTTTGCTGACAAGCTTTAGATCATTAGATGACGCGCAGCAGCAGTCATTGTTCAGTGCTATTAGTCTTAAAGTTGAAACCTTGAGGCCTGAACACGCTGTTAATTTAGTATTTCAACATCGCAGTGGCGGACAAACTGTTACGGATTTAATCAGTGGTGAAGTGCCTGAACATCATGTCGTAAACGAAAACGGAGCCTTGTTTAACGTTCATATTTTACGTGGTCAGAATCACGGTTTATTTTTGGATATGGCGAACGGGCGCAAGTGGGTAAAAGACCATGCAAAGCATAAAAATGTGCTTAATTTATTTGCATACACTTGTGGTTTTTCCATTGCGGCATTGCAAGGCGGGGCTGATGAAGTTGTCAATATGGACATGAGCAAAGGTGCGCTTAGCATAGGTAAGCAAAATCATGTGCTTAATGATCTCCCCCATGGTGCTCGTTACTTAGGTCATGATATTTTTAAATCTTGGGGCAAATTAACAAAATTAGGTCCTTATGACTTAATTATTGCCGATCCACCAAGTAATCAAAAAGGCAGCTTTGTCGCTACCAAAGACTATGAACGTTTGTTAAAACGTTTACCAAGTTTACTGGCAGAAGGTGGGGAGGTGTTGTTGTGTTTAAATGCTCCTGAGTTGAGCTGTGACTTTTTAATGCAACAAGTCGCAACCACGGCGCCACAACTGAAGTTTATCGAACGTATTGCTAACCCAATTGTGTTTGCTGATATTGATGAACAAAAATCGTTAAAAGTATTACGTTACGTTCATATTTAACTTAATCTCGCCCTTGATAATCTTTATCGAGGGCAATCTAGGGTTGTTGACCTTTCACGGTTAAATTTGGTTCGAGATAGAACCGTTTTAGGCATGGCAAGGAGTATGTAGCTCAGCAATCTAAGTAAATACTTCTTAACAAAGCATAAGACAATTTTAGCCGAAGCCTTCGGGCAGCCTTTGTGATTCATTTCTACTCCATTATCGGCTTTTTATGTAGGCTAGCTAAACGTCAAAGTATCTACCTTGTATAAATTTCCCACAAAGCGCTGCAAAAAATAGCTTAAAAGGTCAACAGCCCCTAGTCATTTAGCTCCATCAAAAAATTATTCATAAATCATCACATCTTAAATACAGATCACACTTTTCTTTATCTTTGAATCTATCTCACACGGATTTGTGAAATTACCGTTAACTTACACTATGCTTGTTGGCGTGGATTTGTTGTTTAAATCATTTTCTTTAATCGATGTTTGCGTTTAGAAACTGAGAGTTGAGTAATAGTTCGATAATTTTGATGATCTAGATCAACTAAACACTTGTTTACCAATTTGTGAGTATATAGATCACAATTTGTTTAACGATAGAATTCATGTAAATCGAACAAATGACAAAAACCAATAGTTTATGTCGTCATTGTAACCACTCTTGGAGGCTCCATGAGTAAAGAAAACGCAAGTGAAAAAAGTTTAGAATTGAAAATCTTCATTTTCTTGACTGTATTTCTCGCCCCCATTTTATCAGTACTGCTTGTTAGTGCCTTGGGATTTAGCATCTGGTTTAGCCAAATTTTAACGGGTCCACCAGGCGTAAGTTAATATAAAAATAAATAATAAATTGATGTGAGTGTAATTAATGAGCAATGAACTTCACGTAACCAGTTTAATTGTCCAAGTTCAACCAGACAAAATGGCTGACGTAAGACAACAAATAATGGCAATCGAAAACGCAGAGCTTTCAGCAAACAACGAAGTTAAATTAGTTGTTGTTATTGAAGGACCTAGCCAAAAATCACTAATGGATGATATATCGACCATTAATGCATTACCTGGCGTGTTATCTGCAACCATGGTTTACCACCAAAGTGAAGAGCTTGAAGAAGGTGAGATATGAAAATGAATAGACGTGATTTTATGAAAGCCAATGCCGCTATGGCTGCGGCAAGTGTTGCCGGGTTAGCACTACCCGCTGCAGCAAGTAACTTAATTACAAGCTCTGAACAAACCAAATTAGAATGGAACAAGGCACCTTGTCGTTTTTGTGGTACGGGTTGTTCGGTAATCGTGGCAACACGTGATGGTAAAGTGGTTGCTACCCATGGTGATGCAAAGTCCGAAGTCAACAAGGGCCTAAATTGTATCAAAGGCTACTTCCTCTCCAAAATTATGTATGGTCGTGACCGCATCCAAACGCCAATGTTACGCATGACCGATGGTAAGTACGACAAACATGGTGAATTTACTCCAATCAGCTGGGATCAAGCATTTGATACCATGGCTGAAAAATGGAAAGCAACCATAAAGGCTAAAGGTCCTACTGCTGTAGGTATGTTTGGTTCTGGCCAATGGACAGTATTTGAAGGTTATGCCGCGGTTAAATTAATGAAAGCCGGTTTTGGTTCAAATAACATTGACCCTAATGCTCGACACTGTATGGCTTCGGCTGTAGTCGGTTTCATGCGTACTTTTGGTATGGATGAGCCTATGGGCTGTTACGATGATATGGAAGTGGCTGACGCTTTTGTATTATGGGGCTCAAACATGGCAGAAATGCATCCAATTCTTTGGACGCGTGTCACTGACCGCCGTTTAAGCGCACCACATGTTAAAGTTGCCGTATTATCTACGTTTGAACATCGCTCGTTTGATTTAGCAGACTTACCAATAGTATTTACACCTCAAACTGACCTTGCAATCTTAAACTTTATCGCGAACTACATTATTCAAAATGATAAAGTTGACAAAGATTTTATTAGCAAACACGTTAACTTCCGCAAAGGCACGACTGACATTGGTTATGGCCTGCGTCCGACTCACCCACTTGAACAGCAAGCTAAAAATATTGCCACTGCAGGTGATTCAACGCCAATAGATTTTGAACAGTTTAAGAAGTTTGTTGCTGATTACGATGTTAAATCTGTCAGTAAGTTATCAGGCGTACCTGAGCATAAGCTGATTGAACTGGCTGAACTTTATGCTGATCCAAGTAAGAAAGTGACCTCTTTCTGGACTATGGGTTTCAACCAACACACTCGCGGTGTATGGTGTAACAACCTGATTTATAACATCCATTTATTAGTAGGTAAAATTTCCACTCCAGGTAACAGCCCGTTCTCATTAACAGGCCAACCATCGGCGTGTGGTACAGCACGTGAAGTGGGAACTTTCTCACATCGCTTACCAGCCGATATGGTTGTAACTAATCCAGAACATAGAGCTACAGCAGAAAAAATCTGGAAAATTCCAAGCGGGATTATTCCACCAAAACCAGGTTATCACGCAGTAGAGCAAAATCGTCGTTTAAAAGATGGTGATTTAAATTGTTACTGGGTACAAGTCAATAACAACATGCAAGCCGCGCCTAATATGAATGAAGAAGGTTTACCAGGTTACCGTAATCCTGAAAACTTCATCGTAGTGTCAGATGCTTATCCAACAGTTACCACGCAAGCTGCTGACTTAATTTTACCTGCGGCAATGTGGGTCGAAAAAGAGGGGGCTTACGGTAATGCTGAACGCCGCACTCAATTCTGGCACCAACTAGTACGCGCTCCAGGTGAGTCAAAGTCAGATATGTGGCAGTTGATGGAGTTTGCAAAGCGATTTACCACAGATGAAGTGTGGCCTGCTGATGTGTTAAAAGCGAATCCGCAATTTAAAGGTAAAACGTTATACCAAGTCTTATATCAAAACGGCAATGTGGACAAGTTCCCAATGTCAGATTCAGATCCAAAGCATCTGAATGATGATGGTGAACATTTTGGTTTCTACGTGCAAAAAGGTTTATTCGAAGAATATGCAACCTTTGGCCGCGGCCATGCTCATGATTTAGCTGACTTTGATGTTTACCACAAAGAGCACGGTTTACGTTGGCCTGTAGTGAATGGTGTCGAGACTAAATGGCGATACCGTGAAGGTGCGGATCCTTATGTTAAACCAGGTAAAGGTTTCGAGTTTTATGGTAAGCCAGATGGTAAAGCGGTTATTTTTGCCCTGCCGTATGAGCCACCTGCAGAATCACCAGACGAAGAGTTCGATATTTGGTTATCAACAGGTCGAGTATTAGAACATTGGCATTCAGGTTCAATGACTCAGCGTGTACCAGAGCTTTATAAAGCATTCCCTGATGCCGTGTGTTTTATGCATCCTGATGATGCGAAAAAGCGTGGTTTGCGTCGTGGTGATGAAGTCAAAGTGATATCTCGTCGTGGTGAAATTAAAACCCGTGTTGAAACTCGTGGTCGTAATAAACCGCCAGTAGGATTGGTATTCGTACCTTGGTTTGATGCTAGCCAGCTCATTAATAAAGTCACGTTAGATGCGACAGATCCATTGTCAAAGCAAACAGACTTTAAAAAATGTGCGGTTAAGATTGTTAAGGCCTAAGGAGAATAACCATGAATGCTCGTAAATTGATATCTATGGTAGCGCTATTAGGTTTGTCCTTTGGGATAATGGCTGCCAGTGTACCTGAAGAAAGAATCGCTACTTTACGTTTAGCGCCGTTAAATGTTGAACCAACGCCACCGGCAATGCAGCAAGTGATCAACACTGATGTGAAACAAGTGCGCAACTATCCAATGCAGCCACCTGTTATTCCACACAAGATTGATGGCTATCAGATCGATCTTAAAGTGAATAAGTGTATGCAGTGCCATGCTCGTACTAGCACAGGCCATTCACAAGCGCCTATGGTAAGTGTGACCCATTATATGGATCGCGATAATAACTTCTTGGCAGAACTTTCTCCTCGTCGTTATTTCTGTACCCAATGTCACGCACCGCAATTAGATGCAAAACTACTGGTTGAAAATGACTTTGTAGATATTGACCATCTGATTAAAGCGACAGAACCTGCTAAGCATTAGGAGCGATTATGTTGGCTAAATTGTTTGAAAAACTGAAGTTAGTTTGGACGGTAGTTAATCGTCCAAGCGTTCACTACAGTCTTGGGTTTTTGACATTAGGTGGTTTCGTGGCAGGGGTTATCTTTTGGGGTGGATTTAACACTGCTCTAGAGGTGACCAACCAAGAGAAATTCTGTATTGGTTGCCATGAAATGGAAAACAACGTCTATCAGGAATTACAAAGTACGATCCACTTTACTAACCGTAGTGGTGTACGTGCAACTTGTCCTGATTGTCATGTTCCCCATAACTGGACTGATAAAATTGCCCGTAAAATGCAGGCTTCTAAAGAAGTTTGGGGTAAAGTCTTCGGCACGATCAATACTCGTGAAAAATTTGAAGGTAAGCGCCGTGAATTGGCAGAGCATGAGTGGGATCGTTTAAAAGCCAATGATTCGCTTGAATGTCGTAACTGTCATAACTTCGATTACATGGATTTCACTCGTCAATCTAAGCGTGCATCTCAAATGCATTCTACCTCGCTGGCAAGTGGTGAAAAAACTTGTATCGATTGTCATAAAGGTATCGCCCATCAATTACCTGATATGGCCGGTGTAGAAGGCTTCTAAAATAAGTCATTATTTTGCAATATTGAAAAGACCAGCTTGCTGGTCTTTTTTATGTCAAAAATTCAATATAAGTCTCGCTTAGGTGCTCGTCTTTTTATTTTTCAACTATGATTAATTTGTTTTAGTTAACTATTTCTTCTGATTTAGCTATTTTCGACACGAGGGATTTTATCAGCGTGAAATTACCTTTATTGAATGTTAGTAAAATATTGTTGGCCATCTTGTGGGCGTTATGCGCAATTTCAGCGCAGGCTCAAATAGACACAACATCCTCAAAAATGAGTCAAAATGATGGCAAATTAATCGCCGTTGCTATGAACTCGAACATTCCAGATTGGATAACGCAAGAGTTACAACCCAGCACGCTATCATTAAGCCAGCAGCAACAAGAGTTGCAGTGGTTTAAATCTCAGGCAGTGCCTTTTGCTGGTTTAACGATTCGTGTTGTGTCTGAACATATTGATACCCATGTTTATGAATCTGAAGTGCTTGCAAAAGCATTTTATGACTTAACTGGAATTCATGTCATCCATGAACTAACTGGAGAAGATGATGTTATAAAAAAAATATCGGCACAAATGGTAACGGGTTTAAACTTATATGATGCTTACATAAACGATAGTGACCTTATAGGGAGTCATTCTCGTAGTGGCGCGATCACCACGATATCAGAACTGCTAACATTCGAATTTGGTCAATATACTTTACCTACACTGGATTTAAATGACTTTATTGGCTTACAGTTTACCAGTGATCCCTTTGGGGTCATTTATCAATTACCCGATCAACAATTTGCTAATTTATATTGGTATCGTAGCGATTGGTTCGAGAATTCAAACTTTAAATCTCAATTTAAGCTGCAATATGGTTATGAATTAGGCGTTCCGCAAAATTGGCAAGCCTATGAAGATATCGCGCGCTTTTTTAGCGAAGATATCAACACTATTGATGGTATTCGAATTTATGGCCATATGGATTATGCAGCGACAGATCCTTCTCTAGGATGGCGGATATCAGATGCGTGGCTGTCCATGGCTGGAGTGGGTGATGTCGGATTACCCAATGGTCTGCCTGTCGATGAGTGGGGGATTAGAGTTGAGCACTGTCATCCAGCAGGTGCGAGCGTTGCCAGAGGTGGGGCGCTAAACAGTCCTGCAGCCGTATATGCCATAGAAAAATTTGTTGATTGGCTTAAGTATGCCCCTGATGAAGCGAAATCGCTAACTTTTTCAGAAGCTGGAAAATGGTTAGCGACCGGTAAAATTGCCCAGCAAATATTTTGGTATTCAGCGTTTGTTGGTGATTTAAATCGTCCTAATTTACCCATTATGGATGCTCAAGGTTTCCCTAAATGGAAAGTGGCTCCATCGCCTGTAGGTAAGTACTGGAAAAAAGGTATGAAATCAGGCTACCAAGATGCAGGCTCGTGGACATTTTTGAAAAACACCCCTAAAGAAAGGCAAATAGCGGCTTGGTTATATGCACAATTTTTGGTATCAAAATCGGTTTCGTTGAAAAAAACCTTAGTGGGATTCACCCCCATTCGTTTGTCAGATCTTGAATCAAATGTCATGAGTGAAAAAGCCCCTTACCTTGGTGGCTTAGTCGAGTTTTATCGCAGCAATGCTAGAAATGTTTGGACCCCAACGGGCAGTAATGTTCCCGACTATCCCAATATGGCCGGCTTTTGGTGGCAATATGTCAGTAAAATTGTTGATGGCACCTATAGCGCTAAACAAGGCTTAGATGCCTTTGCTAAACGAGTCGATGAACATTTAGCCCAACTTGAACAAACCATGGTTAATGCCAAGTGCGCCCCAAAAATGAATCCGATTAAAGATGAAGCATGGTGGTTATCTCAACCAGGTTCACCTAAGCCAATAAATCAACAAGTGATAAAAGGCCAGACATTGCCCTATGAGGAGGCTATTCGTGTTTGGAACTAAGTTACTATTAATCACATTACTATCAATGTATTCACTGAGGGTATTCCCTGCGGATAAATTGACCTTAATCACTTATTCTGAGGTGCCTTTTGCTACTCAAGAAGGGAATAACAAAAAAGGTCTAGTCATTGAGTTTATTAATGCTTTATTCAAGCAAACAGATCTTGAATATGACATTGTATTTTTGCCACTTAAGCGTGGTATGTCGATGGCAGAATCCGACCTCAATACTTGTGTTCTACCCATAGAGCGTAACCAACATCGTGAAGTTCACTACACTTGGATTGGGCCTGTGATGATTTCTCGATACGGATTATTCAGTGTCGACCAGTCGCAACCACAATTAGCTTCCTTAAGTGATGCAAAGTTAGCCAGTATTGGCAGTTTTTTGGGCAGCGGCATAGGTGAGTATTTGACCCACTTTGGTTACCAAGTTGATTTAACCAACAATGACAACTTGAATGTTAAGAAATTACAACGGGGAAGAATTGATTTTTGGGCGGCGGATCTTGTTAGTGCTAAAGCGATAATGGCTGATAATGATGCCGATTTTGGCGAGCCTAAAATCATTTTTTTTACATCGATAAGAGCAATGGCTTGCCATATTGATTTACAGGTTGAAACTCAAAATAAACTCAACCATGCGTTACTGCATTTGTATAAAAGTGGTTATATGGCTGAGTTGCATCAAAAATACGGTTTAGCATTATGAGGCTATCTATGGGTTAGCCTCATATAAACCAGCAAGACTTAGCTTAATTGTGACTCGATAATTTCGGTTAAATAGGTACTAAAATCATGTCCGTGGTGCTCTAACATTTTTGGAAACATCGAAATGGGGGTTAACCCAGGGAAGGTATTAATTTCATTCAATAAAATTTGATTGTCTGCGGTTAAAAAGAAATCAATTCTCGATAAATGGCGTAGCTTTAAACCTTTAAATGCTTTAATAGCATAGGCACGAATTTGATCGCTAATGTCATCAGCAATATTAATCGCTTCAATATAGGTTTTAGCTTTGCTGTCGGTGGCGTATTTTTCATCAAATGTGTAAAAGTTATTAGTATCACATACAATTTCACCTGGCTTGGTCGCCACAATTTCTCCTTGATACTCATATACGGCAACTTCCAGTTCTCTAGCCACAATGGTTTGTTCAACAACTACGTAAGGAGAGTAGCCGAATGCCTCTTTTAATATGTTGGCGATGTCAGCTTTATTGTCTACTTTATAGCACCCCACAGAAGAGCCCTGAGAAGCGGCTTTAATAAATAATGATCCCCATTTATCAAATGCTGCATTAGCTTGTGCTATGGCTTCATCATCATATTGGTGCAAGAAAATATAGGGGGTATTTGGGACGCCTAAAGCGCTAAACCACATTTTTGCGGTAATTTTATTAAAGCAATTGCTGGATGCTTCTGACTCACAGCCGAAGTAAGGTAATTGAATTAAATTAAAATAAGATTGGATATCACCCGTTTCAGCAGGGTAGCCATGAATACAGGGAATAACATAATCAACTGGCCAAGCGGGAATGGCATCATCTTCAAAACGCACTTCACGGCGGTTTGTTAATTCACACACTTTACCGTCTTGGGTTTTATAATGTCCTTGTTTATCTAGCTCTAAGCGTAATACCGAGAATTTATCTGACTTTGCTAGCGATGATTCAAAAAACTTAACCGACATCAATGATATATCGTGCTCAGCGCCACCACCGCCACATAAAAGTAGCAGATTTATTTTGGGCATGATTACTCCTAAAAAGAAAATATTGGGCTAGATAAATGCGCCCGAAAATGACCTGCTTATGATAAAGATCCAATGAGGGGTATGGCAAGTAAGGGTTAAGAATTATTTAAGCTCAACTCGGATAAAAGGTGAATAAAACAGATTGGCATGGTTTACATACGATTTGTTACATTGAAATTTGCACTGTTAGCTGATCATAGGACGAGTTGACGCGTCAATGATAAGTCAATTTCGAGTGAATGCAGCGACTTAGCGATGCAAAACCTTGTTTGATATACATTTATCCATCGAATAGAGACTATTGAGCCATTAAGTATTAAAACTGAGGACTCGGTAGTGATACCGAGCTCAATAAGTGTATCCTAACATCTGGTGTTAAAAAATTGTTGTGACTCATGGTCTTTACTATTATAAAGTTAACCAATTGATTTTTCGGAGGCGTTGTATTGACGTGGTTGGGATGAAAAAATATTTAGTGTTATTATTTGCTTCCTTGCTGGCATGCAACGTTTCGGCTGCAGAGAAAATTGTTTTTTTTACTGAAAGTTATCCGCCATTTCAATCTATGAATGAACGAGGAGAGCTAGTTGGGTGTTCGATAGACATTTTGGCGGCACTTCAGAAGCATATAGACTTTGTTATTGATATTCAGATGATACCTTGGGGACGTGCTTATCGGGATGCTAAACATCAACCGAATACATTCATTTTTACCATTGGTAAAACAAAGAATAGAATGAATTATTTTATTTGGGTCGATGATTTATATTGGGTTCAAGATGCCCTATATAAAAAGAAAGGCCGAAATGATATTACTATTGCCTCTATTGCAGATGCCAGTCGTTATAGCATTGCTATTCCACGTGCAGACGTTGCCTTAGAAAGGCTAAATCTTAATTCTGACTCAGAAAATGTCTACTTTGTATCAGATCAGACTCGTGCACTACAAATGCTTAATTATGACCGCGTTGATTTACACTACAACAACACTATAGGCTTTAAAGAGGAAGTTAAACTCAGTGGCTTTACTGAAGATAACTTTGAAATTGCTTATACCGTTAATAATATGCAACTAGGAATTGCTACGCATTTGCAAACCGACCCTAAATTAATCCATCAACTTCGTCAGGCTATGATTGATATTCGACATTCTGGAGAGCTGGACGTCATTAATAATAATTGCTTTTAGTAAACAAGCTTGCTCGGGTTAATTAATGCATATCAACCCGTTTTTGCTCAGTTAACTGTAATTCATTTACTTTTAATAGACTCGCTATAGATCCGCAATATTATCAACACAAAGTTCAGTTTAACTTTAAGTGATTGAATATTAATTTGTTAATTGTTGTTTATTCAGCAATTAACCCGAGCGAACCGTAAATAGCATCCCTACGCCTTGGTGTCACCATCCCATAATCTTATTGCTAAACCCGATGAGCGTAGGGTGATTTGTTTCGCGCAACGTTCAAAAACCGCAGCACTGCCCAAACAATAAAAATGATTTTTAGCGCGGGTAATGGCGGTGTAAAGCAATTCTTTAGTCAGTAATTGCCACTGTGCAATACTAGGGCGCGGTGGCAGTACAAAACTCACTTGATCAAACTCGCTGCCTTGCGATTTATGTACTGTCATCGCAAAACAAGTATCATGTTTAGGTAGTCTTGCAGGTAACACTTTTAATAAACTGCCATCAGCTTGAATGAAATGTGCCATTAAGCGTTTAGGGTTGTGTTGATCTTGTAATATTAAGCCGATATCGCCATTAAATAGGCCCAAATTGTAATCATTATTTTGAATGATAATCGGCCGACCAAGATAGAATTCCTGTTTAGAGTCGATAAGTTTTGCCTGACGTAAACTGTCGGTAATCGCTAAATTCATACCTTCAACCCCGTATTCAGATGCGCGCATGGCACATAACATACGATATTGATTATATTGTTCAATAATCTGTTCAGCACCATAGATTGCAGTATTAGGTAAATTATTTGCAAACACACCTTGATTGAATTGGATCATTTGCAAATATGGCTGATAAGCGCTCACAGATAAGGCGAGTAATTGCTGCTTGCCAGAGTTTTCTTGGTGAGTATTGATTTGGTGCTCAAACCAATTCAGTTCGTTATAACCGTGGCGCCAAACCTGGCGAATTTTTGCAATGTCAGTGCTATTGACTGCATTGGCTAATTGACCAATTCCGGCATCCCCTTTAAAGCGATGGCTATGCATTAACATACACAGGCTATCACCAAATAAGCTTTTATTATCAATAAACTGACTGACATCTTGTTGGGTTAATCGCTGGATATGTTTTGCTTGTTCTGGGCTGTATCGCATACGCCAGCTGGAGCTATCTATTTGGTTTTCAATTGGTCTTGCGACCTGTAAACCCTGACAAATATCGGCTAACACGGCCCCCGCTTCTACAGATGCAAGTTGATCTTGATCGCCGAGTAAAATTAATCTGGCATGAGTAGGTAAAGCACTGAGTAACTTATACATCATAGGTAAATCGACCATAGAGGCTTCATCAATAACCAGTAAATCAAGGCGCAAAGGATTATCTTTGTTATGCCGAAAATGGTGTGAATGTGGAATAACCCCTAATAATCGATGCAGAGTTGCTGCCTCTTCGGGAATGGCTTCTAAAGCCGTTAGTAAGGCTTGAGGCTGGCAGTTGTCATTGAGACTTTGTCTTAGGCGGTTTTTAGAGGCTTTAATTGACTCACTTAGTCTGGCTGCGGCTTTACCTGTTGGCGCAACTAACCTGATGGTCATATTTTGTTGCGTCAATAACAGCAATAATAATTTAGTCACAGTGGTTGTTTTACCTGTGCCAGGTCCGCCGGTTATTACCGCTAGTGCTTTGGTTAATGCCGTTGCTGTTGCAATTTTTTGCCAATCAAATTGGCCGTGATGATGAGGCTCTTGTGGAAATAAATCATCCAAAAAACCAGGTAGCAAAGGGTTGTCGGCATTAACATTTACCTGGGTTAACTGGAGTAACTTTTGCGCGACCTGGGTTTCAAAAAAATAGTACTTATTCAGATATAGCCTATCAAACTCAATAATCATCGGGGTATTGTCCCCAGGTTGACCAATGGCGTTAAACGCACTGATTTGAGTAATCAACTCAGTATGACTTTGCTGGATCTGGCACGAGGATGCCGTTGCTATTGCAAATGGATGTGTGCCAATGTCTTCAGCCATTGGGTTGTCTAGCACAATATTGTTCAACACAAGGCAACTGTGTTGGTTGGATAATTGCTGGCTGAGTAAAGTGCAGATCAATAAAAATAAAGGGTAGCATTCATCCGCTGCGTCAATATGCTCAATCTCGGCTAATTCCAGCGCAAAATGCCTGTCTAATGCAGTGATTAATTTCGCGTCTTGCCATTTTTTTAGCAAAGTGTTCATTGGCTGAGTTGTTATCATACTATGCCTGCTCCATTTCAACGTCTATGGCATGATTGTCACTTGCAGCTTGGGAAAATAGCGCATCAAGTTGTTCAATTAAAAGTGCATCTGGCTTGTCAAAGAATACCCCAGAACCGACAGTGTTAGGACTCATGCCACGTAAGAACAAATAAAAACATCCACCAATATGCTGATTGTAATCATAATTAGGCATCCGCAGCCTTAAATAACGGTGTAATGCTAGGGTGTAGAGTATGTACTGCAAATTATATCTATGGCTGTTAATAGCTTGGGCCATCGCATTTGGGTTGTAATCTTGCAGCTGGTGGCCTAAATGGTTGGATTTATAATCGGCGATAAAGAATTGCCCCTGATGTTCAAAGGTTAAATCGATAAAGCCCTTTAACATGCCTTTGAGGGTGTCAAAACTAAAATCATTAGCATAGCCATATTGGCCTAATAAGCTATTAAGCTGTGCGGCTTGCAGTTGATTAATTGGCAGGTAAAACTCCATTTCAACTAAGGTGTGTTGAGGCGATAATTGCTGTAAACACACCTGTGATAGATCGGGTTTTATTAATGGCGTGGCGAGAATTTCCTGATACCAGTCCATTAATGGGGCTAACCAAAGTTGTTGATCAAATCCGTATTGTTGCATGGCCTTGATTAACGCCGGTTGTAACGCGGTTTCTGCTTGAGTGAAATCGAACAGTTCCAAGACTAAATGCATAAAACTGCCCGCGTTAGCTCCGCGCTCAAAACTAAATCGGTCTAATACTTGAGCTGTAATGGGGCTAATTTCAGCCAGTATCTCTTCACTGAAATCTTCATCATCAGCACCTGGGGCGGTTTTTTCATGGGGAAGGTGCTTAACCAATCCAGAATAACTGCCCACCCTCCAAGGTAAGCCCAATTTTCTACTGCTGTTTTTTGCCACAAAGGTTTGTTGTGTGTCGTGATTGTCGCTCAATACCTGAGTGCCAATATTGTCGGCTACATTTTCAACGCCAATTGCATCAATTGTGGCAAGTTGGGCCACTTTTGCTGCCATTTGTTCACCGTCGCAACTTTTGTCGGTGATCCCCAACAAATAGCCGATGGCGGTTTCATGTAATTGGGAACTGATCCCAGCTTTTAACATTCGTGATTGGTTGGCTATATATAAATAACATGCATAAACCGGTCGTGTTAATGCAACATAAAGTAGGCGTAAATCTTCAGCAAGTGCTTCGCGCTTGTATTGTTCCCAGCCCTCGTCACTGCCATGAATATCCCAGATTAATTGGCCATTATTGTGATAAAGCATAGGTTCTGGGCGTCGATTTGAACCGCGGGCTAAACTGATAAACGGCACAAAACAAATAGGGTACTCAAGCCCTTTTGATTTATGAATGGTGACAATCTGCACCAGATTTTGCTCACTTTCCAAACGAAGTTGTTGCTCGTCTTGACCTTGATTACCCAGTAATTGTTGTTCAAACCAGTTGATTAATGCGCTGCTACCATCTACTTCTGTGGCTTTTTGCTGTAATAGCTCACCAAGGTGGCGAAAGTCTGTTAAACGGCGCTCACCCGAGGCACTAATACTGATAAATTCATCATCATCGCTAGTGCTAGAAGCCAACTCAGCCAATGGCTGTGCAGTATTGTTGCTAACGTCATCGCTAGTGGTCGGTTTTGCAAGCAGTCGGTGCACTAAACGCGTGTCATTCGCTAAGCTTAGTAATGCTGGCATAATGCCATTTGATAACCACAACTGATGCCAATGGTTAAACAAATCGAGCACTTTTTGGCGCAGGGTTTCATCTTGATTAAATTGATGAATATGAATCGCGTTGTATCCCATAAGCTCTGTGGCCAGCGCGGCACGAATAGCTCGCTCATCTTTAGGATTGGCAAGGGCTCGTAAAATAAGCGCAATTTCTCTGGCTTCAGTGGTATCAAATACACTGTCACGGCTTAGAAATACCGCGCCGATATTTCGGGCACTTAATGCCGCTTTCACTACGGCTGCCTCATTGCGGTCACGCACTAATACGGCAATGTTTTTAGCAATTAAGGGCTCACCATTAATGCTGCACAGGCCTGACTGTGCTTCAGTCAGTAAACGGGTGATTTCAGCCGCAGTATCATTGGCTAGGATCTGTCTTGCACTGGTTTTATTGAGTCCGCTTTCAGGGTCTTCCTTGAGTAACTTAATTCTCAGTGCGGCAGTCTGCTCACTGGCCTCAAGTAATATTTTATTGCGCGCTGATTGAGGTGTTTTTACGGCATCATAGGGAATGGCTGCGCTGATAAAAGGGTCATGGTGTTGCTTGAATAATTGATTTACACCCTCTACTAATTGCGCTGATGAGCGATAATTAGTGTCGAGATTATAATGCGCTTGGGTTTGATTGCGGGCGTTGATGTAAGTGAAAATATCTGCACCACGAAAAGCGTAAATGGCTTGCTTAGGATCACCAATCATCAACATACCTAATGCCGATATACCGCCACTTTGTTGGTGCTCAGATTGCTCAGAGAGGTTTTGCACATCATGGCCAGTTATCGCCGATAAGTCGGGCGTTTGATAGACGGTGCTAAAAATCTGAAATTGTAACGGGTCAGTATCTTGAAACTCATCGATTAAGGCTATTGGAAAACGTTTTGCTATGGCGCTTGGTAGTGTATCTGCATTGTTTTCAAGCGCTTTGGCCAAGCTTGTTAGCAGGTCGTCCGGCGTCATTAAGTTGCGCTGTTGTTTTTGCTCAATAAAACGTTGTTTAATTCCGGCCTGAGCACGCACTAAAAACGCTGGGATCACCTCATCGATTAAAGCCGCTAATCGTTCAATATGATCGAGTAATGGTGCATCCTGGGCTGATGGGATCTCACCGCCTTTATTGAGTTTTAGCTCGGATAAAGCCAGATGCTCCATCGGTTTTTGCGGCGGTAAACCTTGGCCGTAACTTACCCAGTTGGTTAATTCATCAAACAAGAGTTGTAGTTTGGGATAACCATCGGTCTTTTTGCCAAATCGCTGACCATTCAATGGCAGTTGATTTAATAGGGCAAAGGTGGCCTCTTGCTCAACAGGCCAGCGCAGTTTAAAGCGCTGCAAACTTTGGATTAACGACTCAGACAGGTTGATAAAATCTTCTGGCGTATCAGAAGGTGTTGCCTGACTTGCTCCCAGCAGTGCTCGTACCTTGTGGGCTAATTTTTCGGGTTCGCCAAAGGTATTGCTGATTTGCTGGGCGAGTAACAAAGGTAGCGGGTAACAGGCTTCACGCCAGAAGTCCCGTACCGCGTGATGTAGGTATTCGCTATCATCTAAGGTGAATTCTGATTCAAATAGCAATGATGATTCGAATGCCATATCGGCAAGAATACGCTGACAAAATCCATGAATGGTAAAAATTGCACCTTCATCTAGGGATTTAAGCGCCAAATCTAGGCGTTTTAATCCAATGGCGTGCTCACTTTCAGGGATATCATCATAAAGTTGCTCAATAAAATGATCTTGCGTCACCACACCTAAAAAACGTTTGTAAGCAATCTGAATACGTTTACGGATCCGATCTCGTAACTCTTCTGTCGCGGCATTGGTAAAGGTGACCACTAAAATTTGCTCACAGAGCAGCGGTGCCTGACCACCATGTCCTAGCAATAAACGTAAATATAAACCTGAAATAGTGTAGGTTTTTCCTGTACCGGCACTGGCTTCAATTAAGCTGGTTCCGCTAAATGGCAAATGAAGCGCATCGAGTGCTGACACGGTTATATTAGCTGGTTTGGCATTATTCATAAGCAGTGCGTCTTGCTCCAATACAGGGTAACGGCCATTGGCAAAATGTTGGATTAATTGATAAAGCAGCAAAGTATGCCATTACAAATCCATCGCTTTAGCCATTTCAGTGGCATGCTGGCTAACGGCATCATTACTGACAAAGTCTTCTAATTCGCTGAGCTTACCTTTGTGATACAGGCTCACCATAGGTTGCAGCAGCTTTTGCACTAAAGCCCCAAATGTTTGCTCGCTAAAATCATCAGGAAAACGAAACAAGCGTTGATGATGAGGCTCAAATCCTTCACCTAATTGGGTTTGGTCATCACGCCACTGTTTTTGTGCGCCAAATAATTTCTCATTATGGCTGCCGTCGGTTTGTGCATACATCCAGGCAGTGCGAGGGGCAAAACATAAAGGTTGCTGCTGACCATCCACAAACGATTGTACAAACTGGCTGAGTTTTTCTAGGGCATGATTGGCGTTGATTGGCGCAAAACAATGAAAATGTCCCATATCAAGCAGATAACTGTGCTTTGTTAATCCCTGCGCATTCAAGCATAAATGACGAATATAACATTGAATTAAATCTCTGCCGTGTGCGGTGCCAGGACGAAAATTTATCAGTCCTTTGGGGCTCACATCATCGATGCGACCGACTAGATTAAACGCACTTTCGACCCCCTTAGTGCTGTTAGCCTCGCGCTCATTAACCCGATTAGGCAAGTTAACCTTAATGGTTAAATCAATGTTTACCGATCCACTGTGTTGCTCATTTTGCAAAAAATGCAGTCGGTTGATTAAGGGCGTAATATCGCGTTGATATTGAGATAATAATATATCATCAAAAGGGGCCATCGGTAGGCCACCACTGGCTTTTAGCTCAGTTAGCAATTCAATGTCTACATGGTTATTTGTTTGGTTCAGTGCGGAGTGAATAAGGCTAGACTGCAACTTATAACGGCCTAAGCCATCAAGATTAAAAGGCTCATCGTTATCATCGGCTTGCAAATTTAAATTCAAATCGACTTTCAAGCTACGGTTAAAGAAATATTGTGCTGGATTGCGGAAAAATCGGATCAAGGCCGACAACTCAAGCTCAGTATTGTCTGCAATTGGAGTGGGCGCCGATTCATCTACTTGCTCTACAAATATTGGCTTTTGTGGATTAAAAAAGCGCTTATCATAAACCTGTTCAAATGCGGGGGGGCACCAACGCTGATGGTAACTTTGGCGCGGATTGTTTGGGGTGAATAGTTTATGGTCAAACGGCTGTAAGGGTTGTGCTTGGATCAGCTGTTCACTCACGGCTTGCTCGATTGATTCAATATCATCAAGGCTTAATGATTGTGCTGCCAAATGGGCGGGTAGGTAGCTCATTTGGCAAAACTCGACTAATTCGGAAATAAGCATTGAAGGAATACGCTCGGCATTATCACGTTCACTATGACCAATGTAACTGACATAAAGCTGCTCTCGTGCAGACAAAAGGGCTTCCAAAAAAAGGTATCTGTCATCTAATCTGCGTGAACGGTCACCTTTTTGTGCACCAAAGTGCGCCATTAAATCAAAGCCGACAGGGTGCTGTACTCTAGGATAAACACCATCGTTCATGCCGAGTAAACACACGACTTTAAATGGGATTGAGCGCATCGGCATAAGGGTACAAAAATTAATACTGCCGGCAAGATAGCGCTGACCCACACGCGAGTCATTCAAGGTTTGATTAAACCATTGTTTCAATACTTCTATATTAACCTGACCTTGATGGCCAGCTTCGATGAGCTCTTCAGACAATGATGCAAGCGCAGTTCTGATGGTTAAGATTTGGCTTTGCTCATCGTCGTTGGTTTGATAGAAGTCTTCAATTAATTGATTAATTTGCGCTAAGCGTTCGGCTGTTGAGCTGGCGTTGATAAAGCCATGAGCATGTTCATCAATGGCTTCTAAAAAGTTAAGCAGTTTACCTAAGGCTTGCGCTGATTGCCCCTCAACGCCACTGACGGGGAGGCAGCCTTGGTAGATTGGTGAATCATCATTCAGCGCGTAGCCCAGTATCAATCGCTTAACCCCGAAGGCCCAAGAGTTTTGGCTAAATGCCGGCAAGCCTAATTTTTTGCGACTATGTTCATCTCGCCCCCAGCGAACATTGGCATGATCCAGCCAGCGCTTGATCATCTCAAAGTCATCTTCATCTAATTCAAACCGCCTTAAAATGGCTGGCACTTCTAGAATCGACAAAACCTCAGTTAATCCAAATCGACTTTGGTTGATATTTAATAAGGTTAAAAAGCTATTAATTAACGGGGATTCCTGTGCTGCGCCGCGATCGGCAATCGCATAGGGAATGGCCAGTTGTTGGTGGCCTTTCGCGGCTCGCTGAAAACTCGAATAATATTGACTGTTAATCGTGCCAAATACGGCATCAATATAAGGTGCGTATGCAGCGACATCTGGCATCATCACAACAATGTCTTTGGGCTCTAAGTCCGGATGCGCGTCAAATAAACTCGCAAGGTGATCGTGTAAGGTTTCGATTTCTCGTAATGGACTGTGGCAACTGCGAAGTGTGATTGAATCATCATCAGGCTCAAGCAAACGGCGTTGGGTGATTTGCTGGTATAGCTGAGCATCTGGCCCCAAGGCTTGGCCTAAGGTTTCCATTTGTAATATGTCGTATTGCACACCATGTAAAAGATTATCTGGCGTTGGCTCAACATAACAATCGTAGTTAAAATTGGTATTTTCAGCGGGTAAACTTAGCAGTAAATCTAACAACTCACGCCCCATTTTACCATTATTGGCTAATAATGGATTACCCACCTCAAGCTTATCTTCCCAGTCTTCAGCTAACTGTTTTTTATGGGTGTATTTTAGCGCCATTCTCGCTCTAACTTTGGGGTCAATGATATCTCCCCAGTAGTGCTGACAAGGACTTAAGGCTAGCATTACTACTTCAATACGTTGTGCCAGCGCATTAATGACGGCTAATGTTTGTGGTGGCATTGATGAAATACCAAAGACAAACAAACGGCTAGGTAGCATGTTGATATTAGTCGCGGGCTCAGCCAGCGCATCGAGTAACGATTGATGTAAATTGGCTCTGTGGTATTGGCTTGCCTGTAAGGTTTTGTGGTTGTAATCCACTAATGCTCGCCAGAGTTTGGGTTGCCACAACTGATTAGCATCTAATCTAAGCTGTGCGTTTAGATCTGTCAGTGGCTGGTTATTTTCCCATGCTTGAATCCATTCGGGACGGTAAACAAGATATTGGTCAAAAATATCGGCAATACGATTACAAAGTTGGTAAAGCTTAAGCGCATCTTGTTGTTCTGATGCATGGTTATCGCTGTGTTGGGTATTACCATTGGTTAAGTAATGCTGTAATGGCGCGTAATCAATATCATTGAGTAGGTTGGGTAATAAATCCATCAACTTCCATGTCATTGCGGCTTTAGTAAACGCATTTTCTTTGGGCACGTTGGGCAGTAATTGATGGCAAAGTTGCCAAATGAAACTTGATGGCAAAGGAAAAGTCAGTGCAGCTGCGATTTGATTATGTTTAGCCACTTCTAGGCGCAGCCAGGTCGACATGCCTGGGCTTTGTACTAATACTTGTTCTGTGGTTAACAGGTGGGTGTTACTCAAAGGAGTTGCCAACATTTTTGCCAGTTGTTCAGACAAGACTTCCATTTGATTAGATTGAATTAATGACAGCATAGGGCACTCACAATAGAACATCTGCAACCATTCTATGGGGTTAATTGACTGGCATCAATGGCAAACCTCCTTATGGGGAAATTATCGAACATTAATAGGGCATATCTTAAAAAATTAGGGTAAAAGCGATAATTAAACAGTTGCTTATTGTGTTGGCGCGGTTACATTTTGATGCGGTCTAACCCTGATGAATTACGTTGGGTGCAAATGACATCATTAACGAGATAAACACCTTATCACTTAGGTTTACTGACAAATAAGGCTAGACGCAATGCCCAATACAAGCGATTAAATTGGCGTAAATGAACAGCGCGCTGCTCAGTGGTAAGTTGTTGATATTTAAGAGCCACAAATTCGGCCGAAAATTGATTAAAATGCGGTAACCATTGAGGCGTAGAAATCGCCCATTTTGCTGAAAGTGCTTGTGCATAGGCTAAAGGCGGCAGCTGTGCCTGCTCTGGTGCCCCTTTTAACATTATTTTTTGGACAATGGCTTGGTAACGGCGGCTCAGGCGATCAGGCTTAGGCTTACGTTCAAATAAGCCCGCAAAATAAGCAATAAACAATAAGATAATGGTAATACAAACCAGCATAGCGATAGCCATTTTGCTAGTGCTCACATCACCAAGCAGTTTTTTTAATACCGCTTGTTTACGCTGCTCGTCAAACCCTAATACCCATACGCTCCAATAGTAATCCATACTGGCTATCTGGTTACGAATATTATTCAACCAAGGATATTGCTTTAAGCGTAAAGTACTAAATGGACTGTCTAGTAGGTAACTGTTTTGGCTATCAAAAGTTGCATCAAAGCCATCTAAAATACGTTGAGGAGCAATCATAGCTGTGGGGTCAAAAGGTCGCCAGCCTTCACCTTCAAACCATACTTCTGTCCAAGCATGTGCCATATATTGATACACACTGTAATAACCCGCTTTGGGATTATATTCGCCGCCCTGGTAACCTGTCACCATACGCGCGGGTATGCCACTTGCTCGGGCTAAATAAACTAATGCAGATGCGTAATGAGCACAAAATCCGGCGCGATTTTCAAATAAAAAATCGTCAATTTGTTCATTACCAATAGCAGGAGGACTTAAAGTGTAGTAGTAAGCTTGCTCGGCAAAATATTTCATCATAGCGTTAATACGCGCTTTAGGCTGCGGATATTGTTGGCTAAATTGTTGCGCTAACCGCCAGGTTTGTGGATTGGCATTTGGGGGCAAGGTTAAATTAATATCACGGATTTTGGGCGTTAATTTTGTGTCCATTTGGCTATTAGGATAAGACACAACACGATAGCTTTGACGTTGATCTAACGGGCGCATTGCATAAAGGGTGTAATCAGGTAATTCGACAATGCTGTTATCCTGACTAAAGGCTTGATCTAATCCATACAACCAACGCTGGTGGCTAGGTTCACTGATCACTACATAGTTGAGTGTTTTCTGCCGTAGAGAGCTTTGTTTGGCGTCTTTTTGACTGCTTAATTGTTCAGTTTTAGGTAAGGGCCTTTTGCTTGGCTGGTAAAATGATTGACGCTGCATCTCTTTAATACTGGGGTCTTGACGCCATGTTTTGCCGTCATAGTTTTCCATGACTAAGGTACGCCAATATAAATCAGCGTTCGCCGGGCCTAATGTGCTGCCGTCGCTGTTTTCAAAACCAACCCGAAACGCCAGTTCATCTGAACGCGTTAGCTTACTGATATCCCCGAACGACATTTCATCCGATAAACCGGTTTTGGCGGACTTCATACTTGGCACTAACCATAGTGGGCCAAGACGCGGAAATACCACAAATAAAACTATCGCCAGCGGTAAACTGTGCAGCATAATTTTGAAACTAAAGCGTAGGTTAGCGCTTGGTTTGTGGTTATCTTGATACACGCTGATCAGCACGCTGGTATTGATGATGGCGACTAAGGCTAGGTGCACGGTATTGATAATGGCTTGTTGGTTAAGCAAGGTGAAACCTATGATAAAGTAGCCAACAAGTACCACGGTTTTCACGTCTCTTAGCTCGCGCATTTCAATGTATTTTAATGCATAACCCAAGAGTAACAGATTGATTAACGCATTAAGTAAGCCTATCTGAGACGACACTAATGCTAAGGTGGTTGCCGCGCCAATGGCTAAGGAAGTGACCAACCATTTGGGCGGCGCAGCCACTTTGCCATAATAAATCCCCATGCGCCAAACAAAACAAATTGCGCAGATAGCTGTGGTCCAAGGGGTAGCGTGTTCAAATTGAGGCGACAGCACAGCGACATTGGTTAACAATAACCACAATAAGGTGTTGCGGCTAATGATACTGTCAAAATTATCCTGCATTTTGACCTCCTAGGTGATTATCACTTTGGAAGTTAACACTAGGGCGATATAAGGCCAACGCTTTTTGGCATGCGATACGATGTGATTCCCCTGAACTTTGAGTGAGGGTCTGATTATCAATGATCAAACCGAAAATTTGGTTTTTTTGAGCCAGATAATTAACCTGCCAACTCAGTTTGCTGAGACGTTGTTCCAGATCATGGCCTTGGGTATCAGCAAGCGACAACCAAACAGGCGCACCCTCGGGTTGGTTAAACTCTTTAGTTAGCATGCCTTTATCCTGCGCCCATTGCTTCCAGGCGACTTGCTTTAACGACTCACCAGCGACATAACTGCGTAAACCTGTGTAATCATCTACACCTGGACGAATTTTGCCATGGCTAATGTCGTTATTGTCTTCAGCTGCTTGACTGGTTAAATGAATATCGCACTCAAGTGGTGCGGCAAAAACCACCTGATGTAAATCTAAGTCAACATATGACCAAGCTTTAAATAAGCCTAACGGAAAGTGCGACCACACTTTAATTCGCCCAGGAGTTAATAAGCCACGTTTGGGATTATCATATTGGACGGTTGCAATCGTTTGCTCTTCAGTGTGTTGTAATCTGATATGGCGTTGGCCAATAAACTGCATACAAATCTGTTGATGGGTAGTATCGCGGTGTTTTTGTTTAGCATGTCCGCTGAGCATTATTGGAAAAGTATGGGCTTGCTCGGCATAGGCATCAGCAGGGGAGATGGCATTGAACGTCAGTCCGGCTAGGTTTTTATAGCTGTAAAGAATACAGGTGTGAAACACACTGGCTAATAGCAGGCTAAGGCCAATGACTAAGTTGTTTTGATAATTGGTTCCCAATAAATACAGCAAAACAATTAATGCCAACCAGGCTAAACCAAATGCACTCGGTAAGATAAAAATACCTTTGTGGCTTAGGGTCACTTTTTCTTGCGGTGGTAAACGTCTGCCTATCCAACGAGACCATTTTCGCTTGGCTGCATCAGGAATAAGCCGCATTAACCAACTGGATTGGTCTGTTTGCTTAGTCTTTGCTTTGCGACTAAACACTGTGCATTACCATTAGCGGATTGGATTAACGCTAGCGAGTAAGGTGTCAGACAAAGCCTTACCTTGAAAAACACCGTGGGAGCTAATTCTGTGTTCTGTAACAGCATGAAAAACAGCTTGAATATCTTCAGGCACAAGATAGCTGCGTTGTTCAATCACAGCCCAGGCTTTTGCGGCTTGTAATAAGGCTAGACTGGCTCGAGGTGATAAGCCAGTAGCTTGTTTTTGCTCCCGTGACATTGCCACTAACGCGAGCAAGTATTTGAGCACTGCATCCGAAGTTGATACTTGGTTAACTTCGGCTTGAAGTGTTAATAACTCGCTAGGGTTGATGCATTGTTGAATGGGGGGTTGCTTATGGCCGTGCTGCTGATTTTTCAGCATGGTCATTTCAGCTTCCTGGCTAGGATAACCAATAGAAATACGCATCATAAATCGATCTAACTGCGATTCAGGTAATGCAAATGTGCCAGATTGATCCTGTGGATTTTGAGTCGCGATAACAAAAAATGGGTTTGGTAATGGATAAGTGGTGCCATCTTGAGTGATTTGCTGTTCCGCCATGGCTTCTAGCAAGGCACTTTGGGTTTTGGGGCTGGCACGGTTAATTTCATCTGCCAGCAACATTTGGTTAAACACAGGTCCTTTATGAAAAGTAAATTGTTGCTGGTTTTTATCGAAAATTGACACCCCTAAAATGTCAGCGGGCAGCATGTCGCTGGTAAATTGGATACGCTGATAACTCATGCCTAAACTGGTGGCAATGGCATGGGATAAACTGGTTTTCCCCATGCCGGGTAAGTCTTCGATTAACAAATGCCCCTTAGCCAAAATACACGCCACAGCTAACTTTATCTGCGTGGGTTTACCTAGCAAGATGTGCTCAAGTTGATTAATTAGCTGCGTAATAACGGTATGCGACACTGGCGCTCCTTTGTGTTAACTATTTTGAATACCAAGTTTTAATAAACGTAATTCATCTCTTTGTCGCTAAACATACTGGCATTGGGATTATCATGCTGTTGATAAATCATCCGATAACTCAGCACTGCTTGAACATATTCACGGGTTTCAGTGAAAGGAATGGTTTCAATAAAACTCATGGCATCTAATGAACCATTGGATACTTTTAACCAGCGTCTTACGCTACCTGGCCCTGCGTTATATGCCGCAGTTGCTAGCACGCGGTTATTGTCAAATTGCTTCAATAATTCGGCATAATAAGCACTGCCCAACATCACGTTCACTTGCGGTTTATACAAGTCTTGTACGTCATTAAAGCGAATTTTGTTCTTTTTTGCGGTTTGTTTTGCCGTGGCGGGCATTAATTGCATTAAGCCACGTGCGCCGACACCCGAGGTCGCGTAATGGTTAAAGGCGCTTTCGCGGCGTGAAATTGCGCGGATCTCATTAATATCCACTTTGTATTTTTTACTGGCGCTAACAAATTCCGCATCGGCAGCTTTAGGAAAACGTAAGTTAAGCGCATCCCACTGTTGACCTTGAATACTAGACTCAACACTTAAATCATACCAACCTTGTTCTAGGGCATATAAACCATATTCTGCGGTCATAGGACCGTCATGGCGACGCATCAGATAGATCCACTCACTACGAGAATCTAAGAACTTATCTAATGCTCTTAATTCAACCACTCGCGCCAAACCTGCATCATCAAAAAGTTTCGCCCGAAGATTTGTATCAGACACTAATTTGGCATCGTTTAATGACAAGGGTTTTTGAATTTGTGTCGCCGCATTGAAGCCATAAAAATCACGTTGTTGTGCTAATGACAAAAACTGATCCTCTGACTGTCGTGGATCGGCACTCATTCTCGCTTGCCAATACTGCCAGCGTGAATTGGCCATAGCCTGTTGACTCAGTAACGGGAGATAGTTAGTCACAGTGGTAAAATCTTGCTGGCGGATTGCCCAGCGCATCCGCATTTCAAATAACTCGTCAGATGCCAATGATACAAGCGAATTATCAACATGACTTTTAAGATTATCATCTTGATTGATTAACGCACGTCTTACCAAATAATGGTTTAACTGTTTGCTCTGTTCGGCGGAGAAACGATGTGCTTTGTTATATTTTACATATAATTTAATCGCTTGCTTTAGATCTTTTCTGGCTAACTTTCTCAGCCCAGCATCGACAATATCTGCCACAATAGGCTGCGAGCTACGAAAGCGTTTAGTGTGCCTTAACGAGTTAGGGTCTTTATATACTTTTAATAATAATGCGGCATCGTCACGGTGCTTGGTTATTTTGTTACTTAAATAACTAAGTAAACTTGATTGCTCCGCATTGAAGCTAAGCAACATGCGGCCCCAGATAAGTTCTTGAGTTCTATAACCCTCTTTGGCCCACTGATTAAATAATGGGTCACATTCTTTGGGACGCGAATAGCCATAAAGCCACAGTTTATCAGCGCCTTTATACGCCGCTTTTTTATCGCCCGTGGCTAACTGCGCCCTGAGGTGGTAACACTGCAAGCGCATATCGTTGGGTGAGTTAGGTGCAACGGCTAAAAAATCTTGCCAGCGCGACTGACTGCCCGCTTTCATCAAATAGCGATATCTTGCCGAGTTATATAACGGCATAGTATTGAATTCTTCGATAGCCGCCTTGGCTTTTGCACCTGGCATATTAAGGATATGGTCAATTTTGATATGATAATCAAGATAAATGGCTAAAGGATAATCACCGAGTTGGGTTCTTAACTGTTGATAACGACCCATTTGTTTTGTATCTAAAGCTTTTTTTGTATCCAAATAAAGTTGTTGTTCGGGGGTATAAGCGCTGGCTGTGTTACTTAATAACACAGGTAAAACTAAAACAACTAGGGTAGTTGTTAGCATTTTAGATAAACATGCATGAATCCATGTAGTACGCATTTAAATGAGAATCTCCGCCTCAATACATCGTTTGCGATTAATTTTTAATTAGGGTTTTACACTAAACATTCATACCATAACACCATTAAATATTGATTAAATCCGTACGGTTATCCTTCTGATTTATCCAATGACTCATCTAGCGCACGATTGAGTAATTGCTTATCGAATTGTTTACTCGTATCGACACCTAAACGCTGTAAAGTATGTGCCTGACGAATTAAATTACCTTTGCCAGAGGCTAATTTAGCCATTGCTTGCTGGTAACTTTTATCTGCTGTGTCAAGCGCACGTCCTAGCTTTTCCATGTCATCAACATGGCTGCATAATTTGTCATATATTTTAGCCGCTTGCTTGGCAATCGTTTGCGCATGTTGATTTTGATATTCATAGCGCCAAATATTGTTAATGGTTCGCAATGCCACCAATAAATTGGTTGGGCTAACTAACATAATATTCTGCTCTAATGCAAAATTTATCAAGCTTGGATCGTACTCAATCGCCAGTAAAAAAGCGGGTTCGACAGGAATAAACATTAGCACATAATCTAAGCTTTTTAGTCCATGTAATTTATGATAATCCTTTTGACTGAGTCCCTTGATATGTTGGCGCATTGATAAGGCATGATCTTTAAGCGCTTGTTCACGGATGTCTTCATCATCACTGTTAAAATACCGCTCGTAAGCGATTAAAGACATTTTGGCATCAATAACGACATCTTTGTTTTCAGGCAAGTGGACAATCACATCGGGCTTAAAGCGTTTACCGTCATCATTTTTTAAATCTTGTTGGGTGTCATATTCATGACCTTCACGTAAGCCACTTTCTTGCAATACTCTTTCAAGGATCACTTCACCCCAATTACCTTGCTGTTTATTGTCACCTTTAAGGGCTTTGGTCAGGTTGATAGCATCTTGGCTCATTTTTAAATTGAGCTCGCGTAAATGATTCAATTGGTGCTTTAACGCGCTGCGCTCAGATTGCTCATGGTTGTATGACTGTTGTATTTGTTGCCTAAAGCCGTCTAGTTGCTGTTTTAAAGGCCCAAGCACGCCATCAATTTGAGTCACATTTTGCTGTTTAAAGTTTGCACTTTTTTCATCAAATATCCGGTTAGCTAGGTTTTCAAATTGAATTTTTAACCTTTCTTCAGCGGTTTCAAGTAGGCGAATTTTATCTTCAAGCGCTTGATGCTCAGCTGTAGCTTTCGCCATAATGGTTTGTTGCATGGCATTTGACTTTGATAGGTTTAACTGCGATTCCAACACTTTGCGGTTGCTGTCCTCGAGTTGTTGTTCCAAATGAGGAATACGCTCAACTTGTGCCTGCGCTCTGGCAAGTTGGCTAATATAAGATTCAAGCTTAGATTGCAGATGGTTTAAATTATCAACTTTATCATCTAACACATCTTGAATTTGGCTCACTAAACGCTGTTGTTCGATAATCGTTTGTGTGGTTTCAGCTTCATATTGTTGCTTTAATTGTTCCCAGCGCTGACGGGTTAATCTTTGGTTTAATAGTGCGCCAACCAGTAAGCCTAAAAAAGCAATTGCAACCATAGCGGCAATTTGAGGTGGGGTAAAATCAACAGCGAATGGCATAACCTAACCTTTTGAAATAGAAACCAGATAAGGTTCGCATGACAATGTTTGCCCTGCAAGTATTATGATTAACAATTAAGTGTTTTTTGATTGGTTCGGTTATTTTTGAATCGAAATGAAATTTTATTGCGTATTAACCTGTCTTATGAATAACTTGCTAAATTAATTGAGGGAATAACATGACGAATAACACACGCTTTACGAAAGGGATCAAACGTCAGTCAGCCTGGGATTTAGCGGATAATCAGGTCACCCCAGAATCGGTTTTTAAAGACCGTCGCAATATTGTTAAAGCCTTAGGACTTGGCGCATTGGGTGCAAGTATTCCGGGCTATGTGCAAGCCGGTTTATTTGATTTTGGCAGCAATAAATCTACCTCTACATTTGCTACCAAGCCATTGCAATTTACCCAACCTAAAGCGTTTGTGATCCCAGAATCGTTAACACCTGAAAATAAAATTACTCGCCATAACAATTTCTATGAATTTGGCACCAGCAAACAAGACCCTTTCGACAATGCCCAAGCGTTTAATGTTAACCCTTGGACTTTGCAAATAGATGGGCTTGTTGATAAACCCATTACCTTAGATTTGGATGACCTCACCAAACGTTTTGCATTAGAAGAGCGACGTTATCGTTTACGCTGTGTTGAGGCCTGGTCAATGGTTGTGCCTTGGGTTGGTTTTTCATTAGCCAGTTTATTAAAAGAAGCTGGGGTGAAGTCATCTGCAACGCATGTGGCATTTGAAACGCTATTTGACCCTGAGCAAATGCCAGGGCAAAAAAATCGTCTCATGGGCGGTGGAATTCATTATCCCTATGTGGAAGGGTTAACTTTGGAAGAGGCCATGAATCCATTGGCATTTCTTGCTGTCGGTTTGTATGGTAAAACCTTACCACCGCAAAACGGTGCGCCAATAAGATTAGTTGTACCGTGGAAATACGGTTTTAAAAGTATTAAATCCATTGTCAAAATTCGCTTAATGGACAAGCAGCCGCCGACCAGCTGGAATCAACTTGCGTCACATGAATATGGTTTTTATGCCAACGTTAATCCTGAAGTGGATCACCCAAGATGGTCACAGGCATCGGAACGCAGCATAGGTGAGGGCGGTTTGTTTTCTGCGAAACGTATTCCGACGCAAATGTTCAATGGCTATGGTGACGAGGTTGCTGGGTTATATAAGCAGCTCGATTTAAGGAAATATTATTAATGCGGATCACACCCCGGGGATTGTGGTGGTTAAAGGGTGGTTTGCATATCACCTTTATCTTGCCGGTATTGTACTTAGTTTATTTAGTGTTAAGTGACAATGCTGGTGGCGATCCGGTGCAATATATTATTCACTATACTGGCATGGGGGCTTTAAATAGTCTGCTGGCGGCGTTGCTGGTTTCTCCTTTGGCTAAATACCTCAAGCAAGGGCTGTTGTTACAAACAAGGCGCCTGATAGGCTTGTATGTATTTGCTTATGCCACATTACATATCTCGGCATTTATCAGCTTAGATTTATTATTCGCGTGGGCCTTTTTGCTCGAAGAAGTGATCAAGCGCCCTTATATACTGGTGGGTGCCGTGGCTTATAGTATTTTGCTTTCTCTCAGTGTGACTTCATTTATGGTTGTAAAGAAGAAAATGGGTAAGCGTTGGCAACAACTGCATAACTGGGTTTACCTAGTGGCTTTACTGGCACCCATTCATTTTTATTGGTCAGTAAAATCAGAAATCATTGAACCCAGTATTTATATATTGATTTGTGCGGCGCTAGTTTATTTACGTAAACAAAAGCTTGCAAAATACTTACCGCGGGGTTAGCTATTGATAAATGAGTCGCGTCATATTTAATGTCGCGACTTAATAATATAAGTGTAATCCTTTATCTCTTCTTGTTAAGCCATTGCAGCAATAGGCTGCAAATAACGTAAAAATCATCACGCCAACCATAATACACGCCAGCCTGATCCAGGGGGCATCCACTGCCATACGCATTTGCACAAAATCTACCGTAGATACTCCCCAAACAAAAATACAGCCTAACACTAAGCCTAACTGTAATAATCTGGTCATTACGATATGTTTTATAAACATCAAACTCGGTAAGATTGCCGCAATAATGGCTAATTCAATCTGGTTGAATCGAAGAAAATGTGCACCAATTAATAAATAGGCGATTGAAATAATCAACACTCTCCACCACATAAATACCCTCCGCAATCAATTTTTAGTCATTCTACGCCCGATTAAAGCAGTATTATGTTTGCTTGTTCACATTTAATGGTTTTTGCTGTTGCTGTTGCAATCAAAACGATCGTCAAGATTTTTATTTGCATAAAAGCTATTTAAAATCAATAGTTTGTTAGGTATTGTGCAATGGTGTTATTGAGGCATGTGTGATTTTTAGTCTTAACAGATCTCAGGCTGATTATTTAATAAGTAATGAAAGCAAAGGGAGGGGAACGTTGAAAAATCAACCTCAAAGTAAAAAACAGGTTCGCTTTATGCTGAACCTGTTGGCATTAGTTGCAGTAAGCTTGTTGAGCTAAACTTGTGTAGTTAAGCTCTGGTAAACTATTCTTGCTTACAGTATGCCTCAACATTGCTTTGATTATGTTCAAAACCTGCTTGTTCAGCTAGCTCCCATGGTCGTTCACACTGATTGGTTTTCGCACACCACATATAACCTGCCGAGGCGACACAGCTGTGTTCATCTTTATCTGTACCAACTGTTGCAGGGCCTGTTGTTTCAGCATTTTCACTACATCCAATTAAAGATGTCACGAAAATTAAGCTAAGTAGGCTGATTTTTTTCATCAGTATGTTCTCCTTAGCCCATTAGGGGGAAAGCTACTTTTTTAATATTTTTCAACAAAAACAAGCAAATGATAACATTGTGCTAAACATATAGGGTCACTCCTGCTGCACCGATATCAATGATTTTGATGTTGTGCTGGTTAACTCTGTTGATCGTGTGGCGTATCATTTAAATATTGATTAATGTCCACATCATCTATTTGACTTGGGTCTAAAAACTTTTTGGCGTATTCAAGATAAACGCCGCTAGTGAGAAACAATTTAAACACCTCAATATCAACGTGTTGATCTAATGCCATCTTATGCAAAATATTAATGGCTACACTCATAGGCTTAGCTTTTTTATAAGGTCTGTCAGCCGCGGTAAGCGCTTCAAAGATATCGGATAACACCAAAATGCGCTCTGGTGTAGAAAGTTGTTCTGCATTTAGTTTGCGTGGGTATCCCGTTCCCTTGAGGGTTTCATGGTGAGTGGATGCATAGCGAGGAACTTTGGCAAGTTCTGGTGGAAACGGTAAGTTCTCTAACATTTTAATGGTGCTGGTGATGTGCTCATTAATCTTAAATCTATCTTCGGAAGTTAGTGTTCCTCTGATTATGGCTAAGTTGTGCAGCTCACCTTGGTTATAAAGGTGTTCGGGGATGTCCATTTTAATGCCAAATTTTTCATCAAAATGTACCGGAAAATCGCGCTTAATAATGTGTTGCGGTTTATTACTCAATAAAGATTCAGTGACAGGGAGCGATTCTTCGCCTTTAGGGTAATTAAGTTCTTCTACAGGTGATAGACCGAGTTTATCACTAAAATGTCTAACCCAAGGTATTTGCGCTAGCTGATTTAGTTTATCGATATGTGCCTTATCCATAAATTCGCCACCCACATTGGCATTGGCTATAAAGGTAAAATCTTCTGTCAGCTTGATAAAGGCTTTATCTAGCTCTGCTTTATGTACTTCTTGTTCATTTGGACTGGCAATGCATTGGCTGTAGTAATGGATTTGTGCGTCACGCCAAAGCACTTCAAAGCGCATTCTAATCTCATGAATACGGTTATAAATGACCTCTAACTTAGTGCCTTTATCGACAATATGTTCTGGTGTGGTAATTTTACCGCAATCGTGTAGCCAGGCAGCAATTCTAAATTCTCGTTGTTCATCTTCATTTTTAAATCTAAAATCTTCAAATGCTGGTAACTTAGACTTTGAGGCTTGTTCAGCCAGCATTAACCCTAGTTCTGGTACCCGGTTACAGTGACCGGCGGTATAAGGGGATTTATCATCAATGGCTTGTGCAATGAGCTTAATAAAGGCTTCCATCAGCTCTTTTTGATTTTGCTCGTGTACTTTTATTGATTCAGACATGTCCACCATAGAGTATGCTAAATCATCAATCTCTTTAATGAAAGATTCAACTCTCACGACATCATCATATTGACGATGTTTAATTTTATTATTTTCTAGCGCTAACAAATTGATAGGCTTGATAATAGGTGATGCAAATAGCCAAGACAGTGGCAATACCAACAGTAAACAAACTCCAGTCACTAAAATCGATTTTTTTACCTTGTCATGTGTCGATGCTAGTAACACATTGGTTGGGACTACAATAGCAAAATACTCGTTTTGTGATGCGGCATGCCCCAAGGGAGTAACATAGACAAATCGTTCAACGCCATCAATTTTTTGTACGTTTAATTTTTTTTGCAAGTTCGGGGTAGCGGCTATTTCGATAAGCTGCTTGTAAGGAACGGTTCCTTGAACTATTTCTGGCGCACTTTTTTGGCCATGAGAAAACCACTTATCACGAAGAGCTTGAAACTGCGCAGGAGTAATATTTTTGATGGCTAAATTTATTATTTCAACCAGCGGTGCATTTTTAGGTTGCATAACCATGCTAAGGCCGGATTCTATTTGGATTGGTGAATAATCAATGGTTTCGTGAAATTGTAAATTTTCAATAAAATACTGTTTTGCTGTGTAGTGCAGCACAATACTGTTGTCTAAGGTGGCAAACACCTCTTTTTCTTTAACTGCCTTTAAAGTATCTAAAGTCGATTGATACTCGACCACCTCAATTTGAGGAAAGTGCTGCTGAATCATTTTTATGATTGACCAGCCCTTTGGAATTGCCACTCTTTTGTTGTTAAGTTCACTTATGTTGGTAATTGGGGCGACACCATTTTGAGTGACGACCGCAAAAGGCAAACTCAGAAAAGGATCACTAAACACACCTAAAGTGGCATTTTCTTCAATTTTCATCATGGAATGCAAGATATCTATCTCACCATTTTTGAACTTATCAACAAACTCAACCCAGGTAAAACCATTATTGTATTTGATAGTCAATCCGGTCATTTGCGCCACAATATTGAGCAGGTCTATGCTGTAACCTTGGGGCTTACCTGCAATAGTAAAATCAATCGGTGGCCAGTTGGTCTCGTTTGATGCAATTAATGGCAAAGTATTCTCTATGAGTGACTGCTGCGCTTCAGTTAGTTGTAATGGTACTGAGGGAGGGATTTCCATGCCATTAATGGGTTCAATATTTGAGGCAATAAGATCACCGTTAGCCTCAAAGATAAACACTTCTTTGGTTTTGTCGCCTTCGGTGTTTTTACCTAATCTATTTAAATAATCTGACAGGCTAGATAAGGCAATATCCACTCCTAATACTGCATTACCTTGGGATACTGGGATCGAATAGGTTATACCTGGAGACTGTAAATTTTGAAAAAGGTAAGGCTCTGTTTTAGTGACAGTATCTGCAACCGCATTGGTGTACCAAGGACGAAGTGTTGCATTAAATTCGGCAGGTTCGCTGTTCATTGTTCTTAGAGTAAACTGATGATCATAAAAGCGCTTATTACGCACTCTTTTACCTTGCTCATTTTTAATATCAATAATGACCCAACGATCTGAATGAGATGCGCCAAGTTGATCTCGTACAATTGGGTGCGCATTGAGGTTAACCAATTCAAATAGATCACCATTGTTAGAACCAATATAAATGGCGTAAATAAATGGGATTGAGTCCATCACATCGGCAAATATATTCAATGATTCCGGCGTTAAGCCATTGTCGTCGTACAAGGTATTATAATGTGCCAAAAGACGTGTTGTATTAATGGCTTGGTTATCGACTTGCACGAGGAATGAGCCAGTGCTGTTGGCATTGTGATCATACAACTTTAGCGCAGCTTCAGTTGCTAGGCGTTGGCTAAAGTAAAACTGTAGTCCGATAGCAATAATGGCTGTAAATAGGGTGGCAATAATAAAAATGCTCACAACAGTAAACCGTATCGTTAACCGTTTGTACTTTCCTGTTGCCCCTGCGTTCATCAGCTATTCCTTGATACTTGTAATCTAGACTTGTTAAATAGTATAACAAGTCGGTAGTAAGTCAATGCGGTATGTAAAATAAAACAATAAAATCAATAACTAAATAGGTATGTTGTTATGCATTCCATAAAAGTTTAAAGGGGGTGAGATGGCTGTTAAAGCGATTGATTTGAATTATTGGTGTATTGACACTTTGCATAGATAGCTGAAGTTGATTGTTATTTGATGGATAAAAAGCCGCCAAATAATTAAAGTTTGGTTATTAATAGGTTTAGCCACTGTGTTTCAGCCAGTAACATGACTGCCCAAAGCTGCATGATGAATTAAGTAAACACATAACTCTTGTTATTCCATTGAGACTTACCTTTGAAATGAACATTATCGCCATTTGATATGGTGTCAATTCTAGACGCTAAATCACATACTGTGAGCAATCATTAGCGGTGGAGCTGAGGTGTAGATAAATTTGGCCTCGAACTTATACCCAAACAACTTGAAGATACGTGTTTCAGAGCTTCACCGTGTTTTCAATACTAGGCGCGTTAATGC
>NZ_BMOT01000018.1 GCF_014647215.1 Shewanella aestuarii
AGAGCGTTGATGTTAATTTTTCAAACATCGCCGTTAGACGCTAGGTCGTTGGCTTGGGCTGCGTATTTTACGCTTTCCCTTGTCTGCGTCAAGTGTTTTTTCAAACTTTCTTTTCGCTGTTGATTTGAGCTTAAAACCGAAGTCTTTCTGTTTCAAATCAACCTGACTTGCTACTTTGCTTTCGCGCTGTGCCGTGTCAGTGGATGCGCATTATAGGGAGCTAAGATTTTTGCGCAACCCCTTTTTTAAAATTTTTATATAAAAAAAGATCGCTTGGCGATCTTTTAATCTAATGCGATCTAAATCGCTTATTTAGCCATCAAAAAGGAGGCTAATTGACCACTTTTTCTGTTGTGGTATAAAACTGTTTTAAGAAGGCTATGGCGTTTTCATCATCCCAATCGACATAACTACGTACATATGCCACCAGCTCACCTTGTGGATTTAAGATAAATGTTGCTGGTATTGTTTCTAATGGGAACACTTCGCGGAGATTTTGCTTAGGATCGAAGTAAGATTCGAATTCAGCCAAACCAATCGACTCCAAAAATGGTTGTACTATCTCTTTGCCATCGGCATCTATTGAGATAGGTAATAGCATGAATTGGCTTTGATCTATTTTATTGGCAAGCCTGTCTAATGCAGGAAGCTCTCTGACACAAGGTGGGCACCATGTCGCCCACATATTCACAACGACAACTTTGCCTTTAAATGCTTCAAAATCGACTTTGGCATTGTTCAATTGGCTGAAGTTAACTTGGGCAATGGGAAAAGGTTGCGGCAGGATGGTAATTTTATCTAAACCGGTTTGAGATACTGGCTTTTGACTAGGTTGCATACCTGGGTATGCAACACCACTGTCTACTATGAGTAAACTTGTACTAATAATAGCAGCGGTGAGAAGCATATTTTTTAACGATATCATCATTTATTACGTTTCAGTAATTCATCAAGTTGTTGTTGATCTTCTGCTGACATCTCGATATCTGAATTAGCATTATGACGTTGACGTCGAATTAGCACTGCACCAATAATAAATCCGAAGATTAATAATGCGAATGGACCAATCCATAAAACGTAAGTCTTTGGATCGAGTCTTGGCTTATATAAGACAAAATCACCATATCGACTTGTCATAAACTCAACAATTTCATCATCTGATTTGCCTTCATCAACCATCTTATACACCTCCAATCGCAAATCTTGTGCAACTGGAGAATTAGAATCGACTAAGTTTTGGTTTTGACATTGCGGGCAACGTAATTCATGGGCTAACGAAATGGCACGCTTTTGGTTACTTGGTGATTTAAACTCATAGGTATCCACTGGTGTTGCTTGCACCATTAGGCTAAATAGCAAAGCCACAAACAGCGTGATAGATAAATTAACTAATTTCATTACGCAGCTCCATCCGCTTTAGCTTCGGCTTGTAATTGCTGAACCATAGGATACAAAGTCTCTTTCCAAATATTTTGATCTATCGGTCCTGCATAACGGAATCGAATAATACCGTTATGATCAACAATAAATGTTTCCGGTGCACCATACACGCCAAGATCTAAACCTAAACGTCCATCTTTATCGTAAAGGTTGATTGTATAAGGATCACCTTCACGACGAAGTTCTTTAATTGCCAATGCACGTTCGTCACGATAATTAATACCGTAAATAGGCATGATATTACGACGAGATAACATGGTTAAAAAAGGATGTTCATATTTACATGCTGGGCACCAAGTAGCCCAAACGTTAAGCAGTGATACTTGACCTTTTAAATCAGCCTCGGTCAACATTTCACCCGGAGTTTCAAGTCTCTCAAGTTGGAAAGCCGGGATCGGCTTTCCTTCTAATGCTGAGTCCAGCTTCTGAGGATTTAGGAATAAACCTTGATATAAGAATATTCCCATCACCATAAATAAGGCTAGTGGTATAAACAGCACCAACTTTTTCATACATTCTCCGTTTTAAGCTGTAGCTAACTTTTCTTTTGCTTTTTGTTCCGTTTCAGTCACGGCTTTCTTTACACGATAACGTTTATCCGATGCTGCAAGGAAGCCACCTACCATCATAAAGATTGAACCGAACCACAACCAACGAACATAAGGCTTATAGTTTAAACGTACAGCGAACTCTGTTGCACTAATTGGGTCACCCATAGTGACATATAAGTCACGGAATAAGCCCCAATCAATACCCGCTTCTGTCATATCCATAGTACGGACATTGTATTGGCGGCGATCTGGTTTTAGCAAGGTGATGTATTTGTCATCTTGGTAGATTTCAATTTGACCTTGCTGGGCCGTGTAGTTAGGACCTACAACATTTTTGGTCTCAAGGTATTTAAAGGTATAACCCGCTAACTCTTGACTGATGCCTGGGCCCATACGGACACTTTTCTCAATGGAGTAGTTTGACACCATAGTGGCACCGACTACTGAAACCGCAATACCTAAGTGAGCGATAACCATACCAAGCTGACTACGTCCAATACGAGTTAAGCTAATGCCGCCTTCTTTATCTTTAACAATATTATATGCAGCACGGAAGGTTGCTAGCGTAATCCAGGTTGCTGCACCAATACCAAATGCAACCCATAAGTTGAACTCGCCACCCATCATAAATGGTACCGCTAAGCCTACAACAGTTGCGATAATTGCAGGAATTAACAATTGACGCTTAATTTCACCGGATTTTGACTTTTTCCAACGAATGATTGGGCCAATACCCATAAAGCCAAATAACACCAATACGATTGGTACAAATACGGCATTAAAATATGGAGGTCCTACAGAAATCTTACCCATGCCTAATGCATCAATAAGCAATGGATATAAAGTACCGAGTAACACAGTACCTGCAGCTACGGTCAGTAACACGTTACAGACTAGTAGCATAGTTTCTTTAGATTTCAATTCAAAGCGAGCCGGGCTACTCATTTCACTGGCACGGAATGCGAACAAGGTTAATGAACCACCAATGGCGATAGCTAATAGTAGAAGGATAAACATACCGCGGCTTGGGTCTGCGGCAAATGAATGCACCGACGTTAATACGCCAGAACGCACAATGAAAGTACCTAACAAGCTTAATGAGAAAGCAAAAATTGAAAGGAGAACGGTCCAGTTACGGAAAGCACCACGTTTTTCGGTTACAACAAGAGAATGAACGAGTGCAGTACCAATTAACCAAGGCATAAATGAGGCATTTTCAACTGGATCCCAGAACCACCAGCCACCCCAGCCGAGTTCGTAGTAAGCCCACCAAGAGCCCAGTGAAATACCACCGGTAAGGAATACCCAAGCGGCTAAAGTCCATGGACGTGACCAACGAGCCCAGGCTGAATCTAAGCTACCACTCATTAGAGCTGCGATAGCAAAGGCAAAACTGACCGAGAAGCCAACATAGCCCAAATACAACATAGGAGGATGAAAAATTAAACCTACGTCTTGTAGCATTGGGTTCAGATCACGGCCTTCCATTGGAATAGGAAAGATTCGTTCAAAAGGACTAGAAGTTAGAATCATGAATAAGCTAAAACCAACAATAATCATAGCAAGTACAGCTAAGACTCTTGCGGTAAAGACTTCTTCTAATCCTTTACTAAAGGTAGCGACAGCCGCTGCCCAAACGGATAGTGAGAATACCCAAAAGAGTAAAGATCCTTCATGACCACCCCATACAGCTGCTATTTTAAAGAAGATAGGCAACTGTGAATTAGAATGGTGCGCAACATAGGCAACGGAGAAATCATCAACCGCAAAACTATAGCCTAATGTTATGACTGAAATTAGAATAAAGAAGAACATGCCGTACGCAAGAGGCCATGCATATCTAACAAGATACGCATCCTTTTTTGCAGCACCTATTAATGGGACACTGGCTAATAGCATGGCAAATGCCAAACCTATTATCAGTGAAAAATGTCCAATTTCTGGAATCATGGGTATTCCTTAGTTATAAAAACATTGATTTGATATCAACAAACCACGTTAATGCTGGCGATGAGCATACGCTACTATACTCACATTAGCTTAAGCGAATTTTAAATCATTTTAGAGCTTGCTACTGCTGATGTCTGCCACTTTCGTGTAAAACTGAGTTACTGGTCGCATTATCTCTATTCAGCAAGATCAAAAACATCTGATCACAATAGTAAAGGCTCTGACTAACAAAATAATGTAAAGTTTCAACAATTTTTACGACAACAATTTAAATTGTGAAGCAGTGCCCAACTCTCAAAATTCAGTTTCATATCTTCCTTATATTACTATTCAATTAATAATCTTTACGTATAATCAAGCAATCAAGCTCAGCGGCCCCCCGCTTTCCCATAAACTAAAAGTGAATATTGAAACGATGACCACATTTTGGATTTTAATCGCGCTTGTCCTTATTATCAGCTTATTGATGATTTGGGTACCTCATTTCCGCCAGCAAAAATTACTTCAAGCCGAAGAGTCTGGCGTCCGTAAGCAAACTAACCTAGAACTATTCAATGAACGTTTAGGCATTCTTGAAAAAGAGTTGCAAGAAGAATTACTTGATCAAACAGAATTCGACGCATTAAAGAAAGAGTTAGAAATAAGCCTGCTACAAGATATGAAACACAAAGGTGATGATTCACTTGTTGAAGCAAAACCTAAAAGTATTTTATGGCCATCGGTTATGACCGTGGCAGTATTGGCATTATCAGGTTACTTCTATCAGCAACTTGGTGCCTATAATGAATTAGCAAATCCACCCCAGGCAAGCAATCCACACGAAGGCATGAGCAATGAGCAAATTATGGCTCAACGTGTTCAAATGATGGAAGCGCAGGTTCAACAAGATCCTGAAAATAGCCAAGCTTGGTTCAGCTTAGGCCATGCCTACATTACTGCTAACCAGTATAATCATGCTGTAGCCGCTTTTGATAAAGTAATGGAGTTAGTCGGCACTCACGCTGAGCTACTAGGTCCTAAAGCCACAGCAATGTATTATCAAGCGGGTCAAAAGATTACCCCAGCGATTAAAGCGATTATTGATCAATCATTAGCATTGGACCCACAAGATCCTTCAACATTATTGCTTGTAGGTATGGATGCATTTTTTAATGCCCAATACCAAGATGCCATCAATGCATGGCAAGCTATTTTAGACAGTGACCGTAGCGATGTTGATCGCACGGCACTAATGAATGCGATTCAATCGGCTAAAATGAGCATGCAATCAGATATGGGCGCCATGCCAAATGATGCTGCACACAATCCTGTCAAACAAAGTGCTGCACAAGCTGATGCAACGATGAGCAAAACAGTCAATGTTGCCGTTAGCATAGCTCCTGAGCTTGCAGACAAAGTCGGCCCAACTGACCAAGTGTTCATATTTGCCCGTGCAACTCAAGGCCCTAAAGTGCCATTAGCTGCCACAAAAATTAGCGCCAGTGATTTACCATTAACAATAACATTGGATGACAGCACTTCAATGGGTGGTGATGTTAAATTAAGTGGTGCTACAGAAGTTGAAATCATTGCAGTATTGTCTAAAAATGGTAGCGTTAAACCACAAGCAGGCGATATTAAAGGTATCGTTGAAGCTGTTAAGGTTGGCGGAGAAACCACATTGACACTTAATACATTAGTGCAATAACCTAAACACAAATAAAAAAGGAACTTATTTAAAGTTCCTTTTTTTATGCCTATATAATAGACATAAAAAACCGGCTTACTGCCGGTTTTTATATTACTGAAAAAGTATTACTTTGACATGAACTCAATAGCGTTCTTGTAATCTTCGTCAGTACAATCAGTACACATACCACCTGGCGGCATTGCGTTTAAACCAGATTTAACTGAGTTTAAAAGAGCATCCATACCTTTAGCGATACGTGGTTCCCAAGCCGCAACATCGTGAGACTTTGGCGCACCAGCAACACCCATGCTGTGACAAACTTGGCAAGCCTTGTTATAAACAGCTTCACCTTCTTGAGCAAATACATTCGCAGACAAAGTTAATGCAGCTACTGCAGTCATTGCTAACAATTTTTTCATGTTCAACGTTCCTAATTGCAAATACATACAAAGCTTATCTCTGCCTGGTCATTTGAACGGCAGACTATTTATTTAGCGAGACTAGATTACTACATACTGCAAAAAATCTCACCTTTTTGTGATAACAATCTCAGCTTAGTATAGAAATAACACATTATTAACAGGGCAGGGTAATATATTAGGAAATGTTGAAAAAGTTCCAACTTTATTAATTTTATTGGAACTACTTCAAATTGCTAACACTTAATCATAGCTAAAGGTAACTGCATAATAGTGTTTATGTTAATATCTTGAAGTACTTCCTAACAGGCTAAAATAGAGGGTTCAGTGACAAAAACAACACCATCCACTCCCTTAATCAGTGCACAAAATCTAACGTGTATTCGTGAAGAGCGTTTACTTTTTGACGAGCTCAGTTTTGGTATTTTCGCGGGTGACATTGTTCAAATTGAAGGTCCTAATGGCGCAGGCAAAACAAGTTTGTTACGCATACTTGCTGGCTTATCACGCCCCTACTCTGGCGATGTCCTGTACTTAGAACAAGACATTACTCGTACACGTGATGAATTTAACGAAAACTTACTTTATCTTGGTCACCTAGCCGGAGTAAAAAGCGAGTTAACCGCAGAAGAAAATCTTAACTTCAATTTAAGAATCAGTGGTTATGATAGCTATCAAACTTCAGACATATTGGAAAAAGTAAACCTCAGCGGGTTTGAAGAAGCATTAGCAGGTCATCTATCAGCAGGACAACACCGTCGCACAGCGTTAGCAAGGTTATGGCATACCAATTGTAAAATTTGGATTCTAGATGAGCCATTTACTGCTATCGATAAAAAAGGTGTTGAAGAACTAGAAAGATTATTTTTAGATCATGCGAGTCAAGGTGGATGTGTAATTATGACAACTCATCAAGATATGAGTTTAATTACTGAACCACGTCTTCGAAAAATCAAACTTGACTATCGTTTCATATAAGGTCCAATGATGAACAGAGGCATTAGCTATACCAGTGCGTTTATCACCTTGCTACAACGTGATTTGAAAATTGCGGTCAGACATCGTGGTGACATCTTTAACCCACTGTTATTTTTTATTATCGTGGTCACTCTTTTCCCGCTGGGGATTGGACCTGAACCACAAATTTTAACCCGGGTTGCTCCTGGCATAATTTGGGTTGCGGCATTGCTCGCGTCAATGTTGTCACTAGAGCGTTTGTTTAAAGCCGATTACACAGACGGCAGCTTGGAACAAATGTTACTTAGCCCCCAACCTTTGGCAATCATGGTATTAGCGAAAGTCTTGGCGCATTGGATATTAACAGGCGTTCCTTTAATACTAGTGTCACCATTACTTGCTGTATTGCTTCATCTTGAAAGCAATAGTTACATGGCCTTAATGGCGACACTCACATTAGGTACACCAGTATTATCGTTACTAGGTGCAATTGGTGTGGCACTTACAGTAGGGCTGAGAAAAGGCGGTGTGTTACTGACACTTCTTATTCTACCCCTTTATATTCCAGTATTGATTTTTGCGACAAGTGCAATCGATGCTGCAGGTATGAATTTACCTTATGATGGTCAGCTAGCTATTATTGGCGCCATGCTGGTTGGTTGTTTAATCATGGCACCCTTTGCAATTGGTGCTTCATTACGAGTGAGTACAAACTAAAATGTGGAATAAGATGTGGAAATGGCTCAATTCATACGCAGATCCTGAGCGTTCATATAATTTAGCAGGCAAACTATTGCCTTGGTTTGCTTGTTTAGCAATTGCGTTAATCGGTTTAGGGACAACCTGGGGCATGTTATACGCACCTATGGATTACCAACAAGGAGATAGTTTCCGAATTATCTACATCCATGTACCTGCTGCATCTATGTCAATGGCCGCATACATGGGGATGGCAACCGCTTCCTTTATTGGCCTTGTTTGGCAAATCAAAGCTGCCGATTGGGCTGCGGCCTCAATTGCACCGATTGGTGCAGTAATAACCTTTATTGCATTGTTCACTGGTGCCGCTTGGGGCAAACCTATGTGGGGTACTTGGTGGGTATGGGATGCACGCTTAACATCAGAGTTAGTTTTACTGTTTTTATACCTTGGCGTCATTGCACTTTATGCCTCGTTTGAAGATAAAGTGTTAGCCGCTAGAGCCGCCGGTATCTTAGCTATCGTAGGTGTAATTAACATTCCTATTATTAAGTATTCTGTTGAATGGTGGAGCAGCCTGCATCAACCTGCAACAATTAAAATAACAGAAAAATCAACCATGACAGGTGACATGCTCTATCCATTACTGATCAATATTTTTGGTTTTGGAATGATGATTGGCGCATTAACATTAGTCAGATTTAGAGCAGAAGTCTTAGCACGTAATGGAATGCGTCCTTGGGTTCGAGAGTTAGCTAAAACGGAGGCGGCAAAATAATGCAATTTGATTCGTTCGCAGCATTTTTAGATATGGGTGGCTATGCATTTTTTGTTTGGCTAGCCTACGGAGTAACATTCGGCAGTTTAGCAATATTAATTATTCATAGCTTAGGCCAAAGAAGAAAAGTCTTAATTGAGATCTCGAAAAAGATCATCAGAGAAGAGCGTTTAAAAGAATCTAGAGGTAATAAATAGTGAACCCAAGACGTAAAAAAAGGCTAACTTTAGCCGTTGCACTTATTGCGGGTGTAGCAGGTGTTGCATCTCTGCTATTGTATGCATTGAATACAAACTTAAACTTATTCTATACACCATACGAAATCGTCCATGGTAAGAAGGATACTGGCGTTAAGCCTGATGTGGGACAGCGTATTCGTGTTGGCGGCATGGTAACTATGGGCTCTATGATCCGTGACCCAAATAGCTTACATGTGGAATTTGCTATTCATGATTCTGCTGGCGGTGAGATTATTGTGACCTTTGATGACTTGTTACCTGATTTATTCCGCGAAGGACAAGGTATTGTAGCTCAAGGGGTATTGATCGAATCAGGAAAACTCGAAGCAACTGAAGTACTGGCAAAGCATGATGAAAACTATATGCCTCCAGAAGTTGCTGAAGCAATGGGTCAAACCCATGAAAAATTAGATTACCCAGAAGAAAAGAAATCTGCAGGCTATAAATACCAGTAATTTATAGCTTACTTATAAAAAGCCAATCATATGATTGGCTTTTTATTAAAGGATAATTACCAATTATCCGTCATGACACAAATAGGCAATAATAAATACCGCACATCAGCACATCAGCACATCAGCACATCAGCACATCAGCACATCAGCACATCAGCACATCAGCACATCAGCACATCAGCACATCAGCACATCAGCACATCAGCACATCAGCACATCAGCACATCAGCACATCAGTCAATATTTATCCTTAACTAGCTTATAGCAATAGTTATTTTAAAAATTAATCACAAAAGCTAAATAAGAATATTGGACTGGCTTCTAGGAAAGAAGACTTAACTGTGATGATGTTCAAAACAACATATTAACGGACTCGCCAACATCATTGCTGTACACAATTAATAAACAGAATTGGTTCAATACGATGACGCTGAAAAACAGCAAAAAAGGACACTGAACTTTGGAGGTTTTAAAAGCAGACAAAATTCAATCTAATGGAGAAGAGACATAAGCAATAAGTTTAATGTTCATATGCTGATCAATCTGCTGATTTTGTGAAATCACGATATATTGCAGGAACGCAAAGAATAGAAAAGTGAAGTAAGTTTATGACTGTGGCTAAGCAGTGTAGTAATAAATTAAAAGTACGGGAACTTCAATAAGGCATAAAAAAACCGAGCCTAAGCTCGGTTTTTAATGAGTAATTAAATTAATTACTCAGCAGCTTCAACTTCAACAGCTTCAGCAGCTTCAGGACGACCTACTAACTCGATGTAAGCCATTGGGGCTTTATCACCGGCACGAAGACCGCACTTAAGAATACGAGTGTAACCACCAGGACGTTCCTGGAAGCGTGGACCCAATTCAGTAAATAACTTACCTACAACTTCAGCGTCGCGGGTACGAGCGAAAGCTAAACGGCGATTTGCAACGCTGTCTACTTTAGCTAGTGTTATTAGAGGTTCAACTACGCGACGCAGTTCTTTCGCTTTAGCTACAGTTGTCTTGATGATCTCATGACGAACTAGTGAGCATGCCATGTTACGGAACATGGCTTGGCGATGACTGCTGTTACGATTTAGTTGACGACCACTCTTACGATGGCGCATGACCTAATCCTTATAACCTTAATCTGTACTAACCTGAGACTTATAGGTCGTCTGCTAAACTAGCTGGAGGCCAGTTTTCAAGACGCATACCTAACGACAGTCCGCGAGATGCTAAAACGTCCTTAATTTCAGTAAGAGATTTCTTACCTAAGTTAGGGGTTTTTAACAACTCAACTTCAGTGCGTTGTACCAGATCACCGATGTAATGAATCGCTTCGGCTTTCAAACAGTTAGCCGAACGTACAGTTAGCTCTAAATCGTCGACAGGACGCAACAATATCGGATCGAATTCCGGCTTATCATCTTCCTCAGGCTTAGCTGCAGGCTCACGTAAATCAACAAACGCATCTAACTGTTCGGCTAAAATTGTTGCTGAGCGACGAATTGCCTCCTCAGGATCAATAGTACCATTGGTGGTCATATCGATAACGAGTTTATCTAAGTCTGTGCGCTGTTCAACACGAGCAGCTTCTACATTGTATGCAATGCGAGCTACAGGTGAGAATGACGCATCTACCAACAGGCGACCAATTGGACGATCATCGTCTTCGGTTTGTGCACGAGCCGAAGCAGGCACATAACCACGACCACGTTCAACACGGATACGCATGCTGATGTCATTATTACCAGTCAAATGACAGATAATATGATCAGGATTCATGATGGTAACATCGCCATCATGCGTGATATCTGCTGCTGTAACAGGGCCTGTGCCGGACTTGCTTAAAGTAAGCATTGCCTCGTCTTTACCCTCGATAGTTACCGCTAAACCTTTAAGATTTAACAATATCTCAAGGATATCTTCTTGTACGCCTTCCTTACTGCTGTATTCGTGCAGTACGCCGTCAATCTCGACTTCTGTAACAGCACAGCCGGGCATAGACGACAATAGGATGCGACGCAACGCGTTACCTAAGGTATGGCCAAAACCACGTTCTAGTGGCTCTAGTGTAACTTTGGCGCGAGTTGAATTAACCTGCTCAATTTCAACGAGACGCGGTTTAAGAAATTCTGTAACAGAACCCTGCATTGTGTCCTCTCTTGTTTGTTAGCTTTACTTAGAGTAAAGCTCGACGATCAGCTGTTCGTTAATATCCGCAGACAAATCGCTACGTTCTGGTAGACGCTTGAAAGCACCTTCCATTTTCGCACTGTCGACTTCTACCCATGTAGGCTTTTCGCGTTGACCAGCCACTTCTAAAGCCGCTTTGATACGAGCTTGAGTGCGTGATTTTTCACGGATGCTTACAACATCATTCGCAGACACTTTGAATGACGGAATGTTAACAACACGACCGTTAACCATAATTGACTTATGGCTTACTAGCTGACGTGATTCTGCACGAGTAGCACCAAAACCCATACGATAAACTACGTTATCTAGGCGGACTTCTAAAAGTTGTAACAAGTTTTCACCTGTATTGCCTTTTAGACGCGCAGCTTCTTTATAGTAGTTACGGAATTGCTTTTCTAACACACCGTAAATACGACGAACTTTTTGTTTCTCGCGTAACTGAGTACCATACTCAGACAAACGTGGCTTACGAGCGCCATGTTGGCCTGGTGCAGTTTCCAGCTTACACTTCGATTCAATTGCTCTCACACCGCTTTTTAAGAAAAGGTCTGTACCTTCTCGGCGGCTGAGCTTGAGCTTAGGACCCAAGTATCTTGCCATGATCTTTCTCCAACTATCCTATAACGTAGTGTTATACACGACGTTTTTTAGGTGGACGACAACCATTGTGAGGGATAGGTGTCACATCAGTAATGTTGGTAATTTTATAACCAACTGCGTTCAGTGCGCGAATCGCTGATTCACGTCCTGGACCTGGACCCTTCACAAAAACTTCAAGGTTTTTAACACCATAATCTTGCGCAGCAATACCTGCACGCTCTGCCGCAACCTGTGCAGCAAACGGGGTCGATTTACGTGAACCACGGAAACCAGAACCACCAGAGGTAGCCCAAGATAAAGCATTACCTTGACGATCGGTAATGGTTACGATTGTGTTGTTGAAAGATGCATGGATATGAGCCATGCCATCTGCAACCTGTTTACGTACGCGCTTACGCGGAGAACGTGACGGAACTTTAGCCATTTTGGTTTACCTTCCCGTTACTTTCTGATTGGTTTACGTGGACCTTTACGCGTACGCGCATTGGTCTTAGTACGTTGCCCACGAAGGGGCAGGCTACGACGATGGCGGAGACCACGATAACAACCAAGGTCCATAAGACGCTTGATGTTCATTGAAATCTCACGACGTAAGTCACCTTCTACAACATATTTGGCAACTTCTTCGCGTAGAATGTCTATTTGAGCTTCGCTCAATTCCTTGATCTTAGCATCTTCAGCAATTGAAGTAGATGCGCAGATTGCTCTAGCGCGTGTACGTCCAATACCAAAAATAGCAGTCAATGCAATGACTGTATGCTTTTGATCAGGAATGTTAATGCCAGCGATACGGGCCACTATGCACTCCTTAAAGTTAAAGGCCATCTGCGAAAAGCCCGAAAGGATACTCGACAGACGACAGATTTGCAAACAAAATTTTTGGTCAGCCCATTATTGGACTGACCAACTTCTTACTTAGCCTTGACGCTGTTTGTGTTTTGGTTCAACACAGATAACGCGTACAACACCACTACGCTTGACGATCTTGCAATTACGGCAGATCTTCTTCACGGAAGCTCGAACTTTCATTTCATCACTCCGTAAAAGCTAATTATTTGCCAAAGCGATCTAAATTCGCTTTGTTTACAAGATTAGCTTTCTTCATCACAGACTCATATTGATGAGACATCATATGGGTCTGAACCTGAGCCATGAAGTCCATGATTACGACTACTATAATTAGTAGTGAAGTACCGCCAAAATAGAACTGTACTTTCCACGCAATTAACATGAACTCCGGAATTAAGCAGATAAAGGTAATGTAAATCGCACCCGCTAAGGTTAAACGAGTCATTACTTTATCAATGTAACGCGAAGTCTGTTCACCGGGACGGATCCCAGGAATGAATGCACCACTCTTTTTCAGATTATCCGCTGTTTCGCGTGGATTGAAAACCAACGCAGTGTAGAAGAAACAGAAAAAGATAATTGCTGTCGCGTACAATAATGAATACAGCGGTTGTCCTGGTGACACAGCTAAAGCGAAATCGCTTAACCATGACAAAGACTCATTTTGACCAAACCACTGAGCCAGTGTGCCTGGGAACAAAATTATGCTGGATGCAAAAATTGGTGGAATTACACCTGCCATGTTCACTTTCAATGGTAAGTGGGTGCTTTGCGCAGCAAAAACCTTACGGCCTTGTTGACGCTTAGCGTAGTTAACAACGATACGACGCTGCCCACGTTCCACGAATACCACTAAATATGTTACAGCAAATACAATAACCGCGAGCAACAGTAGTACCAATACATTCAAGTCACCTTGACGCGCCTGCTCGGCTGTTGAGCCGATAGCCGATGGTAAACCTGCAACAATACCTGCGAAAATTAAAATCGAGATACCGTTACCGATGCCACGTTCAGTAATTTGCTCACCTAGCCACATAAGGAACATAGTTCCTGTTACTAAGCTCACAACCGCTACAAAGTAAAAACCAAATCCAACATTAGCCACAAGGCCAGGGACTAAATTTGGTAAACCTGTCGCGATACCGATAGATTGCAATGTACCCAACACAAGAGTGCCATATCGAGTATATTGACTGATTTTCTTACGTCCTGATTCGCCTTCTTTTTTCAATTCAGCAAGTGCAGGATGCACAACAGTCAATAACTGCATAATGATCGATGCCGAAATATACGGCATGATACCTAATGCAAAGATAGAAGCACGCTCTAAAGCACCACCCGAGAACATGTTAAACATGCCAAGGATGGTATCTTTTTGCTGAGCAAAAAGCTCTGCTAATACAGCTGCGTCAATACCAGGAATTGGCACGAACGAACCCGCTCTAAAGACGATTATCGCACCAATCACGAACAGAAGACGAGTTTTCAGTTCTGAAACTCCGCCTTTCGCGCTTTTTAAATCAAGTCCTGGTTTTGCCATCGACGTATTATTCCTCGATCTTACCGCCGGCAGCTTCAATAGCTGCACGTGCACCTTTGGTTACCTTTAGACCTTTAACAGTCACAGGGCGCTCAATGGTACCTGAAAGAACGATTTTCGCAAACTGGATGTTGCGAGTAATAACGTTCGCATCTTTCAGAGCGTTCAAATCGATAACATCACCGTTAACTTTTGCTAGTTCGAGTAAACGAACTTCAGCTGAAACCAAAGCTTTGCGCGAGGTAAAGCCAAACTTAGGTAAACGGATTTTAAGAGGCATTTGACCGCCTTCAAAACCTACGCGAGGACCGCCGCCAGAACGAGACTTTTGTCCCTTATGACCACGACCTGCTGTTTTACCTAAACCTGAACCGATACCACGGCCAACACGCTTAGGAGCAGATTTAGAACCTGCAGCTGGAGATAGAGTATTTAGACGCATTATCTTATTCCTCCACCGAAACCATGTAGTAAACCTTGTTGATCATACCGCGAACTGAAGGAGTATCTTCAACTTCAACTGTATGACCAATACGGCGCAGACCTAAACCCGTTAGGGTAGCACGGTGTTTTGGTAAACGTCCGATGCTGCTTTTAGTCTGTGTTACTTTAACTGTTTTAGTAGCCATGGTGCTTAACCTCGAATTTCATCAACATTCAGGCCACGCTTAGCTGCGATTTGCGCTGGTGACTTCATGTGCACCAATGCATCTACAGTCGCGCGAACGATGTTGATCGGGTTAGTAGAACCGTATGCTTTTGACAGAACGTTATGAACGCCTGCTACTTCCAATACGGCACGCATTGCGCCACCGGCAATAATACCAGTACCTTGTGATGCAGGTTGCATGTACACAAGAGAACCAGTATGGCGACCTTTAACTGGATGATGCAGAGTACCTGCATTCAACTCAACGGTCACAATATTACGACGGGCTTTTTCCATTGCTTTTTGAATAGCTGCAGGAACTTCACGCGCTTTACCATAGCCATAGCCAATCTTACCGTTACCGTCACCCACTACTGTTAGTGCTGTGAAGCTAAAGATACGACCGCCCTTAACTACTTTAGAAACACGATTAACTGCAATCAATTTTTCTTGCAAATCGTCTTTTTGCTGAGCTTCTAATTTAGCCATTTTATAACCCCTTAGAACTTCAGGCCAGCTTCACGAGCAGCGTCTGCTAATGCAGCCACACGTCCGTGATACTTGAAACCAGAACGGTCGAACGCAACAGTAGCTACGCCCTTCTCGATCGCACGCTCAGCAACTAGTTTACCAATTGCTTTAGCCGCATCTACGTTTCCGGTACTCTTTAGTTGCTCTTTAACTGTTTTTTCAACAGTTGATGCAGCAGCTAACACCTGAGCTTCAGGACTGATCACCTGAGCATAAATGTGACGCGGTGTACGATGTACAACCAGACGGTTCACGCCTAGCTCTTGGATCTTCTTACGTGCACGAGTAGCGCGACGTAAGCGAGATGTTTTCTTATCCATATCGCGTTACCTACTTCTTCTTAGCCTCTTTACGGCGTACAACTTCGTCGTCATAGCGAACACCCTTGCCTTTGTAAGGCTCTGGTGGACGGTAGCCACGAATATTGGCTGCTGTTTGACCTACTAACTGCTTATCAACGCCAGTTAAGACGATTTCAGTTTGGCTAGGACATTCTGCAGTAACGCCTGCGGGCAGTTTGTGTACTAATGGATGTGAAAAACCTAATGTTAGGTCTAAGTCACTACCAGCGATTTTCGCACGGTAACCTACACCAACTAATTTAAGTTTTCTCACAAAACCTTCAGAGACACCAACAACCATGTTGTGTACTAGTGCACGTGCAGTTCCTGCCTGTGCCCAAGCGCCTTCAACGCCTTCGACAGGTAAAAACTTTACTTCTGCATTTTCGATAACAACATTTACCGCATTGTTGATTACTCGAGTCAGACTTCCTTTACCGCCTTTGACGGTTAAAGCCTGTTCGTTTAAAGTCACCTCTACGCCAGCAGGGATAGTGACTGGTGCTTTTGCAACACGAGACATTACTAACTCCTTACGCTACGTAGCAGATAACCTCGCCACCCGTGCCAAATTGGCGGGCGGCACGATCAGTCATCAAGCCTTTAGAAGTGGACACAATTGCGATACCCAGACCGCCCATAACCTTTGGAAGTTCGTCTTTACCTTTGTAAATACGAAGACCAGGACGGCTTACGCGCTGGATAGTCTCAACGACTGGTTTGCCTTGGAAATACTTTAAAGTGATTTCTAATTCAGGCTTAGCTTCATCTGCTACGGCGTAGTCAGTAATGAAACCTTCATCTTTAAGTAATTTCGCAATTGCTACTTTTAACTTAGCTGAAGGCATCTTTACAGATACGTGGTTAGCAGCTTGGCCGTTACGAATACGGGTTAACATATCCGCAATAGGATCTTGCATGCTCATATTAGCTTACTCCGTGACAAGTGCTTACCAGCTGGCCTTACGTAGACCAGGAACTTCACCACGCATAGTGGCTTCACGTAATTTAATACGGCTTAAGCCGAATTTACGTAAAACGCCATGTGGGCGACCAGTTTGATTACAGCGATTGCGTTGACGCGATGCGCTTGAATCACGTGGTAGTGCTTGCAACTTAAGTACTGCATCCCAACGATCTTCTTCTGAAGTTTCTGGGCTGCTGATAGTAGCTTTAAGTGCTAGACGCTTTTCAGCATACTTAGCTACGAGCTGTGCACGTTTTGCTTCACGTGCTTTCATAGATGTTTTAGCCATTATGCTACCCTTATTTCTTAAATGGGAAGTTAAAAGCGGTCAACAAAGCACGACCTTCTTCGTCATTCTTCGCAGTAGTAGTGATAACAATATCCATACCACGAATCTTATCGATTTTATCGTAATCGATTTCTGGGAAGATGATCTGTTCTTTCACACCCATTGCGTAGTTACCACGACCATCAAACGCTTTTGCGCTTAGGCCACGGAAGTCACGAATACGTGGAATTGCAATGTCAACTAGACGCTCTAAAAATTCCCACATACGCTCACCGCGTAGGGTAACTTTACAGCCAATAGGGTAGCCTTCACGGATTTTAAAACCAGCAACTGATTTACGAGCTACAGTTACAACTGGTTTTTGACCAGCGATTGCAGTCATGTCACGAAGCGCGTGCTCCATAACTTTCTTATCTGCAACAGCTTCGCCTACACCCATATTAAGGGTGATTTTTTCAATCCGAGGGACTTGCATGACACTGCTATAACCGAACTTTTTAGCTAGTTCAGCAACTACAGTCTCTTGATATTTATCATGCAGTTTCGCCATCGTTTACTCCAAATTACTTAACGAGTTCGCTGTTCGATTTATAAAAACGGACTTTTTGGTCGTTTTCAAATCGGAAACCAACACGATCTGCCTTGCCTGTGGCTTGGTTAAAGATCGCTACGTTTGATGCTTGAATCGGTGCTTCTTTCTCGATAACGCCACCAGTTACGCCCAATTGTGGGTTTGGCTTTTGGTGTTTTTTAACAAGATTGATGCCTTCAACAATCAATTTACCAGTAGGTAGAACTTGAGAAACTTTACCGCGTTTACCCTTGTCTTTACCTGCTAGTACAATTACTTCGTCTTCACGACGGATTTTTGCTGCCATTTTGAAAGCTCCTTACAGTACTTCAGGTGCCAATGACACAATTTTCATAAATTGCTCAGTACGCAATTCACGTGTCACAGGTCCAAAGATACGAGTACCAATCGGTGCAAGGTTTGCGTTAAGCAATACCGCTGCATTCCGATCGAAGCGAATGACAGAACCGTCTGGACGACGTACGCCTTTCTTAGTACGGACTACCACCGCGTTATATACATCACCTTTCTTCGCTTTAGCGCGAGGAATCGCTTCTTTAACAGAAACTTTAATGATGTCGCCGATACCGGCATAACGACGATGAGAGCCACCCAAGACCTTAATACACTGAACTCTACGTGCGCCACTGTTACATGCGACGTCAAGAGTCGATTGCATTTGGATCATTTTAAGTGCTCCGCTATCGTTACTACACAAATCCCAATATTGGGACAATATTTAGCCAAATTTGAGGATAGTTTTACTCAAAATTGGCGCGCAAGTATAACACCACAATATCGGATTGCATAGCAAAAAAAACAAACGGCCCCAAATTATTGGAGCCGTTTAGATTAACCTAATAAAATTAGGCCTTGGTTACTACTTCAGCTAGGGTCCAAGACTTAGTCTTAGATAGAGGACGACATTGACTAATAGTCACGATGTCACCTTCATTACACTGATTAGTTTCGTCATGTGCATGGATCTTTGTAGTACGCTTAATGTATTTCCCATAGATTGGGTGTTTCACTTGGCGCTCAATAGCAACAGTAATAGACTTGTCCATTTTGTTACTAACTACTTTACCTTGCAAAGTACGGATTTTATCAGACATTACGCACCTGCCTTAGAAGTAATAATGGTCTTAACACGTGCAATGTTACGACGCACTAGCTTCAATTGATTCGTTTGAGTCAATTGACCAGTAGCGTGTTGCATACGCAGGTTAAACTGCTCACGCAGCAGACCAAGTAATTCAGCGTTAAGTTCTTCAACGCTCTTTTCTCTTAGTTCGCTCGCTTTCATTACATCACCGTCTTAGTTACGAAGGTAGTCTTTAAAGGAAGCTTAGCAGCTGCTAAAGCGAAGGCTTCACGAGCCAACGTTTCAGAGACACCATTCATCTCATAAAGAACCTTACCAGGTTGAATCTGACATACCCAGTATTCAACGTTACCTTTACCTTTACCCATACGCACTTCAAGAGGCTTAGAGGTAATTGGCTTGTCAGGGAAAACTCGAATCCAAATTTGTCCTTGACGTTTAACATGACGTGTCATGGCACGACGTGCAGATTCAATTTGACGTGCAGTTAAACGGCCACGGCCGACTGCTTTCAAACCGAAAGTACCAAAGCTAACTTCAGTACCGTTCGCTAGACCACGGTTGCGGCCCTTGAACATCTTGCGAAACTTCATACGTTTAGGTTGCAGCATTAAAGTTTCTCCTATTTACCACGAGGCTTACGCTTAGGTTGCTGCTTTGGCTCTTCAATAGCAGGAATTAAACCGTCTAGAACTTCACCTTTGAAGATCCAAACTTTAATACCAATCACACCATATTGAGTGTGACTTTCTGCTGTTGAATAGTCGATATCAGCACGTAAAGTATGTAAAGGTACACGACCTTCACGATACCATTCAGAACGTGCGATTTCAGCACCACCTAAACGACCGCTCACTTCAACTTTGATACCTTGGGCACCAATGCGCATTGCGTTTTGAACCGCGCGCTTCATAGCACGACGGAACATAACACGACGCTCTAACTGCTGAGCAATAGAGTCAGCAACGAGCTTAGCGTCTAATTCAGGCTTACGGATTTCAGCGATGTTGATTTGAGCAGTAGTGCCAGTGATTTTAGACACATGTGCACGTAATACTTCAACGTCTTCACCTTTCTTACCAATCACAACGCCTGGACGGGCTGTGTGAATAGTAACGCGGATGCTTTTCGCTGGGCGTTCAATGACAATCTTAGATACTGATGCGGCTTTTAACTTTGACGTTAAATATTGACGCACTTCCCAGTCGCTGTTCAGATTATTTGCATAGTCTGACTTATCTGCGTACCAGGTAGAGATCCAAGGCTTAGTGATACCCAGACGGATACCATTAGGATGTACTTTCTGTCCCATTGCTCTCTTCTCCTAGCGATCTGATACAACCACAGTAATGTGGCTGGTACGCTTCATGATACGATCAGCGCGGCCTTTGGCACGTGGCATGATACGCTTCATAGTTGGGCCTTCGTCTACGAAGACGGCTCCAACTTTAAGCTCATCGATGTCAGCACCTTCGTTGTGTTCGGCGTTTGCGATAGCTGAGTCAAGTACTTTTTTAACTAGTACGGCGGCTTTCTTTGGGCTGAAGGTCAAAATCTCGAGAGCCTTAGAAACAGGCAATCCGCGAATTTGATCAGCAACTAGACGGGCCTTTTGCGCAGACGTACGAGCAAAACGATGTTTAGCTAAAACTTCCATCTTATTCCTCCCGTATTAACGCTTCTTCGCTTTCTTATCAGCAGCATGGCCGCGATAAGTGCGAGTTGGTGAAAATTCACCAAGCTTGTGGCCGATCATTTCGTCAGTTACGAACACAGGTACGTGCTGACGACCATTATGGACAGCGATGGTCAACCCAATCATATTAGGGATGATCATTGAGCGGCGTGACCAAGTCTTAATTGGTTTTTTATCACCCGCTTCCATCGCTTTCTCTACCTTCTTCAGCAAGTGCAGGTCAATGAAGGGACCTTTCTTGAGAGAACGTGGCATGGCGAATCCTCTTACTATTTATTACGACGACGTACGATGTACTTATCAGTGCGCTTGTTACTACGAGTTTTATAACCCTTAGTTGGCACACCCCATGGACTCACTGGATGACGTCCACCAGAAGTACGGCCTTCACCACCACCATGTGGATGGTCTACTGGGTTCATTGCAACACCACGAACTGTAGGGCGTACGCCTCTCCAGCGCTTAGCACCTGCTTTACCTAACTGGCGTAGCATGTGTTCGGCATTACCAACTTCACCAAATGTCGCGCGACAATCAACTGGTACTTTACGCATTTCGCCAGAGCGAAGACGTAGAGTAGCATATGCGCCATCACGAGCAACAACTTGTACATAAGCACCAGCTGAACGAGCGATCTGAGCACCTTTACCAGGCTTCATTTCTACTGCGTGAACAACTGAACCTACAGGGATGTTGCGTAATGCTTTAGCATTACCGGTCTTGATTTCAGCATCGTTACCAGATTGAATTGCATCACCAGCTTGCATGCCTTTAGCAGCAAGAATGTAACGACGCTCACCATCTGCGTATAATACTAAAGCAATGTGTGCAGTACGGTTTGGATCGTACTCAAGACGCTCAACTTTACCTGGGATACCATCTTTATCGCGTTTGAAGTCGATTAGACGGTAGTGTTGCTTATGACCACCACCAACGTGACGGACAGTGATACGACCAGTATTGTTACGGCCACCACTTTTCGTTTTTCTCGCCAACAGGCCAGCAAAAGGTTTACCCTTATGCAGGTCCGTATTCACCACTTTAACTACGTGGCGACGACCTGGAGAGGTTGGCTTACACTTAATAACTGCCATGATAATTCTCCTTTGCTTACTCAGCGCCGCCGACGAAATCGATGTCAGCACCAGCAGCTAAAGTCACATAAGCTTTTTTCCAATCGCTACGACGGCCTGAACGAGCACCAGTACGCTTGGTTTTACCTTTGTTAACTAAAGTACGAACTGAATCTACTTCAACTTCAAATAGCTTCGCTACTGCAGCTTTGATCTCTGCTTTAGTCGCATCGATTGCTACGCGGAAAACTACAGTGTTGTTCTTCTCTGCAACTACAGTGCTCTTTTCAGAGATGTGTGGAGCAAGAATCACTTTTAGCAAACGTTCTTCGGTGATCATGCTAGCATCTCCTCAATTTGCTTCACTGCATCAGCAGTAACAAGAACAGTGTTGAACGCGATTAGACTTACTGGGTCAAGACCCGCAACGTCACGAACGTCAACTTTGTATAAGTTGCGAGCTGCTAAGAATAAATTCTCATCAACTTCTGCAGTAACAATTAGAACGTCTTCTAAGTTCATTGCTTGTAATTTAGCTTTTAGCTCTTTAGTTTTAGGAGCATCAACACTAAAAGATTCAACAACGACTAAACGCTCTTGACGTACCAATTCAGAAAGAATGCTCTTTAAAGCACCACGGTACATCTTCTTGTTAACTTTTTGGCTGTGATCTTGAGTTTTAGCAGCGAATGTTACGCCACCGCCACGCCAGATCGGGCCTTTAACACTACCGGCACGAGCGCGGCCTGTGCCTTTTTGGCGCCAAGGCTTTTTGCCTGAGCCAGTTACTTCCGCGCGCGTCTTCTGGCCACGAGTGCCTTGACGTGCGTTTGCAGCGTAAGCTACAACTACCTGATGAACCAGTGCCTCGTTAAAGTCACGGCCGAAGGTAGTTTCGGAAACTTCAAGAGCGCTCTGCGCGTCTTTCAATACCAATTCCATTACTATCTCCTCAGACCTTAAGCTTTAACTGCTGGCTTGATAATCAAGTCACCATTGGTAGCGCCTGGAACTGCGCCGCGTACTAATAACAAGTTACGCTCTGCATCAACACGTACAACGTGTAGATTCTGAGTTGTTACTTGCTCAGCACCCATATGGCCTGACATTTTCTTGCCTTTGAATACACGACCAGGCGTTTGGTTCTGACCGATAGAACCATTCGAGCGGTGTGCCAAAGAGTTACCGTGAGTCATATCTTGAGTACGGAAGTTCCAACGCTTAACGCCGCCTTGGAAGCCCTTACCTTTTGATTGACCAGTAACGTCTACTTTCGCCACTTCTGCGAAAATATCAACATTAAGCTCAGCACCAACTTCAATGCCTTCGCCTTCACCATCTGCTAGACGCACTTCCCATAAACCACGACCGGCTTCTACGCCGCCCTTGGCAAAATGGCCTGCTTCTGCTTTAGTGATGCGATTGGCTTTTTTGGTACCTGTAGTGACTTGTAGTGCACGGTAACCGTCAGTTTCTAAAGTTTTCACTTGAGTAACACGGTTGCCAGTGACTTCAATCACTGTTACAGGGATTGACGTGCCATCTTCAGTGAAGATGCGAGTCATACCCACTTTACGACCAATAAGACCGATAGCCATCTCTCAAACCTCTTCTAAGGATCTCAATTAACCTAAGCTAATCTGAACGTCGACACCAGCCGCAAGATCTAAACGCATTAACGCGTCTACTGTCTTTTCTGTTGGCTCTACGATGTCAACTAAGCGCTTGTGAGTACGGATTTCGTACTGATCACGAGCATCTTTGTTAACGTGCGGAGAGATCAAAACGGTATAACGCTCTTTGCGAGTAGGTAGTGGAATAGGACCACGTACCTGCGCGCCTGTACGCTTAGCAGTTTCAACGATTTCCGCTGTAGACTGATCAATTAAACGATGATCAAAGCCTTTCAAGCGGATACGGATTCTTTGGTTCTGCATTGACCAGAGCTCCTAAAATGGACACATAAAAAATCACCCTCTAGCTACTTCCTATTTGGAAAAGCAGAGTGAGATGATTTAACCGTTCGACTCCCAATCGGAGTCGCTATGAATATGAAAGCCTAATCGACTTTCCTTTCGTTCACTGCACTAGTGCAGCGAGTGGGCAATTATACAGATCTCAACTTGAAGATCAAGCCCATTGTGCGATATATCTATTAGAAGTTAACCCACAATTCGTAGCGCAGCATTGTACACTTTAAATTCTAAATTACCAGTAAATTTTACCCATAAAAAAAGGAAGCCGAAGCTTCCTTTTTCAGTGATAACTAAATTCGCAATTAAGCGATGATTTTAGCTACAACACCAGCACCAACTGTACGGCCACCTTCACGGATAGCGAAACGTAAACCGTCGTCCATCGCGATTGGGTAAATCAAAGTAACAACCATCTTGATGTTGTCACCAGGCATAACCATTTCTACGCCTTCTGGTAATTCGATAGTACCAGTTACGTCAGTTGTACGGAAGTAGAACTGTGGACGGTAACCTTTGAAGAATGGAGTGTGACGTCCGC
>NZ_BMOT01000019.1 GCF_014647215.1 Shewanella aestuarii
GCGGACGTCACACTCCATTCTTCAAAGGTTACCGTCCACAGTTCTACTTCCGTACAACTGACGTAACAGGTACTATCGAATTACCAGAAGGCGTAGAAATGGTTATGCCTGGTGACAACATCAAGATGGTTGTTACTTTGATTTACCCAATCGCGATGGACGACGGTTTACGTTTCGCTATCCGTGAAGGTGGCCGTACAGTTGGTGCTGGTGTTGTAGCTAAAATCATCGCTTAATTGCGAATTTAGTTAACACGGAAAAAGGAAGCTTCGGCTTCCTTTTTTGTTTATATGATTGGCAATGAAATAAAACCCAAATTTTTTACTAATTTGTGTTGATTAGATTGCCAGTCATGTTGCGAATGAAGCTGAATCAGAATACAATCTATGGCCGATTTTTGACCCTGTGCTGTGATGGTTTCTGGGGGTAGCTCGGAAATGTCGTAACAGATTAGCTGTTACTAAGTAAGCTCAGGTCGTAGTGAGTAACGGAATTAACCGATGACAACAAATACTGAAAGCCAGGGTAACTCTCTGGATATCGTTAAATGGAGCGTTGCTGTTTTGCTAGTTTTAGCTGCAGTGATTGCAAACCAATTTTTTGCAGAAGCCAGTGTAGTGGCTCGTGTTGCTGGCGTGATTGTAACTTTTGCAATTGCTGGTTTCATTGCATTCCAAACCGTAAAGGGTAAGCAAGCACTTTCATTTGCTCATGAAGCTCATATAGAAGTGCGTAAAGTGATTTGGCCAACGCGCCAAGAAGCGCTTACTACAACGTTTATCGTTCTTGCTGCAACAGGTGTGGTTGCACTGATCCTTTGGGGATTAGACGCAATCTTGTTGCGAGTTGTGAATTTAATTACAGGCGTATAGGCATTTAAACATGACTGAAGCTACAGAAGCGAAAAAAAAATGGTATGTAATTCAAGCCTTTTCAGGCTATGAAGGGCGTGTTTTAAAAACATTGCTTGAGCATATAAAAATGCACAGTATGGAAGCTTACTTTGGTGAGATCCTTGTGCCGACTGAAGAAGTTGTTGAAATGCGTGCAGGTCAACGTCGTAAAAGCGAACGTAAGTTCTTTCCTGGTTACGTATTAGTACAAATGGAAATGAACGACGATAGCTGGCATTTAGTGAAAAGCATTCCGCGTGTAATGGGTTTCATTGGTGGTACCTCTGATCGTCCTGCACCGATTTCTGATAAAGAAGCCAATGCGATTTTACAACGTCTACAAGATACTGTTACGTCACCGACACACCGCGTTATGTATGAACCTGGTGAAGTGGTTCGGGTATGTGACGGACCATTTGCTGACTTTAACGGCACAATCGAAGAAGTCGATTATGATAAGAACCGCGTTAAAGTTTCTGTAATGATCTTTGGTCGTTCTACGCCTGTAGAGCTAGATTTTAATCAGGTTGAGAAAAGCTGATTAAAATAACCACAAAAAAGTGATTGTTTGCGGGTGTGGATTTTTGTATAATCCGCACCCGTTGTTTTCAGGGGAGCAGATTGGCATGTCGCCGAGATGCGTTTGAACCCAAATAGAGGAAATGTCGACATGGCAAAGAAAATTGAAGCTTATATTAAGCTACAAGTAGCAGCCGGTGCTGCAAACCCGTCTCCACCAGTTGGTCCTGCTTTAGGTCAAAAAGGTGTGAACATCATGGAATTCTGTAAAGCATTCAACGCTCGTACTGAAAAGTTCGAGAAAGGTATGCCGATTCCTGTTGTTATCACTGTATATAACGACCGTTCTTTCACTTTTGAAACTAAGACACCTCCTGCGTCTTTCCTACTGCTTAAAGCAGCAGGTCTGAAATCAGGTTCTGGCCGTCCTAATACTCAAAAAGTAGGAACTATCAAGCGTAGCGCTGTTCAGGAAATTGCTGAATCTAAAGCCGCTGATATGACTGGTGCTGACATTGAAGCGATGACTCGCTCAATTGAAGGTACTGCACGTTCAATGGGTTTGGTAGTAGAGGACTAATATAATGGCAAAGCTAACTAAGCGCGCTCGCGTTATCCGCGAAAAAGTTGATGCAACAAAATTGTATGACATCAACGAAGCTGTGGCTCTTTTAAAAGAATTAGCTACTGCTAAATTCGTAGAAAGTGTAGACGTAGCTGTAAACCTAGGTATCGATCCTCGTAAATCAGATCAAAACGTGCGTGGTGCTACTGTACTTCCACACGGTACTGGTCGTGACGTTCGTGTTGCTGTATTCACTCAAGGTGCAAACGCTGAAGCTGCTAAAGCTGCTGGCGCTGAGCTTGTGGGTATGGAAGATTTAGCTGAACAAGTTAAAGCTGGCGAAATGAACTTTGACGTTGTTATCGCATCACCAGACGCAATGCGCGTTGTTGGTATGTTAGGTCAAATCTTAGGCCCACGTGGTTTAATGCCTAACCCTAAAACTGGTACAGTAACGCCAAACGTTGCTGAAGCAGTTAAGAATGCAAAAGCTGGTCAAGTTCGTTACCGCAACGACAAGAACGGTATTATCCACACTACTATCGGTAAAGTGGATTTCACTGCAGAACAGTTAAAAGATAACTTAGAAGCGTTAGTGTCAGCACTGAAAAAGGCTAAGCCTGCAGTTGCTAAAGGCGTTTACGTGAAAAAAGTAAGCATCTCTACCACTATGGGTGCAGGTGTTGCTGTTGACCAAGCTAGCTTGGAAGACATTAAGTAATTTTACAAAATGCGCACATTAGTCTATAATGCGCGCACTTTGTGGGTTGAAGTCGTAATTTACTCATGACTCTTCGAGTTTTGATTAGAAAATCGGCTTCCGTCCAAGACCGCAGGTGTAAATCGTAAGATGCACTTAATTTCCTGCGTAGACGGTGTCAGGCCCCAGCTAATTTTTTTACTGGAAAATCTGCACCGTAAGTAATCAAATACATGTTGTATTTGGTTTGGTAAATACTAGGGAATAACCCTAGGTGGAATCCAGGAGTAAAGCCAATGGCATTAAGACTCGAAGACAAAAAGGCAATTGTTGCTGAAGTCAACGAAGCTGCCAAAGGTGCACTTTCTGCAGTTGTAGCCGATTCTCGCGGCGTAACTGTAGGTGCTATGACCGTTCTGCGTAAAGCCGCTCGCGCTAATGGTGTATATGTACGTGTAGTACGTAACACTTTAGCTAAGCGTGCTGTTGAAGGTACTTCATTTGAATGCCTAGCAGAAACGTTCACTGGCCCAACTTTACTAGCTTTCTCTACTGAGCACCCAGGTGCTGCAGCGCGTCTTTTAAAAGATTTCGCTAAAGAGCAAGCTAAGTTTGAAGTTAAAGGTGCAGCTTTCGAAGGGATGTTTATCCCTGCAGCTGAGATTGATCGTTTAGCGAAACTACCAACATACGAAGAAGCACTAGCTCAGTTAATGATGACTATGAAAGAAGCATCTGCTGGCAAGTTCGTTCGTACATTGGCCGCCCTTCGCGATCAAAAACAAGACGCCGCTTAATTATAAGTTGGCCGCTTAATCAAATTGAATTCAGAACAATAGGAAATATTTCTAATGTCTATCACTAAAGACCAAATTTTAGAAGCTTTTGCAGCAATGTCTGTAATGGAAGTTGTTGAACTAATCGAAGCAATGGAAGAGAAGTTCGGCGTTTCTGCTGCTGCTGCTGTTGTAGCTGGCGGTGCTGATGCTGGTGCAGCTGCTGAAGAACAAACAGAATTCGACGTAATTCTTACTTCACACGGTGCTAACAAAGTTGCAGTAATCAAAGCATTACGTGGCGCAACTGGTTTAGGCCTGAAAGAAGCTAAAACAATGGCTGAATCTTCTCCAATCGCTGTTAAAGAAGGCGTTTCTAAAGAAGAAGCTGAAGCACTTAAAGCTGAGCTATTAGAAGCTGGCGCTGAAGTTGAAATCAAGTAAGTTTTAATTAACTTATCTGTCACCTAAGAAATTAGGTGAAGGCTGGCGGTTTTTTAACCGTCGGCCTTTTTTGCGCTTTATGCGCAGGCGATTTTTATTCACCGTTTATCGCCAGTTTTAGCAGTTCCTAGCAGAGATTACTGGTTAGGTTCTTGCGACAACGGTGACGGGCAAACGTGCTGATTTAATTAAATTTATTTCAGTCTTGGTCACATTTCGTAAGTAGAGGAAACCCATGGTTTACTCCTATTCTGAAAAGAAGCGTATTCGCAAAGACTTTGGTAAGCGTCCAAAAGTTTTGGACATCCCTTATCTATTGTCTATCCAGTTAGACTCTTTTAAGAAGTTCACCGATCAAGATCCTACGGGTGAGCGCGGTTTTGAAGCGGCATTTCGTAGCGTTTTTCCTATCAAGAGCTTTTCTGGTTACTCTGAGCTGCAATATGTCAGCTATAAACTAGGCGAGCCAGTTTTTGATGTGAAAGAATGTCAGATCCGCGGTGTCACTTATTCAGCGCCATTACGCGTAAAATTACGTATGGTGTTGTTTGATCGTGAAGCTGCAGCTGGCACAGTAAAAGATATTAAAGAACAAGAAGTCTACATGGGTGATATCCCATTGATGACTGAAAATGGTACGTTTGTAATTAACGGTACTGAACGTGTAATCGTATCGCAATTACACCGTAGTCCTGGCGTATTCTTTGATCATGACCGTGGTAAAACCCACTCTTCTGGTAAGGTGCTGTATAACGCACGTATTATTCCTTACCGTGGTTCATGGCTTGACTTTGAATTCGATCCTAAAGACGCATTGTTCGTCCGTATTGACCGTCGCCGTAAATTACCTGCGACTATCATGCTACGCGCCTTAGACTTTTCAACCCAAGATATCTTAGACTTATTCTTCGAACGTATTGAATTCAAGATTAAGAAAGATTCTTTAGTGATGGCATTAGTCCCTGATCGCTTACGTGGCGAAACAGCGAGCTATGACATTAAAGATGCTGAAGGCAGTCTATTAGTTGAAGCTGGTCGTCGTATTACTGCGCGCCATATTAAGCAACTTGAGAAAACCAACACGACTGAGCTTGAAGTGCCAGTTGATTACATTGTTGGTAAGTATGCTGCACAAGATTATATCGATGAAGATACTGGTGAAGTATTAGTTACGGCTAACACTGAAATCACCTTAGAAGATTTAGCTAATTTATCTTTAGCTGGCATCAAAAACATTGATACTTTGTTTATCAATGATCTTGATCACGGTGCTTATATTGCTGACACTTTACGTATTGATTCAACAACTAACCGCTTAGAAGCGTTAGTTGAAATCTATCGTATGATGCGTCCTGGCGAGCCACCAACTAAAGATGCTGCCGAAGGTTTATTCCAAAACCTATTCTTCAGTGAAGAACGTTATGACTTATCCAAAGTAGGTCGTATGAAGTTCAACCGTCGTCTTGAAATTGCTGAAGATGAAGGCACTGGCGTATTGTCTAAAGAAGACATCGTTTGCGTTATGAAGAAAATCATCGAAATCCGTAACGGATACGATGAAGTTGACGATATTGACCACTTAGGTAACCGTCGTATTCGTAGCGTTGGTGAAATGGCTGAAAACCAATTCCGTGTTGGTCTAGTGCGTGTTGAGCGTGCTGTTCGTGAGCGTCTATCTTTAGGCGATTTAAACGAGCTAATGCCACAGGACTTGATTAATGCTAAGCCTATTTCTGCGGCAGTGAAAGAATTCTTCGGTTCTTCACAGTTGTCACAGTTTATGGATCAAAACAACCCGCTATCAGAAGTAACGCATAAGCGTCGTATTTCTGCACTTGGCCCAGGTGGTTTGACTCGTGAACGTGCAGGCTTTGAAGTCCGTGACGTACATCCAACTCACTACGGTCGTTTATGTCCAATTGAGACTCCTGAGGGTCCAAACATTGGTCTAATCAACTCGCTAGCAAGTTTTGCGCGTACTAACTCTTATGGTTTCTTAGAAACACCTTACCGCAAGGTAGTTGATGGTGTGATTACTGATGACGTTGAATACTTATCAGCAATCGAAGAAGGCCGTTATGTTATTGCACAGGCAAACATTGAAGTTGATGCTGATGGCCGTATGGTTGAAGAACAAATTGCTTGTCGTCATAAAGGTGAATCAACCTTTATGCGCGCTGCAGATGTTCAATATATGGACGTATCGCCACAACAGATTATTTCTGTTGCAGCATCACTCATTCCGTTCTTAGAACACGATGATGCTAACCGTGCATTGATGGGTGCAAACATGCAACGTCAAGCCGTTCCTACTTTACGTGCTGACAAGCCGTTAGTCGGTACTGGTATTGAACGTACGCTTGCTGTTGACTCTGGTGTGGTAGTTGCTGCTAAACGTGGTGGTGTTGTTGACTACGTTGATGCTAGCCGTATCGTTGTTAAAGTGAATGAAGATGAGCTACGCCCAGGCGAAGCGGGTATCGACATTTACAACTTAACTAAGTACACCCGTTCTAACCAAAATACCTGTATTAACCAACGCCCATGTTGTTTTGTTGGTGATCCAGTTGTTCGTGGTGACGTGTTAGCTGATGGCCCATCTACCGACTTAGGTGATTTGGCTCTTGGTCAAAACATGCGTATCGCATTCATGCCTTGGAACGGTTATAACTTCGAAGATTCGATCTTAATTTCTGAGCGCGTAGCGCAAGAAGACCGTTTCACTACTATTCACATTCAAGAATTATCATGTATTGCACGTGATACTAAGCTTGGAAGTGAAGAAATCACTGCTGATATTCCAAACGTAGGTGAGTCTGCTTTATCTAAATTAGATGAATCAGGTATCGTTTACATTGGTGCTGAAGTGAAAGGTGGCGACATTCTTGTTGGTAAAGTAACACCTAAAGGTGAAACTCAGCTGACACCAGAAGAGAAGCTATTGCGTGCTATTTTCGGTGAAAAAGCCTCTGATGTTAAGGACAGTTCTTTACGTGTTCCTAACTCAGTTAAAGGTACCATCATCGACGTACAAGTATTTACTCGTGACGGCGTAGAAAAAGATAAGCGTGCGCTTGAAATTGAAGACATGCATGTTCGTCAAGCTCGTAAAGATTTGGGCGAAGAGTTCAAGATCCTTGAAGATGGTGTGTTAGGTCGTGCGCGTAACTTATTATTAGCCGCTGGCTTCTCTGAAGCGAAATTAGCTGAGTTACCACGTAAAGATTTACTTATCCAAGTAATTGACGATGAAGCAAAACAAACTGAACTTGAACAGTTAGCTGAACAGCATGAAGAGCTGCGCGCTGACTTCGATAAGAAGTTTGAAGTTAAACGTCGTAAAATTACTCAAGGTGATGACTTAGCACCTGGTGTTCTGAAAATTGTTAAGGTTTACTTAGCTGTTAAACGTACTATCCAGCCTGGTGATAAGATGGCGGGTCGTCATGGTAACAAAGGTGTTATCTCGAAGATTTGTCCAATCGAAGATATGCCTTACGATGATACAGGTAACCCAGTAGACATCGTACTTAACCCATTGGGCGTACCATCGCGTATGAACATCGGTCAGGTACTAGAAGTTCACATGGGCGCAGCAGCTAAAGGCATAGGTAACAAGATTACTGCAATGCTTGAAGAGCAGCGCGAGCTTGCTGAATTACGTGGTTATATCAAACAAGTTTATGAATTAGGCGATGAAGTCATTCAGAAAGTTGATATTGACTCATTCACTGATGATGAAGTTGTACGTCTTGCGAAACACCTTAAAGGTGGTTTACCGATTGCAACGCCAGCATTTGACGGTGCAAAAGAGAAAGAGATCAAGCAAATGCTTGAACTTGCAGGCTTACCAACCTCAGGTCAGTTGTCATTATATGACGGCCGTACCGGTAACGAATTTGAGCGTAAAGTAACCGTTGGTTACATGTATATGCTTAAACTGAACCACTTAGTTGATGACAAGATGCACGCCCGTTCTACTGGTTCGTACAGCTTAGTGACTCAACAACCATTGGGCGGTAAAGCTCAATTCGGTGGTCAGCGTTTCGGTGAGATGGAAGTGTGGGCACTTGAAGCATACGGTGCCGCTTATACTCTACAAGAAATGCTAACAGTTAAGTCAGATGACGTTAACGGTCGTACTCAGATGTATAAAAACATCGTCGACGGTAACCATCAGATGCAACCAGGCATGCCTGAGTCTTTCAACGTATTGTTGAAAGAAATTCGTTCACTTGGTATTAATATCGAGCTGGATCAAGAGTAAGCATCGCACTTAAGCAATGTTTGGTAACCAAGGGTGCTTTGCACATGCAAAGCACCTGGTTTAACTCCTTCAGGAGAGAAACGTGAAAGACTTATTAAAGTTTCTTAAACAGCAAAGCAAGACTGAAGAATTTAACGGTATTAAAATTGGTTTGGCTTCGCCAGACCTAATCCGTTCTTGGTCATTTGGTGAAGTAAAAAAGCCAGAAACCATTAACTACCGTACATTCAAGCCTGAGCGTGAAGGTTTGTTCTGTGCGCGTATCTTTGGTCCAGTTAAAGATTACGAATGTTTGTGTGGTAAATACAAACGTCTTAAGCACCGTGGTGTAATTTGTGAAAAGTGTGGCGTAGAAGTTACCCAGACTAAAGTGCGTCGTGAGCGCATGGGTCACATTGAACTGGCAAGTCCAGTTGCCCACATTTGGTTCTTAAAATCACTTCCGTCTCGTATCGGCTTAATGCTAGATATGACGTTACGTGATATTGAACGCGTACTGTACTTTGAATCATTTGTTGTTATCGAGCCTGGCATGACCACGCTTGAACGCGGCCAAATGCTGACTGAAGAAACGTATTTAGATGCGTTAGAAGAGTACGGCGATGAGTTCGAAGCTAAGATGGGTGCTGAAGCAGTTTTAGAATTGCTACGTGCTATCGATCTTGAGCAACAAATCGAGCAAATGCGCGAAGAATTACCATCAATCAATTCAGAAACTCGTCGCAAAAAAGTGACTAAGCGTCTGAAATTGATGGAAGCATTCTTCACTTCTGGCAACAAGCCAGAGTGGATGATCTTAAAAGTATTACCGGTTCTGCCACCTGATCTACGTCCATTAGTGCCGTTAGATGGTGGTCGTTTCGCGACATCGGATCTTAACGATCTTTACCGTCGTGTGATTAACCGTAACAACCGTTTGAAGCGTCTATTAGACCTAGCAGCACCAGATATTATCGTACGTAACGAAAAGCGTATGTTACAAGAATCTGTAGATGCGTTATTAGATAACGGACGTCGTGGTCGTGCGATTACTGGTTCTAACAAGCGTCCGCTTAAATCTTTGGCCGATATGATCAAAGGTAAGCAAGGTCGTTTCCGTCAGAACTTACTAGGTAAGCGCGTTGACTACTCTGGTCGTTCGGTTATTACCGTAGGTCCTACGCTACGTTTGCACCAGTGTGGTCTTCCTAAGAAGATGGCACTTGAGTTATTCAAACCATTTATCTATGGCAAATTAGAAGGTCGTGGCTTAGCTACTACCATTAAAGCTGCTAAGAAAATGGTTGAACGTGAACAGGCTGAAGTATGGGATGTATTAGACGAAGTGATTCGTGAACATCCAGTTATGCTTAACCGTGCACCAACACTTCACAGACTAGGTATTCAAGCATTTGAACCTGTTCTGATTGAAGGTAAAGCAATTCAATTACATCCGTTAGTTTGTGCGGCGTATAACGCTGACTTCGACGGTGACCAAATGGCGGTTCACGTACCATTAACGCTTGAAGCTCAATTAGAAGCTCGTGCGCTAATGATGTCTACTAACAACATTTTGTCACCAGCTAACGGTGAGCCAGTAATTACTCCGTCTCAGGACGTGGTATTAGGCTTGTACTACACCAGCCGTGAATGTATTAACGGTAAAGGTGAAGCGATGGCATTTGCTTCAGTTGCTGAAGTAGAAAAAGCTTACGCTACGGGTGCTGCTGAATTACATGCGCGCGTTAAAGTACGTATTACTGAAACCCATATAGCTGATGATGGCGAAAGAACAAAAGCGACACGTATTGTTGATACAACAGTAGGTCGTGCATTGTTGTCGTTAATTCTGCCTGAAGGTTTATCTTATGATCTGGTTAACCAGAACATGGGTAAGAAGCAAATTTCTAAGTTGTTGAACACCTGTTATCGTCAATTAGGTCTTAAAGATACTGTTATCTTTGCTGACCAATTAATGTATGCCGGTTTCCGTTTTGCAACCATTTCTGGTGCCTCTGTTGGTATCGATGACATGGTTATTCCTGACGAGAAATACACCTTAGTTGCTGATGCTGAAGCTGAAGTGCTTGAAATTCAAGAGCAGTTCCAATCAGGTCTGGTAACCGCTGGTGAACGTTACAACAAAGTTATCGATATCTGGGCAAGTGCCAACGAAAAAGTTTCTAAAGCTATGATGGAAAACCTGTCAACTGAGACAGTGATTAACCGTGACGGCGTTGAAGAGAAACAAGCTTCGTTTAACAGCATCTATATGATGGCTGACTCGGGCGCTCGTGGTAGTGCTGCACAGATCCGTCAGTTAGCGGGTATGCGTGGTCTGATGGCTAAGCCAGATGGCTCTATTATCGAAACCCCAATTACGGCGAACTTCCGTGAAGGTCTAAACGTACTTCAGTACTTTATTTCTACTCACGGTGCGCGTAAAGGTCTTGCCGATACTGCATTGAAAACAGCTAACTCGGGTTATCTAACGCGTCGTCTTGTTGACGTTGCACAAGATTTAGTCGTTGTTGAAGATGATTGTGGTGTTGAACACGGTCTAACAATGAAGCCGCTAATTGAAGGTGGTGATGTTGTTGAGCCATTACGTGAACGCGTATTAGGTCGTGTTGTTGCTATCGATGTATTAAAACCAGGTTCAGAAGAAATTCTAGCGCCGCGTAATACATTACTCGATGAAGCATGGTGTGACACGTTAGAAGAGCACAGCGTTGATGAGGTTATCGTACGCTCTGTAATTACCTGTGATACTGACTTTGGTGTATGTGCGGCTTGTTATGGCCGTGACTTAGCACGTGGTCATATCATTAACCATGGTGAAGCGATTGGTGTTGTTGCGGCACAGTCAATTGGTGAACCAGGTACACAGCTTACCATGCGTACGTTCCACATTGGTGGTGCGGCATCTCGTGCGTCTGCAGAAAACAACGTTCAAGTTAAGAATGCGGGTTCTCTGAAGTTACACAATGCGAAGCATGTTTCTAACATCGACGGTAAGCTTGTAATCGTTTCTCGTTCTTCTGAACTTGCCATCATCGATGAGCTAGGTCGTGAGAAAGAGCGTTACAAAGTACCTTACGGTACCGTGTTAGAGAAATTGGAAGACAGTGAAGTTACAGCTGGCGAAATCATCGCTAACTGGGATCCACATACTCACCCAATTATTTCTGAAGTGGCGGGTTCGGTTAAGTTTGTTGACATGATCGACGGCGTAACCATGACACGTCAAACTGACGAGTTAACAGGTCTTTCTTCTGTTGTTGTACTTGACGTTGGTGCACGTACTTCAGCTGGTAAAGAAATGCGTCCTGCAATTCGCTTAGTTGATGCTGATGGTAATGACTTAATGATCCCTGGTACTGAAGTACCAGCTCAATACTTCTTACCAGGTAACGCGATTGTAGCAAAAGACGATAACGCGAAAATTAACGTTGGTGACGCCTTAGCACGTATTCCTCAAGAATCGTCTAAAACACGCGACATCACCGGTGGTCTTCCACGTGTTGCTGACTTATTCGAAGCGCGTAAGCCAAAAGAACCTGCTATTCTTGCTGAAATCTCAGGTACCATCTCATTTGGTAAAGAGACTAAAGGTAAGCGTCGTCTAGTGATTACCCCTGCTGATGGTGGCGATCACTATGAAGAGATGATCCCTAAGTGGCGTAACTTAAACGTGTTCGAAGGTGAAAAAGTTGAACGCGGTGAAGTTATTGCGGACGGCCCAGAAGCGGCTCACGACATTCTACGTCTTCGTGGTATTCATCATGTAGCTAACTACATTGTGAACGAAGTACAGGATGTTTACCGTCTACAGGGTGTAAAGATCAACGATAAACATATCGAAGTGATTATCCGTCAGATGCTACGTAAGTGTATTATCACTTCAGCTGGCGACAGTGAGTTCTTAGAAGGTGAGCAAGCAGAAGTTGCACGCGTTAAGATCGCTAACCGCGAACTTGAAGCACAAGGCAAGATGCCTGCTTTGTTTGAACGTGAATTATTAGGTATTACTAAAGCTTCTTTAGCAACCGAATCATTCATTTCAGCAGCATCGTTCCAAGAAACGACTCGTGTACTAACCGAAGCTGCCGTTGGTGGTAAGAGCGATCCATTACGTGGCCTGAAAGAAAACGTAATTGTAGGACGTTTGATCCCAGCAGGTACTGGTTACGCATATCACAAGACTCGTAACGAAGAACGCGCTAAAGCAGCATCTACCGGTGGCAAAGTTGAAGCGCCGACGGTTACTGCAAGTGAAGCTGAGCAAAACTTAGCAGACTTACTTAACCTGGCAGGAAGTCAGGATTAAGTTGCAAAACTGTTAAAAAAGGCGCCTTTGGCGCCTTTTTTCTTCGAATTTCGATCAAAAGTTGGCTATTTCTTGACAGAATGGCATTACCTTTCTAAAATTCCGCGTCCCATCATTGTGGGATATAGATTTTTCACACCTAATTGTTGAGTAATTCAACTGTCGGAGCTATACATGGCAACTGTAAACCAGTTGGTACGTAAGCCACGTGCGCCAAAAGTCGAAAAGACTAATGTGCCTGCGTTGAATCCATAACTTGCAGGAACACAGTGTTATCCTAATCCGTGGTGGTCGTGTTAAAGACTTACCTGGTGTGCGTTACCACACTGTTCGTGGCGCATTAGACTGTGCTGGCGTGACTACACGTCGCCAAGGCCGTTCTAAGTACGGTGCTAAGCGTCCTAAGTCTTAACGTATCCCGTTAAAAGTAAGGCCAAGCTAGTATTTATTTAACATTCCAGTTTTGGAAATACCTGAAGCATACGGAGAATTGATATGCCAAGACGTCGCGTTGTAGGACAACGTAAAATCCTACCAGATCCAAAGTTTCACAGTGAGTTGTTGGCTAAGTTCATCAACGTCATTATGCAGGACGGCAAAAAGTCGACTGCAGAAAAAATTATCTACAAGGCATTAGATGTTGTCGCTGAAAAGAAAAGCGAAGATCATTTAACAATCCTTGAAGCAGCACTTGATAACGTCCGTCCATCAGTCGAGGTTAAATCTCGTCGTGTTGGTGGTTCAACATATCAAGTACCATGTGAAGTTCGTCCAGTGCGTCGTAACGCACTAGCGATGCGCTGGTTAGTTGAAGCTGCTCGCAAGCGTGGTGAAAAATCTATGGCTCTACGTCTAGCAGGTGAAATGCTAGATGCGTCTGAAAACAAAGGTACTGCTGTTAAGAAGCGTGAAGACGTGCATCGCATGGCTGAAGCTAACAAAGCCTTTGCTCATTACCGTTGGTAATATAATGGAGCGGGTATTTGCCCGCTCCATATTGTTGATATTGTCTAAAACAAAATTTGTTTTAGTTGAGAGGGTATAAAAGTGGCTCGTACAACCCCAATTGAGCGTTACCGAAATATTGGTATTGTTGCTCATGTGGATGCAGGTAAAACTACCACAACTGAACGTGTTCTGTTCTATACCGGTCTGTCTCATAAAATTGGTGAGGTGCATGACGGCGCCGCCACAACGGACTGGATGGTACAAGAGCAAGAGCGTGGTATTACTATTACCTCTGCTGCTGTTACTACTTTCTGGCGTGGTATGGATGCTCAGTACACTGAACACCGTATTAATATCATCGATACCCCAGGTCACGTTGATTTCACTATCGAAGTCGAGCGTTCATTACGCGTATTAGATGGAGCAGTAGTCGTATTCTGCGGCTCATCAGGTGTTGAACCTCAATCAGAAACCGTATGGCGCCAAGCTGACAAATACCGCGTTCCACGCATTGTGTTTGTCAACAAAATGGACCGTACAGGTGCTGACTTTGATCGTGTTATTAAACAAATCCGTAACCGTCTAGGAGCGACTTGTGTACCTATTCAAATGAATATTGGTACAGAAGAAGACTTCAAAGGGGTTATTGATTTGATTAAGATGAAAGCCATAAATTGGTCTGAAGAAGATCAAGGAATGACATTCACTTATGAAGAAATTCCTGCTCATCTTGCTGCTAAAGCGGCGGAGATGCATGAGTATCTAGTGGAAGCAGCTGCGGAAGCCTCTGAAGAGTTGATGGATAAATACCTTGAAGAAGGTGAGTTATCTGAAACAGAAATCAAGCAAGCACTGCGTCAGCGCACAATTAATAATGAAATTGTCTTAGCAACCTGTGGTTCTGCATTTAAGAACAAGGGTGTTCAGGCAGTATTAGATGCAGTAGTTGACTTCCTTCCAGCGCCTATCGATGTACCTGCTATTAAAGGTATTGACGAGAACGATGAAGAAGTTGAACGCCCATCTGACGATAATGCACCTTTTGCTGCATTGGCATTTAAAATTGCGACTGATCCATTTGTTGGTACATTAACCTTTATTCGTGTGTATTCCGGTGTGCTTCAAACTGGTGCAGCCGTTTATAACTCTGTAAAACAGAAACGTGAACGGATTGGTCGTATGGTGCAAATGCACGCAAACGATCGTACTGAGTTAAAAGAAGTCCGCGCTGGTGATATTGCCGCGGCTATTGGTTTAAAAGAAGTAACAACGGGTGATACTCTTTGCGATAATGATCACAAAGTGATTCTTGAGCGCATGGAGTTCCCGGAACCGGTAATTACCATTGCCGTTGAGCCTCGTTCAAAAGCAGACCAAGATAAAATGGCCATTGCGCTGCAAAAATTAGCAGCGGAAGATCCATCATTCAAAGTCGAAACTGATCAAGATTCAGCTCAAACACTGATCTCTGGAATGGGTGAGCTACACTTAGACATCATCGTTGACCGTATGCGTCGCGAGTTCAGTGTCGAGTGTAATGTAGGTAAACCACAAGTTGCTTACCGCGAAACCATTCGTTCAAGTGTTGAAGTGGAAGGTAAGTTCGTACGTCAATCTGGTGGCCGAGGTCAATTTGGTCACGTGTGGCTCAAAATAGAGCCGCGCGAAGAAGGTGAAGGCTACGAATTTGTCAACGATACAGTGGGTGGTGTAATTCCTCGTGAATACATTCCTGCGGTTGACAAAGGTATTCAAGAACAGATGAAAAACGGCGTATTAGCTGGTTATCCTGTGCTTGACGTTAAGGTCACTTTATTCGATGGTTCATATCATGATGTGGATTCGAATGAAATGGCGTTTAAAATTGCAGGTTCTATGGGCTTCAAAAAGGGCGCGCTTGAAGCAAGCCCTGTGTTGCTCGAACCTTGTATGAAAGTAGAAGTGACTACACCTGAAAATTATATGGGCGACGTAGTAGGTGACTTAAACCGCCGTCGTGGCATAATTGAAGGAATGGATGATGGCATCGCTGGTGTTAAAATTATCCAAGCAGTAGTCCCTCTATCTGAAATGTTTGGTTATGCGACTGATTTGCGCTCTGCATCTCAGGGTCGTGCTTCTTACTCTATGGAGTTTTTGAAGTACGCAGATGCACCGCAAAACATTGCAAAAGCGATTATAGAATCTCGTAACTAATATTGGTTACGGCATAAATGTTATATTGCTCGAATTAAACGAGCACTTCTGAAAAGAAAGGAATATATCGTGGCAAAAGCTAAATTTGAACGTAATAAGCCTCACGTAAACGTAGGCACCATCGGTCACGTTGACCATGGTAAAACAACTTTAACTGCAGCTATCTCTG
>NZ_BMOT01000020.1 GCF_014647215.1 Shewanella aestuarii
AAAAAAAACCAAATATCTCTTATAAAAAATGAAATGAACAATATCTATTCGGATCATGATATTAGGTTGTTATCCAATTTAAAGCGCTACATTTCAAGTGAAATAGGTAGGGATTCATCTGTTGAAGTGATGGGGATCCGCTCTTTTCATGTAATGTGGGAACACATGCTAAGCAAGGTTTTAGACAATGTGATTGAAGTTAATAATCTTCTTCCTACACCAGCTTATAAGATATTAAATCGTGATGGCAGAGTCGTTATTATTAATGCTAAGCGAAATGGGCAACGTACAGATATAGTGGTTAAGCGGCCGGAACATGAAGATTACTGTGTTATTGATGCAAAGTATTATGGGGCCCATTCTATTGAATCTGTCCCTAAATGGGGGGATTTAGTTAAGCAGTTTTTTTATGTGACGGCTTTGAAAACAATCGTACCGGTACATGCTGTAGTCAGTAACGCTTTTATTTTCCCTGGTAATAGAGGGCCTATAAGATCAATTCATATGTGTGAACAAAGTGATGGTACTTTGATTGATGATGTTTATCCGCCTATAACGTGTTATTACATCTGCCCACATGATGTCATTAGTACATATTTAAAAAGCCAAAAACTGAAGAATCAACCTTATTGGTATTCACAAGTGACTTTGACTACTAGTTAATTAGAGCTTCCTTGTAGCAAGTCAACAGCCTTTTGTGCGGCCTTTAGGGCTTCTTCGATGGAGAATTCAAGGCCATTATCCCATTCGGAATCATCTTTGCAGATAGCCCATTCAAAACCTTCACTGAACGAATCTGGATTTGGTTCAATATAGATATGATGATCGAGATATTCTTCTTCATAGGTTGTTTGCATAACTAAGCCTTTGGTGTTTAACCATTCAATTATTAATTTTTTTGCTTTGGATATCTACGGTCGATAAGTCACATTAATGCGTTACTTTTTCTGCAGCAAGTCTGATTTTAAGTTCATTTAGGTAAATCACTATATCAGCCACTGTTTCAAATTCAGCTAAAGCAGGGCTCGCTTTAGTTTGTAGCTCAGGGTATTCGTTATCCCCCAAGTTCTCCGCTTCAACCACTGTATAGCGACTATTACTTTCATCTTCCCGTTTTTCTACTGCAGCATGATCAACCCATAAAATATAATAAGCGCTATCAAGCTTAAAGTGGAAGCTTGGGCACATATCGTTTCCATAACTCTGGTCAACTAAGAACGGGTATTCACTCATTTTAAAACCGAGTTCAAAACTATTTCCAAACGATTTTAGATAGTTATTCATGGGTTTATCACCAATAATTATTTTATCTTATATAATAATCATTCTGTCATTAAACCAAAGTGTGTATTACAAATGTATTACATATTTGGTTTTAATGTACGGATTATATTTTGTTAAATTCTAAACCAGCAGCTTTAAGTCTGGTGGTAATATTACGCATTTTGCTAAATTCGGTGCCGTAGCTTGCGCCTAAGCCTGTACCTTCACAAAACTCCTTTGCAGTAATGCTATCTAGTTGATCGGCGTATTTTATCATCTGTAGATGTATTTCGGCTGTAGCTTGGTTGCGTGAAGCAGTAGCAATGGCATCTTTGATTTTAGTGAAAATATCTTGATAGTTTTTCATAGCCCCTCCTTTGTTTTAGATAAATTTTATTATTAATCAAATTTATCTAAATTGGTAGCTAAATTATCTAAAACAGTTTTTTATTTTTATAAATGTATTTCATATGTAATACATTATTTTTTTGATTAGAGGCAACTATACATAATCATTTAAATGTATTACATTTGTCATACATTTTTGATAGGGGATGTACTTTGAAAACGCTAGCAGTGATAAATCAGAAAGGTGGAGTTGGTAAGACAACCACAGTGATTAACCTATCTGCGCAATTAGCGCATGAGGGTAAACGGGTTCTGGTTATTGATTTAGATCCCCAGGCAAATTTAACGATCGTGATGACTGGCGGCCAATACGAATTTGAAAACTCGATCACAGATGTATTCGAGTCCTCAAAAAAGAGTCCTATTCAACAGGCCATAATGCCGGCTCAATCCAACGGTGAAGCTATCGCCAATCTGTGTATTTGTCCGACCGACATACGTCTAAGCCGCGTCATTGAACAGAGCCTAACCAAAGTTCACCGTGAGCGCATCTTGTTAAAGCAACTAGAAGCAATAGTTAACGACTTTGATATAGTGATCTTAGATTGTCCGCCTAACCTTAGTTTGACATCTGTCAACGCCATGATGGCTGCTGATATGTTCCTGATTCCCGTTGATGGAGGATCATTCTCACTGAATGGATTGGCTGATCTGCTCGATGCTTTAGAAGAAGTGAAAGAAACTGATCAAGTGAATTATGCGGTATTCCGTAATGAATTTGCTAAAGCAAATAAGCTGATTAATAACTTCCTCGATGAACAATTAGCTTCACTAGAAGGCAAAGTATTAGCGACGACGATTCGTCGTTCTGAGGATATTGGACAGGCTAGTGTATGCGGTAAAACCTTGCTTAGTTACAAGCCTAGTAGTCCTACGCTAACCGACTATAAGAGCCTGGCTAAAGAAGTCATGCAACGAATCAATGTATAACAAGTGTAATACATAATATGAATAAATTAACGGGTGTTACAGGGCTTAGTAGACGTGTTTCTGCTAAAGAAACCCAAGAAAGTTCAAAGTCAAAAGAGAAAATAACCACGGTATCAACCCGCCGTAATATAACCACGGGCACATCACCTATGCCGTTGCGATTAACTGAAAATGATAGAGCAAACCTGAATTTATGGCTGGAAGTCTTAGAGGCTGAATCGGGTAAAAATATTACTGCTGCTAAGTTATTTAGAGGTTTGATCAATATGAAAGATAAAATAAATACGAAGGCGTTAATCCGCTCAATAAATGACGTGACTTGATAGTATAAATCTTGAAAAAGTTACATTATCAAAATAAAACATCTGATATTGCAGCTTCTAGCTTTTTATAACGTTGATCTATTATGTAGTATTGCTCACCATTTTTTGCTGTGAAGTAACCAGATAAATAGCCAATGCTTTCTAATTTGTTAATTCCAGCTTTTATCTTTCGGTTAGCTTCTTTTTTAGTGGTTTCTAAGCGTAAACGATCTCTTAGCCGCTCAAATGATACTGGGTGAGGGTTGTTAGGTAATGAAGTAAAATACAAATAGAGGCATTGTGCTACTTCTGCTCTAGGTAATTTTTCTAACACCCGTAAACTGACTAAAACTTGGTAATCGACACGATAAAGATCCCATAAGGTTTCATCTGCCATTAATTCGACTAAATCAGCATCACCATCATACATAGCACGTAATAACATGCCTGTATGAACTGCCTTTTCCGTATTTTTTCTTCTGAATGAAAGGCTTTGACTTTGTATACGCTCTAAAGATTCACCTATTTGGCGTCTTAAATTTTTATCAAATCTACGGCTTGGGTAACCACAGCTTTTTGCAAACTCAGCAAATGAGAGTTTGACCGTATTTGATGAGTAACCAAATTTACTGAAAACTAGAACTATACCGCACCAAACTTTAAAGTCTGTTTCAATATTAAGACGTTGGCCCTTGACTGTAACTGAGTCATAACCTTCTTTTTGGCATAAATCTAAGCTTACCAAGTCTTGGCTTAAATCTTGAGATTTTACATCACTAATATTAGTTCTACGTCCTACAGGTGTAAAAACACCTGTCCTGAGAAGAACATTAGGTTGCACGCTTGTACTGCTGTTAATCGTCAGCAGATGTTTACTATCACTATATAACGATGCTGTATTTGTGCTAGGTAATGGCTTCTCTAATTTTTCCATATGTTCCACTTATTTTTAACCCAATTAGAGTACACCATGAAGCCCATTTAGAATACACCTAATTATATTTTTATATGATTACTTGATTTTCGAGTAGCAACAGCAAGTTTTTATCTATAAATCTTTTTTAATTCAAATTTATATACGGCTAGACTTCTGACTTATAAACCATTTTTTAAAATGGTTTTTTACCCACTCGGCATACACCATTGAGTTCTTTTTGAACGGCTAAAAGATGTTTTAAGAGTGTTTTAGTGCAGTTATAAGTGATGATATGTATATAGATGAGTTGATAATCGAAGTTATGATTATTAATTTGTGAATAAGTAAATAATAGTCTTTTACATGTGAACAAATAAAACCTATCAAGCTGTTGTTTTTATTTGTTTAATTTAAAAACGTTGTACAACAAGTTATTTTTGATAATTACCCAATTAGCATACACCACATACCCAATTAGAATACACCATATACCCAATTAGAATACACCATATACCCAATTAGAATACACCATATACCCAATTAGAATACACCAATATTAGCTGCAGACCTTGGTGCTAAAGGACTCTGGCATCCCTGGATCTATTAGGATCTATTAGGATCTAAATATGGATCTTATTGGATCTGAGCTGTGGAAAACTCGAATTTTTATGAATTAAAAACCCTTCTTGGGGGGCTTGCCCCCCGCCAGCCCTTCCCCTCGCTACGCTCGTTTCCGGCATCCCCCCAAAATGCCTCGCCATTTCCTGCCTTCGGCAGGGGCGAGAAATTAAGAACTACCTGAAAAGTTCGTTTTGCCTTCGGCCTTTAACCGGCATTTTGAATTGTTACTGTGTTTAAAAGCATGTCGCTTCGCGACTGTCTGGCAGGAATACAACTCAAAATCGAATTTAACCACCCTAAAATGAGCTCTAGGCGATTTAATAGGGAAAAAGTACCTCCGATACCTTTTTTTAAATAAAACCGCTTAAATCAAGCCTAGTAAACCAACTTGATTTAGTTACGTTATCAATTTATCTGAAGAACAAAAAGTAGCTCGCGATAAGCACTGTCGTTGCCACTAAAAGAAAAATGACAGCGCCCCAATCTTGAATGAAATTTTTCATGTTTATCCTCATATTTATCTTTTGTTATTTTCGTCTTTCGTTGATCTAAGGAGTATCTATTAATCGCTGTAGGTGCTTTCTTAATTGAGCTGACGAAATTAAAGAGTTATCGCTCACCCAAGCCCTAACATCCTCAATATCAAATCCTGCTTCTCCAATGTCGTTGATCAAATTACTTGAAATGTCATGAAAGATCATTGCCCATTCCGATCCAACCGTTTTTACTCTGGGCGTTTCTTCTGGTGATGCAACCGAGAGCGTTTTAGTCACTGCGCCTTTTTTTACCTTGGCTATTTTGTAAAGCGATTGAAAATAAGATGTCTTTATTCCTAACCCCAACATCTCGTTAAGAACGGGGAGCTTGTAGCCCTGCACGACTAAATCATTAAGATATTTAAAATGATTATTAAAAACGGCCTGTTTCGGTAATCTATTTTCAATATCTTTTCTCATCGATATTTTTAATTTTTCAATGTCCATTATTTGGCAAAATCCACGTAAAAATAGGTTATACATCACAATATAGGCCTTTTTTAACGCTTTTTACAGTCTTTTTTAACGCTTTTCTAAGGCTTTAGTTAGTCTTCTTTAGGCCTGAAAGCAGTCTTTTTTAGCCTTTAAATACTCCTTTTTTAACCTGCTTTGAGATTTTAGGCGTTTTTGAGATTTTAAAAATAGGCACGTTGTCGAAAGTATACTTTTTGCTTCGCAAGTCGTATTCATTCGTGTGCTTTAGGGGTTCCCTAAATACCCTTTTAAACTCTACGAGTTTTATGAAAAGCATTAGCTAAGCTAATCCGACAGAGGTTGGGGTATTGCTATTCTTTTTCGGGAAATACAGGATATGAACGCATTCTAAATCGATGCAAAATCGTTGTTTTTAAGATGTGTTTTCTAGATAAAGAGAAGGATTAATCGCTGTATTCCTATCTTTTTTAAATCAATTTAAGGAAGTGGATTATGGGTAATGCAGAGAAACGTAAGAAGCGAAGTAAAGCTAAAGCTAAGATGTTACGTGTCATGCGAAAAATTCCATACCGATTTGGCGAATACGGCCATTACGGCAATCACAAAACACATGAAGATAACGAGGAGGAGTTTTTGACGGAAAAAATAAGACCGTCAGAAAGTATAATTGCACTGGTTGAGTCATTAGAACCTTTTGATATGGACAGGGAATTTTATTCTGTTCCAATGATTAAATCCTCAGTTATGAAATCGGATCCTGATAAGTCTGATGAGGAGAAAGCAAAGATCGTGGCGTGTATGTATATGCATTATTTGAACTTTGGTCTTACCGGCGATTTTAAAATGGAATATTTCGATTCCGATATAATGGCAGCCGATCTATTAAAAAACCCTTCTTTTTTAGAGCAATTAAATAAAGATGGTGTGCTCTTCATTGGCTCTTGATTTTGTAACAAATTCGAGATACCTTGATTGTGTAACTTATTCAAGGGTGGAATAGTGATGACAGAGATCAAGAATAACCATGGTGGTTCAAGAGCGGGTGCCGGAAGAAAAACGAAATATGAAAAAACAGTCGTTTTACGGGTGCCTGAAAAATATCGATCGGCCATTAAAGCGTTAATCGAGCATTTGGATCAATCCGAAACTATCGATAAGCATTATATGGCAGCCACATCTGAGCCTGTCTTCATTCGATCTCTTCAGGATAAGCCGCAGCAAGTCACATTTACTGTCTCCCCACTTAAAAAATCTTGATTATGTAACCAAATCAAGTTTCGAGTATTTAAAATATCAAAATTAAAATTTGCGTAAATAAAAACCCCGCAAGCGGGGTTTAGTGGTGATCCGTTTCTTGATAACTCTGTTTACTTGTGTGCGTCCATAATTGTATCAATATGGAGAAACATCAACGTTAAATCAATATCTTGCACTTGTTTCACGCCATCAGAAATTTTCAAAAATGCTAATTTCTGATAGAAATCAGTTGCTGTTGGGTGAGCCCATAGCGCCAGCCCTTTAGTGGCGGCGAGTTCATTAACGAGTACAGTCGCTTTAATGACTTCTCGCATCAGTCGCTTGCCAATTCCTTTACCTTGGTATGCTTTATCAACAGCAATTTGCTCTAACATCAGCACAGGAACCAGGCGTGGATATTTGCTAGGTAAAATTGAATACTCGTCATTATTTATCATAAAAACTTTCATCGTTGCATAGCCGACAACTTTGTCGCCATCTAAGGCTACATAGACACGATTATCGTTTTTTTCATCTGCTTTAGCTAATTTATTAGCTGCAAAATTATCAAGAAATCGATCACCTGAATTGAAATTTGAAAAGTCAGGTTGTCGATTTAGTTTACTTAGTAGAAGGCACTCAATTGTAGCGCTCATATTTATTACTCCGATAGTAGTGCCTTAAGTTCCGGAGTTGCTTTAGGAGGGTTATCTAAAATAGCTTCAAATTGAGCCCAAGCGCGTTGATTCAAACTCACAATAGTTTCTGATTCAACAATTACTTTAGCTCTTTCTCTGGCGTGATTAATGATAAATGCCGTGAGATTGATACCATTTATAGCAGCCGCTCGTTCAAGCAGTTCCTTCACCTCTGGCGAGGTTTTTAGTTCTATTCTTGCTGGTTTTGAAATGGCTCCAGCATTCGCCGTACTTTGAATACTCATATTGAATTCCTTTATTGGATTAAATTTTTCTAAGTAATAACCTCCTCAATTACATCGAAAGAAGACGCTATTGTCTATCTTATTGATTGCTTTCATTTTTATTTCCTTTGTTAACTTTGAAATATCTATTATTAAAATTTATTATAGTTTTACCTTTAAATAAAACTCCGTACATAATACGGATGAATTGTTTTTAAGTCAAGTTTATCCGTACTAAAACCGTACGATTTGTGGTGCATGCTATTGTTACTTTGACTCGCAAATTATTTATAGTGAAAATCTTTTTTTGAATTTGTAACTTTTTCAAATTGGTTTGTTGTGAAAATACCAGGTTAAGCCGGTATCTTGCCTGAAATCGAAATGACCTCATATTGCAGATTTATTGTGCGTTTTTAGTATTAAACTTTCACGGAAAAATACGGTGTTTTTGACGTACATCGCTACTGAAAGGCGCACGTTCGTGGGCAGAATGAAGTGAAATGCTCATTTTGATACGCTAACTCGGCTATTTAACATAACCACAAATTGTACGCACGCCCCAGTGTTGACACGTGTAACGTTGCAGGTTACTATTGTTGTGTTGCAGATGACCACCCTATGTGAAGAACTCTAATGTGAGTAAATACATTCAATAGCTTGGTAAGCGTTATTTGGTAACAATTAAATCAAATAAGGATAAAGCTATGAATTTTATTGAACACGCTACGGTTTACATCGGGAGGTATACGTATTGGCAATCAAGAGTTTTTCAAACAAAGCGCTTAAAAAGTTTTTCTATCAAGGTGACACATCAGGATTAAATCCTAATCACATAGTCCCGATAGAGAATGCGCTAGACTTTATCGATGGTACGCATCACCCCAAAGACTTAAAAGCTGTTTATCAGCGAAAGTTTTCAGAAAAGAAAGGGTCTGGAGAGGGTGTGTATAGTATTGAGATTAACGGGAATTGGAGGATAACTTTCCAGATTGTTGATGATGGGGCTATATTCCTCGATTATATTGACTATCATGGGAAGCAAATTAAATCTCGTTAGTTTTTGTAAAGCCACTATTTATTATAGTGGCATTTTTCTTCTCCTTTTTAGGAGGGGTTGGAGTGAAAATGAAGCAGAAGCAGATAAGGAAACCTACACATCCCGGTGAATTTTTTAAGTTCGCTGTATTGGATGAAAGAGGATTATCAATAACTTCAGCAGCAGAGTATTTAGGTGTTACTAGAAAAGCATTAAGCGAATTCGTTAACGGTAAGGCTAAGTGTTCTCACGCTATGGCTCGACGATTAGCGGAGTCTACAGGAACTGGTGTTGCTGTTTGGATTAACATGCAGGCAAAGCTTGATACTTGGGAGGCTGAAAACATGGATAAGCCGATTAATATTACAGCTCTTCCAGAAACTCGCGTTGCATAAACTTTTTTTAAATTAGATTTATATTAAAAAAGCCGCCAATTTTGCGGCTTTTTTTGATTGTAACTATAAGTATTAACTAGTGTTACCGGTGTTGCTGCAATAGAAAGAGTCATTAATTAGATGTGAAGGATTTACACTCTTCCATTGTCTTAACTATTTTATCTGCAACAGCATCAATAACTTTCATACAAACTGAGTTACCAAACTGCTTATAAATTTGTCCCAGCGATACCGCATCAACAATAAAATTTTCTGGAAATCCTTGTAATCTAGCGCACTCTCTTGGTGTTAGTTTTCGTGGGGGTTTTCCTACTACACTCTGATCTATAAGAATCTCTGAACCGTCTTTATAGTATCTTGCACTTATTGTGCTGGTATATTCACTTTCTTCATTAAAAAGTGAATAACCAAATCCATTACCTTTGATTTTATGTTCTTCTTTTCTTTTTTTATGACCAGCCCATAATCTTTCTGAAATAGTAAATTTATCTTCTGATATAGGTATTTTACTTAAATCATCAAGAATATCGCCTAATTTTGTTGGTGATTTTGGTGGCGTCGGCCATTCAAATACATTATCAAAATCTATATTCTGATAATGATTTTTATCGAATCCAACGATGAAAACTCGTTCTCTATTTTGTGGGACACCAAAATCTGCAGCTCTTAATACTCTAACATCAACCCAATAGTTTAGTTTTTCGGCTAATGCATGGCGTGCATCTTCACTCATAGGTACATCTGTAGGTATATCTTGCGAGTGTTCACCTCTCAAAATTGAGAGAATTGTTTCTAGTGTGCGGCCTTTATCATGCCCTTTAAGTTGCTTCACATTTTCAAGTAGAAATGCTTTAGGTTTTTTGTCAGCAAGTATTCTTTGTATTTCAAAGAACATAGTGCCTCTTGTATCACTAAATCCTTTTTTTAATCCAGCTTGTGAGAATGTTTGGCAAGGAAAGCCTCCCAATAAAAGATCATGATCAGGTATATCGCTTGTTGGTATTTGAGTTATATCGCCTTTGGGCATTTCACCGTAGTTGGCTAAATAAGTTTTTTGGGCAAACTTATCCCACTCAGACGTGAATACACATTTGCCGCCTAATTTTTGAAATGGTAGGCGTATACCTCCAATACCCGCAAATAAGTCAATAAATTTAAACCTTTCCTTTGTTAGAGGATCATGGCTGAAAGGGGCTAAAGTTAATTTTTCGTTCATTATTTGCTCAAGCATCGTGATGTCCAGCCACTTTTTTGGGCTTGGCTTATGTTCTCCTGATTCCCATCCTCTTACCGTTCTTTCACCTGTTGAGGCCATACCCAGTAAATTTGCAAATTCTATTGGATCTAAACCAAGGTTTTTTCTAGTTTTCTTGATATATTCAGCTTTATTAATTGTATTTTCGTTCATGGCCACACTTAACTTATCCGGTTTATGACCCGGGATAGTAACATTCAATATGGTGCAGAACAAGGAGTGGGTTTGTGCTAAAAGATCTAAGTAAATCTATTGATGAATGTCGTATAAAGTTCGATGAATTTCCATTCACTTCAGATATAGAAATAACTCCTATTTTGGCTGAAAAGTTAAAAGCGTCTATTCAAGGGATTGAACCAAATTCCTCTGTTAATATTTATCCGTTCTCAATTAGTTTAACTAACGAGAAAGGTTTAAGGACAGACCTCGCTTCATCTAGCTTATGGTTTGGTGCTGCATATCATGAGTTTGCTACTTATCTTGAACAATATAGGGTTGTTCTTGAAACTATAACGGCTACTTTAAAGGGGCTGGGTTATTCATCAGTTAATATCAAGTCACTGTTTAAACTGATACCGTCGACAGATTGGAAAAACCATCCAGACAAAAAATTAGTAGCTGATTTTATTAATGAAATCGATATTTTTTTTGGTGTCGATACAATAAGTAAAACATTGTTCTTTCGTTTCCTAGATGAAAGGGACTGGTGGTTTAAACCGTTTTCAAAAACAGGCCAAACAACAGGTAAAACATTAGATCGAAGTGATGCTTATCAATCTGCTATTTTGCTTGCTGCTAAAGTTATTGTTGCGAGTTCGGATCGATTATCTCTAATCATTGAAGCCTTTTCTTTGAATCAGCCTTTAAGACAAGCGTTTAGCCATCTTCAGCCATCCGAAATATCATTTACTGAATCTGTATCTACGGTTGTAGAGTCTTGTGGTATTAATCAGATCTATTACGGTGCACCAGGTACAGGTAAAAGTCATAAAATTGATGAATTAGCTACTGATGAAAATAGTATTAGAACCGTTTTTCATTCAGAAACCCAATATAGTGATTTTGTTGGTTGTTTAAAACCTTGCATGATCGATGGCGATATTAGTTATCAATTTAGACCAGGCCCTTTTTCTTTGGCCTTGGTGAAGGCCGCTAATGATGAACAACCGTGTTTCTTAGTTATAGAAGAAATTAACCGTGCAGCGGCTGCCGCAGTTTTTGGAGATATTTTTCAACTTTTAGACCGTAGGGCTGATGGTAGAAGTCAATATTCCATAGATGTCGTAGATGCTGATTTTAAGGGCTACTTAGAAACACATGCAGCCTCTTTATTGGTTAGTGGAAAGTTAGTACTACCTGCTAATTTATCTCTTTTAGCAACGATGAACAGCAGTGATCAGGCTGTTATGCCGATGGATTCAGCATTTAAACGTCGTTGGCAGTTTGAGTATGTCAGTATCGAAGGCGATGAATACCCTCAGGGCGACTTTATTATCAATGTTGGTACCGAGCTGTTTGCTGTGAGTTGGGAAGTATTATCAAAAGTTATTAACGCTCAACTTTCAGAAGCTCAAATACCTGAAGATAGACTTTTAGGCCCTTGGTTTGTTTCAGAAAAAGAGCTTGAAAATTCACAAGCTATGCTTGCTGGTAAGTTATCGATGTATCTTTGGGAAGATGTACTAAGGCATGCTCATCGTGAAGTTATTTTTGATACTGAAAAAAACCCTACATTGTATCAACTTATTAAGACTATTAAAGCTAACGGTATTGTATTTAGTGACGTTGTTATAAATGAGTTACGTGCAAATGGTGAGCCGATAACCATTGCTGAGGCCTAAGTTAATGGAGCATCAATTATACGTATATCATGATCGGTCACACTTGAGCACATTGCCTACTAAAATTAAGCATGAGTTGAGTAAGCATTCACTATTATTTGATAAGGATAATAGTGTGATGTTTTGCGGTATGGTAGTTGACGATGGTGCTGCTCATGTATTTTTTCCACGTAACACGATCGTAAGCAAAGACGATCATAAGTTATTAGTATCGAAAGCATCGCAGTTGTTACAAGCTATTTATCGTTATTCACTAATTTCAAATAGTACTAAAACTGCCAATGATGAAGGGAGTGAACTTGTTGGTGATAGCCAATTAGGCCTTATTATTGAATTACTAAGTGATTATCAAAGAAATGGCTTATATACACATAAATATGCTGTAAATGTAAAAAATATCGGCAAACCTGATTGGAATAAAACGATATCTAAATCCATTGCTTTTATGAGTGCACGTGGGCCTGTTTATTTTGATATTTATGGAAAAAAACAAAATTATAACCAAGATAATGAAATTACATTGATACATGCAAGTGTGTTGTCATTTTTATTTGAAAGGTTTGGGTGGTTGATTTCTGATACCTCAACGTCTTTAACTAAGCTTCGCACTGTTGGAAAGTCTCATTTATCTAAAAAAAACCAAATATCTCTTATAAAAAATGAAATGAACAATATCTATTCGGATCATGATATTAGGTTGTTATCCAAT
>NZ_BMOT01000021.1 GCF_014647215.1 Shewanella aestuarii
GTTGAGCTAACTTGTACTAATGACCCGTGAGGCTTAACCATACAACCCAGATGGGTTTTACTGATACTTAGTATTAGAATAAAGCACTTAGATAGTGTGATAACTCAAAATAGCGTGTTGTAAACAGAGCATGCATCAGCTTTCCAAATTATTATTTAATGTCGATTGACGTTAAATAGACAAATTTGTCTGGAAACCATAGAGCTTCATTTCCAGGCGCCTAATACGCTTTAAATAGCAACAGCAAGGCCACTCTTAAGGAGTGGCCTTTTTGTTTTTGCGAAAAAATCTCCTCGTGCCTAATCAGAAACCATGTCGCCGATATGCCGCTGTCTGTAGTGGTCAAAATTAGTGTGCCACTACAGTCAGAGGCGATTATTATTATCAGTATATCGATTCCCCTTCATAAACTTTGATGTTTGAATTCATCCGAAGGCTTGTTACCTGTTACAATGCTTTATCTATACTTTTATTGCTAATTCAATATGTCTGCTTCCTTACTTCCTTTTAATACTCTTGGCTTGAACCAGCTGTGTGATGAGCTTATTCATGTCAATACTAAAGAAACTTTGATCAATACTTGTCTCGAACTCTATCATTCTGATAAGGCTATGATGGTATTAGGGGGCGGGAGTAACGTGGTATTTACTGAGGATTTTTGTGGCTCAGTTGTTATCGTTGAAACCAAGGGTATTGTTGTTGAGCAACAGGGCACAGATATACTGCTAACTGTAGAAGCCGGTGAAGATTGGCATAGCTTGGTTACCTATTGTGTCGAAAATGGCTATTTTGGCATTGAGAATTTAGCATTAATACCAGGTACAGTTGGAGCAGCACCTATTCAAAATATTGGTGCATATGGAGTGGAGTTCAAAGATGTATGCGAATCAGTTGAGTTTGTTGACTTAGATTCATCGCAACTTTTTGAAATTAGTCATCAAGACTGTCAGTTTGGCTATCGCGAGTCCATTTTTAAGCAACAACTCAAAGATAGGTCAGTAATTACAGCGGTTAAATTAAGATTATCGACGAACTGGCTGCCTAACTTAGGTTATTCCCCCTTAAATAGCCTTAATGCGGCCACTGTAAGCCCTCAAGAAGTACTTGAAATGGTTTGCAATGTTAGACAGTCGAAGCTACCAGATCCAAAAATAATTGGTAATGTTGGCAGTTTCTTTAAAAACCCAATCATTTCCAATCAGCGTTTTTTGGTATTAAAGCAACAATATCCTGATATTGTGGGATTTACCCATGATGAACAGCATACTAAATTAGCCGCCGGCTGGATGATTGATAATGCTGGCTTGAAAGGGTTTTCTATCGGCGGAGCATCTATACATGAGCAGCAAGCTCTGGTGTTTACCAATACTGGTGAGGCTACTGGAACTGAAATTTGTCAGTTAGCGATGCATGTAACCGATAAGATTGAGAAGCGATTTGGCGTTACGCTTGAGGTAGAACCTAGATTAATTGCCCGATTTGGTGAGGTAACTTTATGATCAATGATCATTGGTCTCGTAAGAGGCAGATACTAGCTTTATTAAGTGCTAACCATTTTACCTCTGGGGAGGCTATCGCGACTGAAATCGGTTTAACCCGCATGGCTGTGAATCAACATATTGATGCGCTGTCTGATTATGGTGTTGAAATTTTTAGTGTTAAAGGCAAAGGATATAAACTGGCAAATCCGATAGCTCTCGTTGATGAGCAAGCCTTGATCAGCGGAATTGACAATCGATGCTTCTATTTTGATGAAATTAATAGCACAAACAGTTTTACCTTGAGCCATTTTGATGACCTAAAATCCGGAGATATTTGCATTGCTGAATACCAATCTGCCGGTAGAGGTCGACGTGGACGCCAATGGTTATCACCCTATGGTAATCATCTTTATGCATCACTCTTTTGGCGATTTGAAGCTAATGCAGCCACATTAATGGGGTTGAGCCTTGTGATTGCGTGTTCAATCGTTAAAACACTGTCGGAAATGAATATCACCGGCTTAGGTTTAAAGTGGCCAAATGATATTTACTTAGATGATAAAAAACTTGCCGGAATTTTAATTGAAGTGGCAAAAACAGAAGCTCAAAAAACGGAGTTGGTGATTGGCTTTGGCATCAATATGAGTATGTCAGCGGCTCAAGGTGAATTAATCGATCAACCATGGAGTGATTTAGCTTCTCAAGGTGCCCTCCCTGACAAAACACAGCTTCTAATATCACTGCATCGTCAGTTAAAATCTGATATTCACACTTTTAGTACTCATGGATTGACGCCATTTATTGCGTTTTGGAATAAGCATGATTTATTTGCCAATAAGCCCATAAAATTATTGATGGCACCGAACGAAGTGTTTGGCGTTTGTAAGGGGATTGATGACCAAGGTGCTGTACTTATTGAGGCTAACAACGAGATTAAAGCTTACATTGGTGGTGAAATCAGTTTACGTGGTGTATAGCTAGAATGAGAAACCTTTTTCAAATAGTTCAATTGAAGTTGTTAATTGTTACATTCCAATCTTTACGGTAAAAATCAATTTAACACGGAATGTAACAACTAAAGGACACGTAACTCTATTTACGTAAAAGAACCTTGTCCATAAGATGGTTTGGTCCTTTTTGCAAAATCAGATTTGCACGCTCACGGGTAGGTTGAATATTTAGCTGTAAATTGGGGCCGTTAATCGTATCCCAAATATTAGCAGAAATTGAGTTGGCCTCTTCATCACTTAAAGAGGCATAGTGATGGAAGAATGATTTAGGATCGCTAAATGCCCCTTTCCTAAATTGCAAAAATCGTTGTTGATACCACTCTTTTAATAAATGCTCTTTCGCATCAACATAGATAGAGAAGTCCACAAAGTCCGAAACAAAAGGACGTCTGATATCAACGGGAGAGTCTAAACCTGTTTGCAAGACATTTAACCCTTCAAGTATCAAAATATCTGGTTGTTCGATGACTTGATGTTGGTCATGGCATCGATCATAGCTAACATGAGAATATACTGGCGCTAAAACGTGTTTATCGCCTGCTTTTACAGATGAAATGAAGTCGACTAGCATTTTCATATCATAGCTTTCTGGAAAGCCTTTTCGCTGTAATAATCCTTTGCGTTTTAAATCAGCTAACGGGTACAAAAAACCATCGGTTGTGACCAGATCTACTTTTGGGTGTTCAGGCCAGCGTTGAAGTAGGGTTTGTAAAATACGTGCAGTGGTACTCTTACCCACAGCCACACTGCCGGCAATACTGATAATATAGGGTGAGTGAGATGCCCGTTGTTCAAGAAATTTGTCAACTATCATCCCACGCTGTTGTTTAGAACCCACAATAAGGTTAAGTAATCGACTTAATGGTAAATAAATATCGGTGACTTCATCCAATGATAATTTTTCATTCATCCCCCGCAAGTTTTCTAATTCTTCTTGGCTTAGGGTTAATGGCACAGATTTACGCAATTCAGACCATTTTTGGCGTTGAAAAGACAGGTAAAGGGCTTGTTGAATGGAGTTTTGCATTATCAAACCAATTTCTATACTGGGTCTGGCACATTACACGATCCCTAATTAAGGGACAATACTTTAGGAATCAATTGTGTGTTTGAAACAAGGAAATGATGTTTAATTCATCTTCGATGGCTACATAAGCATAAAAAAACATCGATCGAGACTTTTTTTGGCTTTTTTGTCATTTTTCTATTGCACTTATCCTCACATTTACCTAATATCCGTTCCCGAAATGACACGCCGGCATAGCTCAGTTGGTAGAGCAACTGACTTGTAATCAGTAGGTCCCGAGTTCGACTCTTGGTGCCGGCACCATTTTCTGTGGAGGGGTTCCCGAGTGGCCAAAGGGATCAGACTGTAAATCTGACGGCTCAGCCTTCGAAGGTTCGAATCCTTCTCCCTCCACCACTTTTTCTAGGTAGTTAGGTAGCCTATGTAGGTTGCGCGGATGTCGTATAATGGTATTACTCCAGCCTTCCAAGCTGATAACGCGGGTTCGATTCCCGCCATCCGCTCCAATATTTGTTTGCTGATATGGCTCAGTTGGTAGAGCGCACCCTTGGTAAGGGTGAGGTCGGCAGTTCGAATCTGCCTATCAGCACCAGCCTGTCATAATCAAGCGCCTAACTAAAAATTGATTCGATGTCATATATATGCATCGGATTTTTACTATATGTGTGTTTTCATCACCAAACTATTGGATTGAGGCGATACCATGGCAAAAGCTAAATTTGAACGTAATAAGCCCCACGTAAACGTAGGCACCATCGGTCACGTTGACCATGGTAAAACAACTTTAACTGCAGCTATCTCTG
>NZ_BMOT01000022.1 GCF_014647215.1 Shewanella aestuarii
CTTAACATCGAATTTAAGATCACAACCATCTTTCTTATGCAGGCAATAATAGCCACTTTCTTTGCTTTTCCTGCCGCCACTAATCGCTGATATGTCTCTTTAAAAACGGGATTAGATTGTATCGCTGACATCATGGCCATGTATAAAACGGTTCTCACTTGATGTCGTCCGCCTTGGATTTTTCTATGCCCTTTGAAGCGTCCACTTTCTTTATTCATGGGTGCCACACCAACTAATGAGCTGGCTTCTTTGTTATTGATATAACCTAATTCTGGTAGGTTGCTGATGATGGACGCCGCAGCAATTTTACCGATGCCTTTCATACTTTGTAGGATGATATTTTTAGCTTGGTAGTCAGGGGTTGATTCGATGAGATTAACAATTTTAGTTTCAATTTTTGCAATCTGATTTTTAAACACAGTCAGAATAGGTTTAATAGTCATCGCTAGTTCTTTCGGCAGGATTTGCAGCCTGTTCTTCTCCATCGTTTGCATTGCCATAATTTGATTACGTCTTGAGACTAAATCGCTCATAACCTGCATGATGTCTGGCTTTAAAGTAGATAGCTTAGGCTTAATCGCATCGCCATAGTGGGCAATGAGCTGCGCATCTAGCTTGTCAGTTTTAGCGCGTTGGCCAATTGCACCAGCAAAGCGTTTTATGTGTACAGGGTTAGCGATAACGAAGGGTAAGTTAGCATTCGCACAAGCCATAATAAACGGCATTTCAAGCCGTCCGGTTGCTTCAATGACAATACGTTCAGGGTGATGTTTTTTAATGAGCTTCACCGCTTCTTTAATGCCTTTTTCATCGTTAGATACGGTGAAATAGATATCGAGTGGTCGAATATAAATGTCGAGTTGGAACTTGCCAGTATCGACACCGACGTTAATGTTTTGATTAGTTTTTGTTTTCATAATAAGCTAACTCTTGCTTGCAAATGCGGGTTCGAGACCCAGTAGACTATTCGAGTATTTTGCTTGGAGTCGTTTGTCGCGTTCTTTCTTGTTATCGGTCTCTCAATAGAGGAGCCAGCACTCAATCGAACTACGACAAATGAAAGCTTTAGTTGCAGCTAAAGCCT
>NZ_BMOT01000023.1 GCF_014647215.1 Shewanella aestuarii
TATTTGTTGAGTGTTCACACAGATTACTTGATAGAAAGAAAGAGAAAGATATCGAAAGGTATTTTTGCGGATTTTGATTGTTAATCAAGGCGCTTGAGAAATGAGGGAGGAAGTGTAGTTCACTACATGACGACTGAATGACGAAAGCAACGCTGAGTAACGATTAAAAGACCAAAAAGAATGGGTCTGTAGCTCAGCTGGTTAGAGCGCACCCCTGATAAGGGTGAGGTCGGTGGTTCAAGTCCACTCTGACCCACCAAATCTTCATTTTATCTGCGTTAATTAAATACTCGTTTAGCTGACTAAACGTAACATTGAATTAACTTGCTAAAATTCGATTTGGCTTCGCCAATTATATAATTGGTACCGTGATATGTTTCTCGCTGTATGTAAAGGGGTTATAGCTCAGCTGGGAGAGCGCCTGCCTTGCACGCAGGAGGTCTGCGGTTCGATCCCGCATAGCTCCACCATTCTCTTGAGTGAGAAACATACATATTGGTCCGAGATGCCAAAGATAAACGAAATTTTATCTTTGGCTTTTTTAAGCCCGCTCTTTAACAATTTGGAAAGCTGATAGTATTTAACATGATGATGTCTGTCGTTGTGTTAATTACAAATCGTTCAATATGTAATGTATTGAACATTGAGTTCTCAAAACACTGTTTAAGTGTCTTGAATATTCTAAAAACTAAGGCGAGTCACACTTCCTGGTCGGGAGTGAGACAAGTAAAAACCAGCTAGTTGCGATATAACGCGAATAGTTCACGCAAGTGAAACTCATTTGGGTTGTATGGTTAAGTGACTAAGCGTATACGGTGGATGCCTTGGCAGTCAGAGGCGATGAAGGACGTAGTAACTTGCGAAAAGCGTTGGCGAGCTAGTAACAAGCATTTGAGCTAACGATGTCCGAATGGGGAAACCCGGCCACATAAGTGGTCATCATACAGTGAATACATAGCTGTGTGAGGCGAACCTGGGGAACTGAAACATCTAAGTACCCAGAGGAAAAGAAATCAACCGAGATTCCCCT
>NZ_BMOT01000024.1 GCF_014647215.1 Shewanella aestuarii
TAGTAGCGGCGAGCGAACGGGGATTAGCCCTTAAGTCTATGGGGTGTTAGTGGAATGTGTTGGAAAGCACAGCGGCACAGGGTGATAGCCCCGTACACGAAAACTAACCATAGATGAAAACGAGTAAGGCGGGACACGTGACATCCTGTTTGAATATGGGGGGACCATCCTCCAAGGCTAAATACTCCTGACTGACCGATAGTGAACCAGTACCGTGAGGGAAAGGCGAAAAGAACCCCTGTGAGGGGAGTGAAATAGAACCTGAAACCGTATACGTACAAGCAGTGGGAGCGGTTCTTGAGACCGTGACTGCGTACCTTTTGTATAATGGGTCAGCGACTTACGTTTTGTAGCGAGGTTAAGCGAATAGCGGAGCCGTAGGGAAACCGAGTGTTAACTGCGCGTTTAGTTGCAAGGCGTAGACCCGAAACCCGGTGATCTAGCCATGGGCAGGTTGAAGGTTGAGTAACATCAACTGGAGGACCGAACCGACTTATGTTGAAAAATGAGCGGATGACTTGTGGCTGGGGGTGAAAGGCCAATCAAACCGGGAGATATCTGGTTCTCCTCGAAAGCTATTTAGGTAGCGCCTCGAGCGAATACCATTGGGGGTAGAGCACTGTTAAGGCTAGGGGGTCATCCCGACTTACCAACCCTTTGCAAACTCCGAATACCAATGAGTACTACTCGGGAGACAGACGGCGGGTGCTAACGTCCGTCGTCAAAAGGGAAACAACCCAGACCGTCAGCTAAGGTCCCAAAGTGTATGTTAAGTGGGAAACGATGTGGGAAGGCTTAGACAGCTAGGATGTTGGCTTAGAAGCAGCCATCATTTAAAGAAAGCGTAATAGCTCACTAGTCGAGTCGGCCTGCGCGGAAGATTTAACGGGGCTAAACATACCACCGAAGCTACGGGTTTGCAGTTTACTGCAAGCGGTAGAGGAGCGTTCTGTAAGCGGTTGAA
>NZ_BMOT01000025.1 GCF_014647215.1 Shewanella aestuarii
TGCAGGAGATGCTGGCTGAACGCGGAGTGAATGTCGATCACTCCACGATTTACCGCTGGGTTCAGCGTTATGCGCCTGAAATGGAAAAACGGCTGCGCTGGTACTGGCGTAACCCTTCCGATCTTTGCCCGTGGCACATGGATGAAACCTACGTGAAGGTCAATGGCCGCTGGGCGTATCTGTACCGGGCCGTCGACAGCCGGGGCCGCACTGTCGATTTTTATCTCTCCTCCCGTCGTAACAGCAAAGCTGCATACCGGTTTCTGGGTAAAATCCTCAACAACGTGAAGAAGTGGCAGATCCCGCGATTCATCAACACGGATAAAGCGCCCGCCTATGGTCGCGCGCTTGCTCTGCTCAAACGCGAAGGCCGGTGCCCGTCTGACGTTGAACACCGACAGATTAAGTACCGGAACAACGTGATTGAATGCGATCATGGCAAACTGAAACGGATAATCGGCGCCACGCTGGGATTTAAATCCATGAAGACGGCTTACGCCACCATCAAAGGTATTGAGGTGATGCGTGCACTACGCAAAGGCCAGGCCTCAGCATTTTATTATGGTGATCCCCTGGGCGAAATGCGCCTGGTAAGCAGAGTTTTTGAAATGTAAGGCCTTTGAATAAGACAAAAGGCTGCCTCATCGCTAACTTTGCAACAGTGCC
>NZ_BMOT01000026.1 GCF_014647215.1 Shewanella aestuarii
CACCCGTTAGGGCTTGGCTAATGTAGCCTTTATCGCCATAAAGCTTACCGAAAAGGTACTCAGCCATTTCACTTACAGGCTGCCTGTCATCCACATTACCTTTCGTCAGTTTTAACGCTACAATTTCACCCAAATGATTGATAATAAGATGCAGTTTAAATCCAAACGACCACCCCATGGTTCCCTTGCCGTGTTCGGCAGTGCCTTCAAAAACCTTATTTCGCTTCGCTCGAATGATATGACAGACTTCAATTTTAGTGGAGTCGACAAACTGAATTCCAGTTGGCTTTCCAAGCTTTGAAGTCAGATAGCTACACATGGGCACAACGACGCTAGGCATTAATGCAAGGAAACGCGTGTAGCTTAACAACTCAGGAAAATAGGGCTTTAGCTGGCGACAAACATAGTTCAGATAGTAATTTTTGAAATCTCGGTAATGTGATTGATGGAAATGAATAATAATGGTCATCACTTCTGCAGGAGAAAGGCGACAAGCTCTATTGCGCTTCATTTCACCATTTTCAAGCAGTATGCGCTGCCAATGTGGGATAAATAAGTGACAGAAATCATCGACATCACAGTAGGTTTCAACTAATTTATTCATGCTCGTTCCTTTTTCTAATCACTCTTGGTCGAA
>NZ_BMOT01000027.1 GCF_014647215.1 Shewanella aestuarii
TGAGGACAGTGCCTGGTGGGTAGTTTGACTGGGGCGGTCTCCTCCCAAAGAGTAACGGAGGAGCACGAAGGTTGGCTAAGTACGGTCGGACATCGTACGGTTAGTGCAATGGCATAAGCCAGCTTAACTGCGAGACATACACGTCGAGCAGGTACGAAAGTAGGTCATAGTGATCCGGTGGTTCTGAATGGAAGGGCCATCGCTCAACGGATAAAAGGTACTCCGGGGATAACAGGCTGATACCGCCCAAGAGTTCATATCGACGGCGGTGTTTGGCACCTCGATGTCGGCTCATCACATCCTGGGGCTGAAGTCGGTCCCAAGGGTATGGCTGTTCGCCATTTAAAGTGGTACGCGAGCTGGGTTCAGAACGTCGTGAGACAGTTCGGTCCCTATCTGCCGTGGGCGTTGGATGATTGAAGGGAGCTGCTCCTAGTACGAGAGGACCGGAGTGGACGAACCGCTGGTGTTCGGGTTGTCATGCCAATGGCATTGCCCGGTAGCTAC